>JBIQHD010000007.1:0-174220 GCA_044508835.1 Rubrivivax sp.
TGCGCAGGCCCTCGCGCACCAGGTGCTGGTGGATGGCCGACAGCGCCAGCAGCGCGGGGATGGCGATGTGCTCGCGGTCCATGCCGCGGTCGCTGATGACGAGGATGTTGCTGCCGCCCCGGATCGCGTCCACGCTCTCGGCGCACAGCGAGGCGAGCTTCGCCTCCACGCCCTCGTCGCCCCAGGCGAGCGGGTAGGTGATGTCGAGCACGTGGCTCTTGAACTTGCCGTGGCTGTGGTGCTCGATGTCGCGCAGCCGCGCCATGTCGTCGAAGCCGAGCACGGGCTGCGGCACTTCCAGCCGCATCGGCGGGTTGACGGCGTTGATGTCCAGCAGGTTCGGCTTCGGCCCGATGAAGGACACGAGCGACATCACGATGGCCTCGCGGATCGGGTCGATCGGCGGGTTCGTCACCTGCGCGAACAGCTGCTTGAAGTAGTTGTAGAGCGGCTTGGCCCGGTCCGACAGCACCGCCAGCGGCGAGTCGTTGCCCATGGAGCCGATGCCCTCCTCGCCGGCCTGCGCCATGGGGCTGAGCAGGAACTTGATGTCCTCCTGCGTGTAGCCGAAGGCCTGCTGGCGGTCGAGCAGCGATTCGGTGAAGGCCGGCGCCTCGGCGCCCGCGGGCAACTCCTCGAGCTTGACGCGCACGCTCTCGATCCACTGGCGGTAGGGCTTGGCCGAGGCGAACTGGGTCTTGAGCTCCTCGTCGTCGACGATGCGGCCCTGCTCCAGGTCGATCAGGAACATCTTGCCCGGCTGCAGGCGCCACTTCTTGACGATCTTGTTCTCGGGAATCGGCAGCACGCCGGATTCGGAGGCCATCACCACCAGGTCGTCGTCGGTGACGATGTAGCGCGCCGGGCGCAGGCCGTTGCGGTCGAGCGTGGCGCCGATCTGGCGGCCGTCGGTGAACACCATGGCGGCCGGGCCGTCCCAGGGCTCGAGCATCGCGGCGTGGTACTCGTAGAACGCGCGGCGGCGCTCGTCCATCGTCGTGTGCTGCTCCCAGGCCTCGGGAATCATCATCATCGCGGCGTGCGCGAGCGAATAGCCGCTCATCGTCAGCAGCTCGAGCGCGTTGTCGAAGGTGGCGGTGTCGCTCTGACCCTCGAAGCTGATGGGGTAGAGCTTCTTCAGGTCGTCGCCCAGCACCGGCGACTTCATCACGCCCTCGCGGGCGCGCATCCAGTTGAAGTTGCCCTTGACGGTGTTGATCTCGCCGTTGTGCGCCACCATGCGGTAGGGGTGCGCGAGCGGCCACTCGGGGAAGGTGTTGGTGGAGAAGCGCTGGTGCACCAGCGCCAGGGCCGAGACCACGCGCGGGTCCTGCAGGTCCTGGTAGTAGCCGCCCACCTGGTCGGCCAGCAGCAGGCCCTTGTAGATGATGGTGCGGCAGCTCATGCTGGGCACGTAGTACTCGCGGCTGTGCTTGAGCTTGAGCGCCTGGATGGCGCTCGACGCCGTCTTGCGGATGACGTAGAGCTTGCGCTCCAGCGCGTCGGGCACGATCACGTCGTGGCCGCGGCCGATGAAGAGCTGGCGGATCACCGGCTCCTTGTCGCGCACGGTGGGCGACATCGGCATGTCGCGGTCCACCGGCACGTCGCGCCAGCCGAGCAGCACCTGGCCCTCGGCCTTGACCGCGCGTTCCAGCTCCTGCACGCAGGCCAGGCGCGAGGCGTGTTCCTTGGGCAGGAAGATCATGCCCACGCCGTATTCGCCGGGCGGCGGCAGCTCGACGCCGCGCACCGCCATGTCGGCGCGGAAGAACTCGTCGGGGATCTGGATCAGGATGCCCGCGCCGTCGCCCATCAGCTTGTCGGCGCCCACCGCGCCGCGGTGGTCGAGGTTCTCGAGGATCTTCAGCCCCTGCTGGACGATGCCGTGCGCCTTCTGTCCCTTGATGTGGGCCACGAAGCCGACGCCGCAGGCGTCGTGCTCGTTGGCGGCGCGGTACAGGCCGTGGGCTTCGGCGTCTTCGCGCGGCGTGGCGGAAACGGGCAGGGAGGGGTCGACGTCACGCATCGCGGACTCCGTAGGACTAGGGATAACGCGAAGCGTACGTGACGAAGCCCCGAGGCTCAAGCGGTTTTACGGCGTAAGTGTCCCTATTTATTCCTTGCACCATCAAGGTGCGATTTTAATTGGGGACACTTTATTGGGCCAAAGCCCGCGGCCGGCCACGCGCCGCCGGCCTGGCGCGGCGGGCCGCCGCCTGCTCGATCTCCTCGACGAAGGCCTCGGTGCCGAGTGCCCAGCCCCGGGCGAGCGCCGTCGACAACCGCTCGATCTCCCGCGATGTGAGCGAACGCTCCAGAATCTCCCGATACCGGGCCTCGCGCTCGAACGGCGTGTTTCCGAGACGCCACAGGAAGGGGTGCGCGGACACCAGGGGATCGACCCGGCGGCCGAGGTGATGCGCGGCGCTCGACCATTTCCACTCGTCCGGCGCGGCGACGAGCTGGCGCCACACCGGCGCCTGCTCGATCGCCACCATGCACGGCAGGAGGTACGTGTCGGCCTCGACCACGGTGCTGCGGAACCGGTCGCCCCATACCGAGCCGCGGCAGGCATGCCGGCTGTTGAAGCCCCCGACGTACCGGCGTGCGGTCTTCTGCATGACGCGCGTCAGGTCGGCCGCCTGCGCCGGCGTGAGCAGCAGCTGCACTTCGTCATCGAGCAGCACGTAGGCGTGGACGGCGACATGGCATTCCTTGGCGGCATCGCGCAGCGCCACCAGGTAGTTCGTGCGATCAACCGCGTCGCGGAAGACCGGCTGGCCCGCCAGCCCGCTCTGCGCCACCAGATGCAGGCGGCCGCCGACCGCCAGGCGCGGCAAGCGGGCCATCTCAGTGGCGCCCGGCGACCCGAAGCCACTGACGCGCCCCCTCGGGGGGCAGCGAACGAAGTGAGCGTGGGGGCTGTTTCATCAGCGGCGCCGCGAGCGGCCAGCCGCGGCGCACGGCGTCGCCGGCGCGGGCCGCATGCCTAGCCTTGAGCCCGCACGTCGAGCGGCGGGCCGAAGGAGGCGCCGTCGGCCGGCGGCGCATCGTCGAACAGGCGCTCGCCCGTCAGCCGCTGGTGCTCGCGCAAGGCGAAGCGGTCGGTCATGCCGGCGATGTAGTCGGCCACGTCGCGGGCGCGCCGGGACGGCGTCGCATCGGGCGCGCTGGCGGGACCTTCGCCGCCGTCGATGTAGGCCGCGAACAGGTCGCGGATGACGCGCCGCGCCCGGCCGGTGGTCTCGCTCACCTGCGGATGGCGGTAGAGCCGGGTCCGCAGGAAGACCTTGAGGGGCGCGCTCTCGGCGACGGCGGCGGCGCTGAACCGCACCAGCGGGGGCGCCCGGCGCGCCTCGTCGGGGCTCGCGACGCCCGAGGCCTCGATCGCCGCGCGGGTCGCGTCGATCACGTCGTACACCTGCTGCGACAGCATCCGCCGCAGCGTCTCGAAGAGCACGCGACGCCCGGTCAGCCGGGGATACGCCGTGCACACCTCGCCGCGCAGCCGGGCGAACAGCGGCACCTCGTCGAGCTGTTCGATGCTCAGCAGGCCGGAGCGCACGCCGTCGTCGATGTCGTGCGTGTTGTAGGCGATCTCATCGGCGAGGTTGCACAGCTGGGCCTCGAGGCTCGGGCGGGTGTCGTCGACGAAGCGGCGCGCCGGGCCGTCGGGCTCCGAGGCCAGCAGGCGTTCCGCCCGCGCGCGCGAGCAGTGCTTGAGGATGCCTTCGCGCGTCTCGAAGCCGAGGTTCAGGCCGTCGAACTCGGGATAGCGCTCCTCCAGCCGGTCGACGACGCGCAGGCTCTGCAGGTTGTGCTCGAAGCCCGAGCTCTGCGCGTCCCGCCGGCGCAGGCAGTCGTTGAGCGCCTCCTGCCCGGCATGGCCGAACGGCGTGTGGCCGAGGTCGTGCGCCAGCGCGATCGCTTCGACGAGGTCCTCGTTCAGGCCCAGCGTGCGGGCGATCGAACGCCCGAGCTGCGCCACTTCCAGGGAATGCGTGAGGCGGGTGCGGAAGAGATCGCCCTCGTGGTTGAGGAAGACCTGGGTCTTGTAGACGAGCCGGCGGAACGCCGTGCAGTGGACCACGCGGTCGCGGTCGCGCTGGAAGTCGTTGCGGGTCGGGGCGGCGGGCTCGGCGTGGCGGCGGCCGCGGCTGTCTTCCGCCCGGCAGGCGGCGGGATGCATCACGCCCACGGCGTCAACCGTCGCACAGGCTCTCGATCACGTCGGCGACGAGCGCATCGGGCGCACCGCGCACCACGGCCCTGGCCGGCCCGTCGAGCAGGACGAACCGGATGTCGCCGGCCTCGGACTTCTTGTCCAGCCGCATGAGCTCGAGATAGCGCGCCGCGCCCAGGCGCGGGCCGCGCACCGGCAGGCCGGCACGGCGCACCAGCGCCTCGATGCGTTCGACGCGGGCGCGGTCGATCAGCCCCAGGCGCGCCGACAGCTCCGCCGCCATCACCATGCCGCAGCCCACGGCCTCGCCGTGCAGCCACTCGCCGTAGCCGAGGCCCGCCTCGATGGCGTGGCCGAAGGTGTGGCCGAAGTTGAGGATGGCGCGCAGGTTCGATTCACGTTCGTCCTGCCCGACCACCCAGGCCTTGATCTCGCACGAGCGCTTGACGGCGTGGGCCAGCGCCTGCGCGTCGCGGTCCACCAGGGCCTCGACGTGGGCCTCGATCCAGCCCAGGAAGGCTTCGTCCGCGATCGGCCCGTACTTGATGACCTCGGCGAGCCCGGCCGCGATCTCGCGCTGCGGCAGCGTCTTCAGCACGTCCAGGTCGGCGATCACCCGCACCGGCTGGTAGAACGCGCCGATCATGTTCTTGCCCAGCGGATGATTGATCGCCGTCTTGCCGCCGACCGACGAATCGACCTGCGCCAGCAGCGTGGTCGGCACCTGGACGTAGGGCACGCCGCGCATGTAGCACGCCGCGGCGAAGCCCGTCATGTCGCCGACGACGCCGCCGCCCAGGGCGTACAGCGTGGTCTGGCGATCGCAGCCTTCCTTCAGCAGGCGATCGAAGATGGCGTTGAGCGTCTGCCAGTTCTTGTGCGCTTCGCCGTCGGGCAGTTCGACGACGGCCACCCGGCCGTGATGCCGCGACAGCGAACCCTGCAGGCGCCGGCCGTAGAGCGGCGCCACGGCGGTGTTGGTGACGATCATGGCCGCGGCCGCGGGCGGCAGCGCCTCGAAGCTGGCCGGATCGTCCAGCACGCCGGACCCGACGACGATGTCGTAGCTTCGCCGGCCCAGATCGATGCGCACCCGGTCGGCCCGTACTTGCTCTGCATTCATGCGAACAAGTGTACGGGCGGCGGGTGGCGCGTCAGCGATGCGGCCCGCCCGGCGCGACCGTGCGCGGATCGACCAGCCCGGCCAACTCCAGCTGCATCAGGATCATGTTGACCAGCATCGGCACCGACGGACGGCCGGTCTCGACCACGAAATGCGCCGTCTCCCGGTACAGCGGGTCGCGCTGGGCGTAGAGCTCGCGCAGCCTGGCCAGCGGGTCGCGCACCTGGAGCAGTGGGCGCTGGGTGTCGTGGCGAAGGCGCCGGAAGAGCTCTTCCGGCGTCGACCTGAGATAGACCACGGTCGTGCGGTCTCTCAGCGCGGCCCGGTTCTCCGCACGAAGAACGGCCCCGCCGCCCGTGGCGATGACGCCGCTCGGAAGCGCCGCCAGCTCGGCGATCACGCGCTGCTCGACGTCCCGGAAGCTTGCTTCCCCGGCGCGCTCGAAATAGCTCCGGATCGGTTCACCCAGTTGCCGCTCGATCACGGCGTCCGTGTCGAAGACGGACTGCCCGAGACGCTTGGCGAGTTGCCTGCCGACGGTGGACTTGCCTCCGCCCGGCATTCCGACGAGAGATATCGTGCGCGGCGGCGTTGCGTCTGACACTCAGTTCGGGTTGTAGCAGCCGTCCGCGACGGTACCGCCGGACGGATTGACGAGCATCCCGGCCGGGAGCTGGCTGCTGACGCCATAGGGGCTTTCGACGAAGGCCGGGGCAATTTCGGCCTTGAACGACCCCGCGTCCGCCGCCAGGATGCCCGTCCACGTGTCACGCCCTTCGGTCCCTGATACGCCGGAGGCCGAAACCAGGATCTCGTACCGAACCCACGTCGCGACGTTCTTCGGGTATTCGATCTGCAGCACCGCCGTCCCGCTCGCATCGGTGACGTTCGAGCCCACGAATCGGATGGTCGCATCCGGCTTGCGCGGCTCGAGCTTGCCGTTTCCGTTCAGGTCTTCGCCCGTTTCGAGGATGCCGTTACGGTTCAGGTCTTCGTTCGGGCAGGTGCTGCCGGTAAAGCCGATGGTCCCGGCCACGGGCACCGGGTTGTCCACCGAAGGCGCCGATCGATTCCAGTTGCTCGGACCGTCGTAGTAGCCCTTCACGTACTCGACCAGATCCAATGAGGGGGTCAGCTGCACGCCTGCCTTCGCTTGCCCGGAGGCGTCAACGACGAGGACCACGAACCTCTTGACGTAAGTCAGACCGCTCGTTCCCTCGGAGATCGTATTGTCGGTTCCGATGGTGACGCCCAGCGCCTCGGAAATGACGGTCAGCGTGACATCGCGCTGGTTCGGGCAGGCACCGACGGCGAAATCGGCATTGTCGTAGCACACGCGGACGACAACGCCGTTCGTCGGGCTGGATCGCGAGCCGGGCACATAGGCGCTCGTCGCCACACCGTTCGCGTCGGAGTACACCACGTTGCTGCCCGTGGTCAGGGTGCCGCCGATGCCGTTCGGATCGGGCAGCGAAAAGCGCGCGCGGACGTTCACGATCGGGGCGTTGTCCGCACCGACGAACAGCGCTCGGATCTCGGACCGATTGCTCGTGTCCGCCGTGTTGACGGAGACCACGCTCGGGTTGGCGCTGACGGAAGCAGATCGGATGGTGCCGGTCGCCGCGGGAATGGCCCCGCCGCCCACGGGCTGCACGAGCACGGTGCTGACGGAGGTCACCCCTCCGGCGGAGGCCGTCACGTCCCAGTTGCCCGCAGTGGCGGGAGCGGTGTAGACGTATTCGTAGCTGCCGTTCGCATCCGTCGTCCCGGCGACGTCGGCCACATTGGGAGCCGAGACGGTGATCGCTTGGCCGGCCATCGCGTTGGAGTTGACGTCGGTGAGGCGATACTGGATCTTGTTGCCGGTCGAGGAAGGATTCACCACCGCCGGAACCAGCGTGGCCTCCACCTTGGCACCGATGACCCGAAAGGTCGCCGTGCGCTGCAAGGCGCCGCTCGTCGCGGTCACCGTCACCAGCCGGTTCGACCGGTCCGCGCCAATGGAAACACTGCCCGTCAGCGTCCCGTTTGCCGTCGTGACCGTACCGCTCGGCGACAGGGTCGCGTTGTTGTCCACCGTCATCGTCACCGGGATGTCCTTCAGCGTGTTTCTCGCCGCATCCACGGCCGTGACGGTGGCCAAGACGGTCTGGCTGCCGGAGTTGTCGACCGACGAACTGCTGAGAACGAGCGACAAGTCGGCTGCGACCGGCGTTTCCGAACCGCTCGGCCCGCTGTCCGGATCAAAAGGGGACGTTCCCGCGTTCCCTCCGCCTCCGCCGCACGCGCTCAGCATCAACCCGAGCGCCACCCCCGCCATCCAGCTTGTGATTTTCATGACCAATGCTCTTCTGTGTTTTCAGTCGGCCTGAGCGTTCAACGCGCCGCCGTGCGATCCGAAATGACCTTCGGCGTCAGGAAGATCAGCAACTCCGTCTTGTTCACCGTGCGGGTACGCGACTTGAACAGATTGCCGAGGACGGGCACGTCGCCGAGCACCGGCACCTTGGTCTCGTCGTTCCGGTCGGTCTGCTCATAGATGCCGCCGATCACCACCGTGCCGCCGTTCTCGACCAGGACCTGCGTCTCGACCGCCTTGGTGTTGATGGAAAACACGCCAGCGGTCGCCGCGCCGATGCTGTCCTTGTTGATCTTCACGTCCATGATGACGTTGCCCTCGGGCGTGATCTGCGGCGTCACCTCGAGCTTCAGCGTGGCGTCCACGAACTCGATCGCCGTCGCGCCGCTCGACGTGGCCCGCTGGTAGGGAACCTTGGTGCCTTGCCGGATCACCGCCTTGATCTGGTCCGCGGTGATCAGGCGCGGGCTCGACACGACCTTGCCCTTGCCGTCCGCCTCCAGCGCGGAGATCTCGAGATTGAGGAACCGGTTGGCGCCGGCACTGAACAACGACAGGGCGAACGTGGCCGGATCGGCGCCGCCCTGAGGCGTGGCCGGAAGGTTGACGAACTGCGAATCGGCCAGCGACACCGCACCGGTGGTCTGCAGCGTCTGCGCACCGATCGCGTTCATATTGCCGCCGATGGTGGCGCGCGTGTCGCCCCCGAGCGAATAGCCGGGAATGCCGCCGCGGATGCCGCGAAGATCCGTCGCGCCCAGCTTGACGCCGAGCGACTTGCCGAAGGTGTCATCCGCCTCGACGATGCGGGCCTCGATCAGCACCTGGCGCACCGGGATGTCGATCTTGGCGATCATCGCCTGCACTTCCTCGAGCTTGGAGGGAATGTCGGAGACGAAGAGCTGGTTGGTGCGCGTCTCGTAGATGACGCTGCCGCGCGGCGAAAGAATGCGGGTGGCCGTGGAGCCGCCGCCACCGCCCTGCCCGGCAGTCTGCCCCGTGAGGCCCTTGGCCACTTCCTCGGCCTTGGTGTAGTTCAGCTGGAACGACTGCGTGCGCACCGGCTCGAGCGCGGCGATCTGCGCCTGGGATTCGAGATCGAGCTTCTCCTTCGCCGCCAGTTCGTCCTTGGGCGCGATCCAGATCACGTTGCCCGACTTGCGCAGGCCGAGGCCCTTGGCCTGGAGGATGATGTCCAGCGCCTGGTCCCAGGGCACGTCCTTCAGGCGCAGCGTCACGTTGCCGGTGACGGAATCGCTGGTGACGACGTTGAAGTTGGTGAAGTCGGCGATGACCTGCAGCAGTGCCCGCACCTCGATGTTCTGGAAGTTGAGCGACAGCTTCTCGCCCTGGTAGCCCGGCCCCTGGGTCAGCTTGTTGGGGTCGATCTTCTGCGGGCGCACTTCGAGAACGAACTGGTTGTCGCTCTGGTAGGCGCTGTGTTCCCAGGCGCCGCGCGGCTCGACCACGAGGCGGACGCGGTCCCCCGATTGCGCGGCGGAGACCGACTGGACCGGCGTGCCGAAATCGGTCACGTCCAGGCGCCGGCGCAGGCGGTCGGGCAGGGTCGAGCGCATGAACTCGACGACCAGGCTCTGGCCCTGCTGGCGGATGTCCACGCCCACCTGGTTGTTCGGCAGGTCGACGACCACGCGGCCGGCGCCGTCCGGGCCGCGCCGGAAGTCGATGTCGTTGAGCGCCAGCGTGTCGGTGTTGAGGTTCTCCGCGAACCGCACCGACTGCCCTGCCGCCGCGGCTGCCGGCGCCGCCACGGTGGCCCCGCTCGATTCGAGCACGACCACCAGGGCCTTGCCCTGGAGCTCGGCGCGGTAGTTGGCCGGCGACTTCAGGTTGAGCACGAGGCGGGTGCGTTCGCCCGACTGCGCCACCGTGACCGAGCGCAGGTTGCCCTGGTTGATCTCGACGTTGGAGCGGCCCAGCGCGTTGCCGACGCCCGGCAGGTCGATCGCCACCCGCGGCGGCGTCTGCACCGCGAAGCCGTTGGGCACCGCGGCGAGCGGCTCGGAGAGTTCGACCCGGATCACTTCCACGCCGGCCTGCTGCGTGCTGTTGATCGACTGGATCGCGTTCTGGGCCCAGGCCGACACCGAGGCTCCGAAGAACATCGCGAGCGCCGCCACCCCGGCCCGCCAGTTTCCGCTCATTCGCTTCTCCCAATTGTTCTTCATCGCGCCTTCTCCTGGAGCTGAAGCGAGCCGACGCGCTCGATCCATTCCCCCGCCGCATCCTGAACGATCTCCCTGAGGGCGATCTCCGTCTCGGTGATCTTGGTGATCTTTCCGAAGTTCTGTCCGAGGTAGTCGCTGACCTTCACCTGATAGAGCAGGTTGTCGACCTTCAGCAGCGCGTACTGCCGCCCCTGCTTCATCACGCTGCCCACCATCGCCATGCTGTCCAGCGGGTAGGCCTCGAGCGGCTCCTTGCGCCGGTTGATCTCGGCCGTGAGCGGCGAATTCGGCTGCCGCGTCTCGCGCCGCAGCGCGACGGTGAGCTTCTGCTGGCTGAACGGCTCGACGCCGTCGGCCGCCGCATAGGGCTGCGGATCGAACTTCTTCGGCGGCGAGATCGTCTCGACGTTGGGCTTGACCTCGCGGCGCTGCTGGTCCATCCACTGCTGCAGCTCTTCCTGCTCGGCCCCGCAGCCGACCAGACCCACCACCGCGGCGACGAGAACCACTCGCCCGAAGGTTGAACGAACGCCGCTCATTTCTTCTTCCCGGCCTTGGCGTTGGCCTGCCGGATCTGATCGAGCTCGCTCTGGTCCAGATACCGGTAGGTGCGCGCGGTTGCGTCCATCGACAGCACGCCGGAGGCGTCCTTGCGCGCGCTGGAGATCGTCAGGTTGTGCAGCGTGACGATGCGCGACAGGTTCGCCACGTCGGCGGTGAACGAGCCGATGTCGTGGTAGCGCCCGGTCACGCGGATGGCGATCGGCAGCTCGGCGTAGTAGTCCTTGACCACCACCTGCCCCGGGCGGAACAGCTCGAACTGCAGCCCGCGCCCGAGGCCGGCCTGGTTGATGTCGGACAGCAGTGCATCCATCTCGGCCTTGCCGGGAAGCTGCTTCTCCAGCTGCGTCACGTATTCCTCGACCAGCGACTTCTGCTTGCGCAGCTCGCTCAGATTGACGGCCTGCGCGAGCTTGTTGCGGTAGTCCTGCTTGAGGCCGGGCTCCTTGGCGCGCTCGGCCACGAGCTCGTCGTCCGCATCGGACAGAACGAGAAACCACGCCGCCCCGACCACGGCCACGACGGCAAGCAGCCAGGTCGCCAGCTTGGGCAGCAGCGGCCACTGGCCGGGCTCGTTCGGGTTCAGCCCGCGGAACTGCGACGCCGCGCTCTCGAAGACCGAGTTCAGGTCGATGTTGATCGCTTGCTTGTGCGTTGCCATCGCTGCGCCCTCAACCCTTGTTCGCCGGCTTGGCGGCGTTCGCCGCCTCTTCCGCGGCGCGGTCCTGCGGGCGCTTGATGGTCAGGCGCGTCGCGAAGTCGAAGAGGCGGTTCTGGTCGCGCGCCTGGGTGCCCGAGACCTTGATCTCGACGAGCTGCGGATTCGACAGCCAGTCGGACTGGGTGTTCGTGTTGCGCAGGAACTCCGACACGCGCTCGTTCGTCTGGGCGACGCCGTTGACGGTCAGCGCATTGCCGTCCTGGCGCACCGTGTTGAAGTAGATCCCCTCGGGCGTCTGCCTGACCAGTTCGTTGAGCACGTGCACGGGAACGTTGCGATCGACCTGCAGGTCTTCGACCGCTTTCTGCCGCGCCTTGAGCGAGGCGATCTCCGCCTTCAGCGTGGCGACGTCCTTGATCTGGGCCTCGAGCTTCCTCGTCTCGGCGACCAGGAAAGCATTGCGCTCCTGCTGCACGGAGATCATCTGCTGGAGCACGACGTACCAGAGCCCCGCGATGAGCAGGCCCGCGGCGGCCGACAGCCCGATGCCGGCGAAATAGGCCGCCTTGCGGCGCTTGCGGCGTTCCTCGCGGTGAGGAAGCAGGTTGACGAGAATCACTGCATGAACCTCCGCATGGCGAGGCCGCAGGCCGTCAGGTACGAGGGAGCCTCGCGGCGCAGCTTGCTTTCGCGCACGGCGCTGCCGAGCCGCATGTTGTCGAACGGGTTGACGACCATGGAAGCGAAGCCGGTCAGCTCGGTCACCCGCTCCTTGAGGCCGGGCAGCGTCGCGGTGCCGCCGGCGAGCATCACGTAGTGCACCTTGTGGTGCGGCGTGCTGGTGAAGAAGTACTGCAGCGCCCGCCCGATTTCCTGCGACAGGCTGTCGACGAAGGGCGCGAGGATGGCGCTCTCGTAGTCGTCGGGCAGGTCGCCCGCGAGCTTTTTCTGCTCCGCCTCCTCGAAGGAGAAGCCGTACTGGCGCGAGATGAGCTGCGTGAGCTGCGAGCCGCCGAAGGCCTGGTCGCGGTCGTACAGCATGTCGTCGTCGCGCAGCACCTTGAGGCTGGTGGTGTCGGCGCCGATCTCGAACAGCGCCACCAGCGCGTCGCGCCCCTCGTTGGGCAGGGCGGCCACCAGCCGCCCCATGGCGAGCCGGGAGGCGTGCGACTCGATGTCCAGCACGACCGGCTTCAGGCCCGCGGCCTCGGCAAGGCCCTGGCGGTCCTGCACGCGGTCCTTCCGTGAGGCGGCGATCAGCACCTCGACGTCGCCCACCGACGTGGGGCTCGGGCCGACGACGCAGAAGTCGAGGCTCACTTCGTCGAGCGAGAAGGGGATGTACTGGTTCGCCTCGGACTCGACCTGGAGCTCGAGCTCCTCTTCGCGCAGCCCGGCCGGCAGCATGATCTTCTTGGTGATGACGGCCGACTGCGGCATCGCCATGACCACGTTCTTCGTGCGCGTGCCGCTCTTGGTGACGACGCGCTTCACGGCGTCGGCCACCTCGTCGAACTTCTCGATCTGGCCGTCGGTGATCCAGCCCTTCTCGAAGCTCTCGGCGGCGAAACGCTCGAGCGTGTACCCGCCCGATGCATCCTGCGACAGTTCCACCAGCTTCACGCTCGACGAGCTGATGTCCAGCCCGATCATCGGCGGATGCTTGCGCCCCAACAACGTGTCCAGAAAGCTCACGGTGCCCTCTCCCAACGCGCGCCGCAGTGCGCCGGAACTGTTAATAAGTTACTTGAATGCTAGCAGTAAAGCCTTTGTGGCCGAAAGCAAAACGCCCGCTGGACCGGGCGTTCTCGTTGCGTAACTCACACGAGTTCGTAACCGCTTTCAGGCTGCCCAAGGGTCAACCCTGAGCCCTTTCACGCTTGGTTGCCAACCAGTTCACGAGGCCTTCGGGGCAGGTGTAACCGCCTTTCTATAATTCCTGACCTGTTGCCCTGGAGTCTCATGAGCGCACCCCAAAGCGAAGCCGGCCGGCCCGCCTCAGCCCCCCGAGGGCGTGCCGCGTCCGGTTCGACGCTCGGCGCCTCGCTGCTGAAACTGGGCCTGCGCCTGCTGGGAATCGCCGCCGCCGCGGGCCTGTGCGTGCTGATGGTCGGCGCCATCGCCCTGTCGGTCGCCTACCCGAACCTTCCCGCCATCAGCGGCCTCACCGACTACCGCCCGAAGCTGCCGATGCGCATCTTCTCGGCCGACGGCGTGCTGATCGGCGAGTTCGGCGAGGAGCGGCGCCATTTCACGCCCATCGCCGAGATCCCGAAGGTGATGCAGGACGCCGTGCTCGCGATCGAGGACGCGCGCTTCTACGAGCACAGCGGCGTCGACTACCTCGGCATCATCCGCGCGGGCGTCGCCAACCTCGGCGAGTCGTCCAAGGCCCAGGGCGCCTCCACCATCACGATGCAGGTGGCGCGCAACTTCTACCTGTCGTCGGCCAAGACCTTCACCCGCAAGATCTACGAGGTGCTGCTGGCGCTGAAGATCGAGAGCCAGCTGACGAAGGCGCAGATCCTCGAGATCTACATGAACCAGATCTACCTCGGCCAGCGCGCGTACGGCTTCGCCTCGGCCAGCGAGATCTACTTCGGCAAGCCGCTGAAGGACATCACGATCGCCGAGGCGGCGATGCTGGCCGGCCTGCCCAAGGCGCCGTCGGCCTACAACCCGACGGCCAACCGCAAGCGCGCCACGATCCGCCAGCTCTACATCATCGACCGCATGCTGGAAAACGGCTTCATCACGCCGGAGCAGCATGAGCTGGCGCGAACGCAGCAGCTGCGCTACCGCGCGCCGACCGAGGTGGCGGTGCATGCCGAGCACGTGGCCGAGACCGCGCGCCAGCTCATCTTCAGCCAGTACGGCGAGGAGGCCTACACGCGCGGGCTCAACGTGTACGTGACCATCGATTCCGCCGACCAGGAAGTGGCCTACCGCGCCCTGCGCCGCGGCATCCTCGACTACGAGCGCCGCCAGTTCTATCGCGGCCCGGAGGCCTACCTGACGCTGCCGGACCGGCCGCAGGAGCTCGACGTGGTCATCGCCGAGGCGCTGGCCGAGCACCCCGACAACGACGAGCTCAAGGCGGCCGTGGCGCTCGAGGCGAGCCCGAAGAAGGTGGTGGCCGTGCTGCAGAACGGCGAGTCGATCACCATCACGGGCGAGGGCCTGAAGCCGGCCGCGTCCGGCCTGTCGCCGAAGGCGAACCCGAAGAAGGAGATCCGCCGCGGGGCGGTGATCCGCGTGGTCAAGGGCGCGAAGGGCGACTGGACCATCACGCAGTTGCCGGAGGTGGAAGGCGCGTTCGTCGCCATGGACCCGCGCAGCGGCGCCATCCGGGCGCTGGTCGGCGGCTTCGACTACGCCAAGAGCAAGTTCAACCACGTCACGCAGGCCTGGCGCCAGCCGGGCTCCAGCTTCAAGCCGTTCATCTACTCGGCGGCGCTGGAGAAGGGCTTCACGCCCGCGACGGTGATCAACGACGCGCCGCTGTTCTTCGACGCCGGGGCGACCGGCAGCCAGCCCTGGGAGCCGAAGAACTACGACGGCACGTTCGACGGGCCGATGTCGCTGCGGCGCGGCCTGGCGAAGTCGAAGAACATGATCTCGATCCGCCTGCTGCAGTCGATCGGCCCCGAGTACGCGCAGCAGTGGATCAGCCGCTTCGGCTTCGAGCCGGAGAAGCACCCGGCCTTCCTGACGATGGCGCTCGGCGCCGGGTCGGTGACGCCGCTGCAGATGGTCTCGGCCTACTCGGTGTTCGCCAACGGCGGGCACCGGGTCAATCCGGTGCTGATCGCCAAGCTGACCGACGTCAACGGCCGCGTGCTCAGCGACCCGGAGCAGGCGCCGCCCGACGAATCGACCCGCGCCATCGACGCGCGCAACGCGTTCGTCATGTCGAGCATGCTGCAGGAAGTCACGCGCTCGGGCACCGCCGCGCGCGCGCAGCGGGCGCTCAAGCGCCCCGACGTCTTCGGCAAGACCGGCACCACCAACGATTCGCTCGATGCCTGGTTCGCCGGCTATCAGCCCACGCTGGCCGCCGTGGTGTGGATGGGCTACGACACGCCGCGCAAGCTCGGCAGCCGCGAGACGGGCGGCGGGCTGTCGCTGCCGGTCTGGATCGACTTCATGGAGCACGCGCTCAAGGGCGTGCCGGTGGCGGAGCTCGTGCCGCCGCCGGGCGTCACGCAGGTCAACGGCGAGTGGTACTACGACGAGTACGCGAGCGGCAGCGGCGTCAGCAGCCTGGGCCTCGAGGAGCCGCCGGCCAATGCGCCGGGCGAGGAGGAGCGCAAGAGCATCCTCGACCTCTTCAGGCGCTGATCACGGCGGCGGCGGCTCGAACCGGAGCGGCAGGCCCGCCTGTTCGCTGGCGCAGGCCGACAGGGCATCGAAGAGGTCGCGGCCGTCCCGCGTGTCCAGCCACCGCCCCTGGCGATACTTGTAGTGGTAGCCGCCCGCGCGTGCCGCCAGCCACAGTTCGTGCAGCGGCGGCTGGGTGTTGAGGACGATCCGGCTGCCGTTGGGGAACGCGAGTTCGAGCATCCCGCCGGTGCGCTGGGTGTCGATGTCCACCACGTCCTGCTGCAGCCACCGGTCCGCGGCGGCCTCCACCGCGGCCAGCACCGCGGCCGTGCGGGTGTGGTACTCGTGGTCGGTGAGAGGCGTTTTTTCGTCGGGAGCGGATGTCATGAGGAGCGATGCGGCGATGTTTCAGCGGGCAGGAAGTCTAGTCTCGCCACGGGTGCCAATGTGGGCGGTGATCCTTTTGGCCATCGGCCTGGGCGCCTTGTCCGGCTGCGGCCAGAAGGGCCCGCTCACGCTGGCGGCGCCGGCCCCGGCCGCCTCGGCGCCGGCACGCTGAGCCGGCGCCGAGGCGGTCAGATCCGCCCCTCTTCCACGGCGTGGCAGGCCACGCGCGTGCCCTCGACGGCCGTGAACATCGGCCGCTCGGCCTTGCAGCGCGCGTTGGCGTGCGGGCAGCGCGGATGGAACGAGCAGCCGCTCGGCGGGTTCAGCGGATTGGGCACCTCGCCCTGCACCGGCGTGCGTGCGCGGCCGCTCATCCTGATGTCCGGGATCGCGTCGAGCAGCATGCGCGTGTACGGATGGCGCGGGCGCGAGAACAGCTGCGCCTTGGCCGCGAGCTCGACGATGCGCCCGAGGTACATCACCCCCACCTCGTCGCTCACGTGCCGCACGACCGCGAGGTTGTGCGAGATGAAGAGGTAGGTCAGGCCGCGCTCGCGCTGCAGATCCTTCATGATGTTGAGCACCTGCGCCTGCACCGACACGTCGAGCGCCGACGTCGGCTCGTCGCAAACCAGGAACTCGGGCTGCGTGGCCAGCGCGCGCGCGATCGAGATGCGCTGGCGCTGCCCGCCCGAGAACTGGTGCGGGAACTTGGCCGCATCCGCCGCCGACAGTCCGACGGACGCCAGCAGCGCCCCCACGCGCGCCTTCAGCTCGGCCCGCCCGGTGACGAGCCGATGCTCGGTCAGCGGCTCGCCGACGATGTCGAGCACGGTCCAGCGCGGGTTCAGGCTTGCGTAGGGGTCCTGGAAGATCATCTGCATGCGCCGGCGCAAGGCGGCCGCATGCGGGCCCGCCAGCGTCTCGCGGATGTCCGCGCCCTCGAAGCGCACGCGTCCGCCGGACGGCGCGTACAGGCCCACGAGCAGCCGCGCGACCGTGCTCTTGCCGCAGCCCGATTCGCCCACCAGCGCCAGCGTCCTGCCGGCATCGATGGTGAAGCTCACGCCGTCCACCGCATGCACGAACTGCCGCGGCTTGCGCTCGACGACGCGGTTGAGCCAGGGCGCCGAGACGTCGAAGCGACGCGACAGATCGGTCACTTCGAGCAGGGGCCGGGCAGTGCTCACAGGACGGCCTCCCGCGGCGCGGCATGCAGCCAGCAGGCGGCGCGCGTGGCGCCCGCGTCGAGCAGTTCCGGCCGCTCCACCAGGCAGCGGTCGAACACCTTCGGGCACCGCGGATTGAAGGCGCAGCCGGGCGGGATGGCGTTCAGCCGCGGCATGCTGCCGTCGATCTGCAGCAGGCGCTCGCGATCGCCGTCCATCGAGGGAATCGAGCCCATCAGCCCGACGGTGTACGGATGCGCCGGGGCGTGGATCACGTCCTGCACCGGCCCGATCTCGGCGATGCGCCCGGCGTACATCACCGCCACGCGGTCGCAGGTCTCGGCGATCACGCCCATGTCGTGGGTGATGAGCATCACCGCCGCGCCGTGGTCCTTGCACAGCCGCTTGAGCAGCGAAATGATCTGCGCCTGGATCGACACGTCCAGCGCCGTGGTGGGCTCGTCGGCGACGATGAGCTTGGGCTCGGCGGCCAGCGCCAGCGCGATCACGACACGCTGGCGCATGCCGCCGGAGAACTGGTGCGGGTACTGGTCGAGCCGCTGCCCGGCCGCCTGGATGCCGGTCTCCTCGAGCAGGCGGACGGCGCGCCGGCGCGCCTCGGCGTCGCTCACGTCCAGGTGCGCCTGGATCGTCTCGGTGATCTGCCGGCCGATGGTGTAGAGCGGATTCAGCGAGGTCAGCGGGTCCTGGAAGATCGCGCCGATGCCGCGACCGCGGATCTTGCGCATCTCGTGCGGCGGCAGGTGGTCGATGCGCCGGCCGTCGAAGCGGATCTCGCCGCCGGCCACGCGGCCCGGCGCGTCGAGCAGTCCGATGATGGCCGCGCCGGTGAGCGACTTGCCGGCGCCCGACTCGCCGACCACGCCGAGGATCTCGCCGGGCACGATGTCGAACGAGAGGTCGTCCAGCGCCACCAGCGTGCCGTGGCGCGTGGGGAACTCGACGCGCAGGTGCCGGACTTCGAGCAGGGGGACAGTCGTCATCGGCGGTTTCAGCGCAGGCGGGGGTTCAAGGCGTCGCGCAGCCAGTCGCCGAGCAGGTTCACGCTGAGCGCGATCATCACCAGCACCACGCCCGGAAAGATGGTGATCCACCATTCGCCCGAGAAGAGGAAGTCGTTGCCGACGCGGATGAGCGTGCCGAGCGACGGCGACGTGGGCGGCACGCCCACGCCGAGGAAGGACAGCGTGGCCTCGGTGATGATGGCCGTGGCGACGTGGATGGTCGCCAGCACCAGCACCGGCCCGAGCACGTTGGGCAGCACGTGGCGGCGCATGATGCGCCAGTTCGACACGCCGATCACGCGCGCCGCCTGCACGTATTCCTTGTTGCGCTCCACCATCGTGGAACCGCGCACGGTGCGCGCGTACTGCACCCAGCCGGGCAGCGCGATGGCGATGATGAGCACGGCGAAGGCGAGCGTGTCGTGCGCGTTCGGGAACAGCGCGCGCCCGACGCCGTCGATCAGCAGCGCGATGAGGATGGAGGGGAAGGACAGCATCACGTCGCACACGCGCATGATGAAGGCGTCGGTCTTGCCGCCGACGAAGCCGGCCAGCAGCCCCAGCGCCACGCCGGCCGCGACCGACAGCAGCACCGAGGCCAGCCCGACGAAGAGCGAGATGCGCGCGCCGAAGATCAGCGCAGAGAGGATGTCGCGCCCCTGGTCGTCGGTGCCGAGCAGGTAGGTGCGCTTGCCCTCCTCGGCCCAGGCCGGCGGCAGGCGCGAGTCGGCCAGCTCGAGCGTGGCCAGGTCCTGCGTGTCGTGCGGCGCCACCACGTCGGCGAACACCGCGCAGAAGACGAACACGGCGGCCAGCAGCGCCGCCGCCATCGCCACCGGCGAGCGCGTGAAGCTGTGCCACACGTCGCCCGCGAAGAACCGCCCGAGCGCGCCGACCGGGCGCTCGGCCGCGACCGCCGCGGCCGGTGCGCCCTGCCTGTCGGTCACTTCACCGTGACCCACTTGAAGAACATGCGGTTGTCGGGCAGCTGGGTGAGCGTCACGCCGCGCCGCATGGCCCATGCCAGCGCCTGCTGGTGCAGCGGGATGTGGCCCACGTCGTCCTGGTGGATCTTGAAGGCTTCGCGGATGTAGGCGTTGCGCTTGGCCTCGTCCGTCTCGGACTGGATCTTGTGCGTCAACTCATCCAGCTTCGGGTTGCTGTACCAGCCGAGGTTGAACTGGCCCTGCCCCTTGTCGTTGGGCGTGGCCATCAGGTTGCTGAGCGCGTCGTGCGAATCGGTCGTGCCGGGCGTCCAGCCGAGCAGGTAGAAGCTCGTGTCGCGGCGCAGGATCTTCGGGAAGTAGCTGACCTTGGTCTCCGCCTGCAGGTTCACCTTCACGCCGATGCGCGCGAGGTTCGCCGCCACCGCCTGGCAGATCGGGCCGTCGTTGACGTAGCGGTCGTTCGGGCAGTTCATGCCGATCTCGAAGCCGCCCGGGTAGCCGGCGTCGGCCAGCAGCTTCTTCGCAGCCTCGGGGTCGTAGGGCAGGCGCTTGTCCATGTCGGCCTGGTAGCCGCGGACGCCGGGGCCGACCATCAGCGCGGTGGGCGTGGCGGCGTTGCGCATGACGCGCGACTTGATCGCGTTGATGTCGATCGCCTGATAGAAGGCCTGGCGGACGCGCCTGTCCTTGAACGGGTTCTTGCCCTTGACGCTGCTCGACAGCAGCTCGTCGCGCCGCTGGTCCATGCCGAGGAAGATGGTGCGCAGCTCCGGCCCCTGGAGCACGGTGAACTTGCCCGAGGCCTTGACGCGCTCCACGTCCTGCAGCGGCACCGGCTCCATCACGTCGATCTCGCCCGACAGCAGCGCGGCCACGCGGGTGGCGTCGTTGCCGATGGGCGTGAACACCACCTCGTCGACGTTGCTCTCGACCTTGTCCCAGTAGTTGAGGTTGCGCACGATCACCGTGCGCGTCGAGGGCTGGCGCTCCTTGAGGCGGAACGGGCCGGTGCCGTTGGCGCGGAAGCTGGCCGCGTTCTCGATGCCCTTGCGGCGATCCACCGGCTGCTCGGCCTTGTTGTCCTCGCACCACTTCTTGCTGAGGATGTACACGTTCGAGATCACGTCCGGCAGGATGGGGAACGGCGCCTCGGACTCGATCTCGACCGTGAAGTCGTCGATCTTGCGCACGCTCTTGAACGACGAGGTGTAGCCCTTCATGTCGGAGCCTTCGCCGGCGGCGCGCTTGAAGCTGAACAGCACGTCGTCGGCCGTGAACGGCGTGCCGTCGTGGAATTTCACGCCGCGGCGCAGGTCGAAGCGCCACACCGTCGGGCTCTTCTGCGTCCACTTGGTGGCCAGCAGCGGCACCAGGTTCATCTGCTTGTCGCGCCCGACCAGCGACTCGTAGACACTGCCGGTGAAACTGAGCTGCAGCGTCTCGTTGAGCGAGTGCGGATCCATCGACTGCACGTCGCCCACGTTCGCCACCCGCAGGGTCACGGCGTGCGCCGTTCCGAGCGCCATCGCCAGCGCCGCCACAACCATTGCCAACTTGCGTGTCCTGGTGTTCATCGCTTCGTTCCTCGTCGTGAGTGATTCTGTTGAAGAAAAGGGACGTCGGGCGCCGCTAGTGCGCGCCGCCGGGTCTTTCGATGCGCAGGCGCGGGTCGACCGCGACGTACAGCAGATCAACCACCAGGTTGATCAGCACGAAGATCAGCGCAATGAGGCACAGGTAGGCGGCCATCACCGGAATGTCGGCGAAGGTCACCGCCTGGATGAAGAGCAGGCCCATGCCGGGCCACTGGAACACGGTCTCGGTGATGATGGCGAACGCGATCAGCGAGCCGAGCTGCAGGCCGGTGATCGTGATGACGGGCACCAGCGTGTTCTTCAGTGCGTGGCCGAAATGCACCACGCGGTCCGGCAAGCCGCGCGCGCGCGCGAACTTGATGTAGTCGGTGCGCAGCACCTCCAGCATCTCCGACCGCACGAGCCGCATGATCAGCGTGAGCTGGAAGATCGCCAGCGTGATCGACGGCAGGATGAGGTGCTTCCAGCCGTCGACCGACAGCATCCCGGTGGTCCAGGGCCCGAGCGCCTCGACCTCGCCGCGCCCGAAGCTCGGCAGCCACTTCAGCATCACGGCGAACACCAGGATGAGCAGGATGCCGATCAGGAAGGTCGGCAGCGAGACACCGAGCAGCGACACCGTCATCAGCACCTGCGACAGGAAGGTGCCCCGGCGCAGCGCCGCATAGACACCCATCGGCACGCCCACCACCAGCGCCAGCACCGCCGCCACCAGCGAAAGCTCCACCGTCGCCGGCAGGCGCTCGGCGATGAGCGCCGACACGCGCCGTCCCTGCCGCAGGCTGAGCCCGAATTCGCCCTGCGCCGCGTTGCCCACGAAATGGGCGAACTGCACGAAGAACGGTCGATCCAGCCCGAGATCCGCGCGCAGCTGCTCGCGCTGCTGCGGCGTAGCATCCTGCCCGAGCAGGTTGGTCACCGGATCACCCACGTGCTGGAACAGCATGAAGGCGATGAACGCGACGACGAGCATCACGACCACGGCCTGGACAAGACGGCGAAGGACGAAGATCAACATCAGGCGGGCCGGTTGGGCTCAGCGTGGGATGGCCGGTTGGAATCAGCCGGCGCGCGCTGCGGACCTCGCGGACGCCGGGCTGCCATGACAGCAAAGTGTGTGCGCCACGTCAAAGGGGAATGTCCTGAGCACGGAGGGTCCGGCAATGTGCGTCTAGCCTGTCAAACGGCGAGGGCATAAAAAAAGGCCACCCGAGGGTGGCCTTCGAACCGATGCGGAACTCGCCCGAAGGCGAGTTCGGATCATCAGAACGTGTGCTTGATGCCGAGGTCGTAGCCGGTCTTCTCGCTGGCGACAGCCTTGCTGTCGTTCGCAACGTCGACGTAGACGGTCGTGCGCTTGGACAGGGGATAGAAGTAGCCGATACCGGTCTTTTGCGAGATCTTGGTACCACCCGACTTCAGCTGGCCGTGGCTGGCGCGCAGTTCGCCGCCGGCGATCGGGGCGACAGCGGTCAGCAGCCAGCTCTTGCGCTTCACGTTGGCGGCTTCACCGTTACCGATCAAGCCACCCAGCTTCACCATGCCCAGGTCATAGGCGCCGTTCAAGGTCAGCCAGTTCGTGTCGGCAACCGCGCGACGCTCGTAGCCGAAGCCAACGGTCAGCGGGCCGCCAGCGTAGCCAGCACCCAGGTTGAACGGCTTCTTCGTGCCGCCGTTGGGAGCGCCTTCGGCGATCTGCGCGCCGAAGGAGAAGCCGCTGGCCGCGAAGTTGTAGGTGATGGCGTTGTTGTTGCGAACGGTCGCGATGCCGCCGCCGGTCGCCGGGCCGTTGGCCGCGACGGTGTCCCAGCCCCACGGGTCAGCGCGCAGTTGGCTGGACAGGAACGCGGTGGTGTACTGGCGACCCAGAGCCACGCTACCGAAGCCGCCGCGCAGGCCGACCAGCGACGAGCCGGTCCAGATTTGCGGGTTGGCGTTCGTGAAGCTGGGGAACGACGGGTTGGTGTTGCCGTTGGCCGTGATGAAGCGGTGCTCGATCAGGAAGTAGGCGCTCAGACCGCCACCGAGGTCTTCGGTGCCGCGGAAGCCCAGACGCGAACCCGCGCCTTGGAACATGCGCTTGTCCTTGCTGCCGATGTCCTTGCCGAGGTTGGCGTCGACGATACCGTAGATGGTGACCGACGATTGCGCCGAAGCGGTGGCAGCGAACGCGCCCAGAACTGCCAGAGCGAGTAGAGATTTTTTCATTGCGACTATCTCCTAGGTTGAACAAGAGGTCCCGATCTCGGAAGTCCCCGTGGGGCAGATCAGGCCGAACCCCCTCAGCGGAAGTTGGGCGTATTGCACCAGACGGTCCCGGCCGTGGCAAAGAAATGAACCCTGAAAGCCGGCCGTTTGTTGTCAACGAACAACGCATCGCGGCGGCGCTATCCTCGGGTGCGCCACTTCCGGAACCCGACAATGATCGACAAGCTGCTGTCTACCGCGGACAACGCGCTGCGTACCTTGTCCGGTGCGTCGCACCCTTCGCGCAATTCGCCGGCCGAGGCCGCCCGCGATGTTCCGCTCGATCCGGCGGACCGCCGCCTGTCGGGGGCCCTGATGCGGGTCAACCATGTCGGCGAGGTCTGCGCGCAGGCGCTCTACAACGCCCAGGCATTGACGACGCCGCGCGCCGACCTGAAGCGCCAGTTCGAGCACGCCGCGCGCGAGGAAACCGATCACCTCGCCTGGACCGAGCAGCGCCTGCGCGAGCTCGGCACGCACACCAGCCGGCTCAACCCGCTCTGGTACGCGGGCGCCTTCGGCATCGGGCTCGTGGCGGGACGGCTGGGCAACGCCACCAGCCTGGGCTTCGTCGCCGAAACGGAAGACCAGGTCGAGCAGCACCTGGGCGGCCACCTGGCCCGCCTGCCGGCCGGCGACGCCCGCTCGCGCGCCGTGGTGCGGCAGATGAAGGACGACGAAGCGCGGCACGCCGGCAACGCGCGCCAGGCCGGCGCCGTCGCGCTGCCGCTGCCGGTGCGCCTGGCGATGCGCGCGGCGGCGAAGGTCATGACCTCCACCGCGCATTACATCTGACCATCTGACACCGCGCGGCGTCAGGCGGCGACGATCTCGAAGCTCGTGGTGATCTCGGCCGTCTTGCCGAGCATGATGCTGGCCGAGCAGTACTTCTCGTGCGACATCTGGATCGCCCGCGCCACGGGCGCCTCGCTCAAGGACCGCCCGCTCACGGTGAAGTGCATGTGGATGCGGGTGAAGACCTTCGGGTCGACGGGCGCGCGCTCGGAGGTCACCTTGACGCCGCAGCCCGTCACGTCGTGCCGGCCGCGCTTGAGGATGAGCACCACGTCATAGGCGGTGCAGCCCGCGGTTCCGGCCAGCACCGTTTCCATCGGGCGCGGGGCGAGGTTGCGTCCGCCGCCGTCGGGCGCTCCGTCCATCGTCAGGACGTGGCCGCTGCCGGTCTCGGCGACGAAGCCCATGCCGGTGGCGGGAACCCAGTTCACAGTGCATTCCATGGTCGACTTCCGAAGGGTGGGCGGCGGATTCTGCCGGGCGGCGTGCGCAAATCGACGGCGCCGCCACCGCACGCGCAAGGCGGATATTGCACCGCAGCAATGCTCCCGCTACACTGGCACGCATCGGGATCGGTTGCGCGGTCCCGGCCGATTGTCTCCTCCACCTCCTCCATTGGTGGATTCAGCCCAAGGTCGCGAGACCTTGGGCTTTTTTCTTGGCGCGAGGGCGCCGGACCGCTCGGTAAGATGCCCGGCTTTCCCACCCCCCTCCAGGAGACACCATGGCCGGCACCGGCGGCTCGACGACGAGCCGGAAGAAAACCACGCAACGTCCGGCCAGGCTCTCCATCAACGGCT
Organism: Rubrivivax sp.; assembly: GCA_044508835.1. Lineage (GTDB taxonomy): Bacteria > Pseudomonadota > Gammaproteobacteria > Burkholderiales > Burkholderiaceae_C > JAKFDI01. The sequence continues at coordinate 24,368 of JBIQHD010000007.1, forward strand.
ATCTCCAGAAGATCCTGAACGCACGCGTCTACGACGTGGCGATCGAGTCGGCGCTGGAACCGGCGCGCACGCTGTCCAAGCGGCTCGGGAACCAGGTGCTGCTCAAGCGCGAGGACACGCAGGCCGTGTTCAGCTTCAAGCTGCGCGGCGCCTTCAACAAGATGGCGCACCTGACGCCCGAGGAACTGCAGCGCGGCGTGATCTGCGCCTCCGCGGGCAACCACGCGCAGGGCGTGGCGCTGTCGGCCAGGCGGGCCGGCTGCCGGGCGCTGATCGTGATGCCGGTCACCACGCCCAAGGTCAAGGTCGACGCGGTGAAGGCGCTGGGCGGCGAGGTGGTGCTGCACGGCGAGAGCTATTCCGACGCCTACCTGCATGCCACCGGGCTCGAGCGCGAGCAGGGGCTGACCTTCGTGCATCCGTTCGACGACCCGGACGTGATCGCCGGCCAGGGCACGATCGCGATGGAGATCCTGCGCCAGCACCAGGGGCCGATCGACGCGGTGTTCGTCGCGATCGGCGGCGGCGGCCTCATCTCCGGCGTGGCGGCCTACATCAAGGCGGTACGGCCGCAGATCAAGGTGATCGGCGTGCAGACGGCCGATTCCGACGCCATGCTGCGCTCGGTGCGCGCCGGCAAGCGCGTGCAGTTGAACGACGTCGGCCTGTTCGCCGACGGCACGGCGGTCAAGCTGGTGGGCGAGGAGACGTTCCGCCTGACCCGCGAGCTGGTGGACGACTTCATCGTCGTCGACACCGACGCGGTGTGCGCGGCGATGCAGGACGTGTTCCAGGACACGCGCAGCATCCTGGAGCCCTCGGGCGCCTTGGGCGTGGCGGCGATCAAGCAGTACGTGGAGACGCACAGGATCAAGGGCCAGACGCTGGTGACCATCACCAGCGGCGCCAACATGAACTTCGACCGGCTGCGCTTCGTCTCCGAGCGCGCCGAGGTGGGCGAGGAGCGCGAGGCGCTGTTCGCCGTGACGATTCCCGAGGAGCGCGGCAGCTTCAAGCGCTTCTGCAGCCTGATCGGGCCGCGCGCCGTGACGGAGTTCAACTACCGCATCTCGGACGCGGACCAGGCGCACGTGTTCGTCGGCCTGGCGACCAGCAACCGCGGCGAATCGGAACGCATCGCGCGCAACTTCGAGCGCCACGGCTTCGGGGTGCTCGACCTCACGCACGACGACCTCGCCAAGGAGCACGTGCGCCACATGATCGGCGGGCGCAGCGCGCTGGCGCACGACGAGCGGCTGTACCGCTTCGTCTTCCCGGAGCGCCCGGGCGCGCTGATGCGCTTTCTCTCCAGCATGTCGCCGGCGTGGAACATCAGCCTGTTCAACTACCGCAACCGCGGCGGCGACCACGGCCGCATCCTGGTCGGCATCCAGGTGCCGGCGGGCGACAAGAAGGCGTTCCGCGAGTTCCTGCAGACGCTCGCCTACCCCTGCGAGGACGAGACCGACAACCCCGGCTACCGGCTCTTCCTGCGCTGACGACGGGTGGCCGGCCGGGCGGGTTTGCCGGTTTGCGCGCCGCTCGCCGCTGGCCCCACAATCGGCGCGCGCCCGCACGGGCGTTCAAACCCCCCGCCCGGCTGCCATGTCCGTCAACCGTTCATTGATCTCGCCGACCACGAACCCGGTGCTCGAGCGCGCGCTTCGCGACAAGCTCAAGCGCCGCAGCCAGACCACCGGCGACCTGGGCGAGCTCGAACCGCTGGCGGTGCGCCTCGGGCTGATGCAGAACACGCTGAAGCCGCGCTTTCGCGCGCCGCAGATCGTGCTCTTCGCCGCCGACCACGGGCTGGCGGTCGAGGGCATCGGCAGCCAGGTCTGCCGCCACACCGACAAGCTGGTGACCGGACTGCTCGCCTCCGAGCTGCCCGTGGGCGTGTTCGCCCGCATCCAGGGGCTGGAACTGTCGGTGGTCGACTGCGGCGTGGCCGCGGCCGTGCCGCCGCATGCGCGGCTGCTGGCGCGCAAGATCGCCCACGGCACGCGCAACGCGCGCGTCGCCTGCGCCATGTCGCTCGGGCAGGCGCACGCGGCCATCCGCGCCGGCATGGAGATCGCCGACACGCTGCCGGGCAACGTGGTGGCCTGCGGCGGCATCGGCGTCGGCTCGGCCGAGAGCGCCGCGCTGGTGCTGTCGCGGCTGTCGGGCCTGGACATCCGCGAGCTGCTGCCGATGGACCGCAGCGTGCCGTCCGAAGTCTGGGCGCACGTGCACAGCGTGCTGGCCGCCGCGCTCGTGCGCCACCACGACGTGTCCGACGCGGTGGAGGTGATGGCCGCGCTCGGCGGCTTCGAGATGGCGCTGATGGTGGGCGTGATGCTGGTGGCCGGCAGCAAGCGGCAGCTGATCATTCCCGACGGCATGGCGGCGCTCGCGGCGCTGATGGTGGCCTCGCGCATCGCCCCGCCCGTCACCGACTACTGCGTCTACGCCCGCAGCCACGGCGGCGACGGGCTCGACCAGGCGCTCGGCCTGTTCCACGCCTCGGCCCTGCTGGAACTCGGCATGGAGAGCATCGACGGCACCGGCGCCACGCTCGCCTGGCCGCTCATCCGCTGCGCGGCCGCGCTGCTGAGCGAAGTGGCCGACGGCGAGGACCCGGGGCCGACGCTGCCGTCGGGCCTCGCGTCGTCGCCCGGCGCCCTGGCGGCCACGGCGCCGGCGGCCGACAGCGAAAGCCCGGTCAGCGGCCACTAGGGCCGCACGGCACGACGGCTACTGGCGCGCGAGCGGACGTACCCCCGGCGGCGGCGCGCCGGGCGCGGGCGCCGGGCCGGGGCCGGTCAGGCGGGCCGGCGGCGGCAGCGTGCCGGTGGCCGTCACGGGAAGCGGCGGCAATTCGAGCGTGGCCACCGCCGGGCCGCCGGCCGGGCCGATGACGGCGCTGCGCAGGCTCACCGACTGCAGCACGAGCTGGTCGTCCAGGGGCGCGCCGACGGCGAAGGCGCGCGGCAGCTTGCCGTCCACGGTGATGAGGGCGAAGCCCTGGGCGGCCGGCGGCTTGGCGGCCATCAGGCCGGTGAGCTTGAAGCGGGCGGCGATCTCCGGGGGCGGCGCGGCGGCCGCGGCCACGGCGGCGGGCGCGGCGCCGATCACGCGGGCCAGGTCGCCCTGCGCCGCCAGCTCCATCGCGACGGGCACGGCGTGCGTCGGCGCCCGCGGCGAGCTGGCCGCCAGGCGCGTGCCCCAGAAGGCGAGGCTCGCGGCCACCACGGCCCAGATGACAAACGCGGAGAAACGTGCCGGCATGCGGCGATTATCATTCACCGCCCTCGATGCGGCATGCCCGCCGCCGACCGGAAACCACCCATGACGAGAACCCTGAAACGGCGCCCACGCGGCTTCACGCTGATCGAATTGATGGTCGTGCTGGTGATCATCGGCGTGCTGGCCGCGCTGATCGCCCCCAATGTGCTCGAGCGCGCCGACGACGCCCGCGTGACCGCCGCGCGCACCGACGTCAACAACCTCATGCAGGCGCTCAAGCTGTACCGGCTCGACAACCTACGCTACCCGAGCAACGAGCAGGGCCTGCAGGCCCTGGTCGCCAAGCCCACCGTCGGCGCGATCCCGCCGAACTGGAAGCCGTATCTCGACAAGCTGCCCAACGACCCCTGGGGCCAGCCCTACCAGTACGCCAACCCGGGCGTGAAGGGCGAGATCGACGTCTACAGCTACGGCGCCGACGGCACCGTGGGCGGCGAGGGCAGGAACGCCGACATCGGCTCGTGGCAGTAGCCATGTCCGCACGCGGGCGCCCATGAACGCCCCGGGGCCCGTGAAGCGCCGCGGCCGGGGCTTCACGCTGATCGAGCTGATGGTCGTGGTGGCGCTGATCGCCATCGCCTCCGCGGCCGCGACCCTGGCCCTGCGCGACCCGAGCGCCACGCAGCTCGAACGGGAGGCGGCCCGCCTGGCGGCATTGCTCGAATCGGCCCGCGCCGAAGCGCGCGCCTCCGGCCTGGCAGTGCGCTGGGAGCCGCGCCCGGCCGAGGCCGACGCCGCCGGCTTCCGCTTCATCGGCCTGCCCCCCTCGACGAAGCTGCCGCAGCGCTGGCTCGCCGGCGGCGTGAGCGCCGAAGTGGTGGGCGCGCGCGCCGTGGTGCTCGGCCCCGAGCCGATGATCGGCGCCCAGCGCATCGTGCTGAGCCTCGAGGACCGGCGGCTCGCGCTCGCCACCGACGGGCTTGGCGCCTTCGTGGTGGACGCGCCATGAGGAAGGGGGCACCCGTGAGCACGCGGCGCGGCCTGCACAAGGGCTTCACGCTGATCGAGGTGCTGGTCGCGCTCGCGATCGTGGCCGTGACGCTGGGCGCGGGCATCAAGGCGGCCGGGGCGCTGGCGGGCAACGCCGAGCGCATGACCGAGATCACCGAGGCGCAGTGGTGCGCCGACAACCAGCTCACCGCGCTGCGCCTGCCCGTGCAGCGGCAGCTGCCCGGCGTGGGGGACTCCGAGTTCACCTGCACGCAGCTCGGGCGCGTGTTCCGCGGCCGGCTGCAGGTGCGGCCGACGCCGAACCCGAACTTCCGCCGCGTCGACGCGCAGATGTTCGACGAGGCCGGCCGGCCGGTGCTCAACCTGTCGACGGTGGTGTCGCGGTGGTGACGATGCGGCGCGCGCGCGGCTTCACGCTCATCGAGGTGCTGGTCGCGATGGCGATCATGGCGGTCCTCGCCGTGATGGCGTGGCAGGGCGTGGACGGCATCATGCGCACCCGCGATGCCAGCCAGGCCCGGCTCGACCAGACCCTGCGCCTGGGCACCGTGGTCGCGCAGTGGGAGCACGACCTCGCGGCGCTGCAGGACACCCGCACCCTGCCCAGTGCACTGGCCTTCGACGGCGCCAGCCTGCGCCTGACGCGTCGCACCGAGAGCGGCATGCAGCTCGTGGTGTGGTCGCTGCGCCCGGGCGCGGGCGGGGGCGCGGGCGTGCTGCAGCGCTGGGCCGGCCCGCCGGTCACCGGCGTCGACGAGCTGCAGGAGATCTGGATGCGCTCGCAGCAGTTCCAGGGCAACGAGCCGGGCCAGGTCAATACGCTGACCGGCGTCGCGGCCTGGCAGCTCTACTGCCACCAGGGCACGAGCTGGGCGAACTGCCAGTCCACCGGCAACGTGCAGGACGATGCCCGCGTCGCCCTGCCGCGCGGGCTGCGGCTCGTCCTCTCGTTCGCCGACGGCAGCGGGCTCACCGGCGAGCTGACGCGCGACGTGGCGCTGCCGCCGTCCTTCCAATGACGAAGCGACAGGCACAAGGCGGCGCGGCCCTGCTGATGGCGATGATGATCGTCGCCCTCATCGCCACCGCGGCCGCGGCGATGGTCTGGCAGCAGTGGCGGGCGGTGCAGGTCGAGTCGGCCGAGCGCGCGCGCGCCCAGGCGGCATGGATCCTCAACGGCGCACTCGACTGGGGCCGCATGATCCTGCGCGAGGACGGCCGCTCCGGCGGCGCCGACCACCTCGGCGAGCCCTGGGCGCTGCCACTGGCGGAGGCGCGCCTGTCCACCTTTCTCGCCGTCGACGACGCCCACATGGACGATGCGCCGGAGGCCTTTCTCTCCGGCCGCATCGTCGACGCGCAGTCGAAATACAACCTGCGGCGGCTCTACGGCGACGACGGCCAGCCGAACACGAGCGAGATACAGGCCTTCGGCCAGCTGCTCGCCTCGCTCGGGCTCGAGTCGGCGCTGGCGGAGCGCATCGCCACGGGCCTGCGCCAGGCGGCGCGGGACACCGCCGCCACGGGCACGGCGGCCGGCCAGACCGCCCCTGCGTCGGGCTCGCCGATCCCGCTGATGCCCCAGTCGGTCGACCAGCTCGGCTGGCTCGGCGTCGATGCCGAGTCGATCCAGCGCATGGCGCCGTACGTCGTGCTGCTGCCCGTGGCGAAGCCGGTCAACCTGAACACCGCCCCGCGCGAAGTGCTCATGGCGGCCATCGACAAGCTGGACGCCGGCAGCGCCGAGCGGCTGATCCAGGCGCGCCAGCGCGCGCCGTTCCGCGACCTCGAGGCGGTGCGGGCGCTGCTGCCGGGCGTCACCATTGACGAGGGCCGCGCCTACATTTCGTCGAGCTACTTCGAACTGCACGGCCGTCTGCGGCTCGAGGACCGCATCCTCGACGAGGTGTGGCTGGTGCAGCGCAACGGCAGCAACGTGGTGGCGCTGCAGCGCCGCCGGGCGAACAGCCGCGAGGCGGCGGGTGGATAGCGACTCCTGCGAGCCGACTGCAACAACGTGGTCCAAGTCCTTGATTTGACGATGATTCGCCGCCACCCCTCCCTACAATCGCGCTAGCTTCGCCTGCCATCCGCATGTCCACCCTCGTCATCCAGATCCCTTCCCGGCGCCGCCTGCGCGCGGGCGGTTTGGGCGCCCTGCCGGCGGCGGAGGCCGAGGCGCCGCCCGACTACGTCCATGCGCTCTCGCCCGACGGGCTGGCGCTCGGCGTGCACGGGCAGGCGGCCGCGGCGGCGCTGCCGCAGGCCGACACGGTGGTCGCGGTGCTGGCCGATGCCGACGTCTCCTGGCACCGCGTCACCCTGCCCAAGGCGCCGGCGAACCGGCTGCGCGCGGCCATCGTCGGCGTGCTCGAGGACGCCCTGCTCGAAGACGCGGAGGCCCTCCATTTCGCCGTCGAGCCGCAGGCCGTGGCTGGCCAGCCGACGTGGATCGCGGCCGTCAACCGCGCCTGGCTGCGCGGCGAGCTGGCGCGGCTGCAGAAGGCGCGGGTGTTCGTCGACCGCGTCGTGCCGGCGTCGTGGCCCGACGACCCGCCGCACGGCCACTTCGCCGAGAGCGGCGACCAGGCCGAGGCCGGCGACGTGTCGCTGACCTGGTCGCATGCCGACGGCGTGGCCACGATGCGCCTGGGCGGCCTGGCGCGCGCGCTGGTGCCGCAGCCGGCGCCGGCGGGCACGCGCTGGAGCGCGACGCCGGGCGCGGCCACCGCGGCCGAGCGCTGGCTCGGCGCGCCCGTGGCGGTGATGCCGCCGGCGCAGCGCCTGCTGCAGTCGGCACGCACGCTGTGGAACCTGCGCCAGTTCGACCTCGCCCGGCGCAGCCGCGGCAGCCGGGCCGTGATGGACGCGCTGCGCCGCATGGCGGGCCGCGAATGGCGCCCGGTGCGCATCGGGCTGGCGGCGCTGGTGGCGGCGCACGTCGTCGGGCTCAACCTGTGGGCGCTGCACCTGCGCGGCGCCGTCGACGAACGCCGCGCCGCGGCCGAATCGGTGGTGAAGGCCACCTTCCCGCGGGTGAACGAGAACGACATCAAGCGCGCCATGCGCCTGGTCATGCAGCGCGAGGTCGACGCGCTGCGGCTGGCCGCCGGCAAGCCGGCTGAGGCCGACTTCGAGCCGATGCTGCAGGCCGCGGCGCTGGCCTGGCCGAGCGACCAGCCGCCGGCCGACAGCCTGCGCTACGAGCCGGGCAAGCTCACCCTCGGCGTGCCGCGCTGGGGCGAGCCGCAGATCGCGCAGTTCGGCAGCACGCTGCGCCCGCTCGGCTGGCGGGTGGACGCGGGCAGCGACGGGCGCGTGTCGCTCACGCGATCGGCCGAAGGAGGTGCGCGATGACGTCGCGGGCCGAGCGCCGGGCCGCCCCCAAGCCGGCCCGCATCCCCTCGGGGGCTGAGCCCGGACGTGAACAGTCCAGTGGACTGTTCACGCCTGGCGAAGGGCTGGCCCTCCCGGCCCAGCGCGGTCTGCAAGACCGGCCGACGTACTCGTCGGACGAGGGGCGCACATGAGCACCAGCCCGATGCCGGTGGCCGCGCAGATCGGCGGGATGAAGGCGCAGCTGCGCGAGCGCTACCGCGCCCTGGCGCCGCGCGAGCGGCTGCTGGTGGCCGCGGCCGCGGCGGTGCTGCTGCTCTATGCGGCGTGGAGCGTGGCGGTGCTGCCCGCGCTGCGCACGGTGCGCGAAGCGCCGGCCACCCTCGACGCGCTCGAAGCGCAGCTGCAGGACATCCAGCGCCTGGCCGGCGAGGCGCGCGGCCTGCGCACCGCCACGCCGGTGGCGCCCGCGCAGGCCGGCGCCGCGCTGCGCGCCGCCACCGACCGGCTGGGCGGCGCGGGGCGCCTCACGCTGCTGGCCGACCGGGCCACACTCGCGCTCACCAACGTCAATGGCGAGGCGCTGCAGTCGTGGCTCAACGAGGCGCGCACGGCGGCGCGCGCGCGGGTGGTCGACGTGCAGCTCACGCGCAACGCACAGGGTTTCAGCGGCAGCATCGTCGCCAGCTTCGGGGAACGGCCATGACGATCGCGCTGCTGCGCCGGGACAAGGGCAAGCGCCCGCGCCGCGGCTGGACGAACACGGTGGCCGCGACCGGCTGGGCCGAATCCACGCAGGCCGAGGTGCAGTGGGGGCGCTCGCGCGGCGCGGCCCTGCGCTGGGCCGTGGCCGGCGCGGTCGTCGGCCTGGTCGTGGGCGTGATCGCCTTCGCGCCCGCGGCCTGGCTCGCCAACGCCGTCGACTCGGCCACCGGCGGACGGCTGCTGCTGGCCGACGCGCGCGGCACGGTCTGGTCGGGCAGCGCCGCGATCGTGCTCACCGGCGGCCCCGACAGCCGCGACGCCAGCTCGCTGCCCGGGCGCCTGTCATGGACGGCCGGGCTCGACGGCCTGGCGTTCCGCGTCCGCCTGCAGCACGCCTGCTGCCTGAACGGCACGGTGAGCCTGCTCGTGCGGCCCGGCCTCGGCCGCCTGAGCGCCGCGCTGGTGCCGCCGGCGGACGGCGGGGTGGGCCAGTGGCCGAGCGCCTGGCTGGCCGGGCTCGGCACGCCCTTCAACTCGCTGCAGCTCGGCGGCGCGATGCGCGTGGTCTCGCGCGGGCTGGCCTTCGAGACGGTGCAGGGCCGCTGGATCATGCAGGGCCGCGCCGACCTGGAACTGCTGGGCGTGTCGTCGCGCATCTCGACCCTGCCGACGCTCGGCACCTACCGCCTCACGCTCGCCGCCGACGGCGCCAACCCCGGCACCGCGACGCTCTCGCTCGCCACGCTGGACGGCGCGCTGCAGCTCAGCGGCGCGGGCAGCTGGAGCGCCGCGGGCGTGCGCTTTCGCGGCGAGGGCCGCGCGGCGCCGGGAAACGAAGCCGCGCTGTCCAATCTCTTGAACATCATCGGGCGGCGCGACGGCGCACGCACCGTCATTTCGATCGGGTGACCCATGACTGAACGCCATTCGCAGACGAGCCCCCGGCGCGCCCCCCGCCTGGCGGCGCGCGCGGCCGCGTGCGTGCTCGGCGCCGCACTGGCCGCGCCGCCGGCGGCGCTGGCGCAACCGGCCGGCGCCCGCTCCGGCGAGGGCGAGCCCGTGACGCTGAACTTCGTCGACGCGCAGATCGACGGCGTGGCGCGCGCGATGGGCGCCATCCTGAAGCAGCAGTTCGTGGTCGACCCGCGGGTGAAGGGCACGATCACGCTGTACAGCGAGCAGCCGCTGTCGCCGCGCGAGGCCTACCGCACCTTCCTGTCGGAGCTGCGCGGGCTCGGCTTCACCGTGGTGGAGGTCAGCGGCCTCTACAAGATCGTGCCCGAGGCCGACGCCAAGCTGCAGGCCGGCACGGTGTCGATCGGCGGCGTGTCGCGCCGCGGCGACCAGGTGATCACGCAGATCTTCAAGCTCGACCACGAGAACGCCAACAGCCTGGTGCCGGTGCTGCGCCCGCTGATCAGCCCGAACAACACCATCAACGCCAACCCGGGCAGCAACTCGCTGGTCATCACCGACTACGCCGACAACCTGCAGCGCATCGCCAAGATCATCGCGGCCATGGACACGCCGGCCAGCAGCGGCGTCGAGGTCGTCGCGCTGAAGCACGCCGTCGCCTCGGACGTGGCCGCGCTGGTGCAGCGGGTGCTGCAGGGCGGCGGCGCGGCGCCGGGGGTGCCGGGCACGCCGGCCGCAGCCGTCGCCGCGGCGGCCGACGCGCCCTCGGTGGTGGTCGACTCGCGCAACAACGCGCTGCTCGTGCGCGCCGGCAGCCCCACGCGCATGGCCTCGATCCGCGAGCTGATCGACCGGCTCGACCGGCCCATCGGCGGCAACAGCCAGCTCGGCAACATCTGGGTGGTGCACCTGAAGAACGCCGACGCGGTGCGGCTGGCCGCGGTGCTGCGCGCGGCCTTCGCGGCCGGCGGCGATTCGTCGAGCCCGTTCGGCGGCGGCGGCAGCCTCGGCGCCGGCAGCTCGAGCCAGGCGTCGCCCCTCAACGCCAGCCTGCAGAACGCGCAGGGCGGCACCGGCGTGGGCATGTCGGCCCAGGCCGCCGCGCCCGTCACGCCGACGGCGGCGCCGTCCACCGGCGGCTTCGTGCAGGCCGATCCCTCCACCAACTCGCTCATCATCACCGCCGCCGAGCCGATGTACCGGCAGCTGCGCGCGGTGATCGACCAGCTCGACTCGCGCCGGGCGCAGGTCTACATCGAGAGCATGATCGTCGAGGTATCGGGCGACAACGCGGCCGACTTCGGCTTCCAGTGGCAGGGGCTGCTCGGCAGCAAGGGCGACAAGAACATCATCGGCGCCGGCACCAACTTCACCGGCCCGGGCGGCACCGGCAACATCATCGACATCTCGGTCGGCGCGGCCACCGGCCAGGTGTCGATCGGCGAAGGGTTGAACATCGGCCTGGTGCGCAACTTCGGCGGCACCTACGCGCTGGCGTCGATCGCGCGCATCCTGCAGAGCCAGACCAACACCAACATCGTCTCCACGCCGAACCTGATCACGCTCGACAACGAGGAAGCCAAGATCATCGTCGGCAGCAACGTGCCCTTCGTCACCGGCCAGTTCACCAACACCGGCACCGGCACGACCAACCCGTTCCAGACCATCGAGCGCAAGGACGTGGGCATCACGCTGCGCATCAAGCCGCAGATCGGCGAGGACGGCTCGGTGCGCATGACGATCTTCCAGGAGTCGTCGAGCCTGTCCGACCAGGTGGCGCCGGGCACGAGCAACGCCGGGCCGTCAACCAACAAGCGCTCGATCGAGTCGACCGTGGTGGTGGACGACGGCCAGATCATCGTGCTGGGCGGGCTGATCGAGGACCGCTACACCGAGAACAACTCCAAGGTGCCGCTGCTGGGCGACGTGCCGGGCCTCGGGGCGCTGTTCCGCAGCGAGAACCGCACCAAGACGCGCACCAACCTGATGGTCTTCCTGCGCCCGGTGATCATGCGCGACGGCGACGTGAGCAACCGCCTGTCGCTCGACCGCTACGAGATCATCCGCGGCCACCAGCAGTCGGCGCAGCCGCGCCCGAGCGTGCTGGTGCCGATCAACGAGGCGCCGCTGCTGCCGCCGCTGCCGGCGGTGGAGCAGTCGACGCAGCCGCTGGCGGTGCCGCCGTCTTCGCCGGGCACCACGCCGCCGCGCGAGCCGGCGCCCGCACCCGCCGCGCCGCCGCCGGCGCCGGCCTGGACGCCGCCGCCGCCCATCCCCGGCGTGCTGCTGCCCGACTGACGCGCGACGCGAACGCCATGGCCACCCGCCATCCCCTGCCCTACGCCTACGCGCGCGCCCACAACCTGCTGCTCGAGGACGACGGCAGCCGCCTGGTGCTGTGGGCGCCGGAGACGGTGCCGCTGCCGGCGCTGTCCGAGCTGCTGCGGCTGTACGAGGTGGATGCGCTGGAGCGCGAGGCCGCGGCCACGCTCGGCAGCCGCATCTCGGCCGCCTACGCCGGGGGCGAATCGAGCGCCGCCGTGGTGATCGGCGAGGTGGAGAGCGCCGTCGACCTCACGCGCATGATGCAGGACCTGCCGGCGGTGGAAGATCTGCTGGAGTCGGCCAACGACGCGCCCATCATCCGCATGCTCAACGCCCTGCTCACGCAGGCCGCGAAGGACGGCGCGAGCGACATCCACATCGAGCCCTACGAGCGCTCCAGCTCGGTGCGCTTCCGCGTGGACGGCACGCTGCGCGAGGTGGTGCAGCCCAACCGCGCGCTGCACGCGGCGCTGATCTCGCGCCTGAAGATCATGGCCGAGCTCGACATCGCCGAGAAGCGCCTGCCGCAGGACGGGCGCATCTCGCTGCGCATCGGCGGGCGCGCGGTCGACGTGCGCGTGTCCACCCTGCCCTCGCAGCACGGCGAGCGCGCGGTGCTGCGCCTGCTCGACAAGGGCGAGTCGAAGTTCACGCTGGAGGCGCTGGGCATGAGCGGCGACACGCTGCGCAAGTTCGACCGCCTCATCCAGCAGCCGCACGGCATCGTGCTCGTGACGGGGCCGACGGGCTCGGGCAAGACCACCACGCTCTACGCCTCGCTCGCGCGGGTGGACACCAGCACCACCAACGTGCTGACGGTGGAAGACCCGGTGGAATACGAGCTCGCCGGCATCGGCCAGACACAGGTGAACCCGAAGATCGACCTCACCTTCGCCAAGGCGCTGCGCGCCATCCTGCGCCAGGACCCGGACGTGATCATGATCGGCGAGATCCGCGACTTCGAGACCGCGCAGATCGCCATCCAGGCCTCGCTCACCGGCCACCTGGTGCTCGCCACCCTGCACACCAACGACGCACCCAGCGCCGTCACGCGGCTCACCGACATGGGGGTCGAGCCCTTCCTGCTCAGCTCCAGCCTGCTCGGCGTGCTGGCGCAGCGGCTGGTGCGCAAGCTGTGCCCCGCGTGCCGCCGCGCCGACGAGCACGGCCGCTTCCACCCCGTGGGCTGCGAGAGCTGCGGCATGAGCGGCTACAAGGGCCGCACCGGCGTGTACGAGCTGATGGTGGCCGACGACGAGGTGCGCTCGCTGATCCACAACCGCGCCGCCGAGTCCGAGCTCATCGCCGCCGCCGGCCGGGGCGGCATGCGCTCGATGCGCGAGGACGGCGAGCGGCTGATCGACGAAGGCATTACCTCGGCCGAAGAGGTGCTGCGCGTCACGCGCGAGGGCACATGAGACCCGCCCTCGCCCATCGACGGAACCGCTGACCCGTGCCGGCTTTCAAGTACGAGGCGCTGAGCGCGGCCGGCAAGTCGGTCACCGGCCTGGTCGAGGCCGACACGGCCCGCGCCGCGCGCGCCCTGCTGCGCGCCCAGGCGCTGGTGCCGCTGGACGTGACGCAGATCGCCGCCGACGCGGGCGGCGGCGCGGGCTCGCGCTGGAAGCGCCGCGTCTTCGGCGCCACGGGCCTGGCGGTATGGACGCGCCAGCTCGCCGGGCTGGTGGGCAGCGGCCTGCCGCTGGAGCGCGCGCTCACCGCGCTGAGCGACGAGGCGGAGGACACGCGCCAGCGCGAGCTAGTCGCCCACCTGCGCTCCGAGGTCAACGGCGGCGCGCCCTTCGCGCAGGCGCTGGCCGGCGCGCCGCGCGAGTTCGACGAGGTCTACCGCGGCGTGGTGGCCGCCGGCGAGCAGAGCGGTGCGCTCGGGCAGGTGCTGGAGCGCCTGGCCGACGACCTGGAGGAGCGCCAGGCGCTGAAGGCCAAGCTCGTCGGCGCGATGCTGTACCCGGCCATCGTGTCGATGATCGCCGTGGTGATCGTGATCTTCCTCGTCACCTACGTGGTGCCGCAGGTCGCCTCGGTGTTCACCAACTCCAAGCGCGCGCTGCCCACGCTCACGGTGGCGATGCTCGCCATCAGCGCCTTCATCCGCGCGTACGGCTGGCTGGTGCTGGTGGCGCTCGCCGGCGCCGGCGCGGCGCTCGCCTCGATGCTGCGCAACGAGGCCTTCCGCCAGCGCTTCGACGCGGCGTGGCTCGAGCTGCCGCTGGTCGGGCGGCTCGCGCGCGGCTACAACGCGGCGCGCTTCGCCGGCACGCTGGCGATGCTGGCCGGCGCCGGCGTGCCCATCCTGAAGGCGCTGCAGGCGGCGGCCGAGACGCTGTCGAACCGCGCCATGCGCGCGGACGCGATGGACGCGCTCGTGCAGGTGCGCGAAGGCGCGCCGCTCGCCTCGGCGCTGGCGGGCAAGAAGCGCTTCCCAGGGCTGCTGGCGATGTTCTCGCGCCTGGGCGAGCAGACCGGCCAGCTGCCGCGCATGCTGGAGCGCGCCGCGCACCAGCTCGGCGCCGAGGTGCAGCGGCGCGCGCTGCAGATGGCCACCATCCTCGAGCCGCTGCTCATCGTGGCGATGGGCGGGGTGGTGATGCTGATCGTGCTGGCGGTCCTCCTGCCCATCATCCAGCTCAACACCTGGGTGAAATAGGCCCCCCAGTCGCTTCGCTCCTGCCCCCGAGGGGCGCCGCCTGGCGGACCGGCGAAGCCGGATCCGCGGGCGTGGCTTGATGGCGCAGTTCGCTTCGCTTCTGCTTCCGGGCATGATGCGTGCTCGTGACTTCCTGGCGAAGTCGGCCATGCACCGCGGATGTGCGGCCTCAATTGCGTGTTAATCCGGAGTTCCGCTGCTCGGCCGCTTTGCTTGAATGAATTCAACGGCTGATGGAGTTCTCATGAGTGCGTCGAACGAGCTGGTTCCGGTCACCGCCGTCCCGAGCGGCATCCCGATCGCCCGCATGCGCAGCGTCTACCAGGTGGACGATGTCGGCCGCAAGCTCGAGCGGCTGCCGGCCAAGGAGCACGAGAGCCTGCGCTCCACCTACGAGCGCATGCTGGAGAAGGGGCCGGAGCGCTTCCAGGTCAAGCCGTCCAGCCTGCCGGCGATGGCGCATCTGTACGACGACCTGCCCAACTTCACCGAGGTGCTCGACGACGTGCGCCGCCAGCTCGCGCTGTGCGAGGACAGCCGCGACGCGCTCGAGATCACGCCGCTCCTGCTGCTCGGACCGCCGGGCGTGGGCAAGACGCACTTCGCGCGGGCGCTGTCGGCGCTGCTGGGCACCGGCATGGGCTTCGTCTCGATGAGTTCGCTCACCGCCGGCTGGGTGCTCAGCGGCGCGTCGAGCCAGTGGAAGGGCGCGCGCCCCGGCAAGATCTTCGAGACGCTGGTCGAGGGCCAGTACGCCAACCCGGTGATGGTGGTCGACGAGATCGACAAGGCCGGCGGCGAGCATGCCTACGACCCGCTGGGCGCGCTCTACGGCCTGCTGGAGCACGACACCGCCGGCAGCTTCGTCGACGAGTTCGCCGAGGTGCCGATCGACGCCAGCCAGGTGATCTGGGTCGCCACCGCGAACGATGCGCGCGGCATTCCCGACCCGCTCCTGAACCGCATGAACGTGTACGAGGTGCAAAGCCCCGACCGCGAGGCCGCGCGCCGCATCGCGGCCAAGCTGTACCGCGGCATCCGCGCCGACCACGACTGGGGCTCGCGCTTCGAGCCCGAGCCCGCCGACGACGTGCTCGACCGCATGAGCGAGCTCGCGCCGCGCGAGATGCGCCGCGCCTGGATGACGGCCTTCGGCAACGCCCGGCTCGACCGCCGCGGCGAGGTGCAGGCGCGCGACCTGCCCGATGCCGGGCCGCGCAAGGGGTCGATCGGCTTCGTGCAATAGCCGCCCGGCGGCCGCGGGGGCCCCCGGGTGCGGCGGGGGCGCGCGCGGGCGTGTTTCTGACATGATCCCCGCCATGCCCGTCACCCTGAATGGCCAGCTCGTCGTCGCCATCTCCTCGCGCGCGCTCTTCGACTTCGAGGAAGAGAACGAGCTGTTCGAGTCCACCGACGACCGCGCCTACATGCAGCTGCAGCTCGAGCGCGTGGCCCTGCCGGCCAAGCCGGGCGTGGCCTTCTCGCTCGTCAACAAGCTGCTCGCCTTCAACGGCGCCGACGCGCCGCGCGTGGAGGTGGTGATCCTCTCGCGCAACGACCCGGTCTCGGGCATGCGCGTGTTCCGCTCGGCCAAGCACTACGGCATGGCGATCCAGCGCGGCGTGTTCACGCGCGGGCAGTCGCCGTGGCGCTACCTGCGCCCGCTCTCGGCCAACCTGTTCCTCTCCGCCAACGAGGCGGACGTGCGCTCCGCGCTCGAATGCGGCGTGCCGGCGGCGCGCGTGTTCCCGCATTCGAAGCGCGCCTCCGACGCGCACCCGAACGAGGTGCGCATCGCCTTCGACGGCGACGCCGTGCTGTTCTCCGACGAGGCCGAGCGCGTGTTCCAGCGCGCCGGGCTCGCCGCCTTCCAGACGCACGAGCTCGACCAGGCCGAGACGCCGCTGGCCGCCGGCCCGTTCAAGCCGCTTCTGGAGGCGCTGCAGCGGCTGCAGCACGCGCCGTCGCCGGGCATGCGCATCCGCACGGCGCTCGTCACCGCGCGCAGCGCGCCGGCGCACGAGCGCGCGATCCGCACGCTGATGAACTGGAACGTGGAGATCGACGAGGCCATGTTCCTCGGCGGCCTGCCCAAGGGCGAGTTCCTGCGCGAGTTCGAGCCCGACTTCTTCTTCGACGACCAGACCGGCCACATCGAGAACGCGGCGCCGCACGTGCCGGCGGGGCACGTGGCCGCGGGCATCGCCAATGCCTGAGCGCCCGCGCCGCCGCCCATGCCCCGTTTCCCGCTGAAGCCGACGCCCGCCCACACCCTGCTCGCCGCCGCCCTGTGGTGCGCCGCCTGGTGCGCGGTGGCGCTGCTGCTGGCGCTGCGCCAGCCGTGGCTCGGGCTGACGCTCGCGCCGCAGCCGGACGGCGGCGCGGTGCAGGTGCAAGCCGCCGCCGGCCCCGCGGCGGCGCTGCCGGCGCCGGCGGTCCTCGCCTGGGTGGCCGGCGGCGGCCACGCCGCGCTGGCGCCGCGGGCGAGCGACCTGGCCGAGGACGTGGATGCCTTCGACACCTATGCCGAGGTCGATGCCTTCTTCGAGCGCCAGCGCGCGCTGCGGCTGCGGCTGGCGGCGCCCGAGGTGACGCTCGGCCTGGCCGATGCGCAGGGCGCGGTGACGGCGCACCGCGTGCAGCCGGCGCCCGCGCGCGCCGTGTCCAGCCTGCCGGCGGTGTTCTGGTTCCAGCTCTTCACCGGCACCGCCGCCTTCATGATCGGCGCCTGGGTGCTGGTGCTGCGCCCGCGCGAGCTGGCGCCGCGGCTGTTCGCCGGCATGGGGGCGCTGCTGTCGATGTCGGTGTGGCCGGCGGCGGTGTACAGCACGCGCGAGCTGGCGCTCGATGCGGGACTGCTGCGCACCCTCACCTTCTTCAACCAGGCCGGCGCGCTGGGCTTCGCGGCGGCGCTGGTCGCGCTGTTCCTGTCCTACCCCAAGGCCCTGGCGCCGCCGCGGCCGCTGGCCGGGCTGGCGGCACTCGCGCTGCTGGCGCTGGCGGCGAACCAGGGGCGGTGGGTGCAGACGCTGAACGCCGGCCTGCGCCTGCCGATCTTCGCCGCGCTGCTGGCGGCGCTGGTCCTCGCCGCCGTGCAGTGGCGCGTCACGCGCACCGACCCGCCCGCGCGCGCCGCGCTGCGCTGGCTCGGGCTGTCCACGCTGCTGGGCTGCGCGCTGTTCTTCCTGCTCGTGTTCGCGGCGCCCGCGCTCGGCTGGCTGCCGCCGCTGTCGCAGGGCTGGAGCTTCGGCTTCTTCCTGCTGATGGACGTGGGGCTGGCGCTGGGCCTGCGCCGCCACCGGCTGTTCGAGATCGACGAATGGGCGCACCGGCTGTGGCTGTGGATCGGCGGCATGGTGCTGCTGCTGGCGCTGGACACGGCGCTGGTGCTCGGGCTGCACCTGGACCCGACGATGTCGCTCGGGCTGGCGCTGGCCATCGCGGGGCTGGCCTACCTGCCGCTGCGCAACTGGCTGTGGGTGAAGCTGGTCGCGCGCCGCACGCTGGACGAGCAGGAGCTGTCGGCCGCGCTGGTGGACGTGGCCTTCGCCGTCACGCCGCACGAGCGCGCCGAGCGCTGGCAGGACGTGCTGCGCCGGCTGTTCCACCCGATGGAGCTGGCGCCGGCCGCCGCGGCGCCGGCGGGCGTGGGGCTCGAACGCGACGGCCTGGCCCTGCTGCTGCCGGCCGCGGCCGGCGCCCCGGCGCTGCGCCTGGCCTACCCGTGGCAGGGGCGCGGCCTGTTCGGGCCGCGGCACGTCGAGCTCGCGCGGCAGATCGTGGCGCTGATGCAGCGCGCCGACGCCGGCCGCGACGCCTACGACCGCGGCGCGCAAGCCGAGCGGCTGCGCATCGCGCGCGACCTGCACGACGACCTGGGCGCGCGGCTGCTCTCGGGCCTGAGCCAGCAGCGCGTCGAGCGCGTGCACCAGAGCATCCGCGACGCGCTGGACGACATGCGCGGCATCGTCGACGCGATGGCCGGCCGCGTCGCCCCCTGGGACCACCTGGTGGCCGAGCTGCGCCACGAAACCGGCCAGCGCCTGGAGGCCGCCGGCCTCGCGCTCGACTGGCCGCTGCCGCCGCCGGACCGGCGCACGCTGGCCGGGCGCCCGGCGCGGCACCTCGTGTCGATGCTGCGCGAGTGGGTGTCGAACGTCATCCGCCACGCGCAGGCCGGCCGCATCTCGGTGCGGCTGGACTGGCACGGCGACGGCCGCCTGACGCTGGAGGTGCGCGACGACGGCATCGGCTTCGACGTGGCGCGCGCCGACGCCGGCAACGGCCTGTCCAACCTGCGCCGCCGCGTGCAGGAGCTGGGCGGGCGGATCGACATCGCCTCGACGCCGCAGGGCAGCCGCCTCGCCGTCGCGCTGGACGCCGCCGCATCCGATCCATCCCCTTCACCCGCCTCACCCGCCCGCCCATGAACGCGATTCCCGTCCCGCCACCCCTGTCCGGGCCGGTGCTGCTGGTCGAAGACCTGCGCGACGTCCGCGACTGGCTGGCCGGCCTGGTGCGCGAGCTGGACCCGCGGGCCGACGTGCGCACCGCCCACGACCTGGCGTCCGCGGGGCGCCTGCTCGACGCGGGCACGGCGTTCGGGCTGGCGCTCGTCGACCTGGGCCTGCCCGACGGCTCGGGCATCGAGCTGATCCGCCGCCTCGGCCGCGAGCAGCCCGAGGCCGCCGTGGTGGTGACCACCATCTACGCCGACGACGCCCACCTGTTCCCCGCCCTCGCCGCGGGCGCGCAGGGCTACCTGCTGAAGGAGCAGCCGCCGGAGCTGCTGCGCTGGCACCTGGCGCAGCTCGCCCAGGGCGTGCCGGCGCTCTCGCCGGCCATCGCGCGGCGCGTGCTGGAGCATTTCCGCCGGCAGGACGCCGAGGCGCCGGCGCAGCCGGCCGGGCCGCTCGTGGCCCTGACGCCGCGCGAGACCGAGGTGCTCTCGCTCATCGGCCGGGGCCTGCGCGCCAACGAGGCGGCGCGCCAGCTCGGGCTGAGCGAGAGCACCGTCGTCACCTACGTGAAGAACATCTACCGCAAGCTCGGCATCTCCTCGCGCGCCGAGGCGGCGCTCGAAGCCAGCCGGCGCGGGCTCGCCTGAGCGCGGCCCTTTCCCTTCCGGACCACCTGCGAATGTGTGTGCCGCTTTGCACGCCGGGGGCGTGAGCGGCCGCCGTCCTCCCATTTCTGAGGATGCCCGGCGCGGCGCGCGCTTCCTAGATTCGCGCCCGTCGAGCCGTCCAGCGCAGCCATGGCGGCTGCCCGGCTCGAGGATCAAGGACCCCGGAATGTTCATCAGGAAGAAGATGGCGGCCCTCGTCGCCGCCGGCATGGGACTGGGACTGGCCGCCTGCGGCGGTGGCGGCGGCGATGCGGCGCCCGCCGGTGGCGGAGGCGGCAACACCGTGACGCTCGGCGGCGTGGCCGCGGTCGGCGCGCCCATCGTCGACGGCACGGTCACGCTGGCGTGCAGCAGCGCCGTGTCCACGCCCACCGCCACCACGTCGGCGACCGGCAGCTGGCAGGTCGACCTGCCCGCCGACGCCCTGCCCTGCGCGCTGCAGCTCACCGGCGGCACCGCCGGCGGCAGCGCCAACCTCCTCACCCTGCATTCGTTCGCGCAATCGGGCAGCACCACCGTCAACATCACGCCGCTGACCGACCTGATGCTCGCGCTGGCCACCGGCGGCGCGCCGTCCGCGTGGTTCGGCAGCGCCGGCAGCGCGAGCCTGGCCAGCGCCGCGTCCAGCCTCGCCGCCGCGCAGACGCAGCTGCTGCAGTCGCTCGCCGGCGCCGGCTACACCGTGCCCGTGGACCTGGACGCCTTCGTCACCGCCTTCACCGCGACCAGCGGCAACGCCTACGACGACCTGCTCGAGGCGCTGGGCGCCGGCCTGCAGGCCGCCAGCCAGAGCTATGCCACGCTGCTGGCGAGCGCCGGCCAGGGCGGCACGCTCGCCGTGCCCGCGGCCGCCGGACCGGGCGGGTCGCCGCCCGCGGGCGCGGGCTCGATCACGCCGCCGACGGCGCTGGCCTTCACCGCCGGCAGCACCGATGCCGAATTCCTCGGCGCCATCGTCGGCACGCACGAGGTCATGGTCTACCGCGCGCCCGAGGCCGGCCAGACCGGCCCGGCCACGCTGACCGTGGCCTACGACGGCAGCCGCATCACGCACACCCTGCGCCTGAACGCCGGCAACGTGCTGGTCCACGCCAGCGCCCCGCTCGTCGACAAGACCGTCGAGGCCGGAGGCGGCCTGCGCCTGGTCTGGCTGGACAAGACCGAGAAGTACCCGTTCGCCCCCGCGGGCGGGCGCGACCTGTCGGTGTGGAACTACTACAACGAAGGCCTCGGCGGCGGCTCGCTGCGCATCGCCTACCTGCCCGACGGGCGCATCTACGGCGAGGCCGGCACGTTCGCGTTCCGCAACGGCATCCTGAGCGGCGCCGCGGTGCCGGCCGTGCTGAACCAGCTCGCCGGCGCCACCTTCGTGGGCCGCAGCCGGATGTGCCACGACGACGCGAAGCCGCTGACGGCCAGCATCGGCAGCGGCGGCGCCGTCACGCTCACGGGACGCGGCGGTCCGATCAGCTTCAGCGGCGGGGCCTGCGAGGACATGACGGTGACCAACACTTGGGACGGCATGGACGACCTCATCGAGTGGCGCCCGGCCGGCGGCTCCGTCGGCCTCGGCGCCGGCACCGGCCCGGACCCGGCGACGGCCTACGCCGGCACGGCCCACGCGAGCGGCGTGTGGCTGCTGCAGTTCGACAGCGCCAAGGGCCACGGCTCGATGCCCGGCGGCGGCATCAAGATGCAGCTGTCGTCGCTGGACGAAACGGCGCAGATCCTGTGGCTGTACACCGGCGTGAGCGGCGCGCACACCGGCATCGACACCGACGGCCAGCCCGCCCTGGTCCGGCAGCCTTAGGGCCCACCCCTACGCGCTTCGCGCGCCCCTCGAGGGGCAACACCAGCGGACCGGCAGAGCCGGATCCGCGGTGTTCGCTTGATCATGGATTCGCGCATCGCGTGCCACCTGACGAAGACGCCCTGCGGGGCATCTTCTCTTTTGTGGCGCCGCGCCTTGCCCGCACGCAAGCGGCCGCGGCGCGCGCTCCGCTATGATTTCCGCTCGTTGGTGCTCGCGCCGGCCCTCCAGCCGGCGCGGTTAAACGGGAAGCAGGAAGAGCCGCGCTCCACGAGCGCCCTCCAACCTGAGCTGCCCCCGCAACGGTAAGCGGACGAAGGCCTTCGCGCCTGTCAGCTCGTGTCCACGTCCACTGGGCCCCGCGCCTGGGAAGGAAACACGGGTCGCCTCCGCCAGCCCGGATACCGGCCAACAAGGTGCGGCGCGCCCGCGCGCCGCGTTCGTCGGAAGCCTGCGGGGAAGCGGGCGTCTGGATTCTCGGCACTCCTCACCATGACCACCACCTTGCGGCGCCGCGCGCGCCCGTCCCGGCCGGGCCTCGCCCTCGGCCCGATCTCCCTTTGCCTGCTCGCCTCGGCCGCATCCGCCCAGACGCTGGTCGCCCGCGCGCCGGTGACCTTCGATCCCATCATCGTCACCGCCACGCGCACGCCGACGCCGCTCAGCCACGTGCTGGCCGACGTGACCGTGCTCACGCGCGAGGACATCGAGCGCGCCGGCGCCGACTCCGTGGCCGACCTGCTGCGCCGCACGCCCGGCGTCGAACTCGCCCGCAGCGGCGGCCCGGCGGGCACCACCTCGCTGTTCCTGCGCGGCGGCGAGTCGCGCTTCACCAGCGTGCTGATCGACGGCGTGCGCGTTGATTCGCAATCGACGGGCGGCGCGTCCTGGCAGGGCATCGCGCTGTCGCAGGTGGAGCGCATCGAGATCGTGCGCGGCCCGGCGAGCTCGGTCTACGGCTCGGACGCCATCAGCGGCGTGGTGCAGATCTTCACCCGCCGCCCCGAGGGCCGCGGCGTCGAGGGCAGCGTCGGCCTGGGCGCCGGCAGCCAAGGCACGGCCAAGGGCGACGCGGTCGTCGGCTGGTCGAACGACACGGTGCAGGCGCAGGTGTCGGTGGCGCGCGAGGTGAGCAAGGGCTTCAACTCCTTCACCGACGCCGCGAGCACCACCTGGAACGCCGACCGCGACGGCTACCGCAGCCGCAGCGCGGCCGCGAGCCTCGGCCTGCGCATCAACCCGCAGCATCGGCTGGACCTGGCCGGCACGACCAGCCGCGTCGACGGCCAGTACGACGCCTTCGGCAACAACGGCGCCGACGACCACAGCCTGCAGGACGTGGACACCCTGCGCGCCGCCTGGACGGCGCGCTGGCTGCCGGCCTGGACCAGCCTGGTCAGCGCCGGCCGCTCCGAGGACCGCTACGAGACGCGGCCGTCCGCCTACCTCACGCACACCAAGATCGACACCTACGCCTGGCAGAACGACGTCACCCTCGGCGCGCACGGCCTGAACGTGACGCTGGAGCGGCGCGAGGACAAGCTTGCGACCACCTCGCTGACCCAGACGCAGACCGCCGGGCGCGGCAGGCGCCACCAGGATTCGCTGGGCCTCGGCTACAGCTGGCGCGAGGGCGGGCGGGCGCTGCAGGTCCACCTGCGGCACGACGAGGACAGCGAGTTCGGCGGCCACACCACCGGCTCCGTCGCCGGCGGCATCGACGTGGCCGAGCATTGGCGCGTGCAGGCCTCGGCCGGCACCGGCTTTCGCGCGCCCACGCTGTACCAGCGCTTCAGCGAATACGGCAGCGCCACGCTGAAGCCCGAGAGCTCGCGCAACGTGGAGCTGGGCCTCGCCTGGCGCCGCGGCGTGCACGAGGCCAGCCTCACCGCCTACCGCAACCGCGTGACCGACCTCATCACCTTCGGCGCGCCCGACCCGGCCATCTGCCCCGGCGTCTTCGGCTGCTACGGCAACACCGGCCGCGCCACCCTGCAGGGCGTGACGCTGGCGGGCCGCACCGAGCTCGGCGACGTGCGGCTGTCGGCCTCGCTCGACCTGCAGTCGCCCAAGGATGCGGACACCGGCCGGCTGCTGCGCCGGCGCGCCCGCCAGCACGGCTCGGTCCGCGCCGAGACCGACGTGGCCGCGTGGTCGCTCGGCGCCGAGCTACTGGCCTCGGGCAAGCGCTACGACAACGACGCCAACACGCTGGTGCTGGGCGGCTACGGCGTGCTCAACCTGGAGGCGCAGTACCGCCTGAACCCGGCGTGGAAGCTCGCGGTGCATCTGGACAACGTGTTCGACAAGGACTATCAGCTGGCGAACAACTACGCCCTGGCAGGGCGCACGGTGTTCGTCAGCGCACGCTGGCAACCCACGCACTGAGTCGACGAAGAGCAGCATGGCGGACCACCACCTCATCCTCGGCGGGCAGCGCAGCGGCAAGTCGCGCCATGCGGAAGCGCTGGCGCAGGCCTGGCTGCGCCGCGCGCCGGCGCATGAGGCGGTGCTGGTCGCCACCGCCGAGGCGCACGACGACGAGATGCGCGCGCGCATCGCCCGCCACCGCGCCGACCGCGCGCGGCGCGTGCCGGCGCTGCGCACGGTGGAGGAGTCGCGGCGCCTGCCCGAGGCCATCGCGGCGCACGCGGCGGCGCACCGCCTGCTGGTGGTCGACTGCCTGACGCTGTGGCTCACCCACCTGCTGATGCCGGCGCAGGGCGAGGCGCTGGACGATGCCGCCTGGGCCGCGCGGCAGGCCGCGCTGTGCACCGCGCTGCGGGGCGCCGCCGGCCCGGTGCTGCTGGTTTCCAACGAGATCGGCTTCGGCGTCATCCCGCCTTCGCCCGAGTCGCGCCGCTTCGTCGACGCGCTGGGCTTGCTGCACCAGCAGGTGGCGGGCGAATGCGCGCGCGTGACGCTGATGGTGGCCGGCCTGCCGATGGCGGTGAAGGGCGCGGCATGAAACGGCTTCTCGCGATCCTGCTCGCCGGCCTGCTGTGCGGCAGCGCGTTCGCGCAGATCCAGCTGCGCGACGACCTCGGCCGCACGCACGACTTCGCCGCGCCGCCCGCGCGCATCGTGAGCCTCTTGCCCTCGCTCACCGAGAGCGTGTGCGTGCTCGGCGCCTGCGCGCGGCTGGTGGGCGCGGACCGCTTCTCCAACTGGCCGGCCGAGGCCCGCGCGCTGCCGCGCGTGGGCGGGCTGGAGGATGCGCAGGTCGAGCGCATCGTCGCGCTGCGGCCCGACGTGGTGCTGGCCGGCACCTCGGCGCGCGTGATCGACCGGCTCCAATCGCTGGGCCTCACCGTGGTGGTGCTGCGCTCCGAGACCTATGCCGACGTGCGCCGCACGCTCGACGCCCTGGCCCGCCTGCTCGGCACGCCCGAGCGCGCGGCGCCGCTGTGGCAGCGCATCGAGGGCGAGCTGCAGGCCGCCGCGGCCCGCGTGCCGCCGGCGCTGCGCGGCAGGACCGTGTACTTCGAGATCGCCGCCGGCCCCTATGCCGCCGGCGCCGGCTCCTTCATCGGCGAGACGCTCGAGCGCCTGGGCCTCGCCAACGTGGTGCCGCCCGAGCTCGGCCCCTTCCCCAAGCTCAGCGGCGAGTACGTGGTGCGCGCCCAGCCCGACGTGGTGATGGCCGCGTGGCGCGAACTGCGCGGCATGCCCGCGCGCCCCGGCTGGGGCCGCCTGCGCGCGCTCGACGGGCGCGTGTGCGGCTTCGACAACGAGCAGTTCGACATGCTCACCCGCCCCGGTCCGCGCATGGGCGAGGCGGCGACGGTCCTGGCCGACTGCCTGGCCGGCCTGCGCGCGCCATGAGTTCCGTGCTGCCGGCCGTGGGGGCGAAAGATGCCGCGGCGCTCGATGCCGCGCGGCGCGTGCGCCTGGTACGCGGCCTGCTGCTGGCGGGCGGGGTGCTGGTGCTGCTGGGCCTGGCGGTCGGCAGCGAGGGCTGGTCGTGGCAGGCGCTGCGCGCCGACCTCGGCGGGCCGCAGGCCGAATTGATCGTCGGCCAGATCCGCGCGCCGCGCACGCTCGGCGCGCTGCTGGTGGGCGCGCTGCTGGGCGTGGCCGGCGCGGTGGCGCAGGGCCTGTTCCGCAATCCGCTGGCCGACCCCTACCTGCTGGGCTCGGCCGCCGGCGCCTCGCTGGGCGTGGTGCTCGTGCTGGCCGCGGGCTCGGCGCTCGGCCAGGCCGTCGGGCCGGCCGCGGCGCAGTGGATCCAGCAGGCGGGGCTGGTGGCCGGCGCCTTCGCCGGCGCGGTGGCCGGCGTGTCGCTCACGCTGGTACTCGCCAGCGGCGCGCAGCAGACCTTGCGGCTGCTGCTCGCTGGCGTGGTCGTCGGCGTGGTGCTGGGCGCGGCCAGCGACCTCATCACCACCCGGTCGCCCGACGCGCTGCGCGGCAAGCAGATGTTCATGCTGGGCAGCACCGGCTTCCTCGGTTGGGGCAGCGTGGCGCTGCTGGCCGGCGGGCTGGCGGTCTCGCTGCCGCCGGTGTGGCGGCTGGCGCGCGCGCTGGACGCGCTGACGCTGGGCGAGGACAGCGCCGCCAGCCTCGGCCTGCCGCTCGCGCGCATCCGCCTCGCGCTGGTGCTGCTGCTGTCGCTGTGCACGGGGCTCGCGGTGTCGCAGGCCGGGGCGGTGGCCTTCGTCGGGCTGGTGTCGCCGCACCTCGTGCGGCGCTTCGCGCCCTCGACCCACGGCTTCACGCTGATGGCCAGCGCCGGCATGGGCGGCGTGCTGCTGCTCGCGGCCGACGTGCTGGCGCGCGGCCTCATCGCGCCGGAGGAACTGCCGGTGGGCGTGCTCACGGCGGTGCTCGGCGGCAGCTACCTCCTCTGGCTGCTGCACCGCCGGAGGCTCGCATGACGCTCGCCGCCCGCGACGTGACGCTCGCGCTCGGCGGCCGGCCGGTGCTGCGCGGGGTGTCGTGCGAACTCGGTCGCGGCTGGACGGCCATCGTCGGCCCCAACGGCGCGGGCAAGTCGACGCTGCTGCGCGTGCTGGCCGGGCTGAAACGGCCCGATGCGGGAGCGGTGACGCTCGACGGCGAGGACCTCGCCCGCATGACGCCGCAGGCGCGCGGCCGGCGCATCGCCTGGCTGGCGCAGCAGGGCGAAGCCGGCGGCGACCTGAGCGGGCGCGAGACGGTGCACCTCGGCCGGCTGCCGCACCTGGGCCTGTTCGGCGCGCCGGGCCCGGCCGACGAGGCCGTGGTCGATGCGGCGCTCGCCGCCACCGAATCCGCCGGCTGGCAGCACCGCCGGCTGCACGAGCTCTCCGGCGGCGAACGCCAGCGCCTGCTGCTGGCGCGCGCGCTCGCCACCGAGGCGCCGGTGCTGCTGCTGGACGAGCCCACCACCCACCTCGACCCGCCGCACCAGGTGGCGCTGGCGCGGCTGTTCCGCCGGCTCGCCGCCACGCACACGCTGGTGACGGTGCTGCACGACCTGCCGCTCGCGCTGCTGGCCGACCGCGTGCTGCTGCTGGACGCGGGCCGGGTGCTGGCCCACGCCGGCCACGACGACCCGGCGCTTCACGCCGCGATCGTCAGCCTGTTCCAGGGCGCCGTGCGCATCCGTCGGGATGGCCGGCGCGCCACCGTCGTTCCCGCGCTGGAGGATTGAATGCAGATCGTCGCCCCGCCCACCGAACGCACGACGCCCAAGCCCACCGGCGAACGGCGCGGCCTCGTCATCGTCCACACCGGCCACGGCAAGGGCAAGAGCACCGCCGCCTTCGGCCTGGCGCTGCGTGCGCACGGGCGCGGCCAGGCGGTGAAGATCTACCAGTTCATGAAGGTGCCCAGCGCCCGCTTCGGCGAGCACCGGCTGTTCGAGCAGTTGGGCGTGCCCATCGAGGGCCTGGGCGACGGCTTCAGCTGGAAGAGCCGCGACCTGGAGCATTCGGCACAGCTTGCGCGGGGCGGCTGGGCGCGCGCCGAGGCCACGATCCGCGCGGGCGGGCACTTCCTCGTCGTGCTCGACGAGATCATGTACCCGCTGCGCTACGGCTGGCTGCCGCTTCCGCCGGTGCTCGCGGCGCTGCGCGAGCGGCCGCCGCACGTGCACGTGGTGCTGACGGGGCGGAATGCGCCGCAGGAGCTGGTCGACCTCGCCGACACGGTGACCGAGATGACCTTGGTGAAGCACCACTTCCAGGCCGGCGTCCCCGCGCAACGCGGCATCGAGGACTGATGCAGGACGCCGGCCTCGCCTGCGCCGCCGCCCTCGCGCTGGCCTGGGCCTGGGACGCCTTCTTCGGCGAGCCGCGCAACGCGCTGCACCCGGTGGCCTGGCTGGGCCGGGGGCTCGCGCCGCTGGGGCGCACGTTGAGCGCGTGGCGGCCGGTGCCGGCGTTCGTCGGCGGGGCGCTGGCGTGGTGCACGGCGGCGGCCCTGCTCGGCGCCGCCGCCTGGGTCTGGCAGCGGTGGGCGCTCGGCCAGCCCTGGCCGCTGGCCGCGCTGCTGCTCGCGCCGATGCTCAAGCCCTGCTTCGCCTGGCGCATGCTGCGCGACGAGGTGGCGGCGGTGGAAGCGGCGCTGGCGCAGGGCGAGGCCGCCGCGCGCGAGCGCCTCGCCCGGCTGGTGAGCCGCGACGTGCAGGCGATGGACGCGCACGCCCTGCGCGAGACGGCGCTTTCGACGCTGGCCGAGAACCTCAACGACTCGGTGGTGGCGCCGCTGTTCTGGTTCGCGCTCGCCGGCCTGCCCGGCGCCGTGGTGTATCGCCTCGCGAACACGCTGGACGCGATGTGGGGCTACCGCGGCCGCTTCGAGTGGGCCGGCAAGTGGGCGGCGCGCGCCGACGACGCGCTGTCGTGGCTGCCGGCGCGGCTCACCGCGCTGCTGCTGTACCCGGCGCTGCACCGCCTGCGGGCCGAGGCAGCCCGCACGCCCTCGCCCAACGGCGGCTGGCCGATGGGCGCGCTGGCGCTGCGGCTGGGCGTGCGGCTGCGCAAGCCGGGCGTCTATGCGCTGAATGCGGCGGCGGCCTCGCCGGCGGCGGGCGACACGGCGCACGCGCTGACGCTCTGCCACCGGGCAGCCCGCACGGCGGCCCTGCTGGCAGGCGGCACCTGCCTGCTCGTACACACCTTCGCCTTCGCGGACGCCGCACGCCAAGAAAAACCGTTCGCACTGAGCTTGTCGAAGTGCCCGTGCATCCTGAGCCTGTCGAAGGGACTGAGCTTGTCGAAGTGCCCGTGCGCGGAAACGGGGCTTCGACAAGCTCAGCCCGAACGGTTCTCGCGGGCGGATCGCAACCTCGCGAGAGGCACGGCATGGCTGCGCTGACCCGCGTCCACGGCGGCCCGGACGCGCGCGGCCCGGCGCGGTGGGACTTCTCCACCAATGCCGTCGCCGGCGGCGCCTGCCCCATCGCGCTGCGCGCCCTGCGCCGCGCCGACCCGCGCCACTACCCCGACCCGGCCTACCACGCGCTGCGCGAGGCGCTGGCCGGCTGGCACGGCGTGGCGCCGGCGCGCGTGCTCGTCGCCGCCAGCGCCAGCGAGTTCATCCAGCGCGTCACCGCCGTCGGCCAGCGCCTGCGGCCGGGCGCGGTGGCGCTGCCGGCACATGCCTATGGCGACTACGCCGCGGCGGCGCAGGCGGCCGGACGGCCCGTGGTGCCGCACGGCGACGCCCCGGCCACGCTGCGCTGGTGCTGCGACCCCTCGTCGCCCCTGGGCGAGGACGCGCCGCCGCCGGCCGCGCCGGGCGGCGTCACCACGGTGCTCGACAGCGTCTACGCGCCGCTGCGGCTCGACGGCGAAAGCCCCTGGACGGCCGACGCGCGCGATGCCGTGTTCACGCTGCACAGCCCCAACAAGGCCCTGGGCCTGACGGGCATCCGCGCCGCCTACGCCATCGCGCCGCGGTCGGCCTGGGCCGGCGCGTGGGTGCAGGCGCTC
This sequence comes from Rubrivivax sp., assembly GCA_044508835.1. Lineage (GTDB taxonomy): Bacteria > Pseudomonadota > Gammaproteobacteria > Burkholderiales > Burkholderiaceae_C > JAKFDI01. Next base: position 53,413 of record JBIQHD010000007.1, read on the forward strand.
GACGCCGCCGCGCCCTCCTGGCCGCTCGGCGCGCACGGCGTGGCGCTGCTGCAGGCGTGGGTGACGCCCGAGGCGCAGGCCTGGCTCGCGCGGCGGCGCGACCGGCTGCGCGCCTGGAAGCAGCTGCAGATCCACCGCCTGCAGGCGCTCGGCGCCGAGGTGCGCGCGAGCCGCACCAACTTCTTCTGCGTGCGCTGGCCGATGGGCGTCACGCCGGCCGCGCTGCGTGCGCAGGGCATCGCCGTGCGCGACGCCGCGTCCTTCGGCCTGCCCGGCTGGGTGCGGCTGAGCGTGCAGCCGCCGGCGGCGCAGCGGGCGCTGATGGCGGCATTGACACGAGGGGAACCGGGATGAGCCGCGCCATCATGGTGTGGGGCGCCTCCAGCCACGCCGGCAAGAGCTGGCTCGCCACCGCGCTGTGCCGCGTGGCACAGAGGCGCGGCCTCGACGCGGCGCCGTTCAAGGCGCAGAACATGAGCAACAACGCGCGCGTGGTGCCCGGCCCGGACGGCGGCCACGGCGAGATCGGCGCGGCGCAGTACTTCCAGGCGCTGGCCGCCGGCGCCGCGCCCGCGGTCGACATGAACCCGGTGCTGCTCAAGCCCGAGCGCGACACCGGCAGCCAGGTGGTGCTGCAGGGCCGCGTCGACACGGCGCTGTCGCGCCTGCCCTGGCGCGAGCGCAGCGAGCGGCTCGCGGTGCACGCGCGCGAGAGCTTCGAGCGCCTCGCGTCGCGGCACGAGCTGCTGGTGATCGAGGGCGCCGGCTCGCCGGCCGAGATCAACCTCGCCGCGCACGACTACGTCAACCTCGGCACCGCGCGCTGGGCGCTGGCGCGCGGCCGGCTCGACAGCCTGCTGGTGTGCGACATCGACCGCGGCGGCGCCTTCGCGCATCTGTACGGCACCTGGGCGCTGCTGCCCGAGGACCTGCGCCCGACGCTGGCCGGCTGGGTGCTCAACAAGTTCCGCGGCGACGCCGCCCTGCTCGCGCCCGGGCCGCAGCAGCTGCAGCAGCTCACCAGCGTGCCGCTGGCTGGCGTGCTGCCGATGCGCCGCGACCACGGCCTGCCCGAGGAAGACGGCGTGTTCGACGACCGGCCCCAGGCCGGCGCGGGCGTGGTGACGCGGCGCGTGGCCGTGGTCGCCCCGCCGCACATCAGCAACCTCGACGAGTTCCAGCCGCTCGCGCGCGTGCCGGGCCTGGAACTGCGCTGGGCGCGCACGCCGGCGGCGCTGGACGGCGCCGACTGGGTCGTGCTGCCCGGCTCCAAGCAGGTGAGCGGCGACCTCGCCTGGCTGCGCGCGCAGGGGCTGGACCGCGCCGTGCAGCGCCACGCCGCGGCCGGCCGCGCGGTGCTGGGCATCTGCGGCGGGCTGCAGATGCTGGGCGAGAGCCTGGCCGACCCCGACGGCATCGACGGCGAGGCGCACGGCCCGCGCCCGGGCCTCGGCCTGCTGCCGCTGCACACCCGCTACGACAGCGCCAAGCGCGTGCGCCCGGCGCATGCGCAGTTCGTGCCGCTGCCGGTCGCCCCCTGGGCAGCGCTGGCCGGCGTGGCGCTGGACGGCTACGAGATCCGCCACGGCCGCACCACGGCCGACACCGGCTGCACCGCCGCCCTGCACGACGCCCACGGCGAGCCCATCGGCTGGCAGCGCGGGCCGGTGCTGGGCGTGTACGCCCACGGCCTGTTCGAGTCGCCGGCCGTGCTGCGCGCGCTGTTCGGCGCACGGGTGCCGACGCTTTCCGACGCCTTCGACACCCTGGCCGACCTGGTCGAGGCACACCTCGACCCGCGGCTGCTGCAACGGCTCTTCGCCAAGGACCCCACGTGATCTCCCTCGACATTCCTTCCCTCGCCGACCCGCGGCTCGAGGCGCGCGTGCAGCAGCGCCTGGACGGCAAGACCAAGCCGCCGGGCGCGCTCGGCCGCATCGAGGCGCTGGCGCTGCGGCTGGCGCTGATCCAGGGCCGCGACGACCCGCGGCTCGCGTCGCCGCAGCTGGTGGTGTTCGCCGCCGACCACGGCCTGGCCGCGCAGGGCGTCTCGGCCTACCCGGCCGACGTGACGGCGCAGATGGTGCGCAACATGCTCGACGGCGGCGCCGCCGTCTCGGTGCTGGCGCGCCAGCACGGCCTGGCGCTGACGGTGGCCGACTGCGGCGTGCGCAGCGACACCGCGCCGCATCCGCGGCTGGCCACCATCAAGGCGGCGCACGGCACGGCCGACAGCAGCGCCGGCCCGGCCATGACGCCGGCGCAGTGCGGCGCGGCGCTGGACCACGGCGCGCGGCTCCTGGCCGGCCTGCCGGGCAACGTGCTGCTGCTCGGCGAGATGGGCATCGGCAACACCTCGGCGGCGTCGCTGCTGATGAGCCGCCTCACCGGCCTGCCGCTGTCGCGCTGCATCGGGCGCGGCACGGGGCTGGACGACGCCGGCCTCGCGCGCAAGCAGGCGGTGCTGCAGCGCGTGCTCGAACGCCACGCCGCGGCGCGCGAGCCGCTGGACGCGCTGGCGGCCTTCGGCGGCCTGGAGATCGCCGCCATGGCCGGCGCCGTGCTGCAGGCCGCGCGCGAGCGGCGCGTGGTCGTCGTCGACGGCTTCATCACCACCGCCGCCGTGGCGCTGGCCGCGGCGCTGGCGCCGGCCGTGCTGCAGCGCTGCGTGTTCGCCCACGCCTCGGCCGAGGGCGGCCACGCCGCCTGGCTGCAGGGGCTGGGCGCGGCGCCGCTGCTCGACCTGGGGCTGCGCCTGGGCGAGGGCTCGGGCGCGGCGCTGGCCTGGCCGCTGCTGAAGTCGGCCGAGCTGCTGCTGGCCGAGATGGCGAGCTTCGCGTCGGCCGGCGTGAGCGGGCGCAGCCCATGAGCGCCCCCGCCCGGCCGCCCGAAGGGGGCGCTCGCGTCCCTCCTGGAGGGACCCGCGAAGCGGAGGGTGCACCAGTGAGCGTATGGGCCGAGGAACTGCGCCTGCTGCTGACGGCGCTGCAGTTCCTCACCCGCCTGCCGGTGCCGGCCTGGACGGGCTTCACGCCGCAGCGGCTGAACCGGTGCGTGCGCCACTTCCCGCTGGTGGGCGCCCTCGTCGGCGCGGCGGGCGCGGCGGTGCTGCTGGCCGCGGCGGCGTGGTGGCCGCCGCTCGTCGCCGCGGTGCTCGGCGTGATGGCGACGGCCTGGCTCACCGGCGCGTTCCACGAGGACGGCCTGGCCGACACCTTCGACGCGCTGGGCGGCAGCGCCGGCCGCGAGCGGGCGCTGGCCATCATGAAGGACTCGCGCATCGGCAGCTACGGCGCGCTGGCGCTCGCGCTGGTGCTGGGCCTGCGCGTGGCGCTGCTGGCGGCGCTGGTGCCCCACGGCGCCGCCGCCGCCGCGGCGGGCGTGGTGCTGGCGCATGCGCTGGGACGCGGCGGCGCCGTCGCGCTGATGGGCCTGCTGCCATATGCGGGCGATGCCGAGCACGCCAAGGCCCGGCCGCTGGCGACGGCCGTGCGGCGCGTCGACGTGGCGATCGCCCTCGGCTCAAGCCTCGCCCTCGCGGCCGGCGCGGCCGCGCTCGGCGTGCCGCCGTCCCGCACGCTGGCGGCAGTGGCCGCGGCCGCGCTGGCCGTGGCCGTGCTGCGCGCCTGGCTCGCGCGCCGGCTCGGCGGCTACACCGGCGACACGCTGGGTGCGACGGAACAGCTCGTCGAATGCGCGGTGCTGCTGGCGCTGACGGCTGCCGCATGACGACGCAGATCCACGCCTGGCGCCACCCGCGGCCGATCGGCGCCGAGGGCCGCTGCATCGGCCGCACCGATCTCGCGCTGAACCGCCGCAAGGCGCGCCGCCTCGCCCGCCGCATCCACGCCGCCGCGCGCCGCGAGGGCCTGCCGCGCGTGGTGTTCACCTCGCCGCTGCGGCGCTGCGCCGAGGTGGGCCGCTGCCTGCGCCGCCTCGGCTGGCGGCACCGCGTCGACCCGGCGCTGGCCGAGGCCGACTTCGGCCGCTGGGAGGGCCGGCCCTGGGCCGCGATCGACCGCGCGGAGATCGACCGCTGGTGCGCCGACTTCGCCGCGCACGCGCCCGGCGGCGGCGAATCGCTGCAGGCCTTCATGCAGCGCGTGCGCGCCTGGCAGCCCGGCGCCCCCGTCGCCGTGGTCGTCGCGCATGCCGGCTGGATGCTCGGCCGGCAATGGCTGCAGGCGCGGCCGGCGCCGCCCGCGCACGCCGCCGACTGGCCGGCGCCGCCGGCCCACGGCGAGCGCCGGCTGCTGCGCTGAGTGCTACGCGACGGCCGTCGGCGCCCGCTGCACGGCCTCGTTGCCCCGGCGCACCGGCAGCCCGCCGATGGACCACGCCGCCGCATTGACGCTGTCGTCCGGGAAGTGCGTCTTGGCGACCCAGTCGTGCGCGTTCACGTTGCCGCGCTCCAGCACGACGCGCGCATGCGGAATCATCTTCACGCCGCCGTCGGCGGGCTTCTTCGTCAGCTCCACGTTGAGCTGCTCCAGCAGCTTGTCGATGGTCTTGATCTGGCCCGACTCGAACTGCCTGACGAGCCGGTCGGCCTGCTCGGTCGCGAGCTGCTTGCTGCGGTCGACCAGCTTCAGCTCGTAGCCGTAGCCCGTCGCGCTCTTCGGCTTGGGCACCCAGACGACCAGCGTGCGCAGCGCCTTCCATCCGCCGTCGTCGACGTGCGTCCACGGGCACTTGGCCTTGGCGATGGCGATCGCGGTGTCGACCGCCTCCTTCTCGAGCACCGGGTTGGCGAACATCGACTGCGTGAACGTGCGGCAGTAGTTGCTCTGCTCGTCGACCACGTGCTTGATCACCTCGGTGGCGTTGGTGACCTTGATCTTGCCGTCGGGCGAGACGGTGTATTGCACGGCCGTCCGGGCCGTCCAGCGCTGGGTGTGCCGGGTCACGCCCGACGGGTTGTTCGGGGAGTCGGCGCCGTGGCCGCCCGTCGCGGCGCGGCGCGCGGCGCGGTCCAGGCCCTGCTGCGCGCCGTGCCGGCCGGAACCGTGCACGTCGGCGCCGGCGGCGGCCTTGTCGAACTGCTGCTTCTGCCACGCCGAGGCCTCGGCCATGCGGCCGACCGTCTCCTTGATGCCGTCGCCGGCATCGGCGGCCAGCGCCACCGGCTGGCGCTCGACGGCGCGCAGCTTCTCGCTCAGGCGCTGGGAAGCCTCGTTGAGCAGCGTGAACGAGGCGAGCAGTTCCTTCGCCCGGCCCTGGTCCTTGTTGGCCTGCAGGGCCTTGGCGGCATCGACGATGCGCGTCTTCAGGCCGGCGATCGTCTTCTCCTGCGCCTTGACGTCGGCCACCGCCTTGGCGACCGCCTCGGCGCGCTGCTTCTTCGCCGCCTCCTGCTTGGCCTTGGCCATGTTGCGCAGGTCGAGCGGGGCCTTCTGCAGGTGATCGGCCTGCGCCGTCAGCTGCTTGAGCCGGCTCTCGCACTGGTTCAGGTCGGCCTCCAGCTTCTTCACCGCGCCATCGAGCGCCGCGGTCTCCTTCTCGGCCTTGTCGACCAGCGCCGCGTTCTTCTCGTCGCGCAGCGCGTTGGCCCGCGCCTGGCGCTGCAGCGCGTCGACGGCCGACGCGATGCCGCGCTCCAGCTCGGCGAGCTTCTTGGCGATGGCGGCGTCGTCGTGGCGCTCGAAGGCCTCGTCGATGTCGCCATAGATCTGCCGCAGCTTCTTGCGCTCGTCGTCGGGCACCTGGCCCTTGAGGGTGTCGAAGGTCCTGGTCAGGGCCGCGAGCTTCGCCCGGTGCTTGGCCTCCTGCGGGCTCGCGGCCCGGCCGTCGTCCGGCGCGCCGGCCTTGCCGTCGTCGACGGCGCCCGCGCGGCTCGTGCCCTTGAGCGCTTCCTTGAGCTGCACCTGCTTGAGCGCGCCCCACTCGATGTCGAAGGCGAGGTCGTCGCCGGCGAGCACGCAGGTGCCCTTGGCCTTGCGCACCGCGCCGGCCGCCACGGCCGCGGCGGGCAGGGCCGGCGGGAAGCCGACGAGCAGCAGCGGCGCCGGCTTGTCGGCGAAGGGGAACTTCTCGAAGTACTCGAACTTGACCGGATTCTTTCCGACCTTGCCGAGGCCGCTCTTCAGGTCGGCCTTGTACTGCTTCGGATCCTTGAGCTTCTCGACGGTGCTGAATGCCATGACGCGACTCCCCGGTGGATGGATGACGGACGCAGGCGGCAGCCGCGGCGGGCCGCCGTCGGGCAGCGCCGATTGTGCGGCGCTCCCGCGCCAGCCGCAGCGGGGCTTCAGCCGATCAGTGCGCGGTGCCGCCGCACCGCCTCGGCGGTGATGCCGCTCAGCCCGTCCGTGCCCACGGCGTCGATGTGGGCGAGGAAGGCCTGGCGCATGCGCGGGTCCCAGAACTTGCGCAGGTGCTGCGCGAGGTTCTCCTGCGCCTCGGCGCGGTCGGGCATGGCCTCGAAGAAGGCGCCGATCTGATTGGCCATGCGGATGAGCTGGTCGACTTGCATTGCGTTGAAAGTGTCAGGGTTAGGGCCTGTTAACGCTATGGGAGGGCTCGCGCCGATGCCTGGCAAGCCCCGGGGCAAGGCGCCCGCGAGGCCGTGTGCCCGTGGCACACAACGAGCGGGCAACGCGGCCCCGGGGCTTGCCAGGCATCGGCCCTTCGGGTGATCTCGGCAAAACGGCGCCTGCCGCGTTGCAAATGCTCGCCGTAGCACGCGCTACGACTGCGCTTTGCGCCTTGCAGGCGCCGTTTTGCCGAGTCACGCGAGCCCTCCCATAGCGTTAACAGGCCCTAGAGCGCCAGCCGCTCGGGATGGGTGTAGGCCACGAGGTCGTCGCCGCGGGCGAAGCCGGCGAGCGCCAGGCCCGCGGCCTCGGCGGTGCGGATGGCCAGGGCCGTGGGCGCCGACACGGCGGCGAGCACCGGCACGCCGGCGAGCACGGCCTTCTGCACCATCTCGAAGCTGGCGCGGCTGGTGACGACGACGAAGCCGTCCGCCGCCGCCGCGCCGCCGAAGGCCATGGCGCCGACGAGCTTGTCGAGCGCGTTGTGGCGGCCCACGTCCTCGCGCACGAGGCGGATCGCGCCGTCCCGCGCGCACCAGGCCGCGGCGTGCACCGCGCCGGTGGCCCGCTGCAGCGCCTGCGCATCGGCCAGCGCGCGCATCGCCCGGCCGATGGCCGCATGCGGCAGCGGCCGCCCGGGCGGCAGCACGGGCAGCGGCTGCGCTACCTGGGCCAGGCTCTCGGCGCCGCACAGCCCGCAGCCGGTGCGCCCGGCCAGCGTGCGGCGGCGGCCCTTGAGCCGGGCGAAGGCGGCGCCCGAGACCTGCAGGCGCAGCGTGATGCCGTGCTCGCCGGCCACGGGCTCGACGTCGTAGAGCTCCGATGGCCCCGCGAGCAGGCCTTCCCCGAGCGAGAAGCCGAGCGCGAAGTCCTCCAGGTCGAGCGGCGTGGCCAGCATCACGGCGTGCGAGATGCCGTTGAACTCCAGCGCCACCGGCACCTCCTCGGCCACCCAGTCCTCGGCGGCGAAGGGCAGGCCCCGGCGCACGCCGCGCACGCGCCGCGCCGCGGCGCCGGGCACCTGGCCGCACACAGGCGCCGGCGGGTCGTCGAGCATCAGGGCATCCATGGCGTCACTTGGCCGGCAGGGCCTCGGCGCCGGCGTCGGCGCGCGCCTGCAGCAGCTCCGCCTGCCGGCGCGAGAAGCGCTCGTGCGCCTGCTGCCAGGCCGAGGGCTGCATCACGCGCGCCACCTGCACGGCGGTGACCTTGTACTCGGGGCAGTTGGTCGCCCAGTCGGAGTTGTCGGTGGTGACGACGTTGGCGCCCGACTCGGGGAAGTGGAAGGTGGTGTAGACCACGCCCGGGCGCACGCGGTCGGTCACGTCGGCATGCATCACGGTGTCGCCGGCGCGGCTGTGCAGGCTGACCCAGTCGCCGTCGCGGATGCCGCGCTCCTCGGCGTCGTGCGGATGGATCTCGACCACGTCCTCGCCGTGCCAGCGCACGTTCTCCGTGCGCCGCGTCTGCGCGCCCACGTTGTACTGCGACAGGATGCGCCCGGTGGTGAGCAGCAGCGGGAAGCGGCGCGTGACCTTCTCGTCGGAGGCCACGTACTGCGTGACGATGAAGCGCCCCTTGCCGCGCACGAACCGGCCCACGTGCATGGTGGGCGTGCCGTCGGGCGCGGCGTCGTTGCAGGGCCACTGCACGCTGCCGCCCATGCGGTCGATGGTGTCGAAGCTCACGCCGGCGAAGGTGGGCGTGAGCGCGGCGATCTCGTCCATGATCTGCGACGGGTGCGCGTAGCGCATCGGGTAGCCGAGCGCGCACGACAGCTTCTGCGTCACCTCCCAGTCGCCGTAGCCGCCCGGCGGCGGCACGATCCGGCGCACGCGCGAGATGCGCCGCTCGGCGTTGGTGAAGGTGCCGTCCTTCTCCAGGAACGACGAGCCGGGCAGGAACACGTGCGCGTACTTGGCCGTCTCGTTGAGGAAGATGTCCTGCACCACGATGCACTCCATCGCCATCAGGGCGGCGGCCACGTGCTGGGTGTCGGGGTCGGACTGGGCGATGTCCTCGCCCTGGCAGTACAGGCCCTTGAAGCTGCCGCCGAGCGCCGCGTCGAACATGTTGGGGATGCGCAGGCCCGGCTCGGGGTCGATGTCCACGCCCCAGGCATCCTCGAAGGAGGCGCGCACGGTGCTGTCGGACACGTGCCGGTAGCCGGTGAGCTCGTGCGGGAACGAGCCCATGTCGCACGAGCCCTGCACGTTGTTCTGGCCGCGCAGCGGGTTCAGGCCCACGCCCTCGCGGCCGACGTTGCCGGTGGCCATGGCGAGGTTGGCGATGGCGATCACCGCGGTGGAGCCCTGGCTGTGCTCGGTCACGCCCAGGCCGTAGTAGATGGCGCCGTTGCCGCCGCCGGTGTACAGCCGCGCGGCGGCGCGCAGTTCGGCCGCGGGCACGCCGGTCTCGGCCTCGGTGGCCTCGGGCGAGTTCTCCGGGCGGGCGACGAACTCGCGCCACTCGCCGAAGGACTTGGCGTCGCAACGCTCGGCCACGTAGGCCTCGTCGACCAGGCCCTCGGTGACGACGACGTGCGCCATCGCCGTGACCACGGCCACGTTGGTGCCGGGGCGCAGCTGCAGGTGGTGCGCGGCGCGCACGTGCGGCGACTTGACGAGGTCGATGCGCCGCGGGTCGATGACGATCAGCTTCGCGCCCTCGCGCAGGCGCCGCTTCATGCGCGAGCCGAACACCGGGTGCGCGTCGGTCGGGTTGGCGCCGATGACGAGGATCACGTCGGCCTGCTCCACCGAGCGGAAGGTCTGCGTGCCGGCCGAGGTGCCCAGCGTCGCGCCCAGCCCGTAGCCCGTGGGCGAGTGGCACACGCGGGCGCAGGTGTCGACGTTGTTGTTGCCGAAGGCCGCGCGCACGAGCTTCTGCACGAGGTAGGCCTCCTCGTTGGTGCAGCGCGAGGACGTGAGGCCGCCGATGGCGCCGCGCCCGTACTTGGCCTGCAACCGCTTGAACTCGGAGGCGGCGTGGGCGATGGCCTCGTCCCAGCTCACCTCGCGCCACGGGTCGGTGATCCTGGCGCGGACCATCGGCCGGGTGATGCGGTCCTTGTGCGTGGTGTAGCCCCAGGCGAAGCGCCCCTTCACGCAGGCGTGGCCCTCGTTGGCGCGGCCGTCCTTCCACGGCACCATGCGCACGACCTGGTCGCCCTTCATCTCGGCCTTGAAGCCGCAGCCCACGCCGCAGTAGCCGCAGGTGGTGATCTCGCTGCGCTCGGCCGGGCCGGCTTCGATGAGCGACTTCTCCCTGAGCGAATCGGTGGGGCAGGCAGCCACGCAGGCGCCGCAGCTCACGCACTCGGAGTCCATGAACGCCTCGTCCTGGCCCGCCGACACGCGCGAGCCGAAGCCGCGCCCGCTGATGGTCAGCGCGAAGGTGCCCTGCGTCTCCTCGCAGGCGCGCACGCAGCGGTTGCAGACGATGCACTGCGCCGGGTCGTAGGTGAAGTAGGGGTTGGATTCGTCCTTGGCCAGGCACGCATGGCTCTCGCCCTCGAAGCCGTAGCGCACGGCCTCCACCCCGACGGCGAGCGCCATGTCCTGCAGCTCGTTGCCGCGCCCGGGCACGGGAGCGGCCTCGGCGCCGGCGGGCAGGTCCGACAGGTACAGCTCCATCACGCCGCGGCGCAGCTGCTGCAGCCGCGGCGTCTGCGTGCGCACCTTCATGCCGTTCTCGGCCGGCGTGGTGCATGAGGCGGGGAAGCCGCGGCGGCCCTCGACCTCCACCAGGCACAGGCGGCAGGAGCCGAAGGGCTCCAGGCTGTCGGTGGCGCACAGCTTGGGCACCATCACCGCCGCCTCGGCCGCGGCTCGCATCAGCGAAGTGCCTTCGGGCACGGTCACGGCCACGCCGTCGATCTCCAGCGTGACCTCGCGCTCGGCCACGCGCGCGGGCGTGCCGTAGTCGATCTCGTTCGTCGGTTCGAGCATGTCTTGCTCCTCTCAGGCCGGCTGGGGCGTGGTCGCCGGCAGCCCGAAGTCCTGCGGGAAATGGTTCAGGGCGGACAGCACCGGATACGGCGTCATGCCGCCCATGGCGCACAGCGAGCCGTGGACCATGGTGTCGCACAGGTCGCGCAGCAGCTCGACCTGCTGCTCGCGGTCGGTGCCCGCCGAGATGCGGTCGATGACCTCGACGCCGCGGGTGGAGCCGATGCGGCAGGGCGTGCACTTGCCGCAGGACTCGACCACGCAGAACTCCATGGCGTAGCGGGCAAGCCGGGCCATGTCGGCGCGGTCGTCGTGCGCCACCAGGCCGCCGTGGCCCACCACCGCGCCGACGGCGGCGTAGGCCTCGTAGTCGAGCGGGATGTCCCATTGCGATTCGGGCAGGTAGGTGCCCAGCGGCCCGCCCACCTGCACCGCCTTGAGCGGCCGGCCCGAGGCCGAGCCGCCGCCGAAGTCGTGCAGCAGCTCGCGCAGCGTCACGCCGAAGGCCTTCTCGACCAGCCCGCCGTGGCGGATGTTGCCGGCCAGCTGGAAGGGCAGCGTGCCCTGCGAGCGGCCCATGCCGTAGTTCTTGTAGAAGGCCGCGCCGCGCGCGAGGATGAGCGGCACGGTGGCCAGCGTGATGACGTTGTTCACCACCGTCGGCTGCCCGAAGAGGCCCGCCACCGCCGGCACCGGCGGCTTGGCGCGCACCATGCCGCGCTTGCCCTCCAGGCTTTCGAGCAGCGCGGTCTCTTCCCCGCACACGTAGGAGCCGGCCGCCTTGCGCACCTCCAGCATGAAGCGGCGGCCGCTGCCCAGCACGTCGGCGCCCAGGTAGCCGGCGGCCTCGGCCAGGGCGATGGCCTCGTTCAGCACCGCGATGGCGTGCGGGTACTCCGAGCGCACGTAGACGTAGCCCTGCGTGGCGCCGGTGGCCAGCCCCGCGATCGTCATGCCCTCGATGAGCATGAAGGGGTCGCCCTCCATCGCCATGCGGTCGGAGAAGGTGCCCGAATCGCCTTCGTCGGCGTTGCACACGACGTACTTCTGCGCCGCGTTCATGCCGAGCACGGTCTTCCACTTGATGCCGGCGGGAAAGGCCGCGCCGCCGCGCCCGCGCAGGCCGGCGTCCAGCACCTGCTGCACGATCTCGGCGGGCTGCATCGCGAGCGCCTGACGCAGGCCGGCGAAGCCTTCGTGCGCCTCGTAGTCGGCGATCGACAGCGGATCGGTGATGCCCATGCGGGCGAAGGTCAGGCGCTCCTGGTTCTTCAGATACGCGATCTGCTCGGTCAGGCCCTGGCCCAGCGCATGGCGGCCCCCGTCGAGAAAGCCGGCATCGAACAGACTTTTCACGTCGCGCGGCGTGACGGGACCGTAGGCCACACGGCCCTCGGGCGTGCCCACTTCCACCATCGGCTCCAGCCAGAACAGGCCGCGCGAGCCGTTGCGCACCAGATGCACGTCGAGCCCGCGCGCGACGGCTTCGTCGGCAATGGCGCGGGCCAGGCGGTTGGCGCCGAGCGCCAGGGCGGCCGAGTCCCTCGGCACATAGACAGTCGTGGTCATGCCTGCCTCCCGTTCGCGACCAGCTCATCGAAGCCCTGCGGCGTGACGCGCGCATGCGGCTCGCCGCCCACCGTCACCGCCGGCGAACAGGCGCACAGGCCGAGGCAGTACACCGGCTCCAGCGTGAACGCGCCGTCGGCGCTGGTGCCGTGCAGGTCGCAGCCGAGGCGCTGCTTCACGTGGGCGAGCAGCGCATCCGAGCCCATCGCCTGGCACGACTCGGCGCAGCAGACCTGCACCACGGTGCGCCCCGCCGGCGCGTTGCGGAAGTGGTGGTAGTAGCTCACCACGCCGTGCACCTCGGCACGCGACAGGCCGAGCGCGTCGGCGATCTCGGGCACGGCCGCGCGCGGCACGTGGCCCAGCGCGTCCTGCACGTCGTGCAGGATGGGCAGCAGCGCGCCGGGCAGGCCGGCGCGGCGCTCGAGCACGGCGCGCACGACTTCGGGGTCGTGGCCGGCGGCGGCAGGGGTGGGGGCTTCGTTCATCGGCATGTCGGCTCGCGAAAGGCGTGGCGCAGCCGGCCGCGGCGCGTTGCCCGCGGCGCGGCGCGCGGTCTCAATGGAACAGCTTGGTGGCGCTCAGGAAGGTGCGGTAGACGCCCCACGCCAGCGGGATGCCCACCACCGCCCAGGCCAGCACCACGACGAAGGTGGGCGTGCGTCCACCGCCGGCGCGCGCCGTGCCCACGCCGACCTCGATGGCGCGGTCGTGCGCGAGGCGCTTCTCCTCGGCCAGTTCGGCATCGGTCATGAACCACTTGTCGGCCACGGGGCGCACGAGCAGGTTGCACACGAGGCCGATCACCAGCATGCCCACGAGGATGTACATCGTCTGGTTGTAGACCTGCGCGCGCGGCAGGCCCAGGCCGATCTGGTACTCGCGCATGTAGTTCACCACCACCGGGCCGATGATCCCGGCCGTGGCCCAGGCGGTGAGCAGCCGGCCGTGGATGGCGCCCACCATCTGCGTGCCGAACAGGTCGGCCAGGTAGGCGGGCACCGTCGAGAAGCCGCCGCCGTACATGCTGAGGATGATGCCGAAGGCCAGCACGAACAGCAGCGTGCTGCCGGCGGCCGAACTGATGGGCACGCTGATGTAGAGCGCCGAGCCGAGCAGGAAGAAGACGACGTAGGTCATCTTGCGGCCGAACAGGTCCGACAGGCTCGCCCAGGTGAAGCGCCCGGCGATGTTGAACAGGCTGAGCAACGCCGCGAAGCCCGCGGCCACGCCGGCGATGGCGGCGAGCTGGCTCGCGTCGAGCTCGCCGAACTTCTTGTCCACGCCGATGAGCTGGCCGCCGAACACCTCCTGCAGCATGGGGCTCGCCATGCCGATCACGCCGATGCCGGCGCTGGTGTTCATGCACAGCGCCATCCACACCAGCCAGAACTGCGGGATGCCCCAGACCTTCTTCACGTTCACGTGGCGCTTCGTGATCATGGCGTTGTTCGCCTGCTCGGGCTTGGGCGTCCAGCCGGCGGGCTTCCAGTTGCTCGCCGGCACGCGGTAGCTCATGGCGCCGCCGATCATGAACACGAAGTACACCGCGGCCAGCACGAGGAAGGTCTCCATCACGCCCACGCTCGTGGGCGTGGCGAAGCCCTTCATCAGCTCGGCCGCCAGCGGCGCGCCGATCATGGCGCCGCCGCCGAAGCCCATGATGGCCATGCCCGTGGCCATGCCGCGCCGGTCGGGGAACCACTTGATGAGCGTGGAGACGGGCGAGATGTAGCCGAGCCCGAGGCCGATGACGCCGATCACGCCCGAGCCGAGCCACATCACCCACATCTGGTGCAGGTGGATGCCCAGCGCCGAGATGACGAGCCCGCCGCACCAGCACACGGCCGAGACCACGCCGCCCTTGCGCGGGCCGGCGCGCTCGAGCCAGCCGCCCCACATCGAGGCCGACAGGCCCAGCAGCACGAAGAACAGCGTGTACATCCACCCCATGGTGGAGATGCGCCAGTCGCAGGTGGTGGTGAACAGCTCGGCGAACAGGCTCATGTCCTTGGGGCAGGCCGTCGAGGCGGTGATGCCCACGGCCTTGGACAGCGGCAGCCAGAACACCGAGAAGCCGTAGGCCATGCCGATGCACAGGTGGATGGCCAGCGCCGCCGGCGGCACCAGCCAGCGGTTGAAGCCCGGCCCGGCGACCGTGCGCTCCTTGTCGAGGAAGCCGAGAAAGCCCTTGCCCGGGGCCGCGCCGGCATCGATCCATACAGACGACATGTTGTCTCCTTCTTTATGTATTCGCCGGGCGGTGGAATATGCGCTATTCCTCATAATCCGGGCCCCGCGAATTAACTGTATGTCTCGATATTCGACTCGGCAATATGAGGAAACCGGTCGAGCCAATATGCAGCAGCGCGCTTAAGGAACTACCCTCGCACGGTGCGCCGCAGCGCGGATGGCGGCGCTAATATGCGGCCCTCCGCATAAACGGCACCGCACCCGGCCCCGTCCACCGAGGGTGGCGGGAGGGGACTGATGGCGCCGCAGGCTCCACCAATATGCTGAACAGCTCCTAAGCAACAACCCTGAATATTCGGCGAGAAGCGGGTTTTCCCTCGAACGGAAAAATCCGCATCGGATGTATTGCCACGACCCATCGGCGCAGAGGCAACCCATGCATGAAATCACGATCAAGCCGGAATGGATCATCCGGCGCCCGGGCGGCGTGGCCTTGCCGCGGCGCGTGGTGGAACTGCTGGTGAAGGTGCACGAGCACGGCAGCCTCGCCAGCGCCGCCAAGTCCCTGGGGATGTCGTACCGGCATGCGTGGGACCTGCTGCACGAGGGCGAGCAGCTGTTCGGCGACGTGCTGGTGGTGATGGAGCGCGGCAAGGGCTCGGCCCTCACGGTGCTGGGCGAGAAGCTGGTCTGGGCCGACCGGCGCATCGCCGCGCGGCTGTCGCCGCTGCTCGACTCGCTGGCCTCCGAGCTCGGCGCCGAGATCGAGAAGGTGCTCTCGGCGGCGCCCGCGCTCCTGCGCATCCACGCGAGCCACGGCTTCTCGATCCAGACGCTGCACAACTTCCTCGTCGCGGCGGGCGTGCCCAACGAGCTGAAGTACCGCGGCAGCCTGGAGGCGGTGGTGTCGCTGCACAGCGGCGACTGCGACGTGGCGGGCTTCCACGTGCCGCTGGGCGAGTTCGAGGCGCCCGTGCTCGCGCACTACGGCGAGTGGCTGCGCTCGAGCTCGCAGAAGATCATCAACATCGTGACCCGCCGCCAGGGCCTGATCGTGGCGCCGGGCAACCCGAAGGAGATCTACGGCATCCGCGACCTGGCGCGCCCCGACGTGCGCTTCATCAACCGCCAGGCCGATTCGGGCACGCGGCTGCTGCTGGACCTGCTGCTGCGCAAGGAGGGCATCGAGCCCTCGCGGATCAAGGGCTACGAGCAGTGCGAGTACACCCATGCCGCCGTCGCCGCCTTCGTGGCCAGCGGCATGGCCGACGTGGGCTACGGCGTGGAGACGCCGGCGCGGCAGTTCAAGCTCGACTTCATCCCGAGCCAGACCGAGCGCTACTTCCTGATGTGCAACGAGAAGGCGCTGGCCTCGCCGGCGGCGCAGAAGATGCTGTCCATCCTGCGCAGCGAGGAATACAAGGCCGCCGTCAACCAGCTTCCCGGCTACCAGACCGGCGAGGCGGGCACGGTGATCGCGCTGGATCAGACCTTCGCGTCGCTGCCGGGGCCGGACGGCGCCGGCCGCTCCTGAGCCGCGGCGCGGCCGGCCGGCGCGTTCGCACGCGCCAGGGCCTCCAGGTCGAGCACGCGCACGCCGCCGTACTCGACAGCGATCAGGCCGCCGCGCTGCAGCGCCCGCAGCGCCTCGTTCACCCGCTGCCGCGACAGCCCGACGAGATAGCCGAGCTCCTGCTGCGTGATGCGCAGCAGCGCGCCCACGCCCGGGTACAGCACGGGGTGGAACAGCGCCGCCAGGCTGCGCGCCACGCGCGCGTCGGGGTCGCCCAGGCGGTCGATCTCGCGCGCGGCGATGAACTGGCCGAGCCGCTCGTTGAGCTGCTGGGTGATGAAGCGGTTGAAGGAGATGCTGTGGTCCAGCAGCCAGTGGAAGGTGCCCACCGGGATGCCCGCCACCACGCTCCTGCGCAGCGCCTGGATGTTGTAGCGGTAGGGCTCGCGCTTGATGACCGTGCCTTCGCCGAACCAGCCGCCCGGCGGCACGCCGGTGAAGGTGATGGGCATGCCGGCGGCCTCGTCGTTGCTCATCTTGAGCAGGCCGTCGATGACGCCGAACCAGTACACCGGCGGGCGGCCCACGCGGCACAGCAGCTCGCCCGCGCTGACCTGCACCACGCGCACGTCGGCCAGCACGCGGCGGCGCTCGTCGGCGTCGAGCCGGGCGAGCCAGGGGATGTCGGCCAGCTCGCCGGCGGTGGCTTCGCGCGCGCGCTTGAACAGCGGCCCCGCCGCGTCGGCGGCCCGCGCCGGGGGCGGCGGCTGCCTCGAAGGCGGCGGCGGGTGGTTCTGCATTGCGGGAAAGACCGGAGGGGACTGTCCCTAGGATTGTCGTCAGAACGACAACATGGCGTCAAACTACTTCTTACATTGACCGCGTCCGCCGGTGCCACAAGCACGGCGAGCACAAGCCCCGGGCCGACACCGGCCCGGGCACCCCACACGCGATGGAGGCCCACGGTGTCCACGACCTTTCCGAAGCTCCTGCTGGAACACGCCGCCCGCCGCCCGGGCGCGCCGGCCCTGCGCGAGAAGGAATTCGGCATCTGGCAGACGCTGAGCTGGTCGGCCCTGGCCGAACTGGTGCGCACCCTCGCCGGCGGCCTGGCGCAGGCCGGGCTCAAGCCCGGCGAGCACGTGGTGGTGATCGGCGAGAACCGCCCGCGGCTGTATGCCGCCATGCTCGCGGCGCAGTCGCTCGGGGCGGTGCCCGTGCCGCTGTACCAGGACGCGGTCGCGGCCGAGTTCGTGTTCCCGCTGGTCAACGCCGACGTGCGCTTCGCCGTGGTGGAGGACCAGGAGCAGGTGGACAAGCTGCTCGAGGTGCGCGCCCGGTGCCCGGCGCTGGAGCGCCTGTGGTTCGACGACCCGCGCGGCCTGCGCCACTACGAGGAGCCGGGCCTCGCGCCGCTGGACGACCTGATCGAGGCGGGCCGCGCCTGGAACGCCGAGCACCCGCGCCACGTCGACGAGGCCATCGAGCGCACGCAGCCCGGCGACGTGGCCGCCCTGTTCTTCACCTCCGGCACCACCGGCCAGCCCAAGGGCGTGGTGCACACCCACCTGTCGCTGATCGACCGCGCCCAGGCCGGCGCGCAGTTCGACCGCCTCACGCACGACGAGGAGGTGCTGGCCTACCTGCCGCCGGCATGGATCGGCCAGAACACCTTCAGCTACGCGCAGTGGCTGGCCTGCGGCTACGTGGTGAACTGCCCCGAGTCGGCCGACACGGTGAGCATCGACCTGAAGGAGATCGGGCCGACCTACTACTTCGCGCCGCCGCGGGTGTTCGAGGGCCTGCTCACCAGCGTGATGATCCGCATGGAGGACGCGAGCGCCGTCAAGCGCTGGCTGTTCGAGCGCTTCATGGCGGTGGCGCGGCGCGTGGGCCCTGCGCGCATGGACGGCAAGCCGCTGCCGCTCGGCGACCGCCTGCTCTACGGCCTGGGCAACCTGCTGGTCTACGGGCCGCTGCGCAACACGCTCGGCTTCAGCCGCGTGCGCGTGGCCTACACCGCAGGCGAGGCCATCGGGCCGGACCTCTTCGTCTTCTACCGCGCCATCGGCATCAACCTGAAGCAGCTCTACGGCTCCACCGAGACGGCGGTGTTCGTGTGCCTGCAGCCCGACCGGGAGGCGAAGTCCGACACGGTGGGCGTGCCCATCGACGGCGTGGAGCTGCGCGTGACCGACGGCGGCGAGGTGCTGGTGCGCTCGCCCGGGCTGCTCAAGGGCTACCACAAGAACGAGGCGGCCACGGCCGAGGTGCTGGACGCCGAGGGCTGGTACCACACGGGCGACGCCGGCTTCCTCGACGCCGGCGGGCACCTGAAGATCATCGACCGTGCGAAAGACGTGGGGCGGCTGGCCGGCGGGCCGAACGACGGCGCCATGTTCGCGCCCAAGTACGTGGAGAACAAGCTGAAGTTCTTCCCTTTCATCAAGGAGGCGGTGGCCTTCGGCGACAAGCGCGAGCGCGTCTGCGCCTTCATCAACATCGACATCGAGGCCGTGGGCAACTGGGCCGAGCGCCGCAACCTGCCCTACGCCGGCTACACCGACCTGGCCCAGAAGCCCGAGGTGTACGAGCTGGTGCGCCAGTGCGTGGAGAAGGTCAACGCCGACCTCGCCGCCGACGAGCGCCTGGCCGGCAGCCAGATCAGCCGCTTCCTGGTGCTGCACAAGGAGCTCGACGCCGACGACGGCGAGCTCACCCGCACGCGCAAGGTGCGCCGCGGCTTCATCGCCGAGCGCTACGGCGTGCTGGTGGACGCGCTGTACGCCGGCCGCGACTCGCAGTACATCGAGACCAAGGTGACCTTCGAGGACGGGCGCACGGGCATGGTGGCGGCCGACCTGAAGATCTGCGACGTGACCGTCTATCCGGCATTGGGGAAGGCAGCATGAAGCGGGCCGAGCGCCGGGCCATCCCACGTCGGGGCTTGCAAGCCCCGACGCTTCGCGAGGCGAGCGTGTGTGCGCAGGCACACACGCACGTCCACGCTCAGCCCAGGCCGGCCCGCATCCCCTCGGGGGATCGACCGATGTACCCATCGGACGAGGGGCTGTCATGACCCGCAAGACCGGCGATGTCGTCTTGGAGGTGAAGAACATCAGCCTCGCCTTCGGCGGCGTGAAGGCGCTCACCGACATCAGCTTCGACGTGCGCGAGCACGAGGTGCGCGCCATCATCGGCCCCAACGGCGCGGGCAAGAGCTCGATGCTCAACTGCATCAACGGCGTGTACCAGCCGCAGCAGGGCTCCATCACCTTCCGCGGCCGGACCTTCACGCACATGAACTCGCGCCAGGTGGCCGAGATGGGCGTGGCGCGCACCTTCCAGAACCTCGCGCTCTTCAAGGGCATGAGCGTGCTCGACAACATCATGACGGGCCGCAACCTGCGCATGAGGAGCAACCTCTTCCTGCAGGCGCTGCGCCTGGGGCCCGCGCTGCGCGAGGAGAACGAGCACCGCGCCTTCGTCGAGCGCATCATCGACTTCCTGGAGATCCAGGCCTGGCGCAAGACGCCTGTCGGGCGCCTGCCCTACGGCCTGCAGAAACGCGTGGACCTCGGCCGGGCGCTCGCGATGGAGCCGCAGGTGCTGCTGCTCGACGAGCCCATGGCCGGCATGAACGTGGAGGAGAAGCAGGACATGAGCCGCTTCATCCTCGACGTGAACGACGAGTTCGGCACCACCATCGTGCTCATCGAGCACGACATGGGCGTGGTGATGGACATCTCCGACCGCGTGGTCGTGCTCGACTACGGCAAGAAGATCGGCGACGGCACGCCCGACGAGGTGCGCAGCAACGAGGACGTGATCCGCGCCTACCTCGGCACGGCGTCCGACGCGCCGCGGGCCGCGCCGTCGCAGGCCTCGCCCGCGAAGCAGGCCGCGGCGTCGGCCGTCCTGGCGAAGGCGTGACATGGGCTTCTTTCTCGAAACCCTCTTCGGCGGCCTGATGGCCGGCATGCTGTATTCGCTGATCGCGCTCGGCTTCGTGCTGATCTTCAAGGCGAGCGGCGTCTTCAACTTCGCGCAGGGCGCGATGGTGCTGTTCGCGGCGCTGGCGATGGCGCGCTTCGCCGAATGGATGCCGCAGGTCACCGGCATCGAGAGCCGGCTCTTCGCCAACGTGGCCGCCTTCGTGCTGGCGATGGGCGTGATGATCGTCGTCGCCTGGGTCGTCGAGCGCCTGGTGCTGCGCAAGCTCGTCAACCAGGACGGCATCACCTTGCTGATGGTGACGCTGGGCATCGCCTACTTCCTCGACGGCCTGGGCCAGACGCTGTTCGGCAGCGACATCTACAAGATCGACGTGGGCATGCCCAAGGACCCGGTCTTCGTGCTCGAGTCGGTGTTCCAGGGCGGCGTGCTCATCAGCAAGGAAGACCTCTACGCCGCGCTCATCGCCGCGCTGCTGGTGGCCGCGCTGAGCGTGTTCTTCCGCAAGACGGCCACCGGCCGCGCGCTGCGCGCCGTGGCCGACGACCACCAGGCAGCGCAGTCCATCGGCATCCCGCTCGGGCGCATCTGGATCATCGTGTGGAGCGTGGCCGGCTTCGTGGCGCTGGTGGCCGGCGTCATCTGGGGCAGCAAGCTGGGCGTGCAGTTCTCGCTGTCGCTCGTCGCGCTGAAGGCGCTGCCGGTGGTGATCCTCGGCGGGCTCACCTCGGTGCCGGGCGCCATCGTCGGCGGGCTGCTGATCGGCGTGGGCGAGAAGCTGTCGGAGATCTACATCGGGCCGATGTTCGGCGGCGGCATCGAGATCTGGTTCGCGTACGTGCTGGCGCTGGTGTTCCTGCTGGTCAAGCCGCAGGGGTTGTTCGGCGAAAAAATCATCGACCGGGTCTGACGGAGACGCCGCATGCTCTACAGAGAAAACGGCCAGTTCAAGACTTCGTACCGCTCGGACGAGCAGATCTTCCCCATCCTGCAGGACCGCATCGCGATCCTCGTGCTGCTGGCCGTCGCCTTCGTCGCGGTGCCGCTGTTCGCCTCCGAGTACCTGTTCCGCGCCATCCTGATCCCCTTCCTCATCCTGTCGCTGGCGGCGCTCGGGCTCAACATCCTCGTCGGCTACTGCGGGCAGATCTCGCTGGGCACCGGCGCCTTCATGGCGGTGGGCGCCTACGCGGCCTACAACTTCCACGTGCGCGTGGACGGCCTGCCGCTGGTGGCCTCGCTGCTGCTGGGCGGGCTGTGCGCCACGGCGGTGGGCGTGGTGTTCGGCATCCCGTCGCTGCGCATCAAGGGGCTGTACCTCGCGGTGGCCACGCTGGCCGCGCAGTTCTTCGCCGACTGGGCCTTCCTGCGCATCGCCTGGTTCACCAACGACTCGCCCTCGGGCTCGGTGAGCGTGGCCGGGCTCAACATCCTCGGCTTCCCCGTCGAGACGCCGGTGCAGAAGTACCTGGTGTGCCTGGCCTTCCTCGCGGTGTTCGCGCTGCTGGCGAAGAACCTGGTGCGCGGCGCCATCGGCCGCGAGTGGATGGCGATGCGCGACATGGACGTGGCCGCCGCGGTGATCGGCATCCGCCCGGTCTACGCCAAGCTCACGGCGTTCGCGATCAGCTCGTTCATCGTCGGCGTGGCCGGCGGGCTGTGGGCCTTCCTGCACCTGGGCTCGTGGGAGCCCGCGGCCTTCAACATCGACCGCTCGTTCCAGCTGCTGTTCATGGTGATCATCGGCGGGCTGGGCTCGATCATGGGCAGCTTCTTCGGCGCCGCGTTCATCGTGCTGCTGCCGATCTTCCTGGACAACCTGCCGTACTGGTTCGGCATCCCGATCGACACCGCGACGGCGGCGCACCTCACCTACATGATCTTCGGCGCGCTGATCGTGTTCTTCCTGATCGTGGAGCCGCACGGCATCGCGCGGCTGTGGTCCACGGGCAAGGAAAAGCTCCGGCTGTGGCCCTTCCCGCATTGAACCCCACCCGCACCGCAAGACGTGCCTTTCCCAGAGGAGACAAGCCCATGAAGACGATCCGCTCTCTTGCCGCCGTCGCGACGCTCGCCGTCGCGACGATCGGCGGCCTGCACGCCCCCGCGGCGCAGGCGCAGGCCAAGGAACAGTTCATCCCGCTGCTGGTGTACCGCACCGGCCCGTACGCGCCCAACGGCACGCCCTGGGCCAACGGCAAGCAGGACTACATCAAGATGACCAACGCGCGCGACGGCGGCATCAACGGCGTGAAGATCACCTTCGAGGAATGCGAGACCGGCTACGCCACCGACAAGGGCGTGGAGTGCTACGAGCGGCTCAAGGGCAAGAACGCCTCGCTGTTCGATCCGCAGTCCACGGGCATCACCTTCGCGCTCACCGACAAGGCGCCGAACGACAGGATCCCGCTCATCACGCTGGGCTACGGCCTGTCGTCGTCGCAGGACGGCGGCGTGTTCAAGTGGAACTTCCCGCTGATGGGCAGCTACTGGACGGGTGCGGACATCATCATCCAGCACATCGGCAAGAAGGAAGGCGGGCTGGCCAAGCTCAAGGGCAAGAAGATCGCCCTCGTCTACCACGACAGCCCCTTCGGCAAGGAGCCGATCCCGCTGCTGCAGGAGCGCAGCAAGATGCACGGCTTCGACCTGCAGCTCATCCCGGTGACGGCGCCGGGCGTGGAGCAGAAGTCGGCCTGGCTGCAGGTGCGCCAGAGCCGCCCCGACTACGTGCTGCTGTGGGGCTGGGGCGTGATGAACTCCACCGCGCTCAAGGAAGCGCAGGCCACCGGCTATCCGCGCGACAAGATGTACGGCGTGTGGTGGTCCGGCGCCGAGCCCGACGTGAAGGACGTGGGCGCGGGCGCCAAGGGCTACAACGCGCTGGCGCTGAACACCTCGGGCCAGAGCCCGAAGGTGATCCAGGAGATCCTCAAGCACGTGCATGACAAGGGCCAGGGCACCGGCCCGCGCGACGAGGTGGGCTCGGTGCTCTACACCCGCGGCGTCATCATCCAGATGCTCAGCCAGGAAGCCATCCGCCGCGCGCAGGAGCGCTTCGGCAAGGGCAAGGTCATGACCGGCGAGCAGGTGCGCTGGGGCTTCGAAAACCTGGCGCTCGACCAGAAGAAGCTCGACGCCCTCGGCTTCGCCGGCATGCTGCGCCCCATCAGCACCTCGTGCATGGACCACATGGGCTCGACCTGGGCGCGCATCCACACCTGGGACGGCGCCAAGTGGGTCATGGGCCCCGACTGGTACGAGGCGGACACGCAGATCCTCAAGCCGATGATCAAGACCGCGGCCGACAAGTACGCGGCCGAGAAGAAGATCGAGCGCAGGTCGCCGCAAGACTGCCAGAGCTGACCCACCCCCCGGAGCGGCTCACGCCGCTCCCCCCTCAAGGGGGGCGCTGCCTGCGGCCCGGCAAAGCCGGTTCCGCGGCAGCTGCTTGATCTGCCACGAGGCTCACATGAGCAACATTCTTCTCAACGTCAACGGCATCGAGGTCATCTACAACCACGTGATCCTCGTGCTGAAGGGCGTTTCGCTGCAGGTGCCGGAAGGGCGCATCGTGGCGCTGCTGGGCGGCAACGGCGCGGGCAAGACGACGACCTTGCGCGCGGTGTCGAACCTGCTCGCGGGCGAGCGCGGCGAGGTGACCAAGGGCAGCATCGAGCTGCGCGGCGAGCGCATCGAGCGGCTCACCACCTCCGACATGGTCAACCGCGGCGTGGTGCAGGTAATGGAAGGCCGGCACTGCTTCGCCCACCTCACCATCGAGGAGAACCTCATGACCGGCGCCTACACGCGGCGCGACGGCAAGGCCGCGGTGGCCGCGACGCTGGACAAGGTCTACGCCTACTTCCCGCGCCTGAAGACGCGGCGCAGCTCGCAGGCCGCCTACACCTCGGGCGGCGAGCAGCAGATGTGCGCCATCGGCCGCGCGCTGATGGCCAACCCGAAGATGGTGCTGCTCGACGAGCCCTCGATGGGTCTTGCGCCGCAGATCGTGGAAGAGGTGTTCGAGATCGTGAAGGACCTGAACACCAAGGAGCGCACGACCTTCCTGCTGGCCGAGCAGAACACCAGCATGGCGCTGCGCTACGCGGACTACGGCTACATCCTGGAGAACGGCCGCATCGTGATGGACGGCGAGGCCCGCGCGCTGGCCGAGAACGAGGACGTGAAGGAGTTCTACCTCGGCATGGGCGGCGGGGACCGCAAGAGCTTCCGCGACGTGAAGAGCTATCGCCGGCGCAAGCGGTGGCTGGCGTGAGGCGGCCGGCATGAGCGACGACTTCTTTGCCCTGCCCGCCTTCAAGCCCGACGAGGCGCTCGTCGGGCTGCGCCGCCAGCTGCGCGACCTGCGCGTGCTGGCCGAGCGCCTGGTCGACGGCAAGCCGGGCGTCGAGCTGAAGGGCAAGCGGGTTGCCGAGTTCGCGACCACGGCGGATGCGATCACCGCGCGCCTGGTCAAGCGGCCCGCCGTCTCGCCCGAGTGGGAGACGCACACGCTGAAGAACGGCGCCGACGTGCGCAGGTTTCTCGATGAGATCAAGAAGCGCCTGGCGCGCTGGACCGACGAGGATGCGTGAGATGGGCGACTTCTATGACGCGCTGGAGACCCGCGCCCCCGAACAGCGCGAGCACGCGCTGCTGCAGGCCCTGCCGGCGCAGATCGCCCACGCGCAGGCGCAGTCGCCCGCCATGGCGCGCATCCTTCGCGGCGTGGACGCCGCGGCGGTGGACAGCCGCGCCGCACTCGCCCGCCTGCCCGTCACGCGCAAGAGCGAGCTCGCCGAGCAGCAGAAGGCCGCGCGCGCCGCCGACGCCTTCGGCGGCTTCGCCGCCGTCGGCTGGGGCGAACGCGCCGCCGCCGGCCGCGGCGCGCTGCGGGTGTTCGCCTCGCCCGGCGGCCTGTACGAGCCCGAGGGCCGCGGGCGCGACTACTGGCGCGTGGCCCGCGCCCTGCACGCCGCCGGCCTGCGCGCCGGCGACCTGGTGCACAACGCCTTCAGCTACCACTTCACCCCCGCCGGCGCGATGATGGAAAGCGGCGCCCACGCCCTCGGCTGCACCGTGTTCCCCGCCGGCATCGGCCAGACCGAGCAGCAGGTGCAGGCCATGGCCGACCTGCGCCCGGCGGCCTATGCCGGCACGCCGAGCTTCCTGAAGATCCTGCTCGAGAAGGCCGACGAGCTCGGCGTCGCCCTGCCTTCGCTCGCCAAGGCCTCGCTCGGCGCCGAGGCCTTTCCGCCCTCGCTGTGCCGCTGGCTGCAGCAGCGCGGCATCGAGGCGATGCAGAGCTACGCCACCGCCGACATCGGCCTCATCGCCTACGAGACGCCCGCGCGCGACGGCCTGGTGCTCGACGAAGGCGTGATCGTGGAGATCGTGCGCCCCGGCACCGGCGACCCGGTGGCCGACGGCGAGGTCGGCGAGATCGTCGTCACCACGCTGAACCCCGACTACCCGCTGGTGCGCTTCGGCACGGGCGACCTGTCGGCCGTGCTCGAAGGCCCCTGCCCGACCGGGCGCACCAACACCCGCATCAAGGGCTGGATGGGCCGCGCCGACCAGACGGCCAAGGTGCGCGGCATGTTCGTGCACCCGAGCCAGGTGGCCGAGATCGTGCGCCGCTTTCCCGAGGTGGCGAAGGCGCGGCTGGTGGTCAGCGGCGAGATGGCCAGCGACCGCATGGCGCTGCAGGTCGAGGTGGCCGGCGCGCCCGAGGGGCTGGCCGAGCGCCTCGCCGAGGCCGTGCGCGAGGTCACCAAGCTGCGCGGCGACGTCGCGCTGTGCGCCCCCGGCAGCCTGCCCAACGACGGCAAGGTGATCGAGGATGCAAGGCGTTACGAATGACCGCGGTCCGTCTTGCGCCGGCGCAAGGGATCGCAGGCCCCCTTACGTAGTTCCCGGCATGGCGCGCCCGCGCGCCCTGCGCACAATTTCGGTCTCAACCCGACTCGCATCGAAAGGATGATGTCCATGAAACGCGTTCTGCTTGCTGCTGCAGCCGTCCTCGCCGCTCCCCTGGCGCTGGCCGACTACCCGGAGAAGCCCGTCACCATCGTCGTGCCCTTCTCCGCCGGCGGCCCGACCGACAAGGTCGCGCGCGACCTGGCCGAAGCACTGCGCAAGCCGCTGGGCGGCCAGACCATCGTGATCGAGAACGTGGGCGGCGCGGGCGGCACGCTCGGCGCCACCAAGGTGGCCAAGGCACCGGCCGACGGCTACACCCTGCTGCTGCACCACATCGGCATGAGCACGGCGCCGGCGCTGTACCGCAACCTGCAGTACAAGCCGCTCGAGGACTTCGAGTACCTGGGCATGATCAACGAGGTGCCGATGACGCTGATCGGCAAGCCCAGCCTGCCGGCCAACAACTACGCCGAGCTGTCCAAGTGGCTCACGGACAGCAAGGGCAAGGTGAACCTCGCGAACGCCGGCCTCGGCTCGGCCTCGCACCTGTGCGGCCTGCTCTACATGAGCGCGCTCAAGGTCGAGATGCAGACCATTCCGTACAAGGGCACCGCCCCGGCCATCACCGACCTGCTCGGCGGCCAGGTCGACCTGCTGTGCGACCAGACCACCAACACCACCGGCCAGATCGAGGCCGGCAAGGTGAAGGCCTACGCGGTGACGAGCACGAAGCGCCTGACCACCCCGGCGCTCGCCAAGCTGCCCACGCTCGACGAGTCCGGCGTGAAGGGCTTCAACGTCAGCATCTGGCACGCGCTGTACGCGCCCAAGGGCACGCCCAAGGCCGTGATCGACAAGGTGAACAGCGCGCTGAAGGTGGCGCTGGCCGATCCCGACTTCGTCAAGCGCGAGCAGGCGCTCGGCGCGGTGATCGTGACCGACGGCCGCGTCAACCCGGACGAGCACAAGAAGTTCGTCGCGTCGGAGATCGACAAGTGGGGCCCGGTCATCAAGGCGGCGGGCCAGTACGCGGACTGACTGAAGCCCCCCAGTCGCTTGCGCTCCTGCCCCCAAGGGGCGCCGCCTGGCGGACCGGCAAAGCCGGTTCCGCGGGCGTTGCTTGATGGGCACGACGCTTCGCTCGCGCATGAAAGCCGCCTCCGGGCGGCTTTCCTTTTGCTAGCGGAGCGTGATCGGGATGGTGACGGGACCGTCGTTCACGAGGTGCACCTGCATATCGGCACCGAACTCGCCGCTGGCGACGATGGCGTGCTGCGCACGCGCGGTGGACAACACGCGTTCGTAGAGCCGGCGGCCGAGTTCGGCCGGCGCGGCGCCGGTGAAGCTCGGCCGGTTGCCGCCCGAGGTGTCGGCGGCCAGCGTGAACTGGCTGACGACCAGCAGCCCGCCGCCCACGTCGGCCACGCTGCGGTTCATCTTGCCGGCCTCGTCAGCGAACACGCGCAGCTTGAGCAGCTTGCCCACGAGCCGGTCGGCCAGCGGCTCGGTGTCGCCCGGCTCGGCGCACACCAGCACCAGCAGGCCGTGCCCGATCGCGCCGACGGTGCGCCCGGACACCTCGACCCGGGCCTCCCGCACGCGCTGGACGAGCGCCATCACGGCGCCGGCTCCTCGTCGCCGAAGTGCGTTTCCACGTCGGTCGGCAGCAGCTGGATCGAGGCGCGCAGGCCCGGCACCTCGGCCATCAGCGCCTGCTCGACGTCCGAGCGCAGCGCCGCCGCGCGCGCGAGCGTCCAGCGCCCCGGCATGTGCATGTGCAGGTCGACGAAGCGCCGGCGCCCGGCGCGCCGCGTGATGACGTGGTCGAAGCGCATCGCCGGATGCGCGAACTGCGCCAGCGTGCGCTCGATGCGCGCCTGGATCTCGGGCTCCACCGCGCGGTCCATCAGCCCGTCGACCGAGCCCCAGGCGAGGCGGCCGCCCTCGCGCAGGATGTTCAGCGCCACGCCGATGGCCAGCGCCGGGTCGAGCCATTGCCAGCCGGTCAGCATCACGAGCGCGATGCCCCCCACCACGCCGGCGGACGTCCACACGTCGGTGAAGAGATGCCGCGCGTCGGCCTCGAGGGCGATCGAGTGCTGCGCCCGCCCGGCGGCCAGCATGCGCCACGCGAACAGGCCGTTGAGCGCCGAGCTGGCCACGGTGAGCGCGATGCCCCAGCCCAGCGCCTGCAGCGGCTGCGGATGGATCAGCCGGTGGATCGCCGCCCACAGGATGCCGCCGGCCGCGCCGACGATCAGCAGCCCCTCGAAGCCGCTGGCGAAGTACTCGGCCTTGGTGTGGCCGAACGGATGGCCCTCGTCGGCCGGGCGGTGGGCGATCGACACCATCGCCAGCCCGAACAGCGCGGACACCAGGTTGACGATGGACTCCATCGCGTCCGACAGCAGCCCGACCGAATCGGTCAGCCACCAGGCGAGCGTCTTCAGCGCGATCGTGGCCAGCGCCACGCCGGCCGACACCTTGAGCCAGGTCGTCGCGTGCATGTCCGCCGGGCGCCGCTACCGGCCGCGCACCGCGCCGTGACGGGCCCGGCGCCGCATCACCCGATCGTCACGCGCGCGAACTTGCGCTTGCCCACCTGCACGACGTAGGTGCCGGCGTCGAGCTTCAGGCCCCTGTCGCCGACCACCGCGCCGTCGATGCGCACGCCGCCGCCGTCGACGAGCCGCATCGCCTCGCTGCCCGACGGCGCGAGGTTGGCCTGCCTGAGCACCGCGCCGATGCCCAGCGGCGCGCCGGCGAGCGCGACCTCGGGGATCTCGTCGGGCACGCCGCCGCGCGCGCGGTGGTGGAAGTCGGCCTCGGCCGCGTCGGCCGCCGCCGCGCCGTGGAAGCGCGTGGTGATCTCCCGGGCCAGCATCACCTTCGCGTCCTTCGGGTTGCGCCCGCCCTCGACCTCGGCCTTCAGCGCCGCGATCTCCGCCTCGGCGCGGAAGCTCAGCAGCGTGAAGTACTTCCACATCAGCACGTCGCTGATCGACAGCAGCTTGGCGAACATGTCGTTCGCCGGCTCGGTGATGCCGATGTAGTTGCCGCGGCTCTTGGACATCTTCTCGACGCCGTCGAGGCCCTCGAGCAGCGGCATCGTCAGGATGCACTGCGGCTCCTGGCCGTACTCGGCCTGCAGCGCGCGGCCGACGAGCAGGTTGAACTTCTGGTCGGTGCCGCCGAGCTCGAGGTCGCTCTTCAGCGCCACCGAGTCGTAGCCCTGCATCAGCGGGTACAGGAACTCGTGCACCGAGATCGGCGTGCCGGCCTTGAAGCGCTCGTGGAAGTCGTTGCGCTCCATCATGCGCGCCACCGTGTACTTGGCGGCCAGCTCGATCATGCCGCGCGCGCCCAGCGGGTCGCTCCACTCGGAGTTGTAGCGGATCTCCGTCTTCGCCGGGTCAAGAACCAGGCTCGCCTGCCGATAGTAGGTCTGCGCGTTGGCCTCGATCTGCTCGCGCGTGAGCGGCGGGCGCGTCGTGTTCCGGCCCGACGGGTCGCCGATCATCGAGGTGAAGTCGCCGATCAGGAAGATGACGGTGTGGCCCAGGTCCTGGAGCTGCCGCATCTTGTTGAGCACCACGGTGTGGCCGACGTGGATGTCGGGCGCCGTGGGGTCGAGGCCGAGCTTGATGCGCAATGGCACACCTGTTGCTTCGGAGCGTGCCAGCTTCGCGAGCCAGTCGTTCTCCGGCAGGAGTTCGTCGCAGCCGCGCCGCGAAACGGCCATCGCGTGCAGCACGCGATCGGTCACCGGATAAGAAACGGCCGGCTTCACGGCGGCGCCGGCAGAACTTTGGTCGACAGGATGGGACATAGAAACGGCGTGCGGGGCGGGGCTGGACCGGGCTATTCCGGTGTTTCGCGCGCGACACGGTCGGTATACTGCGCGGCGCCGATGGCCGGATGCGGGCAGAGACCTCGAAGTAACTCCGGTGTGGCCCGCGAGGCGTGCGCGATTCTAGTGGACGCCCCCCGCCGCAAACAGCAACCCAGGCCCGTCGCCGCCCGTGCGATGCAGGCCGAGCCAGAGCTGCAACGCTCCACATCCAATTGACACCGCTGGATTCAATCGATCGCGCCGCGATCACGGCTTCCGAGGGCGCGCAGGCGTTCCTGCGGCGCCACGGCCGCGGCATCTCGACCGCCGTGGTGGTCTGCCTCGCCGGCTTCGGCGCCACCGCCTTCGGCATCGCCCCGCTGGCGCCGGACGCGAGCGACCTGCCGCGCCAGACAGTGACGGAAAACGTCACCCCCGACGGCATCGAGGCCCAACTCGAGGCCCTGGCGCAGCACGAGCTCGAGCTCTACCGCAGCGACCTCACCCGCGCCAGCGACACCGCCGACTCGCTGCTGCAGCGCCTGAACGTCTCCGACGCCGACGCGGCGGGCTTCCTGCGCACCGACCCGGTCGCGCGCAAGGTGCTGACCGGCCGCCCCGGCAAGATGGTGCAGGTGCGCACCGACGCCGCCGGCAATCTGGCCGAGCTGGTCGCCCGCTACGCCGCCGAGCAGCCCGAGCAGTTCGGCACCCATTTCACCCGCGTGCGCATCGAGCGCCGCGACGGCGCGTTGACCGCGGCGGTGGAGACCGCGCCGCTCGCCTCGCAGGTGCGGCTGGGCAGCGGCAACATC
Source organism: Rubrivivax sp. (assembly GCA_044508835.1). GTDB lineage: Bacteria > Pseudomonadota > Gammaproteobacteria > Burkholderiales > Burkholderiaceae_C > JAKFDI01. Next base: position 83,697 of record JBIQHD010000007.1, read on the forward strand.
ACCCAGTCGCTGTTCGCCTCGACCGACGCGGCGCACATCCCCGACACCGTCGCCATCCAGATGGCGGAGATCTTCGCCACCGACATCGACTTCCGCCGCGAGCTGCGCCGCGGCGATACCTTCACGGTGATGTACGAGGCGCTCACCGCCGACGGCGAGCCGATCACCTGGAACCAGGCCTCGGGCCGGGTGCTGGCGGCCGAATTCCTGAACAACGGCAAGACCTATTCGGCCGTCTGGTTCCAGGACCCGCTGACCGGCGGCAAGGGCGGCTACTACGACATGGACGGCCAGAGCAAGAAGCGCGCGTTCCTCGCCAGCCCGATGGAGTTCTCGCGCGTCACCTCCGGCTTCTCGATGCGCTTGCATCCGATCCAGAAAACCTGGCGCCAGCACAAGGGCGTCGACTACGGCGCGCCCACCGGCACGCCGGTGCGCGTGGTGGGCGACGGCACGGTCGAGTTCGCCGGCCAGCAGAACGGCTACGGCAACGTCATCGTGGTCCGGCACAACAACAACCGCTCGACGCTGTATGCGCACCTGAGCCGCATCTTCGTGAAGCAGGGGCAGAAGGTCGAGCAGGGCATGCACATCGGCGCCGTCGGCGCCACGGGCTGGGCCACCGGGCCGCACCTGCACTTCGAGGTCAAGGTCAACGGCGTGCAGCACAACCCGCTGACGATCGCCAAGTCGTCCGAGACCGTGGCGCTCGCGCCGGCGTCCAAGGCCCGGTTCGCCTCGCTCGCCCGCAGCCTCAGGGCGCAGCTCGAGGCAGCCGAGACCATGGCGCGAACGGGCGCGTTCGCCGAATAGGGCGCGCACCGGACCTTCCGTCGACAGGGCCCGCCATGCGGGCCCTGCTGCTTTGCGACTCACCCGCTGACCGCTCATGACCGACCTCTACATCGGACTGATGTCCGGCACCTCGCTCGACGGCGTCGACGGCGTGCTGGTCGACTTCTCGCCGCAGGCGTCGCCGCCGCGGCCGCTCCAGGTACTGGCCCACGCCAGCCTGCCGATGCCCGCCGAGCTGGGCGCGGAGCTGCTCGCGCTGAACACGAGCGGCGCCGACGAGCTGCACCGCGCGGCGCTGGCCGCCAATGCGCTGGTCCGCCTCTACGCCAGCGTCGTGCAGGCCCTGCTGGCCGGCCGCGCGGCGGCGCACGTGCGCGCCATCGGCGCCCACGGCCAGACGCTGCGCCACCGCCCCGGCGCCTTCGACGGCACCGGCTACACCGTGCAGATCAACAACGGCGCCCTGCTCGCCGAGCTGACCGGCATCGACGTGGTCGCCGACTTCCGCTCGCGCGACGTCGCCGCCGGCGGCCAGGGCGCGCCGCTGGTGCCGGCCTTCCACCGCGCCGTGTTCGCGCAGCCGGGCCGCACCGTCGCCGTCGTCAACCTCGGCGGCATCGGCAACCTCACGGCGCTCGGGGCGGACGGGCGCACGCTCGGCTTCGACAGCGGCCCGGGCAACGCCCTGATGGACCACTGGTGCCGCCGGCACACGGGCGAGGCCTTCGACCGCGACGGCGCCTGGGCCGCCGGCGGCCGCGTGCTGCCGGCGCTGCTCGACGCCCTGCGGGCCGAGCCCTATTTCCGCCTGCCGCCGCCCAAGAGCACCGGCCGCGACCTGTTCAACCCGGCATGGCTCGACGCCCGGCTGTCGGCGCTGCCGGGCGAGCCGCCCGCGCCGCGGGACGTCCAGGCCACCCTGGCCGAGCTGACGGCGACGACATGCGCGGACGCCGTGCAGGCCCACGCCGCCGATGCCGAAGCCGTCCTGCTGTGCGGCGGCGGCGCGTTCAGCGGCCACCTGCGCCGCCGCATCGCGGCGCTGCTGCCGGGCCGCGGCGTGCGCACGACCGACGAGGCCGGGCTCGGCGCCCATCAGGTCGAGGCGGCCGCCTTCGCCTGGCTCGCGAAGGCCTTCGTCGAGCGGCAGCCCGGGAACCTGGTGGCCGCCACCGGCGCGTCGGGGCCGCGCATCCTGGGGGCGCTGTATCCCGCCGGGTGAGCCGGCGCGCCCAAGAAAAAGGCCACCGCGCGGGTGGCCTTCGGTCAGCGGCGGTTCGCCGCGCGGCTCAGGAAAAGCTGGATCCGCAGCCGCAGGTGGTGGTCGCGTTCGGGTTCTTGATGACGAACTGCGCGCCCTGCAGGTCGTCCTTGTAGTCGATCTCGGCGCCCATCAGGTACTGCAGGCTCATCGAGTCGATCAGCAGGGTGACGCCGTTCTTGCTCATCTGCGTGTCGTCGTCGTTGACGATTTCGTCGAACGTGAACCCGTACTGGAAGCCCGAGCACCCGCCGCCCTGCACGAAGACGCGCAGCTTCAGCTCGGGGTTGCCCTCTTCGTCGACGAGTTCCTTGACCTTGGCCGCGGCGCTGTCGGTGAACACCAGCGGCGCCGGCGGTTCGTCCATGGCGGGCGAAGTCTGGAGGGTTTCTGCAACGGCACTCATACAAGCTCCTTTCGGCCAGACACGGATTATCCGTTGTTCGCCATCGCCAGCTTCAAGGCGGGTTTCTCTTCGGCCTTGATGGGCCGAAGCTCGCCGTCGACGCTGGCGCCCTGGTGCATCTCGAGCACCTCGTAGCGGATGTCGCCCGCGATGGAGGCCTTGGGCTGCAGCTCGAGGAACTGGTCGCATTCGATCGGCCCCTCGACCCGCCCGTTGACGATGATGTGCGAGGCCTTCATCCTGCCCACGATGCGCGCCTTCTCGCTCACGACGACGATGCTGCTCGCGCCCGCGGCGATCACGTCGCCCTGCACTTCGCCGTCGATGCGCAGGCCTTCGGTGAAACGCAGCTCGCCCTGCACCACGGTGCCCTCGCCGATCAGCGAACGGATGGGCGGCTGCTTGTTCTTGGCGAACATGGGTGTTTCTCCGGGGCGGGAACTGCAGGTCAGAGCTTGGCCGTGTGCTGCGCCCGGACGCCGCCCTTGTCGTCCAGGACCCTGATCTGGACGGTTTTTAGCACGGCCTCCGCGGGATAGTCGGCCATCGCCTCGATTCGTGCGTACTGTTTCATCCGCAGCGCGCCGGACGAGGAAAGCGGCACGAAATTCCAGGGTTTCCCGTCGAGCGTGCCGACGAGCGTGACCTCGATGCGGCCGACGAATTCGCGCGGATTCTTGCCCGCCTGCATGGCGAGCAGCTGGTAGTGCAGGCGCCCCGGCGCACTGACGTCGGCCCGCACGCTGCGGATCTGCACCCGGCCGCCCGGCCCCGCCGGCACCAGGCGCTCGAACAGCGCGAGGTCGGACTGCAGCGACAGGTTGTCGGCCTGGAGCTGGCGCACCTGCTGCGCCAGCCGCTCCTGGGCGGCGCGTTCGGCCTTCAGCAGGCTTTCGGCCGTGTGGGCCACCGCCAGGGCGCTGTCGCGCTCGCGGCGCAGCTGGTCCGCCTCGAGACGGCTCTGCGCGGCGGCCGCCGGGGCGCCGTCGTCGACGCCGGAGAGGCTCTTGCCGAACTGGTAGGCCCACATCGCGATGGCCGCCGAGAAGCCGAGCATGAGCGCGACGAGCGCCCAGCGCAGCGGCCAGGGCAGGCTGCTGCGCACCGAGACGCGCGGCGCGCTGAGCGACAGCCGGCGGCGAAGCAATTTCCAGCGCATCGGGGAAAGCGGCTCCAGAAAGTGAAAAAGGCCGCAAAAGCGGCCTCTTCCGTACCCGCCAAGCGACTCAGCGCTTGCTGAACTGCTTGCGGCGGCGGGCGCCGTGCAGGCCGACCTTCTTGCGCTCGACCTCGCGCGCGTCGCGCGTGACGAAGCCGGCGCGGCTCAGATCGGACTTGAGCGCCGCGTCGTAGTCGATCAGCGCGCGGGTGATGCCGTGGCGCACCGCACCGGCCTGGCCGGACTCGCCGCCGCCGTGCACGTTGACCTTGATGTCGAAGGCCGCGTCGTTGGCGGTGAGCATCAGCGGCTGCTTGACGATCATGATCGACGTCTGGCGGCCGAAGTACTCCTGGACCGGCTTGCCGTTGACGACGATCTGGCCCGTGCCCTTCTTGATGAACACGCGGGCCACCGAAGACTTGCGGCGGCCGGTGCCGTAGTTCCAATTTCCGATCATCACCGCTCCTTAGATTTCCAGCGCCTTGGGGCTCTGGGCGGTGTGCGGATGCGTGGCACCGGCATACACCTTCAGCTTCTTGACCATCGCGTAGCCGAGCGGCCCCTTGGGGAGCATGCCCTTGACCGCCTTCTCGAGCGCGCGGCCCGGATGCCTGGCCTGCATGTCCTTGAAGCTGGTGCCGTAGATGCCGCCCGGATAGCCGGTGTGGCGGTAGTAGATCTTGTCGTTGGCCTTGTTGCCGGTGACGCGGATCTTGTCGGCGTTGACGACGACGATGAAGTCGCCGGTGTCGACGTGAGGCGTGTAGATGGCCTTGTGCTTGCCGCGCAGGCGGAGGGCGACTTCACTGGCCACCCGTCCGAGGACCTTGTCGGTCGCGTCAATCACAAACCACTCATGCGTCACCTCGGCCGGCTTGGCGCTGAAGGTTTTCATGGTGAATATCGAGTTGGATCAACAGCCCGTCCCGCGGTCGGCGCCACCTTCTGGATGGGTGGCCTCTTAGGCGGGCCGCCGGGTGGTCGTGAGGCCATCATGGCCACGCGGCGTGTTTCCCTTGGGCTGAGAAAAGGGAAAGCCGAAGATTCTAGCAAGCTTTTCCCCATCACCGAAGGCGCCGTGCGGCATATGCACGCAGGGGGACGAGCGGGCAGGGCGGCACATCGCTAGACTCGGGTTAACCCTTAATCGAGCAGCCACCATGTCCGATCTCCCGTCGACGAAGCCGGCTCCCCGCGCGCTCGGATGGATCCCGGTCCGCTCGCTGAGCGTGCATCACCGGGCACGCCTGCAGGCGCACCTGCTCTCGCTGTCCGAGCGCGACCGCTACCTGCGCTTCGGCTATGCGGCCAGCGACGAGCAGATCGGGCGCTACGTGGACGGCATCGACTTCGAGCGGGACGAGGTGTTCGGCATCTTCAACCGCCGCCTCGACCTGATCGCGACCGCCCACCTCGCCTACATGCCCCCGGCGGCCGACACCGGCCGGCGCACCGCCGAGTTCGGCGTGTCGGTGCTCGAGAAGGCCCGGGGCCGCGGGCTCGGCGCCCACCTGTTCCGGCACGCCATGCTGCATGCGCGCAACCGCAACGTGAGCACGCTGCTCATCCATGCGCTGAGCGAGAACACGGCGATGCTGAAGATCGCCCGCCGCGCCGGCGCGGCGGTGGAGCGCGACGGCCCCGAATCGCAGGCGTGGCTGCGCCTGCCGGCCGAGACGATGGCCTCGCACCTGGACGAGCTGGTCGACGGCCAGGCGGCCGAGTTCGACTACCGCTGGAAGGTGCAGGCGCGCCGTTTCAGCGAGGCCCTCGGCCTGTGGTTCGACGTGAAGGCGTTCACGCGGCGCGCGGAAACCTTCGAGCGGCTGTTCTGAGCCTGCCGCGCGCACGTGCAATCCGCCGCATCCCGGGGGATGCCGCCCGGTCGTGTCGAGACGTAACATCCTGTACATTGATCGGTTGATCTGGGTCGGTGCCATGGGGGCCCGGCCCCTTCGGGACAGCGTCTGGGCGCCTCGAGCATGCAAACCCTTCCCTGGATCGTCGTGCTGGGCGTCTTGTGCGCCGTGCTGCTCGCGGCGCTGGCCTGGACGCTCAAGCCGGCCCGCAAGCCGGCCCCCACGCCGCTGCCCACCGAATGGGCGCTGACCGCACGCCCGGTGTTCAGCACCGACGAGCGCCGCGTCTACCGGCTGCTGCGCGAGGCGCTGCCGCACCACATCGTGCTGTCCAAGCTGCCGCTGGTGCGCTTCTGCCAACCCAATGACCCGAACGAGGTGCGCTACTGGTACGAGCTGCTGGGCGCGCACCACGTGACCTTCGCGGTGTGCAGCGCCAACGGGCGCGTGCTGGCCGCCATCGACCTCGACACCGACCGCGGCAATTCGCGCCGCGTGCTGCAGATCAAGCAATCGGTGCTGGCCGCCTGCCGGGTGCGCTACCTGCGGTGCCCGGTCGACAACCCGCCCACCGTCGCGGAGCTGCAGCTGCTGGTGCCGCAGAACGGCTCGGCCCCGCGCGCGCCGCATGCCGCCCAGCCGCAGCCGGCCAACCTCGACTCGGCGCGCGACACGCTCGCCAGCACCGTCGCGAACCGCCGCGCCGAGCGCACGGCGCTGTGGCAGGACTCGGGCTTCTTCCAGGATTCGTTCTTCTCGCCGGACAGCCGGGCCGAGACCACGAGCACCGAGTTCGGCGGCCTGCCGGGCACGACCGACCTGCGCCGGCGCGACCCGGACCCGCGGCGCGGCGACGACATCGCCGGCATCGTCGTCGATTCCCCCCGGCACTGACGCCGCGGCGCGTAGCATGCGCCGATGCTTCCAGACACGCCGCCCCGAGACACCGCCGCCACGCCGTACGCCGGCCTCACGCCCGAAGCGGTGCTCGATGCGCTCGACGCCGTCGGCCTGCGCGGCGACGGCCGGCTGCTGCAGCTCAACTCGTACGAGAACCGCGTCTTCCAGGTGTTCCTGGAGGACGGCCGCGTGGTGGTGCCCAAGTTCTACCGGCCCGGGCGCTGGAGCGATGCGCAGATCCTCGAGGAGCATGCGTTCTCGCTCGAGCTGGCGGCGGCCGAGATCCCCGTCGTCGCGCCGCTCGCGCTCCGGCCGGAGCCGGGCGCCCGGCTGGAGGCCCGGGTCGTCGGCGATCCCGGTACGCTCGCCCACCTCGACTCGCCCGCCGGCACGCGGCTGGCGGTGATGCCGCGGCGCGCGGGGCAGGCGCCGGAGCTCGACCGCGACGCCACGCTCGAATGGATCGGCCGCTTCCTCGGGCGCATCCACGCGGTGGGGCGCACGCGCGCGTTCGCCCACCGTCGCGCCATCACGCCCGAGACCTACGGCCGCGCCTCGCGCGATTGGCTGGCGCGGCACGAGGCGCTGCCCGACGATGCGCGCGCGTCGTGGTTCGACGCCGCCGACCGGGCGCTGGACGCCGCGGCCCGCGCCTTCGACGCCTGTGCGGACACGGCGCAGCTCCGGCTGCACGGCGACTGCCACCCCGGCAACCTGCTGTGGACGGCCGAGGGGCCGCACTTCGTCGACCTGGACGACGCCGTCAACGGCCCGGCCGTGCAGGACCTGTGGATGCTGCTGTCGGGCGAGCGCGCGTCGATGGCGCGGCAGCTGCGCGCGCTGCTCGCGGGCTACGAGCAGTTCAGCGACTTCGACCGGCGCGAGCTGCGCCTCATCGAGCCGCTGCGCACGCTGCGCATGATCCACCACAGCGCCTGGATCGCGCAGCGCTGGGCCGACCCGGCCTTCCCGGTCGCCTTCCCGTGGTTCGCCGGATCGGCCTACTGGCAGCAGCAGGCCATCCAGCTGCGCGAGCAGGTGGAGGCGATGGCCGAGCCGCCGCTCTCGCGGGCCGACTGATCAGCCGACCAGCAGCGCATTGACGCGGCGCACGTAGGCCGCCGGGTCCTCGAGCTGGCCGCCCTCGGCCAGCAGCGCCTGGTCGAAGAGGATGTGCGCCAGGTCGTCGAAGTGCGCCGCGCCGTCCAGGCGCTTGACCAGCGCATGCTCGGCGTTCACCTCCAGGATGGGCTTGGACGCCGGCGCGCTCTGCCCGGCCTGCTTGAGCAGCCGCGCGAGGTGGCCGCTCATGTCGCCCTCCTCCACCACCAGGCAGGCCGGCGAATCGACCAGGCGCGTGGTGATGCGCACGTCCTTGGCGCGGTCCTTGAGCGATTCCTTCAGGCGGTCGAGCACCGGCTTGAAGGCGGTGGCGGCCTCCTCGGCCTGTTTCTTCTCGGCCTCGTCCTGCAACTTGCCGAGGTCGACCGAGCCCTTGGCCACGCTCTGCAGCGGCTTGCCGTCGAACTCGAACAGGTGGCTGAGCATCCATTCGTCCACGCGGTCGGTGAGCAGCAGCACCTCGATGCCCTTCTTGCGGAAGATCTCGAGCTGCGGGCTGCTCCGGGCGGCGGTCAGGCTGTCGGCGGTGACGTAGTAGATGGCCTCCTGCCCGTCCTTCATGCGCCCCACGTAGTCGGCGAAGCTCACGCCCTCGTCGGCCTCGGTGGAGGCGAAGCGCAGCAGCTTGGCCAGGCGCTCCTGGTTGGCGTGGTCCTCGCCGATGCCCTCCTTGAGCACCACGCCGAAGTCCTTCCAGAAGGCGGCGTACTTCTCGCGCTCGGCCGCGTCCTCGCTGTCGGCCAGCGACTCCAGCATCGACAGCACGCGCTTGGTCGAGCCCTCGCGGATGGCCTTCACGTCGCGGCTTTCCTGCAGCAGCTCGCGGCTCACGTTCAGCGGCAGGTCGGCGCTGTCGATCACGCCCTTGACGAAGCGCAGGTACACCGGCATCAGCGCCTCGGCGTCGTCCATGATGAACACGCGCTTGACGTACAGCTTCACGCCGCCGCGCTTGTCGCGGTTCCACAGGTCGAAGGGCGCCTTCTTCGGGATGTAGAGCAGCTGGGTGTACTCGCTGCGGCCCTCCACGCGGTTGTGCGTGTGCGCGAGCGGCGGCTCGCTGTCGTAGCTGATCTGCTTGTAGAACTCGTCGTACTGCTCGGGCGTGATCTCGTTCTTGTTGCGCGTCCACAGCGCGGCGGCCTTGTTGACCGGCGCCCATTCGTCGGTCGTGACCTGCTTGCCGGCCTCGGCGTCCCATTCCTCCTTGCGCATCAGGATGGGCAGCGAGATGTGGTCGGAGTACTTGCCGATGATGGACTTCAGCTTCCAGCCCGAGAGGAACTCCTCCTCGCCCTCGCGCAGGTGCAGGATGACGCTGGTGCCGCGCTCGGCGCGGGTGATGTTCTCGACCTCGAAGTCGCCCGTGCCCTCGGAGCTCCAGCGCACGCCCTCCTCGGGCTTCAGGCCCGCGCGGCGCGATTCGACCGTGATGCGGTCGGCCACGATGAAGCCGCTGTAGAAGCCCACGCCGAACTGGCCGATGAGCTGGGCGTCCTTCTTCTGGTCGCCCTCCAGGCGCGCCATGAACTCGCGCGTGCCGCTCTTGGCGATGGTGCCGAGGTGGGCCACCGCCTCGTCCGCCGACAGGCCGATGCCGTTGTCGGTGATGGTGATCGTCCGGGCTTCGGCGTCGAAGGCCACGCGCACCTCGAGGTTGGGCTGGTCTTCGTACAGCGCGCTGTCGTTGAGGGCCTCGAAGCGCAGCTTGTCGCAGGCGTCCGACGCGTTGGAGACCAGTTCGCGCAGGAAGATCTCCTTGTTGGAATAGAGCGAGTGGGTGACGAGGTGCAGGATCTGCTTGACCTCGGCCTGGAATGAGAGCGTCTGTTTTTCCATGGGATGGCGTGGGAAGTTTCGCGGTGGGCCTGCGCCCGGCCCCGCGTGATGTCGGGCCGCGGCGCCGTTTTTCAAGCCGCGGCGCCGGTGACCGCCGCATGACGGCGCCCCGGCGTTCGGCGTGGAGGAATGCACGGCGTGCCGCCCTGTGCCGCCGCGGACGGCATTTCCCGTGACGGATTTCCCTGCACAGGCGTGCTGCCAGGTTCAATATACAAATAGTCACATCAGTCAAAGATCGTAACTTGGCTGCTGCGGCCGGCCCCCTGTCGAGAACCTTTCGGGAGATTTCCATGACCCGCATTCCCGCACGCCTCACCCGCCGCCGACTCCTCAGCGCCGCGGCCGCCACCACGGCGGGCGCCGCCCTCGGCGTGCCGGCCTGGGCCCAGCAGCCCGACGAGATCCTGATCGGCCAGAGCGCCCACCTGAGCGGCCCGCTCGCGCCGAGCTTCACCGCGGTGCTCAAGGGCCAGTCGCTGGCCATCGCGGACGTCAATGCCCGCGGCGGCATCGGCGGGCGCCCGGCACGGCTGATCACGCTCGACGACGCCTACGACCCGAAGCGCACCGTGGCGAACGTGAGCCGGCTGATCGAGCAGGACAAGGTGACCGCGCTCTACGGCCTGGCGAGCACCGCCAGCGTCGGCGCGGTGCTGCCGATGCTGGCCGCCAAGAAGGTGCCGCTCGTGGGCGTGTACACCGGCTCGCCGTCGCTGCGCATGAAGCACCACCCGTACTTCTTCACGACGATGGCCAGCTACTACGACGAGGTGGTGCAGATGCTGCGCAACCTCGAGACGCTGCAGCGCACGCGCATCGGCGTGGTCTACCAGACCGGGCCGCTCGGCCAGCTGATGCTGCCGGTGCTGGACGCGGCGATGAAGCAGGTCCAGGCCACCATCGTCGGCAAGGCGCCGCTGGACCCGAGCGGCAAGGACGCGGTGGAGGCCGTCGAGACCCTGGCCAAGCTGGAGCCGCAGGCGGTGATCGTCATCAACTTCGGGCCGTCGATGATTCCGCTGGTGCATGCCTCGCGCAAGCTGCTGGGCGTGCCGCTGTACTGCATCTCGATCGCCAACAGCCGCGCGCTGCTCACCGCCATGGGCGACGACGCGCGGGGCCTGGCATTCACGCAGCTCATCCCCTATCCGTGGCGGCCGACGACGAACCTCGTGCGCGAGTTCACCGCCTCGATGAAGGCGGCCGACCTGGCGGTCGACTACGACCACTACTTCGGCTACCTGAACCTGCGCGTGCTGCTCGAAGGCATGCGCCGCGCCGGGCGCAACGTCACCCCGGACACGCTGGTGGCCTCGCTCGAAGGCATGCGCAAGGCCGATCTCGGCGGCTACACCGTCGACTTCAGCCCCACCAACCACCACGGCTCGAAGTTCGTCGAGATCACCATGTACGGCCCGGGCGGGCGCTACGTGCGCTGACGGCTCGCGCCGCCGGCTCAGTCGGCCCGGAACGTGATCGGGCTGCCCGGCAGGAAGTGCGGGAACCCGGCCATGGTGCGGCGGTCGTCGCCCGCCGGATCGAACACGACGCCCGGCTCGAGGTCCAGGCGCATCGTGGCCCGGCGCGCCAGGTCGTAGGCCGGCCATGCGGGCAGGCCCTCGCCGTTCGGGTCGCCGGTGCGCGCGAAGCGCGCCCAGGCCAGCGCCGTGCGCCGTGCGAGCGCATGCACGGCCTCGTCGTCGCCGGTGAAGCGCGCGGCCACCCCGACGTTGTCGAAGACGAAGGGCAGGTCGGCCGTGTGCGGCGAGCGCAGCACGCCGTCCATCGCCGCGCTGCGCCAGGCGAACTCGTAGACGAACACCGGCGCGCCGCCCTGCGCGGCCTTGCGCTCGGCGCCGGCGAGCGTCGGGCAGCGGTACATGTGGTCGCTGGCGATGGCGGCCAGCAACTCGCTCGGCGAGGCGCCGGGGCGGCGGCCCGCATAGGCGGCGATGACGGCATCGGTCTGCGCGTCGTCGAGCCGCATGAAGCGCTTGACGCGCGCGCGCACCCGCGGCATCGGCAGCTCGAAGTTCGCGAGGTTGTCGGCGAGGTAGTAGGTGGCCTCGCTGGCCGTGCTGCCGATGAGCAGCGGCACGTGCAGCGCCTGCTCCGGCGCCTGCGGGAAGAAGGGCTGGCGCAGGAGGGACCGGCCGTCGACCACCGGGCGGAACTGGTCGTGCCCGCCTTCGGTCGCCACCACCGCCTGCATGGCCGCCAGCAGCCGCTCGGCCGGCACGTTCTGCAGCTCGGTGAACTGCGAGCCGCCGAGGCCGAACTGGTCGAGCAGGCGCCGCGTGGAGCGGGCCGCCTCGTTGGGCTCCTGCACCAGGAAGCCCGACGACGCGCTCTGCACGATGGCCCGGTGGAACAGCCCCTCGGCGGCCGGCATGGCCATGAGGATCGCCACCTTCGCGCCGCCGCCCGACTGGCCGAAGACCGTCACGCAGCCGGCGTCGCCCCCGAAGGCGCCGATGTGCTCGCGCACCCATTTCAGCGCCGCCACGAGGTCGAGCATGCCGGCGTTGCCCGCGTCGGCGAAGCGGGCGTCCTTGCAGTCCTGCGCGCACAGGTAGCCGAAGACGTTCAGCCGGTGGTTCACCGTGACCACCACCACGTCGCCCAGCCGCGCGAGGCGGCTGCCGTCGAGTACCGGCTGCGCCGAGGAGCCGAAGGCGAAGGCGCCGCCGTGCAGGTAGACCATCACCGGACGCTTCGCGCCGTCGAGCGCCGGCGCGTAGACGTTGAGCGACAGGCAGTCCTCCGACTGCGGCGTGCGCGAGGCGAGCCAGTCGAAGCACGGCAGGTGCGCGCGCTCCCCCTGCGGCGCGCACGCGCCGAAGTCGAGCGCATCGCGCACGCCGCGCCACGGCGCCGGCGGCTGCGGCGGCAGGAAGCGCTGGCGCGCCGCGGTGCTGGCGGCGTACGGCACGCCCTTGAACACCGCCATGCCGTCGCGCAGCAGGCCGCGCAGGCCGCCCAGCGGCGTGTCGATCACCACGGTGTCCGGGTCGGCCGGCGTCGCGTTCGCTCGGGTCTGCCGCGTCATGCTCGTCTCCTCGTCCTGTGGCGGCAAGTGTGCCGCAGCCGGCGCCGGCGCTCAGCCGGTCAGCGCAAGCTCCCCGGCCGCGGATGCGCCGGGGCGGCTCATTCGGCCGCCGGTTCGAGCACCGACAGCATCTTGCGCAGCATCGCCGCCACCTCGGCGGTGGCGTCGAGGAAGAAGCGGGCGCGCGAGGGCGAGCCGTCGCGGCCGATGCGGATGGTCAGCCAGTCGGGCGCGGCGCGCTCGAACACCACCTCGTCGTTCACGTCGTCGCCGATGAAGAACGCGCAGTCGGCGCCGGCGCGCCGGACCAGCGAATGCACGGCGTCGGCCTTGTCCGGCGCGCCCTGCACGACGACGTTGACGACGCACTTGCCGCCGAACACGTCGAGCCCCGGCTCGATGGGCGCGAGCAGGCCGCCGATGAAGGCGGCCGCCGCGTCGCGGTCGCGGGCGAGCCGGTAGTGGAAGGCGAGCGAATGCCGCTTGTCCTCGACCTGCACGCCCAGTGCCTGCAGCTCGCCCGCGCGCGCGGCCAGGCGCAGGCGCAGCGGCTCCAGTGGCGCATCGAGCTGCGGCATGGCCGGGCGGCCCGGGTCCTCCGCGCCGTGGTTGCCGACGATGTACTGCGGCTCGAAGCCCAGGCGCGGCGCCACGTCGGCCACGCGCCGGCCGGTGACGATGGCCACCGGGCGGTGGCGCGACAGCCGCTGCAGCGTGGTCGCCACCGCCGCCGAGACGCGCGCGTCGTCGGGCCGCGCCACGATGGGCGCGAGCGTGCCGTCGAAATCGAAGCCGAGCAGCACGCGCCGCCGCACGACGGCGGCGAGCGCGGCCTCGCCTTCAGCCGAGAACAGGTGTTTCATCTTGCGGGGGCTGGTGCCGCTGCACGCGCTCTTCGATGCGCTGGCGCATGCGCCAGCGGCCGGCATCGGCCAGCATGCGGCCGGCCCAGCGGAAGACGTTGAACTCGCGCACCGTCATGCGAAGGCTGGCCATGCGCTCGCGCTGCTCGGCCGGGGGCATCGTGGCGGCGCGCTGCAGCGCGTCGGCCGTCTCTTCCACGTGGTACGGGTTGACGATGAGCGACTCCTTCATCTCGCGCGCCGCGCCGGCGAAGCGGCTGAGGATGAGCACGCCCTGCTCGTCGTCGCGCGCCGCCACGAATTCCTTGCACACCAGGTTCATGCCGTCGTGCAGGCTGGTCACCATGCAGATGTTGGCCGCGCGGTAGAGCTCGGTCACGGCGTCGTGGTCGTGGTGGTAGGCGAGCAGGTGCACCGGCCGGTAGCCCTCGCGGCCGAAGCGCTCGTTGATGCGGTCGCTGGTGCGCGCGATGCGTTCCTGGAAGGCGCGGTACTCCTCCAGCGAGCCGCGCGTGGGCGCGGCCACCTGCACGAAGACGAAGCGGCCGATCCACTCCGGGTACTTCTCGAGGAAGCGCTCCACCGCATGCAGCCGCTCGAGGATGCCCTTGGTGTAGTCGAAGCGGTCCACGCCCACGGCGAGCACCGTGTCCAGCGGCAGCTTCAGGCGCTCGAACACGCGCGAGCGGCTCTCGGCGATCGTCGGCCAGGCGGCCTCGGCGTCGGCGCTCGGCCACTCGATGGAGATGGGGTAGGCCTCGACGTAGGTCTCCTCTTCCTGGAAGGTGATGGTCGAGTGCTCGTGCTCGATGCGCGCCTCGAGGAAGCGGTCCACCGTCTCGATGAAGTTCTTGCAGTGAAAGCGCGTGTGGAAGCCGAGGATGGTGCTGCCGAGCATGCCCTGCAGGATCTCGCGCCGCCAGGGGCAGATGCCGAAGGACTCGGGGTTGGGCCAGGGGATGTGCCAGAAGGTGAGGATGGTCGCGCGCGGCAGCTTCTCGCGCACCATGGCCGGCAGCAGGGCGAAGTGGTAGTCCTGCACCAGCACCACCGGGTCCTCGCTGCGCGCCTCGGCCACCACCGCGTCGGCGAAGCGCTGGTTGACGGCGCGGTAGGCCTCCCAGTCGGACTCGCGGAACACCGGCCGCACGTGGGCCACGTGGCACAGCGGCCACAGGCCCTCGTTGGCGAAGCCGTAGTAGTAGCCGTTCTCCTCCTCCTCGGTGAGCCACAGGCGCCGCAGCACGTAGTCGTTCTTGCCGGGCGGCACGAGCACGCGGTCGTTGGCGTCCACCGCGTCGCGGTCGGCCGTGCCGCTGCCGTGCGCGATCCAGGTGCCCGAGCAGGCGCGCATCACCGGCTCCACCGCCGTCACCAGCCCACTCGCCGGGCGGCGCACGACGATGCCGTCGTCCGTGCGGTCGTGGATGTAGGGCTCGCGGTTGGAGACGACGATCACCTGGTCGCCGCGCAGCTGCGTGCGCAGCAGGGCGCGCAGGCGCGCCGGGTTCCACTCGGCGTCGGGCCCCTGCGCGCGGCGGTACTCGTCCTCCAGGTCGCGCAGCCGCGCGCGCAGGTCGGCGGCGAAGGGGGCCAGCTCCGGCGGCGCCGACAGCAGCGGCAGCAGCAGCCCCTCGCCGCGCATGATGGCGCGCACGCCCGAGACCCAGCCGCGCCAGCTCAGCTGCGCCACCACCACGGTGATGAGCGCGATGGCCAGGCCCAGCACCACGATGAAGCCGAGCAGGTAGCGCCGCGTGTCCAGGCTGCGCCGCTCGAGGTAGCTCATGTCGTGCAGCAGCACCAGCCGGGCCGGCGGCCCGGACACCGCGCTGAGCTCGTGCACGCCGATGTGCACCGCACCGCCTTCGAGCGACAGGCGCGGGTCCGGTGCGTCGGATTCGGCCTGGGCGGTGGCGCAGTCCAGGTCGGCGGGGAAGGCGGGCGTGCGCATCAGCATCACGCCGTCGGGCGAGCACAGGCCCATGGCGAACAGCCGCTCGTCCTGCGCGGCGCGCTGCATCAGGTTGCGCAGCCTGGAGCCGTCCTCGGCGGCGAGGGCTTCGGCGATGGGTTCGGCGAGGGCGTTGGTGACGAGCGCGCCGCGTGCAGTCAGGTCGCGCGCCGACCAGCGCAGCGTCAGTTCGTCGAGGAGCGGAAGCGACAGGTAGGCGGCGGCGACGAGCGTCAGGACCAGCGGAATGAGAAAGCGCAGTTGGAGTCGGATCGTCTTCATCGTAGGTTCGCGGCACCCGCCGAAGAGGGCCATAGGCATACGGCATGCCCGTTGCCTCGCTTCGTTCGGCGCGGCAGCAACCGGTCAGCCGCGCGGGCGGGCGGCAGTTCGCGGCGGCCGCGGCAGGCGGCCCCGTCGGGCCGCCGCGCGCCGCCCGCGCAACCCGCAGACCCTAACACGCACGGTTTTCGGGCCGGTGACACGGCACGACGGCGTCAGGGGCGCGCCGGCGCGGGCGCGAAAACTGCTGGTCTCCCGCGTCCGACCGCCGCCGAGCCTGCCCGATGAACGACACCGTCCACCGCTGCGTACGAGATGCCACCCGACTGATCCGCGCCGGCCGCATGCAGGAAGCGCTGGGCAGCCTGCGCGCGACCTGGCGCGCGGCGCGCCACCCACCGCCGCCAGCCCTCAAAGTGAGCGCAGACACTTCTATAACAGCCGTGGACGCGCCGCCGGCCGGGCGCTTCGTCTCCGGCGGCTACGGCACGCCCGCGGGCCTGTGGCCGTACAAGCTGTACGTGCCCGCGCGGCGCGGCACGGCGGCGTCGGCCCTGGTCGTGATGCTGCACGGCTGCACCCAGGACCCGGACGACTTTGCCGCCGGCACCGGCATGAACGCCCTCGCCGAGCGCGACGGGCTGCTCGTGCTCTACCCCGGCCAGACGCCGCGCGCCAACCGCTCGGGCTGCTGGAACTGGTTCGCCGAGCGCGACCAGCAGCGCGACGCCGGCGAGCCCGCCGTCATCGCCGGCATGACGCGCGAGGTGACGGCGCAGTGCGGCATCGACCCGCGCCGCGTCTACGTGGCCGGGATGTCGGCGGGCGCCGCGATGGCGCTCACGATGGCGGCGACCTACCCCGACCTCTACGCCGCCGTCGGCGTGCACTCGGGCGTGCCCTACCGCGCGGCGCGGGACCTGCACTCGGCCTTCGCGCTGATGCGCCGAGGGCCCCGGCCCGGGCCGGGCCGCGGCGAGACCCTGGCCCGCTTCGTGCCGGCCATCGTGTTCCACGGCGACCGCGACGAGACGGTGCACCCGTCCAACGCCGACGAGGTGGTGGCGCAGCTGCGCGCCGCCGGCCCCATCGCCGGCAGCGAGCTGCAGCACGGCCGCGTCCCGGGCGGGCACGCCTGGTCGCGCCACGCCTACCGCGACCGGGCCGGCCGCACCTGCATCGAGCACTGGACGGTGCACGGCGGCCGCCACGCCTGGTCGGGCGGCCATGCGCGCGGTTCCTACACCGATCCGCGCGGCCCGGACGCGAGCGCCGAGATGCTGCGCTTCTTCAAGGGTTGTTGACCCACCCCCGGAGCGCCTTCGGCGCTCCCCCTCGAGGGGGCGCCGCTGGCGGACCGGCAAAGCCGGATCCGCGGCGGCCGCTCGATCCCGCAGCGGCAGCTCAGCGGATCACCGCCGGCCGCATCGCGGCCAGCTCGCCGCGCGCCTGCACCGCCACCGACCATGCGCCGCTGAGCGCCAGCGCCGCCATGCCGGCGGCCACGACCAGGTCGGGCCAGGCGGCGCCGGTGCCGAACACGCCCAGCGCCGCCAGCGCCACGGCGATGTTGCCGAGCGCGTCGTTGCGCGAGCAGATCCACACCGAGCGCATGTTCGAGTCGCCCGTGCGGTAGCGGTACAGCAGCAGCGCCACGCCCACGTTGACGGCCAGTGCCAGCGCCGCGACGGCGCCCATGGTGAACGGCTCGGGCGGCACGCCGGACTGCAGGCTCCAGGCCGCGCGGCCGAGGACGAACAGCCCGAAGGCCGCCATCGACGCCGCCTTCAGCAGCGCCGCGCGCGGGCGCCACACCGCGGCCATCGACAGCACCGCCAGCGACAGGCCGTAGTTGGCGGCATCGCCGAAGAAGTCGATCGCGTCGGCCAGCAGCGAGACCGAGCCGGCGGCCAGGCCGCCGCCGATCTCGACCGCGCCCATGGCGGCGTTGAGCAGCAGCGCGATCCAGAGGATGCGCCGCCAGGCGGGGTCGGCGGAGGGCGTGGGGGCGGCGCAGCAGTGGTCGGACATGGAAAGCCTCGTTGACGTGTGGCCGCCATTGCAAACCCTATAGTCGCTACACGGTCAAGCACCCATCGGGGGCTCAGGAATCGGGCATGAAGATCGGCGAGCTGGCAACGCTGGCGCACTGCGACGTGCAGACGGTGCGCTACTACGAACGGGAGGGCCTGCTGGACCCGCCGGCGCGCGACGGCTCCGGCTACCGCCACTACGCCGCGCGGCACCTGGAGCGGCTGCGCTTCATCCGCCACTGCCGCGCGCTCGACATCTCGCTGGCCGAGGTGCGGCAGCTGCTCGACTACAGCGACGACCCGGCGCGCAACTGCCACGAGGTGAACGCGCTGATCGACGAGCACATCGAGCGCGTGCGCCGGCGCCTCGGCGCGCTGCGCGCGCTCGAGCGGCAGCTGGTCGAGTTGCGCCGCGCCTGCCGGGGCGCGGACGAGACGCAGTCCTGCGCCATCCTCGAGACCTTCATGCACGCGCCGGCCGAGGCCGGCTGACCATGCCCCACGCCGGCCGCCGCCGCCTGCTGCGCGCCCTGCCGGCGCTGGGCGCGGCGCCGCTGCTGGCCCGGGCGGCGCCGGCCGCGCTCGTCACCCGGGCGATCCCCTCCAGCGGCGAGGCGCTGCCGGTGGTGGGCCTGGGCAGCTGGATCACCTTCAACGTCGGCCGCGACGAGGCGGCGCGCGACGCCTGCGCCGAGGTGATGCGGCGCTTCTTCGCCGACGGCGGGCGGCTGATCGACTCCTCGCCCATGTACGGCTCGGCGCAGGCGGTCATCGGCCACGGCCTGCGGCGGCTGGGCCCACAAGCGGCGCGCGTGTTCTCGGCCGACAAGGTGTGGATCGGCTCGGGCGCGCGCGGGCCGGCGCAGATGGAGGAATCGCGCACGCTGTGGGGCGTGCCGCGCTTCGACCTGCTGCAGGTGCACAACCTGCTCGCCTGGCGCGAGCACCTGCCCACGCTGCTGGCGATGAAGGCGGCGGGCCGGCTGCGCCACGTGGGCATCACCACCTCGGAGGGCCGGCGGCACCGCGAGTTCGAGCAGGTGATGCGCGAGCAGCCGCTGGACGTCGTGCAGCTCAGCTACAACCTGCTCGACCGCGAGGCGGAACAGCGCCTGCTGCCGCTGGCGCGCGAGCGCGGCATCGCCGTCCTCGTGAACCGGCCGTTCCGCCAGGGCGCGCTGCTCGACGCCCTCGCGCGCCACCCGCTGCCGGCCTGGGCGGCGGAGATCGGCTGCACGAGCTGGGCGCAGTTCGCGCTCAAGTTCGTCGTGTCGCACCCGGCGGTGACCTGCGCCATCCCGGCGACGAGCCGGGTCGACCACGTGGCCGAGAACCTGGCCGCCGCGCGCGGGCCCCTGCCCGACGCCGCGATGCGCCGGCGCATGGCGGCGCACGTGGAGGCGCTGTGATGTCCGAGTGGTGGACCTACACGCTCGCCGACTTCCTGCTCTTCTCGCCGCGCACCTACCACCGCCTGTTCGCGCTGCACAACGCGGCGTGGTGGCCGCTGCAGCTCTTCACGCTCGCCGGCGGCGGCCTGATCGGCGCGGCGCTGTGGCGAGGCGCGGGCCGCATCGCGCTCGTCCTGCTGGCGCTGGCCTGGGCCTTCGTCGCCTGGGCCTTCCACCTCGACCGCTACGCGACGATCAACTGGGCGGCGCCGTACTTCGCCGCCGGCTTCGCGCTGCAGGCGCTGCTGCTGGGGGCCGCGGCCTGGCGCCCGGCGGAGGCAAAGGTGCCGCCCATCCGCCGCCGCGCGGGCCTCGCGCTGCTGGGCCTGGCGGTGCTCGCGGCGCCGTTCGCGGCCGCCGCCGGCGGGCGGCCGTGGCAGCAGGCGGACGTCTTCGGCCTCACGCCCGACCCGACCGTGCTCGCCACGCTCGGCGCCCTGCTCGCGCTGCCGCGCGGCGCGTGGTGGCTGTGGCCGGTGCCGCTGCTGTGGTGCGCCGCCGGCGGCTCCACGCTGTGGGCGATGGACGAGCCCGCCGCCTTCGTGCTGCCGGCGGCGGGCGTGCTGGCGCTGGCGCTCAGAACAGCAGGGCGACGATGAAGAGGCCGAGCATCACGAAGGCGATCACCACCTTGGCGACCATGCCGACCATCAGGCCGAGCCAGGTGGCGATGCCGACCTTCATCGCGCCCTCGTGGTCGCGCCGCGCCAGGTACTCGCCCGCGGCCGCGCCGACCAGCGGCATGAACAGCACGCCGACGAGGCCCATGAAGAGGCCCACGACCGTGCCGACGGCCGCGCCGATCAGCGCTTGGCGGCTCGCGCCGGCCCGCTTCGCGCCCATCACGCCGGCCACGTAGTCGAGCACCCACGAGACCACCGCCAGCACGGCCAGCACGGTGAGCACGCCGCCGCCGACGCGGGTGAAGCCGTCGATCCACGCGCCGAGCACCGCGCCGGCCAGCACCAGCGCCGTGCCGGGCAGCGCCGGCAGCACGGTGCCGGCCACGCCGATGGCGATCAGCGCCCAGCTCACGATCCACAGCGCGATGTCGGTGCCGTTCATTGCCTGGCCTCCCCGGCGCGATAGCGCAGCACGTCGAGCGCCGACACCGCCGGCGCGAGGTTGCCGAACGACTGGCGCATGGCCGTGACCACCGCGGCCACCTCGGCGTCGCTCAGCGCCTGCGCGAACGGCGGCATGCCGTAGGGCCGCGGGTTGCCGCGCGTGGCCGGCGGGAAGCCGCCGCTCAGCACGACCCGCACCACGTTCGCCGCCGAGGGCATGACCAGCGCCCGGTTGCCGGCGATGGCCGGGTACGCGCCCGGCGCGCCCTCGCCCTCGTCGCCGTGGCACTGGGCGCAGCGGTCCTTGTAGATGGCCAGGCCCTGCCGGACCTTCGCCGTGTCGACGGGGATCTCGTCGGGCGGCTCGGGCGCCTTCGCCGGCGGCAGCGCCTGCAGGTACACCGCCATCGCGTGCAGGTCGGCGTCGTCCAGGTGCTGGGTGCTGCGGAACACCACCTCGGCCATCGGCCCGAGCACCGAGGCGCCGGGCGCCACGCCGGTGGCCAGCAGCGCGGCCACGTCCTGCGTCTTCCAGTGGGCGACGCCGGCCTCGCCCTCGGCGGTGAGCGAGGGCGCGTACCAGTTCTGCATCGGGATCAGCCCGCCGTCCAGGCCCAGTCCGCCGGAGGTGGCGCCGAACATGTTGCGCGTGGAGTGGCAGGCGCTGCAGTGGCCGAGCCCGCCCACGAGGTAGGCGCCGCGGTTCCATTCGGCCGACCGCCGCGGCTCGGGCTCGTACACGCCCGGCCGGAAGAACAGCGCGCGCCAGCCGGCGAGCGCGAGCTGGCTGTCGTACGGGAAGCGCAGCGCGTGCGGGCGGTTCGGCTGCGCCACGGCCGGCAGGCTGCGCAGCCAGGCGTAGATCGCATCGGCGTCGTCGCGCGTGACCCGCGTGTAGTTCGGGTACGGGAAGGCCGGGTACAGCAGCCGGCCGTCGGCCGAGCGGCCGTTGTGCAGCGCGCGCCAGAAGTGGTCGGCGCTCCAGCGGCCGATGCCGGTGGCCTCGTCGGGCGTGAGGTTGGAGGCGAAGACGGTGCCGAAGGGCGTGTCGATGCCGCGCCCGCCGGCATAGGGCGCGCCGCCGCGCTCGGTGTGGCAGGCGGCGCAGTTGCCGGCGCGGGCGAGGTAGGCGCCGCGCGCGATCAGCTCGGGCCCCGCGGCCACGGTGCGCGCCGGGTCGATGGGCGCCTCGTCGCGCCGGTTGAGCGCCCACACGGCGGCCGCGACCAGCATCAGCGCCGCGAGCGCGAACGCCGCGCCACGCTTCCAGGGCATCGGGCGGCTCATGGCGCCACCCCGCCGCACTCCATCGGCCACGGGCCCGGCGCCGCGGCCGCGGGCCTGGCATCGGCCGGCACCGGCCGAGAGGCGAGCCAGGCGGTGACCGCGGCCACGTCCTCGGGCGTCAGCGTCCTGGCGATGTCGGCCATGCAGTCGGGCGCGGCGGCGCGGCGGTGGCCGGTGCGCCAGGCGCCGAGCTGGCCGTTGAGGTAGTCGCGCGGCAGGCCCAGCAGCCCCGGCACGGCGGGCGCCACGCCGGTGAGCGCCGCGCCGTGGCACTGCGCGCAGGCCGGCAGGCGCCGCGCCGCGTCGCCGCGCTGCACGAGCGCCTCGCCGCGCGCGGCCGCCTCGCCCCGCGGGGGCGGCTCGGCGGGCGGCGCGTACGGCAGGTCGAGCTCGGCGAAGTGGCCGGCGATCTCGCGCAGGTAGTCGTCGCTCAGGTGCTCGAGCAGGTAGGTCATGGCCGCGTAGTGGCGGCGGCCGTCGCGGAAGTTCAGCAGCTGCTGGTAGAGGTAGCCGGCCGGCTTGCCGGCGATGCGCGGGAAGTAGCCGTCGGGCGTGGCGCGGCCCTCCTTGCCGTGGCAGACGGTGCAGGCCAGCATGCGCTGGGCCAGGGTGTCGGGAATGTCGGGCGCCGCCTGCGCGGCACCGAGCGCGAGAAGGAGCGCGGCGGCCGCGCCCCTCAGCGCGGCGGATCTGGAATTCGCAAGCATCCGCTACGGTAGCCGCAATTCACAGCTGACCGCCCAGCAGGGACGCCGCGTGCTCGGCCAGCTTTTCCGGCCACGGCCGGTGGCGCCAGGCCTCGAGCGTGACCGGCCGCGCCTGCGCCAGGTCGGCCTCGAAGATCTCGACCTGGCGGCGCGCGAACGCGGCGTCGAGCACGTTGAGGTTGGCCTCGTCGTTGATGCGGAACGAGCGGTTGTCGAAGTTCGTCGAGCCCACCGAGACCAGCAGGCCGTCGACCACCAGCACCTTGCAGTGGAACATCGTCGGCTGGTATTCGGCGATGGCGACGCCGGCCTCCAGCAGCTCGCCCCAGCGGGCGCGGGAGGCGCGGCGCACGATCTCGGAGTCGATGTCGGGGCCGGGCGTCAGGATGCGCACCTGGACGCCGCGCCGCGCCGCGTCGGCCAGCGCCCGGATCGCCAGCGCGTCGGGCACGAAATACGAGCTCGACAGCTCGATGCTCCGCTGCGCCGCGGTGATGGCCATCAGGTACATGAGGTGCATGCTCTCGCTGCCGCCCGTGGGCGAGCTGCTGAACATCTGCGCGGTCATGTCGCCGCGCGGGGGCAGCGGCGGGAAGTAGTCGCCGCCGTGCAGCACGCGGCCGGTGGCCTTGATCCAGTTGTCCATGAACACCGCCTGCATCTGCGCCACCGCCGGGCCCTCCAGTCGGAAGTGGGTGTCGCGCCAGTGGTCCGCGTCCTGCGCATGGCCGCGCCACTGGTCGGCCACGCCCACGCCGCCGGTGAAGCCCACCGCGCCGTCGACGACGAGCAGCTTGCGGTGGGTGCGGTTGTTCAGCCGCGGCAGGTGGTACCAGTGCGGCTGGTGGTAGCGCTCCACCTCCACGCCGCCGGCGCGCATCTCGTCGAGCAGCGCGTCTTCCATCTTCACGCTGCCGACCCAGTCGAGCAGCACGTGCACCTTCACGCCGGCCTGCGCGCGCTCGACCAGCGCGTCGGCGAACTCGCGCCCGATCGATCCCGACCAGTAGATGTAGGTCTCGAAGGTGATGGTGCGCCGCGCGCCGCGGATGGCCTGCAGCATCGAGGGGAAGATCTCGTCGCCGTTGAGCAGCACCTCGACGCGGTTGCCTTCGAGCATGGGCGGGCCGAGCAGCACGCCCATGGAGCGGCGGAACTGCGGGTCGTGCGTGGCGTACAGGCGTTCGAGCCGCTGCTCGATGCGCTTCTCGCCGGTGCCCAGGTTCGCGACGAGGAAGGCCACCAGCAGGGTGGCGGCGACGGCGGCGAGCGCGATTCCCACGGCGCGGCGGCTCATCGCCGTGCCGCGGCACCGGGCGGGGGTGCGAGGACGCGGGAGGGATCGGTCATGGCGCAGCTCCTTGGAGGCACCGCCGCCTGGCAAGCCGCGCGCCCGCCGCGGGCGCTACAGCACCACCTTGACCATCGGGTGCGTGCTGAGCGTGCGGTAGAGCTCGTCGAGCTGCTCGCGGCTGGTGGCGGTGATGGTGACGGTCAGGCTCAGGTAGTTGCCGCCCGCGCTGGGGCGGCTCTCCAGCGTGGCCTCGTCGTACACCGGGTCGAAGGCGCGCACCACCTGCAGCACGGCCTCGGTGAAGCCGGGGGCGTTCGCGCCCATCACCTTGATCGGGAACCGCGAGGGGTACTCGATCAGCGATTCCTCGGGCGGGATCTCTCGCATCGCCGTCTCGATGGCCGTCAGATGGACTGCCGCGCCTTGGCGCGCTGGTAGGCCTCGTGCAGCCGCGCGTACACCGGGCCGGGCTTGCCGCGCATGGCGCCGTGGCCCACGGCCTCGCCGTCCAGCGTGGTCACGGGCAGCACCTCCTTGGTGGCCGAGCTCAGCAGCAGCTCGTCGGCCGCCAGCACCTCGCCCTCGGAGATGGGGCGCAGGTTGTAGGCGATGCCGATGTCCTCGCACAGCTCGCGCAGCAGCTCCACGCGGATGCCTTCGAGCACGTGCTCGCTCTTGGGCGGCCCGAGCAGCGCGCCCTCGTGCACCACCCACACGTTGCTGCCCGAGCCCTCGGTGAGGAAGCCGTTGCGGAACATCACCGTCTCCATCGCGCCGCGGTCGGCCGACATCTGCCGCGCCAGCACGTTGGCCAGCAGCGAGACCGATTTGATGTCGCCGCGCTCCCAGCGGAAGTCGCGCGCCGTCACGCAGGCCACGCCCTGGCGGCGCTGCTCGGCGGTGGGCGGCTTCATCGTGCTCGTCATCATGAAGACGGTGGGCTCGATGCCCTCGGGCATCACGTGGTCGCGCAGCGCCACGCCGCGCGTGACCTGGATGTAGACGAGCTGGTCCTCGGACTCGTGCGCGGCCACCAGCCGGCGCACGCGCTCGAGCCAGTCGTCGCGCGACAGCGGGTTGGCGATGCGCACCTTGCCGAGCCCGCGGTCGAGCCGCGCCATGTGCTCGTCGAAGCGGAACACCTTGCGGCCGTACACCGGCACGACCTCGTAGATGCCGTCGCCGAAGATGAAGCCGCGGTCCAGCACCGAGACCTTGGCGAGGTTCAAAGGCTGGTATTCGCCGTTCAGGTAGCACAGGGTGTCGGGCAAAGCGTGCATGGCGGCCTCCGCGAAGGGCGTGTCAGGTTACTTGATCCACAGGCGCAGCGAGTCCCAGGCGCGGCCGAGCAGGCCCGCCTGGGGGATCTCGTCCATCACCACCAGCGGCACCTCGGCCACCGGCGCCCCGCCCGCGGTGGCGATCTTGAGCGTGCCCACGCGCTCGCCCTTGGCGAGCGGCGCCACCAGCGGGTCGGTGCGCTCGATCGTGGTCTTGAGCTTGTCGCCCTCGCCGCGCGGCACCGTCACGTACACGGCGCTGGCCGCGCCGAGGCGCGCCTCGTTCATCGAGCCCTTCCACACCGGCACGGACGTCATCGGCTTGCCGTCCTCGAACAGGCGGATCGCGTCGAACGCGGCGAAGCCCCAGTTCAGCAGCTTCTGGCTCTCGTTGGCGCGCGCGGCCTCGGAGGCGGTCTTCATCACCACGCTGAGCAGGCGGCGCTTGCCGTTGGGGAAGTCGCGCTGGGCGCTGGCGACGAGGCAGTAGCCCGCCGCCTCGGTGTGGCCGGTCTTCATGCCGTCCACCGACGGGTCGCGGCGCAGCAGCAGGTTGCGGTTGGCCTGGTTGATGTTGTTGTACTTGTACTCGCGGATCGAGTAGTAGGTGTAGTAGTCGGGGAAGTCGCGGATGATGTGGCCGGCGATCACCGCCATGTCGCGCGCCGTGCTCTTGTGGCCCGGGTCGGTCAGGCCTGTGGCGTTCACGAAGGAAGTGTTCTTCAGGCCCCAGGCCTGCGCCTGGCGGTTCATCATCGCGACGAACTGCTCGACCGTGCCGCCCACCGCCTCGGCCAGCGCCACCGACGAATCGTTGCCGCTCTGCACGATGGTGCCGTGCAGCAGCTCGTCGACCGTGGGCGTCATGGTGGTGTCGATGAACATCAGCGAGCCGCCTTCCTTGCGCTCGTCCCACGCGCGCTTGCTCACCGGGATCTTCTGGTCGAGCGTCAGGCGCTTCTCCTTCAGCGCCTGGAACGCCACGTAGGCCGTCATCAGCTTGGTGAGCGAGGCCGGGTCCATGGGCGCGTCGGCATTGCGCTCGGCCAGCGTCTGGTTGCTGGTGAGGTCGACCAGCAGGTAGCTGCCGGCCGCCACTTCGGGCGGCTGCGGCGCCTGGGCCGCGGCGGTGGCGGCGAAGGCAAGGGCGCAGAGGAAGGCAAGCAGTCTTTTCATTGAAAGGAACAGTCTCGAAGGGGTCAAGGGTGGCGGCTTGGAGCGCGCCAGCGGGAAGAGGTTCAGCCGGCCATGCCGCTCAGGGCCGCAGCTGCCGGACCAGCACGTTCTTGAGCAGCGTGAGCTGGCCGTGGAAGAAGTGGCCGACGCCGGGGAACACGATCACCGGCAGCGCCTGCGGGCGCGCCCAGTCGAGCGTGGCGGCCAGCGGCACGACCTCGTCGCTCTCGCCGTGGACGACGACCGTGTCGGCCGGCACCGGCGGCATCTCCTGGCGCTGGGTGGACGGGCCCACGAGCGCGAGGCGCTGCGGCTTCGCGTCCTCGGGCAGCCGCGCCGCGGCCTGCGCCGCCACGAAGGCGCCGAAGGAGAAGCCCGCCAGCAGCAGCGGCAGCCCGGCCTCGCGGTGCTGCGCGACCACGGCCAAGGCGTCGTCGACCTCGCCGCGGCCCGCATCCCACGCGCCCTGCGACTGGCCCACGCCGCGGAAGTTGAAGCGCACCGCGCGATGGCCGAGCTGCACCGCGGCGCGCGCGAGCGTCTGCGCCACCTTGTTGTCCAGCGTGCCGCCGTGCTGCGGGTGCGGATGGCAGATCACCGCCACGCCCGCGGCCGCGCCGGCCGGCGCGTCGACGGCGCATTCGATGCGGCCCGCCGGGCCGTCGCAGAAGCTGCGCTGGGTCTGCGCGTTCATGCGGCGCGGCGCGTTCAGCGGCCGATGTTCGGCGCCAGCAGCAGCCGCTCGACCACCTGGCCGTTCTTCAGGTGCGAGTCGACGATCTCGTCGATGTCCTCGCGGTCGACGAAGGTGTACCAGACGGCCTCGGGGTAGACCACGGCCACCGGCCCGCCGGCGCAGCGGTCGAGGCAGCCCGACTTGTTCACCCGCACCCCGCCGGGGCCGGCGAGGCCCGCGCCCTTCACGCGCGACTTGCAGTGGTCGAAGGCTTCTTGCGCGCCATGCTGCGCGCAGGCGTTCTCGCCGTTCTCGCGCTGGTTGAGGCAGAAGAAGATGTGGCGCTTGTAATACGACATGGCGCGATTCTAGGACCCGGGTCGCGCCGCTTCGCCGCTTCGGCCCGCGCCCGCGCCGTGCTCGCGCGCGCCGATGCGGGCCAGCAGATACAGCATCGCCGCATAGGGCCACAGCCAGCCGATCCACTGCGCCGCGCCGTGGAAGCGGATGAAGCGGCCCTGCTCCCAGCCCTGCAGGCTGTCGGCGAAGTACGGGTCGGCGGGCACGTCGGCCACCAGCGCCGCGAGCGCGCCCAGCACCGCGAGGCCGACGCCGGCGGCGGCCCGCCGCGGCAGCCGCATCAGCGCCAGCGCGAGCACGAAGCCGGCACCGAAGGCCGCGGGCGTGACGGGCGTGAGCCAGGCGAGCGCATGCTGCGGCCCGAAGTTCAGGGCGGTCGACAGCGTCGTCGCGGCAAAGCCCAGCACGGTGGCGCCGATGGCCATCACCGCCCGGCGCCATGCGGCGGGCGACACCGCGTAGGCCACCAGGCAGGGCGCCAGCAGGCCGAGCGTGACGAGGATGAACTCGCCCCCGGGCGACAGCAGCGCGTTCGTCGCCGGCTCGGTCCAGATGTGCATCCAGTCCTCGGCGGGCGTGCCGTCGACCGCGGCGACCACCGCCTCGCGCAGCCGCGGCAGCACCTGCCCCATGCCCAGCGGCGCCGGCAGCGGGAACAGCAGGCCCACGGGCCACAGCAGCAGCAGCGCGAGCCCGCCGGCGCTGCGGGCGATGAACCAGCGCTCGCGCACCGCCTGCCAGTGCTCCACCATGCCGAGCCGGTGCACGCCCCAGCCGAAGGCCGCGCCGGCCAGCGCCCCGGCGGTGTTGAGCCCGAAGTCGACGTTCGACGGGATGCGGTGCGGCAGGTAGTTCTGCAGCACCTCGAGCGTGAGCGACAGCGCGGCGCAGGCAGCCACCGTCCAGGCGAAGGCCCGCACCGGCCGATGCCCGGAACGCACCAGCCCGCCGAAGAGCAGCGCGCCGAGCGGCATGTAGCCGAGCAGGTTGGCGGTGAGGTCGAAGGCGGTCCAGTACGGCGGCCACGGCAGGGCGAGGAAGCTCCACGGCGACACGCCGGGCACGCGCCAGCCGGCGAAGGGGTACAGGCTCGCGTAGGCGATGAGCGCGGCCATCATCGCGGCCAGCGGCATCGCGGAGCTGCGGTGGCCGGGCGGCATGCGGCGCGGTGCCTAGAAAGGCTTGACGACCACCAGCACGACGATGGCGGCGAAGAGCAGCACGGAGGCCTCGTTGAACACGCGGAACCAGCGCTCGCTGCGCTGGTTGGCGAACTGCTCGAACTTGCGCAGCAGCGAGCGGCAGGCATGGTGGTAGCCGAGGGCCACGACCACCAGCGCGAGCTTGGCGTGCAGCCAGCCGCCGGCATCGCGGAAGTAGCCGAGCCACAGCCACAGGCCCAGGCCCACGGCCGGCAGCATCAGCAGGCTCGTGAAGCGGTAGAGCCGGCGCGCCATCAGCAGCAGGCGCTCGCGCTCGGCATGGCTGTCGGCGGGCACGGCGGCCAGGTTCACGAAGATGCGCGGCAGGTAGAACAGGCCCGCGAACCAGCTCGCGATGAAGACGATGTGGAAGGCTTTGATCCAGAGCATCGGCCCATTATCCGGACGTGCCCGCGGGGCATGCCGCGGGCGCGGGCAGAAAAAAGCCCCGACCGTTCGGGTCAGGGCCGGAAAGCCTTAGCGCTGTCATCACGGCAAGGCGCCTGCTCAGGGAGGAAAAGCAGGGAATGACGGCCTTGCGGCTATCATTCGCCGGTCACTTTAGCAGATGAAAACCGCCACCGCAGACGCTGCGGCCAGGGGCCGGCGCCAGGGTTCCCGCGGCCCGCGGGCCCGCCTGCACCGGCATGGTCTGCACCCTTTCGGAATCGCCCGCCGTGCCCAGCATTCCTCCCCTGCCGCCCTACCCCTCCAGCCGCCCGCGGCGCCTGCGCCGCGACGCGTTCAGCCGCGCGCTGGTGCGTGAGCACCGCCTCGACCCGAGCGACCTGATCCTGCCGGTCTTCGTGCTCGCGGGGCAGCGCCAGGAGCAGGCCGTGGCCTCGATGCCCGGCGTGCACCGCCGCAGCGTCGACCTCCTGCTGCCGGTGGCCGAGGAATGCCTGTCGCTGGGCATTCCGGTGATGGCGCTGTTCCCGGTGATCGAGCCCTCGCTCAAGACCGAGGACGGCCGCGAGGCGCTCAACCCCGAGGGCCTCGTGCCCACCGCCGTGCGCGAGCTGAAGAAGCGCTTCCCCGAGCTGGGCGTGCTCACCGACGTGGCGCTCGACCCCTTCACCAGCCACGGCCAGGACGGCCTGCTCGACGACGGCGGCTACGTCGTCAACGACGACACCGTGGCCGTGCTGGTGCAGCAGGCGATGCTGCAGGCCGAGGCGGGCGTGGACATCGTGGCCCCCAGCGACATGATGGACGGGCGCATCGGCGCCATCCGCCACACGCTGGAGCAGCGCGGCCTGGTGCACACGAAGATCATGGCCTACAGCGCCAAGTACGCGAGCGCCTTCTACGGCCCGTTCCGCGACGCGGTGGGCTCGGCCGGCAACCTCGGCCGCGGCAACAAGAAGGTCTACCAGATGGACCCCGCCAACACCGACGAGGCGCTGCGCGAGGTGGCGCTGGACATCGCCGAAGGCGCCGACATGGTGATGGTCAAGCCCGGCATGCCCTACCTGGACATCGTGCGCCGCGTGAAGGATGCGTTCCGCATGCCCACCTTCGCCTACCAGGTGAGCGGCGAGTACGCCATGCTCAAGGCCGCCGCGCAGAACGGCTGGCTCGACAACGACGCGGCGATGATGGAGAGCCTGCTCGCCTTCAAGCGCGCCGGCGCCGACGGCGTGCTCACCTACTTCGCGCTCGACGCCGCGCGCCAGCTGCGCGCGCGCTGAAGCGCGCCGGCCCGGGCCGCGATGCGCATCTTCCACATCAACGGCGAGCGCTACACCGAGCTCGGCGCCCTGCCCGACGCGCTGCCCGACGGCGGCTACCTGTGGGTGGGCACCGGCCGGCGCGAATTCGAGTCGCAGCTCGCCACCCTGCAGGGCGCGCTGCAGCGCTGGACGGGCGGGCAGCTCGTCGACCTGCACGTGGCCGACCTGCTGAACAACCAGCTGCCGTCGAACTTCGACTACACCTCCTGGTACGACCTGCTGGTGTTCCGCCGGCTCGCGGCGGGCACGGGCAGCGCGGCCATGTTCATCGACGAGAGCCGCGGCACGCTCAGCACGGCGCGCGCCGCGCTCGACGCCATCGACACCAGCCCGGTCGGCTTCGCCCTCTTCGAGCGCGTGCTCGTCACCGTGCATCCGGCCGAGTGCGTCGTGCGCGACTTCTTCGCCAACCGGCTGCAGATGCAGACGCAGGGCGGCGACGTGCGCGCCACCGCGCGCATCCCGCCGAACGCGCCCGACCTGATGCTGCGCATGGTGAACTTCATGGTCGACAGCTACCTCGACCTGCGGCGCCTGCTCACCCGCCAGCTCGGCTACCTGCAGCAGCAGCTGTTCACGCCGCGCGGTCGCTACGACAACTGGCAGGTGCTGCTCGAATCGCGCAACGCGCTGCACATGCTGGAGGACACCTGCGAGGACCAGCGCAGCGCCATGGTCGAATGGATCGACGCGCTCGACGAATGGCCCGAGGCGGCCAACGCCGCCGCGCGGCGCGAGCGCGAGCTGCTGCGCGTGCGCTCGCGCGACGTGCTCGAGCACATCGAGCGCGTGCTCACCCACGTGCGCCGGCTCGAGTCGGCCGCCGAGACGGCGGTGCAGATGCACTTCGCGGCGCAGAGCAACCGCACCAACGACATCATGCGCACGCTCACCGTGCTCACCGCCATCTTCCTGCCGCTGAACCTGCTGACCGGCTTCTTCGGCATGAACTTCGACGACCTGCCGCTCATCCACAGCGTGCGCGGCTTCTGGGTGGTGCTGCTGCTCATGATCGTGCTGGGCGTCGGGCTGAGCGTGTTCTTCTGGCGCAAGCGCTACCTCGGGCATTCGCGCTGATTGCGGCCGTCCATGACTCTCGCGCCGAGACAGCTCGTCCTGCTGATCCTGCTCACCCTCGCCTGGGGCATCAACTGGCCGGTCATGAAGATCGGCGTGACCGAGTACCCGCCCTTCGCCTTCCGCGCGCTGTCCATCTGGTTCGGGCTGCCCATCGTCTACGTCGCGGCGCGCGCGATGGGCCAGCCGCTGCGCATCGACCGGCGCGACTGGCCGGAGGTGGCGCGGCTCGCGCTCACCAACATGACGGTGTGGCACGTGCTGGCCATCGTGGCGATCCAGGCGCTGTCGTCGGGGCGGGCGGCGATCCTCGGCTACACCATGCCGATCTTCTCGGCGCTGTGGGGCCGCGCGCTGTTCGGCGACCGGCTGAGCGCGCGCCAGGGCCTGGGCGTGCTCGCCGCGGCGCTCGGCGTGGCGCTGCTGCTGTGGCACGAGCTCGGCCAGATGGCCGGCCGGCCCTGGGCGGCGATGGGCATGCTGGGCGCCGCCGCCGTGTGGGCGCTGGGCACGCAGCAGCTGCGCCGCACCACGCTGCAGGTGCCGACGATCACGCTGGCGTGGTGGATGCTGGTCCTGAGCGCGCTGGTGCTCACCGTGCTCACCGCCGTGTTCGAGCGCGGCCGGTGGGCTGCGCCGACGCCTGCCGCCTGGGGCGCCATCCTCTTCAACGCGGTGGCGATCTTCGGCTTCGCGCAGCTGGCGTGGATGGTGCTCGCCCGCTCGCTGCCGCCGGCCGCCTCCACGCTGTCGGTGATGATGATCCCGGTGCTGGGCTCGGTGTCGGGCGCGCTGTGGCTGGGCGAGGCGCTGCACTGGCAGGACGCCGCCGCCGTGGTGCTGATGGGCGCGGCGATCGGCTCGGTGCTCTGGCCGCCGCGTCAGCGCCGGTAGGGGTCGTCGAAACCGAGCGCGCGCAGCAGCTCGCTCTCGCGCGCCTCCATCACACGCGCGTCGGCGTCGTCCTCATGGTCGTAGCCCTGCGCATGCAGCGCGCCGTGCACCAGCAGGTGGGCGTAGTGCGCGCGCAGCGCGAGGCCCTGCGCGCGCGCCTCGTCGGCCACCACGGGCGCGCACAGCACCAGGTCGGCCTCGACCTCGGGCTCGCGCACGTAGTCGAAGGTCAGCACGTTGGTGGCGTAGTCGCGGCCGCGGTAGTCGCGGTTGAGAGCGCGCCCCTCGTCGGCATCGACGATGCGCACCGCGATCTGCGCCGGCCGCGACAGCGCCGCGCGGAGGCACCGCGCGACGAAGTGCCGCGGCAGCTCCGCGCGGTGGCGAGCGTCCGCGAACTGCAGCGACAGCGTGAGTGCAGGGCGCGCCATCAAGCGAACACCGCGGATCCGGCTGCGCCGGTCCGCCGGTGTTGCCCCCTTGGAGGGGGCGCGCGCAGCGCGTAGGGGGTGGTTCATTCCTCGTCGAAGCGCTCGTAGGCCTCGACGATGCGCGCCACCAGCGGATGGCGCACCACGTCGGCCGCGGTGAAGCGCGTGTTGGCGATGCCGCGCACGCGCCGCAGCACGCGCTCGGCATGGATCAGCCCGCTCTCGGCGCCGCGCGGCAGGTCGATCTGGCTCACGTCGCCGGTGACCACGCACTTGCTGCCGAAGCCGATGCGCGTCAGGAACATCTTCATCTGCTCGGGCGTGGTGTTCTGCGCCTCGTCGAGGATGACGAAGGCATGGTTGAGCGTGCGCCCGCGCATGAAGGCGAGCGGCGCCACCTCGATCGTGCCCTTCTCGAACGCGCGGCCCACCTTCTCGAGGCCCATCAGGTCGTAGAGCGCGTCGTAGAGCGGGCGCAGGTAGGGGTCGACCTTCTGCGCCAGGTCGCCGGGCAGGAAGCCCAGTCGCTCGCCGGCCTCGACCGCCGGGCGCGTGAGGATGATGCGCTGCACCGCGCTGCGCTCCAGCGCGTCGACGGCGCAGGCCACCGCGAGGAAGGTCTTGCCGGTGCCGGCCGGGCCGATGCCGAAGGTGATGTCGTGCGCGAGGATGTTGCGCAGGTACAGCTGCTGGTTGGGCGTGCGCCCGGCCAGGTCGTTGCGCCGCGTGCGCAGCACGACCTCGGGGGCGTCGCCCCCCTCGCCCGCCTCGTCGCGCGGCGCCGCCGAGGCACCCGAGGTGGCCTCGACCAGCGCGAGCTGGAAGGCCTCGGGCGCGATCGGGTGGCGCGCACGGTCGTAGAGCGACTGCAGCAGCACCACCGCGCGCTCGGCGTGGCCCTTGGCCCCTTCGACGCGGAAGGACTCGTTGCGCCGCGTGATCCGCACGTCCAGCGCCGCCTCGATGTCGCGCAGGTGGCCGTCCATGCTGCCGCACAGGTGCGCGAGGCGGGTGTTGTCGAGCGGGATGAAGGCGTGGCGAAGGATCACGGAGCGGCCGGCGGCGGAGGGAGCCGCGATTGTCGCGCCAAGCGTGAACTGGCCCGCGCCGCCGGCCTTTCGCGGGCGCGCGGCGCCCCTTCGGACGCATTTGCTTACTGCACAATCGCCGCCCATGCTTCTTCGCGCGCTGCTCGTCCATTGGGCCCTGCTCGCCTGCCTGGCGATCACGCCGGCGATGGCGCAGGAGGCGCCGTCGGCCTTCACGCTGACGCAGGCGCTCGCGGTCGAGAGCGACGCGCTGCGCTTCCCCGCGGACGCCGCCGCCGTCCCGACGACGCTGCCCGACGACTGGGCGCACAGCCGCCCGCGCCACGACGGCAGCGTGTGGTACCGGCTGCGCTTCGACCTGCCCGCCGGGGAAGACGGCGCCGAGCTGATGGCGCTGTACATCGAGCGCGCCTGCACCAACGTCGAGGTGCTGCTCAACGGCGAGCGCATCTTCAGCGGCGGGCGCATGCGCGAGCCGGTGACGCGCAACTGCCAGCGGCCGCAGCTCGTCACGCTGCCGCCGGCGCTGCTGCAGGCGCAGGCCAACGTGCTCGACCTGCGCGTGGTCGGCACCTCGCTGTGGCACGTGGCCTCGCGCCAGCGCGCCGGCGGGCTGTCGGCGCTGCGCATCGGCCCGCAGGCCGAGCTGGCGCCGGTCCACGCCGCGCGGCACTTCTGGCAGGTGGGCACGGTGCAGGCCGCCGCGCTGGTGCTGATGGTGTTCGGCCTGCTCATGCTCGGCCTGTACCGCACCAACCGCGGCGAGGTGTACCTCGGCTACTTCGGCGCGCTGCTGGTGTGCTGGTCGCTGCTGTCGGTGCGCGTGTGGTGGCGCGACATCGCCCTCGACTCGGACACCGTGGAGTTCCTCGTGTGCACGGCCTTCCCGGTCGCCGTCGCCTTCGCGGTGCAGTTCCTGCTGAGCTACGCCGGGCTGCGCTCGCGCATGATCGAGACGGCGCTGGCCGCGCAGTGCGTGCTGATGCCGCTCGGGCTGCTGATCGCCGGGCCGTCGCGGGTGTACCCGACGGCCGGCGCCTGGTTCGTGCTGCTGGCGCTCGAGTTGGCGGCCGCCATGGCGCTGTACCTGGTGGTCACCCGGCGCACGCGGCGGCGCGACTTCTGGCCGATGCTCTTCATCCTCGGCGGCACGCTCGTGCTGGTGCTGATCGAGCTGGCGATGCAGCAGGGGATGGTCGTGCCGTCGAGCCTGGACATGCTGAACGTCGCCCTGCCGCTGATGCTTCTGGCCATCGGCGCGCGCCTGCTGCAGCTCTTCGCCCACGCGCTCGAGGCCGCCGAGGCCGGCCGCCGCACCCTGGAGACCCGCGTCAAGCAGGCCACGGCCGAGATCGAGCGCAGCTTCGCCGAGATGTCGGAGATGCGCATCGAGCAGGTGACGCAGGCCGAGCGCAAGCGCATCGCCGCCGACCTGCACGACGACCTCGGCGCCAAGCTGCTGACCATCGTGCACACCAGCGAGAGCGAGCGCATCTCCACGCTCGCGCGCGAGGCGCTGGAGGAGATGCGCCTGTCGGTGCGCGGCCTGAGCGGGCGCCCGGTGCGGCTGGCCGACGCCCTGGCCGACTGGCGCGCCGAGACCGTCTCGCGCCTGGGGCAGGCCAACATCGAGGCCGAGTGGCGCGGCCCGGCCGAGGAGATCGAGCAGCTGCTGCCGGCGCGCACCTTCGTGCAGACCACGCGCGTGCTGCGCGAGGCGGTGAGCAACATCATCAAGCACAGCGGCGCCTCGCACTGCACCGTCAGCGCGCACGTGAGCGCGCGCGAGTTCGGCGTGACCGTGCAGGACAACGGCGGCGGCATCCCGCTGGAGCTCGACGGCCGCCTCGACCGCGGCCACGGCATGGCCAGCATGAAGCACCGCGCCAAGCAGCTGCAGGGCCAGTGCCTCGTCGAGTCGGCCCCCGGCTACGGCACCGTGATAAGGCTCACGCTGCCCCTCTGATCCGGCACCGCAGCGTGCGCACACGTCGTTTCCGGAAGTTACGATCAGCGGGTCATCCGCTTCATCGGCCCCGGCCATGACGAACATCCTGCTCCTCGAAGACCTGCCCGAGATCCGCGCCTGGATGAAGGCGCTGGTGCTCCAGGTCTTTCCGCAATCGCTGATCTCGGAAGCCGCGCGGGTGCACGACGCGCGCGAGCTGATCACGGCGGTGCGCTTCGACCTCGCGCTGGTGGACCTGGGCCTGCCCGACGGCTCCGGCGTCGACGTGGTGGCGGCGCTGCGCGAGTCGCAGCCCGAGGCGCAGTCGGTGGTGGTGACCATCCACGACGACGACGACCACCTCTTTCCCGCGCTGCAGGCCGGCGCCTTCGGCTACCTGCTCAAGGAGCAGCCGCGCGACCAGATCGCCGAACAGCTCAAGCGCATGAGCCAGGGCGAGCCGCCGCTGTCGCCGTCGATCGCGCGGCGGGTGCTGGCGCACTTCGCGGCGCAGAACTCGTGGTCGCGGCCGCAGAACCTGCCGCACGTCTCGCTCACCGAGCGCGAGAACGAGGTGCTGCTGCGCGTGGCCAAGGGCTTCACGCTGCCGGAGATCGGCGTGCAGCTGAACCTTTCGCGCCACACCATCGCCGACTACGTCAAGCAGATCTACCGCAAGCTGAACGTCAGCTCGCGCGCCGAGGCTGCGCTGGAAGCGCAGCGCCTGGGCCTCTTCCGCCGCTGATCGGCGCAGTGGCCGGGCCGTAACATCCCGGCCATGATCGGACGACTCACCGGCACCCTGGCGGAGAAATCCCCGCCGCAGCTGCTCATCGACTGCCACGGCGTCGGCTACGAGGTCGACGTGCCGATGAGCACCTTCTACAACCTGCCGGGCCTGGGCGAGCGCGTCACGCTGCTCACCCATTTCGTGGTGCGCGAGGACGCGCAGGTGCTGTTCGGCTTTCTCACGCACGACGAGCGCGCGGCCTTCCGCCAG
Organism: Rubrivivax sp.; assembly: GCA_044508835.1. Classification (GTDB taxonomy): domain Bacteria; phylum Pseudomonadota; class Gammaproteobacteria; order Burkholderiales; family Burkholderiaceae_C; genus JAKFDI01. The sequence goes on from JBIQHD010000007.1 coordinate 119,857, forward strand.
CTCGTGAAGATCTCGGGCGTGGGGCCGCGCACGGCGCTGGCCATCCTGTCGGGCCTGAGCGTCGCCGAGCTCGCGCAGGCGGTCAGCCTGCAGGAAAGCGGGCGCCTCGTGAAGGTGCCCGGCATCGGCAAGAAGACCGCCGAGCGGCTGCTGCTGGAGCTCAGAGGCAAGCTGAGCGACGCCGTCGCCCGCCCCGCCGCGGCGGCGAACGACGCGCAGGCCGACATCCTGCAGGCGCTGGTGGCGCTCGGCTACAGCGACCGCGAGGCCGCCGCCGCGCTCAAGACCCTGCCGCCCGACGCGGGCGTGAGCGAGGGCATCAAGCACGCGCTCAAGTCGCTGGCGCGCTGAGGCGCCGGGCGCTCAGTGCTTGTGATGCGCCGCCGGCTGGGCGGCCGCCTTCTCCACCACCACCTCGACGGCCACCTCGCCGGCCTTCTCGAACCGGAGCGTCATCGGGAAGCGCTCACCCTCCTTCAGTGGCGCCTTCAGGCCGACGAACATGATGTGCAGGCCGCCCGGCCTGAGCTCGACGGTCTGGCCGGCGGGCACGTCGATGGCGTCGACCTGGCGCATGCGCATCACGTCGCCTTCCATCTTCATGACGTGCAGTTCGACCGCGGTGGACACGTCCGCGGCGGCCGACAGCAGGCGGTCGGCGTCGCCCTTGTTCGTGAGCTTCAGGAAGCCGCCGCCGGTGGGCTGGCCGGGCGCCGTGGCGCGCGCGTACGGGTGGCCGATGTCGATGGCGCCGATCTTGTAGCCGTGGGCGTGCACCGCCGCCGAGGCGGCAGCGACCACGAGGGCGGCGAACAGGCGTTGCAGGGAGATCATGGGAAGCATCCTTCGGGAAAAGCGTGGGGCGGCCGGGAGGCGCGCGCGATCGAGGCGGAACGCACCGGCATGCGCGAGCGTGTCGCGGGCCGGCGCGGGTGTCGGATCAGATCGACCGGGGCGGGGCGCGCGGCTGCGCCCGGGTCCACGCGAAGAGCGGGTGCGGGGCGTGGAGGAAGGCCCGCGGCAGCGCCTGGCCGCCCGGCGCCGCGGCCGGCACGCCGGCCTGCGCGGGCGGCAGGCCGGGCGCGTGGGCCGTCTGCGTGCACAGCGGGCAGTGCTCCAGGTGCAGCACCGCGCCGGATTCGTCGCCGCCGGCGGGTGACGGCGCGTCCAGGCCGAGCGTGGAGCAGATCTCCGAGCCCGGCTCCGGCGCGGAGCCGGCGGCCAGCGCGTGCGACACGCTCGGCGCCAGCGCCAGCGCCGCCATCGCCCACAGGGCGATCCAGCTGAACAGGCGAAGGCGGCGGCGCAGTGGAAGCACGGACGCCAGTCTAGCAACGCCCCGGCGGCGCGGACGCCGGGCGGCGCGTCTCCATAATGAGCCCATGAGCATCCAGACCGACGAGTTCGAGCCCGCGCGCCGCGTCGTCAGCGCCGCGCCGGCGTCGCCGAACGAAGAGGCGATCGAGCGCGCGCTGCGGCCCAAGGGCCTGGCGGAATACGTCGGCCAGCCCAAGGCGCGCGAGCAGCTGGAGATCTTCATCGGCGCCGCGCGCATGCGCCGCGAGGCGATGGACCACGTGCTGCTGTTCGGCCCGCCGGGGCTGGGCAAGACGACGCTCAGCCACATCATCGCCAACGAGCTCGGCGTGAACCTGCGCCAGACCTCGGGGCCGGTGCTGGAGAAGCCCAAGGACCTGGCGGCCATCCTCACCAACCTCGAACCGAACGACGTGCTGTTCATCGACGAGATCCACCGCCTGTCGCCGGTGGTCGAGGAGATCCTCTACCCGGCGCTGGAGGACTACCAGATCGACATCATGATCGGCGAGGGCCCGGCGGCGCGCAGCATCAAGCTCGACCTGCAGCCCTTCACGCTGGTGGGCGCGACCACGCGCGCCGGCATGCTGACCAACCCGCTGCGCGACCGCTTCGGCATCGTGGCGCGGCTGGAGTTCTACAGCGCGGAGGAACTGGCGCGCATCGTGCGCCGCTCGGCCGGCCTGCTGAACGTGCCCGTCGACGAGGCGGGCGCCTTCGAGATCGCACGCCGCTCGCGCGGCACGCCGCGCATCGCCAACCGCCTGCTGCGCCGCGTGCGCGACTATGCCGACGTGAAGGGCGACGGCCGCGTGGACCAATCCATCGCCGACCGGGCGCTGGCCATGCTCGACGTCGACCCGCAGGGCTTCGACGTGATGGACCGCAAGCTGCTCGAGGCCGTGGTGCACCGCTTCGACGGTGGGCCGGTGGGGCTGGACAACGTGGCCGCCGCCATCGGCGAGGAGCCGGGCACCATCGAGGACGTGATCGAGCCCTACCTCATCCAGCAGGGCTACCTGCAGCGCACCCCGCGCGGGCGGGTGGCGACGCTGGCCGCCTTCCGGCACCTGGGCGTGGCGCCGCCGCAGGCGGCGGGCGGGCTGTTCGACGGAAACTGACCCACCCCCTACGCGCTTCGCGCGCCCCCTCAAGGGGGCAACGCCGGCGGACCGGCAAAGCCGGCTCCGCGGCATTCGCTTGATCGTCGGATCGCAACTCAGTGCGAGGTCATGCCGAAACCTGCCGCCCGGTCACGGCCGCCGCACGCGGCGTGCACACCGCGCCGACCGCCCACAGCCCCGCCACGATGGCCGCGGCCGCGCCCGCCTGCTGCGCCAGGCTGAGCGTGTGGGCGTTCCATAGCAGCGCCGCGGTGGCGGCGAGCAGCCCCGCGAAAAGCAGGCCCGCCGTCCATGCCGCGGCGCGGCCGATCGGCGGGTCGTAGCGCTGCACGGCGCGCAGGTCGAAGGCCGGCTTGGGAAAGCGCGCCGCCACGTCGGCCGGGCGCCAGCCGGGCGGCATGACCCACACGCGCAGCTTGTCGATCCAGCGCCCGGCGTGCCATGCATCGTGCGCGAGGTCGGCATAGACCTGCAGGTTGGCCCACAGCGGGTTCCAGCTGCGCAGCGGGCTGCGCGTGCCGTAGACGCAGGGCTCGGCGTCGTCCTCGGGCTCGAAGCTGCCGAAGAGCCGGTCCCAGACGATGAGGATGCCGCCGTAGTTGCGGTCGAGGTACCTGTCGTTCACCGCGTGGTGCACGCGGTGGTTGCTGGGCGCGCAGAACCAGCGGTCGAACCAGCCGAGGCGGCCGATCTGCTGCGTGTGCACCCAGTACTGGTAGAGCAGGTCGATGAGCGCGACGATGCCGAAGACCAGCGGCGGGAAGCCCAGCACCGCCATCGGCAGGTAGAAGAGCCAGCCGAACAGGAAGCCGCTGCTCGTCTGGCGCAGCGCGGTGGAGAGGTTGTAGTCCTCGCTCTGGTGGTGCACCGCATGCGCGGCCCAGAGCACCGCCACCGTGTGGCCGAGGCGGTGGTGCCAGTAGTAGCACAGGTCGTAGAGCACCAGGCCCGCCACCCACACCCACCAGGCGTCGGCCGGCAGCCGCACGAGCGCCACGTGCTGGTGCACGACGGTGTAGATGCCGGCCGTCATCAGCACGGTGAACACGCCGACGATCTGGCTCATGATGCCCAGGCCGATGCTGTTCAGCGCGTCGCTCAGGCGGTAGGTGTTGCGCCCGCGCTTCAGGCCGACGAGGAGCTCGACGCCGATCAGCAGCAGGAAGATCGGGGTGGCGAGAACGATGATCTGGGGGCCGGTCATGGCCGCATCATCGCGCCGAAGCCGCGGCGGCAGAAGCGGCGCTTTCCCGGAACCCCGCGGGCCTCAGCGCACGCCGCCGCGCGCGTCCACCGGCCAGACCGCCTCGACCCGGCCCTGCCCCAGGCCGCCGCGCACGGCGACGTAGTGGTCGTGCAGGTTGACCGTCGGGTCGCAGTGGCCGGGCACCAGCCACACGGTCTCGCCGAGCGCCGGCAGCTCGTCGCCCGCGCTGCGCAGGATGCCGTGCTCGTCGCCGCCGTTGGCGAACTCGAGCCGGCGCCGCCACACCTGCGGCAGGCCGGAGTCGATGGCATGCGACTTGTGGCCGGCGTCCACCACCGCATGCGCCTGGCCGCGGCTCATCACCTGCGCCTTGACGAAGAGCGCCTGCTCGAAGGCCGGTGCGCCGCCGCCGAGGTCGTTGGCGGCGTAGTCGCGGTCCATGAAGACGTAGCTGCCGGGCTGGATCTCGCCGTGCACGCCGCCCGTGGCCTCGAAGGCGAAGCTGCCGGTGCCGCCGCCGGTGACGAGCGGGCAGTCGAGGCCGGCGGCCGTGACGCTGGCCTGGGCGGCGCGCGCCAGCGCCACGGCGTGCCGGATCGCCGCCTCGCGCTCGGCCACGGCGCGCAGGTGCTGGGCCCGGCCATGGTAGGCCTGCAGCCCGGCGAAGCGCAGGCCGTGCGACACCACCTGCTGCGCCAGCGTGCCGGCGGCGGTGGGCGCCACGCCGCAGCGGCCGTGGCCGACGTCGACCTCCACGAACACGCCGAGCGAGGTGCCGGCCGCCTTCAGCGCGGTGGCCAGCCGCTCGATGCCGAGCGGGGAGTCGACCGCCACGGCGAGCGCCGCGCGCCCGGCCAGGGCCGCGAGCCGCGCCAGCTTGCGCTCGTCGACGATCTCGTTGCTGAGGTAGAGGTCGGCGATGCCGGCATCGGCCAGCGCCTCGGCCTCGCCGAGCTTCTGCACGCACACGCCCACGGCGCCGGCGGCCATCTGCAGCCGCGCGATGGCCGCGCTCTTGTGCGTCTTGGCATGCGGGCGCAGGCGCAGGCCGTGGCGCCGCGCGTAGTCGGCCATGCGCTCGATGTTGCGCTCCAGCGCGTCCAGGTCGACCACCAGCGCCGGCGTGTCGATCGTGCCGACCGCATCGCCCACGCTGGCCGGCACACCGCTCACGTGGACGCCTCGTCCAGCACCGCGTCTTCGAGGTGCCGCGTGTCGCTCCAGCCGACGAGCGAGAAGCCCTCGCCGCTGTACAGCAGCCGGTTGATGCTGGCGTTGCCGAGCTGCCAGGTGCGGATCACGTCGAGCTCGATGCGGGTGGCGGCGCGGTACAGGCAGTCCAGCACGCCGCCGTGGGCGACCAGCAGGACGGTGCCGCCCGGATGCGCCGCGGCCAGCCGCGAGGCCGCCCCGACGCAGCGTGCGTGGAACTGCCGCAGCGACTCGCCGCCCTGCGGCGCGAAGTCGACGTCGCGCGCGCGCCAGCGTGCGCCCTCCTCGGGCCAGCGCACCTCGATGCCGGTGTAGGTCTGGCCCTCGAAGCTGCCGAAGGCGCGCTCGCGCAGGCCGGCGTCGGCAGTCACCGCGTGGCCGCTCAGCGCCGCCACCGCCTGCGCGGTGTCGAAGGCGCGCGAGAGGTCGCTGGCGTAGATCGCGTCGAGCGTCTCGCCGGCCAGCGCCTGCGCCAGGCGCTGCGCCTGCCAGCGGCCGGTGGCGTTGAGCGGAATGTCGAGATGCCCCTGCATGCGCGAGTCGGCGTTCCACGCCGTCTCGCCGTGGCGCACGGCGATGATGCGCGTCGCCTCGGGCACGGCGCCGCCGTCCGCCGGGTTCACTTCAGCAGCCGGCGGTTGAGCGTGTAGGTGCCCGAGTGCGTGGCCTCGGCCAGCACGTGCGGGTAGATGGCCTCGCGCAGCTGCTTGCCGTCGAACACGCCCTCGATCGGCGTGCGCGCCACCGACAGCGCGTAGACCGTGAACACGTAGTGGTGGATCAGCGAATCGTTGAAGGGGGGGAACGGGCCGTCGTAGCCGAAGTACTGGCCGCCGTTGTCGGGGTCGCCGGCGAACCAGCCGGTGTAGTCGTTCAGGCCGTGGCGGGCGCCGTGCAGCGTGGCCGGGCCGCTCTTGCCGCGCGGGGTGAAGCCGCGGCAGAACTCGCCCTCGGAGATCTCGGACAGCGAGGCCGGCAGGTCCGTCATCACCCAGTGGAAGAAGTCGACGCGCGGCAGGTCGGCCGGCACCTCGCGGTCGGGCTTGTTCACGTCGTCGCCCTGGCTCGGCACGTCGAAGTCGTGGCAGATGAGCGCGAACGACTTCGTGCCCTCGGGCACCTCGCTCCAGGCGAGGTGCGGGTTCACGTTGTCCGAGAACGTCGGCCCGTCGGCGTCGAGCCGCCCGGCGGCGTACTTCGGCGGAATGGCTTCGCCGTTGACCCAGCTGTTGCTCCAGAGCTTCACTGCTTCTTCTCCTTGCGATGTATGAATCCGCCGCTCATGCGATCAAGCGCGCAGGGGGTGGGCCATCAAACACCCCAGACGATGTCGTTCCCTTCGGCATGAGAGCGCTTCATCATCTCGACCAGCGGCCAGACGCGCTGGCGCAGCGTGACGCCCGGGCCGGGCTTGCCTTCGGGCCCGCCCTTCTCGGCGGCCTGCCGGCGCAGCTCGTCGTCCTCGACCACGGCGCGCTCGATGGCGGCGATGGCGGCCGGCATGTCGGCCGCTTCGATGATGCCCTGGGCACCCGCCGACTTGCCGATGATGCCGAGCACCTCGTCGCCGTTGGCCTTCATCATGATGACGTCCCCGGCCGATTTGGACTTGAACTTGTAGATCATGGGTACATGTAGCTGCGGTTGAAGGGGAAGGCCGATTGTGCGCCCCGCATCGGCCCGGCCGCCACGTCGCGCGTGGGCCGCGCGGCGAGCATCTGGTGCAGCGAGATCCAGCCCTGCTCGAAGCTCATGGCGCAGCCGGCGAGGTACAGCCGGTAGGCGCGCACCACGCTGTCGCGCGTCACGTCGCGGGCCTGCGGCAGCTGCGCCTCCAGCCCGTCGCTCCAGGCCCACAGCGTGCGCGCGTAGTGCGGGCGCAGGTTCTCCACGTCCACGCATTCGAGCGCCGACTCGCTCATCACCTCGAGCACGTGCGAGAGATGCAGCAGCTCGCCGCCGGGGAAGATGTAGCGCTCGATGAACTCGCCCATGCCGGCGCCGAGCTGGCTGTTGCGCGTGCCGCCGGCGGTGATGCCGTGGTTGAGCAGCAGGCCGCCCGGCACGAGCAGCCGGAAGATCTTCGCGAAGTAGGCGGGCAGCTGGGCGCGGCCCACGTGCTCGAACATGCCCACCGAGGCGATCTTGTCCCAGGGCCGGTCCTCGGGCAGCTCGCGGTAGTCGCGCAGCTCCATCGTCACGCGCCCGGCGAGGCCCCGCTCCTCGATCAGCCGGTTCACGTGCGCATGCTGGTTCTTGCTGAGCGTGATGCCGTGCGCCGTCACGCCGTAGTGCTCGGCCGCCCACAGCAGCAGGCCGCCCCAGCCGGCGCCGATGTCGAGGAAGCGCTCGCCCTCCTTCAGCATGAGCTTGCGGCAGATGTGGTCGAGCTTGGCCTCCTGGGCCTGCGCGAGGTCCATCCCGGGCTCGCGGTAGTAGGCGCAGGAATAGACGCGGCGCGGATCGAGCCACAGCGCGTAGAACTCGTCGGAGACGTCGTAGTGGAACTGGATCTGCCGCTTGTCCGACTCGGGGTCGTGGCGCGCGCGCGAGCGGCTGCGGCGGATCACGTCGCCCCACCAGCGCAGCGGCGCGGCCGGCGGCTCGCTGCGGGTGGGGTCGTCGTCGATCATCGAGGCGGCGACGGCCATCACGTCGCGCATCGTGCCCTGGATGTCGAGCTTGCCCTCCACGCAGTCCTGCGCCACGCGGCCGACCTCGCCGGCGGCGACGTGGGCGAGCGGGGCAAGGTCGCGCAGCTTGAGCACCACCTTGGCATCGGGCGGTCCCACGCGCTCGCCGTCGGGCAGCACCACGGCGAGTGGAACGTTGAGGCTGGCGAGCTTGCGCTCGAGGATCTGCGTCGTGAGGCTCATTGCACTACCCTCCTCGGGTCGACTCTACAAAATTCCGATTCCACCGATGTACGGAGGCTGAATGAAACTGCTTCGCTACGGGCGCCCCGGCCATGAACGCGCCGGCATGCTGGACGCCGAGGGCCGCCTGCGCGACATCTCGGCCGCCGCCGGCGACCTGCACCTGCCCACGCTCGGGGCCGCGGGCCTCGCGCGCCTGCGCCGGCTCGACCCGTCGGCCTTCCCGCTCGTGCGCGGCACGCCGCGGCTGGGCGTGCCCTTCACCGGCATCAGCAAGTTCGTGGCCATCGGGCTCAACTATGCCGACCACGCGGCCGAGTCGGGCCTGCCGGTGCCGGCCGAGCCGGTGGTCTTCATGAAGGCGACGACCTGCATCAGCGGGCCCGACGACCCGGTGCGCCTGCCGCCGGGCAGCACCAAGACCGACTGGGAGGTGGAGCTGGGCGTCGTCATCGGGCGCACCGCCCGGCACGTGAGCGAGGCGCGGGCGCTGTCGCACGTGGCGGGCTACTGCGTGGTGAACGACGTCTCCGAGCGCGAGTACCAGCTCGAGCGCGGCGGCACCTGGGACAAGGGCAAGGGCTGCGACACCTTCGGCCCCATCGGCCCCTGGCTCGTCACGGCGGACGAGGTGCCCGACCCGCAGGCGCTCGCGATGTGGCTCGACGTCGACGGCCAGCCGCGCCAGCGCGGCAGCACCCGCACCATGGTGTTCGGCGTGGCGCAGATCGTGAGCTACCTGAGCCGCTTCATGACCCTGCTGCCGGGCGACGTGATCGCCACCGGCACGCCGCCCGGCGTGGGCCTGGGCATGAAGCCGCCGCAGTACCTGCGTGCGGGGCAGGTGATGACGCTGGGCATCGAGGGGCTCGGGCAGCAGCGCCAGCGCGTGGCGGGCTGACCGCCCGGCCGGCCCGGCCGCTCAGTCCGGGCAGTCGCCACCGGCGAAGCGCGCCTCGAACGTGGCCGGGTCGAGCGCCGGCGCGCACAGGAAGCCCTGGTACTCGCGGCAGCCGGCCTCGGCGAGGAAGGCGCGCTGCGCCTCGGTCTCCACCCCCTCGGCGATCACGCCCAGGTGCAGCGCCCGGCCGAGGTTGACGATGGCGTGCACGATGCCGGCATCGCTCTCGTCGCCCGGCAGCCCCTTGATGAAGCTGCGGTCGATCTTCAGCCGCCGGATCGGGAAGCGCTTGAGGTAGCCCAGGCTCGAATAGCCGGTGCCGAAGTCGTCGATCGCGAGCTTGACGCCCAGCTCGGCCAGGGCCTGCAGCCGCGCGAGCGCGTCGTGCGCGTCCTGGATCAGGATGGACTCGGTGAGCTCCAGCTCCAGCCACCGCGCGTCCAGCCCCGCGGCGCGCAGCTCGGCGGCCACGCCGTCGACGAAGCCGGCCTGCTGGAACTGCAGCGCCGAGACGTTGACGGACACCAGGATCCGCCGCCCGCGCGCATGCCAGTCGGCGGCCTGGCGCACGGCCTCGCGCATCACCCAGCCGCCGAGGGCGACGATGAAGCCGCTCTCCTCGGCCACGGGGATGAACTCGCCCGGCGACACGTTGCCCAGCACCGGGTCGTGCCAGCGCAGCAGCGCCTCGGCGCCGCACACCGCGCCGGTGCCCAGCGCCACCTGCGGCTGGTAGTGCAGGCGGAAGTGCCCGGCCGCCAGCGCCTGGCGCATGGCGTGGTCGAGCTTCATGCGCGAGCGCGGGTCCACCGCGTCGGTGTCGGCGCGCCGCTCGTGGAAGCGGAAGCTGTCGCGCCCGGTGTCCTTCACGAGGTGCATGGCCGCGTCGGCGGCGCCCACCAGCTCGTCGAGCGTGCTGCCGTCGTGCGGGCACAGCGCGATGCCGATGCTGCAGGTCAGCGTGAAGCTCAGCTCGCCCTGCGAGAACGGCAGCTGCATCGCCTGCAGCACGCGCCGCGCGGTGGCCTCGGCGCCCCGCGCGTCGGCCTGGTGGGCCACGAGCACGAACTCGTCGCCGCCCACGCGCGCCACGGTGTCCACCTGGCGCACGCAGGACTTCATGCGCTCGGCCACGTCGACCAGCACCCGGTCGCCGAAGGCGTGGCCCAGCGTGTCGTTGATGTGCTTGAAGCGGTCGAGGTTGACGAACAGCAGCGCGAAGGGCGCGCCGTCGCGCCGCGCCACGGCCAGCGCGAACTCGACCCGGTCGGTCAGCACCCGGCGGTTCGGCAGGCCGGTGAGCGGGTCGGTGTGCGAGAGCATGTCGATGCGCTGCGTGGCCTCGATGCGCTCGGTGATGTCGCGGAAGCAGTAGACGCGCCCGATCGGCTGGCCGCGGCTGCGCTGCGGCTGCGTCACGCGCTCGAGCACCTTGCCCGACAGCAGCGTGAGCGTGTCGCTCGCATGCTGCTCGGCCGCGTCGTCGATGGCGGCGAGCCGGCGCATGTAGGCCAGCGGGTCGGCCACGCTGCGGCGCATCCACGCCAGCACGGCGTTGTCGTCGCGGCGCGCGAGCAGCTCCTCGGGCACGCTCCAGAGCTCGGCGAACTTGCGGTTGAAGCTGCGGATGCCGCCGGCCGTGTCGGTCACGAGGATGCCGTCGGCCGTGGACTCCAGCGTGGCCGCGAGCTCGGCCAGCCGGTCCTCGAGCTCGCGCTCGACGCGGCAGGCCTCGCTGCGGTCGTGCAGCACCACGAGGTAGACGGCCTCGCCGGCGAGCTCGATGCGGCTCGCGCGGCGCAGCACCGGCACGATGGCGCCGTCGAAGCGGCGCACGCAGCTGTTCGACTCGATCTGCGGCGCGGCGTCGAGCGCCGCCTCCTCCCAGAAGTACAGGTCCTCCGGCGTGGCGGCGAAGGTCAGCACGTCGCGGCCGAGCAGGTCGCCCGGGTCGCCGCCGAGCATGGCGCCGGCCGCGGCGTTGGCGGCGACGACGTGGAAGCTGTGCGGGTCGACCAGCCACACGGCGTCGAGCATGCCCTCGATGAGCGCGATGGCCGTCGACTTCCAGCCGGCCACGGCCGGCCTGGGCGCTGCCACGGCGCCGCTCATGCAGCGGCCTCCGCCGCGACCGCCACGGGCTCGAAGAAATAGGCCACCCGCGAGCGCGGCGCCAGGTAATCGAGCGATTCGCGCGGCAGCGCGAGCGGCTTGATGCTGCGCCGGATGCCCACGCCGCCGGCCGTCTGCAGGTCCAGGATCAGCGCCTCGTCGCTGGGCACCTTCGGGTCGTGCACCAGCACGCGCGGCTTGAGCGGGCGCGAGGAGTTGACGCCGACCACCATCGCGTGGCGGTCGTCGGTGAGCTGCACCACGGAGCCCGGCGGGTACACGCCCATCATCTTGATGAAGGCGCCGAGGATGGCGGTGTCGAACTTGCTCTGGCCCTGCGCGAACAGCAGCGACAGCGCCTCGTGCGGCGTGAGCGACTTCGACGGCACGGGCGGGTTGCACAGGTTGTCGTAGCGGTTGACCAGGGCCACGATGCGCGCCGCGAGCGTCATGCGGTCGGCGCTCAGGCGCAGCGGGAAGCCGCTGCCGTCGGCACACTCGTGGTGCTCGGCGATCACCAGCGTGGCGCCGGGCGTGAGCCCCATCCTGCGGGCGCGCGCCACGCCGTTGGCGACGTGCTCCTCGTAGTGGCGCTGCTGCGCGGCGGTGAAGTGCTCGTCGCGGTGGCGCACGCGGTCGGGCAGGTCGAGCTTGCCGATGTCGTGCAGGATCGCGCCGACACCGAGGTCGAGCATGTCGGCCGCGCTGAAGCCGAAGGTGCGCCCCATCAGCAGCGAGACCACCGTCACGTTGACGGCGTGCGAGGAGGCGCGGTCGCCGGCGCCTTCGTTCAGCAGGCGCAGGCACAGGTCCTGCTCGCCGATCATCTTGTCGACGAAGGCCTGGGTCAGCAGCGAGGCCTCGCGCCCGGCGCGCTGCGGCTCGGCGTCGGCCACGTCCATCAGGTGCCGGCAGTCGCGCGTGGCCTCGGCGAACTGGCGCTCGCACACCGCGGCGGCGGCGCGCTGCGCGGCCAGCGCCTCGCGGCGGCGGCGCGCCTGCGCGGCCTGCGGCGTCTCGGGCGGCGCCTCGGCCTCGGCGGGCGGCGGATCGGCGGCGGGAGCGGCCTCGCCGTCGGCCGGCGCGTCGGCGGACGGCTCGGCCGCCGCGTCCGGACCCTCGATCTGGCTCAGCTCGGGGCTCCAGCGCACCCGCTTCAGGCCCAGCTTGTGGATCGTCGCCAGCTGCGCGGCCGAACCGATGCGAAAGCTGCTGAGCGCGAAAGGGTGCGACATCCATCCCACGTCGAGATGCACGAACATCCCCACACGGAGCGCAGCGACATCGATGGGTTGCGTGTTGGCTGTTTTCATGGAAGGCAGGCCGCCCCGGGGCACCGGTTCGGGCTCCTTCACTCTTCGGCACAACGCCGCGCGACTTGAGCGGCGCGGCGCGTGAATCACGAAGGGCCGCGGATGTGAGCGCCCGCTGTGGCGCGGCGGCCGCCCCGCCCTCAGGCCGCCGCCGGCTCGAACCCCAGCGCCTTCATCGCCCCGGCCAGCGCCTGCCGCGTCTTCGCGTACGCCGCCCACGGGTCGGGCCGCTCCAGGCGCTCGTCGACGTTCGCCATCGTCCACTGCGCCGCGCCGCGCAGGCCCTCCAGCTCGTGCCACGCCAGCGGCACCGATACGCCGAGGCCGGGGCGCGCGCGCACTGACCAGGCGGCCACGGTCGTCGCCCCGCGGCCGTTGCGCAGGTAGTCGGGAAAGATCTTCCCCACCCGGTTCTTCGGGCCGCTCTTGGCGACGAAGCGGTCGGGCAGCGTGGCGGCCAGGTGCTGCACCACGGCCTGCGAGAAGTCCTTCACCACGTCCCAGCCCAGGCGCGGCGTGACCGGCACCACGACGTGCAGGCCCTTGCCGCCGCTGGTCTTGAGGAAGCTCGCGAGGCCCAGCTCGTCGAGCAGCGCCTTCACGAGCTGCGCCGCCTCGATCATGCGCGGCCAGGCGAGGCCCTCGCCGGGATCGAGGTCGAAGGTCAGGCGGTCGGGCTTCTCGATCGCCTTCGTCGTCGCGTTCCAGGTGTGGAACTCGATCACGTTCATCTGCGCCGCGCCCAGCAGGCCGTCCAGCGAGTCCACCTCGAGCAGCGGCTGGTGGTCGGCATCCAACGCCGGGTCGAGCTGCACCACGCCGGGCATGCGCAGCCGTTCGGCGTGCTTCTGGAAGAACAGCTCGCCGCCCACGCCCTGCGGCCCGCGCACCAGCGACACCGGCCGGCCGGCCAGGTGCGGCAGCATCGCCGGCGCGGCGCGCGCGTAGTACTGCACGAGGTCGAGCTTGGTGAACCCGCTGCGCGCGTCGATCACGCGCCCGGGGTGGGTGATGCGCAGGCCGGCCGGCACGGCGGCGGCCGTCGTGGCCGGCCCGGCCTTCGCGCCGCGCTTCTTCGCCGCGGGCGCCGCCACGGCCACGGGCTTGGGCACTTCCTTCGTGATCGCCTCCGGCGGCTTGTCGCTGCGCAGCGCGTGGAACACCGAGTGGCGGATGCGCCCGTCCTTCGTCCACTCGCCGAAGGACACCTCGGCGACGAGCTTCGGCCGCACCCAGTGGCCCCGGACGTCGCGCGGCAGCTCGAAGAAGGGCGTGCGCCCGCTGCGCAGCGGCGCCAGCTTCGCGGCCAGCGAGGCGAGCGTCTTCCGGTCGAAGCCGGTGCCCACGTTGCCGGCGTAGCGCAGCCGGCCGTTGGCGTCGTGGATGCCCAGCAGCAGCGAGCCGAGGCCGGCGCGCGAGCCCTTGGGGTCGGTGTAGCCGCCGATCACGAACTCCTGGCGCTTGGTGCACTTGAGCTTGATCCAGGCAGTGGAGCGCCGCGAGCCGTAGGCCGAGTCGGCGCGCTTGCCGATGATGCCCTCCAGCCGCAGCGCGCAGGCGGTGTGCAGCAGGTCGGCGGCGCTGGCGGCGAAGTCTTCGCTGAAGTGCAGCGGCCCGCCGGCCGGCGCCGCGTCCAGCAGCCGCCGCAACAGCGCGCGCCGCTCGCGCAGCGGCACGGCGCGCAGGTCGTGGCCACCCGCGAACGGCAGGTCGAAGAAGAAGTACTGGATGTCCTCGGTGCGCGACGCCTCGAAGGCGTTCTGCAGCCGCTGGAAGTCGGGCGTGCCGCGCTCGCCCTGCACCACGATCTCGCCGTCGAGCCAGCACGGCGGCAGGCCGAGCGCGCGCAGGGCGGCGACGAGGCCCTTCATCTTCGCGCTCCAGTCGTGGCCGTTGCGGGTGAACAGGCGCACGTCGGCGCCGTCGATGCGCGCGAGCAGGCGGTAGCCGTCGAACTTGACCTCCCAGATCCAGTCGCCCGTCGCCGGCATGGCGTCGACCAGGGTGGCGAACTGCGGCGAGAGCGCGAGCGGCAGCGCGGCCGGCTCGGCTCCCTCGGGCAGGGGCATGGCGGCGGATGCGGGCGGCTTCCTCGCCTTTTTCGCGGGGGCCTTTTTCGCGGGGGCCTTCTTCGCCGGCGTCTTCTTCGCGGCGGCGCCGCCCAGCACGCTGTCCGGCAGCGCCTCGACCACGTCGAACGCCGCCGCCGGCCGCGCCTCGTCGTCGCGCTCCTTGATGAGCAGCCACGGCTCCTGCCGCTCGTCGCCGCGGCCGCGCATGCGCACCAGCGTCCAGGCGCCGCGCAGCTTCTCGCCGCGCAGCTCGAACTTCAGCTTGCCGGCGGCATAGCCGGCCCGCGGGTCGCCGATCGGCACCCACTCGCCGCGGTCCCACACGATCACCGTGCCGGCGCCGTACTGCTTCGGCGGAATCACGCCCTCGAAGCCGCCGTAGCCGAGCGGGTGGTCCTCCACGTGCACCGCCATGCGCTTGACGGCCGGGTCCAGGCTCGGCCCCTTGGGCACGGCCCAGCTCTTGAGCGTGCCGTCCAGCTCGAGGCGGAAGTCGTAGTGCAGCCGCCGCGCGGCGTGCTTCTGGACGACGAACGACAGCGCCTCGCCGGAGGTGCCGCGGCGCCCCGCGGGTTCGGCGGTGATGCGGAAGTCGCGCTTGCTGCGGTAGCGCTGCAGCGGGTCGCCGGCCATCGCCTGCCGCGCCCTACCCGGCACGGCGCCTGGCCGCCGGCTTGCGCCCGCCCGAGGCCGCCGGGCGCTCCGCGGCCGCCTCGTCGTTGGCGGCGGCCTTGGCGCCGCGGCCCGCCTTGCCCGCCCCGCCCTTGAGGCTGCGCTTGAGCAGTTCGGTCAGGTCGACCACGTTGGACGGCGCGGCGCCCTCGTCCGGGCGCTCCACCGGGTGCACGGTGCGGGTGTCGCCGGCCTCGACCTTGGCGTCCACGAGCGCCATCACCGCCTGCTTGAAGGTGTCGGCATAGTCCTCGGGCCGCCAGTCGCCGCTCATGTCGTCGACGAGCTGGCGGGCCATCTTCAGCTCGCCGGCCGTCAGCTTCGCGCCCTTGCTGCCCGCCTCGGGCAGCGTGAGCTCGTTCCAGGGCCGGATCTCGCTCGACCAGCGCAGCGTGTTGAGCATCAGCGCCGGCCCGACGGGGATCAGCGCCGCCAGGTGCTGCTTGGTGGAGATCACCACCCGCGCGATGCCGATCCTGCCGGACTCGCGCAGCGTCTCGCGCAGCAGCACGTAGACCTTCTCGGCCTTGCCGATGGGCTCGAGGTAGTAGGGCTTCTCCAGGTAGACGAAGGGGATGCGGCCGGCATCGACGAAGGCCTCGATCTCGATCGTCTGCGTGCTCCGCGGCAGGGCCGACTTGATCTCCTCGTCGGTCATCAGCACGTACTGGCCGTCGTCCTGCTTGATGCCCTTGACGATGTGCTCCCGGTCGATCTCCTTGCCCGTCTTCTTGTTCACGCGCTTGTAGCCCACCGGGTCCATGGAGCGCTTGTCGAGCCAGTCGAAGTCGATCGAGTCCTCGCGCGAGGCGGGATAGAGCCCGACGGGGATGTGCACCAGGCCGAAGCTGATGGCGCCTTTCCAGAGGACGCGGGGCATGGCGGTTCTCCTGCAGTGGCGGCGCGAGAGCCGGGGAACCTGCCGTGGCAAACGGCTTGCCCGATCTGCGCGGGCGCCGCGCCTACCCCCGGTCCTTGGCCTGCTGGAGCACCGCGAGCAGGTGCTCCATGCTCACCGGCTTGGTGAGGTGCGCGTCGAAGCCGGCCTCGCGGGTGCGCTCGCGGTCGCTCTGCTGGCCGTAGCCGGTGGTGGCGGCGACGAACACGCCGGCCTGGCCCGGCAGCCGCCGCAGCCGCCGCAGCACCTCGAAGCCGTCGACGCCGGGCATGTTCAGGTCGAGGAACACCACCTCGGGGGCGAAGGCCTGCGCCGTGCGCACCGCCTCGCCGGCGTCGTAGGCGCAGCGCGCGTCGTGGCCCAGCAGCAACAGCAGCGCCACCATGGTGTCGGCGGAATCGCGGTTGTCGTCGATGACCAGCGCGCGCCGGCCGGCGGGGGCCTCGGCCGGCGCCGGCGGCGGGGCGGGCGCGGCCGCGTCCGGCCGCCTGCCGCGCGGCAGGCACAGCGTGAAGCTGCTGCCCAGGCCCGGCCCGGCGCTCTCGGCCACGACGGTGCCGCCGTGCAGCTCGACCAGCCGGCGCGCGAGGCTCAGGCCGATGCCCAGCCCGCCGTCGCTGCCGCGCGGCGTGCTGTCTTCCTGGGTGAAGAGCTCGAAGATGCTCTCCAGCGACGAGGCGGCGATGCCGCGCCCGTTGTCGATCACCACGGCATGGATCTGCTCGTCGAGCATGCGCACGCGCAGCTCGATCGTCCCGCCGTCGGCGGTATAGCGGGCGGCGTTGTTCAGCAGGTTCTGCAGCGCCTGCACCAGGCGCGTCTCGTCTCCCCAGATCGGGATCGGCTCCTCGGGCAGGTGGACCGAGAAGGCGTGGCGGCGCGCTTCCATCGCCGGCCGCGCGGCCTCGGCGGCGCGGTGCACCACGTCGGCGAAATCGACGGCCGCGCGGCGCAGCGCGATCTTGCCGGTGGCGATGCGCCCGGCGTCGAGCAGGTCGTCGACCAGCCGCGTCAGGGTGGCGAGCTGGCGGTCGATGATGTCACTGCAGCGGGCCAGCCGGGGCGTGAGCGCCGGGTCGAGCTGCATGATGCTCACGGCGTTGCGGATCGGCGAGAGCGGGTTGCGCAGCTCGTGCGCCAGCATGGCGATGAATTCGCTCATGCGCTGGCTCGAACGCTCCAGCTCGGCGATGCGCCGGCGCTCGCTCACGTCGCGCGTGACGGCGGCGTAGCCGCGCAGGCGGCGCTCGCCGTCGTACACCGGCGTGATCACGTTGTCGGCCCAGAAGACGCTGCCGTCGCGGCGCACGCGCAGGCCCTCGTGCTCGACGCGGCCCACCGCCAGCGCCTGCGCCAGGTGCCGCCCGGGCTCGCCGCTGGCCCGCGCCTCGGGCGGATAGAACATCGAGAAGTGGCGCCCGACCACCTCGCCCGCGTCGTAGCCCTTGATGCGCGCGGCGCCGGCGTTCCAGCTGGCGATGCGGCCCTGCGGGTCGAGCATGAAGACGGCGTGCCCGGTGATGCCTTCCATCAGCAGCCGGAAGCGCTCCTCGCTCAGGCGCAGCGCCTCCTCGTGGCGGCGGCGCTCGGTCAGGTCGCGCGTGACCTTGCCGAAGCCGCGCAGCGTGCCGTCCTCGCCGCGCAGCGCGGTGATCACCACGTTGGCCCAGAAGCGGCTGCCGTCGCGGCGCACGCGCCAGCCCTCGTCCTCGAACTGGCCGGCGGCCGCGGCGCGGCGCAGCTCCTCCTGCGGCCAGCCGGCGGCCACCGCCTCGGGCGGGTAGAACAGGCCGAACGGGCGGCCGATGATCTCGTGCGCGGCATAGCCCTTGAGCCGCTCGGCCGCGGCGGTCCAGCCGGTGACGAGGCCGTCGGGATCCAGCGTCAGGAAGGCGTAGTCGCGGACGCTGTCGATGAGCAGCCGCAGCTGCGCGTCCACGACGCTCGGCGGCAGGCCGGGCGGGATTGCGCCGGAAGGACCGTCCTGGTTCACGCGATGCACGGAAAGGAAGACGACGGGCGAGCTTACCCGCGGCCCGCACGGCCCACAACGCGGCCCCCGGGAACATCGATTGCCGGTTTCGCGGCCCTGCATCACGTCGAGGAGCAAGCCGATGAAGGCCCTGTGCTGGCACGGCAAGAAGGACATCCGCTGCGACACCGTGCCCGACCCGGTGATCGAGGATCCGCGCGACGCCATCGTGCGGGTGACGAGCTGCGCCATCTGCGGCTCCGACCTGCACCTGTTCGACGGCTTCATCCCGGGCATGAAGCCGGGCGACGTGATGGGCCACGAGTTCATGGGCGAGGTGGTCGAGGTGGGCCGCGGCGTGGCCGGGCGCGGCAGCACGCTGAAGGTGGGCGACCGCGTGGTCGTGCCCTTCACCATCTGCTGCGGGGACTGCGAGCAGTGCCGGCGCGGCAACTGGTCGGTGTGCGAGCGCAGCAACCGCAACAAGGGCACGGCCGACAAGCTGTTCGGCCACGCCACGGCCGGCCTGTACGGCTATTCGCACCTCACCGGCGGCTATGCCGGCGGCCAGGCCGAGTACGTGCGCGTGCCCTATGCCGACGTGACGCCGGTGCGGATCCCGGACGGCCTGAGCGACGAGCAGGTGCTGTTCCTCGGCGACATCTTCCCGACCGGCTGGCAGGCCGCGGTGCAGTGCGACATCCAGCCCACCGACACCGTGGCGGTCTGGGGCGCCGGGCCGGTGGGCCAGTTCGCCATCCGCAGCGCCGTGCTGCTGGGCGCCAGGCAGGTGGTCGCCATCGACTGCGAGGAAGACCGCCTGAGCATGGCGCGGGCGGGCGGTGCGCTGACCATCAATTTCCGCAAGGAAAGCGTGGTCGAGCGGCTCAACGAGCTCACCGCCGGCAAGGGGCCGGAGAAGTGCATCGACGCCGTGGGCATGGAGTCGCACGTGGGCGGCACCATCGACACGCTGTACGACCGCGCCAAGCAGGCCGTGATGCTCGAGACCGACCGGCCGCACGTGCTGCGCGAGATGATCTACGTCTGCCGCCCGGCGGGCGTGCTGTCGATCCCCGGCGTCTACGGCGGGCTGGTCGACAAGCTGCCCTTCGGCGCGCTGATGCAGAAGGGCCTGACCGTGCGCACCGGCCAGACCCACGTCAACCGCTGGACGGACGACCTGCTGCGCCGCATCGAGGAAGGGCAGATCGACCCGTCCTTCGTCATCACCCACACCTGCACGCTGGAGGACGGGCCGGCGATGTACCAGGTGTTCCGCGACAAGCAGGACGGCTGCGTGAAGGTCGTGCTGAAGCCCGGCCGAGGATCGACCCCATGAACGACACCGATGACCTGCCCGTCGCCGCATCCGGCGGCGACGAACGCACCGACGGCCGAGACGACCGCCCGCTGCACCGCCGCAGCGTGCGCCGCGCGGCGCGCGCGCTCGGCTGGTTCAGCCTCGGGCTGGGCCTCGCGCAGGTGCTGGCGCCGCGCGCCGTGGCGCGCGCCACCGGCATGGGCGCGCGCGAGACGCTGGTGCGCGCCTGCGGCCTGCGCGAGATCGCCACCGGCCTCGGCCTGCTGCTCGCGCGCGACCCGACGCCCTGGCTCTGCGCACGGGTGGCGGGCGACGCGGTCGACCTGGCGACGCTCGGCGCCCACGTGGGCCGCGGCAATCCGCGCAGCACGAACGCCGCCCTCGCCGTCGCGGCGGTGGCCGGCGTCACCGCCGTCGACGCGCTGAGCGCCCGCGCCGCGCGCCGCGACCGCCTGCCGCTCGCGCACGACTACAGCGACCGCCGCGGCCTGCCCCTGCCGCCGGACGAGATGCGCGGGGCGGCCACCATCGACTTCGACATGCCCGAGGACATGCAGATCCCGCTGCCGCTGCGGCCCCAGCTCCACTGAGGCTGCGCGTCGCCCGCCGCCGCCGCCCGCTGGCATGATGGCCGGCGGTTCCGTCCCGAGCGAGAGGTGGCCCCGCGCATGGAAAAGCTCGAACACCTGCGTGCCGCGTACCGGCGCGACGAAGTGGTGCTCTTCGTCGGCGCCGGCGTGTCGCTGTCGCTCGGCCTGCCGCCGTGGAGCGCGCTCATCGAGCACATGACGCGCCAGCTCGGGCTGGAGCCGCAGGCCTTCCGCGACTACGGCAGCTACCTGACGCTGGCCGAGTACTTCCGGCTGCAGCACGGCAGCATCGGCCCGCTGCGCAGCTGGATGGACCGCGAATGGCACCGCGCCGACATGACGGTGGAAGGCTCGCGCGTGCACGAGCTCATCGTCAAGGGGCGGTTCCGCATCGTCTACACCACCAACTACGACCGCTGGCTGGAGGCCGCCTTCCGGCACCACGGCCGGCCGTACACGAAGATCGTCGGCGTGGCGGATCTCGCGCGCATCCGCGCCGACGTGCCGCAGATCATCAAGTTCCACGGCGACTTCGAGAACGACGAGTCCATCGTGCTCGACGAGAGCAGCTACTTCCGCCGCCTGGACTTCGAGTCGCCGCTGGACATCAAGCTGCGCGCCGACGTGCTCGGCCGCTCGGTGCTGTTCATCGGCTACAGCCTGGCCGACATCAACATCCGCTACCTCTTCTACAAGCTCTCGCGCCTGTGGAAGGCATCGGTGCCGAACGTGCCGCAGCCGCGCTCCTACATCTTCTCGCCGGTGCGCAACCCGGTGCAGGAGGCGGTGCTGGCGCAATGGGGCATCGACATGATGGCGGTGGAGCACCCCGACCCGACGCAGGCGCTGGTGGAGTTCCTGGAGAGCGTGGTCGCCGACTGATGCCGATTCGCGACCGGACGACGAGAACCGTCCGGGCGGGAGGTATCGAAGCCTCGTGCACGCCGATTGCCGCAGGGCCGGGTACGCATCACAGGAGTACCGCCATGCGAATCCCGACATCTCCCCGCACGACGCTCGTCGCGCTCGCCGCCGCCCTCGGCCTCGTCGTCGGCGCGGCGGCGCAGACCGGCAGCGCCGGCACCTCGGCCTCCCCTTCCGTCGTCAAGGCCGGCTCGACCTCTCCCGCCGACCGCCGGTTCGTCCAGAGCGCCGCCATGGGCGGCATGGCCGAGGTCGAGCTCGGCAGGCTGGCGCAGGACAAGGCGTCGAGCGACGAGGTGAAGGCGTTCGGCGCGCGCATGGTCGAGGACCACGGCAAGGCCAACGAGACGCTGAAGGGCATCGCCGCATCCCAGGGCGCCGAGGTGCCGGCCTCGCTCGACAGGAAGCACCGCGCCACCGTGGAGAAGCTGGGCAAGCTCTCGGGCGCCGAGTTCGACCGGGCGTACATGAAGCAGATGGTGGCCGACCACGAGAAGACGGTGGGCGACTTCAAGGCGCAGGCCGAGGCGGGCAAGAACGCGCCGCTGAAGGACTTCGCCGCCACCGCGCTGCCCACGCTGCAGGCGCACCTGGAGATGGCGAAGTCGCTGCACGGCGCCGCCCGCGGCGCCAAGCGCGGCGGCGCCGGCAAGTCCTGACGCCGTCCCCGGGGCCGTTCAGCCGGCGGCGCCGAGCCGCCCCACGGCGGCCAGCAGGTCGTCGATGCGCACCGGCTTGCTGACCTGCGCGTTGAAGCCCGCCTCCAGCGCGCGGGCCTCGTCCTTGGTGCGCCCGAAGCCGGTGACGGCCACGGCGGGCAAGGCCGTGTGGCGCGGCAGCCGGCGGATGGCCGCGATCAGCTGGTAGCCGTCCATGCCCGGCATGGCGATGTCCGACAGCAACGGTCGAAGTCGGCCGCCTCGGCGCGCACCAGCGCTTCGGCGCCGCTGCGCGCGCCGGTCACCTCGGCGCCTTCGAGCGCCAGCAGGTGGCGGAAGGCCTCCAGCACGCCGGTGGCGATGGCGCTTTGCGGCATGCCGTCGTACTCGGCGCCCATCGGGCTCTGCGCGATGGCCACGCCGCCGTGCTCCTTGAGCGACACCAGGCCGACGGCGCCGTCGGAGCCGGTGCCCGACAGCACGATGCCGACCGCGCGCTCCTGGTGCACCCGCGCCAGCGCGCGGAAGAACAGGTCGATCGACACATGGCGCCCGCGCCGCGGCGGCAGGTCGGTCAGGCGCAGGTAGCCGCCGTTCATCGACAGCTGCTTGTTCGGCGGAATGACGTAGACGCGGTCCGGCTCCACCGGCGCCGGCTCGGTGACCTGCAGCACCGGCATGCGGGTGTGGCGCTGCAGGATGCTGTCGACGTGGCTCTCGTGCTCGGGCGACAGGTGCAGGATGACGACGAAGGCCATGCCGGTGTCGCTGGGCATGCCGCTGAAGAAGGTGCTCAGCGCGGTCACGCCGCCCGCCGAGGCGCCGATGCCCACGACGGGAAAGCGCAGCGAACTCTGCACCTTCAGCGGCCAGGTGCCGGCGGAAGGCCCGGGCTCGGAAGGAATGCTCATCGGCGGGATCCTGCCCATTGTGGGTGCGCAGGCACCGTGGCGGGCCCGCACGCCGGGCGAGGGATCGCGGCAAGCCGCGTTCCCGCGCGCGCCTTCCACGATCGCCGCAGCCTGTCAAAGGCGCGCGGCGTTTCCCCATGCGATGCGCGGCCTTTGCCGGCGCGCCGCAACCGCTCGCTAGGATGGCGCGGCTTTTCGCCGATGCCTGCCATGCTGTGGTGGCCCTGTTCGCCGCGGTGGCGGGCCCTCGCGGCCGCCGCCGCGCCGACCCGATGCACTTCCCCCCCCCATGACCGCACGCCTTCCCGGCACCGCCTTTCTCCTCGCCCTCGCTTTCGTGTTCGCCGCCGCGCCCGCCGCGGCCCAGCAGATGGCGAGCGTCGACCGCAACGAGGTCCACATGCGCGCCGGCCCGGGCACGAACCACGAGTCGCTGTGGCTGCTGGGGCGCGGCTATCCGCTGCAGATCATCGGGCGCCAGGGCCGGTGGGTGCAGGTGCGCGACTTCGAGGCCGACAAGGGCTGGGTCTACCGGCCGCTGCTGGGCGCCAAGCCCCACTTCGTCGTCAAGGTGAAGGTGGCCAACATCCGCAGCCGGGCGAGCACGCGCGGGGCCGTCGTCGGCAAGGCGCGCTACGGCGACGTGCTGCGCACGCTCGGGCGAACGAAGGACTGGGTCAAGGTGCAGCAGGAAGGCGGCGCGAAGGGCTGGGTCGCGCGCCGGCTGCTGTGGGGCTGGTAGGCCGGCCGGCCGCTGCGGTACAACGCGGGGCACCCCATCCCACGGAGGCTTTCGCATGACGTCCCGCCCGCTTCGCCCCCTCGGCCGCTCCGGCCTCTCGATCTCGCCGCTGGTGTTCGGCGGCAACGTCTTCGGCTGGACGGCCGACGAGAAGACCAGCTTCTCGCTGCTCGACGCCTGGCTGGACGCCGGCATGAACGCCGTCGACACGGCCGACGTGTACTCGCGCTGGGTGAGCGGCCACAGCGGCGGCGAGTCGGAGACCATCCTCGGCAAGTGGTTCGCCCGCAGCGGCAAGCGCGACCGCGTCGTGCTGATGACCAAGCTCGGCAAGGACATGGGCGAGGGCCGCAAGGGCCTGTCCCGGCGCTACGTCGTGCAGGCGGTCGAGGCCTCGCTCAAGCGCCTGCAGACGGACCACATCGACCTCTACCAGTCGCACGACGACGATGCCGGCACGCCGCTGGAGGAGACGCTCGCCGCCTTCGGCGACCTGATCCGCGCGGGCAAGGTGCGCGCCATCGGCGCCTCCAACTACGGCGCGGCGCGGCTGCAGCAGGCGCTGGTGCTCGCCGAGCGCACCGGCCTGCCGCGCTACGAGAGCCTGCAGCCGCTCTACAACCTGTACGACCGCGAGGAGTTCGAGCGCGAGCTGGCGCCGCTGTGCGAGCGGCACGACGTGGGCGTCGTCAACTTCTATGCGCTGGCGAGCGGCTTCCTCAGCGGCAAGTACCGCAGCGCCGAGGATGCCGCCAAGAGCGCTCGCGGGCGCGGCGTGGTGCAGAAGTACCTGAACCCGCGGGGCCTGCGCATCCTCGCGGCGCTCGATGCCGTCGGCAGGCGCCTGGATGCCACGCCCGCGCAGGTGGCGCTGGCGTGGCAGATGGCGCGCCCGGGCATCACGGCGCCGATCGTGAGCGCCACGTCGACGGCGCAGCTGGCCGAGCTGGTCGACGCCTCGCAGCTGCAGCTCGACGTCGAGGCCATCGCGGCCATCGACGAGGCGAGCGCGCCGGCCGCCTGAGGCCGCCGGCGCGCGCCGCCGTTCACTGGCAGGTGAAGCTCTCCGCCGCCTCCACGTCGCCCGCGCCGCTGTAGCGCGCCACCTTCGGATAGGGGCACAGCGGGCGGGTGCGGTCGGCGCTCCAGTCGGCCGGCACCTCGGCGTTGATGCCGCCCGCGTTGCCGGCGCCGCGCGCCGAGGCGATCACCCGGTCGGGCGCCTTGCCCTCCTCCACCCACGCGACGAGCGACGACAGCATGTCGAACTGGTCGGTCGACGGCCCGCCCGCGCAGTGGCCCATGCCCGGCACGCGGTAGAAGCGGGCGAAGTCCGCGGCGCTGCCGCCGTGCGTGGTGCTCAGGCCCTCGTACCAGGCCTTGGTGTCGTCGACCGAGAAGATCGGGTCGCTCACGCCGTGGTAGACCATCAGCTTGCCGCCGCGGTTGCGCAGGGCCGACATGTTGGTCGGGTTCGGCGGCGTCATGAAGCTCATCGCCGATTCCTTGTAGGTGGCGTCGGTCGCGTTGATCTGCGCCACCATGTCGTCGAGGGAATAGGTCATGGCGAAGGCCGGGCCGACGAAGCCGGCGCCTTCCGGCGGCACCTTGAAGATCTGCCCCACCGCGCCCGAGTCGAGCACCAGCGGCGCGAAGAACTCCCAGAACGGGATGCCGCCGCTGCCCAGCCCCGCGTCGTACGGGAAGCTCGAATAGATCGCCGCGCCGGTGCTCGTGGTGGCGCCGCTGAAGATGGGCGCGATGGCCGTCTTCTGGTCCGCCGACAGGCACGAGCCGTCGCGCGCGCCGGTGCAGGTGGGCACGTCGGCGGCGAGGCTGAAGGCCGACCGGCAGGCCTCGACGTCCTGCACCAGGCCGTCGGTCGCACCGTCGAGCGCGTCGCACTTGGCGAGCACCGAGGCGGCCACCGTGGCGCGCTCGGCGGGGGTGAAGGCGGTGGCGAGGTCGTTCGGGTCCGTGGCCACCTTCGCGTACTGGCGCGCGCCGAAGATGTTGGCGATGGCAGCCTTGGGCAGGTTGAAGCCCGGCGCGCCGGCGAGCACGCCGTCGTAGTCGGCCGCGTAGCGTGCGGCGGTCACCATCGCGTGGCGCCCGCCGTTGGAGCAGCCGCCGAAGTACGAGCGGTCCGGCGCCTTGCCGTAGGCCGCCTCGATGGTGCTCTTGGCCATCGGCGTGAGCTTGCGCACGGCGTCGTAGCCGTAGTCGAGGCGCGCCTGCGGGTCGAGGCCGAAGGCGGAGCCGTCGGCCGCAGTGTGCCCCGCATCGGAGCTGAGCACGGCGAAGCCCTGCATCAGGGCACCGGTCAGCGGACCGCCCCCCAGCGCGCCGGTGGCGGGCACGACGCTGCCATCGATGCCGCCGTTGCCCTGGTGGAAGAAGCGGCCGTTCCAGGCGACGGGCAGCCGCATCTCGAAGCCGATGGCGTAGGACTTGCCGTCCACGTCGCTGACGCGCTCGTGCATGCGCCCGGTCACCAGGCAGTGCTCGGGCGCGGCCAGCCCGCCGACCAGGGTGCCGGCCGCCACGCTGGTGGTCGCCGTGATGGTGGTGTCGGCCAGCGTGCCGAGCTTGGCGGCCAGGTCGGCGCAGGTGCCGACCAGCGCGGCGGCCGTGGCCGGCGCCAGCTGCGGCGGGGGCGGTGGAGGATCGTCGCCGCCGCCGCAGGCGGCCAGCGCGAGAAGGGGCAGCGGCGCGAGCGAGCGCCAGGTGGTGCGAGAAACGTCGAAGAGCGAGTGCATGGTGGAGTCTCCTGGGTGGCGCCGGTGGGCCGGCGCTCGTGGTGGGATGAAGAGAGAAGGTCCGCCCCCTGTTTGCTTGAAATCAAGCAGATGATTAAGTTACTGAAGTGTTTCCAAGCAAAGAGAGGGCTTTCACTCATGGAAAAACGGCGCGCACTGGTTCAGCCGATGAATCACTTGGTGCAGCGGCCGGCCGGGCGCGCGGTGCCCTCTTCCGCCCGCGGGACAATGGCGCGCATGAACCGCAAGCCCGCCGACCGCTCCGAGCTCACGCCCCACGGCCGCCTGGCCGAAGCGGGCCTGCGCGACGTGCTGGGCTACCAGCTGGCGCAGGCGGCCATCGCGACGATGCAGGTCTTCGTCCACCGGGTCGGGCACCCGCACGAGCTGCGGCCCGTGGAGTTCACCGTGCTGACGCTGGTGCACGAGAACCCGGGCGTCTCGGCCAAGCAGCTGGCGAACGCGCTGGCGGTCACGGCGCCGAATATCTCGATGTGGATCGACAAGCTGGAAGCGCGCGGCCTGGTGGCGCGCGAGCGCAACGCCGCGGACCGCCGCGCCCAGCACATCCGCACCACCGCGGCGGGCGGCGAGCTCGCGCGCCGCGCGCTCTCGCTGCTGGTCGAGGGCGAGCGCAGCAGCTTCGGCGCGCTCAGCAAGGCCGAGATGGCGCTGCTGCTGGAGCTCCTGCACAAGGTCGCCCACTGCCGCAAGAGCGCCTGAACGGCGCCCCCGTGGGCCTGTTCCGACGGACGTTTCCTACCTCCGGTCGCGGCCTGCGCTGCCTTCGCCGGCGGCCCTCGGGTGCTGAAATGGTCTTCATGGCGGGGCCACGCGACGGCCCGCCATTCCTACAGCAACTGCAAAGGAATCGCAGCATGAAGACGAAGTACCTTCTCTCCGCACTCATCGCCGGCGCCTTCGGCACCGGCGCGGCCCTGGCCCAGACGAGCACCTACGGCACCTCCCCGAGCGACGACGGCGCCGCCACGCGCGGCGAGGTGAGGTCGGACGCCCGGCACGACATGCGCACGAACGGCGCCAGCACGGGCGACGGCTACACCCGCCAGCAGCTGCGCGAGGCCGGCAGCGGCGGCAACGCGGACGACTACCTGAACTACCTGCCGAGCGAGGACATGCGCGAGAACGAGACCTCGGGCATCAACGCCGGCAGCGTCTCGATCGGCGACGGCACGGCGCAGCCCTGACCCACCCCCTGCGCGCTTCGCGCGCCCCCTCAAGGGGGCAACACCGGCGGACCGGCAGAGCCGGATCCGCGGTGTTCGCTTGATAGTTTGCTTGATAGCGTGCCCGAAGCATCAGGGCTTGAGCGGGATGGGAATGGCGCGGTCGACCGCCACCACGGTGACGCTGTTCTGCGGCGAGCCCTCGATCACCCGGTCGGAGTAGGTCATGTAGACCAGCGCGTTGCGCCGGGCGTCAACCATGCGCACGACGCGCAGCTTCTTGAAGACGAGGGAGATGCGCTCGCTGAACATCTCCTCCTGCGCCTGCATCGGGCCGGTGAAGGCGATGGGGCCGACCTGCTGGCAGGCGATGGACGCCTCGGCGCGGTCTTCGGCCACGCCGAGCGCGCCCTTGATGCCGCCGGTCTTGGCGCGCGAGACGTAGCAGGTCACGCCGCGCACCTTGGGGTCGTCGTAGGCATCGACCACGATCTTGTGGTCGGGTCCGATGAACTTGAACACCGTGTCGACCTCGCCGATCGGCTCGGCCTGCACTGCGTGCAGGCCCAGCACGGCCAGGACGGCCGCCGCCGCGCGCCGCGCGCTCATCGCCCGGTCCAGCGCGGCTCGCGCTTCTCGATGAAGGCGAGCGGGCCTTCCTTGAAGTCCTCGGTGTCGCGCACGCGCAGCGCGCCCTGCTGGCTGAGCGCGCGCAGCTCGGCTTCGCCGAGGTCGTTGGCGCGGCGGACGACGGCGAGGCTCTCGCGCACCGCCACCGGCGCGTTGCGCGTGATGCGGCGCGCCAGCGCCAGCGCCTCCTCCAGCACCTGGTCCGCCGGCACCACGTGGTTGACGAGGCCGTAGGCCTTGGCCTCGCGCGCCGGCAGCTGGGCCGCGGTGAGGATGAGCTCCAGCGCGATGCGCGGCGGCATGGCCTGCGGCAGGCGGTACAGGCCGCCGGCCGAGGCGATGAGGCCGCGCAGCACCTCGGGCAGGCCGAAGGCGGCGTCTTCCGAGGCCACGGCGAGGTCGCAGGCCAGCATCAGCTCGCAGCCGCCGGCCAGCGCCTTGCCGTTGACGGCGGCGATCCACGGCTTGCTGCGCTCGCGGAACACGAAGCCGCCGAGCCCGCCGCGCTCGGTGCCCAGGCTCGCGCCGCGGCCGGCCGAGACCTCCTTCAGGTCGGCGCCGGCGCTGAAGGCGTCGCGGCCCGCGCCGGTGAGCACGGCGACCCACAGGTCGGGGTCGGCCTCGATCTCGTCGACGATGGCCTCCATGCGGCTGGCCACCTCGCCGTTGATGGCGTTGCGCGCCGCGGGGCGGTTCAGCGTGACGAGGGCGATGTGGCCGGGCAGGCGCTCGAGGAGGACGGCGGGGGCGGAGGTGTCGGTCATGGCGGCGTGGGCGAAAGCGTTGACGAGCGGGGAAAGATACCGCCCGGCCCGCGCCGGCGAAGTCCCGTGCGCGACGCCCCGGCGGCCCGGCGCGGCTCAGGGCGCCTTCGCCTTCGCCTTCGACGGGTCGCGCGGGCGCATCAGCCCCTCCTGCGCCACCGAGGCGACGAGCCGCCCGTCCTGCGTGAACACGCTGCCGCGGCAGAAGCCGCGCGCCCCGCCGGCGGCAGGCGACTCGGTCACGTAGAGCAGCCACTCGTCCATGCGGAAGTCGTCGTGGAACCACATCGCGTGGTCCAGGCTCACGCCCTGCACGTTGCCCTTGAAGAAGCTCAGGCCGTGCGGCATCAGCGCCGAGCGCAGCAGGCCGAAATCGGACGAATACGCCAGCATCGCCTGGTGCAGCACCGGGTCGTCGGGCAGGCGGCCGGTGGCGCGGAACCACGAGTCGTTGCGCGGCGGGCGCACGGGCGGGTCGAACGGGTCCAGCGGCTCGATCTGGCGGATCTCGATCGCCGTCTCGGCATGCAGCACGGCGCGCAGGCGCTCGGGCAGGCGGTGCATGTTCCGGCGGCGCAGCTCGTTGTCGCTGACGAGGCCGTCGGGCCCGGGCACCTGCGGCATGGCGTCGGCATGGTGCGGGCCGTCCTCCTTCACCTGGAACGAGGCCTGCAAGTTGAAGATGGCCTGCCCGTGCTGGATGGCGACTACCCGCCGCGTGGTGAAGCTGCCGCCGTCGCGGATGCGGTCGACGTCGTAGACGATCCTGGCGCTCTTGTCGCCGGGGCGCAGGAAGTAGGCGTGCAGCGAGTGCGCGCGGCGCGTGGCGTCGACCGTCAGCGCGGCCGCCATCAGGGCCTGGCCGAGCACCTGGCCGCCGAAGACCGCGGGGCTGCCGATGTCGCCGCTGATGCCGCGAAAGAGGTTGTGCTCCAGGCGCTCGACCTGCAGCAGTTCGACGAGTTCTCTGACGTGGGCGTTCATCCGCCGATGATCGCACGCAGGCCCTGCCCGCCGCGGCCTGCCTACACTTGGCGGATTCCCCCGACCCCACAGGAGCGCCCCAGTGAAATTCGAGACCCTGGCCGTGCACGGCGGCTATTCCCCCGACCCCACCACCAAGTCGGCCGCGGTGCCGATCTACCAGACCACGTCGTACGCCTTCGACAACACCCAGCACGGCGCCGACCTGTTCGACCTGAAGGTCGCGGGCAACATCTACACGCGCATCATGAACCCGACCACCGGCGTGCTCGAGGCGCGCATGGCGGCGCTCGAAGGCGGCGTCGGCGCGCTGGCGGTGGCCTCGGGCATGGCGGCCATCACCTACGCCATCCAGACCATCGCCGAGGCGGGCGACAACATCATCTCCTCGGCCGCGCTCTACGGCGGCACCTACAACCTCTTCGCCCACACGCTGCCGCAGCAGGGCATCGAGACCCGCTTCGCCGACGCGAGCAAGCCCGAGACCTTCGAGCCGCTGATCGACGCGCGCACCAAGGCCATCTTCTGCGAGTCGATCGGCAACCCGCTGGGCAACGTGACCGACTTCAAGGCGCTGGCCGACATCGCCCACAGGCACGGCATCCCGCTGATCGTCGACAACACCGTGCCCAGCCCCTACCTGTGCCGGCCCTTCGAGCACGGCGCCGACATCGTGGTGCACGCGCTCACCAAGTACCTCGGCGGCCACGGCAACTCGATCGGCGGCGTGATCGTCGACTCCGGCAAGTTCCCGTGGGCGCAGCACAAGCAGCGCTTCAAGCGCCTGAACGAGCCCGACGTGAGCTACCACGGCGTCGTCTACACCGAGGCGCTGGGCGAGGCCGCCTACATCGGCCGCGCGCGCGTCGTGCCGCTGCGCAACATGGGCGCGGCGCTGAGCCCGTTCAACGCCTTCCTCATCCTGCAGGGCATCGAGACGGTGGCGCTGCGCATGGACCGCATCTGCGACAACACCCTGGCCGTGGCGCGGCACCTGCAGAAGCACCCGAAGGTGAAGTGGGTCAACTACGCCGGCCTGCCCGAGCACGCCGACCATGCGCTGGTGCAGCGCTACATGGGCGGGCGCGCCTCCGGGATCATGACCTTCGGCGTGCAGGGCGGCCTCGAGGGCGGCGCGCGCTTCCAGGACGCGCTCAAGCTCGTCACGCGGCTGGTGAACATCGGCGACGCGAAGTCGCTCGCCTGCCACCCGGCCTCCACCACGCACCGGCAGCTCTCGCCCGACGAGCTGGCCAAGGCCGGCGTCACGGTCGACACCGTGCGGCTGTCGATCGGCATCGAGCACATCGACGACCTCATCGCCGACCTGGACCAGGCGCTGGCGGCGGTGTGAGGGCCGAAATGAAACAACCCCCACGCTCACTTCGCTCGCTGCCCCCCGAGGGGGCGCGTCAGTGGCTTCGGGCGGCCGGGCGCCACTGACATGCCGCCGACCGCGCCGCTGCGCCTGACCAGCTTCTCGCACGGCGGCGGCTGCGGCTGCAAGATCGCGCCGGGCGTGCTGTCGCAGATCCTGAAGGACAGCGGCGGCGGCCTGATCCCGCCGCAGCTGCTGGTGGGCATCGAGACGGCCGACGACGCCGCGGTCTGGCAGCTCAACGACGAGCAGGCGCTGGTGGCCACCACCGACTTCTTCATGCCGATCGTCGACGACCCGTTCGACTTCGGCCGCATCGCCGCCACCAACGCCATCAGCGACGTCTACGCCATGGGCGGCACGCCGATCATGGCGCTGGCGCTGGTGGCGATGCCGGTGAACGCGCTGCCGCTGGAAGTGATCGGGCGCATCGTCGAGGGCGGCCGCTCGGTCTGCCGCGACGCGGGCATCCCCGTCGCCGGCGGCCACACCATCGACTCGGTGGAGCCGATCTACGGCCTGGTGGTGATGGGCCTCGTGCACCCGAAGAAGCTGCGGCGCAACGCCGACGCGAAGGCCGGCGACGCGCTCGTGCTCGGCAAGCCGCTGGGCGTGGGGGTGCTGTCGGCGGCGCTGAAGAAGAACCGGCTCGATGCCGCCGGCTACGCGCGCCTCGTCGACACCACCACGCGGCTGAACACGCCGGGGATCCGTTTCGGCGGCATGCCGGGCGTGCATGCGCTGACCGACGTCACCGGCTTCGGCCTGGCGGGCCATGCGCTGGAACTCGCGCGCGGCGCGGGCCTGGCGGCCGAGATCGACTGGTCGGCGGTGCCGCTGCTCGACGGCGTGGCGGCCCTGGCCGCCGAGGGGCTGGTGACCGGCGCTTCGGGCCGCAACTGGGCCGGCTACGGCAGCGAGGTTCGGCTGGACGCCGGGCTGCCGGCGGCCGCCAGGGACCTGGCGAGCGATCCGCAGACCTCCGGCGGGCTGCTGGTGAGCTGCGATCCGGCGGTGGCCGGCGAGGTGCTCGCGGTCTTCCGCGAGGAGGGGTTCGGCGAGGCCGCAGTCATCGGGCGGATGACCGAAGGCTCGGGGCTCGCGCTGCGGCCCTGAGCCGGGCCGCGCGCCGCCGGAGGGCGGCCGCGCGGCGGGTTGCCGGCGATCAGCCGATGTGGCGGTCGACCGCGGCGCGCAGGTCGGCGGCCATGCCCGGATCGGTCTTCTCGATCTGCAGGGCGTAGGCGCGCACGGCGACGGCATCGCGCGAGCGGCGGCGGGCCTCGGCGCTGGCGCGCACCGCGGTGCGCAGCGAACGGAGCGCGTCGAACGCCTGGCCGAACCAGACGGCGCCACGGGGCGCGGCGATGGCGGGAGGGACAATGACGTGGACTTGGGAGCTCATGGTGTATTCCTTTCGTGTCTGCGGAAGAGATATTAGGGAAAACCCGAACTCTTGGGTGCAGTAGGGTCATGCGTTTCGCGTGACTTCCTGACGCTGCGCAAGCCCGGCGGCGTCCGCCCACTCCAGGACCTGCCCATGCCCCGCCTTCCCTACAAGACCGACGAAGAGGCCGGCCCCGCCGACCTGGTGGCCTCGATCCGCCAGCGGCGCGGCGGCCGCCTCGCCAACCTCGACCGCGTGCTGCTCCACAGCCCGGCCTTCGCCCGCGGCTGGGGCGAGATGATGCCGCGGGTGCGCAACGAGCTGGCGCTCGCGCCGCTGCTCAAGGAGCTGGCGATGTGCGCCGTGGCCGCGCTGAACGACGCCGAGTACGAGTTCCACCACCACGGCCCGCTCTACCTGCAGGCCGGCGGCACGCAGGCGCAGCTCGACGCGCTGCGCGCCATCGGCCGGGACCCCGCCGCCGGCGACCTGGCCGGGCGCTTCGACCCGCTGCAGCGCGCCGCCCTGCAGCTGAGCATCGAGATGACGCGCGACGTGAAGGTGTCCGACGCCACCTTCGCCGCCACCCGCGAAGCGCTCGGCGACGACGGGCACCTGTTCGAGCTGGTCGGCGTGATCGCCGCCTACAACATGGTGTCGCGCATCCTCGTCGCGCTGGAGGTCGGGGTCGAGACCTGAGGGAGACGGCGCACGCGCGTTCAAGATCGGGCCCTCGATGCCGACAACCGTGTGAGCGAGCGCCTGCGGTCATCGGCCGGGGCGCGCCCCGGCAGTCCCCGCAGTTTCCCGACCCTCGATGACACGGCTCGAACCGACACGGCCCCCTCCTTCCGCCCCGATGCATCCCGCCGACTGCCCCGAACTCGCCGCGGCGCAGAACCCGTACCTGCAGGCCGTGCAGCGGCTCGACCGCATCGGATTCCTGCGCTGGGGCGCGGGCCGGCGGATGGCCGAGGTCTCGCCGGAGGCGCGCCGCCTCCTCGGGCTGCCCGTCGAGGGCGACCTGACGCTCGGCGACTGCCTCGCCCGGGTGCAGCGGCGCTCGGTGCCGCCGCTGCGCGACGCCTGGGGCGAGGCCATCGAGACGCGGCGGCCGGACTTCGAGCATGCGCTGCAGGTCGTGGTCGACGGGCGCCGCCGCTCGCTCAAGCTCGCCGCCACGCTGCGCTTCGGGCCCGACGGCGAGCTGGCCGACTGCCTGGTGGCGTTCCGCGACACGACGCTCGGCAGGCGGCTGGCCGAGGCGCTGGGCGACTCCCGGAAGAAGCTCGACGAGGCGCAGGAGATCGCCCACATCGGCCACTGGGAGGTCGACCTGTACCGCCACAAGGCCACCTGCTCGCGCGAAGCCATGCGCATCTGCGGCGCGCCGGCGGACTGGAAGCCGAGCGCCCGGGGCCTGCTCGACCTGGTCCCCGCCGATCAGCGGCCCGACCTGCTGGCCGGCTTCTCGCAGGCGCTCGCGGCGCGGCGCAGCCACTTCGACTACGACTTCAGCCTGGTCGACGCCGAGGGCCAGACGCGCGAGATCCACGGCCGCGTGCGCGTCGCCTACGGCTCGAGCGGCGAGCCGGCGCGGCTGACGGGCACCATCCAGGACGTGTCCGAGCTCACGGGCTACCGGCGCCAGCTCCATTCGCTGGCCAACTTCGACCCGCTGACCACCCTGCCCAACCGGGTGCTGATGCTCGAGCGCATGCGCGAGGCCCTGGCCAAGGCGGCCTGGCAGAAGCAGGAATGCGCCGCGCTGATGCTCGACCTCGACCGCTTCAAGGACGTGAACGAGTCGATGGGCCACGCCGCCGGCGACCAGCTGCTCAAGCAGGCGGCGGCGCGGCTGTCGCAGGCGCTGCGGCACTACGACACGGTGGCCCGCATGGGCGGCGACGAGTTCGCCATCCTGCTGCCCGAGGTGCGCCGCGCCGACGACCTGACGGGCATCGCGAGCAAGGTGCTGCAGGCGTTCTCGGCGCCGTTCGCCATCGGCGGGCGCGAGCTGTTCGTCACCGCCAGCCTCGGCGCGGCGCTCTATCCGCAGGACGCCCAGGCGGCCGAGGAACTGCTGCAGTACGCCGACGCGGCGCTGTACTCGGCCAAGGCCAAGGGCCGCAACAACGTGCAGTTCTATTCGCCGCAGCTCACGGCGCAGGCCTCGGGGCGGCTCACGCTGGAGAGCGAGCTGCGCCGCGGCGTCGAGCGCGGCGAGCTCGAGCTCTTCTACCAGCCGAAGATCGACCTGGCGTCGCGGTGCGTCGTCGGCGCCGAGGCGCTGATGCGCTGGCGCCATCCCGAGCGCGGGCTGGTCGCGCCCTTCACCTTCATCCCGATGGCCGAGGAGACCGGCCTCATCGTGCGCATGGGCGCGTGGGCGCTGCACGACGCCTGCCGCCGGGCGGTGCGCTGGAACGCGGGCCGCGACGGCGCGCCGATCCCCATCGCCGTCAACCTGTCGGCGCGGCAGTTCATCGACGGCGACGTCGTGGGCACCGTGCGCGCGGCGCTCGCCGGCACGGGCTGCCGGCCGCAGTGGCTGGAGCTCGAGATCACCGAAAGCCTGCTGCTGGACGGGCGCGACGACATCCGCGCCAGCCTGGACGCGCTGGCGGGGCTTGGCCTCGTCATCGCCATCGACGACTTCGGCACCGGCTATTCGGCGCTCAGCTACCTGACGCGCTTTCCGGTGCACACGCTCAAGATCGACCGCTCGTTCGTGATCGACCTGCCCACCAAGCGCAGCAGCACCGAGCTCACGCGCGCCATCGTCTCGCTGGGCAAGAGCCTGCAGATGAAGCTGGTGGCCGAGGGCGTGGAGACGAGCGAGCAGGCCGACTACCTACAGCACATCGGCTGCGAGCAGGCGCAGGGCTATCTGTTCGGCAAGCCGGTGGAGGCGAACGCCTTCGAGGCGTTGCTCGATCCGGCGGCCGGGGAATGACGCGCGGGAACGAGGCGGGGAGGACGGGGCGGCGGGAAGCGCTGCCCGCGGGGCGCGGGCAGCGGGGGACGGGTGGTCAGCCCGCTTCGGCGCAGGACGGCGAACACACCATCTGCGACTTGCCGAGCAGCTTGCGGGCCTTCAGCATCGAGCGGGTGCGATGCTTGCCGCACAGGAAACACGACATCGTGCTGGCGCCCAACGCGCCGGCCGACGCGAAAGGCGAGCCGGACACCTTGCTGCGGTAGCGAAGCCCGGCTTCGTCCATCTGGGTACGCTGGGGGGGTTTGCTCATGGTCTGCTGCGGTCCTTCGGCTTGTGGCTGGAATGAACGACCCCGGCGAGGGCAAAGCCGAAATCCGGCCCGCCCGCTGCCGCGAGGCAGCGCTGGGGACAAAAGCAAAACGCCAACCCGTTCGGTTGGCGTGTGCCCTGCGGTGGTGCGCACCGCTTGGAATTCTGGCTGCGGATACCTCGCACCCGATCCGGAAACGCTTTCCGGCCCGGTCGCCCGGGCCGCTCCAACGGCGTAATTATCGCCGATCGCCCAAAGCCCCTGCATGCGGGCGCGATTGCGCGGTGCCGGCGCCCGCAGTGGCGCGCAACCGACGCTTCGTTCCGAACCACGGCAGTGACTCGATGTAACGGTATGCTCGCGCGCTGATGCGAACGACGCAGTACAACGAAGGACCCTCGCAGGCCCAGGAGCGGCGGGAGCTGCTCCAGCTCGCGCTGCGCAATGCCGGGCGCAGCGCGCCGGCGCAGCTGGTGGTGGTGGCGGTGCTCGTCATCCTCGGCGTGCAGGCCGAGCGCCTGCTCGCCGCTGCGGCGACGGGGCTGATCGGCTTCGCCGGCACCGTCTGGCGCTTCTGGATCGCTCGCCACTACGCCGACACCGCCCGCCTGGGCGAGCCGCAGCTGCTGTTCGCGCGCCGCTCGCTCGAAGCCAACGCCGGCGCGGCGGGGGCGCTGTGGATGGTGGCGGCGCTGGGCATCTACCCGCACCTAGGCGGCATGACGGCCGCCGCCTTCATGGTCATGGCCTGCGGCTCGCTGGCGGTGGCCGCGTGCTTCATGCCGCTGGCAGGGCGCTCGTTCGAGCTGCTGGCGGTGCCGCAGATGGGCACCATCATGGTGGTGTGCATGTTCCCCGGGCCGACCTACTCGCCGGGGCTGGCGGTGCTGACGGCGGTGTTCGGCCTGACCATGTTCCGCACCGCGAACGAGATCACCGAGGCCACGCAGCGCACGGTGCGCCACGGCATCCAGGCGGAGGTGGCGAACCGCTCGCTGCTCAAGGCCAAGGAGGAAGCCGACGCCGCCAACGCGCTGCTCAAGCAGGCCAAGGAAGCGGCCGATGCGGCCAACCTCGCGAAGTCGCAGTTCCTCGCCACCATGAGCCACGAGATCCGCACGCCGATGAACGGCGTGCTGGGCTCGCTCGAGCTGCTGCAGCGCTCCACGCTGGACCGCCAGCAGCGCCGCCTGGTGCGCACCGCCGCCTCGTCGGGCGAGAGCCTGATGATGATCCTCAACGACGTGCTGGACCATTCCAAGATCGAGGCCGGCAAGCTCAGCCTCGCGCGCGCCTCGCTGTCATTGCACGCCACGGCCGCGGGCGTGGTGACGCTGTTCCGCGCCAGCGCCCAGGCCAAGCACCTCACGCTCGAGCTGGAGCTCGACCCGCAGCTGCACGACCGCGTCTTCGGCGACGCGCAGCGCCTCAAGCAGGTGCTGACCAACCTGCTCGGCAACGCCATCAAGTTCACCGAGCGCGGCGGCGTGGTGCTGCGCGCCAGCGCGCTGCCGCCCGAGCGGCACCGGCCGGGCCACGCCGGCGTGCGCTTCGAGGTGATCGACACCGGCATCGGCATGCCGGGCGACGCGGCGCGGCACCTGTTCGAGCCCTTCTACCAGCACGACAGCAGCCGGCGCCGCCACGGCGGCGGCACGGGGCTGGGCCTGAGCATCAGCCAGCGCATCGTCGAGGCGATGGGCAGCACCATCGCCGTGGACACCCGCCAGGGCCTCGGCTCGCGCTTCCACTTCGAGCTGTGGCTCGAGATCGACCCGTCGCCGCCCGCCGAGCGCCCGTTCGATTCGGCGATGACGCCGCTGGACGACGCCTCCACCGCGCTGCAGGGCACGGTGCTGCTGGTCGAGGACAACCCGGTGAACCGCACCATCGCCTCGGAGATGCTGAAGTCGCTGGGCGTGCAGTCCATCCATGCCGAACACGGGCAGCAAGCGCTCGACCTGCTGTCGCGCAACGCGGTCGACCTGGTGCTGATGGACTGCCAGATGCCGGTGATGGACGGCTACGAGGCCACCGCGCGCATCCGCGAGCGCGAGGCCGAGCTGCGCGCGCCGCGCACGCCCATCATCGCCCTCACCGCCGACGCCTACGAGGAAGACACGGCCCACGCCCTGCGCGTGGGCATGGACGGCCACCTGGCCAAGCCCTACACGCGCGACCAGCTGCGCGAGGTTCTCGGCGCCTGGTTGTGAAATGACGCTCCACTAGGGGAGCCGAGCCCCCCGCGGCAGCGCCCATTCCCAAGCAGGCGCCGCGGATCCGGCTTTGCCGGTCCGCCAGTGCCGCCCCCTCGAGGGGGCGCGCGAAGCGCGTAGGGGGTGGGTCACAACTCCGTCCAGGCGGTGATGCCGGTGCCCTGCTCGTCGCCCCACTGGGTGTTGCCGTCGCGCAGCTCGCCCCAGGCGGTGTCGAGCTCGATGCGCTTGATCTCCTCGACCGCGCCTTCCTGCGCGCCGCCGGCCTTGCGGGCCTGGGCGCGGGCCAGGCGCTCCATCAGCTTCAGGTCGCGCGTGGTCAGCCCGAGCGCGGCCTCCGACCAGTACTCCACCACCTGCTGCAGCGACTCGTAGGTGATGGGCGTGACCATGCGTTGCGCCGTGAGCGCGGCGAGCGTGCCGCGCAGCCGCGGCTCGACCATGCGGACCACCTGCTCGATGGCGGCCTCGCCGTCGCCATCCTCGACCACCAGGTCGACCAGGCTGCGGCGGTGCAGCTGCTCGGCGGTGTAGAGCCGCCCGCTCAGGATCATGTCGTTGGCGACGGCGAAGCCGGCCTTGCGCACGGTGAGGTTCCACGCCCCCATGCCGGGGAACAGATTGAACAGCACCTCGGGGAAGCCGCCCTGCGCGCTGCGCTCGAAGATGACCTTGTGGAAGGGCAGCACCGATTCGAGCCCGCCGCCGAGCGTGTCGCCCTGCACCAGCACGGTGGTGTGCACGCCGCGGGCGGCGGCGTTCTCCAGCCACCACACGAGGTCGATGCAGCGCCGGCCGTACATGCGCAGCGAGTCGATGTCCTGCGCGCGCACGAGCAGCACGAACAGCGCCAGGTCGCCGCCGAAGTTGAACACCCCGGTCACGTCGGACGAGAGCACGAGGTGCCGCACCAGGCCCGGGTTGGCCGAGATGTCGTCGAGCACGCGCTGCATCTCGGCCAGGCCCGCCAGGCTGTAGCACTGGATCGGCCGCACGTTGGTGCGCACGCGCAGCATGCCGAACTCGGAGGTCCACTCCAGCCGCAGGTACTTGTAGGGCCGGCCCAGCAGTTGCGCGAGGCCGGTGGGGCCACCGCCCGCCGGCGAGCGCCCGTACGGCGTGCTCATACCGTCTCGATGATGCGCGTGAAGTGGTGGAAGTTGAGCTCCACCGAGTCGATCACCGCCTCCTGCGCCTGGGCGTCCTCGAGCGTGTTCAGGATGGTGCGCAGCTCGGCCATGTGCTTGGCGTCCATCGTGGCGTGCGAGCTGATGAAGGACACGCCGCGCTCGCCCTCGAGCAGCAGCGACTCCCTGATGGCGCTGGCGAACGGCCCGCCGTACACCGAGGCGATGACCTCCAGCGTGTAGAGCATGCCCAGCACCGAGCAGGGGTGGCGCCGGTCGGCGGCCCAGTAGTTGTAGCCGATGAGCGCGCGGGTGAAGGGCGTGGGCTGGTGGTCGAGCGCCGAGGCCCGCGGCACGCCGACGGCCTCGAGGTCGTTCATCACCCATTCCTCGTGGCCCTTCTCCTCTTCCATGTGCTCGTAGAGGAAGTAGCGGATCTGGCGCTCGCTGTCGGCGATGCGGCTGGCCGCGGCGGCGGACACCGGGTTGAAGTGCCACACCACGTGGTAGAGCTCCAGCAGCAGCTTGCGGTAGCGCTCGATGGGCAGGCCTTGGGCCACCGAATCGAGCACGACGGGATGGTTCTCGAAGGCGCGGCGCGCTTCGTCGGTGCGGACCACGAGGTCGGCGAAGAACATGGGCATGAAAGGGGACTCCAACGACAGGATTCTTGTACTTCGGCGGGGCGGCCGGCGGCACGGCCGGCCGCTCGTTCGATGCCGCGGATTGTGCGGCCTGCCGTCGGCATGGCGAAGACTTTTCCTGCGTCCTCGTAACAACGCGCGAGCCCGCGCGGCCCGGTCCATGGGCCGGCCGTCGGGCAGCACGGCCCCACCGCGCCCGGGCGGGCGCAGCCCTAGTTGTGCAGCCCGCTCGGCTCCACCAGCGACAGCCGCGTCGACACCGCGGCATTCGCGCCGTTGGCGCGCCGGTCGACCGGCAGGTGCGCGCTGGCCGGGGCGAAGTCGAGCAGCAGCTGGAAGGTCATGTCGTAGTTCTCGTCGAACGCGAGGATGCGCTCGACCACGACGAACTGGTAGCTGCCGATGTGGTGGTCGGTCAGCAGGTCGCCCTTGACGGGGTAGAGCCCGTTGGGCAGGTCCCACTGGGTCTGCAGGTTGGTGAGCCCGGCGGCCTCGAGCGCCGCCTCGACGTGCGGCATGAAGACCGCGCTGAACATCACTGCCATGGCTCCTCCCCGTGGGTTTGCGTCGATGCCTGGGAATCGACGAGAAAGGGCGGCCCCTGCGCGGCGGCCGCCCTGTGGATCACCCGGCGCGGGGGATCAGTCGTTGCGCCGCCGCGTGGCGACGAAGCCCACGGCCAGCAGGCCGCCGAGCATCAGCGCATAGGTCTCGGGCTCGGGGATCGCGCCCACCACCACGTTGCGCATGTCGGCGCTGCCGGCCAGGCAGGCCGGGCCGCCGGGGCACTCGCCCGGATGCGGGATGAACACGTTGCTGTACGACAGCCCGATCTGCATGTCGGCATTGCCGCCGAAGATGGCGGCGATGGTGTTGGTGTCGAAGTACGTGTTGGCGATGGCGCCGGCACCGGCGGTGTTGCCGTTCATCGAGCCCGAGAGGTCCACGCTCGCCAGGCCCGCCCCGTTGCCGGCCGCGTTCGGGCTGCCGATGTTGTTGCCCGTGCCGCCGAAGGTGTTGCCCGCGGCGTCGATCTGGTGGCCGGCCAGCGTCAGGAACAGCGCGCCGTTGGTGGCGGCCGCCAGGTCGGTGGCCGAGTCGGGGCTGGCGAACGGGTTGAAGTCGGCGTCGGCGCCGAAGCCGAGGTAGAAGTTCACCCAGCCGCCGGTGAAGCTGATCGCGCCGGACGACAGCGCCGTCGTCTCGTAGCCGCCGAAGCTGTAGGTCAGCTCGCAGCCGGCGCACAGGTCGCTGATCGACGCGCCGTTGATCGACGCCACCTCGCCGTAGCCGGAGAGCGTCTGGCCCGTGCCGGTGATCACGTTCTGGAACACCGAGGCGACGACGAGGGCGTTGCCCGAGGGCACCTCGAGGCCGCCGATGTCCAGGGCCATGGTGGAGGCGGAGGTCGCCAACAGCGCTCCACCCGCCAGGACTTGCAATTTCTTGATCATGTGGGGACTCCTGAAGCCAAAAAATGCGCCTGCGGAACGGCGACGCCGGCTCCGCCGAAAAGGCACAGCGCCCGATTGGCAATCAAGTGGCCTGCCCGCCGGCGAAAAGCGCCGCGGCGCCGCAAGCCCCGTGGATACGGGCTCCCCCGCCCCGGCCCCGGGCGAGCGGCCGCCGCGGCGGCCCCCTCAGCGGAAAAATCTGCCGCAGCGACGACACGCCGTGCGCAGGGTTGCGCCGCCGCGGCCCGGACTTTCTGTGACACTGAACACATTCCGCACCACATTCCCACGGGCGCGCCGTTTGCTGCCTTCGCCCGGAATGGATCCCCGGCGTCCCTCCCGTCCGCCTCCGAGGCTGCAGTCGTGAACACCCCGATCGAGACCGGCACCGTGAAGCCTGCGCCCCAGCACCCCGCCCAGATCCGGCAGGGCACGATCGTGGCCGGCCACCGGCACGCCTACACCGGCGTCTACTTCCACTACCGCGCGATCTACGCCCCCGACGGCGCGAACATCGACTGGCTCGCCACCGTCACCTTCAACGGCGCCACGGTGGCCGACCTGTCGGGCTCGGAGCCCTTCACCGGCGAGAGCGTGGCGGCGGCCGTCACCAACGCGGTGGCCGACGCCATCGACCGGCGCGACTTCTTCGACTCGACCGGCCCCGGCCAGCTCAACGAGCTCAGCGAATAGCCGGCGGCGGGCCGTTCCCCGGCCGGTCAGCGCGGCGGGCCGCCGTCGAGCAGCAGTTGCATCCAGGTGAGGTCGAGCCAGCGGCCGAACTTGGTGCCGACCTCCCGCATGCGCCCCACCTCCTCGAAGCCGAGCCGCCGGTGCAGCGCGATGGAGGCGGCGTTCTCCGACTCGATCGCCCCGACCATGGCGTGCTTGCCGCGCGCGCGGGCCTGCGCGATCAGCGCTTCCATCAGCCGCGCGGCCACGCCGGCGCGGCGGGCATCGGCGCGCACGTAGATCGAGTGCTCGACGGTGTGGCGGTAGCCGTCGAAGGCGCGGAAGTCGCCGAAGGACGCATAGCCGACCACGCCGCGCGCGCCGTCGGCCGCCACCAGCACCGGGTGGCGGCCGGCGCTGCGCAGGGCCAGCCACTGGCGGCGGTTGTCGGCGTCCACCTCGGCGTCGTTCCAGATCGCGGTGGTGTGGCGCACGGCGTCGTTGTAGATGCCGGCCAGCGCGGGCGCGTCGCCGGCCGTGGCCTGTCGGATGTCCATGGCGTGCTCCTGTCGGGGGCCGCCGGGGCCGGCGGCCGGTGCATCGCGGCGATTCTGTCGCAGCGGCGCCCCCGCCTCCCCCGGAAGGGGGCCACCGCCGGCGGGATGTCGCACCCCCCGGGGCCGGCGGCAGCATTCGCGCCTCTGTCGTTCCGGGAGCCCCGCATGTACTTCGACGAACACAACGAAGGCGACTACCGCATCTACGCCGGCGCCCTCGAATCGCCCACCGGCGACGGCTTCACGGCCGCCGTGGTGGTGAACCGGCTGCAGGGCGCGGACCGCACGCCGCGCGAGGCCTTCCGCGACGAGCGCATCGCCGGCGGCCACCGCTGGGCCTCGCCCGACGAGGCGCTGGCCTACGCCGTGAACCGCGCCCGCCAGCTCATCCGCACGCGCGCGCCCTGCCTGGCCTGCTGACGCGGCCCGCCCCGCCTTCCCGACAGCGCGCCCCCGGCGCGCTTTTCTTTTTTCCGGCCCTTTGGGCGCACCCGGCGTGCGCCTTTCCCACGCCGGCGGCCGGCCCGCGCACGGCCGTGCGGCACACTCGCCGTGCATGACGGTCATCCACAGCGACCTCCACCACCGCCTCGACCGGCTGCCGTGGTCCCGCTGGCACTGGCGCGTGGTCGTGGCGCTCGGCGTGGCCTGGATCCTCGACGGGCTCGAGGTCACGCTGGTCGGCTCCATCGGCGCGGTGCTGGAGCGCGACGACACCCTGGCGCTCAGCGCCACGCAGATCGGCTGGACGGGCTCGGTGTACGTGGCCGGGGCGGTGATCGGCGCGCTGGTCTTCGGCCGCATGGCCGACCGCCTCGGGCGCAAGCGGCTGTTCCTCGTCACGCTGGCGGTCTACATGGCGGCCACGCTGGCCACCGGCTTCTCGTTCGACTTCGCCACCTTCGCGCTGTGCCGGTTCCTCACCGGCCTGGGCATCGGCGGCGAGTACGCGGCCATCAACTCGGCCATCGACGAGCTGATCCCGGCGCGCGTGCGCGGACGCGTCAACCTCGCCATCAACGGCAGCTTCTGGGTCGGCGCGGCGCTGGGCGCGGGCATGAGCCTGGTGCTGCTCGACCCGCGGGTGATCGGGCCGGTGATCGGCTGGCGCGTCGGCTTCCTGATGGGCGCGGTGCTGGCGGTGGCGATGCTGCTGGTGCGCCGGCACGTGCCGGAGAGCCCGCGCTGGCTGCTCTCGCGCGGGCGGGCCGACGAGGCGCGCCGCATCGTCGAGGAGATCGAGTCCGCCGTGCGCGCGCAGCACGGCGCGCTGCCGGCCGCCGGCGCGGCGCTCGCGCTGCGGGCGCGGGCCGCGCCCTCGCTGCGCGAGGTGGTGCACGTGCTGCTGCGGCGCTACCGCCAGCGCAGCGCGGTGGCGCTCGCGCTGATGCTCTCGCAGGCCTTCTTCTACAACGCCATCTTCTTCACCTACGCGCTGGTGCTCACGCGCTTCCACGGCGTGGACGAGGCGAAGGTGGCGCTCTACATCTTCCCGT
This sequence comes from Rubrivivax sp., assembly GCA_044508835.1. Taxonomy (GTDB): domain Bacteria; phylum Pseudomonadota; class Gammaproteobacteria; order Burkholderiales; family Burkholderiaceae_C; genus JAKFDI01. The sequence continues at coordinate 163,189 of JBIQHD010000007.1, forward strand.
TCGCGCTCGGCAACGTGCTGGGGCCGCTGCTGCTCGGGCCGCTGTTCGACCGCATCGGGCGGCGCGTGATGATCGGCGCCACCTACACGCTCTCGGGCGTGGGCCTGGCGCTCACCGGCTACGCCTTCATGCAGGGCTGGCTCGACGCGCGCAGCCAGGCGCTGTGCTGGTCGGCGGTGTTCTTCCTCGCCTCGGCGGCGGCGAGCTCGGCCTACCTCACGGTGAGCGAGGTGTTCCCGCTGGAGATGCGCGCGCTGGCGATCTCGGTCTTCTACGCGGTGGGCACGGGCGCGGGCGGCTTCGCGGCGCCGGCGCTGTTCGGCGCGCTGATCGAGAGCGGCCGCCCGGGCGCGGTGGCCACGGGCTATGCGATCGGCGCGGCGCTGGTCGTCGCGGCCGGCCTGGTCGCGCTGCGCTGGGGCGTGAACGCGGAGCGCCGCTCGCTGGAGGACATCGCGCCGCCGCTCGGGGCGGCGGGCGGCGCGCACCCGGCGCCGCCCGTCAGCCGTCCGAAAGGCTGAAGGTGTTGCGCCCGGCCCGCTTGGCCGCGTACAGCGCCGCGTCCGCCCGGGCCAGCAGTTCGTCGGCGCTGCGCATGTCCGGGCCCGCCGCCGCCACGCCGATGCTCGTGGTGACCTGGAGCGCCCCGCCGTCGACGGCCATCGGCACCGCCATGCCGGCGACGATCTTGGCGGCCACGAGGCTCGCCTCCTCGCGCGCGTTCAGGCCCTCGATGATGATGACGAACTCGTCGCCCGCCAGCCGCGCGACGGTGTCGGTCGCGCGCACGGCCGCGCGCAGGCGCTGCGCGAACTCCTGCAGCACCGCGTCGCCCACGCCGTGGCCGCGCGTGTCGTTGATGGCCTTGAAGTGGTCGATGTCGAGGTACATCAGCGCCATCGGCCGCTGCGCGCGCGGGCTGCGCGCCAGCGCCTCGTCCAGCTTCTCCAGGAAGCGGCGGCGGTTGGGCAGGCCGGTGAGCGCGTCCACGCGCGCGAGCTCGTGCAGCTGGCGCTCGGCGGCCTTCATGGCGGTGATGTCGGTGGAGAGCGCGTACACGCCCGCCACGCTGCCGTCGGGCCGCTTGTCGGGCAGGTAGCGGGTGTGCAGGCAGCGCGTCTCGCCGCCCACGTCCCATTCGATCTCGAACGACACCGGCTCGCCGGCCAGCGCGCGGGCGAGGTGGGCCTCGCGCGTGGCGAGCGCGGCCGCGTCGAGCGAGGTTTCGCGCAGCGAGCGCCCGATGAGCGACTGCGCGTCGACGCCGAGCACCCGGCCGTAGTAGGCGTTGACGAACTCATAGGTCGACTGCGGCGAGAGGTAGGCCACCAGCGCCGGCACGTTGTCGGTGATGGTGCGCACGCGCCGCTCGGACGCCTCGCGCCGCGCCGCCTCGTCCTGCAGCTGCCGCGTGCGCTCGGCCAGCGACTGCGTCATCGCGTCGAAGCTGTGCGCGAGGTGGCCGAGCTCGTCGTCGCTGTCGATGCCGATGCGCACGTCCAGGCGGCCCGCCTCGACCGCGCGCGTGGCTTCCTCGATGCGGCGCAGCGGACGCAGCACGCGGCGCGCGAACCAGAAGGCCTGGCCGAACAGCAGCAGCGCCAGCGCGCCGACCGAGACGCCGGCGACATTGCGAAAGCGCTGCTGCGCCTCGCGCTGCGCCTGCGCGGCGGCGCGCGACCATTCGTAGACGCCGTCCACCAGGGCCTGCGCCTCGTTGGTGAGCTGGTCGACCAGCAGCTCGATGCGGCGCGCCGGCCGGGAGGGCGTCTCGCGCAGGCGGGCGAACTGGGCGGGCAGCTGCCGCGCGGCCGCGCGCAGCTGCTCCAGGGCCTCGCCCTCGCGCACCCGGGGCGCCGCCGCGGCCAGCGCGTCCGACAGCCGGGCGTGCGCGTGCTGCCACTGATCGGCCACGCGCGCGCTGAAGTAGCGCGGGTACTCCTGGGTCAGCACCAGCAGCAGCGACACCTCGCGCGCGGCGGCGCGGGCGCGCTCCTGTTCCTGCTCGGCCTGCGCCGACGCGTACACCGCCGCCGCCAGCGCCGCGGCCACCGCGCACGCCACGGCCACCGCCAGGACGGCCGAGACGCGAAGCCGGGTGCGGATGGACATGCGGCGGATCAGAGCGGCAGCGTGGCGGCCGCCGGCTTGACCCGCCGCAGCGGCCCGGGATGGAACAGCGGCAGGTAGTTCGGCGCCTCGCCGCTCGCGTGGCCCTCGCGCAGCGCCCACCGCGCCTCGCTCTCCAGCGTGCGCAGCAGCGCCTGGTCGAGCGAGAGGCGGAAGTTCAGGTGCGGCCACACCGACTGCACGAACGCCTCGTCGGTGCCCAGCCGCTCGCGCAGGATGGCCTGCGCCCGCCGCGGCTTCTCGCGGATGAACGCCTGCGCCCGCTCGACCGCGCGCAGCAGGGCCACGAGCTCGGCGTCGCGCGGGCCGGCGGCGCCGCGGCCCGCCACCAGGTTGAAGGTCTCGCGGTAGAGGCCGGGGTTGGGCAGGACCACCACGCCCTCGCCCGCCGCGCGCACGATCTCGTGGGCGAAGGGCTCCCAGGCCGAGACCGCGTCCACCCGGCCGTCGGCCAGCGCGTCGCGCATCTTCTCGGGCGGCAGCGGCACGATGCGCACCGACTTCGGGTCGATGCCGTGCAGCAGCAGGAACACGTCCAGGAAGTAGTGGCTGGCCGCGCCGTGGACCACGCCCACCGCCTTGCCGGCGAAATGCGCCGCCCGCGAGATGCCGGAGGCGCGGCGCGCGATCAGCTTCACGTCGTCGCTCGTCGTCACGAGGGTGGCGAGCACGGCGAAGTCACGGCCCTTGAAGCCGCCGAACATGATCGGCGTGTCGCTCATCGTCGCCACGTCGGCCTTCGCGTCGAGCAGCAGGCGCATGCAGCGCGCGCCGCCGACGCATTCGGTGAAGCGCGGCTCGATCCCCTCCTTCGCGAAGAAGCCCTGCGCCTGGGCCACGTACAGCGGCAGCGACAGCGGCGTGCGCGAGACGGCGACCACCAGCGGCGCCGCCCACGCGGCCGGCCCCGCCAGCCACAGCAGCAGCACGGCCGCCCTCGTCCGCCACGCGCGGCGCGCGGCGCCCCGGCGGGTCGGCGGCGCGGAAGGAAATCCGATGCGGCGCATGGGGTCATTCTGGCCACCCCGCGGGAAAACGCCGCAGTACCGGCACGAACGCAGGGTTACTCCCAGGAAGGCGCGCGGGACGCGGGACGAGGCCCGGCCTGCCAGTGGCGCAGCCAGTTGTAGAGCGTCTTCACGCTCACGCCGAGCGCCTGGCTGGTCTTGCGGTGGTGGCCGCCGAAATGGTCGAGCGTGGCGAGCGTCACCTGGCGCTGGATGTCGAGCCAGCTGGTGCCCAGGCTCACGCGCAGGCGCAGCTCGCCGGTGTCGGCGCAGGGGTCGAAGCGCGGGCCGGCGTCGTCGCGCGGCAGGCACGGGTCGGTGATCTCGTCGCCCGCGGCCATCACGTAGGCGCGGTGCACCACGTTGCGCAGCTCGCGCGCGTTGCCCGGCCAGGCGTAGGCGCCGAGCTCCTTCAGCACCGGCGCCGCGAAGCGCCGGGGCGTGCCCTCGCGGCACGAGATCTCGCGCAGGAAGTGGCGCGCGAGCAGCGGCACGTCCTCCGCGCGCTCGCGCAGCGGCGGCAGGTGGATGGGGAACACGTCGAGGCGGTAGTGCAGGTCGTCGCGCAGCCGGCCGTCGGCCACGGCCTGCAGCGGGTCGCGGTTGGTGGCGGCGACGAGGCGCACGTCGGTGTGCCGCGGCTGCGCGGAGCCCACGCGCATGAAGGTGCCGGTCTCCAGCACGCGCAGCAGCTTGACCTGCAGCGGCAGCGGCATCTCCGTCACCTCGTCGAGGAACAGCGTGCCGCCGCTCGCGCGCTCGAAGAAGCCGATGTGCTGCCGCTCGGCGCCGGTGAAGCTGCCCTTCTCGTGGCCGAAGATCTCGCTCTCCATCAGGTGCGCGGAGATGGCGCCGCAGTTGATGGCGAGGAAGGGCCGAGCGTGGCGCGGGCTCAGCTCATGCAGCACGCCGGCCACCAGCTCCTTGCCGCTGCCGCTCTCGCCGGTGACGAGCACCGTCACGCCGGTGGGCGCCACGCGCAGCACCTGCTCGCGCACCTGGCGCATCGCCGCCGAGCGGCCCAGCAGCCGCGCCGCGCCGCGCGCCGCGGGCGCGCGCGCCGGCCGGCCCGCGGCATCCGCGGACGCCTCGGCGCGGCCCCGGCCGATGCGCGCCAGCAGCGCGCGCACCTGCGCCGCGTCCACCGGCTTGATGAGGTAGTCGGTCGCGCCCAGGCGCATCGCCTGGATGCAGCTCTCCACGTCGCCGCGCTCGGTGATCAGCGCCACCGGCACCCGCCCGCCGACGCCCGGCTCGTCGAACAGCCGCAGGCCGCTGCCGCCGGCCAGCATCGGCTCGAGCAGCACCAGCTCGGGCGGGCGCAGCTGCATCTGCCGGCGCGCGTCGCGCAGCGTGTGGGCGGTGGCGACGGTGCAGCGCTCGCCGGCGATCAGCTCGGCCATGCCGGCGCAGGCGCCGGATGCGTCGTCGATCAGCAGGACGTGCGGCAGGCGGTGGTCCATGGCGCTCAGCGGTCGAACCTGATGCGGGTGGCCAGCAGCCGCTCGCCGGCGCCGGAGAGCACGCCGCGCACCTCGACGCGGCGGCCGGCGGCCAGGTCGGACGCCCGCCCGCGCACGAAGCGCGTGCGCGCATCGACCGCGACGGTGATGCCCTGCAGCTCGAAGGTGCCCGCGGCCGGGTCGTGGACGGCGATGCGCCCTTCGAGCTCGAAATCCGCGCCGCCGCCGTCGCGCGGCCTGACGTCGATGCGCTGCGCCACCAGCACCCCGCCGCGGATCTCGCCCTCGACGCGGACGCGCGCGCCTTCGACGAGCTGCGAGCGCTCGCCGCGGCGAAAGCGCACCGGCCCGCCCGCGTCCACCGCGACGCCGTTGAGCGTGAAGTCGCCGGCGCCGGCGAAGCGGCGCACGAAGCCTTCGAGCGTGGCCTCCACGCCTTCGTCGAGGCGGCGCTCGCGCGGGCGGGCGTCGAGCGCCAGCCACACGCTGCCCTGCGGGTCGGTGCGCAGGCTGATCCGCACGACGGTGCCGTCCGCCAGCGCGGGCAGCCCGGCGGCGGCCACGCCGGCATAGCTGATCCGCAGGCCGCCGATGGTGAAGCGGCGCGCGCCGGCGTCGAGCCCGGCCACCGGGCCGCGCAGCTTGTAGGCGGCCATCGCCGCATGGCGCTCGATGCGCGTGGCGGTGTAGCTGCCGGCGGATTCGTCGAAGAAGGCGTACACCTCGACGAGCTGCCCGGGGCGCAGGCCCGCCAGGCCGTCCGGCAGCCCGTCGAGCACGGTGTCGGCGTCGACGCGCACGGCCTGGCCCAGCACCGTGAGCGCGGCGCCCGCGGCGTCCACCGACTGCACCGGGCCGCGGATCTCGCTGCCGAACTCGATGCGCCGCGCCACGCCCGTGGGCCGGCCCTGCGCCGCGTCGGCGGCGATGGCGCCGGCCTCGATGTCGACCACCATGCCGAGGGCGAGGTCCGCGCGGCTGCGCGGCGTGCCCTCGTCGTCGACGACGACGGCGCTGGCGTCATCGAAGCGCACACCGTTGACGATGATCGAGCCGAAGCCGGCGATGCTGCCGCTGGTGAACGACTGCTGCGGCGGCGCGCCGCCGGTGCCGCCGCTGTCGATGCCGTCGCCGCCGCCGCCGCACGCGGCGAGGCCAGCCGCGGCCAGCGCGCCGAGCGCGGCGCGGCGGGTGAGCGGCGCGAACGGCCGTCCGCGGTGGGGCGGGCGCGTCGTCATTCCTTCCTCCGGCGCCGCTTCGGCGCCGCGGCCGGCGGCGGCTCGCCGGGTGCCTGCGCTTCGGCGTAGGCATAGATGCCCACGCGCACGCGGTGGTCGCGCGCGCGGCCGGCCGCCTTGTCGTCGTCGACGAACTGCCGCAGCGTGGGCACCATGTCCTTGAGCAGGCTCTGCCACTGCGCCCGCACGATCGGCTGCAGGCGCTCGACCGACGCGCCGGACAGGCCGGCCGCGAAGACGGCCTGCTCCAGGTGCGGCGGCGCCGCTTCGTGCTGCAGGTTGGCGGCGGCGGCCGCGAGGTGGTCGCCGACGTTCGCGCCGAGGAAGCCGAGCAGCCGCTCGGTGTCGCCGGCGGGCACGAAGCGGTCGCGCATCAGGCGCACGCTGTCGCTCGCCTCGTCGACGCTGGCCAGGCCCAGGCGGCACAGCTCCTCGAGCAGGCTGCGCGCCGAGATGTCCTTGGTGACCGAGGCCGCCAGGGTCTCGAAGCTCGGCGCGGCGCCCAGACGCGGCAGCACCGGCAGCGGGCGGCCGTCGCGCTGCCACTGCGGCTCGCTGAGCCAGCGGGTGAAGGCTTCGGTGGCCGGCGAGCGGCGCGCCGCGGCGACCGCCGCATCGATGCCGCGGACCAGGCGGCCGACCTCGCGGCGGTTCAGGCCGATGGTCGCGCTCACGCGGCTCACGCTGCGGTGCGCCAGCACGTCGGTGTGCACCGCCCGGGCCGCGTCCACCAGCACGCGCCGCAGCACGCCGTCGAGCTGGCCGTACTGCAGCCCGCGCGACACCGCCAGCCGCGCGAGCGGCGCCATCACCGAGCGGCAGGCTTCGAGCACCCAGGCGTGGTCGGGCTGTTCGGCGGGCGGCGCCGGCGGGGGCGCATCGGGGGCGGCGGCGGTCAAGGCGGTGGACGGCGGTACGGCTGTGAAAGTGCATTCTTCACTTTTGCAGGCATGCATTCGTGTGGAAACGTGACGAATGCCACATGCCGTTGAGAGTGGGCGCCGGCTCATTGAGCCGCGGCCGGATGGCGCCGTGATGACGCCGGCGCGCGTGCGGCGGCGCGGCGGCTGGACGCGGCTTGTTGCACCGCGCGCCATCGCCCCGCACCGCCCGCGGGCCGCCGGGCGGCCTACCATGCGCGGCATGACCAGACACTTCTCGCCACCGCGCGGGCCCGGCGTGCCGGCCGTGCTCCTCGCCGGCGCGCTGCTCGCCGGCTGCGGCTCCACCGGCGCGGGCATCGGCATCGGCGTGCCCATCCTTCCCGGCGTCTCGCTGGGCGTGGGCATGGGCAGCGGCGGCAACGTCAACGTGGGCGTGGGCACCGGCGTCGGGCCGGTCGGCGTGGGCGTGGGCGTGAACCAGCGCGGCCAGGTGACGGGCGGCGTCGGCGTGGGGGCCAGCGTGCCGGCCGGCAACGCCCGCGTCGGCGTGGGCGTGGGCACGGGCGGCGTGCTGCACGACCCGCAGGACGGCAAGGACGACCGGCCGAAGCCCTGAGACCGACACCGGCGCAGGCGCCCGCCCCGGGCCGCCGCGCGCCGCGCCCGCGGGCGACATCGCGTTTCAGCGGCCCCGCCGGGGCGCTGTACCCTCCGCCTTCCCGCCAACGTTCCTGACGCCTTCTCCTCCATGTTCGGCCGATCCAAGCCCGTCGTCTTCGATTCCTATGGCCACCGCCGCGGCCGCCGCGTGCCGCGCTGGCTGGTGCTGCTCGTCGTCGGCGTGCTGCTCGGCGCCGGCGGCGTGCTGCTGGTGCAGGAGCGCTACCTGCCGCCGCGGCTGTCGGCCAGCGAGTCGTCGGCGCTGGTCGCCTCGTTCGAGCAGGTCGACGCCGAGCGGCTGCGCCTGAAGGCCGCGCTCGACGACACCGCCCGCCAGCTGGCCGCGTCGCTGGCCGAGCAGAAGACGCTCACCGAACAGGCGGCCGCCAGCCGCGCCGCGACCGACGCGCTGCGCCAGGACCTGCACGCCCTGGTCGACGCCCTGCCGCCCGACCCGCGCGGCGGCCCGGTCGCCGTGCGCGCGGCCAGCTTCGCCGTGCGCGACGGCGCGCTCGCCTACGACGTGGTGCTCTCGCGCGACCGCTCGGGCGGCAAGCCCTTCGACGGCGTGATGCAGCTCGTCGTCACCGGCAACGCGGCCAGCGGCACGGAGCGCGCGGTGCCGCTCGAGCCGGTGTCGATCTCGGTCGGGCGCTACGAGAGCGTGCGCGGCAGCCTGCCCCTGCCCGACGGCTTCACGCCGCGGCAGACGACGATCCAGGTGCTCGACCGGCCCGACGGCAAGCGCTACGGCATGCGCGTGATTCGCGTACCGTAGCGCGCATGTCCTCCCCTTCCTCCGCGCCGGCCGGGCATTCGGCCTGGGCGATGCTGCTCGCGCTGACGGGCGCGTTCTCCCTCAGCCAGGCCTTCCGCACCGTGGCGGCCCTCATGGCGCCGCAGCTCCAGGCCGAGTTCGCGCTGTCGGCGCAGGCGCTGGGCGTGTTCGCCGGCGCCTTCCACTTCGCCTTCGGCGCGATGCAGATCTTCATGGGCATCGGCATCGACCTGCACGGCGTGCGGCGCACGGTGCTGACCGCCTTCCCGCTGGTCATCGCCGGCTCGGCGCTGTCGGCGCTCACGACGAACTTCCACTGGCTGGTCTTCGGCCAGGTGCTGATCGGCGTGGGCTGCGCGCCCGCCTTCCTGGTGTGCACGGTGTTCGTCTCGCGCCACTTCCCGGGCGAGCGCTTCGCCTCGGTCTCGGGCCAGGTGCTCGGGCTCGGCGGCATCGGCATGCTCGCCACCGGCACGCCGCTCGCGTGGCTGATGGAAGGCCGCTCCTGGCGCGCCGGCTTCGTGGCGCTGGGCCTGCTGGCGCTGGCCGCGTGGGCGGCGATCTACTGGCTGGTGCACGAGCCGCCGCACGAGGCCGCACCGACCGGCCCGCGCGAGTCGCTGGGCGGCGCGGTGCGCAGCTTCGGCGCGCTCTTCACCGTGCCGCACACGCTGGGCATCCTCGCGCTCGCCGCCGTCACCTACGCCGCCTTCATCACCCTGCGCGGGCTGTGGCTCGGGCCGCTGCTGATCGAGCGCCACGGCTTCTCGCTCGTGGCCGGCGGCAACGCGGTGCTGGCGGTGTCGATCGCCTCGATGGTCGGCGCGCCGCTGTTCGGCCGCATCGACCCCGGCCCGCGCACGCGGCGGCGCTGGATCATCGGCTTCACGCTCGCGGTGGCGCTGGTGCTGGCGGTGCTGGCCGCAGGTCCCGGCGCCGTGCTCGACGTCGCCGGGCCGATGCTGGTGGGCCTGGCCTCGGGCTACATCGTGCTGCAGTACGCCGACGTGCGCACGGCCTACCCGGCGTCGATGACCGGCCGCGCGATGGCGCTGTTCACGATGGCGATGTTCCTCGGCGTGGCGCTGATGCAGTGGCTCACCGGCCTCGTCGGCTCGATCGCCCAGCACGCGGGCGGCGATCCGTTCGTGGCCGTGCTCGCCACGATGGCGCTGCTGCTCGTGGCCGGCGCCGCGGCTTTCACCTGGCTGCCTGCACCGAACCTCGCGCCCCGCGATACTGCGCGCTGACCTTTCCTCCGCGGACACGCATCGCGTGCGCCGCAGTCGCCTTGGAGACACACGCATGACCACCCCGTCCACCCGCGAAGGCCTCGAACTTCGCTCGCTCATCCGCAAGAACGGCGAACTCGAACTCTCGCTCGCCCGCGTGGCCGTGCGCGCGCCCCGCCCCGACGACGTGGTCGTGCGCATCGAGGCCGCGCCGCTGAACCCGAGCGACCTCGGCCTGCTGTTCGGCGCCGCCGACATGAGCACCGCGCGCGCCTCGGGCACGCCCGACGCGCCGGTGGTCACCGCCACCGTGCCCGAGAAGCTGATGCGCAACATGGCCGCGCGCGTGGACCAGTCGATGCCCGTGGGCAACGAAGGCGCGGGCGTGGTGGTCGAGGCCGGCGCGTCGCCCGCGGCGCAGGCGCTGCTCGGCAAGACCGTGGCCGTGCTCGGCGGCGCGATGTACGCGCAGTACCGCGTCATCAAGGCGGCGCAGTGCCTGCCGCTGCCCGAGGGCACCACGGCGGCCGAAGGCGCCTCGTGCTTCGTCAACCCGCTGACCTCGCTGTCGATGACCGAGACCATGCGGCGCGAGGGCCACACGGCGCTGGTGCACACCGCGGCGGCGTCGAACCTCGGGCAGATGCTCAACCGGATCTGCATGAAGGACGGCATCGCGCTCGTGAACATCGTGCGCAAGCCGGAGCAGGAAGAGATCCTGCGCAAGCTGGGCGCGAAGATCGTCCTCAACTCGTCGTCGCCCGAGTTCATGCAGCAGCTCACGCAGGCGCTGGTGGATACCGGCGCCACCCTGGCCTTCGACGCCATCGGCGGCGGCAAGCTGGCCGGGCAGATCCTCACCTGCATGGAGGCCGCGGCCAACACGCGGGCGACCGAGTACAGCCGCTACGGCTCGACGGTGCACAAGCAGGTCTACATCTACGGCAGCCTCGACCGCGGCCCGACCGAGCTCAACCGCAACTTCGGCATGGCCTGGGGCGTGGGCGGCTGGCTGCTCACGCCCTTCCTGCAGAAGATCGGCGCCGAGGCCGCGCAGAAGCTGCGCGAGCGGGTGGTGGCCGAGCTCAAGACGACGTTCGCCAGCCACTACACGCGGGAAGTGTCGCTGGCCGAGGCACTGTCGCTGGAGGCGATCGCGGCGTACGGCAAGCAGGCGACGGGGGAGAAGTACCTCATCAATCCGGCCAAGGGGGTGAAGGGCGCCTGAGCGGGGTGGGCGGAAGCGTCCGGCCCACTGGCCCGTTCGCGCTTCGTTGACCCGTTCGTTCGTGTCGCCCCGTTCGCGCTGAGGTATCGAAGCGCCCGCCCCACCAACCCGTTCGCGCTGAGCTTGTCGAAGCGTGTTGCGCTCGGTCCGGGTTGACTGGTTGGGGCTGCGGTCGTAGTTGTGAGAAGCCGGGTCTCGCCCCGGCGGGCGACCTACTTTCTTTTGCTTCGCCAAAAGAAAGTAGGCAAAGAAAAGGCGACCCCGACGGAGGCGGTCCGCTGCGCGGACTGCTCTGCGGTGCTCGGAATTTGGCGCTCGCGCGAAACTCGCTACGCGCCCTATGGGCGCTGCGCTCAAACAGTCGCGCGAAGTCAGAAGACGAAGGCGCTGCGCGCCGCGCCAAACTCCTGCG
>JBIQHD010000039.1:0-36149 GCA_044508835.1 Rubrivivax sp.
ACCATCGTCAGCCGCCTATAGGCCTTGAGCAAGATGGGGCGGCTGGACGCTCACGCTCGAGCGGTTGCCACAGGCGGAAGGCGAGTGGTTGGGCTGGCTTGCGGCGCTGCCACAGCCTGACCTGCTCGACCTGCTGGGTCTGTGCGCGGCCAGCCTGGCGCTGGTACCAACAGGTCCCGCTCGCGCGGCCGACGGCCTGGAACGCATGGCTGGCCTGGACATGCGGCAATGGTGGGAGCCGACACCCGAGGCCTTCCTGAACCACGTGTCGAAGGCGCAGATCGCGGAGGCGATGAAGGAGGGCGGAGCCGGCTCGGAAGCATCGGCCGTCGCAGGCATGAAGAAGGGCGAGTTGGCGACGCTCGCTGCTGCCAGGCTGGCCGGTCGGGGATGGTTGCCGAAGCCGCTGAAGGCAGTTGCCCGCGCGTAGCCGGCGATGGCGGGCGCGCTTCGGCGCCTGCCCACGAGGGGAGCGACATGATGTGGGTGATCTTTGCGCGCGCGCCGTCGCCTGATGCCGTGGTTTGGCCGGGCCGGCGCGGGCTCGCACTCGTCGACGCCGTGGCTTGGCCCGCGGCGTGGGCGGCGTTCGTTCTTAGCCTGCCGGTTTCGAGCGGCCTGGCGGGCCTCTTCGCGCTCGCACTATGTGCCGTGTCGGCAGTGACTCGCGTGCATCGAGCTGTGGCCCTCAACCACCGCTATCACTTCACGACGTGGCGCTGGGGGCGGCGGCTCGTCTTCGTCTTGGCGATAGGGTACGCGCTGAAACTGGCCGTCCTGCTCAGTGCGTGACGAACGGGCGCGACTCGCTCCATCGGTCGAGGTCCGTTCGCCGCCACGCGACCGCGCGGCTGGCGATCCGGACGGGGCAGGGGAAGCGGTTGTCCGCGACCATGCGGTAGATCGTGGACCGGCCCAGGCCCGTCAACTTCATGACGGCCGGCAGGCGCAGGAACAGCGATGGCGGGTCGCCGCCATCACGGCTGGCGATGGCTTGCAGGGAGCGCTCCATGGGTGTCCCTCGGGCTGGTCGATGGGATCACTGTAGGTCGAACACCGAAGACTTGGGGCGCTTCATTTGGTTGGAAATCTCGCCGTAGCTCCGCAGCTGCGCAGCAACGGCGAGGATCGACTGGCTGAAAGGCTGAAAGGAACTGACTGCGGTCGATCTCCGCTGACTGGATGAGTAGCCAGCTATTTCGAAAGCGGACATGGAAAGCCCCGCTGGACCTCTGAGACAAGACCGACACGGCGTGCGGGCGTGCGGGCGCGCGTGCCAGCGACGTCGACGTTTGCTCGAACGGCCGCAGGATAGGTCGAACCCACCGCCTCCGCGCGTTGTACCGGTCAAGGGAGTTCGCGCGTCGCGCGCCACGGCCGCGGTAGCTAGCTGGGTATTGGGCTCACCAAGGGCCCTTCGGCGCCGATGGCTGAAAACCTATAGAACTTCGCCCCGTCCTTGAGATGTCGAAACTTCTGTCGCGCCAGCTGCAATAGCTTCTCGTCGCATGTAGAGATGACAAACTGGCGCGCGCCGTCTTGGGACTGCAGCAGGCCCGCGATCAGATCCAGAAGGGCGTACGTGTTCAGATCGTCAAAGTGCGTCACCGGGTCGTCCATCATGACCGATGAGAAGGCGGACCACGTTTGAGAGCTGCAGGCAGTGAGGAAGAGGCCAAGCACCAGCGTCTGTATCTGAGATTGGCTGAAGTAGTCGACCGGCCTCAGCGCCTCACCATTGCGGACAACTCGAACTGAGATAGCTCCGCTTTTGCTCGAGACTTCCACGTCGTCGAATCCGTAGACGGGTCTCAATCGGCGCTGTATCACGGCTGTGCGGGGACCATAGTCGCGTGTGAACTGATCTGTCGCCGAACTTTGCTGCGCCGTGAGCAGTCGCGCGACAACCTCGAAGTACCTTGCCCATGGCTCGTGTTGAGCTCGTTCCTCCTTCACCTTCTCAATGGCGTCCTGGTGTTGGCGCAGATTTGTTCGAAGGCTCGCCAAGGCGGCGGCCGTCGTGGCTGCATCGAGCGCAACCTCCAGATTGGCGGCGCGGTCCTTGATTGTTGCAAGGCGAGCCGCACTCGCTGCATGCGCTGAGAGGAGGCTTGCGACAGCATCGTCGGACGACCCTGGCGTCAACCCGGCACGCGCCAACGATGCCTCGAGGTCGCTCAGTTCTGCTGTTGCGGCAACTCGCTGACGTTGGAGCTCCTCAAGGGCCTTCTTTGCAGCAACGGTCTCCTGCGTCTTGCGACCTAACTCAGACTTATGCATCTCCGCCTGCGCCTGTGCTTGCGCAACGGCAGCCTTTGCCGATTGCAGATCGTTGGCGCCTCGCTCGACCTCCGTGAGGAAGGCTTCTGGCTCGAACTCGAAACCGGCTCCGATGCGCCGAGGATCGTCGACGAGGCGGGCAATGGCCTTGACAACGCTGTCCAGCGCCTTCCTTGCTTCCTGCAACGTCGCGGTGTTGGCAGCAAGGTTGGTCTTGGCATTCGTACTCGCGGCCAGAGCCATATCCTTCGCCTGCGCTCCGGTGCCGTGTTGATTGCTTAGAGCCGCAAGCGCGAGCTCCGCCTCTTGGATTACGGCGCTGAGGCTCCCTTCTGATAGCGCAGCTACAGCGGGAAGCACTACGCCCAGGCCGGCCGAGTCGACCGAAAACTGGGAAATCGCCAGCTCGAGGCGCTCTCGTTCCAAGCGAAGCGCGCCCTGGCGAGCCACGGTGTCGTCCAGTCGTCGCTGGTGCGCCGCAATCTGTTCGGCGATCCTCGCGGCTTCATTGCGCCTCTCGGCTAGGCGAGTCCGAGCCTGAGCAATCGGCCCGTCCTGACTTAGCCGTGCATCAATGCGGGCAAGAAGACCTTCGCTTGAGCCGTGATCCACGCCACAAAGCAAGCAAGTGCCGTCGGTGACGTGGCCGCGAAGTTGCGAGAGCAAAGACCTCACCTCCGTGATCGCCGCTTCCCTTGCAGCGACCTCGCTCTCCAAGCGAGCGACGTCGACCTGCGTCGGCGCCAACACTGCCTTTGCCTGGTCCAATAGCCCACGGACGCCGTTGACTGTGGCGATGCACTCGCGCTCGGCGTCGCCGATGTCCTTCAAGCGCGCACTGGCGGCGACCATCGAGGGGAGCCTGCGCTGCAGCGCTTGAAGGGCTTGCAGGCGTGCGGAGATCGCGTTGACCTGCTGGGCCACCGCCGCTAACGTCTTCTCAGCAGACTGGAGAGCCGACGCAGCTAGCCCTTCCTCGTGACGCAGCTGCAAGTCTTGGCGGATACCAAAGTCAACCGCCCCTTTCAAGTCCTCCCTCTTCTGTACCAGGCTTTCGTACTCGGGGCGGTTTGCCGCCAGCCAAGCTAGTGAGTCACAGGTGCGCTGGACGGTGGTCTCTGCGCTGCGCGCATGCACCAGCGCGAGATTGGCTGCTCGAAGCACTTCCTCGGTTTGAACCCGACCAGCTTCGGCCGTCACAACTGCAGCCTGCTGAGCGGAGAGCCTGGTCTGCAGGGCAGTCAACTCGTTGGCGCGGGCTCTCGCACTTTGCAGATCGCCCATGGCCTTCGATAGGTTCGCACCTTGGCTGGCAAGAGCCGCAGCGCGCGATTCGAGTTGAGCGCGCCATCCACGCAGAGTCGAGACGTCCACAGCAATGTCGTCGACAGCGACTCCGACTTCGACCAGCTCGTCCCTTAGCGCCTTGAGCTCCGCCTCGATGGCTGTCGGATTGGCGTTCGTGGCCGCCAAACTCTCCAAGCGGGAGAGTTCTTCTTGTTCCTTCTCAACCAGCGCACTCAGGCGAGCGAGTTCCTTCTCGGCACGCTCCATTGCACTCTTGATGAGGCCGAGCACTTCATTGGTCTTCTTGATGCCGCTGACGTAGTCTTCGAAGGCGAGCATGCGAGAGACAAGGTCTGAAGGCAGCGCGCTCGTAGCCTCGAAGTTCTGGATCAGCTCTTGACGCTCCTGGCTGAAGAGATGCGTGGCGCGGAAGAGCGAGATCAAATTCTCGACGCGGTCTGCGGCCTGTCCCTCGCCACCAGTGAGCCTGCTCAAGACGTCCTTTCGGTTGACCGTCTTTGAGCCCAGCTTGGCTTGCTTTGGATCTGAAAGGTCGCGAATGACTGTGTGCGTCTCATCTCCTTGCTGGAATGTCAGGCTAACCGTGCAGGGCTCCCCGTTGCTATCAAGGTGGCGCGCGGCTTTCTCAAGTGCCAGGTCAGTCGCAGTGGATGGCAATCTGCCTATGCCGCCCGTAACTGCGAAGTCAAGAGCATCGAAGAACGAGGTCTTGCCGAATCCGTTAGGCCCGTACAGAACCGTAATTGCCGATCCAAAGGCGAATGTCTTTATCTTGCGATAGGCACGGAAGTTCTGAATGGACAAGGACCGCAGGCTGACCGGACTGGATGCTCGCTCCTGCTTGTGCTCATGCGCGAGCTTGGGGTCAACCGGGACTGTTGCCTCCCCGAACCTGTTCGCAAGACACTCTGCAAGGATGCTTTGCGCGCTGCGCGCGTTTTGTACCACGAGGTAGCGCGCGAGTTCTGCACGCACGTTGGAACGCTGCAGGAGTGTCTGCGCCGATGGAGGGCGAAGCGGTGAGCCCTCAAGCGGCGCCAGCGGCAGGAATGGCAGTCGTAGCAGCGACGATGAAACGTCCTCTCCCAGGGCAACTATGAACTTGCGGCAGAAGTAAACATCGGACTCAACCGTCGAGCAAAACTCATCCGTCGGAGGCGTGTTGTGCGGGAGGCAGTAGACGAAGGAGACGTCCAACGCCTTCCACTGCTCACCTCTGGACAGAAAGTGCTTCTTGAATCCGCTGTAGAGGTCTCGGTACGTCTCGTCGTTAGTGCCAAATGCGAACGCGGCGAGGACCTGGTTTATCTCCAGCAGCAGTAGCGGTGGGTGCCCGTCGGCAACATCGACTTGGGAAATGGTTGCGTCGGGCAAGGCATCGCCCAGTGCGCGTCGCACGCGCTGAAGAAGGTCGGGCTCAAGCAGCAAGGAGGGCATCTAGAGCTCCGATAAGGTCTTGCTCGATCTGCGCGCCTCTAAAGGCATCCAATAGAGTTTTGTACCCGACGTAGCGGACATTGCTGGTGGGATCGGTGAAGTTAACTTCACCTTCGTTCTCGGACGGAGTGTTTAGGAAGCTCTGCAGAGGTTGCGGCCATTCCGTGTTGTCCTCGTCGCGAGACACCAGAATGACGGGACTTCTTGACTGGGGTGGGTTGTCCCTGAGGTGCTTTGCGCACGCCTCGTGCGAGTCTGCTCGGATGGCCACAATGTCCATCGCCTTCTCGCCAAGAACCATCGTCGCATGCGCCGGATATCCGTGGATGGCCCCGAGTACGTTTGCGATCCCGAAAATCGTCAGCGTTTGCACAACATGCTCGAGCGCCCTTGACTCCGAAGCGCCCCAGTCATCCGCGGTCTTCTCTCCAATCGTCGGGCAGGCCAGCTGGATGGCATTTTCAGTGGCTTGCGGCGAGATCGCACGCAAGGCACCCACAGTCGCCGTATGGACTACGGCTGCATTGGCTGTCAGTGCCTGGTGCGGATTCCGCGCAGCAAGTCCCTTCGTCTCGTCCAGGTCATCGTTGATCCACTTGATGCAAGCAGGAACGATCGCCGAAGGCGTTCGTCGATCGTCTTGGGCGCCCAGTGGGTATACGTAGGCTCGCGAGAGCGCGTGGGTCTTCCCGGCAGCACCTTGGATCAAGGACGCGGGGTTGGTCTGGAAGAAGGAATGGATGCAGGCGCCGCCCTCGCGAAACACAGCGTCGCGCAACTGCTCAAGCTGCCCACTTCCTCGCTGCTTCTGGCCTCCGTTGCCGTATGTTGGTGAGCACTTCGACTTAGTGAATTGCGCGCTCGAGGAGTGCACCACCGAAGTCCCGCCGAATCTTTGAACACGCCCCGGTTTGACGCTCCCCGCGGAATTTGCCATGACTAAACACGCTCGGTCGCGTCGAACGTTCTGCCCAATGTTCTGGTCAAAGAAGCCTTGAATCTGGGTCAGAAACGATGGATGCGATGGTTGCTCGTTGCACTGAACAACAAAGACCCAAGACAAGGACGTTTCCGCCTGGGCCGCCAACGCCCTCTGGCTAAGGTTGTCGACAACCCACCGCCAGACTCTGCGCCCACCGATGTCCGCCACCCAATCGAAGCACAGCAAGGAGCAAAACTGGTACGGAGAGACGTTGTTGTCGAAGAGTCCCTTGAAGACATACACGGACCGGCCCTGAAACATGGACATGTACTGCACTTCGCGTTCGATCCAGGCAGGGGCAATCTTGGGCTGAAGCCACCGCTCGACGGTGCCATCGGGGAACTTGATCCAGGTAACGCAGCAGTTCACCCACTCATGGCCTGCAATGCGGTCGAGGCTGTTGTTGATAGTGTCAAGATGGGTGGCAGGCTCTTGCGCAAGGGCGGTGAATTGGTCGCGCACTAGCCCATCCACGCCGCCGATCACGACTGTGCCCGTAGGCCACTGCGCGGTAGCAATTCTGTTGTTGACAAGCGCGATGCCTTCGAGGCCGGGGATGCTGCATTCGGGCAATATGGTGAAATGGGTCTTGGGCGCGCCGTGAGTGGCCGCCATTGAGACTTCGAGCGTTGCCTCAACGGCATCCATATGGCGCTGCTTCGAGGTCGGTACGGATGTGAACGGCTCTTGGGCAGTAAATTCCAAGAATGGCTGCGCTACGACCATGCCAACGCCGGCATAGGGAAACTGCATGCCGCGCTCAAAGAGATTCACCTCTACGGTGTGAACCATCCAGTTTTCCTCCCCCATCATTTGTAACACGCATCAGCTGTGTGTGGTACCGCGGGAAGGCCCAACCGGCCTGCTCGCTGAGGGGTCTGAGGTGCGGAGTAGCGTATGGCTCTCGGTCGTCTGGGCTGCTGCGTCGCGCAGTGTCGCCTTCAGGCGGGTCAGACACAGAGCTTCATTGAGCCAGCTCCGAGTGGATGCTCTCGCTTCACCGCAGACGATCTCGCCCGCTTCGTGCGCGTAAGCACCTAGTGGGCCTCGGACGACACCTTCTCGCCTGCAGCGGGGCGCGACCTACAAAGCGAGCTTCGCCAAAGCGCTTGCCGCGACCTCGCTCCGCAGGTGGCCGTAGTGGCGCTCGATCATCGCGACGCTGGTCCCCGATATCTGCGCCACCGTCAGCAGGTCCAGACCGTCGTGGACGAGATCGCTGATCACGCTGTGCCGCAGCGTATAGGCCGTGGTTCCGTCGGGCAGCTTGGCGCCGAGCACCGCGTCTTTGACGGGCCCCTTCCAAGCGTCCTTGTTCCAAGCCTTGCCGTCTGCGCGCGCAAGTAGTGCCGCGGACGGCAACTTCCCTCGGCAAGCTTCCTCGAAGAACGCCGCAGTGACATCGGGCAGCTTGATGCGTCGGTCCTTGCCCGCCTTGTCCTGGCCGATCTTGAGTACCTTCAGGCGCTTGTCGAAGTCGCCCACCGTCAGCTTGGCCAGCGCGCCAGGCCGCAGGGGCAGCTGGCAAAGCCCGCGAAGGAACGCTGCCAGATCAGGCAGGGCCTTCTCGATGAACTTGAGTCGCTGGGCTCGGTCGAGGTAGAGCTCGCGCCGCCGGTCGGCGTTCTTGATCGGGCGGAGCTTGCTGCGCCATGCGAAGTCGCTGGTGACCAGCCCGTCCAGGAAGGCGAGGTTCAGCGCGGCCCGGAAGCAGGTCATGTCCCTGTTCAGGGTGCTTTCCGATCTCAGCTCACCGCGACGGCCACCGCTGCGCGTCGGCAATTCCTTCAGGGCCTTGCGCCACGCTTCGAGCTGCAACGGCGTCAACTTGGTCAGCTCGGTCGACGATAGCTTGGGGTTGTTCAAGACGTAGTTCTTGAATCGTGCTTCGGCGTCATTGGCTGCTCGGTCGGTCTTGTGCATGCGAAGGTGCTTGACGTATCGGGCACAGGCCTGCGCGACGGTGGCCCCGCCTGCCGCGCCTCCGCGCCCCAAGTGCTCGAACCAGGTTTGCGCGGCCTTCGATGCTGCGTCGAAGCGCTGGTGGTCGGGCAGGGCGCTGAAGTCGCCAAGGGACTCGTATCGCTGCTTCGTCGGGCCGGCTTCTTCATCCCGAGCGCGCGCAATCCAGACGCCGGCACCGTCGGCGGTCATCTTCCGGTAGCCGAGGTAGCAGCCGCGAAGCAGGCGGTGCCAGTACGGCTCGCGCCGTGGCTTCAGCTTGTCGCGGGACGCAACCGTGTCGATGCGGGTGGCCATGGAGCCCCGATTCTCCAAGTACGGAAAAAGTACGGAAAAACGGGGTGAATTCTAGGGGTTCTTCTGGGACCTCGAATGCCACTTTTCCCTCGTAAAGTTGCATCCCATGAGGTCCCAGAACAGCCCACTTTCCCACCTTGACATGGTGGGGGTCGTTGGTTCGAGTCCAATCGCGCCTACCAACAAAATCAACAGCTTGCATAAGCTTGATCCAGATTTTGTTGGCCCGTACGGAAATCAAAGTAGCTCCGCAAGGAGCTATTTTTTTGGGCGCCTTGCTCGTCAACGGAGTAGGCCGCCGGCGGTCCAGGTCGGCGCAATCCTCCTTCTGCAAGGTCGGCGTTCCACCGGCATCCGGAATTCGGTGGCCCATACCCCGGCCGTATGATGACCGCTCGATGCGGCTGCATCGCGCCAGCGCCGCGCTCGCCCAGCGGCTCCATGGAGAGATATGCATGGCTGGAAACGACGGGGACCGGGTACCGATCGACTCGCAGAGCATCGACGCGCCGCTTTCGCGTGCGGCGGTGTTTCTCACGTTGACGGTCGCCGAAGGCCGAGGCGCCTTGCAGGCCGTGTGCGGCGTCCTGGACGGTCTCGACGACCTGATCAAGACGGTCGGCTTCCGCGATCTCAACGGCCGGCTGTCATGCATCACGGCCTTGGGATCGGGGCTGTGGGATCGCTTCGGGACCCGGAAGCGTCCGAAGGAACTGCGGCCCTTCGCACCGATCGAGGGCTTGGCACACAAGGCGCCGGCGACGCCCGGCGACCTCTTCTTCCACATCCGGGCCGAACGCGAGGATCTGTGCTTCGAGTTCGAGCGCGTGCTGCTCGATCAGCTGGGCAGCAGCGTCGAAGTGGCCGACGAGGTCAGGGGCTTTCGCTACTTCGACTCCCGCGACCTGCTCGGTTTCGTCGACGGTACGGCCAACCCGACCGGCCGCGAGATCAACGCGTCGACGCTGGTCGGCGACGAGGATGCGGAGTTCGCGGGCGGGAGCTACGTGGTGGTGCAGAAGTACCTGCATCGGATGCAGCCGTGGGCCCGGCTGTCCAAGGACGAGCAGGAACGGATCATCGGCCGCGAAATCGTCAGCAACGTCGAACTGCCCGACGCGAGGAGCGGGCAGAAGTCGCACAAGACCCTTGCCACCATCGTCGATGACGACGGGACCGAGCATGACATCCTGCGCGACAACATGCCCTTCGGCCGCCCCGGACAGGGCGAATACGGCACCTACTTCATCGGGTACTCCCGGCATCTCTGGGTGACGCAGAAGATGCTCGAGCGCATGTTCCTCGGCGATCCGCCGGGCATGCACGACCGCCTGCTCGATTTCTCGACCGCCTGCACCGGTGCGGTGTTCTTCGCTCCCGCGCCCCGCACGGTGGGCGCGCTCGTGCGGGCGGCGCAACGCGTGGATTGACCTTGGACCTTGGCTTGGGCGGCTCTCGGGCATCCATGAAGCACGGCTGACACGCCTGAACGGCGTGTTCAGGGCTCGCCGGTCAGCCGCACGGGATCGAGCAGGCGCTCCAGGTCGGCGCGCGGGATGTCCGTGCGTTCGGCCGCCACGTCGACGATGGGCCGGCCTTCGCGGTAGGCCTGCTTGGCGATGTCCGCCGCCTTGGCGTAGCCGATCAGCGGGTTCAGCGCGGTCACCAGGATGGGGTTGCGCGCCAGCGCGTCCTTGAGCCGCCCCTCGTTGACCTTGAAGCCGGCGATCGCCTTGTCGGCCAGCAGCGGCGTCACGCGGGCGAGCAGCCCGATGCTCTCGAGCAGGTTGCGCGCCACCAGCGGCAGCATGACGTTCAGCTCGAAGTTGCCCGACTGCCCAGCCACGGTGATGGCGGCATCGTTGCCGATCACCTGCGCGGCCACCATGGCCGTGGCTTCCGGGATCACCGGGTTGACCTTGCCGGGCATGATGGACGAGCCCGGCTGCAGCGCTTCCAGCTCGATCTCCCCGAGGCCGGCCAGCGGGCCGGAGTTCATCCAGCGCAGGTCGTTGGCGATCTTCATCAGCGCCACGGCCAGCACCTTGAGCGCGCCCGATGCCGCGACGGCCACGTCCTGGGCGCCCATCAGCGCGAAGCGGCTGGCGCCCGGCTGGAACGGCAAGCCGGACAGCTCGCCCAGGGCCTGGCAGCAGCGCGCCGCGAAGCGCGGGTCGGCGTTCACGCCGGTGCCCACGGCGGTGCCGCCGATCGCCAGCCGCTGCAGGTGCGGCTGCACCGCCCTGAGATGCTCCATGGCGGCCTGGACCTGCGCCGCCCAGCCGGTGAGCACCTGGCTCAGGCGCACCGGCATCGCGTCCATCAGGTGCGTGCGCCCGGTCTTGACGCTGTCGTGGCATGCCGCCGCCTTGGCGAGCGTCGCCTCGACCAGGTGCTCGAGCGACGGCAGCAGTTCGCGGTGGATCGCCAGCGCCGCGGCCACGTGGATGCTGCTGGGCACCACGTCGTTGCTGCTCTGCCCGGCGTTGACCATATCGTTGGCGTCCACCGTCCCGGCGAGCTTGCGGCCGGCCAGCGTCGCGACGACCTCGTTCACGTTCATGTTGCTGCTGGTGCCCGAGCCGGTCTGGAAGACGTCGACCGGGAAGTGGCGCATCAGCCCGGCGTCGTCCAGGCCGAGCAGCTCGGCGCACACCGCCGCGATGGCGCGGGCCGCGGGTTCGGGGACCGTTCCCAGGCCTTCGTTGGCGCGGGCCGCCGCGGCCTTGACCAGCAGCACCGCGCGGATGAACCCCACCGGCATGGGCTGGCCGCTGATCGGAAAGTTGAGCACGGCGCGCTGGGTCTGCGCGCCGTAGAGGGCGTCGAGCGGGACTTCCATCGGGCCCATGGAGTCGCGCTCGGTGCGCGTGGAGGCGGGTCGGTCTTGTGCAGGGGTCACGGTGCGTACCTGAAGTCGGTCGGGTGGTAGGAAAAGTTCGCCAGGCGATGGGCCAGATACTGCGCCCGCGCGGCCGAGGCGTTGTCGTGAACCAGTGCCCCGAGTGCGGCCAATGGGCGGCCGCAGGCGTCCAGGCAGGTGATGCGCCACACGATGGGCAGCAGCGCGTCGTAGGCGGTGGCCAGAAGCAGGCTCAGGGTGCGGTCGTGGACCTGCCAGGGCGCATGGCCGTGGTGCGCGACCAGGAGTTCGCCGCAGTGCACGTACGCGGCGATCAGGCGGGGGTCGTCCGGGCAGAGGGCCAGGCGCAGCTTCATGCCCAGCCTGTGCCGGTGGGACAGCAGGGTGGTCGCGTCCATCGGCTTCATTGCGCGAACGGGACGAACTCGTACACCGCCACGACCACGGCGACGATGATGGCCCAGTCCATGGCCGCGCGCCAGGCGGGGCCTCTCATGGCCGGCCCCGATGGAGGGGCCCGGCGGCAGCGGGCGGGGCGAGGGGGCGTTCGGCAGGCAGCATGCGTCAAGGACTCGGCGGGAGCACAGGGCTGGCTGCGGGCTGGCGTGCGGGTGGGCGACGACGCGACCGGACGACCGACCGCGTCGCGCCAGTCTAGATGAGAATGAGTGTTATTTGCAATATGGGGATGCCGCCGCCCGGCCGTTCCGGAACTGCCTTGCCGGTGCCGGCGTCCAAGAAGGCTTTCGGAAAAGGTTCGAGGATCCGCCATGAACGCCAAGCGCTCCAGCCTCGTCGTCGGTGCCGTCCTGCTGGCCGCCGGCTTTCCCTCGGTCGCCGCGAACCTCACCGTGACGTTCGTGCAGCCCGAGAAGTACGTCGATGCCGGCTACTCGCGGCCCTTCGCCAGCGAGGCGGAGCGCGTGCAGGTGCAGCGCGGCATCGAGCAGCATCTGCAGCGGCTCGCCGAGCGCCACCTGGCCGCGGGCGATTCGCTGAGGATCGAGGTGCTGGACATCGACCTGGCCGGCCACTTCGAGCCGTTCAGCACGCGCCATGGCGCCGACCTGCGCATCGTGCGCGACGTGACCTGGCCGCGCATCAAGCTGCGCTACGTCCTCTCGCACGACGGCCAGGTCGTGGCCGACGGGGAAGAGCAGGTCTCCGACAAGGGCTTTCTCATGGGCGGCAACCGCTATTCGAGCTCGGACCGCCTGCGCTACGAGAAGGCGATGCTCGACGACTGGTTCGAGCGGCGGATCGGGAAGCGGCCGCAGGGCTGACTCGGGCGCCTCGGCGGAGGCCGCCGCCGGCCCGCCCGATCGACGTATCCCGTCGGCGCGGCGCGGGCGCGATCCGCGCGATGCCGGGGTCCCGGGCCCGGGAACACCTCTACCATCGATCTTTGGGATAGGAATGAGAATTATTCTCATCTATGATGGGAGTATGAGCCGATTGATCCTCGTTCCGCGCATGAACTTCCCGCAAGGCCGGCCTTGGGGCGCCGGGCTGCCCGTCCCGACCCGGGCGCGCGGAACCTCGCGGACGAGAGAGGGGAGGCCCGGATGAACGAGGCGTCGACCTTCGCCGGCCGGCGCGCGTGGCGGCTGCGCCGGTGGGTGGGGCTGGCCATCTCGCTGACCGGGGTGCTCGTGCTGCTGGGGCAGTGGTGGGGCGCGCTGCGCGACGACCCGGTCGTCGTGAGCGCGCTGCTGGGCGGATCCGCCGCCGCGCTGGCCACGGCGCTCGGCACCTTGCCGGTGCTGCTGTCCCAGCGCCTGTCCGACCGCGTGCAGGACACGCTGTTCGGCTTCGGCGCCGGCGTCATGCTGGCCGCCAGCGCGTTCTCGCTGGTGATCCCCGGCCTGCAGGCCGCGCGTGCGACCGGCACCTTCGGCGGCGGCCCGTGGGCCGCGGGCGGCGTGGTCGGCGCCGCGATCCTGGCCGGCGCCGTCGCCCTGCTGGCGATGGACCGGCTGCTGCCGCACGAGCACTTCATCAAGGGCCGCGAAGGCGCCGCCGCTCGCACGCTGCGCCGGACCTGGCTCTTCGTCGTCGCCATCGCCCTGCACAACCTGCCCGAGGGGCTGGCCATCGGCGTGGGCTATGCGGGCAACGACGACGTGCGGGCCAACGCGCTGGCGATGGGCATCGCCATCCAGGACGTGCCGGAAGGCCTGGTCGTGGCCGCCGCCTTGCTGGCGGCCGGCTACCGGCGCGCGGTCGCGGTGGGCCTGGGCGTCGCCTCGGGCCTGGTCGAGCCGGTCGGCGCCGTGGCCGGCGCGGCCATCGTCGGCTACTCGGCGGCGCTGCTGCCCTGGGGCCTGGGCTTTGCCGCGGGCGCCATGCTCTTCGTGATCAGCCACGAGATCGTTCCCGAATCGCATCGCAAGGGGCATGAGGCCTATGCGACCGCGGGCCTGATCGTCGGCTTCGTGCTGATGATGATGCTGGACACGGCGCTTGCCTGAGGAAGGAGCGACGCCATGGATGGATTCCTCGCCGAGCGCACGCCGCCCGACCTGGCGCTGACGGAGGGCCGGCCGGCCCTGGCGGACAGGCCCGATGACGGCGGTCCGCCGCAGGCGCTCGCGCAGGCCCTCGGCGCCATGTCGGCCGTGCCGTCGACGCTGCGCATCCCGCTGGCCGCGCGTGCGCTCGGCGACGCGGTGTTCCCGGCCATGGCCGTCGGCGACGCGCAGGCGGCGCGCATGCTGGCCGCGCTGGGCGACGACGGCACGCAGTGGCTGCGCGACCGCGCCAGCGTCTACGGCGTGCTGGCGCGCACGCGCCGCTTCCGCGAGCTGGCCGGCGCCTTCCTGGCGGAGCACCCGGACGGCCACGTCGTCAACCTGGGCTGCGGCCTGGCGCACTACTTCCAGTGGCTGGACAACGGCCGCGCCCGCATGACCGACGCGGACCTGCCGGAGGTGCTGGCCATCCGGCGTGCGCTGCTCCCGGCCGATGGCGGGCGGCACGTGCTGCGCGAGTTCGACCTGGCCGATCCGGGCTGGTGGGACGGCCTCGGCCTGCCGGCGGCGCGGGACGCGGCGCCGGTCTTCCTGTTCTCCGAAGGCGTGCTGATGTACCTGCAGCCGGCCACCGTGCACGCGCTGCTGCGCGCGGTCGGCGAGCGCGCGCCGTCCGGGTCGACCTTCGCCTTCGACGCCATGTGCTGGCTGGCGGAAGGGCGCGCCCAGCAGCACCCGTCGGTCCGGCACACGCAGGCCCAGTTCCATTGGGGGCCGAGGCGCCTGCGGGAGCTGACGGCGCCGTCGCCGCGCCTGCAGCTCGCCGCCGTTCACCCGGTGATGGAGGGCTACGGCTGGCCCTACGGCGTGCTGGGGCCGGCGTTCCGCATGTTCTTCGGCGTGCCGTTCTACGCGCTCTACGAGTTGCGCACCCACGATCCAGGAGGCTGACACCCATGCAGGTTGCCGAGCATGACTTCGAGGCGCTGGCGCGCGAGCACCGCGCGCTGATCCGCGACTACGGCCGGGTGCAGGCGCGCTGCAGCGAGCAGCTGCGCGAGCAGGCCCGCGAGATCGGCCGGCTCCAGGCGCAGGCGATGCGGCTGCGCGCCGAAGTGATCGTGCGCGAGACGGCGCTCGCCTGGGCCCGGGAGGATCGGGCCGCGCTCGAGCAGGCCATTCCGGGCCTGCCCCGGCGCGTCACCCTCGCACGGCGCGTCGATGCGCTGCTCGTGCGCATCCAGGACCTCATGCGCGAGCGCCCGCGCGCCGAGCGGCGCAAAGCGGAGGAGGCCAGGGCGCCCGCGCCGGCGCCCGTGCCGGCGGCCGAGGCAGCGCCGGCGCAGGACGAACCGGACGCGCTGGAAGCCAGCCTGCGCGCTGCCGACCTGGTGATCTGCCAGACCGGATGCCTGAGCCACGGCGCGTTCTGGCGCGTGCAGGACCATTGCAAGCGCACCGGCAAGGCCTGCGTGATGGTGGAGCAACCCGAGGCCCTGCGCATCATGCGCATCGACGCCGAGCCGGGCGGCGGCAGCCTGGCGCACCTGAAGGCACGGTAGTCCAGCGATCCGGCCCCTGCCGGGATCCCGCGGCGGTCGCGCGTTCGCGCCCGGCGGCATGCGCCTTCGCGCGCGCGCCGGCCTTGCGTTTCGTCATGAGAATAAAAATCATTCTTATTTGAAGCCTAGAATCGCCGGCTCCCCATGCCCAGCGATCCCCAAGCCACCTTCATTGCCCACCGGCAAGAGCTGCTGGCGTGGTTCACGTACAGGCTGCGCGACACCCACCTGGCCCGGGATCTCGTGCAGGAGCTGTTCATCCGCTTCATCGAGGCCGCCCCGGCGGCGGGCGTGCAGGACGCGCGGGCCTACCTGTTCCAGATCGCGCGCAACATGCTCGCCGACCGTGCGCGGCAGCAGGCCGTGCGCCGCACGGACAACGTCGCCCACGAGGACCTGGCCCGCATCGCCGACGACGCCCCGGGGCCCGAGCAGACCATGGCCCAGCGCGAGCGGCTGGCCGAGCTGGCGGCGGTGCTGGGAGAGCTGCCCGAGCTGACCCAGCAGATCTTCGTTCGCCACCGCGTCTGGGACAGGACCTACGAACAGGTCGCCGCCGAGCTGGGAATCTCGACCAGCACGGTCCAGAAGCACCTCGCGCGAGCGCTGGCCCACGTGATGAAGCGGATGAAGCCGAACTGACCCGTGAGGCGCCCGAGGCAGGCCCGAGCCGCCTGCGGCATCCTCGCTTACCGGATATGCGCCGCTGAAACGTCTTCGTCCCGAGACATCCCGCCCCCTTGTCGGATCCACCGAGGCCCGTTGCTTGAGCGAGTTCACCCATCCCCGATTCCAGCCCGGTCCCGCCGCCGGCGACCTCGACATGCAGGCTGCCGAATGGGTGGTCGCCCGCGACGGCGAGGCGTGGACGGCCGAGCAGGCCCGCGCGCTGAACGCCTGGCTGGAAGCCTCTGGCGAACACCGGGCCGCCTATGCGCATGCCGAGCAGACGTGGGCCGCGCTCGGGCGGCTGCGCGAGGCGCCTGAACTGGCGGCGGGCCTGCATCGCCACGAGACCGCCACGCCGCACGTCCCGTCCCCGTCCCCGTCCCTTGTGCGCCGTCATCGCCGCGGCATCGCCGGCGCGTTCGCCGTGCTGCTGGCGGTCGTGGCCGTTTTCGGCGCCACGGACGGCGACCCGTGGATCGCGCTGACGGCCGACCAGCGCACCGCCACTGGCGAGGTGCGGGACGTCACGCTGGCCGACGGCAGCCGCGTGCGCCTCGGCGCGGCCAGCGCGATCGCCGTGCACTTCGACGCGAACGAGCGACGGCTCGAACTGCTGAAGGGCGAGGCGCTGTTCGAGGCCGCGCCGGTCCGGGCGGGCGGCGAGTCGCGGCCTTTCGTCGTCGGCGCCGCGCAGGGGCGTACGCGCGCCCTGGGCACGCGCTTCCTGGTCGAGCGGCTCGACCGGGAGACGCGCGTCATCGGCATCGAGCACCAGGTCCGCGTCTCGCTCGACGGACCGCATGCCGGCGCGGCGGTGCTCTCGCCGGGCCAGACGGTGCGCTACGACGCCCACGGCGTCGGCCCCGTGCAGCCGCTCGATGCCGGGCGCGCCACCGCCTGGCTCGCGGGCACCCTGGTGTTCGACCACATGGCGCTGGGCGAGGTCGTCCAGCGCCTCAACCGGTACCACCGCACGCGCATCGTGGTGCGCGGCGAAGCGCTCGCGCGGCGCGAGGTCAGCGGCGTGTTCCCGCTGGACGACACCCGCGGCGCGCTGCGCTCCATCGTCGACGAGCTGGGCGCGCGGTCGCTGCACCTGCCGGGCCTGACGGTGCTGTACTGACGCCGGCAGCCCGGCTCTCGATGAAAATATTTCTCATTCGCATTTACTGTTTTTGAGCCTGCCGTTCGTCTTCTGACGCAAGACGCTTCGTGAACTGCACGGCGCCCGTTCGGGCACCGCCAGCGCGAAGCACCGTCACCGAAGTCAGAGGACGCCATGGGCAGTGGGGAGCGCGCGGTCGCCGCGCGAAAGTGCGGTGGGAAGCGGCGGCTGTGAATGCATTGGCGGGTGGCGGTCGTGGCCGTGATGGCCCTGGCCGCGATGGGCGCCGCCATGGTCGGCGGTCTGGCCCAGGCCCAGCCGGCGCCGATCGCGGAAGCCCAGGCCTTCGTCTTCGACGTGCCGCCTTCGCCGCTCGGCGATGCGCTGCTGGCGGTGGGCATGACGGCGGGCCTGCGCGTGCTCTTCGAGCCGGGGCGGGTCGCCGGCCTGGCCTCGCGCGGCGTGCGCGGGCGCTACACCGCCGCCCGCGCGCTCGAGCTGCTGCTCGACGGCACGGGCTATGTGCACCGCTTCACCGGCCCCGCCAGCGTGCGGCTGGAGGCCGCCGCGCCCGCGCCGCCCGCGGTTGCCGAGCCCGCGATCCCGCTGCCGCCGCCGGACCGCCCGGGCGTGCTGATGCCGCCGATCAAGGTGCGCGCCGCCGCGGAAACCGAGACGGACAAGGACCGCAGCTACCGCACGCCCGGCTCGAGCCATGCGCTGTCGCGCGACGACATCGAGCGTTTCCGCGGCACCTCGGTGGGCGACATCTTCCAGGGCACCCCCGGCGTGCTGGTCGGCGAGAACCGCAACAGCGGCGGCCTCGACCTGAACATCCGCGGCATGCAGGGCCAGGGCCGCGTCCCGGTGCTGGTCGACGGCGCGCGGCAGGAGACCACCGTCTACCGCGGCTACTCCGGCGTGGCGTCGCGCAGCTACGTCGACCCGGACCTGATCGGCGGCATCCAGATCGACAAGGGGCCGGCGCTGAGCGCGCAGGGCACCGGCGCCATCGGCGGGCTGGTCAGCATGCGCACGCTCAATGCCGAGGACATCGTCCGCCCGGGCCGCACCCTCGGCCTGCGCCTGCGCGGCCAGGCCATCGGCAACAACAGCGGTTCGCCCGTTGCGCCGGGCACGCCGGCGGGCCTGTTCACCGGCCACTTCCAGGGCGCGAGCCCCGTCTACCGCACCGGCTGCGTCAACGCCAGCGTGTGCACGCCCGCGCTGCCCGCCGACTGGGGCCACCCCGACGGGTTCGACCGCCCCGGCGCGCTGCAGCCGAAGAGCTGGGCCGGCAGCATCGCCGCGGCCAAGCGCTGGGAATCCATCGACCTCGTCGCCGCCTACGCGCAGCGCCGCCAGGGCAACTACTACGCCGGCACCCACGGTCCGTCGGCATGGATGGACCTCTCCGACGTGCGCAAGCTGCCCTTCTACAGCGAGGTGCGCCCCGTCATCCAGGGCGCGTCGGTCTTCCAGGGCGGCGAACGCATTCCCGGCACCCACTTCGAGAGCACCTCGGCCCTGCTCAAGGCCCAGGCCTACCTGCCCGCCGACCAGGAGCTGGAGCTGAGCTATCTGCGCTACAGCAGCGTCTACGGCGAGATCATGCCTTCGCAGCTGCTGCGGTTCTCGAACATCTTCCCCGTCGCGCAGCCGTACGACAGCGACGTCACCGTCGACACCTACGCCGGCCGCTACCGCTGGAATTCCGATGCCCACCCGCTCATCGACCTGCGGGCCAACCTCTGGCACACCCGCAGCAACGCCAGCAACAACAACCCCTTCGGCGAAGGCCTGGACATCGACGGAGGCGCGCGCCAGCAGTACCGCCGCACGGGCCTGGACCTCAGCAACACCTCCACCGTGCGGCACCCCGCCGGCTGGGGCGAGAGCCAGCTGCGCTACGGCCTGGCCGTGCAGCGCGAGGACGTGCGCCCCGTCCTGACGGACGCCGGCACCTCCGCCGGCAGCCAGTCCGGCAGCGACGGCGACCGCGACGAATACAGCGTCTTCGCCGCCTGGCAGTACAAGCCCGTCCCCTCCGTCATCCTCGATGCGGGCCTGCGCCACACGCGCTTTCGCTCCCGCGACAGCCGCGACATCGTCGTCACCGACACCGCCAGCCCGCGCTGCGTGGACGCCGACGGCGACGGCGCCTGCGACCCGCTACCCAACCGCAACCGGCAAAGCGGCACCGCCCCCGTGGTCAGCCTCGCCTGGGAGCCGCGCGACAGCGGCCTGCAGTTCTACGGCCGCTATGCCGAGGCCTACCGCATGCCCAGCCTGTTCGAGAGCACCACCGGCTTCTCGTTCGTCGCCAAGCCCGACGTCGTCCTCAGGCCCGAGCACGCCCGGAACAAGGAAGTCGGCATCAACTACCTCAAGGACGGCGTGCTGCGCAGCAGCGACAAGCTGCGCCTGAAGCTCGCCTACTTCCGCAACCACACCAGCGACTACCTCACGCGCACGGCCGCCAACCTGTGGGAGGAGGGCGTCGTCGAAGGCCAGGCCTGGGACTTCACCATGCGCAACATCGACAGCGCGGAGTTCGGCGGGCTGGAACTCTCCGGCTCCTACGACCGCGGCGACGTCTTCACCGAGTTCGGCGTCACCAAGTACAACGAGATCGAGATCTGCCACGAGGGCAGCTACCGTGTCGACCGCTGCAACGACTACGGCATCGCCAACAGCTACCTCAACAACATGGTGCCGCCGCGCTGGCACGGCAGCCTCACGCTGGGCACCCGCCTGCTGGCGCGCAGGCTCGCCCTCGGCGTGCGCGGCATCTTCATGGGGCAGCGCACCCGCACGCCGCAATACAACGACGACACGGCCCACGGCTTCCTGCGGGTCGTCCCCTGGCACGCCTACCGCGTGTTCGATTTCTTCGCCAGCTACAGGGTCAGCGACCGCGTGAGCGTCGACTTCAACGTCGACAACCTCACCGACCGCTACTACCTCGACGCCCTCAGCCTCGGCCTCATCCCCGCGCCCGGCCGCACGGTGCGGCTCAGCCTGGCCGTGCTCGTGGTCGGGGTGCGCCGCGCGCCAGGCCTGCCAGGCCGAGCGGGTCGCCGGCGCCACGTCGCCGGCCTGGAGCGCCACCAGCCATTGCGCCGCCTGGAGGCTGACGTGCTCCGGAAACGGCGCCCCGTCGTCCCCGGGC
Source organism: Rubrivivax sp. (assembly GCA_044508835.1). Lineage (GTDB taxonomy): Bacteria > Pseudomonadota > Gammaproteobacteria > Burkholderiales > Burkholderiaceae_C > JAKFDI01. The sequence continues at coordinate 20,109 of JBIQHD010000039.1, forward strand.
AGCGCGGCGGAGGGCGCGCCGGGCGTCATGGCCGCTCGATCCCGAAGAAGCAGCGGTGGACGGCCTTGACGATGTGGCGCTGCACGGTCGCCAGCGAGAGCCCGAGCTCCGCCGCGATCTGCGCCTGCGGCATGCCGTCGAGCTGCGACAGCAGGAAGGCCTTGCGGACCGGCGCTTCCAGCCCGTCGAGCCGGCGATCGAGCTCCAGCAGCGTCTCCAGCAGCATGGCGCGGGTCTCGGGGCCGGGCACCTGCGGCTCGGGCAGGCCGGCGATCGTCTCCAGGTAGGCCGCCTCCACCTTCCGGCGGCGGTGGAGGTTGGACGCCAGGCCCTGGGCCACGGTCATGAGGAAGGAGCGCGGCTCCCGGGCCTCGACCGGCGTTCCGCGGGCGAGCAGCCGCGTGAACGTGTCATGCGCGAGATCGGCCGCGTCGAAGGAGTTGCCGAGCTTCCTCCACAGCCAGCGGTGCAGCCAGCCGTGGTGGCTGCGGTAGAGCTCGTGGATTTCCTGGTGCAGGGAAGGCTCGACGACCGGCACGCCCGTTCCTCTCGTTCGTGCCGCCGCGGCACCTACTGCGAATGAAAATTGTTCGCATTGTAGGGAGGCTCGAATCCGGAAGGGCAGCGCCGCGCGGGGCGGGCGGCGGTGTCAGGGCAGCACGACGTCCGCGCCTGATTCGTCGCCGTCCGGCTCGGTCGGCTCTGTCGGCTCTGTCGGCTCGTGCTGCGCCTGCACGGCCGCGGCGGCGACTGCCGCGGCGCCCTGCAGCGCCTGCGTGACCGTGGCGTCGAGCCCGAGCGACGGCGGGACCAGCGACGGCGGCGGCACGGGCGGCGGCGCCTGCGGCCGGCGCTTGAGCGGTGCCGGGCGCTCGGCGCGGGGCGGCAGCGGCGGCAGCGGGATCGCTTCCCAGTCGGACCACTTCGCTTCGCGGCCGTCGGCCGAGACCACGGGGATCTCCTCGAGCACGTTGCCCGAGGCATCGGCCACCACCACGCGGTGCGATGCGGTGTTCGCGGCCACGGCGCGTCCGAACTTGCGCAGGCGGCCCAGGTCGGTGTGCCAGATCTTGCCTTCCTGGTGCAGCCGCCCCTGGGCATCGCGCACCACCTCCACCACGCGGAAGATCGGCACGGCGTCGAAGGCGGCGCGCGAGCGGGCCGGCGCCGCGGAGGCGGGTTCGTTCGTCGCTCGGTCGGGAGGGGAGGAGGGTACGGGCGGGTCCTCGGGCATGTCGTTCAGGGGGCGCGCGGGCCAGGCAGCATGCTGCGGTGGCCGCTGGGGGCGGAAGGGTGCCGGCCGGGCGGCGGCGCGGGCCGACGAGTGCCTTGTCTTCGTCCGTCCAGCCGCTTTCTTGAGGTTTTTCACGCGGCGCGGGCCGATTGCAGTGATTGACACCCCGCGTGCGCCTTCGTATGTTCGCCCACCGCGAGGGAGCGCCCGGCCGCAGGCCTCCTACGACACAACAACGAAGCGAGGCCGCCTCTTGATGCCCATCTTCCGCCGCCGCGTCCGCCACGCGGTGCAATGTCTCGCCTCGGGCGCGTCGCTGTGCCTGCTCTCCTGCGCCGCGCTGGCCCAGGCGGGCGCGCCGGACGCCGGCTCGCTTCTCCGCCAGCTCGAGCCCTCGGGCCTTGCCAGGCCCGAGACCGACCGGTCGGTGCTGCCGCCGTCGCCGCCGCCGAAGGCGGTCACCGCGCCGGCCGCGGGCGGCCCCACGCTCACGGTGAGCGGCTTTCGCATCGCCGGCGTGGACGACGCGACGGCGCGGCGCCTGCAGCCGCTGCTTGCCAAATACACCGGCGCGGGCCGGACGCTGCTCGACCTCGAGGACGCGGCCAAGGACGTGGAAGTGGCGCTGCAGCGCGAGGGCTTCTTCCTCGCCCAGGCCTACGTGCCCGAGCAGCGGCTCGCCGGCGGCGTGGTCACGCTGCAGGTGCTGATCGGGCGGCTGGGCCGGGTGACGGTCGAGGCCGAGCCCGGCGTCAAGGTCGACCCGGCGTTCATCGACCGCATCGTCGACGGCCTGCGCGGCCACCCCGTGGTGGAGCGCGGGCTCGTCGAGCAGGCGCTGTTCACGCTCGGCGACCTGCGCGGCATCGCCGTGCATTCGTCGCTCGTCCCGGGCGACCGCATCGGCCACGCCGACCTCGCCATCAAGGTCTCGCCGGCCGCGGCCACGGCGTATGCCGTCGAGTACGACAACGCCGGCTCCATCTACACCGGCCGCCACCGCGTCTACGGCAGTGCCGACTGGTTCAGCCCCGCGGGCCGCGGCGACGTGGCCTCGCTGCGCGCCCAGGCGGCCAGCGGCACGCAGTTCCTGCGCGCCTCGTGGCTCACGCCGTACAACGCGGCGGGCAGCAAGGTCGGCGTCGCGCTGAGCCTGCTGCGCTACGAGCTGGGCACCGCGGTCTTCGACCCGCTCGACGCCCGGGGCAGCGCCGCGGCGCTGTCGCTGCAGTGGCTGCATCCCTACGTCCGCTCGCGCAACCGCAACGTGTTCCTCCAGGTCAGCACTGACCTGCGCCAGTTCGACGACAAGGTGAACGCCATCGGCCTGGACAGCAGGAAGCGCATGACGGCCTACGCCACCCTCGCGGTCGTCGGCGACTTCCGCGACACCTTCGCCGGCGGCGGCATCAGCAACTACGCGGCGGGCGTCGTCATGGGCAACCTCAAGATCGAGACGCCCGACGAGGCCTACGTCGACGACAACGGCTACCGCTCGGCCGGCGGCTACGCCAAGCTGGTGCTCAACGGCTCGCGGCTGCAGGCGCTGCCGAACAAGGACTACCTCTTCCTGAGCGCGCAGGCGCAGATCGCCGGCAAGAACCTCGACAGCTCCGAGAAGCTCAGCATGGGCGGCCCCGACCGCGTGCGCGGCTACCCCTCGCCCGAGTCGCCGAGCGACAGCGGCGCGATCGCCACCTGGGAGTACCGCAAGCCGCTGCGCTTCGAGCAGGTGGCGGGCGACCTGGTGTTCTCGGTCTTCGGCGACTACGGCTATGCGCGCCAGCACCACCGCCCGCTGGCCGCCGACACCGGCAACACCCGCAAGCTGATGTCGCACGGCCTGGGCCTGACCTACGCCAACCGCAGCGGCCTGCTCGTGAAGGGCTGGGTGGCGATGCGCGGCGACACCAGGGCGCAGAGCGACGACAGCCGGGCCCGGGCCGTGGTCCAGGTCAGCCAGCAGTTTTGAGAAGGACGCTTCCATGAGCAGCAAGATTCGCGCACTGATGGCGCTCGCGCTCGCCGCGCCGGCGATCCCCGCCGCGGCGCAGGCCCTGCCCAGCGGCGGCCGCATCGTGCAGGGCGCCGGTAGCGTGGCGGTGAACGGCGCGCAGATGGTCGTGACGCAGGACAGCGCGCGCCTGGTGGCCGACTGGCACAGCTTCTCCATCGGCGCGGCCAACGCGGTGCGCTTCGTGCAGCCCTCGGCCGACGCCGTGGCGCTCAACCGCGTGACGGGCAGCGACCCGAGCGCCATCTTCGGCAGCCTCGGCGCCAACGGCCACGTGTACCTGCAGAACCCGAACGGCGTGCTGTTCGCGCCCGGTGCGCAGGTGAGCGTGGGCAGCCTCGTGGCCACCTCGCTCGACGTGGACCTGCCGGCCTTCATGGCCGGGCGGCTGCAGCTCTCGGGCGACGGCACGCGCGGCGCCGTGCGCAACGACGGCAGCCTCGTCACCACCGCCGGCGGCCACGTGGTGCTGGTCGCGCCGCAGGTCGCCAACACCGGCAGCATCGCCACGCCGGGCGGCACCACGGCGCTGGTGGCCGGCAGCGCGGTGAACGTCGACCCGACCGGCGCGGGCCTGCTCAGCATCAGCGTGCCGGCGGCGGCGGTGAACGCCCGCCTCGAACAGGCCGGCACCATCACCGCCGACGGCGGCGCCGTCCGCCTTGCCGCGGCGGCGGCCGATGCGGCGCTCGGCACGGTGATGCAGGTCGGCGGCGTGGTGCGCGCGCGCAGCATCGAGCAGCGCGGCGGCGAGATCGTGCTGTCGGGCGGCGGCAGCGGCGTGGTGCGCCTGAGCGGCACGCTCGACGCCTCCGGCGGCGCGGCTGCGTCCGGCGGCAGCGTCAAGGTGCTGGGCGAGCGCGTGGCGCTGGTCGGCGACGCACGCATCGACGCCAGCGGCGCGCACGGCGGCGGCACGGTGCTCGTCGGCGGCAACTACCAGGGGCGCGGGCCGGAACAGAACGCGCGCGACACCTACGTCGGCGCCCGGGCCGTGATCGACGCCAGCGCCACCCGGCACGGCGACGGCGGCACGGTGGTCGTGTGGTCCGACGGCGCCACCTCGTACGCCGGCCGCACGCTCGCGCGCGGCGGCGCCGAGGGTGGCAACGGCGGCAGGGTCGAGGTCTCGGGCAAGGGCACGCTCGGCTTCGCCGGCGAGGTGGACCTGCGCGCGCCGGCCGGCCGCGCCGGCGAGCTGCTGCTCGACCCGGCGGACCTGGAGATCGGGACGGTGGCCGACCTGAACAACGACGGCACGCCGGGCGACGACCTCGTCGGCCCCGACATGCTGTTCGACGGCAACACCGCGCCGAGCTACATCACCGCGGCGCGCGTCGCGCAGCTGCTGGGCACCGGCAACGTGACGCTGCAGGCCGCCGACAGCATCAGCCTCACCGCGCCGCTGACCGTCGCCCCGGGCGGCGCCGCGTCGACGCTCACGCTCAACAGCGCGCGGATCACCCTGTCGGCACCGATGACGCTCGAGAACGCCTCGCTCGTGGCCGACACCGGGGCGCCCGGCCTTCCGTTCGACAGCATCGCCGTCGTGGACGACATCAGCTCGCTGGCGTCCATCTCGCTGACGAGCCAGGAGATCTTTCTCGACGGCAACCTCAGCGCGCAGAACGTCGCGCTGACGACGCGCCCGCCCATGGGCGGCTCGATCTCGACCCAGATCTCGCAGGACAGCAGCACCGGCATCACCGCCGGCACGCTGACCCTCGCCAGCCTGCCCGGCTCGGTGACGATGATCGACCTCCCCGGCGTCAACCGGGTCGGCTCGCTGGTGTTCTCGAACGCGATCTACAGCGCCGTCAACGTGGACAACCCGGTCGGCACGCCGCTCGCACTGAGCGGCTCGGTCGATAGCCTGATCCTCACGTCGGCGAGCGGCATCGTCCAAGGCGCGCCGCTCACCGTGGCGAACATCTTCGACCTGAGCACCACCGACGCCGGCGCCGCGACCGGCGCCGTCGACCTCTCGAACGGCGGCAACACCTTCGGCGGGAACGTCTCGTTCAACGTCGCCAGCCACTTCGCCCTGGCGGCGTCCGGCGCGCTGGGCGTCAACGGCAGCGCCGGCGGCGACCTCACGGTCCGTGCCGGCGGGGTTCTCTCCCTGTCCGGCACCCTGGAATCCACCGGCGCGTTCGGCGCGTCGCGGGTCGAGCTTGCCGGCGCCGGCATCCAGGACGGGGTCGGCCAGATCGTCGTGCCGACGGGCGGGCGCATGCTGCTGCGCTCGAGCGACTACACGAACGATTCGCTGAGCATCGTGAGCTCGTTCCTCGACTACGTGGTCTACGGCAGCGGCACCATCGACCCGGGCGCGGGCAACGGCTTCTACACCAACCGCACGGCCACCATCGCGCCCAATCCCGACGATGCGCCGCCCATCTCGCGCGTGTACGACGGCACCACCGCCTTCGCCTACACCCAGGCCGGCAGCGGCGGCACGCTGAGCGAGGCCGGCGTGGGCGGGCAGAGCCATTCGGTCTTCAGCTACACGCTCCACAGCACCGGCGCCTTCGCCGACAAGAACGTCGGCACCGGCAAGGCCTACACCATTGCCCCGAGCAACGACGTCACCGCCGACACGGGCGGCATCGTGCGCTACGGCGCCAGCTATGCCGGCTTCTCCCGGCCGGCGGGCCCCGCCGGCTCGCCGGGCCACGCCACCTCGGAGGTCACGCCGCTGGGCATCACCTCGACCGGGCTCACGGGCGTCGACCGCGTCTACGACGGCCTGACCACCGTGGCCGTGAACGCCGCCGGCGCCGTGCTCGGCGGCGTGCTGGCCGGCGACGCGGTCACGCTCGACACGAGCGGCGCCGTCGGCGCGATGTCCGACCGGAACGCCGGCGCCAACAAGGCCATCGGCATCACGGGCCTGGCGCTGGGCGGCGCCGACGGCGGCAACTATGTCGTCACCGACGCCAGCAACGCCGTCGTCACCATCACGCCGCGCACCCTCACCTCGACGGGCCTCCTGGCCATCGACCGCGTGTACGACGGCACCACCACGGTCGCGGCCGACGTGAGCGGCGCCGTCCTCGGCGGGCCGGTCGTCACCGGCGACGCCGTCTCGATCGCCGGCGCCTCCGGCACCATGGCCGACAAGCACGTCGGCACCGGCAAGCCGGTGATCCTGGGCACGGTCACGCTCGCCGGCGCCGACGCCGGCAACTACACCGTCGTCGACGCGAGCGCGGCCACGGTCGACATCACGCCGCGCACCGTCGCCGCCAGCGGCATCAACGGGCTGGACCGGGTGTACGACGGCACGCTCGTCGTCGGCGTGGATGCGAGCGGCGCCACGCTGCTCAACGCCGTCGCGGGCGACGACGTCGTGCTCGACACCTCCGCCGCCGGCGGCCTCATGGCCGACAAGAACGCCGGCACGGGCAAGGCCGTCACGATCGCCGGCGTCACGCTGGCGGGCGCGGATGCGGGCAACTACAGCTTCGCCGGCCTGGGGTCGTCGACGGTGGACATCGCGGCGCTCCAGCTCACGCCGGTGGGCATCGGGGCCGTCGACCGCGTGGCCGACGGCAGCACCGGCGTCACCCTCGAGACCGCCAATGCCGGCCTGCTCGGCGTCTTGCCGGGCGACGTGGTCGGCCTCGACGCGAGCGGCGCGAGCGGCTCGGTGGCGTCGCCCGCCGCCGGCCTCCAGCCGGTGAGCGTGAGCGGCCTCGTGCTCACCGGCCCCGACGCCGCGAACTACTCGCTCGCGGCCACGGCCCTGAGCCCGCGCGGCGTGCCGCTGGCCGTGCGCCTGATGACGCCGGCGCAGGCGGCCTTCGAGTCCGTGCGCTACCGCCAGTACCTGCAGGGCGTGAGCGACGCGCAGGAGCCGTTCCGCCGCGCCATGGCCGAAGCGCTGGCCGCCGGGTTCGGCAAGGAGAACATCCGCAAGCAGCTCACCCGCGGCCTCGTGTTCGAGACCGGCCTGGCCGCGCCGGCCGTGGACGACATCGACTCGGCCGCGCGCCCCGAGCCCTGCGCAGGCGCCGGCACGGACGGTGCGTCGCTCGCCTGTGGCCGATAGCGCGCCCGCCCGGCGGCCCGCCCGCCGGCGCTTCCTGCAGGCCGCCGGCGCCGGCGTGGCCGCGCTGCACTTGCCGGCGCGGGCGCAGCAGGCCCCGGCCGGGCGCGCGCTGCTGGTGGGCAACACCGCCTACCGCCCGAGCGACGAGAACCTGCCGCCGGCGCAGAAGAGCGTGCACGACCTCGAGCAGCGCCTGCGGCGCCTCGGCTTCGAGACGCTCGCGCTGAACGACCCGCCGCTCGGCCAGGTGCATGCCGAGCTCGAACGGCTGCAGGCGGCGGTCGACGAGAACCCGGCGCTCGCCGCCGTGTTCTATTTCTGCGGCCACGGCTTCCAGTCGAACGCCGAGAACTACCTTGTGCCCGCCGGCGGCGACCTGCAGTCGGCGCCGGCGCACCTGTCCAAGACCTGCATGTCGCTCGAACGCGACGTGTTCTCGCGCCTGAAGCGCCGCGAGGGGCCGGCGGCCACGGTCATCATGGTCGACGCCTGCCGCACGCCCGACCGCCCGCGCACGCCCGGCGAGGGCTACAACCAGACCCTGCCGCCCGAGGGCTGCCACGTCGTCTTCGCCACCGGCCCGGGCAAGCGCGCCTTCGCGCCCAACGATCCGACGCGCCACACGCTGTTCACCGAAGTGCTGGTCTCCGAGCTCGACGCCACCGACCCGGCGCGCTCCATCCTGCTCACGCTCGAGACGGTGCGGGTGAAGGTGGCGCGGCGGGTGAACAGCATCGCGACCATCGTGCGCGCGTTCGGCCCGAACGCGCAGGAGCCGGAGGTCGCGTCCAACGTGCGCGGCGATCCGAAATGGGTGCCCGCCGGCTCGGCCCGGCCCGCCGCCGTGCCGCTGCCGGGCACGCCCGCCGGCGCGCTCGAAGCCGCGCGCCAGGCCGCGTCGCCGCAGGATGCCGCCGCGCGCCTGCAGAAGCTGCTGCCCACGCTGCCCGCGGGCGACGACGCCGATATCGCGCAGCAGCGCCTGAAGGACCTGGACACCGTGCTGCGCGCCGCGCGCACCGCCCGCCTGCTGCTCGATGGCATGGCGCAGTTCGCCGCCGCCCAGCCGCCGCGCGTGGCCGAGGACGTGCAGCGCGCCTTGCGCGGCGACAAGTACGCCGCGCTGCGCGTGGCCGAGGCCCTGCCGCCGCCGGCGGCGGGCGAGCTGATCGAGCGCAGCGACCAGGGCCGCTGGATGATCTTCGCGGCCCACCTCGGCAACGGCATCGCGGCCTACCGCCTGAGCCTGCACTTCCGCAACGTCGACCGGCGCGACGCCGAGGCCTCGCGCTACCTCAACCTCGCGCGCAGCAACCAGTACACGCCGCCGCTGCAGCTCGACTCGAAGCGTTGATCCCGATGCCCGCTCGCACGGAGAGAAGAACCGTTCGGGCTGAGGTATCGAAGCCCGAACCGTCCGCTCATCCTGAGGTATCGAAGGGTCGGGCTGAGGTATCGAAGCCCCGTGTGCGCCGAGAGGCACTTCGACAAGCTCGGTGCGAACGGGTTTGTGTGGCGCTCTTGTACTTCTGAGCGCGAACCCGCATCAGCCCGAACAGGCCTTCATCGTCGGGCCGTGGCTAGGAATGGAAAGGCAGGCGCTACGCCAGCCCGAGACCGATGGGCGAGGGCACCTGGTTCACCACGCGCGTGAACAGCGCGTTGTATTCCGCCTCCGGGCGGGCCGGCTGCATCTGCTCGCGGCTGGCGAGGAACGCGTGGTCGAGCTCCGTCCAGTCGTCCAGCGTGAGCGCCTTGTCGGCCGCGGGAAGCACGAACTCCTCTTCCAGCCGCATGTGCTGGCGATAGAACTCCACGTACTGCTCCGCCAGGCGCTCGAACTCGCCGCGCCGTGACTCGCCCATCATCTCGAACGCGACGAGCGCATGCTCCAGCTCGCGCACGGTGCGCTCGCCTTCCTCGTGCTGCGCATCGAGCACGTCGATCACCGGCCCCGCGTGCGAGTCGCGCAGGCGCAGGCGAGGGAACAGCAGGTCGCTCTCCTTGCGGTGGTGGCGCTGCTCGGCGTAGTCGCCGATGTAGAACAGGATCGCCCGCAGCGCGGCGAAATCCGGCTCGCGGCCGGGCTGGCGGTAGCGGTCGATCAGCATCGGGATCGAGCGCAGCATCGCCGACAGCGCGGCGTGCTCCGAACGGATCATGGACAGGGCGACGTGCGACATCTCGGTCTCCTTGCGAGGAGCGGGAAGCATCGCAAGAAGGCCGGAGCAGGGACTTGCCGCGGATCAAGCCGCGTGATCGTCGCCGGCGGCCCGCCTCAGGCGAACCAGCCCCACGGGTTGTGGGTGCGCGCCACCGAATACATCATCAGGAAGCACGCCAGCGCCGCGGCGAAGCACAGCGCCCGCGCGCCCGTGCCGCGCGCCCGCTTGAGCGCGAAGGTGCCGAGCACGATGTAGGCGACCAGCAGCATCAGCTTCATCCGCAGCCACGCCACCGCGAACGGGTTGGTCTGCAGGATGACCAGAAGCAATACCGCCGCCGTGAGCAGCAGGGTGTCGATGCCCACGCTGGCATGGCGCACCGGCGCGCGCATCGCCCAGCGCCCGCCCATGAGCACCGCCAGGCCGCGGACGGCGAACAGGCTGCCGCTCACGAGCGCGAGGCCGATGTGCGCATGCTTGATGTACGGGTACAGCGCGACCAGGCTCACGGCAGCACCTTCGCGCCGCGGCGCTGCGCCATCTCGGCGCCCATGGCGCGCAGTTCCTCGGGCGACAGCGCCTCGGCGGCAAGCGGAAAGATCATGGATTCCTCGGTCTCGGCATGGCCCTGGTAGAGCGCGGCAAAGCGGGCGGCCGCGTCGAGCGCGGCGGCGTCGAAGGCCGCGTCGTCGCCCTCGGCCAGCCGCGAGAGCGCCACGCGCAGCACGGCCCACTGCGCGCGCATCGCCTCGTGCTGGCGCATCAGCTCGCGCACCGCGTCGTGCACGCCGGGCGGCGCCGCCGCGGCCAGCAGGCGCGGAAAGACGTGCCGCTCCTCGTCCTCGTGGTGATGCGGCGCGGCCAGGTCGAAGTAGCGCAGCACGTCGCGCGCCGCATCGCGCACGGCGGCGTCGATGCGGCCCTGCGCCACGCGCTCGCCCAGGCGGGCCAGCAGGTCGAGGCTGCGGCGCACGCGCTCGTGGCAGGCCTGCAGCATCTCGAACGGCTGGGCGAAGCTGCTGGCCGGGGCGCGCGAGCGGGTGGGTTCCGTCAGTTTGATCAGCATGGCAATCGGTCCGCGCGCGGGGCGCGGCGTCGGGTCGGGGCGATTGTCCGGCGGTTCGGGCAACCCGGGCCGGCCTGCGGGCATGGAAACCGGCGGGGCGGCCAAGGATTCCCGCTCGCGGGCGCATCCCGCGCGCCACGCAACAATCGCCGCATGAACTCCCCACCCGCCGCCGGCGCCGCGCTCTCGACCACCGCCTTCGCCACCCTGCTGCTCATCGCGCTGATGATGGGCGCCAACCACGTCGCCGCGCGCGTGGCCTTCGACCACGGGGTCGACGTGGCCACGGCGGTCGCCTTCCGCAGCATCGTCACGGCGCTCGCCGTCGGCCTGCTGCTGGCGGTGCAGAGCGTGCCGCTGCGGCTCGGCGCGCGGCACCGGCTCGCGCTGCCGGCCATCGGCGTGCTGGTGGGCGTGCAGAGCCTGTGCCTGTACGCGGCGGTGGCGCGGCTGCCGGTGGCTCTGGCGCTGCTGGCGTTCAACACCTATCCGCTGTGGACGGCGCTGTGGGCGCGCCTCGTCTACGGCCACCGGCCGCCGCGCCGCGTGCTGGTCGCCATGCCGGTGATGCTGGCCGGCCTGGCGCTCACGCTCGACGTGCTGGGCGCCGCCTCGGGCCTCGGCGCGGCGGCGCAGTGGCGGGAGATCGGCGCCGGCGTGGCCTTCGCGTTCGCCGCGGCGGCCACCTTCGGCCTCGCGCTCGTGCTCACGCAGCACGAGGCCGGCGACCTGGACGGCCGCCTGCGCACCGCCACCACCCTGGCGCTGGTGGGCGTGATGGCGCTCGGCGGCGTCGCGCTGCAGGGCGGCCCGCGCCTGCCCGACGCGGCGGCCGGCTGGGCCGGCCTCGCCCTGCTGACCTTCCTGTACGGCACGGCCTTCACCATCATGTTCACGGTGCTGCCGCGGCTGGGCGTGGTGGGCAACTCGGCCATCATGAACGTCGAGCCCATCTTCGCCCTCGTGCTGGCCTGGGCCCTGCTCGGCCAGTCGATCGCGCCGGTGCAGGTGGCCGGCGGCCTCGTCGTGGTCGCCACGGTGATGTGGCTGGGCCTGCGGCGGCGCTGAGCGTCCGGCGGGCCGGGGAGCTTCGGCTTCGCCGCCGGCAGCGCGGGCCCGTCAGGGGCCCGGCGTCTCGCCGCGGTGCTTCGCCGCCATGCTGCGCTGCCGGCGCTGGTACGAATCGACCTCGCGAAAGGCCACGACCTGCCGGTTGCGGTATGCCGCGTACTCGGCGATGAACGGCGCCGGGCCGGCATACGGGCCGGCCATGACGCCCGGCCGCTTGGAATCGGCGAAGAAGTAGTACTGGCCGCCGCGCACGAAGAAGGCCAGCCAGTGCCGGCGCAAGGTGTTGCCGGCGACGGCGACCGGCGCGAACTCGATCATCAGGTAGCCCGGCTTCGTGCCGGGGTCGATCTGGCGAAGCGTTTCCACCGCGAAGCGGCTGAGGTCGACGCAGACGCCCGAGGGCGCGTCGAAGAACGCCGCCGGCGGGTGGATGGGCAGCGGGCCGGCGCGCAGGCGCTGGCTTTCGGACAGCCGCATGGCGCGGGGCATGTCGTAGCGGAACTTCGCGCCGATCCAGGCGTTGACGTCCTCGGGCGTGCGCCACGCCTGCAGGGCCCGCTCGTACGAGGGCGCGTCCTTGAACGCGGCAATGGGGGGCCGCGGCCCTTCGGGCGCGTCCGATGCGGGATCCGCCGTGCCGGGCAGGGCGCCGCAGGCGGCCAGCAGGGAGAGGACGAGCGTTGCCAGGATCCGGTGCATGGGCGTCTCCTACGCCGGGGCGTCCGGCCCGGCACCGGCCGCGTACGACGCCAGAAACTCCGCCAGCGCCGACACGAGCGCCTGCTTGCGGGCGAGCAGGTCTTCGCCGAGCGGGAGGTCGTCGGGGTGGTAGCGGCCCAGCAGCTTCCGGCTCGACGGGAGATCGAGGCTCATGCCCATGTGCACGGCGCGAATCACTTCCAGGGCATCGGGCAGGGCGTCGAGGTCGCGCGCCAGCTCGGCGTCGAGCGCGGCCTGGTCCTGCGCCAGGGCGGCCAGCCGGGCCTGCTGGCTCGCGCGCAGCGCCGTCGGGCCTTCGCCGCGCCGGGCCTTGTTCGCGTCGATGCGCGCGCCGAAGCTTCGTTCTCCTTCCTCGACGTGAAGCGCCAGCGCCTCGATCCGGCGCAGCGACGCCGCCATCGCGGCGTTGGAGGTCTTGGCCGCGGCGATGCGGATGAAACCGGCGTTCATGGGCTTGCGGCGTTCCCGTCGATCAGGCGCCCGGTGCGCGCCTGGAGAACCAGGCGTGGATCAGCCCGGCCTGGAAGAACTGCACCGGCGCGTCGAAGCCGCCGGCTTCGATGATGGCGGCGACGGCGCGCGGCGGCAGCACGGCCACGTCGCGCGCATAGGCGGCGCGCAGCCGCTCCCGCCCTTCGGGCGAGATGTCGGCGGCGGCCATCATGTGCATCCACGCCTGCAGCAGGGCACCGTACTCGCTCGATGCGACGTCCGAGGCCAGGTCGGAACTGGCGAGGATGCCGCCCGGCCGGAGCCTGCCGGCAATGGCGCGGAAGAACCCGGCGCGGGCGTCTCGGTCCAGGATGAACTGCGAGACGAGGAAGCACGTGGCCGCGTCGTGCGCATCGTCGAACGGCAGCGTGTCGAGGTAGCCCTCGTGGAGCCGGCAGCGCGGGGCGAACCCCTCCGCCTCGGCACGGCGGCGGCAGACGTCGAGCATCGCACCCGAGGGCTCGACCACGGTGAACCGCCAGCCCGGGAACCTTCGGGCGAGGTGCGCCACCTCGGCGCCCGTTCCCGCGCCCACGCAGAGGATGCGCGCGTCCGCGGGAAGGCCGGCGAAGACGGACTCGAGCAGGAAGTGCAGCGCCTCGCGGATCGGCGCGGTCTTCTCCCACTGCTTGTCGTAGCCGGGCGCCTGCTGGTCGAACAGTGCCTTAAGTTCTTCGTCGCGCATCGATTTCCTTTGGAAGCTGCGGTGCCGGCCGCCACGCGCCGCCTGCTCAGGGCGCCTGGCGTCCGGGTGGCACGGAGGGCGGGATCTTGCCCAGGAAGCGGGCGATCTGCGCATTCACCACCTCGGCATGCGTCAGCGGCCCCATGTGGCCCAGGCCCGGGAAGCGGACGACCTCGGCCCGGGCCAGCGCCGGCAGCAGCACGCGGGCGACCGCATGCGCCGACTCGGGCGAGTCTTCGCCCGCCATGTAGAGCACCGGCATGTCCAGCGCGGCGAACGCCTCGACGGGCGTCGGCTCGGTGAACAGGGCATGGGCCCAGCGCCGCACGTTGACGACCGAGCCGGCGATCGGCGGCTTGCGCTGCGCCGGCATGGCCTCCCAGCTGCCGCTGCCCATCCAGAAGTCGATGAAGCAGCGGGCGGCCAGGTCCCGATCACCGGCATCCAGCGCCTCGCCGACGGCGAGAACGGCGTGCCGGATGCCGTCGGCCCCGTTGGGCGGCGGGTGCCGGGCGTCCACGGCCGCGAACAGCGTGGGCTCGTACAGGACGAGCGCCCGCGCGCGCGCCGCGTGCCGCAGCGCGGCCATGAGGGCGACCGCCGCGCCATAGGAATGGCCCACCAGCGCGAACGATTCGCCGGCTCGCGCGAAGACGGGCTCCAGCAGATCGACTTCGTCCTGCAGGCGGATGACGCGATCGGACGGCCATTCCGCGGTCTTGCCGGACCCGTAGGAATCCGGCGCCAGGACGTGATGGCTCTCCGCGAGCAGATCCATCAGGCCGCGCCACTGGCTGGAGGTGCTGGCATTCGAGTGGAGGCAGACGACGGCCGGCCCGGTGCCGGCTTCGCGGACGAAGGGGTGGGGGATCGGCATCGCGATGGCCTGCGGGCTTGGTGGCGGAGTCTGGCGTTCGAGATCAGCAGCGCATGCCTGCGGCGTGCGTGGACGCGGGGCGAAGAATAAACCTGGGCCGGCGCTGGACTACGGGGTGCGAGGAATGTTCTCGTCGACCCTGCGCCCCATGCTGATGCGGTCTTCCACCGCGTACCCGATGGATCGATAGAAGGCGACCACCCCGCGGTTGGTTCCAAGCACTTGCAGGTTGATCTTGGTGCAGCCCCGCGCGGCCAGGGCGCGTTCCGCATGCCGTACCAGGTCGGTCCCGATCCCTGATGCCCGAAAGCCGGGGTCGACCGCCACCGAGTACAGCCAGCCGCGATGCCCGTCGTAGCCGGCCAGCGTGGTGCCGACCACGCGGTCGCCGGCAGTCGCCACGAAGAACAATTCGTCATCGACGGCCAGCTTCTTGTCGATGCTCAACCCAGGGTCGTTGTGACCCGTTCCAGGGCCGAACGCGGCAGTCCACAGCTCGATGACCTGCTGGCGATGGATGTCATCCCGATATGGAGTGATTGGGTGCATGGTTGAAAAGCCGAACTACATTCCCGGCCGGTGATTCGAGGAACGCGAGCGCCGCTGCAGCAGTGAATGCACCATGATGCCGACCACCACCAGGTTGGCCGCCAGCAGTGCGAAGTGCAGGAAAGCAGGCTGCTTCACGAACTCTGCAAGCTCGAACGGCACATAGACGGCGCCGCTGCCAGACGCCAGCACCTCGGCCCAGGCACGCCCCCGATACAGGCCGAAGGCCTCGACAAAGCGGAGCGTCGAATACGCGGCCGCGCCGAGCGCGATGAGGACCAGGTGGGTGTTGTGCAGGTTGCCGGCGGCCAGCAGGAAGATGCGAGGGTACTTGGCGGCCGGATTGAGGTGCAGGTGCTCGACCAGAGAGAGCACCAAGGCGTGGAGATCCTCGTGCGCCAGGGAAAGAACCGCGGTGGCCGCCAGGAGGGCGAGGGCGCCTTTGAGGGCCTCGATGCCCGCGACGATCTTGACGGCTTTGCTCACGAGGGGCTGCCTTTGACTCGGTTACTCCCACTCGCCGCCACGTTGCGGCGCCTTTCCGGCGAGAACTTCTTCGTCGCCGAGCGGGCGGCCAGTCCAGACGAAAACCTGTGATGCCCCCGCCCCGAGAGCCATCTCCCGGAATGCCCGTCGTTCGACCTGAGTGAAGCCCCCAGCCGGAGCGCAGAGGGGATGCATGACGACCGATGGGGAAATGGCAAGCAGACGCTTGCCCAGTGCACGGCGCAGCTGATGTTTGACCAGTTGCTCGGCAAGCGTGAAGTCCGAGACGAGCGAGCGGGGATGCGCAAAAGGATTGACGACTTGCGAGGGCTCAGTGGCGGATGCCGCGGCTGCTCTTGCCGTGGCACCGACACCGAGGATTCTTGGCTTCGGTGGGGCACTGATCGCCACCTCGGGAACTTCGGAGATGGATTCGCCGGTTTTGAGATTCTTGACGGTAAGGCGCTCGGGCGATATTTGAATGTAGACGACAGGTCTGATGTTCATGCTTTGCAAAGGTCTTCGTGCCGTCTAATGACATGAGGGGGTATGTCCGCTCGATGAAAGAGTTAGGGAAGGTCTGCATAACTCAGTGCTGATCCGCGTTGCATGACAGAGCGCGGCCGGC
>JBIQHD010000040.1:0-36064 GCA_044508835.1 Rubrivivax sp.
CTGTCGCGCCCGGCTGCAAAGCCCTGCGCTTCTCGCCGACGCCTACGGGAGGCGGTTCGGCTCGCTGCGCATCGCCACCCGGGGCGGCGTCGCTGCGCGACGCCTCACCCATCAAGCCGAGGCGAAGCGAGGCGAGTCTGGTGTTGCGGGGTCCCCGTGGGAGGCGTCGAGGAGCGCAGGAGTTTGGCGCGGCGCGCAGCGCCTTCGTCTTCTGACTTCGCGCGACTGTTTGAGCGCAGCGCCCACAGGGCGCGTAGCGAGTTTCGCGCGAGCGCCAAACTCCGAGCACCGCAGAGCAGTCCGCGCAGCGGACCGCCTCCGTCGGGGTCGCCTTTTCTTGGTTCCTTCTTTTGGCGAGACAAAAGAAGGAACTCGCCCGCCGGGGCGAGACCCGGCTTGTCTCAACCACGACCGCACTTCAACCAACCAAACCGGACTGCGCGCACGCTTCGACAAGCTCAGCGCGAACGGGTTGGGTGGGGCGAAGCGCTTCGATACCTCAGCGCGAACGGGGCTCCATGCGGCGAGCGCTTCGATACCTCAGCACGAACGGATCTTGTCGCTCGACCGCCAATGGGTATCAGAAGCCCAGGCTCGCCAGCAGGTCGTCGACCTCGGTCTGGTTCGCCACCACGTCGGTGCGCCCGGCCGGGTCGACCACGGGGCCGCTCAGGAAGGCCTGCTCGACCTTCTGCGCCTGCTCGGGTGGCGCGGCCTGCACCAGCAGCTTGACGAGGCTGTCTTCCAGCTCGCTGGCGAGCGCCACCACCTTGGCGACCACCTGGCCGGTCAGGTCGTGGAAGTCCTGCGCCATCATGATGTCGGTCAGGTGGGTGTCGATGCGCGCGGTAGCCGCCTCCACGTCGCCCACGAAGTTCATCACCGAGCCGGAGGCCACGGCCTTCACCGGGTCGGCCACGATGGCCTGGGCAATGCGCCGCGTCTCGCTGGCGATGTGGGCGTGCTCGGCCTTGGCGTTGTCCACCGAGTTCAGCACCTTGTTGGCCGCGGCGCCGGTCTTCTCGGCGATGTAGTTGAGCCGGCTGCGCGCGTCGGGCAGGCCGTCGGCGGCCTGTTGCAGGCGCGGCATGACGCCCAGCTGCGTCAGCGTGTCGTGCAGCTGCCGGGTGATGTGGCCGAGCTGCTGGAACACCTCGGGCGACGCCCCGGCGCCGGGCTGGGCGGGCGCCGCGAGGTGCGGCGCGGCGACGGCAAGATCGTTCATCTGCATGAGTCGTTTTCCTTCAGGCCGTCGTGGCGAGTTTCTGCATGATCTTGGCCACCTTCTCCTCGAGCGTCGCCTTGGTGAAGGGCTTGACGATGTAGCCCGCCGCCCCGTCCTGCGCCGCGCGCACGATGTCTTCCTTGCGCGCCTCGGCCGTCACCATCAGCACCGGCAGGTGCTTCAGGGCGTCGTCCTTCTTGATGGCCGCCAGCAGGTCGAAGCCGTTCATGTTGGGCATGTTGATGTCGCTCACCACGAAGTCGAACTTGGTGTTCTTCAGCATGGAGAGCGCCACGGCGCCGTCCTCGGCCTCCTCGGCGTTGGCGTAGCCGATTTCCTTGAGGAGCCCGCGCACGATGCGGCGCATGGTGGAAAAGTCGTCGACGATCAGGAACTTCATGTCGTTGGGGATGCTCATGGACGGTCCTCGCTCGGGCGTAGGGGCTGACGCCGTGGGGCGTTTGGTGGCTTTATCGGGCGTCGCCGGACAAAGTTGAGGGCGAAATCGCGGCCCCGCCTGCGACGGGCGCCGCGGTGCCGTCCGGCGCCTGGGCGGGCAGGCCGTCCGCGGGGGCGCCGATGTGGAGGAAGCGGTCTTCCGCCTCGCGGTTCATCACGATGATGCTGATGCGCCGGTTGGCCGGGCTGAACGGCGCCTCGGCGTCGAAGGGCATGCTCGCGGCGAGCCCCTGCACGCGCGCCACCCGGTCCTCGGGCAGGCCGCCGGCGAGCATCTCGCGGCGCGAGGCGTTGGCCCGGTCGGACGACAGCTCCCAGTTGCTGTAGCCGCGCTCGCGCCCCGGGAAGGGGGCGGCGTCGGTGTGGCCCTCCAGCGTGAGCCGGTTCGGCACCTCGGCCAGCACCTCGCCGATGAGCTGCAGCAGCTCGCGCATGTAGGGCCGCACCACGGAGCTGCCGCTGTCGAACATCGGGCGGTTCTGCTCGTCGACGATCTGGATGCGCAGGCCGTCGCGCGTCATGTCCAGGCGGATCTGCGAGTTCATCTCCGCCAGGCGCGGGTTCGCCTCGATCGCCTGCTCGACTCGCTTCTTCAGATTCTCCAGCCGCTGCTTCTCGACCAGCTGCCGCTCGCGCACGTCCTTGCGGTCGCGCTCGGCCGCCAGCGCCTGCAGGTTCACCGCGCGGCGCGGCGCGGGCACGGCGCCGTCCTTCACGTTGCCCGTGGTGCGCGACAGGTCGTTGCCGCCGCCCTTGATGATGTGCGACGAATCGCCCGAGCCGCTGCCGCCGTAGAACATCGACACGCGCAGGGGCGAGTTGAAGAAGTCGGCGATGCCCTTGCGGTCGCCCTCGGTGGTGGAGCCGAGCAGCCACATCAGCAGGAAGAAGGCCATCATCGCCGTCACGAAGTCGGCGTAGGCGATCTTCCAGGCGGCGCTGTGGGCCTTGTGGCCGCCGCGCTTGACGCGCTTGATGATGATCGGCTGCAGCCGCTTCGAGTCACCGGCCATCTGTCCGCCTCGTCAGCCTCATTTGCGTCCCTTGACGTGGCTCTCGAGCTCGAGGAAGGTCGGCCGGTCGGTCGAATACAGCACCTTGCGCCCGAACTCCACCGCCACCTGCGGCGCGTAGCCCTGCATGCTCGCCAGCAGCGTGGTCTTGATGCACTGCAGCTCCTTGCTGTCGTCCTCGACCTTCTGCTCGAGCAGGCCGCCCAGCGGCTCGACCACGGCATAGGCGAGCAGGATGCCGAGGAAGGTGCCCACCAGCGCCGAGCCGATCATGGCGCCGAGGACCTGCGGCGGCTGGCCGACCGAGCCCATGGTGTTCACCACGCCCAGCACGGCGGCCACGATGCCGAAGGCCGGCAGCGCGCCGGCGAGCCGGGTGATGGCCATCGCCGGCGCGTTGGCCTCGTGATGGTGCGTCTCGATCTCGCTCTCCATCAGGCTCTCGATCTCGTGCGCGTTGAGGTTGCCCGAGACCATCATGCGCAGGTAGTCGGTGATGAACTCCATCACGTGGTGGTCGCCGCCGACCGCCGGGTACTTCTGGAAGATGGCCGAGTTCTCGGGCTCCTCGACGTCCTTCTCGATGGACATCAGCCCTTCCTTGCGCGCCTTCTGCAGGATGTCGTAGAGCAGCGCCATCAGCTCCATGTAGCGCGCCTTCGAGTACTTCGAGCCCTTGAGCAGCCGGGGCATCGCGCGCAGCGTGGCGCGCAGCACCTTGGGCTGGTTCGCCACCACGAAGGCCCCCAGCGAGCCGCCGCCGATGGCCATCAGCTCGGTGGGCAGCGCATGCAGGATGACGCCGATGTTGCCGCCATGCAGGACGTAGGCGCCGAAGATGCAGCCGAGCGCAACGACGTAGCCGATGATGACGAACATAGGAATGGGGTCCGTGTCTGGCGCCGCGCGGAGAACACAAGCAGGCCGGCGGCGTGTGCCTGCCTTATCGGCGGGCGGGCCCCGAGACTTGAGCAGCGGCGCACGTCCATCCCCCGCGCCGCCGGCCCCAAGAAAAAGGCGGACCCCGGAGGGTCCGCCCGAAAGCACAGTGGTTGTGCCAGGAGGAGACAAGCAAGAAAAGATTCGTTGTCCGGTTCCGGTATCGGCCCGTGCGCGCCGCGACTTGAGAACCGCCGCCCGCTCCGGGCCCGCCGCCCTGTAGACAAGTAAGTCAGTGCATCCGGATGCCGCCGGCCGCGCGGCCCTTGCCGGCGCGCGCCGGGGGGTTGCACAGGCCGCACACGTAGTGGCGCGCGATCTCGTGCGGATGGGTGACGAAATGCCCGCCGCACTTGGAGCACTTGGTCATGGTGAGCATGCCGTTGTCGACGAACTTCACCAGGCGCCAGGCGCGGGTGATCGACATCAGCGCCTCCAGGCCCTGGGCCGTGGTCTGCTCCAGGTAGAGCTGGTAGGCCTTGATCACGGTGTCGATCTCGTCGAGCTCGGCCACCTTGTTCAGGTATTCGTGGATGTTCAGGAACAGCGAGGCGTGGATGTTCGGCTGCCAGGTCATGAACCAGTCGGTCGAGAACGGCAGCTGGCCCTTGCTCGGCGACTTGCCCGCCACTTCCTTGTACAGGCGCAGCAGCCGCTCGTAGGACAGGTCGGTCTCCGACTCCAGCACCTGCAGGCGCGCGCCCAGATGGATCAGCGTCACGGCGCGGTCGATCTGCTTGGCTTCGGTGAGGATGCTCTTGGTGCGGGACATGGCGTGGCTCTCGATTGAAAACTGCGGTGCGCGGCGTGGTCAGGCCGCTTCCTGGTGGCGGCCGGCCATGAGGATGCTGGCGTGCAGCCGCGAGGTCGTGTCGTTCGCCGCGCTCTTGCCGTGGTTGGTGAGCAGGTTCCACACCATGTCGTCGTCCATGCGGAAGCGGCACAGCAGCGTGTTGCCCGAGGCGATCTTCATCATCTGCGCCGGCGACAGCAGCGCGATCAGCGCCGCCGTCTCCTCGCTGATGCCCAGGCGGTACAGGGCCTGGTCGCGGTCCGCGCGGATGAGGCTTTGCGCCAGCATCAGGTACGAAAGATTCGATTCGCGGATCTCGGAAAGGATCTGTTCGGTGTTCATGGCTGGCTCCGTTCGCGTCACTCTGGATGTCTGGCCGGTGTTTCCGGGTCTGTTCGCCGGGACGGGTGCCGTCTCGACATGGAAAGGATTCTGAAGACCGGATCAGGGGGGCGACATCAGGTCAGTTCTGTGGCTTGAGTCCCGCTTTTTCCGTCGGGCGTGTCAGGCAAATTCCTACACGGCACGGGCGCGGCGCGCACGCGGGCGCCTCAAGTCGCCGGCCGGGGCGCCGAAAACATCTCCCGGCCCACGGAAACCGCGAACAGCGCCAACAACGCCCGCCAAATTTCTGTTGACAAGACCCTCAAGTCGCGCTGAGGCCGGCCCGATAACCAGCCAACGGGCCAGAGCAATCGAACCCGGGGTCCGGAACAGCCGGCCGATGGTTTGGACGAGAGCACGACCACAGACCTCTCGCCTCCCGATCAACGGATGACTGCCGCCGGGCGCAGTCTGCGGGGAACCGCCGACGCAGCGTGAAAGGCCGCAAGGCCAGAAGCACTGAGGCAATGCCGGCGTCTGCCGGGAGTCACTTTCAATTTTTGGAGAACCTGATCATGGCTATGTCTGTCAACACCAACGTCGTTTCGCTGAATGCGCAACGCAACCTCGGCACCAGCCAGAGTTCGCTGGCCACCTCGATGCAGCGCCTGTCCTCCGGCCTGCGCGTCAACAGCGCCAAGGACGACGCCGCCGGCCTCGCCATCTCGGAGCGCATGAACGCCCAGGTGCGCGGCCTGAACGTCGCCGCCCGCAACGCCAACGACGGCATCTCGCTGGCGCAGACGGCCGAAGGCGCGCTCGGCAAGATCGGCGACATGCTGCAGCGCATCCGCGAACTCGCGGTGCAGTCGGCCAACGCCACCAACAGCGGCGACGACCGCACGGCCCTGCAGGCCGAAGTGGCCCAGCTGAAGGAAGAAATCGGCCGCGTCGCCGAACAGACGACGTTCAACGGCACGAAGCTGCTCAACGGCTCGTTCACCGCCGGCGCGTTCCAGGTCGGCGCCAACCAGGGCGAGACGATCAGCCTGTCGGAAATCGCCAACGCCAGCCTGAGCGCGCTGGGCAGCTGGACGAGCGTGGGCACGCCCGCCACGGCCACCGGCGTCGCGCCGGTCGGCTCCGGCGGCAGCGGCGCCACCCCGGCCACCGCCGCCCTCGGTGCGTTCACCGCCGGCGTCGGCGGCGCCGCCACCGACGACGTGACCTTCACCTTCACGGCCACCGGCGGCGACACCTTCAGCGTCTCCGCCACCGGCGCGACGCCGTCCGCGGCCAACATCGCCGCCGAGTTCGTGACCGCCGGCTTCGCGGCCGACGGCTCCGGCACCGTCAACGGCTTCACGCTCGACCTGGGCGCCGAGACGACCATCACCGCCGCCATCACCAACGGCACCCTGACCGTCCAGCGCGCCGACGGCGACAACTTCACCTCCGCCGTGGCCACCAGCGACGGCTCGGGCGGCGCCGCCGGCTACAGCACGTCACCCACCTTCGCCGGCCTGGGCACCACGTCGGACGGCGTCGCCGCCACCGCCGGCACGCTCGGCGCCCTGACCGGCGCGGCCTTCACCATCAACGGCACGAACGTCGAGGTCGGCCCCGCCGCCGACGCCGCCACCCGCCTGAGCGACCTGGTCGCCGCGATCAACGGCAACGTCACGGGCGTCACGGCCTCGGTGGTCGGCGGCGCGCTGCAGCTGAGCTCGGCCAGCAACATCACCGTCGGCGGCAGCGGCGCGGTGACGGCCGAGACCGGCCTGACCGCGGGCCCCTACAACATCGTCGCGGGCACGGCCCAGACCGGCTTCGCCGGCCTCGACGTGTCGACGGTGGCGGGCGCCAACAACGCCATGCTGGCCATGGACGCCGCGATCAAGGACGTGAACTCGGCCCGCGGCACGCTGGGCGCGGTGCAGAGCCGCTTCGAGAACGCGATCGCCAACATCCAGACGACCGCCGAGAACCTGACCGCCGCACGCGGGCGCATCGTCGACGCCGACTTCGCGCAGGAAACCTCGAACCTGTCGCGCTCGCAGATCCTGCAGCAGGCCGGCACGGCGATGGTGGCGCAGGCCAACCAGCTGCCCCAGCAGGTGCTGTCGCTGCTGCGCTGATCGACCCCCTCGCGCGCCGCGCACCGCGGCGCCCCCCGCGCCCCGTCCGCCCGGACGGGGCGTTTTCGTTTCCGGCTCGAAGATGTGCCGGGAATCGCCGCCTTATCCGCGCTTCGGCCGCCCGGGCGATCCAGAACAATGGCCACACCCATCGTGCAGGGAAGCCGGCTCTCAGGCCGGGAGTCATTGATTTCTCAAGGAGAGCGGCCATGGCCCAAACGATCAACACCAACATCATTTCGCTGAATGCGCAGCGAAACCTGAACACCAGCCAGGGTTCGCTGGCCACCTCGATGCAGCGCCTGTCTTCCGGCCTGCGCGTCAACAGCGCCAAGGACGACGCCGCCGGCCTCGCCATCGCCGAGCGCATGAACACCCAGGTGCGCGGCCTGAACGTCGCCGCCCGCAATGCCAACGACGGCATCTCGCTGGCGCAGACGGCCGAAGGCGCGCTCGGCAAGATGGGCGACATGCTGCAGCGGGTGCGCGAGCTGGCCGTGCAGTCGGCCAACGCCACCAACAGCACCAGCGACCGCGAGGCGCTCAACGCCGAAGTCGAGCAGCTCAAGTCCGAGATCAGCCGCATCGCCAGCCAGACGCAGTTCAACGGCCTGCCCCTGCTCGACGGCAGCTTCACTGCACAAGCCTTCCAGATCGGCGCCAACCAGGGCCAGACCATCACGATCGACTCGATCGTCAACGCGAACATCAGCTCGCTGGGCAGCTGGACGAGCGTGAGCACGCCCGCCACGGCCACCGGCGTGGCGCCGGTCGGCTCCGGCGGCAGCGGCGCCACCCCGGCCACCGCCGCCCTCGGCGCGTTCACCGCCGGTGTCGGCGGCGCCGCCACCGACGACGTGACCTTCACCTTCACGGCCACCGGCGGCGACACCTTCAGCGTCTCCGCCACCGGCGCGACGCCGTCCGCGGCCAACATCGCCGCCGAGTTCGTGACCGCCGGCTTCGCGGCCGACGGCTCCGGCACCGTCAACGGCTTCACGCTCGACCTGGGCGCCGAGACGACCATCACCGCCGCCATCACCAACGGCACCCTGACCGTCCAGCGCGCCGACGGCGACAACTTCACCTCCGCCGTGGCCACCAGCGACGGCTCGGGCGGCGCCGCCGGCTACAGCACGTCACCCACCTTCGCCGGCCTGGGCACCACGTCGGACGGCGTCGCCGCCACCGCCGGCACGCTCGGCGCCCTGACCGGCGCGGCCTTCACCATCAACGGCACGAACGTCGAGGTCGGCCCCGCCGCCGACGCCGCCACCCGCCTGAGCGACCTGGTCGCCGCGATCAACGGCAACGTCACGGGCGTCACGGCCTCGGTGGTCGGCGGCGCGCTGCAGCTGAGCTCGGCCAGCAACATCACCGTCGGCGGCAGCGGCGCAGTGACGGCTGAGACCGGCCTCACCGCCGGCCCCTACAACAGCGTCCCCGGGACCCTCCAGACGGGCTTCGCCAGCCTCAACGTCCTGTCCGCGACCGACGCCAACAACGCCATGCTGGCCGTCGACGCCGCGCTGGACGAGGTCAACCAGGCCCGCGGCACGCTGGGCGCGGTGCAGAGCCGCTTCGAGAACGCCATCTCGAACATCCAGACGACCGCCGAGAACCTCACCGCCGCCCGCGGCCGCATCATGGACGCCGACTTCGCGCAGGAGACCGCCAACCTGTCGCGCGCCCAGATCCTGCAGCAGGCCGGCACGGCAATGGTGGCGCAGGCCAACCAGCTGCCGCAGCAGGTGCTGTCGCTGCTGAAGGGCTGAACGCCCCGCGGCCCGGCCCCTGCACGGCGCCCGCGGCGCCGCCGACCCCCGAGCCCGCCGTCCCGGAGCGCCCGCGCGCCGGGCGCGGGCTCAAGTTCTTGCGCGGCCGGCCGATCAAGACGTTTCACACTGAGGTGACTCCATGGCCATTTCATCCACCGGCATCGGCAGCGGTCTCGACGTCGACAGCATCGTCACGCAGCTCGTCGCGCTCGAACGCAAGCCGATCACGCTGCTGGCGACGGCGAAGACCAAGCTCGACAGCCAGCTGTCGTCCGTCGGGCTGCTGCAGAGCTACATGGGCAACCTCCAGTCGGCGTCCGCCGTGCTGGCCAAGCCGAGCTTCTGGACGCAGAACGCCGCCACGAGCAGCGACGCCGCCGCCATCAGCGTCTCGGCGCGCGCCTCAGCCGTGCCGGCGAACTACAGCATCCAGGTGACGGCGCTCGCCACGGCCCAGTCCCTGTCGTCGGAAATCATCACCGACCCTGCCAGCGTGGGCACCGGCACGATCGGCATCACGCGCGGCGGCGAGACGGTGACGATCGAGATCGGCACGGCCGACCAGACGCTCGAGGGCGTGCGCAACAAGATCAACGCCGCCGGGGCCGGCGTCACCGCCTCCATCGTGCAGGACGGCGGCGGGCCGCGCCTGGTGCTCACCGCCACCGAGACGGGCGCCGCCAACGGCGTCACCGTCTCGGTCGCGGATGCCACCGGGCAGCTCGGCGCGCTGGCCTACCCCGGCGGCATGACGGAGAACCGCGCCGCCGCCGACGCCCAGTTCACCGTCAACGGGCTGGCGCTCACCTCGGCGAGCAACAAGCTCGAGAACGTGGTCGACGGGCTGGACCTGACGCTGTCCACGGTCACCGCCTCGCCGGTGACGGTGAAGGTCAGCAACGACACCACGGCGCTGCGCAAGGGCATCAACGACTTCATCAGCGCCTACAACGCCGTCAACAGCTTCCTCGCCACGCAGACGAAGTACGACGAGGCGACGAAGACCGCCGGCGCGCTGCAGGGAGACCGCACCGCGGTGGGCCTGCAGTACAAGCTGCGCAGCCTGGCCGGGCAGTCGTCCGGGGCGTCGGAAGCGTTCGGGCGCCTGTCGGACATGGGCATCGCCCTGCAGCGCGACGGCTCGCTGAAGATCGAGAGCGAGACCAAGCTCACCGCGGCGCTGGCCGAGCCAGCCGAACTCTCGAAGGCCTTCACCACGGCAGGCACCGGCCTGGCCACCGGCTTCAAGAGCCTGGCCGACGGCATGCTCGGCGTCGAGGGGCAGCTCTCCTCGCGCGCGGAGAGCCTGCGCGCCAGCGTCAAGCGCAACGAGAAGGACCAGGAACGCCTGGAGGACCGCGTCGCGCGCACGCAGGAGCGGCTGCTGAAGCAATACCAGGCGCTCGACGCGCGCATGGGCACGCTCACCAGCCTGTCCGACTACGTCTCGCAGCAGATGACCATGCTCAACAGCATGTACACGCGCGACGATTGACGCCGGGCGGACCGCACCCGTCGAAGCCTCCCGCGAGCGCCGCGCGCGCCCGCGGGAGTCGCGCGCCCGGCGCGCGGGCACGGCAGCCGAACCGGGGAAAAACAGCGGCAAACAGGCGCTTCGCACCCTCAAGCACGGGGCGGCGCGGGCCGATAACCATGCAACACCGCAGCAATCGGGCCTTCCCCACCATGTACGCCTCCGCCGCCTCCTCCTTCGGCCCCCGGGCCTCGCACGGCTTCACCAACGCCTACCGCAGCGTCGGCCTCGAGACCGGCGTCGAGTCCGCCTCGCCGCACCGCCTCGTCGCGATGCTGTTCGACGGCGTGATCGAGTCCATCGCCCAGGCGCGCGGCGCCATCCAGGCCGGCCAGATCGAGACCAAGGGCCGCGCCATCGGCCGGGCGGTGCGCATCGTCGAGGAAGGGCTCAAGGGCGGCCTGAACGCCCAGGGCGGCGGCACGCTGGCCACCGACCTCGGCGACCTCTACGCCTACGTGAGCCGGCGCCTGACGCATGCGAACCTGCGCAACGACATCGAGGCGCTCGACGAATGCCGCCGCCTGATCGAGCCGCTGCGCGAGGCCTGGGCATCGATCGCGCCGCAGGTCGCCGCCGCGCCGCGCTGAACCCACTGCTCTTCTCGACCCAACCGCATCCGGGGCCGACCATGAACACCAGTCTCCTGAATTACTACGAAGCCATCGAAAAGGCGAGCTCCGACATGCTGGAAGCCGCCCGCACGGGCAACTGGGACCACGTGGTCAAGCTCGAAGGCGCCTGCGCGCTGCTGATCTCGCAGCTCAAGCACGCCGCGGCCCGGCAGGCGCTGGGCGCGGAGGAAGCGCAGCTCAAGTCGCGCATCATGCAGCGCATCCTGGTCAACGACGCCGAGATCCGCCAGCTCGCCGAGCCCTGGCTCGAGGACCTGGACAACCTGATGGCCGGACGGCCGAAGACCCTGCACTGAGGGCTGCGCCGAGCAGACCGGGCCGTGGACACCCTGCCGATGCCGCTGGACGCCCTGGCCGCCGCGCATGGCGGCCTGGACGACTTCCGGCTCACCGCCGCCCCGGAGATCGGCGCGATGCTCAAGCGCCTGCTCGACGGCAACGTGCCGCTCAGCCTGAACGCCCCCGACGGCAGCGCGCTCAGCGCGACGCTGTGGACCATCGACTCGGCGCGCGGGCACATCAGCTTCAGCCCCGACCTGCACGACCCGAACCTGGCCCGCTTCGTCGAGGCCGACGAAGCCGTGGTGGTGGGCTACCTCGACAGCGTGAAGCTGCAGTTCGACGTGGGCGACCTGGTGATGGTGCACGGCCCGCGGGCCAGCGCCCTGAGCTGCGCCTTCCCGCGCGAGATGTACCGCTTCCAGCGCCGCAGCGGCTACCGCGTGCGGCCGGTGCTGAACGCCTCGCCGGTGGCGCGGCTGCGCCACCCGATGATCCCCGACATGCAGCTCGCGCTGCGCGTGCTCGACGTGAGCATCGGCGGCTGCGCCCTGCTGCTGCCCGACGACGTGCCGACGCTCTCGCCCGGCGTGCTCATCAACGGCGTGCTGCTGGAGCTGGACGCCGACACGCGGGTGAACGTGTCGCTGCGCGTGCAGCACGTCACCTCCCTGAACCCGGAGTCGCGCGCGGTGCGGCTCGGCTGCGAGATGGCCGAAGCCGGCAGCGCCGGCATGCGGGCGCTGCAGCGCTACATCGACCTCACGCAGAAGCGGCGGCGCCTGATGGTGCTGGACTGACCGGGCGATCCGGCGCGTGCCGGCTTGCATTCAAAGGGACGGGAACGCCATGAAGACCCGTTCGCGCTCAATCCGTTCGCGCTCGACCCGTTTGCGCTGAGCTTGCCGAAGCGCTCGCCCCGCCAACCCCACCCGTTCGCGCTGAGGTATCGAAGCGCTTCGCCCCACCAACCCGTTCGCGCTGAGCTTGTCGAAGCGCACGCGCAGTCCGGTTTGGCTGGTTGAAGTGCGGCCGAAGCTGTGAGAAGCCGGGTCTCGCCCCGGCGGGCGAGTTACTTCTCTTGTCTCGCCAAGAGAAGTAACCAAGAGAAGGCGACCCGGAGCCGTCGCCCCTCGCTGCGCGAGGGGTGCGCTGCGATGCTCGGGCTTCGCAGCCTCGCGCGAAACTCGCTACGCGCCCTGTGGGCGCTGCGCTCAGACAGTCGCGCGAAGTCAGACCACGAAGGGCGCTGTCGCGCCCGGCTGCAAAGCCCTGCGCTTCTCGCCGACGCCTACGGGAGGCGATTCGGCTCGCTGCGCATCGCCACCCGGGCGGGCGTCGCTGCGCGACACCCCGTTCGTGTTGCCGTATCCAAGCGCTTCGCCTCACTCAACCCGTTCGCGCTGAGCTTGTCGAAGCGCCCATGCCGCCCATACCGACTTGCGATCGACCGACAAGACCCGTTCGGGCTGAGGTATCGAAGCCCGGTGTGCGCCGAGAGGCACTTCCACAGGCTCGGCGCGAGCGGCTTCCGGCCCGAACGGTTCCTTTGAACCGGCCTCAGACTGCCGGCGCGTTGGCCTCGCGGGCCAGCTTGGGCAGCATCTGCATCGCCTGCTTGGCCAGCGCCGTCGGGCGCTTGTTCGACGACAGCGCGAGGCACAGCACGCTCGTGAGCCGCGGCTCGACGAGCGGGCGGGCAATGAGCTCTTCCGCATGGCCCGAGGCCGCCACCGCGCTGCCGGTGAGCACCGCATAGCCGTAGCCCGCGCACACCAGCTCGATGATCGACGGCACGCTCGACACCTCCCAGGCGATGTCGAGCTTCATCCCGGTGAGCGCCGCCTGCGTCTCCAGCAGCTTGCGGATGGCGTGCGAGCGCTCGGGCATGATCAGCGGGTAGCGCGGCAGCTCGGCCATCGGCAGCGGCTCGGGCGCCGCGCGCCGGCCGCGCCGGGCCTTCGGCGCCGGGCCGACGAGGCACAGCTCCTCCTCCAGGATCGGCATCGTCTCGATCGCCGCCTGCCCCTCGGGGTTGTGCAGCAGGCCGATGTCCACGCGCCCGCTCGCGATCCACTCGGCGATGTGCGCCGACAGCCCCTCCACCACCGCGAGCCGGGCGCGCGGCAGCTGGCGCTTGAAGGCGTCGATCAGCGGGCGCGTGAGCTGGCGGCCGATGCTCGGCGGCAGCCCGATCACGATGCGCCCGCCGGGCTCGCCGCGGCGCGCCTCGATGTCGTCGCGGGCGCGGGCGACCAGCTGCAGGATGGCCACGCTGTGCTCGAACACGCGGTTGCCGGCGTCCGTCAGGCACACGCCGCGGCCGTTGCGCAGCAGCAGGGTCTCGCGCAGGTCGGTCTCGAGGGCGCGCACCTGCCGGCTGAGCGCCGGCTGCGCGATCTGCAGCACCATCGCGGCCTTGCTGAAGCTGCCGAGCTCGGCGACGCGCACAAAGTATTCGAGCTGCTTCAAGTTCATCCGGCACCGCGTCCCGGCGCCCGAGGCGGCGCCCCGCGGGATCTTAAGCGCGCCGCGGCGCGCCCCGCGGCTTGCGCTGCCACAACTGCCCGGCGATTGCCGCGTTTTTCCGACTACCGCCAAGCCTGCGGCGGATCAAGAATCGCACGAGCCCGACGCCCTCCCGCCATGCTGCCGCAACCGACCTCGCAACTCGTCTCCGAACGGCGTTCGGCCGGCAAAGGCTTCCCGGCGCAGCGCCAGCCCTCGGTGCTCGGCGCGCGCCCGGCGCTGCCGGTCGACCGCACCGACATCGCCCGGGCCGGCGCGGCGCTCGCCGCGCAGGTCGGCGCCGGCGAGGTCGAGGTCAGCGTCCTGCTGCTGCGCCTGGACGGCCTGGCCGAGGTGCGCCGCCGCCACGGCGACGCCGCCGCCACCTACCTCTGCACCGAACTCATCCGCCGCCTGCTGCGCTGCACCCGCCCACGCGACGTGGCGGGCCGCTGCGGCGGCGAGGACGCCCTCGTGCTGCTGCTGCCCTGCGCGCCGGCGGAGGCCGACGCGCTCGGCCACCAGGTGGCCGCGCGGGCGCGCGCCGAGCTCTCGCGGCCGGTGCAGTACCGCACCCTCAGCCTGCGCGTGGCCTGCAGCGCCGGCCGCGCGCGCTGGCACCGCCAGGCCGGCCCGCTGGACGCCGCGATCGAGCAGGCGCGCCAGGCGCTGCGCGCGGCCGACCAGCCGCGCGTGCCGGCCGTGCCGGCGCGTTTCGCGCTCGGGTCCGAAGCGGCCGAGAGCCGGCCCGGCGCCGCCCCGGCGGCCTGAGATCCATTCGCGATCCAACGATCCGATCCGTTCGGGCTGAACAGGCACTTCGACAAGGCGAAGCCTTGCCTTCAGTCCTGAGCCTGTCGAAGGGTCAGTGCGAACGGGCGTCTGTGGCGTTCTTGTACTTTGAACGCGAACCCGCATGAGGCCTTCCGATCGACGGAAGAGATTCAATGCGCCCCGCCGCCTCCGCCGGCAGCACCCGGCTGCGGCTTGGCCAGCCACACCAGCACGATCAGCACCACGAACAGCCCCGCCGACAGGTAGTACAGGTCGGTCGCCGCCATGGTGAACGCCTGCTGGTCGATGAGCCGGTTGACGATGGCCAGCGCCTGCTCGCGCGTGTTGCCGGCGGCCTGCAGCTGGCCGAGCGTGCGCATCGCCGTCTCGCTGCCGGGGTGGATGGCCTCGGCCAGGTGCGCATGGTGCATGGCCGCGCGCCGCTCCCACAGCGTGGTGAAGATCGAGGTGCCCACCGCGCCCGCGGTGATGCGCACGAAGTTCGACAGCCCCGCCGCCGCCGGCATGCGCTCGGGCGGCAGGCCGGAAAACACGATGGCCTGCAGCGGGATGAAGAAGAACGCCATCGCCGCGCCCTGCAGGATCGTCGGGATCAGCACCGTCAGGAAATCGGTCTGGGTGTTGAAGCGCGAGCGCATCCACAGCACCAGCGCGAAGCCGAGGAAGGCCACGGTGGCGAGCCGGCGCGGGTCGACGTGCGCCACCTTGCGCCCCACCCACGGCGACAGCACGATCGCCAGCAGCCCCACCGGCGCGAGCGCCATGCCGGCGAGGCTGGCGGTGTAGCCCATGTACTGCTGCAGCCACAGCGGCAGCAGCACCACGTTGCCGAAGAACACGCCGTAGGCGATGGACAGCGCGAAGGTCGCGGTGCTGAAGTTGCGCTTGGCGAAGAGCCGCAGGTCGACGATGGGGTGCGCGTCCGTCAGCTCCCAGATCAGGAAGAACACGAAGCCCACGCCCGCCATCACGGCGAGCGAGACGATCTCGCCCGAGGCGAACCAGTCGTGCTCCTTGCCGAGGTCGATCATGATCTGCAGCGAGCCCACCCACAGCACCAGCAGCGCCAGCCCCACGGCGTCCAGCCGCACGCGGCGCGGGCCCGGGTCGCGGGTGCGGTAGATCGACCAGGTGATGGCCGCGGCCGCCAGGCCCACCGGGATGTTGATGTAGAAGATCCACGGCCACGACAGGTTGTCGGTGATCCAGCCGCCGAGCAGCGGCCCGGCCACCGGCGCGACGAGCACCGTGATGGCCCACATCGCCATCGCCACGCCCGCCTTGGCCGCCGGGTAGCTGGCCAGCAGCAGCGTCTGCGACAGCGGGATCGTCGGCCCCGCCACCAGCCCCTGCAGCACGCGGAAGAAGATCAGCGACTCGATGTTGGGCGCGATGCCGCACAGCCACGAGGCCAGCACGAACAGCAGGATCGAGGCGGTGAACAGCCGCACCTGCCCGAAGCGCTGCGTCAGCCACCCGGTGAGCGGCACCGAGATGGCGTTGGCCACCGCGAACGAGGTGATGACCCAGGTGCCCTGCGCCGGGCTCACGCCCATGTTGCCGGCGATGGCGGGGATCGACACGTTCGCGATGGACGTGTCCAGCACGTTCATGAAGGTGGCCAGCGACAGCGCCAGCGTGCCCAGGACGAGCTTGCCGCCGGTCAGCGGCGGGTAGGCGGCCTGGGCCGGCCGCGCCGGCGGGGACGCAGGCGCCGCGGCGCGCGGGGATGCGCCCGGCGGCGCCGCGGATCGGGCGGCGTTCGTCACGTCGGGCCGCTCAGGGTTGTTGCGCCGGCTTCGCGGCCGAGGCCGCCAGCAGCCGCGCCTCGGCGGCGGTGGGCGGCGCGGGCGCGGCGGTTTCGGCCGAGGCGCGCGGCGCCGCCTGGGCCCGCGCGTGCGGCGCCGGACGGCCGAGGTTGGCCGCGATGATGTCGGCCACGAGGCGGTCGGCGCCGTCGCGCCGCGGCTCCAGCACCTGCGCGCGCGCGCTGCGCGCCGCCGCCGCGCCGGCCAGCGGCGGGCCGCCCTGCTCGGCGACGTCGACCACCGCCTCCATCGACAGGCCCACGCGCAGCGGATGCGCGGCGAGCTGCTTGCCGTCGAGCTCGATGCGCACCGGCACGCGCTGCACCACCTTGATCCAGTTGCCGGTGGCGTTCTGCGCCGGCAGCAGCGCGAAGGCCGCGCCCGTGCCGGCGCCGAGGCCGGCCACGCGGCCGTGGTACTCGACGGCGTCGCCGTACAGGTCGGCCACCAGCGTCACCGGCTGGCCGATGCGCATGCGGCGCAGCTGCGCCTCCTTGAAGTTGGCCTCCACCCACACCTGATCGAGCGGAATGACGGACATGAGCGGCGTGCCCGCGGCGATGCGCTGGCCCACCTCCACGCTGCGCCGCGCCACCTGCCCCGCCAGCGGCGCCGGCACCTCGGTGCGCGCGAGCGCGAGCCAGGCCTCGCGCACCGCGCCGGCGGCGCGCTGCACGCTGGGATGCCGGTCCACGCTGGTGCCTTCGGTCAGCGCGCGGTTGCCCGCCGCCTGCTCGCGCGCGGCGGCCCAGGCGGCCTGGGCGCCGGCGAGCGCGCTCTTCGCCGCGGTGAGCGTGTCCTCGGCATGCTTCATCTCCTCGCCGCCGACGGCGCCGGTGGCCAGCAGCGGCCGGCGCCGGTCGACGTCGGCCGCGGCGCGCGCGAGGTTGGCGCGCGCCCGCGCCACCTCGGCCTCGTGCAGGCTGCTGGTGGCCGACAGCGCGGCATTGTTGGCGTAGAGCGTGCGCACCTCGCGCACCGTCTGGGCGAGCTGCGCCTCGGCACGCTCGAGCGCGAGCTGCGCGTCGCGCGGGTCGAGCCTGACGAGCGGCTGGCCGGCCTTGACGAGGTCGGTGTCGTCGGCGAGCACCGCCACCACGGTGCCGGCGACCTGGGGCGTGAGCTGCACCATCGGCGCCTGCACGTAGGCGTTGTCGGTGGACTCGAAGTGGCGCGAATGCAGCCACCAGTAGCCGCCCCAGGCCGCGCCGGCGAGCAGCACGGCGGCGGTGGCGAACAGCATCGCCGGGCGGCGCCGGGGCGAGGCGGCAGGCAGGGCGGGCGCGGCAGGCGCCGGCGTGTCGGGAGTGTCCTGGCTCATCGGTGTCTTTCCGGTGTCTTTTCGGTTCGTTTCAGTGCCGCGCGGCGGCCACGGCCGGCGGCGCGGCCTCGCCCTCGGCGCGGTAGCCGCCGCCGAGCGCGCGGGTGAGCGCCACTTCGGCGGCCAGGTGCCGCGCCTTCAGCTCGACGCTCGCGCGACGCTGCGCGATGACGTTGCCTTCGGCGGTGAGCACCACGAGGAAGTTGCCCAGCCCGGCGCGGTAGCGCTGCACCGCGAGGTCGAAGGCCGATTCGGCCGCGGCCAGCGCCTTGACCTGCTCGGCCTGCTGGCGCTCGAGCGACTGCAGCGACGCCACCTCGTCGGCCACCTCGCGCAGCGCCTGCAGCAGCGAGTCGTTGTAGCCGTCCACCGCCGCGTCGGCGGCGGCGCTCTGCGCCGTCAGGTTGGCGCGCAGCCGCCCGCCGTCGAAGATCGGCAGGCGCAGCGCCGGGCCGGCGCCGTAGGTCCGGCTGCCGCCCTCGACGAAGCGGTCGAGGCCCAGGCTGGACAGGCCGACGAAGGCGACGAGGTTGACGTTGGGATAGAACTGGGTGCGCGCCAGGTCCACGTCCTTCAACGCGGCCTCGACGCGCCAGCGCTGCGCCACCAGGTCGGCGCGGCGCCCGACCAGGTCGGCCGGCAGCGCCCGCGGCAGCGGCATCGGCGTGACGCCGGCCAGCGGCGGCGCCAGGTCGGCCAGCGCCTGCGGCCCCTGCCCGCTCAGGGCGGCCAGCGCGTGGCGCGTGCGCGCGATCTGCTCGCCGAGCGCCTCGATCTCCACCCGGGTCTGGGCGATCACGCCCTCGGCCTGGCGCTGCTCGACGGTGGTGTCCAGCCCGGCGGCGATGCGCTGGCGCACCAGCGCCAGCACCTGCTCGCGCTGGTGCAGGCCCTGCGCCAGCAGCGCGCGCAGCTCGAGCTGGCGGCCGAGGTCGATCCAGCCGCGCGCGATGTTGCCGGCCAGCAGCAGCTCGGCCGCCCGGCGCTCGGCCTGGGCGGCGCGCAGCCGGCCGACCGCCGCGTCGAGCGCGGCGCGCTGGCGGCCGAAGAGGTCGAGCTCCCAGCTCGCCGACACCTGCGCGCTGTTGTTCCATTCGACCGAGCCCGCCAGCGGCGCGGGCACCAGGCCGTTCTTCGTGAAGCGCTGGTCCGTCAGCTCGACGGCGGCGCTCACCTGCGGGCGGCGCGCGGCACCCGCCGCGTCCACCGCCGCCCCGGCCTGCGCGATGCGCGCCTGCACCGCGGCTAGGCCGGGCTGCTCGGCCAGAGCCCGCGCGATCAGGGCATCCAGCCGCGGATCGCCCCAGGCCGTCCACCAGCGGGCGTCGGGCCACGGCGTGTCCTCGCCGGCCACGGCGCCGGCCCGCGCCGGGTCGTGCAGCGCCTGCGTGGGGGCGATGCCGCCGGTGCTGGCGCAGCCGGCCAGCACCAGCGCCGGGAGCAGGAGCGCGGCGCGCCTCATCCGGCCTCCCGCGCATCGTGCAGGGCCTGCCCGTTGACCAGCGCGCGCTCGAGGAAGGCGTGGAACTGGGTGCGCTCGGCCTTCGAGAAGCCGCGCAGGAAATCGTCGTTCACCGACGCCAGCACCTCGGGGATCTGCCGCGCCGCCCGCTCGCCGGCGGGCGTGAGGCGCAGGTTCACCACGCGCCGGTCGGTCTCGGAGCGGCTGCGCTCGATCAGCCCCTTGGCCTCGAGGCGGTCGAGCAGGCGCGTCACGGCGCCGGCGTCGACGCAGGCCTCGCGCGCGAGCTCGAGCGCGGTGCCGGCTCGGCCCTGCAGCAGCAGCAGCAGCGGCTTCCACTGCGCGCCGGTGAGGTCGTGCGGGGCCATGCGGTGCTCGATCTCGCGCCGGATGGCGGTGATCAGCCGCGCCACGCCGTGGCCGAGGGACGTGGTGAGGTCGTAGGGCTCGGCGGCGGCCCGGCGGGCGCGGTCGAGAGAAGGGCTGGACGGGGTCGACATTGGCGCGTCAATATTTGTGACGGCAAATTCTGCCGCCGCATTCAATTCCTTGCCAGGGGAAGGGCCGCAGGCCGCCCTAGACTCCCTCCCATGTCGACACCGAGTTCCTCACTGCCCGCCGCCGGGCCGCTCCGCGGCAACGCCCCGCCGGCGGCCAAGAACATGGCCGGCCTGCGCGGGCTGCGCCCCTTCATCGCCCCGTACCGCGGCCGCATCGCGCTGGCGCTGGTGTTCCTGACGATGGCGGCGCTCAGCACGCTCGCCTTTCCGCTGGCGCTCAAGTCGCTCATCGACCAGGGCCTGGTGGCGGCCGACCCGGGCGAGCGCATGCTGGCGCTGCGCGAGCACTTCTTCGCCCTCTTCGCCGTCGGCGCGGCGCTGGGCCTGTTCTCGGCGCTGCGCTTCTACATGGTGAGCTGGCTGGGCGAGCGCATCACCGCCGACCTGCGCAACGCCGTCTACGCGCACGTGGTCGAGCAGAGCCCCGAGTTCTTCGAGAGCACGCAGACCGGCGAGGTGCTGTCGCGCCTGACCACCGACACCACGCTGGTGCAGACCGTCGTCGGCTCCAGCCTGAGCATGGGCCTGCGCAACACGGTGATGGGCGTGGGCGCGATGGCCATGCTCATCGTCACCAACCCCTACGTGATGGCGCAGGTGCTGGGCATCCTGGTGCTGGTGGTGCTGCCGTCGATCTACTTCGGCCGCCGCGTGCGCAAGCTCAGCCGCGCCAGCCAGGACCGGGTGGCCGATTCCAGCGCCATCGCCTCCGAGGTGCTCAACGCCATTCCGGTGGTGCAGAGCTACACCCAGGAATCGCGCGAGGCGGCGCGCTTCGGCCGCGCGACCGAGAACGCCTTCGGCACCGCGGTCAAGCGCACGCGCATGCGCGCCTTCCTCGTGGCCTTCATCATCACCGCCACCTTCGGCGCGCTGCTGTGGGGCCTGTTCCAGGGCACGCAGGCGGTGATGCGCGGGCAGATCAGCCCCGGCCACCTCGGGCAGACGGTGGTGCTGGTCATCATCCTCGTGAGCAGCGTGGCGGTGCTGGCCGAGGTCTACGGCGACCTGCTGCGCGCCGCCGGCGCCACCGAGCGGCTGATGGAACTGCTGGCCGCGCGCTCGCCCATCGCCTCGCCGGCGCGGCCGGCGCCGCTGCCGGCCACGCGCGGCGGCTCGGCGGTGCTGCTCGACGACGTGAGCTTCCGCTACCCGTCCCGGCCGCAGGTGCCGGCGCTGTCGCACGTGAGCCTGCACGTGGCGCCGGGCGAAACGGTGGCGCTGGTCGGCCCGAGCGGCGCCGGCAAGAGCACGGTGTTCCATCTGCTGCTGCGCTTCTACGACGTGGGCGAGGGCCGGGTCGAGGTCGACGGCGTCGCGGTGCGCGACACCGCGCTCGACGCGCTGCGCGCGCGCATCGGCATCGTGCCGCAGGACAGCGTGATCTTCTCGGCCGACGCGATGGAGAACATCCGCTACGGCCGGCCCGGCGCCAGCGACGACGAGGTGATCGCCGCCGCCCGCGCCGCCTTCGCGCACGAGTTCATCACCGCCCTGCCCGAGGGCTACCAGACCTTCCTCGGCGAGCGCGGCGTGCGCCTGTCGGGCGGGCAGCGCCAGCGCATCTCGATCGCGCGCGCCATGCTCAAGAACCCGCCGCTGCTGCTGCTCGACGAGGCCACCAGCGCGCTCGACACCGAGAGCGAGCGCATGGTGCAGGCGGCGCTCGAGTCGGCGATGAAGGACCGCACCACGCTCGTCATCGCCCACCGCCTGTCCACCGTGCAGCGCGCCGACCGCATCGTGGTGCTGGAGGCCGGGCAGATCGTCGAGACCGGCACCCATGCGCAGCTGCTCGCCAAGGGCGGGCTCTACGCGCGGCTCGCCGCGATGCAGTTCGACGCCGAACCCGCGGCGTAGGACTTGCCCGACACGGCAAGGCGCCGGTCTCCGACGAGGGCGCCGCCAGCGGCGATTCGATACTCCTGCCAGCCCCGGAGCAGTCGGAACGCACGGTCAAGTGCACACGGGCAGAACCCCCTCGAAGGAGAACACATGAAAGCCACCCCCCTCACCCGATCGACCCTCATCGCCGCGGCCGCGGCGGCGCTCGTGCTCACGGGCTGCGAAAACATGAGCGAGCGCCAGCGCGGCACCGCCGTCGGCGCCGGCGTGGGCGCGGGCGTCGGCGCCATCCTCGGCAAGGCCACCGGCGGCAAGGCCGGCACCGGCGCGGTGGTGGGCGGCGCCATCGGCGCGGTGGCCGGCAACGTGTGGTCCAAGCGCCAGGAAGAGCGGCGCCAGCAGATGGAGCAGGCGACGCAGGGCACGGGCGTGGACGTGAGCCGCACGGCCGACAACCAGCTCAAGCTCAACATCCCGAGCGACATCTCGTTCGACACCGGCAGCGCCGTCGTCAAGCCGAACATGCGTGCCGTGCTCGACCCCTTCGCCACCAGCCTGCAGGGCGACGCGACCGCCTTGCTGACCATCATCGGCCACACCGACAGCACCGGCAGCAACGCCATCAACGACCCGCTGTCGGTGCAGCGCGCCCAGAGCGTGCGCGACTACCTGGCGGCGCGCGGCGTCTCGCCCACGCGCATCCAGACCGTGGGCCGCGGATCGCACGAGCCGATCGCCGACAACGGCAGCGCCGCGGGCCGCGCACAGAACCGGCGCGTGGAAATCCTGCTGCGAGAGCCGCAAGCCTGATCCGCGCCTCGCGCGCAACCCGACGCGGGCGGTGCCAGAAGGTGCCGCCCGCTTCGCTTCGTGCCGGCGCGGATCGGCCAGAATGGGCCGCTTCGATCGCCGTTCTCCTCCCGAAAGCCGCCCCGTGAGCCCCCCCATCCGCAGCCAGTACGAAGACTTCATGCGCCACGTGCACACGCACGGCGTGGCCAAGGCCGACCGCACCGGCACCGGCACCAGGAGCGTGTTCGGCCACCAGATGCGCTTCGACCTGAACGAGGGCTTCCCGCTGGTGACGACCAAGAAGGTGTTCACCAAGGCGGTGATCCTGGAGCTGCTGTGGTTCCTGCGCGGCGACGGCAACGCCAGATGGCTGCAGGAACGCGGCGTGACCATCTGGGACGAATGGGCCGCGCCCGACGGCGACCTCGGCCCGGTCTACGGCGTGCAGTGGCGCTCCTGGCCGACGCCCGACGGCGGCCACGTCGACCAGATCGCCGAGGTGGTGACGGCGCTGAAGACCAACCCCGACTCGCGCCGCATCATCGTGAGCGCCTGGAACGTGGCCGACCTGCCGAAGATGGCGCTGATGCCCTGCCACGCCTTCTTCCAGTTCTACGTGGCCGAGGGGCGCCTGAGCTGCCAGCTCTACCAGCGCAGCGCCGACATCTTCCTGGGCGTGCCCTTCAACATCGCGAGCTACGCCCTGCTCACCCACATGCTGGCGCAGCAGTGCGGCCTGCAGGTGGGCGAGTTCATCTGGACCGGCGGCGACTGCCACATCTACGACAACCACGTCGAGCAGGTCGAGCTGCAGCTGTCGCGCGAGCCGCGGGCCTACCCGACGCTCGTGATCAAGCGGCGGCCGGATTCGATCTTCGACTACGCGCTCGAGGACTTCGAGTTCGCCGGGTACGACCCGCACCCGGCGATCAAGGCCCCGGTGGCGGTGTGATCCCTCAGTCGGGATCGACGACGCGGTACATCAGCGCGCCGGCGATGCCACCCACGACGGGCGCCACCCAGAACAGCCACAGCTGCGAGATGGCCCAGCCGCCCGCGTAGAGCGCCACGCCGGTGCTGCGCGCCGGGTTCACCGAGGTGTTGGTGACGGGGATGCTGATGAGGTGGATGAGCGTCAGCGCCAGGCCGATGGCGATCGGCGCGAAGCCCGCCGGCGCCCGCTTGCTGGTGGCGCCCATGATGATGAACAGGAACATCGCCGTCATCACCACCTCGCTGACCGCCGCCGCCGCAAGCGAATAGCCGCCCGGCGAATGCTCGCCGTAGCCGTTGGAGGCGAAGCCCGCCGACGCCTCGAAGCCGGCCTTGCCGCTGGCGATGAGGTAGAGCACGCCGCCGGCCAGCAGGCCGCCGATCACCTGCGCCACCACGTAGGGCAGCACCTGGCTCGCCGGAAAGCGCCCGCCGGCCCACAGCCCGACCGAGACCGCCGGGTTCAGGTGCGCGCCCGAGATGTGGCCGACGGCGAAGGCCATCGTCAGCACGGTCAGGCCGAAGGCCAGCGCCACCCCGTGCAGGCCGATGCCCAGTTCCGGAAACGCCGCGGCCAGCACGGCGCTGCCGCAGCCGCCCAGCACGAGCCAGAAGGTACCGATGAGTTCGGCGGCGTAGTTCTTCATTCCATGCTCCCTGTCGATGTCATGCGCGGAAGAGCCCGCGGCGCATTCTGTTCGGGAACACGGCTTGCTGGGAAGCCTCCCGGCCGTTCAGGCGCCGAGCGCCGCGATGACGTCCGCCGGCGCCTGCACCAGCTCGATCAGCACGCCCTCGCCGCCGACCGGGAACTGCTCGTTGCCCTTCGGGTGGATGAAGCAGATGTCGTGGCCCGCCGCCCCGGGGCGGATGCCGCCCGGCGCGAAGCGCACGCCGTTCGCCGTCATCCATTCCACGGCCTTGGGCAGGTCGTCCACCCACAGGCCCACGTGGTTCAGCGGCGTGGCGTGCACGGCCGGCTTGCCGTCCGGGTCGATGGGCTGCATCAGGTCGACCTCCACCGCGTGCGGGCCGCGGCCGAGTGCGCAGATGTCCTCGTCGACGTTCTCGCGCTCGCTGACGAAGGTGCCCTTCACCGTGAGCCCCAGCATGTCCACCCACAGGGACTTGAGCCTGTCCTTGCTCGGCCCGCCGATGGCGATCTGCTGGATGCCGAGGATGCGGAACGGTTTCTCGCTCATGGCCGGCCTCACTCGAAACGCAGGATGGGCTGGTCGACCGCGAGGCTCTCGCCCTTGCCGGCCAGGACCTCGGCCACCACAGCCGCGCGCGTGGCGAGCATGATGTTCTCCATCTTCATCGCCTCGATCACGGCCAGGCGCTCGCCGGCCTGCACCTGCTGGCCGGCCTGCACCACCACGTCGGCCAGCAGGCCGGGCATGGGCGAGAGCAGGAACTTGCTGGTGTCGGGCGGCGGCTTGTAGGGCATGAGCCTCGCGAGCTCGGCCGCGCGCGGGGACAGCACCAGGGCCTCGATCGCCCGGCCGTTGTGGGCGACGTGCAGCCACACGCCGTGGCGCTCGACCTGCGCCGTGAAGGGCCGGCCGTTGCAGGTGCCGCTGGTGCGGATGTGGCCGAAGCGCCAGTCGCCGGACAGGTCGTAGAGCCGGCCTTCGACCGTGACGCGCAGCCCGCCGTTGCGCTCCAGCTCCACGGCATGGTGCGTGTTGCGGCCTTCCGCGCCCTTGACCACCACCTCGAAGCGGTCGTGCAGGCGCACGCCGCGCCCGGGCATCTGGCCGCTGATGCCTGCGGCGCGCTCGAGGAAGCGCCGGTTCGCCGCCGCCGCCAGCGCCACGAGGAACAGCGGGTCGTCGTGCGGCACGTCCTCGGCCTTGAAGCCGTCGGCATAGTGCTCGGCGATGAAGCCGGTGTTGAAGTCGCCGGCGACGAACTCCGGGTGCGCCAGCAGCGCCGACTGGAAGGGGATGTTGCTCGAGATGCCGCGGATGACGAAGCCGTTGAGCGCCTCGCGCATCCTGGCGATGGCATCCGCGCGGTCCGTCCCGTGCACGATGAGCTTGGCGATCATCGAGTCGTAGTGCATCGGGATCTCGCCGCCCTCGTAGACGCCGGTGTCCACCCGCACGCCGCCGCCTTCGGGCACGGGCGCGGCGGCCTGCATCGTCGTCTCCGGCGGGCGGTAGCGCACCAGGCGCCCGGTCGAGGGCAGGAAGTTGCGGAACGGGTCTTCCGCATTGATGCGGCACTCGATGGCCCAGCCGCGCCGGGGAATCTGTTCCTGCGTGAACGGCAGCGCCTCGCCGGCGGCCACGCGGATCATCAGCTCCACCAGGTCGACGCCGGTGATGCACTCGGTGACCGGATGCTCCACCTGCAGCCGGGTGTTCATCTCGAGGAAGTAGAAGCTCTGGTCGCGCCCGACCACGAACTCCACCGTGCCCGCGCTCTGGTACTTCACCGCGCGGGCCAGCGCCACGGCCTGCTCGCCCATGGCGCGTCGCGTGGCGTCGCTGATGAAGGGCGACGGGGCTTCTTCGATCACCTTCTGGTGGCGGCGCTGGATGGAGCATTCGCGCTCGTGCAGGTAGACGACGTGGCCGTGCGCGTCGCCCAGCACCTGGATCTCGATGTGGCGCGGCTCCTCGACGAACTTCTCGATGAACACGCGGTCGTCGCCGAAGCTGTTCTTCGCCTCGTTGCGGCAGGAGGCGAAGCCTTCGTGCGCCTGCTTGTCGTCGAAGGCCACGCGCAGGCCCTTGCCGCCGCCGCCGGCAGACGCCTTGATCATCACCGGGTAGCCGATGTCGCGCGCGATCTTCACCGCCTGCTCGGGCGTGTCGATGGCGTCGTTCCAGCCGGGGATGGTGTTGACCTTCGCCTCGTTCGCGAGCTTCTTGGAGGCGATCTTGTCGCCCATCGCAGCGATCGAGTGGTGCTTCGGACCGATGAAGACCAGGCCTTCTTCCTCGACGCGGCGGGCGAAGGCCTCGTTCTCGGAGAGAAAGCCGTAGCCGGGGTGAATCGCCTCGGCGCCGGTCTGCCGGCAGGCCTCGATGATCCTGTCGGCGACGAGGTAGGACTCGCGGCTGGGCGCCGGGCCGATGCACACCGATTCGTCGGCCAATGCGACGTGGCGCGCATCGCGGTCGGCCTCGGAGTAGACGGCGACGGTTGCGATGCCCAGCTTCTTCGCGGTCTGGATGACGCGGCAGGCGATCTCTCCGCGGTTGGCGATCAGGATCTTCTTGAACATGGTGTTGGTCCGGTGAAGCCTCACATCCGTTCGCCCTGAGGTATCGAAGGGCCGGGCTGAGGTATCGAAGCCTTGTGTCGTGCGCGTGCGTCCTTCGATACCTCAGGACGAACGGGTGGGTGCGCCGCGTGAGCCCTTCGATACCTCAGGGCGAACGGATTCACAGGGGTTCAAAGGGGAATGTTCCCGTGCTTTCGCCACGGGTTCTCCAGCTTCTTGTCGCGCAGCATCGCCAGCGACCGGCAGATGCGCTTGCGCGTCTCATGCGGCTGGATCACGTCGTCGATGAAGCCGCGCGCGCCGGCGATGAAGGGGTTGGCGAAGCGCGCCTTGTATTCCGCCTCGCGCGCGGCGAGCTTGGCCGGGTCGTTCTTGTCCTCGCGGAAGATGATCTCCACCGCGCCCTTGGCGCCCATCACCGCGATCTCGGCGTTGGGCCAGGCGAAGTTCACGTCGCCGCGCAGGTGCTTGGAGCTCATCACGTCGTAGGCGCCGCCGTAGGCCTTGCGGGTGATCACCGTGACCTTGGGCACCGTGCATTCGGCGTAGGCGAACAGCAGCTTCGCGCCGTGCTTGATGATGCCGCCGTACTCCTGGCTCGTGCCCGGCATGAAGCCCGGCACGTCCACGAACGTCACCACCGGGATGTTGAAGGCGTCGCAGAAGCGCACGAAGCGCGCCGCCTTGATGCTGCTCTTGATGTCCAGGCAGCCCGCGAGCACCAGCGGGTTGTTGGCCACGACGCCCACCGTCTGCCCCTCCATGCGCCCGAAGCCGATGACGATGTTGCGCGCGTACTCGGGCTGCAGCTCGAAGAAGTCGCCGTCGTCCACCACCTTCACGATCAATTCGGTGATGTCGTAGGGCTTGTTCGGGTTGTCGGGCACCAGCGTGTCCAGCGAGTGGTCCAGGCGGTCGGCCGGGTCGCCGGCCCAGCGCACCGGCGGCTTCTCGCGGTTGGACAGCGGCAGGAAGTTGAAGAAGCGCCGCAGCATCAGGATGGCCTCGACGTCGTTCTCGAACGCGAGGTCGGCCACGCCGCTGCGCGTGGTGTGGGTGGAGGCGCCGCCCAGCTCCTCGGCCGTCACGGTCTCGTGCGTCACGGTCTTCACCACGTCGGGGCCGGTGACGAACATGTAGCTGCTGTCCTTCACCATGAAGATGAAGTCGGTCATGGCCGGCGAGTACACCGCGCCGCCGGCGCACGGGCCCATGATGAGGCTGATCTGCGGGATCACGCCCGAGGCCATCACGTTGCGCTGGAACACGTCGGCATAGCCGCCGAGCGAGGCCACGCCTTCCTGGATGCGCGCGCCGCCCGAGTCGTTCAGGCCGATGACGGGCGCGCCGACCTTCATCGCCTGGTCCATCACCTTGCAGATCTTCTCGGCATGCGCCTCGGAGAGCGCGCCGCCGAAGACGGTGAAGTCCTGGCTGAAGACGAAGACGAGGCGGCCGTTGATCATGCCGTGGCCCGTCACCACGCCGTCGCCGGGCGGTGTGTTCCCGGCCATGCCGAAGTCGTGGCAGCGGTGCTCCACGAACATGTCCCATTCCTCGAAGGTGCCTTCGTCGAACAGCAGGTCGAGCCGTTCGCGCGCGGTGAGCTTGCCCTTGGCGTGCTGCGCGTCGATGCGCTTCTGGCCGCCGCCCAGCCGCGCGGCGTCGCGCTTGGCTTCGAGCTGTTCGATGATGTCGTGC
Source organism: Rubrivivax sp. (assembly GCA_044508835.1). Taxonomy (GTDB): domain Bacteria; phylum Pseudomonadota; class Gammaproteobacteria; order Burkholderiales; family Burkholderiaceae_C; genus JAKFDI01. The sequence goes on from JBIQHD010000040.1 coordinate 28,141, forward strand.
ATGGTTCTTGGTCTTTCGTCGTGATCAGTCCATCAGGTCGAGCAGGCGGCGCGCGGCCACCGAGGCGGCCAGCGTGCCGGCTTCGACTTCGGCGCTGGTGCGGGCCAGCGCCTCCTTCACCTGCGGGTCGGCGCGGAAGCGCGCCTTCAGGCCGGCCTCGATGCGTTCCCACATCCAGGCGCGGCTCTGCTGGCGGCGGCGCGCGGCGAACCGGCCGCTGCCCTGCTGCAGCGCCCGGAAGCGGGTGACGGCCTGCCAGAACTCGTCCAGGCCCTGCGCCTTCAGGGCGGACAGCTCCAGCACCTGCGGCTGCCAGAGCGTGTCGTCGTGCGCGGCATGGGCCGGGTTGCCGTGCTGGCCGAACAGGCGCAGCGCGGAGGTGATCTGCGCGCGGGCGCGGCGGGCGGCGTCGGGGTCGAGGTCGGCCTTGTTGACGAGCACCAGGTCGGCGAGCTCCATCACGCCCTTCTTGATGGCCTGCAGGTCGTCGCCGGCATTGGGCAGCTGCAGCAGCACGAACATGTCGGTCATCGCCGCCACGGCGGTCTCGCTCTGGCCGACGCCGACGGTCTCGACGATGACGACGTCGTAGCCGGCGGCCTCGAGCACCAGCATGGCCTCGCGCGTCTTCTCGGCCACGCCGCCGAGCGTGCCGCTGGAGGGGCTGGGGCGGATGTAGGCGTGCTCGTGGACGGAGAGCTGCGCCATGCGCGTCTTGTCGCCGAGGATGGAGCCGCCGGAGACGGTGGACGAGGGGTCGATGGCGAGCACGGCGACGCGGTGGCCTTGCGCGATGAGGTGCAGGCCGAGGGCTTCGATGAAGGTGGACTTGCCGACGCCGGGGACGCCGGAGATGCCCAGGCGCAGGGAATGGCCGGTGTGGGGGACGAGGGCGGTGAGGAGCTCGTCGGCCTGGGCGCGGTGGTCGGGGCGGGTGGATTCGAGGAGGGTGATGGATTTGGCGATGGCGCGGCGGCGGGTGGATGCCGGGCCGCTCAGGATGGCTCCAATGAGCGCGTGGCCCTCCGCGTGGCCCTTCGATACCTCAGGCCCTTCGACAGGCTCAGGACAGTCGGCGCCCTTCGATACCTCAGGGCGAACGGGGGTTGTCGAGCGAGTGCTGTCACTCTCCACCATCCGTTCGGGCTGAGGTATCGAAGCCCTGTTCGCCTCCACCCCGCCCTTCGATACCTCAGGGCGAACGGGATTTCTTTCCAGAGGATTCGCGTCCTCACCCACCCGTTCGGGCTGAGGTATCGAAGCCCGGACCCGTTCGTCCTGAGGTATCGAAGGATCGGGCTGAGGTCTCGAAGCCCCCTCCCGCAAGCGCTCCGGCAACGGATTCCTCGTACCCCACGCGTGCCGCTGGATCGCCTGCCAGTCGCCGCGAATCAACGCCTCCTTCTTCGCCCGCCCCCACCCCTTGATCCGCATTTCCGCTGCCAGCGCCTCGTCCCGCGTCGCCGTTTCCTGCGACCACACCAGCCGCACCGGCCGCCGCTCCCGCGTGAAGCCCGGCAGTTCCCCCGCCTGGTGCTTCGCCACGCGCGGTTCCAGCTCGTCCGTGTGGCCGACGTAGTACGACCCGTCGGCGCACTGCAGCATGTAGACGAAGAACGGCTTCAAGACGGTTCAGCCCAGGGCCTTGCGGATCTGCTCCAGCACGTCCTTCGCGCTCGCCGGGATCGGCGTGCCGGGCCCGTAGATGCCCTTCACGCCGGCGTCGTACAGAAACTCGTAGTCCTGCGCGGGCACCACGCCGCCCACGAACACCACGATGTCGTCGGCGCCCTGCTTCTTCAGCTCGGCCAGGATGGCCGGCACCAGTGTCTTGTGGCCCGCGGCCAGGGTGGACACGCCCACCGCATGCACGTCGTTCTCGATCGCCTGGCGGGCGCACTCCTCGGGCGTCTGGAACAGCGGCCCCATGTCGACGTCGAAACCCAGGTCGGCGTAGGCCGTGGCCACCACCTTGGCGCCGCGGTCGTGGCCGTCCTGGCCCAGCTTGGCGATCATCACGCGCGGGCGCCGGCCCTGCTCTTGCGCGAAGGCGGCAATCTCGCCGCGAAGCTTCTCCCAGCCTTCGGCCGAGTCATAGGCTGCTGCATACACGCCGGTCACCTTCTGGATGTCGGCGCGGTGGCGCCCGAAGACCTTCTCGAGCGCATCGCTCACCTCGCCCACCGTGGCGCGCGCGCGGATGGCCTCGATGCTGAGCGCGAGCAGGTTGCCGTCGCCCTTGTCGGCGGCCGCAGTCAGCGCGGCCAGCGCCGCCTGCACCCGCGCCGCGTCGCGCCCGGCCTTGATGCGGTTCAGCCGCGCGATCTGCGATTCGCGCACCGCCACGTTGTCGACCTCGCGCACCTCGATCGGGTCTTCCTTGTCGAGGCGGTACTTGTTGACGCCCACGATCACGTCGCGCCCGCTGTCGATGCGCGCCTGCTTCTCGGCCGCGCTGGCCTCGATCTTGAGCTTGGCCCAGCCGCTGTCGACGGCCTTCGTCATGCCGCCCATGGCCTCCACTTCCTCGATGAGGGCCCAGGCCTTGTCGGCCATCTGCTGCGTGAGCGACTCCATCAGGTAGCTGCCCGCCCAGGGGTCGACGACATTGGTGATGTGCGTCTCCTCCTGCACGATGAGCTGGGTGTTGCGCGCGATGCGCGACGAGGTGTCGGTCGGCAGCGCGATGGCCTCGTCGAACGAGTTGGTGTGCAGCGACTGCGTGCCGCCGAACACCGCCGCCATGGCCTCGATGGTGGTGCGCACCACGTTGTTGTACGGGTCCTGCTCGGTCAGGCTCCAGCCGCTGGTCTGGCAGTGGGTGCGCAGCATCAGGCTCTTGGGGTTCTTCGCGCCGAAGCCGCTCATGATGCGGTGCCACAGCAGGCGGGCGGCGCGCATCTTGGCGATCTCGAGGTAGAAGTTCATGCCGATCGCCCAGAAGAAGCTCAGGCGCCCGGCGAAGGCGTCCACGTCCAGGCCCTTGGCAATGGCCGTCTTCACGTACTCCTTGCCGTCGGCCAGCGTGAAGGCCAGCTCCAGCGCCTGGTTGGCGCCGGCTTCCTGCATGTGGTAGCCCGAGATCGAGATCGAGTTGAACTTCGGCATGTGCTGCGCCGTGTACTCGATGATGTCGCCGACGATGCGCATCGACGGCTCGGGCGGGTAGATGTAGGTGTTGCGGACCATGAACTCCTTGAGGATGTCGTTCTGGATGGTCCCGGAGAGCTGGTCCTGCGGCACGCCCTGCTCCTCGGCCGCCACCACGTAGCCCGCAAGCACCGGCAGCACCGCGCCGTTCATCGTCATGGAGACGCTGACCTTGTCGAGCGGGATGCCGTCGAACAGGATCTTCATGTCCTCCACCGAGTCGATGGCCACGCCCGCCTTGCCCACGTCGCCGGTGACGCGCGGATGGTCGCTGTCGTAGCCGCGGTGGGTGGCGAGGTCGAAGGCCACGCTCACGCCCTGCCCGCCGGCGGCCAGCGCCTGGCGGTAGAAGGCGTTCGACTCCTCGGCGGTGGAGAAGCCCGCGTACTGGCGGATGGTCCACGGCCGCACGGCGTACATGGTGGGCTGCGGCCCGCGCAGGAAGGGCGCGAAGCCGGGCAGCGTGTCGACGTGCGGCAGGCCGGCGATGTCGGCCGCGGTGTAGAGCGGCTTGACCTCGATGCCCTCGGGCGTGTGCCAGCTCAGCGCCTCCACCCGGCCGCCCGGCGCCGACTTGGCCGCGGCCTGGCGCCAGGCGTCGATCGACGCCGAATCGGGAAACTTGTGGTCGGACATTCGAAATACTCCAGGCTCGCAGGCGCCGCAGGCACGGGCGGCGCGCAGGCGGCGGCCGTGCACCGCCTGCCGCATGCGCCGCCCACGCCATCGGCGCCGCATGCAGCGCCACCCGCCGGTTTGCACCCGCGCCGCCGGGTGAGCCATAATTCAAAATTGAATTATATGTTTGGAGTGCCGCGTTTCGTCCAGTGCGTGCGGCGGTCCAGACGCCAGGCCCTGCCGCATCCCCGGTGCGTGCACGGCATGAACCCGGGCCACCGATGGCAACGTCCAGCGAATCCGCCGACCTCCACGCCCCGCGCCACGCGGCGGCGGCGCCGCGCCTGGCGGACGGCGAAGGCGCGCTCTACGAGCGGGTGGCCGTGCGGCTGCGCGAGCGCATCGTCTCGCACACGCTGGCGCCCGGCAGCTGGATCGACGAGCAGAAGCTCGCCGCCGAGTTCGGCATCAGCCGCACGCCGCTGCGCGAGGCGCTCAAGGTGCTGGCCGCCGAGGGCCTGGTGACGATGAAGCTGCGCCGCGGCGCCTACGTCACCGAGGTGTCCGAGCGCGACCTCGTGGAGGTCTACCACCTGCTCGCCCTGCTGGAAAGCGACGCGGCCGCCATCGTCGCGCAGGAGGCGAGCGACGCGCAGATCGCCGAGCTGGCCGCGCTGCACGCCGTGCTGGAGGCGACGGTCGACGACCGCGACGCCTTCTTCGCCGCCAACGAGCGCTTCCACATGCACCTGCTGGACATCGCCGGCAACCGCTGGCGCAACCAGACCGTGGCCGATCTGCGCAAGGTGATGAAGCTGTACCGCCACCATTCGCTGTTCAAGCACGGGCGGCTGCAGGCTTCGCTGGCGGAGCACCGCTGCATCATGGAGGCGCTGCGCGCGCGCGACGCGCAGCGCGCGCAGCAGCTCATGCGCACGCACATCGCCCAGGGCCGCGAGGCCGCCGGCGGCTGAACCGCCCCACTCCATCGGGACCACGCATGAATACCGTCCACGTCGAACACCATCCCGCGCAGTCGCGCTTCCAGGCCACCGTCGAGGGCCATCTCTGCCTGGCCGAATACGAGCTGCACGGCGACGTGATGCGCATGACGCATACCCTGGTGCCGCCGCCCGTGGGCGGGCGCGGCATCGCCGCCGAGCTGGTGCGCACCGCCCTCGCCCATGCGCAGGCGCACGGCCTGCGCGTGCAGCCGGTGTGCTCCTACGTGCGGGCCTACATGCAGCGCCATCCCGAGACGCGGGCGCTGCAGGCCTGAGAGGACGGTGATGGACACGCCCGCCACCGCCCAGGCCGTGCTCGACTTCTGGTTCGGCGCGCCCGGCACGCCGCCACACGGCCAGGCGCGCGCCGAATGGTTCGTGAAGAGCGAGGCCTTCGACGACGAGATCCGGCAGCGCTTCGCCGCCCCGATCGACGCGGCCTGCGCCGGCGGGCTGCAGGACTGGGCGGCCGCGCCGCCCTCGGCGCTCGCGCGCATCCTGCTGCTCGACCAGTTCACCCGCAACGTGTGGCGCGGCACGCCGCGCGCCTTCGCGGGCGATGCGCTGGCGCTGGAAGCGGCGCGCCGCATGGTCTCGGCCGGCGAGGACGAGGCGCTGCCGCCGATGCAGCGCGCCTTCGTCTACCTGCCCTTCGAGCATGCCGAGGACCGGGCCATGCAGCACGAGGCGGTGCGCCTGTTCGAGCGCCTGGCCGCGCGGGAAGCCGGGTTCGAGACCATGCTCGACTACGCCGTCCGCCACCGCGTGGTGATCGAGCGCTTCGGGCGCTTTCCGCACCGCAACGCCATCCTCGGGCGGGCGTCCACGTCGGAGGAACTGGCCTTCCTGGAGCAGCCGGGGTCGAGTTTCTGAGTGCACCCGCCCTCACCCCAGCCCTCTCCCGCAAGCGGGAGAGGGAGCCGGTCGGTGGCACGCGCGGCGGCATGGCTCCCTCGCCCCCGCAGGGGGAGAGGGCGGGGGTGAGGGGGACGGGGCAAGCACCGGCCCCACCCTCAAGCGCTCAAACGCTCAAGCCGCCGCCTTCTTCGCCCCTTCGGCGTCCTGCAGCAGGCGCCACATCACCTTGCCCGAGCCCGACTTGGGCAGCGCGTCGACGAACTCCACCAGCCGCGGCACCTTGTAGGCCGCCATGTGCTCGCGCGCCCAGCCGATGATGTCGTCGGCCGTGGTCTTGTCCCTGGCCTCGGCGCGCAGCACCACCACCGCCTTCACCGTCTCGCCGCGGTAGTCGTCGCGCGCGGCGATGATGCAGGCCTCCTGCACCGCCGGGTGCTTGTAGAGCATCGACTCCACCTCGGCCGGCCACACCTTGAAGCCGCTGGCGTTGATCATGCGCTTGAGGCGGTCGGTGATGAAGAAGTAGCCGTCCTCGTCCATGCGGCCGAGGTCGCCGGTGCGGAAGAACGCCTTGCCGTCGATCTCGACGAAGGCGGCCTTCGTCGCGTCCGGGTGCTTCCAATAGCCCTTGAACACCATCGGCCCGTGGCTGACGATCTCGCCGATCTCGCCCGGGGGCAGTTCCTTCAGCGTGTCGGGGTCGACCACGCGCGAGTCGACGCCGAAGATCGGGATGCCCAGGCACTGCAGCTTGGCCGACTCGGGCGGGTTGGCGTGCGTGGGCGCGGCGGTCTCGGTCAGGCCGTAGCCCTCGGCGAAGGTCAGGCCGAACTGGTCGCGCAGCCGCTCGGCCACGGCCTGCGGCATGGCGGCGCCGCCGCCGCTCATGAACTTCAGGCTGGACAGGTCGAAGCTCGCGTAGTTGGGGCTGCCGAAGAGGTCGATCACCATCGTCGGGATGCAGGTCCAGTGCGTCACGCCGTAGCGCGAGATCCAGCGCCCGGCGAGCTCGCGGTCCCAGCGCGGCATCACCACCACCGTCGCGCCGGCGTAGATGGCGCCGTGCACGCTGTACATCAGGCCGGTGATGTGGAAGAAGGGCACGACGCCCAGGCCCACGGTCTCGGGGCCGGTGTGCGTCCAGCTCATGCCCACGCTGTTGGCCATCAGCGTGCGGTGGGTGTGGATGCAGCCCTTGGGATTGCCGGTGGTGCCCGAGGTGTAGGGCAGGAGGGCCATGTCGTCGGGCTGGCTGGTCAGCGGGCCGGGCTTCAGCCCGGCGGCCAGCACGTCGGTCCAGCGCGTGGTGGCGGGCGGCAGCGCCGGGTCGCCGCGCAGCCAGGCCTCCATCGCCGGCGAGGGCGCGTCGGCCGGGTCGAGCGGCCCGTCGGGCATGGCGTCGGTGTAGCGCGTGGCGACGATGTGCGTCAGCCGCTGGCCCTCGGGCAGGCCGGCGCTCGCCTCGGCCAGCGCCGCGGCCACGTCGACGGTGCAGATCGCCACCTTGGCGTCGGCATCGGTGATGTAGTGCTTCAGCTCCTCTGCCCGGTTCATCGGGTTGACCGGCACCACCACCGCGTTGGCGCGCAGGATGCCGTAGAACGCCACGCCGAACTGCGGGCAGTTCTGCATGTCCAGCAGCACCCGGTCGCCGGCCTTCACGCCGACGCTCTGCAGCCAGCCGGCCACGGCCTCGGCCTGCGCCTTCGCCTGCGCGAACGACAGCGGGCGGCCGAAGAACAGGTACAGCGCCTTGTCGGGATAGCGCGCCGCGCTCACCTCGAGGTTGAACCAGAGCGTCGTCTCGGGAATGACCAGATCGCGCGGCAGGCGCTTGGGCCAGCACTTCTGTTGCGGGCGGATCGGGGCGGCGGTGTTCACGTGGGTTCTCCTTGGCGGCGTGGTGCGGTCGTCGCCAAGCATCGCGCATTGCGGCATCGGGGGCTATCCGCAAAGCCACCGAGGCCGGCGGGCCGGTCCCGCCGGCGCCACGGGCGGGGGCGCGGGCCCGCCATGCGAAAACGTATCAGATCAGTACGGTGCCTGCGACCGCTGCCGCTGCTGCATCTCCCGCACCGGCACGCACGCGGGGTGGTTCCTGAAGCGCGGCTTCGCGCACTCGCGCTCCATGCACAGCGCCAGGGCGAGGAAGACGCGGCTCCCGCAGGCTTCCTCCGGCCCGGCGGGGCCGGCGGCGGGCGCGGGCGCCGGTGTGGGGGACGCCGGCGCCGGCGCCGCACGGCGCGGCTCGGCCACCGGCTCGCCGGTGCGCGGCGGCTCGGCGGCCGCGGGCG
>JBIQHD010000008.1:0-155860 GCA_044508835.1 Rubrivivax sp.
CACCTTTCTTGGGCAAGCAAGAAAGGTGACTCGCCCGCCGGGGCGAGTCCCGGCTCCTCTCAGCTTCGGCCGCAGCCCCAACCAAGCAAACCGGACTGCGCGCACGCTTCGACAAGCTCAACCCGACCGACAGCGCGGGCAGCTCAGGCCGGCAGGCGCGGCACCTTCTGCGCCGGGTCGTAGAAGAAGGTCTCCTCGGCGATGCGCTCGCCCGCCCAGCGCTGCCAGGCGAGCTCCTCCATGCGCGTGACCGTGCCGTCGGCCCACTCGAAGCGGAAGATCCAGCGGATCACCACGTGGTCGCCGTTCACCAGCACCGGGCGCACGCAGGTCGACTGCACCGATGTCGCGCGGGCCATCACGCGGCGCTCGTTCGCCGCATGCGCCTCGCGCCCGATGCGCGGCGGCGACTGGTTCTCCTGCATGGTCGAGTCGGCGGCGTAGAAGGCCTCCACCGCCTCGACGTGGCGGTTGGCCTCGACGAGGGCGATGAAGCGTTCAAGCGTGTCGGCGGCCGGCATGGAGGCGCCCCGCGCGGTCAGGCGTCCAGCACGAGTTGCGTCTGCGTCACCACCGCGCAGAGCTTGCCGTCCGCCGTGCGGATGCTGGTCTGCCAGACCATGGTGGTGCGCCCGCGGTGCAGTGCCACGCTCTCGCCGGTGACGGTGCTGCCGCCCTTGGCGGCGCCGATGAACTTGGTGCTCGAATCGGTGGTGGTCGTGCGCTTGCCTTCGGGGAGGTTCAGCACCGTGCCGACGGCGCCCAGCGTGTCGGCGAACGCCATGTGCGCGCCGCCGTGCAGGATGCCGCCGGCCGTGCACAGCTCGGGCCGCACGTCGAGCTCGGCCACCACGCGGTCGGGGGCGAGCGAGACGAGCCGCACGCCCATCAGGCCGGGAAAGAGCGGCGCGAGGCGCTGCTGGACGGATTCGATCGAAGGCATGGACGGACTCCCGTGAGGTCAGCGGCGCGGCTCGGCGGCCAGGCGCAGCGCGAGCGCCGCCAGCACGCCGCCCATGACCCAGCGCTGCGCCGCGAGCCAGCGCGGGTTGCGGGCGAACCACCCGGCCAGCCGGGCCGCCGACAGCGCGATGGCCAGGTTGACCGCGAAGCTGATGGCGATCTGCGTGGCGCCGAGCGCCACGCTCTGCGCGAAGACCGAGCCGTGCGCCGGCGACACGAACTGCGGAAGGATCGAAAGGTAGAACACCGCGATCTTCGGGTTCAGCACGTTGGTGAGGAAGCCCATGAGGAACAGCCGGCCCGGCGGGTCCGCCGGCAGCGCCCGCGCCTCGAAGGGCGAGCGCGCGCCGGGGCGCAGCGCCTGCCACGCCAGGTACAGCAGATAGGCCGCCCCGGCCCAGCGCAGCACCTCGTAGGCCAGCGGCACCGCCAGGAACAGCGCGGTGAGGCCGGCGGCCGCCGCGAACATGTGCACCAGGAAGCCGGCCACCACGCCGAGCAGCGAGATGACGCCCGCGCGCCGGCCCTGGCAGATCGAGCGCGAGACCAGGTAGATCATGTTCGGCCCGGGCGTGAGCACCATCAGCAGCGCAGCGCCGGCGAACAGCAGCAAGTCGTTGAGGGGGACCATCGGGATGGCTCGAAGCGAGGCTGAAGCAGGCGACAGGATAGCGGGCGCGCAGTCGTCTGCAGCGGCAGCACCGAAGAGGTTGCGGCCGGTCCCTGCGCTGCTCGCAGCACGAGTCGATCGTCGGCGCGTCCAGACACCGTCCCGCGGGAACGGGGGGTAAGCTTGCGCCTTCTGCTCGAAGAAAGCCATGCCAGACCGCGTGAAAGAACTCGCCGACCGGGGCCGCTCCCTCCCGCCGGAAGAGCGGGTGCGGTTGATGGATCTCCTTCTCGAGTCGCTGCATGAGCCGGCCTCCGACGAACTGGAAGTCGCCTGGAGCCGAGAAATCGAGCGGCGGGTTGCGCAGTACGAGCGGGGTGAGAGCGCGTTGTATGACGCTGAAGCGGTATTCAGCGAAGCATCGCGCATTGCGCCTTGAAGCCGATTCGCCTTGTTGCCGAAGCACGCGGCGAACTGCTGCACGAGACCCGCTACGACGAAGACAAGCGCAAGGGCACGGGCCGCAGGTTTCGCGAGGCCGTGGCCGAGTCGCTCGAGCTGATCCGCACGTTTCCGTCCGGCGGCGCGCCAGGCCCCGCGGGAACCCGAAGATCAAAGGTCAAGGGGTTCCCCTTCACGGTCGTGTATCGAGCCTACGAAGGCGAGATCGTTGTCTTCGCCATCGCGCCTGATCGCCAGCAGCCGGGGTATTGGCTCTCTCGAGCGCATCCTGGCGACTGAGCTTTCCATCGAGCGAGCGGCTTCCGCTCCAGGGCCATGCGCCTCGATGTGGCGGGAGAACACCTGTTCATAGCCGAGGTCGTTGCCGACGCAGCTCAGATGCCCAGGGTCGCTGATGGCCGTGGCCGCCAGCGCGGCACGGTCGCGCCGGTAGCGGCCCGTCAGCTCCTCGGCAAAGTGCATGGCATCGCACATCGAGCCGCCATTGCCGCAGGCGAAGACACGCCCCTTGCGTCGGAAGACCTCGGCCAGCAACTGCGCGGCCTTCTCGACCGACTGCAAGGCGACCTCATTCACGAGCAGAGCATCGAGGGCGGCGCGCGCCTCCCGCAGGCTGGATTCGATGTGGCGTCTCAATCGTCTCTCCGGGAGGGGGCAACGCATCGAGTATCCACGGCGCATTGCCGAAACACGGGCAGATGACGAGCCTGCCTCTCCCACCATTCAGGCCGGCGGCTCCATCCCCGCCGTGTAGCGCCCCTCGCAGGCCGCGCCGTTCAGCCGGGCGCGCAGCAGCAGGGCCTGCTGCGCGGCGGCCTGGTTCGCGGGCTGGCCCTTCCACGTCTTGAGCACCGGTTCCTGCAGCGCGCGGCCGTAGGAGAAGCTCAGCCGCCACGGCTGCGGGCCGGCGCGGTTGATGGCGTCGAGGTGGGCCGTGGCCTGGGCCGGCGTCTGGCCGCCGGAGAGGAAGACGATGGCCGGCACCGCCGCCGGCACGGTGCGGCGCAGCACGCGCAGCGTCTGCCCGGCCACGTCCGCGGTCGTCGCCTGCGGCGCGCAATCCTTGCCGGAGACGACCATGCTGGGCTTGAGCAGCATCAGCTCCGGCGCGACGCGGTGGCGGTGCAGGGCATGGAACACGGCGTGCAGCACGGCCTGCGTCACCTCGGCGCAGCGCGCCTGGGCGTGGGCGCCGTCGAACAGCACCTCGGGCTCGACGATGGGCACCACGCCCCGCGACTGGCAGACGGCGGCGTAGCGCGCCAGCGCCTCGGCATTGGCCTCGACGGCGGCGGCGCCGGGCAGGGTGTCCGACACGTTGTAGACCGCACGCCACTTGGCGAAGCGCGCGCCCTGCGCCCGGTAGGCCTCCAGGCGCTTCGCCAGGCCGTCCAGCCCCTCGGTGATCTCGTCGCCGGGCGAGCCGGCCAGCGCGGTCTTGCCGGCGTCGACCTTGATGCCGGGCACGATGCCGGCGCGCGCGGCGAGCTGCGGCAGCGGCGTGCCGTCGTCGGCCGCCTGCCCCAGCGTCTCCTCGTAGAGGATGACGCCGCTGATGAACTCGCCCAGGCCCGGCGTGGCGAGCAGCAGCTGGCGGTAGGCGCGCCGCATCGGCTCGGTCGACTCGATGCCGATGGATTGGAAGCGCTTCGCGATGGTGGGGCCGCTCTCGTCGGCGGCGAGCAGGCCCTTGCCGCGCTGCGCGAGCGCCTGCACCGTGGCCTGGAGTTCGGCGTGTGCGTCCATGGTTTCGCCTTCTTCCTCGGAGCTCAGCTTCCGGTGATGTAGTGCTCCAGCTGCTCGATGATGAACTGCTGCTGCGAGATGATGTCCTTGACGAGGTCGCCGATCGAGACGATGCCCACCAGCGTGCCGCCGCCGTCCACCACCGGCAGGTGGCGCAGGCGGTGCCCGGTCATCAGCGCCATGCACTGCTCGCTGCTCTGCTCGGGGCGCACGAACATCACCGCGGTGCTCATGATGTCGCGCAGCGGCGTGTCGGCCGACGAGCGGCCCATCAGCGCGACCTTGCGCGCGTAGTCGCGCTCGCTGACGATGCCGACGATGGCTTCGTCGTCGACGACGACGAGCGCGCCGACGTTCTTCTGCGCCATCAGGCGCAGCGCGTCGATCACCGGCGCCGCCGGCCCGATGGTGTGGACGGCGGCGCTGGGCTTCGACCGGAGGATGTCCGACACGGTGGTCATGGCTGCAGCGCGTTGCGGGGGCGTTCGTCGAGCGTGGCAAGCGTCATGCCGGCCCGAGGTAGTGGTCGGCCAGCAGGGCCGCGAAGAGCGCGAACAGGTAGGCGATGGAGAAGCGGAAGGTGGGCATCGCGAGCCGCGCGTCGCGCCGCAGGCCCGCGGCCAGGCCCATGAAGCGCGCGCCCAGCGCCAGCGCGGCGGCGAGGTAGGGCCAGCCGCTCATGCCGATGGCGAACGGCAGCAGCGAGACGCCCCACAGCAGCGCCGTGTAGGCCACGATGCGCCGCGCGGTGAAGGCCACGCCGTGGGTCACGGGCAGCATGGGCACGGCCGCGCGCGCGTAGTCGTCGCGGCGGTGGATGGCCAGCGCCCAGAAGTGCGGCGGCGTCCACACGAAGACGAGCAGGAACAGCAGCAGCGCGCCGGCCTCCATCCGGCCCGTCACGGCCACCCAGCCGAGCAGCGGCGGCGCGGCGCCCGCGGCCCCGCCGATGACGATGTTCTGCGGCGTGCGGTGCTTGAGCAGCAGGCTGTAGACGCCGGCATAGCCGACGAGCGAGGCCAGCGTGAGCAGCGCGCACAGCGGGTTGGCGAAGCGCAGCAGCAGCGCCGTGCCGCCCGCCGCCAGCAGCGCGGCGAAGGCGCCCACCTGGGCGGCCGACAGCGCGCCGCTGGGCAGCGGCCGGTGGCGGGTGCGCACCATCACGGCGTCGATGCGCCGGTCGACCAGGTGGTTGAGCGCCGCGGCGCTGGCCGCCACCAGCGCGATGCCGAGGGTGCCGAACAGCAGCACCGGCCAGGGCGGCGCGGCGGGCGCCGCGAGCAGCATGCCCACGACCACGGTGAAGGCCATCAGCGCCACCACCCGCGGCTTGGTCAGCGCGGCGTAGGCCGCCAGGTGGGCGCGCCGGGGCGCGCGGGCGGCGCGGAGCAGGAGCGGCGTGTCGATGGCCCGGCCCTCCCGCGTCAGCCGCCGAAGAAGAGCACCCGCGCGCCGTGGGTGTGGCCGGCCTCGGCGGCCATCAGCCCGACCAGCACCAGCAGCGCCAGCGGCGGCAGCAGGATGGCGGTGACGAGCGCCAGCCGCTCCCAGGCCATGTGCATGAACACCGCCACGATGAGCCCCGCCTTGGCGAGCATGAGCACGACCAGCAGCGTCCAGCGCAGCAGGCCCTGCAGTTGCACGTAGTCGACCAGGTAGGACAGCGCGCTCAGCACGAACAGCAGCGCCCAGATCCTGAGGTAGAGCCCGATCGGGTGCTGCTGCGGGTGCTGCGGCGGCGTGCGCGTGTCGGCGTCGGCGTGCATGGCCCGGCCCTCACCACAGGTAGAAGAACGCGAAGATGAACACCCACACCAGGTCGACGAAGTGCCAGTACAGGCCGACGATCTCGACGATCTGGTAATCGCCGCTGCGCTCGTAGCGCCCGCGCAGCAGGTGCACGGCCACGACCAGCAGCAGGATCACGCCGCCCGTGACGTGCAGGCCGTGGAAGCCGGTGATCATGAAGAACACCGAGCCGAACTGCGCCGCGCCCATCGGGTTCTCCCAGGGGCGCACGCCTTCCATGATGAGCTTGCTCCACTCGAAGGCCTGCATGCCGACGAACATCTCGCCCAGGCCGGCGGTGACGAACATCAGCGCGGCGGCGTTCACGCGGTCGCGGCGGTAGGCGCAGTTCACCGCCATCGCCATCGTGCCGCTGCTGGTGATGAGCACGAAGGTCATGATGGCGATGAGCAGCAGCGGCACGCTCGCCCCGCCCACGTGCAGGCCGAAGACGATGCTCGGGTTGGGCCATTCGGCGGTGGTGGAGCCGCGCACCGTCATGTAGCCGGTGAGGAAGCTGCCGAAGACGAAGGTGTCCGACAGCAGGAACACCCACATCATGGCCTTGCCCCAGGAGACGCCCTTGAAGGTCTCCTGGTCGGCGGACCAGTCGGCGGCGAGGGTCTTCAGGCGGCCGGCGTCGGCGGCCACGTCACCGGGGGCGGCGTGGGGCAGGGGCATCGGGACGGCGCTCATGGGAGTCGCTCCGGCATGCGAAGACCCTCACCCCCGCCCTCTCCCGCAAGCGGGAGAGGGAGTAACTCCCTCGTCGCCGCAGCGCGGGCATTGCCCCCTCTCCCGCTTGCGGGAGAGGGATCGGGTGAGGGCCGGCGGTTCATCTCACCCCCTTCCGCAGACGAAGTCGACCACGTCCTGCGTCAGCAGCCCGAAGGCCGCGAACAGCAGCGCCCACACCGCGAACAGGAAGTGCCAGTAGCGCGCGCACAGCGCGGTGCGCCACGGCGCCGGCGCGCGCAGCGCCACGCCCCAGCCGGCGAGGCCGCCCAGCACGTGCAGCCCGTGCAGCGCGGTGAGCAGGTAGAAGAAGCTCGCCGCCGGGTTGCCGGCCAGCGCCACCCGCGCGGCCTGCAGCGCCTGCCAGGCCCACAGCTGCGACGGCACGAAGGCCGCCGCGCACGCCCCGCCGGCGAGGAGCCAGCGCCGCGCGGCCGCCGCGTCGGCGCAGCGCCGCGCGCGCGCCAGCAGCAGGCTGCCCGCGGCGAGCAGCGCGGTGCTCAGCCACAGCTGCCAGGGCATGGCGAGCGCGGTCCAGTCGCCGCTGCCGTCCATGCGCATCAGGTAGGCGGCGAGGAAGAGCGAGAACAGGCTGCCCGCCACGCCGATGAACACCCACAGGCCGATGCCCGCGGCGCGCGCCGTGTCGGCCTCGCTGCGCGGCAGCGCGTCCCATACCGCACTCACGGCATCGCTCCCTTGGCCGCCGGCTGCACCGCGGCGCCCGTGGCCGGCGCTTCGTGCGCCTCGGGCTCGTGCCCGCCCTCTTCCGGCGGCGCGTTCTGCGCCACGAAGTCCTCGCGCGCCCCCGGCACGCCGTAGGCATAGGCCCAGCGGTAGACCACCGGCGGCCGCTCGCCCCAGTTGCCGTGCGCCGGCGGCGTGTCGGGCGTGAACCATTCGAGCGAGGCCGCGCGCCACGGGTTGGGCACGGCGCGGCGCCCGCGCAGCGCGCTCCACACGAGGTTGAAGACGAACAGCAGCTGCACCGCCGCGATGCCCAGCGCCACGACGGTGATCCACACGTTGAGCAGGTGCGCCGAGGGCGGGATGAACTGGTAGCCCTCGAAGTGGTGGTAGCGCCGGGGCATGCCGAGGATGCCGAGGTAGTGCATCGGGAAGAAGATGGCGTAGGTGCCGAGGAAGGTGACCCAGAAGTGCACGTGCCCGAGCCGGTCGTCCAGCATGCGCCCGGTGATCTTGGGGAACCAGTGGTAGATGGCGCCGAACACCACCAGCAGCGGCGCCACGCCCATGACCATGTGGAAGTGGGCGACGACGAAGTAGGTGCCCGACAGCGGGATGTCCACGCTCACGTTGCCGAGGAACAGGCCCGTCAGCCCGCCGATGGCGAAGGTGCAGATGAAGGCCAGCGCGAACAGCATCGGCACCGTGAGGTGGATGTCGCCGCGCCACAGCGTGAGCAGCCAGTTGTAGACCTTGATCGCCGTGGGCACGGCGATGATGAGCGTGCTCGTCGCGAAGAAGAAGCCGAAGTACGGGTTCATGCCCGAGACGAACATGTGGTGCGCCCACACGACGAAGCTCAGCCCCCCGATCACGACGATGGCCCACACCATCATGCGGTAGCCGAAGATGGCCTTGCGCGCATGCACGCTGATGAGGTCGGACACGATGCCGAAGGCCGGCAGCGCGACGATGTAGACCTCCGGGTGGCCGAAGAACCAGAACAGGTGCTGGAACAGCAGCGGGCTGCCGCCGCCGTAGCCGGTGGCCTGGCCCATCGACACCACCGCCGGCATGAAGAAGCTGCTGCCCAGCAGCCGGTCGAACAGCATCATCACGCCGCTCACGAACAGCGCCGGGAAGGCCAGCAGCGCGAGGATGGTGGCGATGAAGATGCCCCACACCGTGAGCGGCATGCGCATCAGCGTCATGCCGCGGCAGCGCGCCTGCAGCACCGTGGTCACGTAGTTGAGGCCGCCCATCGTCGTGGCCACGATGAAGATGAGCAGCGACACCAGCATCAGCACGATGCCGCCCTCGTGGCCGGGCGTGCCGGGCAGGATGGCCTGCGGCGGGTAGAGCGTCCAGCCGGCGCCGGTGGGCCCGCCGGGCACGAAGAAGCTCGCGATCAGCACCAGCACCGACAGCAGGTAGACCCAGAAGCTCAGCATGTTCATGAACGGGAACACCATGTCCCGCGCGCCCACCATGAGCGGGATCAGGTAGTTGCCGAAGCCGCCGAGGAACAGCGCCGTGAGCAGGTAGATCACCATGATCATCCCGTGCATCGTGGCGAACTGGTAGTAGCGCTCGGGTGTGATGAACTCGAACCGGCCGGGGAAGCCGAGCTGCAGCCGCATCAGGTTGGACAGCGCCACGCCCACCAGCCCGACCACGATGGCCGTGCCGCCGTACTGCAGGGCGATCACCTTGTGGTCCTGGCTCCAGACGTACCTCGTCCAGAAGCCCTGCGGGGCGTGGGCGGATGCCGCGTAGGCCATCGCCGCCGCCTCAGTTCGCCGCGCCCAGCGACTTGATGTGCGCCACCAGCGCCGCGAGCTCGTCGTCGCTCGTCGGGATGACGGGCATCACCGCCGGGAAGCCCTTGATGCTGCGCGCCTTCGGGTCGCGGATGAAGCTGCGCAGGAAGTCCTCGTCCACCCGCGCCGTGCCGCCGCCGTCGAGGTTTTCGGTCTTGCCGTACAGGCCCTTCCACGTCGGGCCGACGCCGGGGCTGCCGTCCGCCGAGTGGCAGGCCGTGCAGCCCTTGCTCTGCGCCAGCGCCCGGCCGCGCGCGGCGAGGGAGCCGGCGCCGCCAGCCGCCGCGGCAGGCTCGCGGCTGCGCGCGAAGGTGGGCTGCGCCTTCACCCAGGCGGCGAAGGCGGCCTCGTCCTCGACCACCACGTGGCCGCGCATGTCCGGGTGGCCCACGCCGCACAGCTGCGCGCACATCGACTCGTAGCGCCCCGCCTGCGTGGGCGTGAACCAGAAGCTGCTCACCTGCCCCGGCACGATGTTCATGCGCGCGCGGAACGGCGGCACGAAGAAGTCGTGCAGCACGTCGAGCGAGCGCAGCACCACCTTGACCGGCCGGTTCAGCGGCAGGTGCACCTCGTTGCCGAGCACCAGCACGTCGTCCTGCGCGTCGGCGTCGCGCGGGTCGATGCCCAGCGGGTTGTCGCCCGAGACGAAGCGCGCGTCGCTGCGCCCGAGCGTGCCGCCCTCGCCCGCCAGGCGGAAGCGCCACTGCCACTGCGTGCCCACCACCTCGAGCGTGAGCGCGTCGGCCGGCGGGCGCACGTAGGCCGCGTACACCACCAGGCCGGGCGCCAGCAGGCCGACGATGCCGACGGTGGTGAGGCCGATCAGCCAGCGCTCGAGCCGCGGGCTCCCGGGTTCGTAGGCGGCGCGCCGGGGCTGGCCCTCACGGTGGCGGAAGCGCCACAGCGCCAGGACGACGAACAGGTTGATGGCGACGAAGAACGCGCCGGTGACCACCAGCGTGATCCGCAGCGTGTCGTCCATCGACTGCCAGTTGGAGGCAAGCGGCGTGGTCCACCACGGCGTGAACACGTGGAACAGCACCGAGCCGAGCGCGATCGCCAGCAGGGCGATGGCGATGGCCATGGTGCACTCCCGCCGGGCGCCGCGCGCCTGCCGTCATGTCGTGTCGGCCGCGCCGGTGGCGCCCGGCCGCGCGAGCTTCCAGTAGAGCAGCGACGCGGCCATGCCGAACACCAGGTGGGCGATGAGCGTGGCCCAGCCGCGCAGCTCGGCGAACCACGGGAACACCTGCGTCATCACGTGGAAGTTGACGAGGTACAGCGCGGCGCCGAACAGCGCGCCCAGCACCTGCATCATCCCGGCGCTCTGCTCGTAGTGCAGCCGCCCGATCAGGAAGCCCAGCACCAGGCCGAACACCACGCCGAGCACGTAGTGGGTGACGAGCGCCACGGCCAGCACGTCGAAGTTCGGGCCGCTGCTCTCCAGCGCGGCCGGCCCCATCGCCAGCGCCGCGACGAGCGAGGAGATGCGCCACGGGCCGTCGATGCTGGTGCTGGCCGCCCACACGAGCTCCAGCAGCATCAGCACCGCGCCGGCGGCGAAGCCGGCCACGGCCGCCGCGGCCCAGTCGGTCGACCGGGCGCGCGCCCAGCCGGGGGCATGAATGTGAAGTTCCATGTGCACCTCCACGAAGGACGTGGCGCCGCCGGGCGCGGCTCAGGGGAAGGCGGGGATGTTCGGTTCCTCGCCCTCGAGGCGCGCCTCGGGGCGGCGGGTCTGCAGCCGCGCCTCGATCTCCGCCACGCGGCCGCGCGGGATGTCGGCCATCAGCAGGAACTGCCCCTGCGCGACGGCCGCGGAGAAGCGCCTGAGCCGGTGACTGGGCGTGGACACGCCGATGAGGCTGGACGCCCAGGCGCCGAAGCCGCCGCCCAGGATGCCCAGCACCGCCGCAATGCCCCACTGCGGCTGGTCGCCGACGATGGGGAACACCACCGCCGCCACCGCCCCCACCACCGCGCCGACGGCGCCGCCGATCACCAGGCCCTGCTGGGCCGAACGGATCACGTCGGAGGTCTGGAGGATGTTGGCCGCGTGCAGGCCGGTCATGTCGGCGCCCTCGGGGCCGACGAAGTGGATGTGCTGCTCGGCCACGCGCGCGAGCAGCAGCTCGTCCATCGCGCGCCTGGCGCTCGCCAGGTCGGGCAGCAGCCAGTAGATGCGTCTGCGCATGAGGTTCCTCCTTGTGCCATCGAGACTGCGGGAACTGCGGAACGGGAATGCGGAACGGCAACGCGATCCTTCTACACCCGACGTGCCCCCTCGCGCGAACAGGGCCATTCCTACCGGGCCTTACCGTTCCTCTCGCACCCGCAACCGCGAGCCGCATACGATGCGGCGATGAGCAGCCCCCCCGACCTGCACCCTGTCGCCCCGCGTGCCTACCGCTGCCAGTGCGGGCGGCCGGTCTTCTTCGGCAACACCGCCTGCCTCGCCTGCGGCACGCCGCTCGGCTACGTGCCCGAGGAGGCGGTGCTGCAGCCGCTGCAGCCGAGCGCGCAGGGCGACGGAAGCTGGCAGCGCTTCGGCGAGACGCGGCCCGACGCGCCGCGCTGGGCGCGCTGCGACAACTTCGCCTCGGCCGCGGCCTGCAACTGGCTGGTGCGCCTGGATGCGCAGGGCACGGCGCCGCGGCGCTGCGCCGCCTGCCGGCTCAACCGCACCATTCCCGACCTGTCCGACGCACACAACCAGTTGCTGTGGTCACGCATCGAGACGGCGAAGCGGCGCGTGGTCTCGCAGCTCATGGCGCTCGGCCTGCCGGTGGCGACGAAGATGGGGGAGGACCCGGCGCACGGCCTCGCCTTCGACCTCATCCGCACCTTGCCCGGCGAGGCGCCGGTGATGACCGGCCACCACGGCGGCGTGATCACGATCGACATCGAGGAGGCCGACGACGCCACGCGCGAGCGCGTGCGCGCCGCCATGGGCGAGCCCTACCGCACGCTGCTCGGCCACTTCCGCCACGAGCTGGGCCACTACTACTGGGAGCGGCTGGTGGCCGGTACGGCCTGGCTGGAACCCTTCCGCGCGCAGTTCGGCGACGAGCGCCGCGACTACGCCGCCGCCCTGCGCGCCAACTACGAGGCCGGCCCGCCCGCCGACTGGCCGCGGCGCTTCGTGAGCGCCTACGCGAGCAGCCATCCGTGGGAGGACTGGGCCGAGACCTTCGCCCACTACCTGCACATCGTCGACACGGTGGACACCGCGCTGAGCTTCGGCATCGACCCGGCGCGCCTCGCGCTCGACGCCGAGCCCTACGCCGCGCGGGACCTGTGGCGCCCCGACGATGCGCAGGGCGGCGCCTTCCTGCGGCGGCTGCAGGCCTGGGTGTCGCTCGCCGCAGTGATGAACGAGATGTCGCGCAGCATGGGCCAGACCGACTTCTATCCCTTCGTGCTGCCGCACGCGGCGGTGGCCAAGCTGCATTTCATCCACAGCGTGGTGCGCGGGAACGCCGCGGCGGCCGCCCCGGGCCGCTGATCGGCCGGCGTGCGCCGCCGGGCCGTGCGCCGGCCCGCGCCGCCGCAGGCCGGCGATACGATGCGCGCCATGCTCCGCCGCCGCCTTGTCCTCGCGGGCGCCGCCTGCGCCGCCGCTTCGTCGTCGCCCCTCTTCGCCGCGGCGCCCGGGCGCCTGGCCGACCCGCTGCGGCTGGCGGTGGACGACGCGCTGGCCGAGTCGGGCCTCGCCAGGCGGCTGCAGGGCAGCTTCGGCCGCGACACCGGCCTCGCGCTGCACGTGATCCCGCAGCCGGCCACGGCGCTGCTCGCGGCACTGGAGCGCGGCGAGCACGACGCCGCGCTGTGCAACGCGCCGCGCGCGGAAGAGGCGCTGGCGGCGCAGGGCCTGGTGACCGACCGGCGCGCCGTCGGCCGCGCCGAGTTCGTGCTCGTGGGGCCGGCCGCGCTCGCCAAGCCGCTGGATGCGCGCGGCGATGCGGCGCTGGCCGTGCAGCGCCTGGCGCAGGTGCAGGCCGCCTTCCTCACCCGCGGCGACGGCAGCGGCACGCACCTGGCCGAGCAGGCGCTGTGGCGCGCCGCCGCCACCGCGCCGCAGGCGCCGTGGTACCTGCCGGCCAGCGCCTCCGGCCGCTGGTGGGACGAGGCGCGCGCGCGCAACGCCTGCATGCTGGTCGACCGCGGCGCCTGGGCGGCGCACCGGCTGCCGGGCTTCGCCGTGCTGTCCGAGGACGCCGCGCGCCTCGCCGTCGACGTGCACGTGATGCGCTCCTTCCGCTCCCGCCACCCGAGCGCCCGGCTGCTGGCGAACTGGCTCTCGGGCCGGCTCGGGCGGCGCGCGGTCGACGGCACGCCCGGCTACCGGCTGCCGCCGGGCTGACCCCGCGGGGCGCCCGCCGGGCGCTCGGGCATCATCGCGGGCATGCGGATCCTCAGCGTCAACGTTGCGCGCCCGGGCTTCATGGAGATCCAGGGCCGGCAGGTGCTCACGGCCATCGGCAAGCGCCCGGTCGACGGCCCGGTGGCCGTGCGCGCGCTCAACCTCGACGGCGACGAGCAGGCCGACCTGTCCGTGCACGGCGGCCTCGCCAAGGCGGTGTACGCCTACCCGGTCGAGCACTACCCGTTCTGGCGGACGGTGCGCGCGCAGGCCCGGGCGGCGGCGTGGGACGCCCCGCTGCCGCACGGCGCGATGGGCGAGAACCTCACCGTCGAGGGCCTGCTCGAATCGCAGGTGTGGGTGGGCGACCGCCTGCGCTTTCCCGACTGCGAGCTGGTGGTGAGCGAGCCGCGCTATCCCTGTTTCAAGTTCAATGCGGCGATGGGGTTCAATCAGGCCGTGAAGCTGATGGCGTCCAGCGCCTGGTGCGGTTACTACCTGGCGGTGCGCACAGCGGGTACCCTCAGGGCGGCGGACGGCTTCGAGCTGATTCCCGGGCCGCGCGAGGTCGGCATCCAGGAGCTGTTCCGCTCGCGCATGGCACGCGCCAGGTCGGCCTGAGCACGGCGCCGGCGCAATTCACGTTCGTTCACTCACCCGAAGGAGAAAAATCATGGGTCTTGTCAGTTTCCTCAAGGACGCGGGCGAAAAGCTCTTCGGCGGCAAGTCCGCCCAGGCGGCGCCGGCCGCCGCGGCCCCCGCCGCGGACGTGGCGCAGCTCAACGAAACCGCGGCCCAGGCGATCGAGAAGTACATCGCCGCGCAGAAGCTCACGGCCGAGAACCTGGACGTGAAGTTCGACGGCGCGAGCGGCACCGTCACCGTCTCCGGCACGGCGCCCGACCAGGCGACGAAGGAGAAGATCCTGCTGTGCTGCGGCAACGTGAGCGGCGTGGAGAAGGTGAACGACGAGATGACCGTGGCCCAGCCGGCCGACCCCTCGCGCTTCCACACCGTGGTGCGCGGCGACACGCTGTCGGCCATCGCCAAGACCTACTACGGCAACGCCAACAAGTACCCGCAGATCTTCGAGGCCAACAAGCCGATGCTCACCCACCCGGACAAGATCTACCCGGGCCAGGTGCTGCGCATCCCGTCCGACAAGGCCTAATCCCGCGCGGCCTCCGGGCCGCGCCCCTTCGCCGCGCCGCGGCGCTCCCCCGGGGCGCTGCGGCGCGCGTCTTTCCCGCCCATCGACTCGCCATGCTCGCCTACCGACACGCCTTCCACGCGGGCAACCACGCCGACGTGCTCAAGCACACCGTGCTCATGCTGGTTCTTCGCTACATGAACCAGAAGGACAAGCCCTACCGCTTCGTCGACACCCATGCCGGCGCCGGCGGCTACTCGCTCGAAGGCCGCTACGCGCAGAAGAAGGGCGAGTACGAGCAGGGCGTGGCGCGGCTGTGGGACCACGCCGGGCTGCCCGAGGCGCTGGCCGGATACGTGGCGCTGGTGCGCCGCTTCAACGCCGGCGGCAAGCTCGCGCAGTACCCCGGCTCGCCGGCCATCGCGCAGATGACGCTGCGCGCGCAGGACCAGATGCGGCTGTTCGAGCTGCACCCGACCGACCACCGCATCCTCGCCGCCTACCTCGGCGAGCAGCGCGGCGTGGAGGTGCGCCATGCCGACGGCTTCGACGGACTGAAGGGCACGCTGCCGCCGCCGAGCCGCCGCGGCGTGGTGCTGATGGACCCGAGCTACGAGGGCCACAACGACTACGGCCGCGTGATCGCCACCTTGCGCGACGCGATCGCGCGCTTCGCCGAGGGCGTGTACCTCGTGTGGTACCCGCAGGTCGGCAAGCTGGAAGCCGCGCAGCTACCCAAGCGGCTCGAAGGCGTGGCGCCCAAGGGCTGGCTGCACGTGCGCCTCACGGTGCAGCAGCCCGACGCCCAGGGCTTCGGCCTGGCCGGCAGCGGCATGTTCGTCATCAACCCGCCGTACACGCTGCACGACGAGCTGGCCGCGGTGCTGCCGACGCTGGTGGACGTGCTGGGGCAGTACGACGGGGCGAACTACCTGCTGGAGCAGAAGGCGGTGTGAACGTCCGCGCTCGCCCATGCACGATCCGCTCGCCCTGAGCTTGTCGAAGGGCCCAGGCTGAGCCAGCCGAAGCCCCTCGCATCGCTACGATTCCCCGATGACGACCCCCACCACCCCCGCCGGCCCGCTCGCCGGCCTCAAGGTCCTCGAGCTCGGCCAGCTCATCGCCGGCCCCTTCGCCGCCAAGACGCTGGCCGACTTCGGCGCCGAGGTCATCAAGATCGAGTCCCCCGCCGGCGGCGACCCGCTGCGCCAGTGGCGGCTGCTGCACAACGGCACCAGCGTGTGGTGGCAGGTGCAGTCGCGCAACAAGAAGAGCGTGGCGCTGGACCTGAAGGACGGCCAGGCGCGGCAGATCGTGCGCCGCCTCGTCGACGAGGCCGACGTGCTGATCGAGAACTTCAAGCCCGGCGTGATGGAAGGCTGGGGCTTCGGCTACGAGGAACTGTCGCGCACCAACCCGCGCCTCGTGATGCTGCGCATCAGCGGCTACGGCCAGACCGGCCCGTACAAGGACCGGCCCGGCTTCGGCGTGGTGGCCGAGGCGATGGGCGGGCTGCGCTACCTCAGCGCCGAGCCCGGGCGCGTGCCGGTGCGCGTGGGCATCAGCATCGGCGACACGCTCGCCTCGCTGCACGGCGTGATCGGCGTGCTGATGGCGCTGCAGCACCGGCATGCGAGCGGACGCGGACAAGTCGTGGACGTCGCCTTGTACGAGGCGGTGTTCAACTGCATGGAAAGCCTGCTGCCCGAGTACAGCGCCTTCGGCGTGGTGCGTGAGCCTGCTGGCTCGGCGCTGCCCGGCATCGCCCCGAGCAACGCCTACGCCTGCCGCGACGGCTGGGTGCTGGTGGCGGGCAACGGCGACTCGATCTTCAAGCGCCTGATGAAGGCCATCGGCCGCGCCGACCTGGCCGACGACCCGGCGCTGGCCGGCAACACCGGCCGCGTGGCGCAGGTCGAGCGCATCGACGGCGCCATCGGCGACTGGACGGCGCGGCACGACGTGGCGCAGGTGCTGGACACGCTGACCGCCGCCCAGGTGCCGGCCGGCCGCATCTACAACGCGCGCGACATCGCCGAAGACCCGCACTACCGCGCGCGCGGCATGCTGCAGGCGGTGGAGAGCGCCGACGGCCTGACGGTCGAGGTGCCGGGCGTGATCCCCAAGCTGAGCGCCACGCCGGGCGGCATCGTGCGGCGGGCGCCGACCCTGGGCGAGGACACGGAGGCGGTGCTGCGCGAGGTGGGCGTGACGCCGGCGCAGCTGGCGCAGTTGCGCGAGCGCGGCGTGATCTGAGCGGCAGCTACTCGCCGCCCGCGCCTTCCCGCTTGAGATCGCGGAACGCCGCGAACAGCCACGAGCGCATGCCCACCACCAGCGTGTAGGGCCGGCGCTGCGTCGGCGCGAGGCGCTGGTCCGCCAGGTGCTGCTGCGCGAAGTCCTGCCCCACGCGCTGCAGCCGCTCGACGAAGGCGCTGGCCTGCCCCGGGCTCACCTGGCCGTGCACCAGCATCAGCACCTCGCCCTCGCCGTCGAAGCCGCCGCTGTAGTAGTCGTCGACGACGTGCTCGCGGAAGTAGCGCATCACCGGCCCGTCGGGCCGCCAGCGAAAGCCCTTGGCCACCTTGAGCCGGTAGCGGTTGAGCGGGCGCAGCTCGATGATGCCCAGGCGGTCCAGCGCCACCAGCCGCGCCACGCATTCGGGCTCGGTGAAGGTGTAGGTGGCCGTCATCTGCTCGAAGGTCCACTGGCTCAGGCAGCAGATGGCCAGCAGCAGCAGCTTGCGGTCGGCCACCACCGCCTTCTCCTGCTCGAGCGTCAACTCGCGCGACAGCGGCTGCGCGTCGGCCACCTGGCGCGCGAGCTCGGCGAAATCCATCTTCAGCACGCGCAGCACCTCGTCGATGCGCGACAGCGGCATGTCGGCCTTGGCGAAGACGCGCTTGATGCTCGACTCCGACATGCCCAGCTCCGCGGCGAGGTCGGCGTAGGTGATGCCGGCCGTCTTCAGCTCGGCCTTCAGCGCGTGGACGAGGTCGTGGGTGGTGCTCATGCGTGGCCCCGAAAAGTATCGCCGCACGATACCAGCGGCACGCCCCGCTGCGCCGCTCCCCGGAGGGATTGAGCCCCACCGGGCCGGCCGCGACGATGCGCCCCGTGTTCAACCACTCGATCACGTCCATGTCCCACGACACCCTTCGCCAGGACACCCGCGCCTGGAAGCTGCAGGTCTGGATCTCCTTCGCCATCGCCGCCACGCTGTGCGCCTGCGGCCTCGCCTACCTGCCCGGCCAGGACCTCGACCGCGCCTTCATGTTCATGGGCTACGTCTTCAGCCTGTCGGCGGCCTTCGCCGTCGCCAAGCACGTGCGCGACAACGCCCAGCGCCGCAGCGACACGCCGCTGTGGAGCCTCGTCGTCTGGGGAGGCTTCGGCCTGGCCGTGGCGCTCACCGCCTGGGGCCTGTGGCGCATGACGATCAACCCGACCTACAAGGCCTACCTCGGCGTGAGCTGGCTGTTCCTCGTCTCCACCGTGTTCACGCTCGCCAAGACGCTGCGCGATGCGCACGAGGCGCTGCTGGCCAGCCTGCGCCGCGACGACGGCGCCTGACCCCGCCTGCGAACGAACGGAGAAACGCATGAAGAAGCTCCTCACGCAGTCGCTCGTGGCGCTCGCGATGTGCTCGGCCCTGCTGCGCCCCGCCCACGCCCACGGCCCTTCGGAAGCCGCCAGCGCGCTGTCGGCCCTGCCGGTGGCCATTTCGGTGGCCGCGCCGGTGATGCTGCTCTCGGCCGGCGCGGTGCTCACCGTGGTGGCGGTCGAAGCTTCGGTCGACGGCGCGGTCTGGGTGCTGGAACGGGCGTCCGACGGCGCCCGGGCCAGCGTCGCGCTGAGCGCGCAGGCCGCGGGCGGTTTGTCGGTCGCGGCCGGCACGGCGGTGATGGTGACCGCCTTCAGCGCCGGCTGGGTGCTCAGCGCCGCCGGCCGGGCCATCGCCTACATCCCCAACGAGATCGGCCACGCGCTGCTCTACAACGAACGGGTGACGCGATGAGCCGCGCCATCGCCTGGCGCGCGGGGGCTGCCGCGCTGCTGATCGCCGCCGCCGGCGCGGCGCAGGCCGGCCGCTCCTGCGAGGCCCGGCCGCCCAGCGCCGCCAGCGTGCAGCGCGCGATGACGCTGGCCGAAGCGACGGCGACGCGGCTGGACGCCAGCGGCGCGCAGGTGGTGGCACTGGCGCGCATCGGGCAGGACCTGCGCAAGTACGGCCAGCGCTACTCCCACATGGGCCTGGCCTACCGCGACGGCACGCGCTGGCGCGTGGTGCACAAGCTCAACCAGTGCGGCAGCGCCGTGGCCGCGGTCTACCGGCAGGGCCTGGGCGAGTTCTTCCTCGACGACCTGCACGAGTACGAGGCCGGCCTGGTGGTGCTGGCGCCCGAGGTGCAGGCGAAGCTGCTGCCGCTGCTGGCCGACAACGCACGCGTCGCGCAGCTGCACACCGCCGCCTACAGCATGGTGGCCTACCCCTGGGCGCAGACCTACCAGCAGTCCAACCAGTGGGCGCTGGAGACGCTGGCCCTCTCGCAGGCGCCGAACGCCGCCACGCGCCGCCGCGCGCAGGCCTGGCTCGAACTGCAGGGCTACGAGCCGGCCACCCTGCGGCTCGGCCCGCTCACGCGGCTGGGCGCCCGCATGACGAAGGCCAACGTCGCCTTCGACGACCACCCCGACGCCAAGCGCTTCAGCGACCGCATCGAGACCGTCACCGTCGACTCGGTGTTCCGCTGGCTGGAGAGCAGCGGCCTGGGCGGCGCGGTACAGACGGTGCGCGTGCGATGAGTCACGCGCCGCGCCCGCCGGGCGCCGACCCCTGCATGACAACATCGCACGCGGAGGAGACAACGATGAGCACGACCCCCTCGCCGAACCAGTTCGCGCTGCTTCGCCAGCGCCGCTTCGCGCCCTTCTTCTGGACCCAGTTCCTCGGCGCGGCCAACGACAACGTCTTCAAGTTCGCCTTCACGGTGATGGTGACCTACCAGCTGCAGGTGAGCTGGCTGCCGCCCTCGCTCGCCGGCCTCGTGATCGGCGCGCTGTTCATCCTGCCCTTCCTGCTGTTCTCGGCCACCAGCGGCCAGCTCGCCGACAAGTTCGACAAGGCAGCGCTGATGCGCGCCGTGAAGTGGGCCGAGATCGCCATCATGGCGCTGGCCGGCTGGGGTTTCGCGACCGCCAGCGTGCCGCTGCTGCTGGCCTGCGTGTTCCTCATGGGCCTGCACTCCACGCTCTTCGGCCCGGTGAAGTTCGCCTACCTGCCGCAGCACCTGAACGAGCGCGAGCTCACCGGCGGCAACGGCATGGTGGAGATGGGCACCTTCGTCGCCATCCTGCTGGGCAACGTGGCCGGCGGCCTGCTGATCGCGGTGCCGGCCGTGGGCGCGCGGTACGTCGCCTGGGCCTGCCTCGCGCTCGCGGTGCTGGGGCGCGCGGTCGTGCAGGCCGTGCCCGCCTCGCCCTCCGTCGACCCGGGCCTGCGCATCAACTGGAACCCGGCCACCGAGACCTGGCGCAACCTGAAGCTCGCCTACGGCAACCGCGTGGTGTTCCGCTCGCTGCTGGGCATCTCGTGGATGTGGTTCTTCGGCGCGGTGTTCCTGTCGCAGTTCCCGGCCTTCGCCAAGGAGGTGCTGCACGGCAACGAGCAGGTGGCCTCGCTGCTGCTGGTGGTGTTCTCGGTGGGCATCGGCATCGGCTCGCTGCTGTGCGAGCTGCTGTCGCGCCGGCACGTGGAGATCGGCCTGGTGCCGCTGGGCGCCATCGGCATGAGCGTGTTCGCGATCGACCTGTACTTCGCCTCGCGCGCACTGCCGCCGGCCGAGGCCCTGACGCTGGCGCAGTTCGCCGCCGCGCCGGCGCACTGGCGCGTGCTGGCAGATCTCGCGCTGCTGTCGCTCTTCGCGGGCCTGTACAGCGTGCCGATGTACGCGCTCATCCAGCTGCGCTCGGCGCCCAGCCACCGGGCGCGCATCATCGCGGCCAACAACATCCTCAACGCGCTGTTCATGATCGCCAGCGCCCTCGGCGTGGGGGCGCTGCTGTCGGCGGGCTTCACGATCCCGCAGGTGTTCCTCGTCGTCGGCGTGCTCAACGCCGTGGTGGCGCTCTACATCTTCCTGCTGGTGCCCGAGTACCTGCTGCGCTTCGTGGCCTTCGTCGCCACGCGGTGCATCTACCGCTTCAAGGTGCGCGGCGACGAGCACATCCCCGCCGAGGGCGCGGCCATCCTGGTGTGCAACCACGTGAGCTTCGTCGACGCGGTGCTGCTGATGGCGGCCAGCCCGCGGCCCATCGCCTTCGTGATGGACCACCGCATCTTCCGCTTCCCGGTGCTCGGCTGGCTGTTCCGGCTGGCGCGCGCGATCCCGATCGCGCCGCAGCGCGAGGATCCGGCCGCCTATGCGCAGGCCTTCGAGCGGGCCCGCGAGGTGCTCTCCGCCGGCCACCTGCTGTGCATCTTCCCGGAAGGCGCGATCACGCGCGACGGCTCGCTCGGCGAGTTCAAGGGCGGCGTGATGAAGCTGCTGGAAACGCATCCCGTGCCGGTGATCCCGGTCGCGCTGCAGAACCTGTGGGGCTCGTTCTTCTCGCGCGTGGACGGCACGGCGATGACGCGGCCGTTCCGTCGCGGGCTGTTCACGCGCGTGGGCCTGGTCGCGGGCGCGGGCGTCGCGCCGCAGTCGGCCACGCCGCAGCTGCTGCGCGAGCGGGTCGGCGCCTTGCTGGCGAGTTGAAGGGGGCTCCGGCCGCGGCGTTCGCCTGGGCGCTGCCCGCACAATGCGCGCCCAGGAGACGCCCCGATGCCCTTGAACCTCAGCCGCGCCGCGCTCGTGCGCATCCTGCCCTTCGGCCTGTTCATGCTGCTGCTGGCGCTGCGCGGCGCGCTGGCCGGCAACGACGGCATCGACGCACGCTGGATCTACGGCCTGAACGTGGTGTTGGTCGGCGGCCTGCTGCTGTGGCTGTGGCGCGAGTACGGCGAGCTCGTGCGCCAGCTCGCGCCCGACACGCGCGAGGCCCTGCTGGCGGTCGCCGTGGGAGGGGTCGTCTTCGCGCTGTGGATCTCGCTGGACGCGCCGTGGATGGCGCTCGGCGAGCCGACCGCGAGCTTCGTCCCCGTCGATGCGGCCGGCCGGCTGATGTGGCCGCTGATCGCCGTGCGCTGGCTCGGCGCCACGCTGGTGGTGCCAGTGATGGAGGAGCTGTTCTGGCGCTCCTTCCTCATGCGCTGGATCGACAGCGTGCGCTTCGAGGCGGTGATGCCGCAGCGCACGACGCTCAAGGCCGTCGTGCTCTCGACCTTCGTCTTCACGCTGGCCCACACCTTGTGGCTCGCCGCGGCGATCGCCGGTCTCGCCTATGCGTGGCTGTACGTGCGCACGGGCAAGCTGTGGGTGCCGATCCTGGCTCACGCGGTCACCAACGGCGTGCTGGGCGCGTGGGTGGTGGCGACGGGGAACTGGGCGTACTGGTAGGCCGCGGCCCGCGGCAATCGCGGGAAAACCCCGGCACGGCGCGGCATCGCGCACCGTCCCGATACAAGCCCGGCGCGGCAGGCCGTGTCAACAATGGTTCCGCATCGTCGTGCATCGGCACGGCGTCACTCCGGGAGAACCATCTTGAACATTTCCTTCCTCACACTGGCCCGTGCCTGCATGGCCTTCGCCTTCTCCGCCGCCTGCACCCTGGCGACGGCGCAGACCAGCTTCACCATGACCTACAAGGGCGGCAGCACGTCGGCCTGCGGCAGCACCTACAACATCCGCGGCGCCGAGCCGTCGGGCTCCGGCAAGTACCCGGTGTACGTGCACATCGGCGGCACCGGCGAGCCCTACAGCGGCAACTGGGCCATGGCCGCGGTGAACGCGGCGGCGGCCAAGGGCTTCGTGGCGGCCACCATCCAATACGACAACGGCACTTTCGGCACCTGCTCGACGATCAGCCAGCGGGCGAAGTGCATCTTCAATCCCTCCAACGCCAACAGCGCGATCGCCAAGCTGTGCGCGCGCGGCAAGGCCGACTGCTCCAAGGGCATCGTCACCGGCGGCCTGAGCCAGGGCTCGATCATCTCCGTCCTGTCGCGCGACCACGATTCGCGCATCCGCGCCTCGATGGGCCAGGGCACGGGCACGAGCTACACCGCCGCCTACAACCTGTCGTCCTGCATGACCAACGGCAAGCATGCACAGCCGGGCAACCGCATCCGCATCATCAACGGCGAGCGCGACATGTTCGTCGGCGGCACGCAGGCGACCGCCCGCGCCAGCGCCGAGCGCGTGACCGGCATCAAGTGCAGCTCGACCTCGCAATCGTGCTTCCAGAGCAACGGCGCCGGCTGGTATGTCGTGAAGGATTTCCAGGTGGCCGACCTGAACGCCGACCACTGCTTCATGGGTTTCGGCGGCATCTACGGTGTGCAATGCTCGGGCCTTCTGGTCGACGCCTACTATCAGTACGGCAGCGGGCAGTGGGCCCTGCCGGCCACGATCGACTGGCTGAAGAGCTTCGTCACGCCTTGAACGACACACGGGCCCGCGCGGCATGAGCAGGATCATCTCCCGCAAGATCGGGCCGAGCCCGGCGCGCCAGCGGCTCTACCGCGCGGTGGCAGTCGCATGCGCCGTGGCGGGGGCCTGGCAGGTGTTCGACGCCTCGCGCCCCGCGCCGCGGCCGCAGGCGGCCTCGCCGGCGCAGGCGACGCCTGCGCCGGCCTCATCCATGATGGCGAGAGCACCCGACCTCGCGCCGCCACCTGCCGCGTCCCCGCCCGCGCCGGTCGCGGCGCTCGCGGCAGCGGCGCCGGCGCCGGCGCCGGTGGTGCAGGCGCCGGTGGACGTCCAGCAATTGACCGCCTCGCGGCCGCTGGCCGCGCAGGCCTTCCTGCGGGAGGTGAGCCTGTCGCCGCGGGCGCACGGCGGCTTCGTGGTCGACGACCTGCTCGCCGACGGCCGCTACGATCGCATGGGGCTGCGCCGCGGCGACGTGCTCTACACGCTGGACACCCCCGCCATGGCGCAGGTGGACGAAAGCTCGATGATCGCCCTCACGCAGCAGACCGAGATCGAACTCGACATCTACCGCGACGGCGTGCCGATGAGGCTGCATGTCGCGCTGAACGTGGATCCGACGGATGCGACCGAACGCGACGAACCCCGGTGAGGTCCCGGCGCCACGCGACCGGCTGTGCCTCTTCGACGAGGGCTTTCTCTACGCGTGCCCGGGCCTGGTCAGCCGCACGCAGCGCCACGCGGCCACCCTGCTGATCGCCTTGGGCGACGCGCCCCTCCTCGTCGAAGGCGGCGGGCAGCGCGGCACCTGCGCGGCGGTCGCGGTGCGCCCGAGCGCCGCCAACGCGATCCATGCGCCCGCCGTGCCAGTGGCGTGCGTGGACGTCGGCCCGTCGCACCGCCACTACCGGAGCTTCGTCGGCATCGGGGCGCCGGGCTGGATGGCCTTGCCGCCGCGCCTGTTCGAGCCGCTGCTGCCAGCCCTGCGCGACTTCCACGCCGGCCGGCTGGACCCGGCGGCCGCACGCGCCGTCTTCGACGAGTCCCTGGCACGCGTCGCCGGCATGTCGCCCGCTCCGCGGCCGCTCGACGCGCGGGTGGCCGGCACCATCGCCCGGCTGGGCGACGACCTGCATGCCACGCCGCACGAACTGGCGGCCGCGGCCTGCCTGTCCTACGACCGGCTCTCGCACCTGTTCTCGCGCGAGCTGGGCATGAGCCTGCGCCGCTACGTGCAGTGGCTCAAGCTGCGCGAGGCCGCGCGCTATCGCTGCCAGGGCATGAGCCTGACGCAGATTGCCGCGGCCGCCGGCTTCTGCGACTCGGCGCATTTCTCCAAGGTGTGGATGCAGTCGTACGGCACGTCGCCGGCGTA
This sequence comes from Rubrivivax sp., assembly GCA_044508835.1. Taxonomy (GTDB): domain Bacteria; phylum Pseudomonadota; class Gammaproteobacteria; order Burkholderiales; family Burkholderiaceae_C; genus JAKFDI01. The sequence goes on from JBIQHD010000008.1 coordinate 24,234, forward strand.
CTTCTTCCTCGGCGGGGCGGTGGGCGTGCGCTACTTCGCCGGCTCCGGCGCCGACGATCCGGCACGGCGCCCGACGCCCACGCCCGCGCCGGCGAGCCCGGCGCGCCGGCCGGCAGCCGACCGGAACGACGCGTTGTGGCAGCGGCCCTGACTTGCCGGGCATGACCGCCGGGGCTAATATGACGAAAGTTATAACTTTCGTTCGAGCCTGGCATGCACACCCTCAAGCTCACCCAGATCGGCAACTCCGTCGGCGTGATCCTGCCCAAGGAGGTGCTGGCGCGGCTCAAGCTCGAGAAGGGTGATTCGCTCTACCTGACGGACACGCCGGATGGCCTGGCGTTGACTCCTTACGATCCCGACATCGAAGAGCAGCTCGACCAGGGCCGCGAGTTCATGAAGGAGTTCCGCGACACCTTCCGCGCGCTCGCCAAATGAACTGGCGCTGGGTCGACAAACGGGTGCTCGTGCTGCTTCACGACGAAAGCCTGGCCGAACACGGCGGCGCGTCGGGTTTGCGCGACGAGGGCCTGCTGGACTCGGCCCTCGCGCGAGCACAGAACCGCGCAGCCTACGGCGAGCCCGATCACGCCGAACTCGCTGCCGCTTACGCCGCGGGCCTGGCGCAGAACCATCCCTTCGTCGACGGCAACAAGCGCGCCGCCTTTCTCGGCGCCGGCCTGTTCCTCGCGCACAACGGCTACCGGCTGACGGCCACGCAGGCCGAGGCCACGATCGCGATGTTCGGCCTGGCGTCGGGAAGCATCGGCGAGCCCGAATTCGCCGAGTGGGTGCGAGCCCACAGCAGCGTGCGCTGACGCCGCTACACCCCTCGCGCCCGATCCTCCGCGAACCGCTTCGCGAACGCCGCGAACGCGCCCGCGTCCAGCGCTTCCCGCACCTCTCGCATCAGGTTCAGGTAGTAGTGCAGGTTGTGGATGCTCGCGAGCATCGGCCCGAGCATCTCGCCGCAGCGGTCGAGGTGGTGCAGGTAGGCGCGCGAGAAGCGCGTGCAGCAGGCGCAGGCGCAGGTCTCGTCCACCGGGCGCTCGTCGGTCTTGTGGCGCGCGTTGCGCAGGCGCAGGTCGCCGAAGCGGGTGAACAGGTGGCCGTTGCGCGCGTTGCGGGTGGGCATCACGCAGTCGAACATGTCGATGCCGGCGGCGACGCCGTCGACCAGGTCCTCGGGCGTGCCCACGCCCATCAGGTAGCGCGGCTTGTCGTTGGGCAGCTTCGGGCCGATGTGGCGCAGCACGCGCAGCATCTCGGGCTTGGGCTCGCCCACGCTCAGACCGCCGATGGCGTAGCCGGGCAGGCCGAGCGCGGCCAGGCCCGCCAGCGATTCGTCGCGCAGGTGCTCGTGCATGCCGCCCTGCACGATGCCGAAGAGCGCGTTCGGGTTCTCGAGCCGCGCGAACTCGTCCTGGCAGCGCTTCGCCCAGCGCAGGCTCAGTTCCATCGACGTGCGCGCCTCGCGCTCGGTCGTCACGTGGCCCTTCGTTTCGTACGGGGTGCATTCGTCGAACTGCATGACGATGTCGCTGTTGAGCACATGCTGGATCTGCATGCTGGTCTCGGGTGTGAGGAACAGCTTGTCGCCGTTGACGGGCGAGGCGAACTTCACGCCTTCCTCGCTGATCTTGCGCATCTCGCCCAGGCTCCACACCTGGAAGCCGCCGCTGTCGGTGAGGATGGGCCGGGTCCAGCCCTCGAAGCGGTGCAGGCCGCCGAACTGCGTCAGCACGTCCAGCCCCGGGCGCAGCCACAGGTGGAAGGTGTTGCCGAGGATGATCTGCGCGCCCATCGCTTCCAGCGACTGCGGCATCACGCCCTTGACGGTGCCGTAGGTGCCCACCGGCATGAAGATCGGCGTCTCGACGACGCCGTGGTTCAGGGTGAGGCGCCCGCGGCGGGCCTGGCCTTCGGTGGTCAGCAGCTCGAAATTCAGCATCGCCGAATTCTCGCAGCCCGCCCTTTCAGAACGGGAACGCCCAGCCCAGCGTCACGTCGCGCGAGTGCGCCCCCGAACCGAGGCGGTCGGCGCCGAAGCGCAGCCGCAGCCCTTGCCAGGCGAGCGACACGGTCGCGCGCCGCTCGTGGAAGCGCCAGCCAAGCCCGAGGTCGACGGCGCCGAAGCGCCCGCCCCAGCCCACGGACGGCAGCGCGCCGAAGTCCGGCAGCCAGTCCACCGCGGCCTCGAAGCGGCCGTGCGCCGCCGATTGCCAGCGCGTCTTCAGCGCCCATTTCGGCGCCAGCCGGGCGGTGCGCCCCGACTGGCGGTACTGGCCTTGGATCAGGGGCTCGTAGATGACGAAGCCATCGGCGTCGTAGCTCTGCGTGGTGCTCGACAGCCGCGCATCGTCCTGCGGGATGCCGCGCCAGCGCAGCCAGCCGAGGTCGCGCACGGCCATGCTGACCGCAAGCCGCGGCCCGCGCCAGCCGAGTTCGCCGCCCAGCAGCAGGCCCAGCCCGCTGGATCCGAAGGGCTGGCGGAAGGGAAAGTCCAGCCGGCTGCCGGTTTCGGTGGCGCGCACGTCGAAGGCGTAGCCGCGCGTGGCGGCGTCGTAGCTCACCGGCCCGTCGATCTCGCGCTCGCGCCACTGGCGCAGCGACAGCAGCTGCAGCGACAGCCGGGCGTCCCAGGCGTCGGCCACCCGGAAGGCGCGCGCCGCTTCGAGCCCGGCGCCGCTGAAGCCTCGGAAGTCGACCTCGGCGTGCCAGCGGCGGTCGCGGTCGGCCGGCGCGAGCCGGGCGAGCTGCGCGGCGAGTTCGAGCGCGTCGCGGTTGGCGACCAGCGTGGCGCTGCTGCGCGCGAGCAGGCTCCAGGTCCAGGCGCCCTGGGTGCGGCTGGCGCGGACCTCGTCCTCGATGTAGGCGAGGCTGCGGCCCGGGCGCAGGCGCAGGCGGTCGACGTCGTCGCCGTCGAGGTCGGCCAGCGGCACCGGGCCGCCGTGGCGGTCGGCGCGCACGGACAGCTCCCACACCGGCGGCGCCGCCTGCGCAGCCAGGGCGTAGGCAGCCGCGCCGAGCAGCAGCAGACGGAAGAAGGAACTCATCGCGCAGGTCCGAAAGAGAAAAAAAGGGGCCCGGCATGCCGGACCCCTGCGGTGTCACGCCGCCCCGGTCAGAAGCCCAGGTCCAGCGACACGTGCGAGCCGTCGGTGAAGGTCACGTTCTTGGACGCCCGGTCGAGCGTGCCGATGACGGTGCTGCCGTGCTTCAGCTCGGCGCTCGACGCGCGGCTGTTCCATGCGAGCGAGAGGCCGGCCGTGGCTTCGCTCAGCGTGAAGACGTCCGAGCCGTCGGCCGCGCGGGCATGCGAGATCGCCACCACGGTGCGCGGCGTGCCGTTGGCCAGCGTGCGGTACTGCATCGTCAGCGACGTGGGCGCCGACTCGCTGTTGTCGCCGCTGCCGCTCACCGTGACTTCGAGCGCCGGCCGGTTCGGCGCCGTGATCGCGCCGACGAAGCTGGCTTCCACGCCGAAGCGGTTGCCCGCCGACACCGCCGCCAGTTCGTCGAAGCTGCCGTAGCCGGTCAGCTTGGTGCTGAAGGTGCCGGCGGCGAACTCGCGGGCCTCGCCGTTGGCGATGGTGCGCAGCGAGCCGCTCAGGCTGAGGTCGGTCGGCGAGTGGTAGTGGCCAGAGGCATCCCAGGTCGAGCCGACCGCCTTCAGGCTGCCGGCGAACTCGGCGTCGGCGGTGGTCCACACCAGGTCGAGCTCGATCTCGGCGATGTCGCCCTGCGTGGCCGGGTCGCTCGCCGTCGGGCGGGTGAGGTCGTCGGTCACCGGGATCTCGCGCGACTTGAAGCCGTTGACCTTCAACGTGCCGGCCACCGTGTCCGCGCTCGAGTAGGCGGTGAGCGTGCCCGACAGGCTTGACACCTCCTGCCGGAAGCCGGAGAGGGTGCGCGTGCCGCTCAGCGCCCAGCGGTGGTGGTCGTTGACGATGGCGCTTCCGCCCGATTCGAACGCACCCGGCAGATCCCCGGCGACGGAGAAGCTGGTGATGTGGCCGTCCGCGTCGGTGCCGGCCGTGAGCGTTCCCTCGTAGCCGCGCGTCTGGCCTTCGGCCAGCACGTTGCTCACCGAGACCCATCGGCCGTTGGCGCCGTCCCAGTTCTCGACCCGCTTGCGCGCCGCCGTGCTGTAGCTGAAGCTGCCCGCGCTGCCCGGGGTCAGCGTGAAGCCGTGGCGCCAGGTGGTGCGCACGCCGCTCGCGCTGGTGACGTAGTACGTGGCGCGGCAGCCCACGTAGTTGGCGGTGGCCGCGGAGGCGGACTCGATCGTCGTCGCCGCGTCCTCGTACACCGTGCAGCCGACGGCGGTGAAGCCGCTGGTCGATGCCGGCGTGCCGCTGGGCACCGCGCCGGCCGCATGGCCGCGCGAGTTGCCCGACCGTCCGGCGCGGAAGTCGTTGTACAGGTCCGCGCCCTTGATGAGCGCGCTCAGGTCGGCCACCAGCACCTCGGCCGGCACCTGCACGTCCTCCATCGCGGCCTTGAAGGCCAGCGCCTCGGTGTTCACCGGGCCGCCGGCCACGCTGCCGCCGCTGCCGAGGAAGACGGCGCGCAGGTCGGTCGAGAGCTGGGCGAACAAGGCCTTGGCGGCGGTGATGGCCGGCGTCTCGGGCTTCGCTTCCGCGGCCTTGCAGGCGTCGCCTTCGCAGCCGAGGTTCTGCACCGCGGCGGCCACCACGCTGGACGGGATCGACGCGGGCACCGCCGTCGGGTTGGCCAGCACGGTGCCGACGGCGGCGGCGAGCGCGGCCGACAGGTCGACGGCCGATGCGCCGCTGCCGGCCTCGAGCTTGAGGGAGGTGGTGCTGGCCGAATCCGCCAGCTTGCCGACCACGCAGCCGATGCGGGCGTCGGCGGCCACGGCATCGCAGCCCGCGGCGCCGTCGGCGGCGAGCTGCGACACGGCGGCCAGCATCACCGCCATCTGCTGCTGCGCCACGGTGCCGGCATCGGCCGCGGGCACGACGGCCACGCCCACCGGGTCGAAGCCCAGCAGCTGGGTGACGGTGGAGATCGCCTGGCCGGCGCTGGCGGCGGTGATGCCGCCGCTGGCCTTCTGCGCGGCGGCCACGGCCATCTCGCTGAACGGCGTGACGCTGGCGGTGACGGCGACCGCGCCGGTGCCCGTCGGCACGAACAGCGAGCGCATCGTGAAGCCCGCGGGCAGCGGCTTCGCGGTGCCGGTCAGCTCGTCGACGTGGGTGGTGTCGGCCGTGGCCACGACGCGGATGACGTAGGGCTGGTCCTTCGTCGCGTCGAACACGAGCTGGTAGGCGCCGTGGCCGTCGGTGGTGGCGGTGCCGAGCGCGGCGTCGTCCACCGTGCCGTCGGCCTTGACCGCGTGCGCGGTCACGGTGGCGTTGGCCATCAGGCCCTTGGCGGCGGTGCCGCTGAGGGTCACGTTCGCCGCGGCCGGCGCGTCGGCATCGCCGCCACCTCCGCCGCCGCACCCGGCCAGCAGGCCGGCGGCCAGCATGGCAGTCCACAAGGCATGACGTCCCATCGAATTCTCCGATTTGCAGTTGTCGAACACCCGGCGGATGCCGGGAGGATGCGAAGGATTCTTCGGCGCGGTGCCACGCGCCCGCTTCGGCCAAACGGTCGATGAGGCGACAATCCGGTGTGCCTTAAATCACGCCGCGCGGTTGTCCCTCGCCCTTGCATGAAGTCCCGAATGCAGATCCTGCTGATCGATGACCACACCCTGTTCCGCGACGCCCTCGCCCTCCTGATCGCGCACCGTTTCCCCGACGTCGCCGTGCGGCATGCCGGCAGCCTGGACGAGGCGGGCCGCACCCTCGCCGCCGAGCCCGCGCTGCGGCTCGCCCTGCTCGACCTGTCGCTGCCCGACAGCAGCGGCCCCGAGGCCGTGCACCGGCTCAAGGGCCTGGCCGAGCACGTGACGGTGGTGGTGGTGTCGGCCGACGAGCGCCCGGAGACGGTGCTCGCCGCCATCGACGCCGGCGCGGCCGGCTTCATCCCCAAGACGGCACGCCGGGCGATGCTCGAGGACGCCCTGGAGACGGTGCTCGACGGCCGGGTGTTCGTGCCGCAGCAGACCTACAGCGACCTGGCGCCGCTGGCGCCCGACGAGCCGCTCGACCTGTCGCCGCGCCAGCGCGACGTGCTGCGCCTGCTGATCGAGGGCAAGCCGAACAAGACGATCTGCCGCGAGCTGGACCTGTCGGAATCGACGGTGAAGACGCACCTGGCGGCCATCTTCCGCAAGCTCGACGTCACCAGCCGCACGCAGGCGGTGGTGGCCGCCGCGCGGCTCGGCCTGAAGCTGCGGGGCTGAGGGCCTACGCCGCGGCCATCACCGCGCGGATGGCCGCGAGCAGCTCCTCGGCCCGGAAGGGCTTGTGCAGCACCCGCAGCCCGCTGGCGGTGAGCCGGGCGATCTCGCGCGGCGAGGTGTTGCCGGTGACGATGAGCGCCGGCAGCATGCCGTAGCGGCGGCGCACCAGCGCCACCACGTCGAGCCCGCTGCCGCCGGGCAGGCGCTGGTCGGTGATGAGCAGGGCCGCGCGGCGCTCGCTCGGCGGCAGCGCGTCCAGCGCCGTGCGCAGCGCATGCGGCGAGGCATGGGCCTGCACCTGCGCGCCCCAGGCGGACAGGCGCGCGGTCATGGCCTCGCGCACCGCGGCGTCGTCCTCGACCAGCACGACGGTCTGGCCGACCAGCAGCGGCTCGGGGCGCACGTCCTGCGGCAGGGTCGCGGCCCCGCCGTCGGCCAGCGGCAGGGCGATGCCGAAGCAGGCGCCGCGCCCCTCGCGCGACGCCAGGCTCAGCGGCGCCTGCATCAGCGCCGCGCCGCGCCGCACGATGGCCAGGCCCAGGCCGAGGCCCTGGCTGCGGTCGCGCTGCGGGTTGTCGAGCTGCACGAACTCCTCGAACACCGCCTCGCGCTGCGACGGCGGGATGCCGCGCCCCGTGTCCCACACCTGCACCAGCACCCGCGGCCCGCGCCGGCGCGCGGCGATCAGCACGCCGCCCGCATCGGTGTAGCGCACGGCGTTGCCGACGAAGTTGCGCAGCACCTGCTCGAGCAGCAGCGGGTCGGCCTGCACGGCCAGCGGCGTGGGCCGCACGCGCAGCGCCAGGCCCTTGCGCCGCGCCGCCTCGCCCTCGTGCGCGGCGATGGCCTCGAACAGGGGCTGCAGCGGCACCGTGCGCAGCCGCGGCCGCACGGTGCCGGCGTCCAGCCGCGACAGGTCGAGCAGCCCCGCCAGCAGCGCCTCCATCGAGGCCACCGCCTCGTCCACGCGCGCCACCATGGCGCGCAGCGCCGGCTCGGCCACCTGCTCGCGCAGCAGCCCGACGAGCAGGCCGATGGTCACCACCGGCTGCCGCAGGTCGTGGCTGGCCGCGGCGAGGAAGCGCGTCTTCGCCTGGTTGGCCACGTGCAGGTCGTGGGTGCGCTCGCGCACGCGCAGCTCCAGCGTCTGGTTCAGCTCCTCGACCTGGCGCATGGCGCTGACCATGCGCTGCACGAGCACGCCGGCGAAGGCCACCAGCGCCACCGGCACCGCATAGGGCAGCCAGTAGGCGTCCATCACCGAGGTGCGGCCCTGCTGGTAGAGGTAGTCGTGCACGCCGGCGCCCAGCACCAGCACGAGCCCGACCACCAGGCCGGCCAGGGCCGCGGCGCGCAGCTCGCGCGCGCGCCGGGCGATGAGCCACAGCGCCGGCAGCGCGAGCGTGAGCAGCGCCGGGTAGGCGACGATGCGCGCCAGGTTGAGCTGCCCCGCGCCGACGGCCACCGCGCCGGCCGCGAGCAGCGCCGCGCCGCCCCACAGCAGGGCCTCGCGGAAGCCCCGCGGGCGCCGCCCCGACAGCGCCATCGCGAACAGGCCCAGCAGCATCACGCTGCACACCTGCGCGGCGAAGTACAGCCAGTCGGTGAGCATGGCGGGCCAGGCGGTGTCGACGCTGTAGTAGCCGTAGTTGCGCACCGAGGTCAGCAGCCCCAGCACGGCGAAGGTGCCCAGCGCCGCCTCGGAGCGGCGGCGCCACCACAGCAGCAGCACCAGCAGGCACACGCCGCCGCTGGCGACGTTGAGCAGCTGCGGCAGCGTGGCGTGCAGGTAGTAGCCGGTGATGAACTCGGCCTCGATCGCCTCGGCCGGCCCGGCCTCCACCGCCGACAGCCCGGCGCGCACGCCGTTGTTCACCTCGATGACGATCTCGTTGGCGCCCGCGCGCAGCAGCGCCGGCGGCAGGTTGACCAGCGCCGGCACCGGACGGCGGTGCACCCGGTGCTCGCCGGGCAGGCTGCCGTCGTCACGCATGCTGCCGCTGACGAGCTGGCCGTTCACGCGGATGCGGTGGTAGGTGCTCAGGCGCTGCAGCCGCAGCACCCACAGGGTGTCGGGCACGCGCTCGAGCTCGAGGCCGAGCCGGTACACGCCGCGCCCCGACCGCGCCAGCCCGCGCCGCGCCCAGGTGTCGGGCAGCGCGACCTCCTGCCACGGCCCCTCGGCGCTGTCGGCGAACAGCGCCTGCGTGAGCACCTGCCGGTCCGGCGCCTGGGCCCGCCCGGTTGCCGCCGCCAGGCACAGCGCCAGCCCCAGCAGGAGGCGCAGCAACGGACGGGCGACGGATGGCAGGCGCATCGGGCGATTGTCCGCAGCCGGACGCCGCCTTCGCATCGGCTGCTTGGCCGATGGGCGCCCGGCGGCTGCGGCATTTGCCACGGCCGGGCGCCCGGCCGGCGTCAGCCGGCGGGCGCGCGCGCCAGCAGCATCGCGTCGCCGTAGCTGAAGAAGCGGTAGCGCTCGCGGATCGCGTGGGCGTACAGCGCGTGGATGTGCGCATGGCCGGCGAAGGCGCTCACCAGCATCAGCAGCGTGCTCCTGGGCAGGTGGAAGTTGGTCACCAGCCGGTCGACCACGCGGAAGGCGAAGCCCGGGGTGATGAAGATGTCGGTCTCGCGCGCGCCGGCCGAAAGCGTGCCGCCCTGCGCGGCCGATTCGAGCGCGCGCAGCGTGGTCGTGCCCACCGAGACGACGCGCCCGCCGCGCGCGCGCGCGGCGGCGACCGCCTCCACCGTGGCGGGCGGCACCTCGAACCATTCGCTGTGCATGCGGTGCTCGGCGAGGTTGATCGCGCGCACCGGCTGGAAGGTGCCGGCGCCCACGTGCAGGGTCACGTGCGCCGTCTGCACGCCGCGCTGCGCCAATGCCGCGAGCAGCGGCTCGTCGAAGTGCAGCGCCGCCGTGGGCGCGGCCACGGCGCCCGGGCGGCGGGCGAACACCGTCTGGTAGCGGCGCTCGTCGTCGGCGTCGTCGGCATGGGTGATGTAGGGCGGCAGCGGCACGTGGCCGAAGCGTTCGAGCAGCGCGAAGGGCTCGTCCGGGAAGCGCAGCACGAACAAGACGTCGTCCGGTCCGGCGCGGCCCATGACCTCGGCCTCGAAACGCTCGCCCGTGGGCGCGTCGAACCGCACGCGGCCGCCCGCCCGCGGCGACTTGCTGGCCCGCAGGTGCGCCAGCACCTCGTGGCCCGGCAGCACCCGCTCGACCAGCGCCTCGACCGCGCCGCCCGTCGCCTTGCGACCGAGCAGCCGCGCCTTGATGACGCGCGTGTCGTTGAACACCAGCAGGTCGCCGGGTTCCAGGCACTGCGGCAGCTCGCGGAACACGCGGTCCACCGGCGGCAGCGCGCGGCCGTCGAGCAGGCGCGAGCCGCTGCGTTCGGCCGCCGGGTGCTGGGCGATCAGCTCGGGCGGCAGGGGGAAGTCGAAATCGTCGAGGGTGTAGGGAGGCATCGAGAGGCGGTGCGGAAGCTGCCGGCATTGTCGGCGCGGCCCGGGAGGCGCCACGCCCGCGGGGCAGAATCGGCCATGCCCGCGGCACCGCTCCCCGCCGACACCGCCCCGACGCCGCGCACGAAGTCGGCGCCGCAGCGCGCGCTCGACAAGCTCGGCCTCACGCGCGACATCGACCTCGCCCTGCACCTGCCGCTGCGCTACGAGGACGAGACCCGCCTCGTGCGCATCGCCGACCTGCGCGACGGCGAGACGGCGCAGGTCGAGGGCGTGGTGCAGGCCAGCGAGATCCAGCTGCGCGGGCGCCGCCAGCTCGTCGTGCACCTGGACGACGGCAGCGACGCGCTGGTCCTGCGCTTCCTGCACTTCTACCCCTCGCACCAGAAGACGCTGGCGCCCGGGCGCCGCGTGCGCGTGCGCGGCGAGGCGCGCGGCGGCTTCTTCGGGCGGGAGATGGTGCATCCGTCGTTCAAGGCGGTGGACGAGGACACGCCGCTCGCCGCGGCGCTGACGCCGGTGTACCCGAGCAGCGCCGCCCTGCCGCAGGCCTACCTGCGCAAGGCTGTCGCCTCGGGCCTGCAGCGCGCCGATTTGTCCGAGCTGTTGCCGCCCGACCTGGTGCCGCCCGGCCTGCCCCCGCTGCGCGAGGCGCTGCAGCGGCTGCACCAGCCGCCGCCGGACGTCTCGCTGCCAGCGCTGGAAGACCGCAGCCACCCGGCCTGGCAGCGCCTCAAGTTCGAGGAGCTGCTGGCGCAGCAGCTCTCGCAGCTGCAGGCGCGGCGCGAGCGCGCGCTGCAGCGCGCGCCGCGCTTCGCCGTGCGGGCCGGCGGCCTGCAGGAGCGCCTGCTCGCCGCCCTGCCCTTCGCGCTGACCGGCGCGCAGCGGCGCGTGGCCGAGGAGATCGCCGCCGACCTGCAGCGCGCCCAGCCCGCGCACCGCCTGCTGCAGGGCGACGTGGGCTCGGGCAAGACGGTGGTGGCGGCGCTCGCCGCGGCGATTGCCATCGACAACGGCTGGCAGTGCGCGCTGATGGCACCCACCGAGATCCTGGCCGAGCAGCACTTCCGCAAGCTGGTGGGCTGGCTGGAGCCGCTGGGTATCGTCACCGCCTGGCTCACCGGCAGCCGCAAGGGCCGGGCGCGGCGCGAGATGCTGGAACGGGTGGCCAGCGGCGAGGCGGGCCTCGTGGTGGGCACGCACGCGGTGATCCAGCAGGACGTGGCCTTCGCGCGGCTCGGGCTCGCCGTCATCGACGAGCAGCACCGCTTCGGCGTGGCGCAGCGCCTGGCGCTGCGGCGCAAGCTCGAAGGCGAAGGCGAGGGCGAGCGAAGCGCCGGGCAGCCGCTGGCGCCGCACCTGCTGATGATGAGCGCCACGCCCATCCCGCGCACGCTGGCGATGACGGTGTTCGCCGACCTGGACATCAGCACCATCGACGAGCTGCCGCCCGGGCGCACGCCCATCGTCACCAAGGTCTTCGCCGACGGCCGGCGCGACGCGGTGATCGCGCGCATCCGCGAGGAAGCGGCGATGGGCCGGCAGGTCTACTGGGTCTGCCCGCTGATCGAGGAGAGCGAGACGCTCGACCTGCAGAACGCCACCGCCACCCACGCCCAGCTGAGCGAGGCCCTGCCCGGGCAGCGCGTGGGCCTGCTGCACGGGCGCATGCCGGCCGCCGAGAAGGCGGCGGTGATGGCGCAGTTCACCGGCGGGCACCTGCAGGTGCTGGTGAGCACCACGGTGATCGAGGTCGGCGTGGACGTGCCCAACGCCAGCCTGATGGTGATCGAGCATGCCGAGCGCTTCGGCCTGTCGCAGCTGCACCAGCTGCGCGGGCGCGTGGGCCGCGGCCGGGCGGCCAGCGTGTGCGTGCTGCTCTACACCGGGCCGCTGTCGCCCACCGGCAAGTCGCGCCTGAAGGCCATGGCCGAGACCACCGACGGCTTCGAGATCGCCCGCCGCGACCTCGAGATCCGCGGCCCCGGCGAGTTCATGGGCGCGCGCCAGTCGGGCGCGCCGCTGCTGCGCTTCGCCGACCTGGTGCTCGACGAGGCGATGGTGCGCGAGGCCCGCGGCGTGGCCGAAGCGCTGCTGGCGCGGCATCCGCGGATCGCCGAGCGGCACGTCGCGCGCTGGCTCGGCGCGCGGGCCGACTACCTCAACGCCTGAGCCTCGGTACCCGGCCGATGGCCGCGGCGCCGGCTTCGTCTCACAATAGCCGTTGCCTCTTGCCGCGCCACCAGCCATCGCCATGACGCTCACCGAACTGCGCTACATCGTCGCCGTCGCCCGCGAAAAACACTTCGGCCGCGCGGCCGAAGCCTGCTTCGTCTCGCAGCCCACGCTCAGCGTGGCGATCAAGAAGCTGGAGGAAGAGCTCGACGTGAAGCTCTTCGAGCGCGGCGCCAGCGAGGTGAGCGTGACGCCGCTGGGCGAGGAGATCGTGCGCCAGGCGCAGTCGGTCATCGAGCAGGCGCAGGGCATCAAGGAGATCGCCAAGCGCGGCAAGGACCCGGTGTCCGGCCCGCTGCGCCTGGGCGTGATCTACACCATCGGCCCCTACCTGCTGCCCGACCTGGTGAAGCAGGCGATCGAGCTGGTGCCGCAGATGCCGCTGATGCTGCAGGAGAACTTCACCGCCAAGCTCCTGGAGATGCTGCGCACCGGCGAGCTGGACGCCGCCATCATGGCCGAGCCCTTTCCCGACACCGGCCTGGCCACCGCCGCGCTGTACGACGAGCCCTTCATGGCCGCCATTCCCCACGGCCATCCGCTGGCCAGGCGGGAACGCATCTCGGCCGAGGAGCTGAAGAACGAGACCATGCTGCTGCTGGGCACCGGCCACTGCTTCCGCGACCACGTGCTGGAGGTCTGCCCCGAGTACGCGCGCTTCTCCAGCAACGCCGAGGGCATCCGCAAGAGCTTCGAGGGCTCGTCGCTGGAGACCATCAAGTACATGGTCGCCTCCGGCATGGGCGTGACGGTGGTGCCGCAGCTCAGCGTCACCAAGGACGCCCTGCCGCAGGTCACCTACGTGCCCTTCGCCGAGCCCGTGCCCACGCGGCGCGTGGTGCTGGCGTGGCGGCGCACCTTCACGCGCTACGAAGCCATCGCGGCGCTGCGCAACGTCATCTACGCCTGCCGCCTCGACGGGGTGACGCGCCTGTCCTGACGGGACGCAATCCCGCGGGCTTCATGCGGCAAGGCTTCACCGATAGACTGGCTCGATCCACCACCCCCAAGGAGTACGGCATGGCCAAGAAGCAGAAGACGCTCACCTCCCGCGGCGCCGCGGGCCTTCCCGGCTACGCGATCAACATCGGCATCAACGACAAGGACCGCGCCGCCATCTCGGACGGCCTGGGCCGGCTGCTGGCCGACACCTACACGCTCTACCTCACGACCCACAACTTCCACTGGAACGTGACCGGGCCGATGTTCAACACGCTGCACGCGATGTTCATGACGCAGTACACCGAGCTGTGGAACGCCATCGACCCGATCGCCGAGCGCATCCGCTCGCTGGGCCACCCGGTGACCGGCTCCTACGCGCAGATCGGCGCGCTGACCTCGCTGCCCGACGTGCCGGCCTCGCCGCCCAAGGCGCTGGAGATGGTGCGCATCCTGGTCGAGGGCAACGAGGCCGTGGCACGCACCGGGCGCGAGCTCTTCCCGCTGGTCGACAAGGCCGGCGACGAGCCCACCGCCGACCTGCTGACCCAGCGCCTGGCGGTGCACGAGCAGGCCGCGTGGATGCTGCGCAGCCTGCTCGAGGAATAGGCACAGGCTGCACGCGCCTTCGATCGATGCGCGTCGCCATCCTCACCTTCGACGGCTTCAACGAACTCGACTCCTTCATCGCGCTCGGGCTGCTGAACCGCCTGGGCGCTGCGGGCTGGAAGGCCGAGATCACCGCGCCGGCGGCGCAGGTCACGTCGATGAACGGCGTGACGGTGCAGGCGCAGCAGCCGCTCGAGTTCGCCAACGAGGCCGATGCCGTGCTCTTCGGCAGCGGCATCTACACCCGCGCCATCGCCGCCGACATGGGCCGGCGCGGCGCGGCGCTCGACCGGCTGCAGCTCGATCCGCTGCGCCAGCTCGTCGGCGGGCAGTGTTCCGGCACGCTGCTGATGGCGCGCCTGGGCCTGCTGGCCGACATGCCGGCCTGCACCGACCTGACGACCAAACCCTGGGTGGTGGAAGCGGGCGTGCGGGTGGTGGACGCGCCGTTCCACGCGCGTGGTCCGCTCGCGACGGCCGGCGGCTGCCTCGCCTCGCAGTACCTGGCGGCCTGGCTGATGCTCAAGGGCGCCGGCCTCGACGCGGCCACGCAGGCGCTGCACTACGTGGCGCCGGTGGGCGAGAAGGACGCCTACGTGGCGCGCGTGCTCGACGTGGTGAAGCCCTTCGTCGAAGACCCTCGCCCCTGACGGCGGCGCATCGCCCCGTCGATAATTCGCGGTTTCGCCCGCGAGGCGGCCGTCCGGCGGCCGCAGCCCATGTCCGACCTCACGCCCCAGGTGCGCCGCCGCCGCACCTTCGCCATCATTTCCCACCCCGACGCGGGCAAGACCACGCTGACGGAGAAGCTGCTGCTGTTCTCCGGCGCGATCCAGATCGCCGGCTCGGTGAAGGCGCGCAAGGCGAGCCGCCACGCCACCTCGGACTGGATGGAGATCGAGAAGCAGCGCGGCATCTCGGTGGCCTCCAGCGTGATGCAGATGGAGTACCGCGACTGCGTCATCAACCTGCTCGACACCCCGGGCCACCAGGACTTCTCCGAAGACACCTACCGCGTGCTCACCGCCGTGGACGCGGCGCTGATGGTGATCGACGCGGCCAACGGCGTGGAGCCGCAGACGCGGCGGCTGCTGCAGGTCTGCCGCGCGCGCAACACGCCCATCCTCACCTTCGTCAACAAGCTCGACCGCGAGGTGCAGGAGCCGCTGGCGCTGATGGACGAGATCGAGCGCGAGCTGGGCATGGAGGTCGTGCCCTTCACCTGGCCGGTAGGCATGGGCAAGCAGTTCCACGGCGTGATGGACCTGCGCGCGAAGCAGATGCGGGTGTTCAGCCCCGGCGAAGACCGCAAGGGCGAGGACGACGAGATCCTCGCGGGCCTCGCCAACCCCGCCTACGCCGAGCGCTTCGGCATGCAGTACGAGCAGGCCCAGGGCGAGATCGAGCTGCTGGCCGACGCGGCGCCGCCGTTCGACCACGCGGCCTTCCTGGCCGGGCGCCAGACGCCGATGTTCTTCGGCTCGGCGGTGAACAACTTCGGCGTGCGCGAGGTGCTGGACGCGCTGGTCGAGCTGGCGCCGCCCCCCGGGCCGCGCGCGTCGCTGCAGCGCGAGGTGGCGCCGGACGAGCCGAAGTTCACCGGCGTCGTCTTCAAGATCCAGGCCAACATGGACCCGGCGCACCGCGACCGCATCGCCTTCGTGCGCGTGGCCAGCGGCCACTTCAAGCGCGGCATGCGGCTGAAGGTGGCGCGCTCGGGCAAGGAGCTGCGCCCGAACACCGTGGTGAGCTTCCTGTCGCAGCGGCGCGAGCTGCTGGACGAGGCCTTCGCCGGCGACATCATCGGCCTGCCCAACCACGGCGTGCTGCAGTTGGGCGACACGCTCAGCGAGGGCGAGGCGCTGCAGTTCACCGGCCTGCCCTTCTTCGCGCCGGAGATGTTCCGCACCGTCGAGGTGGCCGACCCGCTCAAGAGCAAGCAGCTGCGCGCCGGCCTGCAGCAGCTCGGCGAGGAGGGCGCGATCCAGGTGTTCCGCCCCGAAGGCGGCGCGATGCTGCTGCTGGGCGCCGTGGGCCAGCTGCAGTTCGAGGTGGTGGCGCACCGGCTGGAGCACGAATACGGCGTGAAGGCCCGCGTCGCGCCGGCGCGCTACAACGTGGCGCGGTGGGTGACCTGCGACGAAGCGGACGGCGGCGAGCGCGAGCTCAAGCGCTTCATCGACCACAACAGCCACCGCGTGGCCCACGACGCGGTGAACGCGCCCTGCGTGCTGCTCGAATACGCCGGCGAGCTGCGCGCCATGCAGGAGAACTGGCCGAAGATCAAGTTCCACGCGCTGCGCGAGCACGCGGGGCTGGTCTTCCAGAAGCAGCTCGACGGCTGAGGATCAGGCGGCGAACGCCACGGCCAGCCGGTCGTCATCGTGCAGCATCAAGGCCTGCGTGGCGGTGACCTTGCACACCCAGGTCTCGGGCCGGCTGTCCGGCGGCAGAGACAGGCATCGCGGTGCCAGCACCGCGCCGCAGCGCCCGCCGGGCCGGCGCGCCGATTCGTAGCGGATCCACTGCACGCCGCGCCCGCGCGCTTCGGCGGCCAATGCCTGGCAGGCGCCATAGTCGCCGGGGTGTGTCCAAACGGCAGCCGAGGCCGACCACGGCTTGCGCGTGAGGTCCACCGCCAGCCCGCGCACCCGGGCCTGGAAGAAGGTGTGCTCGGTGACGAGCTCGCCCCCGCGGAGGCCGGCACTGTCCATCAGGAAGCGCCAGCGCCAATAGGCCACCTCGGTGCAGGCTGTCGCGCGTTCGCGCGCGCCGTACCACAGGCCCGGCTCGCCCGGGCGGCGAAAGCGCGAGGCATGCCGCGAGCGGTAGCGAAACGGGGTGTGCAACAGGTAATGCAGATCGCCCGGCGTCTGCTTGGCACCGGGCGCAGGCCGCGGCAACGGCGGCTTGCTGGCTTCGAGGATGCGCTCCAGTGCGGCCTGCTCGTCCAGGCTGTCGACCAGCCGCAGGGTCGCGACCCGGTGCTGCGCCTCGACGCCGCGCCACAGCAGGTCGCTCGCCACATGCAGGCCGATCTCGAACCACTCGTCCTGCCAGGGCGCGGGCATCACAGCGGCGCGCGCATGCCGTCGACGTAGGCGAGCGTGAGCACCAGCCCCTCGGCCTTCTGGATCAGCTCGGCCGGCGTGCCATGCAGGGCGGTGTTGGGGCTGCGCATCCAGGCGAGGCGGCGCGATTCATCGTTGCCGACCAGGGCATCCAGCGAGCGGTACAGCCGCACCAGCAGTGCCGCCAGCTCGCCTTCCTTGCTGTCGGGCGGCAGCGGCCGCTCGCCGCGCAGCACGCGCGAGACGGTGGCCTCGCTGGTGCCAATCACCCGCGCGAGCGTCGCGCCGTTCAGGCCCAGCAGCATTGCAGCCCGGCCGGTGGCCTTGGCAAGCACGGCACCGGCATCGACGGAAGCCTGGGGCAGGGCAGCGGAAAGCATGGCGCACTCCTTATTTCTGTGGAAAGAATATTCCATACGCCATTCCATTGCAAGAAAGCGCCGGCTGCCCGGGCCACAGGCCACGCCCAGCCACTGCGGCGGGATGACAATCCGGCCCATGTCCGCCCTGCCCCCGCCATCGTCGCCCGCGCCGCGGCTCGCGCTCTACCTCGACCTGATCCGCTGGGACCGCCCGGCCGGCTGGCTGCTGCTGCTGTGGCCGACGCTGTCGGCGCTGTGGATCGCCGCCGACGGCTTTCCCGGCTGGCACCTGCTGGCGGTGTTCGTGCTCGGCACGGTCCTGATGCGCAGCGCCGGCTGCTGCGTCAACGACGTGGCCGACCGCGAGTTCGACCGCCACGTCAAGCGCACCGCGCAGCGCCCGGTCACGCGCGGCGCGCTCGGCGTGAAGCAGGCGCTCGGCTTCGGCGCGGTGCTGGCGCTCGCCGCCTTCGCGCTGGTGCTCACCACCAACCCGCCGACCATCCTGCTGTCGTTCGCGGCCCTGGCCATCGCCTTGCTCTACCCCTACGCCAAGCGCGTGGTGTCGATCCCGCAGGCGGTGCTGGGCCTGGCCTTCAGCTTCGGCATCCCGATGGCCTTCGCCGCCGTGCTGGGCGGCACCGACTGGCGCCTGGCCGCGGTGAATGCCGCGGTGCCGCAGCACGCCTGGTGGCTGCTGCTGGGCAATGCCTTCTGGGTGCTGGCCTACGACACCGAATACGCCATGGTCGACCGCGACGACGACCTGAACCTGTCGATCAAGACCTCGGCCGTCACGCTCGGCCGGCTCGACGTGACGGCGGTGATGGCCTTCTACGCCGTGCACCTGGGCGCCTGGGCCTTCTTCGGGCGCCTGCTGGGCCTGGGCAACGTCTTCCTGCTCGGCATCGCCGCGGCGGCGGCGCAGGCGCTGTGGCACTACACGCTGATCCGCCACCGCAGCCGCGAGGGCTGCTTCCGCGCCTTCCGGCTCAACCACTGGGTCGGCTTCGCCGTGTTCGCGGGGATCGCGCTCGACCTGGCGCTGCGGTAGGCCTTTGGCTTCGCCCGGGCGGTAAAAAACCACGCGCCCGCGCCCGGCGGGCGGCACGGGCACCGCCGTGCCGGGCCGTGCGGCACCTCGCCGCCGATACTCGCGCCACAGCCACGGACGCCGCGCTCCTCCGCATGCACAGCGCCTTCGCGCCTTCCTCCGCCGAGAACCCGACGCCGGCCGCGCCCCGCCGCGGCGGCGCCGGGACGACGCGCCGCGCCTTCTGGCGGGTGCTGCCGCGCGTGGCGATGGTGGCCGCGGCGGTGCACGGGCTCTTCGTGGCGCTGTTCGCCTGGCTGGACGTGTGGCCGATGGTGGCGGTGAACGTGGTCAGCATCGCGCTGTACCTCGCCGCGGCGCGGCTGCTGCGGCAGCGCCGCAACACCGTCGCGACGCGGCTCATCGTGGCCGAGGTGCTGCTGCATGCCGCGCTGGCCGTGGTGCTGGTCGGCTGGGACAGCGGCTTCCACTACTACCTGGTCTGCCTGGTCCCGCCCACGCTGATCGGCGTGGCCGGCCGCGGGCGCGGCAGGCTCGCGCGGCTGGCATCGCTCACGCTGCTCTACCTCGCGCTGGACGCCTGGTCGGGCCGCGTCGCGCCGCTGTACGCGGTGGCCGAGCACGCCCTGGTGCCGATGCGCTGGGCGAACATCGCCGCCTGCTTCGCCATCCTGAGCTTTCTGTCGGCGAGCTACCGGCGCACGGTCGACGAGGCCGAGCACGCGCTGCGCGAGCTGGCGGCCACCGACCCGCTGACCGGCCTGCACAACCGCCGCCGCCTGCTGGAGATGGCGCGCCGGGAGCACGCGCGGCACGGCCGCAGCCGGCACCCGGTGTGCGTGCTGCTGTGCGACGTGGACCACTTCAAGGCGGTCAACGACACCCACGGCCACGACGCCGGCGACCGCGTGCTGCGTCACGTGGCGCAGCTGCTGGCCGAGACGGTGCGCACCAACGACGCGGTGGGCCGCTGGGGCGGCGAGGAGTTCCTGGCGCTGCTGCCCGACACCGAGCTGACCGCCGCCGCGCAGGTCGCCCAGCGCATGCGGCTGGCCGTGGCGGATGCGGTCTTCGACGGCGCCACGCCGCTGCGCCTGAGCGTCACCATCGGCGTGGCGAGCCTGCGCCCCGGCGAATCGGTGGAGCGCTTCATCGCCCGCGCCGACGCCGGGCTCTACCGCGGCAAGGTGGCGGGGCGCAACCGGGTGGAAGTCGAGCGGGCGGGCGACTGATCTCGCATCAGGGATACAGGCCGCGCTCCTGGCGGGCCATGAGGATGCGCTCGCAGGCCACCGCGAAGGTGGCGGTACGCAGCGTGATCTTGTGGCGGTCGGCCGTGTCCCAGATCCGGCGCAGCGCGTCGACCATGATCTTGTCGAGCCGCACGTTGATCTCGTCCTCGGTCCAGAAGAAGCTGGAGAAGTCCTGCACCCACTCGAAGTAGCTCACGGTCACGCCGCCGGCGTTGCAGATGACGTCGGGCATGACGAGGATGCCGCGCTCCCTGAGCACGTCGTCGGCCTCGGGCAGCGTCGGCCCGTTGGCGCCTTCGAGCACCAGCCTGGCCTTGATGCGGCGCGCCCGCTCCGGCGTGATCTGGCCTTCGAGCGCGGCGGGGATGAGGATGTCGCAGTCGGTGTCCCAGAAGTCCTCGCCGCCGATGCGCTCGCCGCCGGCGAAGCTGCCCACGCCGCCGTCGCGGCGCACGGTGTCCATCAGCTCGGCCATGTCGAAGCCGTTCGGGTCGGCGATGCTGCCTGTGTGGTCCTGCACCGCCACGATCCTGCCGCCCGAGCCGACGAAGAGTTCGGCCGCCGAGCTGCCCACGTTGCCGAAGCCCTGCACGGCCACGCGCACGCCGTCCAGCGGCACGCCCATGCGGCGCAGGGCCTCGCGCCCGGTCACGTACACGCCGCGGCCGGTGGCCTTCACCCGCCCGAGCGAGCCGCCGAGGTGGATGGGCTTGCCCGTCACCACGCCGGTGGCGGCGGTGCCGGTGTTCATGGAGTAGGTGTCCATCATCCAGGCCATGACCTGGGCGTTGGTGTTGACGTCGGGCGCCGGAATGTCGCGCTGCGGGCCGATGATGATGCCGATCTCGCTGGTGTAGCGCCGCGTCACCCGCTCGAGTTCCTTGATCGAGAGCTTCTTCGGATCGACGCGGATGCCGCCCTTGGCCCCGCCGTAGGGCAGGTTCACCGCGGCGCACTTGATGGTCATCCAGGCCGACAGCGCCATCACCTCCTCCAGCGTGACGTCGGGGTGGAAGCGCACGCCGCCCTTGCCCGGCCCGCGCGACAGGTTGTGCTGCACGCGGTAGCCCTCGAAGTGCGCGACGCTGCCGTCGTCCATCTCGATGGGCACGTCGACGATCAGCGCGCGCTTGGGCCGCTTCAGCGTCTCCGACCAGTGCGCCAGCGGCCCGAGGTAGGGCAGCACGCGGTCGATCTGCGACAGGTAGGTCTGCCAGGGGCTGGCGGGATCGGTGGAGACGTAGGACAGGGCGGTCATCGTGTTTCCTCGCAGGGGATGGAACACGCGCGCCTCACGGCGCGCGCGCAGGCACTGTAGGCCTTCGACAGCGCCTTGGGCACGCCATGGCAATGCCGGCTTTGCATCGCCCCGCTCGCCGCGGGCATGACGCTTGCCCGCCGCGCGTCGAGGTCAGCCGCCGAACTCGTCGCCCAGCTCGACCGCGCGCCGCCGCGCCGCTTCGAGGGCGCGCATGAAGGCGGGCTTCACGCCGTCGGCCTCCATCGCGCTGAGCGCCGCGTGCGTGGTGCCGCCCTTGGACGTGACCCGCTCGCGCAGCAGCTCGGGCGGCTCGTGCGACGCCTGCGCCAGCGCCGCGGCGCCGCGGAAGGTGGCGATGGCGAGCCGCTTGCCCTGCTCGGCCGACAGGCCCATCTCCAGGCCGGCCTGCATCATCGCCTCGATGAAATAGAAGACGTAGGCCGGGCCGGAGCCCGACAGTGCCGTCACCGCGTCGAGGTCGGGCTCGTGCGCCACCCACAGCGTCTGGCCGGTGGGCGCGAGCACCTGCTCGACCTCGTCCTTCTCCTCGGCCGTCACCGCCTCGCGCGCGTACAGGCCCGAGATGCCCTGGCCGATGAGCGCCGGCGTGTTGGGCATGGCACGCACCACGCGCTCGGTGCCGACGGCGCGCGCGATGGCGCTGCTTCGGATGCCGGCCATCACGCTCAGGTGCAGCGCGCCGCCCACGTGCGCGGCGCAGGGCGCGGCGGCGGCCTGGAAGAGCTGCGGCTTCACCGCCCACACCACCAGGCCGGCCTGCGCCAGCGAGGCGTCGGCCGCGGCCAGCGTGCGCACGCCGAAATCGGCCCGAAGCCGCTCGCGCTGCGCCTCGCCCGGGTCGACGACGAGGATGGACGCCGCCGCGCGCCCGCTCTTCACGAGCCCGCCGATGATGGCGCCGGCCATGTTGCCGCCGCCGATGAATGCCAGGGTGTTCATGCCCGGCAGTGTACGGATCAGGGCGGTGCCTGCCCCGCCAGCAATTGCACGTTGCCGCCGGCCGCGGCGGTGTTGATGCTGAGCGCCTGCTCGCTGCAGAAGCGGTAGAGGTAGTGCGGCCCGCCGGCCTTCGGCCCGGTGCCCGACAGCCCCTCGCCGCCGAAGGGCTGAACGCCCACCACGGCGCCGACCATGTGGCGGTTGACGTAGACGTTGCCGATGCGCGCCGCCCCGGCCAGGCGCAGCGCCCGGCCGTCGATGCGCGTCTGCAGGCCCAGCGTCAGGCCGAAGCCGAGGGCGTGGACCTGCGCCAGCACTGCCTGCGGGTCGCCGCGCCAGCGCACGACGTGCAGCACCGGGCCGAAGATCTCCTGCCGCAGGTCGGCGATGCGCGGCAGCTCGAAGGCGACGGGAGCGACGAAGTCGCCTGCGGCCGATGCCGGCATTGGCGTCTCGCCGATCAGCACCGCCTCGCGGCGCAGCCGGGCGACGTGCGCCTGCAGCGCAGCCGCGGCCTCGCGGTCGATGACCGGGCCGACGTCGGTCGCCCAGTCGGCGGGGTCGCCCACGCGCAGTTCCTGCATCGCGCCGCGGATCATCCCGATCACGCCGTCGGCCACGCCGTCGTGCACGCACAGCAGGCGCAGCGCCGAGCAGCGCTGGCCGGCCGAGCGGAAGGCGCTCTGCACCACGGCGTCGGCCACCTGCTCGGGCAGCGCGCTGCTGTCGACCAGCATGGCGTTGATGCCGCCGGTCTCGGCGATCAGCGGCACGATGGGGCCGTCCTTGGCGGCCAGCGCGCGGTTGATGGCCTGCGCCACCGGCGTCGAGCCGGTGAAGCACACGCCGGCAGCGGCCGGGTGCGCGACGAGCGCGGCGCCCACGGTCTCGCCCGGGCCGTGCAGCAGCGCCAGCGCGTCGGGCGGCACGCCGGCGGCGTGCAGCAGCGCCACCATGCGCTGCGCCACCGCGGGCGTCTGCTCGGCCGGCTTCGCGGCGACGGCGTTGCCGGCGACGAGCGCCGCCGCCACCTGGCCGGTGAAGATGGCCAGCGGGAAGTTCCACGGGCTGATGCACACGAACACGCCGCGGCCGTGCAGGCGCAGCTCGTTGCTTTCGCCGGTGGGGCCGGGCAGCGCCTGCGGCGCGAGCCGCGCGTCGGCCTCGTCGGCGTAGTAGCGACAGAAGTCGACGGCCTCGCGCACCTCGGCCACCGCGTCGCCCAGCGTCTTGCGCCCTTCCTGCACCAGCAGGGCGCAGAACTCGGCCAGCCGCGCTTCGAGCGCATCGGCCGCGCGCCGCAGGACGGCGCAGCGTTCGGGAAGCGGTACGGCGTTCCAGCGTGCGAAGCCGGCCTGCAGCGCCTGCATCGCCCCCGGCACGTCGCCGGGCGAGGCCTCGGGCACCGGCTCGGGCCGCAGGCGCTCCACCGCGTCGAGCAGGGGCCGGCGGGCTTCCGGCACGGCGAGGTCCACGCCCTGCGCATTGGCCCGCCCGCGCTGGCCGTCGAAGCCGTAGAGGGCGCGCGGCAGCGGCAGCGCGGGCACGGCGGCCGGGTCCAGCGGCGAGGCCAGCAGCGCCTCGGCGTCCACCGCGTCGTCGGCGAGCTGGTGCACGAAGGAGGAGTTGGCGCCGTTCTCCAGCAGGCGCCGCACCAGGTAGGCGAGCAGGTCGCGGTGCCGGCCGACGGGCGCATAGATGCGCAGCGGCACCGGCGCCTGCGCCAGCACCTCGCGGTACACGGCCTCGCCCATGCCGCGCAGGCGCTGCATCTCGAAGGCGGCGCCGCTCGCGCGCGCCATGCGCAGCACGGCGGCGATGGTGCCGGCGTTGTGCGTGGCGAACTGCGGGTAGACGCGCCCCTGCGCCGCCTGCGCCAGCAGCGCCCGCGCGCAGGCGAGGTAGGAGACGTCGGTGTGCCGCTTGTGGGTGAACACCGGGTAGCCGGCCAGGCCCAGCTCCTGCGCGCGCTTGATCTCGCCGTCCCAGTAGGCGCCCTTGACGAGCCGCACCATCAGCCGCAGGCCGTGGCGCTGCGCGATGCGCCCGACCTCCTCCACCGCGTCGAGTGCGCGCGTCTGGTAGGCCTGCACGGCCAGGCCCAGCCCCTGCCATGCGGGGAACTGCGCCGCCACCTGCGCGGCCAGCGCGTCGAAGACGTCGAGCGAGAGTTCGAGCCGCTCGCTCTCCTCGGCGTCGATGGTGAGGTGGATGTCGGCGCGCGCCGCCGCCTCGACCAGGCGCCACGCGCGCGGCAGCAGCTCGGCGAACACGCGCTCGCGCTGGCCGGCCTCGTAGCGGGCGAAGAGCGCGCTCAGCTTGATGGAAATGCCGTCGGCCGCCTCCACCGGGCCCTCGCGGCGCCGGGCGGCCAGCGCGGCGATGGCCTGCGCGTAGGCGTCGAGGTAGCGCAGCGCGTCGGGCTCGGTACGCGCGCCCTCGCCCAGCATGTCGAAGCTGAAGCGCAGCGCCCGGTGGTCGCGCCGCGCGGCCGCGGCCTCGTCCAGCGCCTCGCCGATGGCGCGGCCGAGCACGAACTGCCGCCCCAGCAGCCCGATGGCGCGCACCGCGGCGGCCACCACCGTCTGCGCGCCCAGCCGCTGCAGCAGGCCGCCCTCGCGCTGCGCATCCGGCAGGAAGCGCTTGGACAGGCCGATGGCGCTGGCCGACAGCCCGGCGAGCAGCCGGTGCGGGCCGTCGCCGGCCGCATCGAAATCGGCGCGGCCGAGCTGGTCGGCCGTGAGGGCGACGGCCGTTTCGGCATCGGGCACCCGCAGCAGCGCCTCGGCCAGCCGCATCAGCGCCAGGCCCTCGGCGCTGGTGATGGGGTATTCGCGCAGCAGCGATTCCATCGCCCAGAACGGCGCCGGCCTGGCCCGCACCGCCTGCACCCAGGGCCGCGCGGCCACCACGACGGCCGGCCAGTCGAGCGTGCCCGACAGGCCGGCGAGCAGCGTCTTCACCACCGCATGCTCATCACGGCAGGGCGCGGGCAGGCGGGAACGTTCGGGCGGCAGGGTGAACATGAAATCGGCGATCTGTCTGAATAATTCGCAGCCTATCGCCTATGCTGGCGAATTAATCACCAAAGAGAGGCGGGTCGCCAGTGAAGAGCGAATCGACGCGGAAAGCCTCGCCCGGGCTCGACAAGACCGACGCGAAGATTCTTCGGGTGCTGCAGCACGACGGCCGCATCGCCAACCTGAAGCTCGCCGAGGCGGTGCACCTGTCGCCCACCGCCGTGCTGGAGCGGGTGAAGCGGCTCACGCGCGAGGGCTTCATCCGCGGCTACGAGGCGCGGCTCGACCCGGTGCGGCTGGGCGTCGGCATGCTGGTGTTCGTGGAGGTGGTGCTCGACCGCACCACGCCCGACGTGATGAGCGCCTTCAAGGCCGCCGTGCAGGCCCGGCCCGAGATCATGGAATGCCACCTCGTGGCCGGCGGCTTCGACTACCTGCTCAAGACGCGCGTGGCCGACATGCATGCCTACCGCGAGCTGCTGGCGTCGGTGCTGTGGTCGCTGCCGGGGGTGCGGGAGACGCACACCTACGCGGTGATGGAAGAGGTGAAGAGTTCCACAGCCCTTCCCATCTGAGGCGCGGCTTCAGCGAGAGCTACCGCCCCATTTGCAAGGCGAGGCCTCCGCCGCCGGCGCCCGCGCGCCGAAGATCGCCGTCCCGATGCGCACCATCGTCGCGCCTTCGAGCACCGCCGCTTCGAGGTCGGCCGTCATGCCCATCGACAAGGTGTCGAGCGCCAGGCCCTCGCCGCGCAGCTGCTCGAACAGCCCGCGCAGCACGGCGTGCGAGCGCCGCTGCGCGGCCAGGTCGGGCGTCGGCTCGGGAATCGACATCAGCCCGCGCAGGGCCAGCCGCGGCAGGGCGGCCACCTCGCGCGCGAGCGCCGGCAGCTCGTCCGGTGCCACGCCGCTCTTGGACGCCTCGCCGCTCACGTTGACCTGCAGGCACACGTTGAGCGGCGGCCGCTGCGCCGGCCGCTGGGCCGACAGCCGCTGCGCGATCTTCAGCCGGTCCACCGACTGCACCCAGTCGAAATGCACCGCCGCCTCGCGCGTCTTGTTGCTCTGCAGCGGCCCGATGAGGTGCCATTCGATGCGCCCCTGCAGGTCGGCCAGCGCCGCGATCTTGGCCACGCCCTCGGCCACGTAGTTCTCGCCGAAGCGGCGCTCGCCGGCCTCGAACGCCGCGCGGACGCCTTCGGCCGGCACCGTCTTGCTCACCGCGAGCAGCGTGACGCTTTGCACGGGCCGCTGCGCAGCCGCGCAGGCCGTCGCTATGCGAGCACGCACTTGTTGTATGTTCCCGACGATCGTCGACATATTTCGCCGAGTATCCCGCAGGCCTCTTTCCCGCCCTTTCGGCGCCGGAAGGCATCGACCCAGAATCCGAGCCCATGGACATCACCCAACTGCTGGCCTTCTCCGTCAAGAACAAGGCCTCGGACCTGCACCTGTCGTCGGGCCTGCCCCCCATGATCCGCGTGCACGGCGACGTGCGGCGCATCAACGTCGACGCCCTCGAGCACAAGCAGGTGCACGACATGGTGTACGACATCATGAACGACTCGCAGCGCAAGGCGTACGAAGAGACGCTGGAGTGCGACTTCTCGTTCGAGATCCAGGGCCTGGCGCGCTTCCGCGTCAACGCCTTCAACCAGAACCGCGGCGCGGGCGCGGTGTTCCGCACCATCCCGTCCAAGATCCTCACGCTGGAGCAGCTGGCCGCGCCCAAGGTGTTCGGCGACCTGGCGCTCAAGCCGCGCGGCATGGTGCTGGTGACCGGGCCCACCGGCTCGGGCAAGTCGACCACGCTCGCCGGCATGGTCAACCACCTCAACGAGAACGAGTACGGCCACGTGCTCACGGTGGAAGACCCGATCGAGTTTGTGCACGAATCGAAGAAGTGCCTCGTCAACCAGCGCGAGGTCGGCCCGCACACGCTCAGCTTCGCCAACGCGCTGCGCTCGGCGCTGCGCGAGGACCCGGACGCCATCCTCGTGGGCGAGATGCGCGACCTGGAGACCATCCGCCTGGCGCTCACCGCCGCCGAGACGGGCCACCTGGTGTTCGGCACGCTGCACACCTCGAGCGCGGCCAAGACCATCGACCGCATCGTCGACGTCTTCCCCGCGGCCGAGAAGGAGATGGTGCGCGCGATGCTCTCCGAATCGCTCGTCGCCGTGATCTCGCAGACGCTGTGCAAGCTCAAGGACGGCACCGGCCGCGTGGCCGCGCACGAGATCATGCTCGGCACCTCGGCCATCAAGAACCTGATCCGCGAGAACAAGATCGCGCAGATGTACTCGGCCATCCAGACCGGCAACAGCATGGGCATGCAGACGCTGGACCAGAACCTGACCGACCTGGTGCGCCGCAACGTCATCTCGCCGGCCGAGGCGCGCACCAAGGCGAAGTTCCCGGAGAACTTCCCCGGCTGAGCGCCGCGCCGTGAAGCGCCTGTTCTCCCGCATGAAGCGGCCGCCCCGCCCGCCCGAGGGCGGCGAGGAGGCCGGCTACTTCTCGTCGATGTTCCACGAGGTGCCGGGCGACGTGCAGGCGCGCGCCGCCTGGCGCACGCGCGCGGTCGAGGTCGACGCCCGGGCGCTCGACCCCGCCGAAGGCGCCTCGCTCTTCGCCCGGCTGTGGACGGACGACCGCCAGCTCGTCGCGCTCTGCCCCGACGAGCTGCAGCGCCTGTGCCGCTACTGCGAGTTCGTCTCGGTGCCGGCCGGCAAGGAAGTCATCGCGCAGGACGAGCGCGGCAACTACATGCTCGTGGTGCTCGAGGGCACCCTGTCGGTCGACCGCGTGCACCCCTGGGGCGCGCGGGCGCGCCTGGCGGAGGCGCATGCGGGCGAGATGCTGGGCGAGATGTCGCTGCTCGACGCCGGCGCCCGGTTCTCGTCGTGCATGACGCTGTCGCCCTGCTCGCTCGCGGTGATCGACAGCGAGCGGCTGGATGCGATGCTCGCGCACGAGCCGCGGCTCGGGCTGGCGCTGCTGGCCTCCCTGTCGCGCCGGCTGTCGCTGCGGCTGCGCCAGGTGAGCGCGCGGCTGTCGGCGCTGCTGTCGCAGAATTGATCGGCGTTGTCTTGACCAGGACCCCTCATGGAACGTGACCAGGCCTCCAAGTTCGTCAACGACCTGCTGCGCCTCATGGTGTCGCGCAACGGCTCGGACCTCTTCCTCACGGCCGACTTCCCGCCGGCCATCAAGGTCGACGGCAAGATCACCAAGGTGTCGCCGCAGCCGCTGACCGGCCAGCACACGCTGGCGCTCACGCGCAGCGTGATGAACGACAAGCAGGCGGCGGAGTTCGAGCGCACGAAGGAGTGCAACTTCGCCATCTCGCCCCAGGGCATCGGGCGCTTTCGCGTCAACGCCTTCGTGCAGCAGGGGCAGGTGGGGCTGGTGCTGCGCACGATCCCGCAGACGCTGCCCACCATCGACAGCCTCGACCTGCCGCAGGTGCTCAAGGACGTGGCGATGACCAAGCGCGGGCTGGTCATCTTCGTGGGCGCCACCGGCTCGGGCAAGAGCACCTCGCTGGCCGCGATGGTCGACTACCGCAACGAGAACTCCTTCGGCCACATCATCACGATCGAGGACCCGGTGGAGTTCGTGCATCCGCACAAGAACTGCATCGTCACCCAGCGCGAGGTCGGCATCGACACCGAGGGCTGGGCACAGGCGCTGAAGAACACGCTGCGCCAGGCGCCCGACGTCATCCTGATGGGCGAGATCCGCGACCGCGAGACCATGGAGCACGCCGTGGCCTTCGCCGAGACCGGCCACCTGTGCATGGCCACCCTGCACGCCAACAGCGCCAACCAGGCGCTGGACCGCATCATCAACTTCTTCCCCGAGGAGCGGCGCGCGCAGCTGCTGATGGACCTGTCGCTCAACCTGAAGGCGCTGGTGTCGCAGCGCCTGCTGCCGCGCCAGGAAAGCAAGGGGCGCGCGGCGGCGGTGGAGATCATGCTGAACACGCCGCTCATCGCCGACCTGATCTTCAAGGGCGAGGTGGGCGAGGTGAAGGAGATCATGAAGCGCTCGCGCGAGCTCGGCATGCAGACCTTCGACCAGGCGCTGTTCGACCTGTACGAGGGCGGCGTCGTCAGCTACGAGGACGCGCTGCGCAACGCCGACTCGGTGAACGACCTGCGGCTGCAGATCAAGCTGCACAGCACGCGCGCGCGCAGCAGCGACCTGGCGGCCGGCACCGAACACTTGACGATCGTCTGATCGGCTTACCATCTGCCGTCACGGCCTCCAGTCGGAGGCCGTTTTCATTCGTGGAGCAGCTCGCATGGCAGACAAGACGTACGAACCGACGGCCTCGCGCCGCGTGGCTTTCCTGGGCCTCGGGGTGATGGGCTATCCGATGGCCGGCCACCTGTTGCGCGCCGGACATCGGGTGACGGTCTACAACCGCAGCGCCGCCAAGGCCGAGTCCTGGGTGAAGGAGTACGGCGGCGCATCGGCCGCCACGCCGAAGGCCGCGGCGCAAGGCGCCGACATCGTCTTCGCCTGCGTCGGCAACGACGACGACCTGCGCTCGGTGGTGCTGGGCGAGGACGGCGCCTTCGCCGGCATGCAGCGCGGCGCGATCTTCGTGGACCACACCACGGCGTCCGCCGCCGTCGCGCGGGAGTTGAGTGCCGAAGGCGCGAAGGCGGGCCTCGCGTTCATCGATGCGCCGGTCTCGGGCGGCAACCTCGGCGCCGTCAACGGCGTGCTCACGGTGATGTGCGGCGGCGACGCCGCGGCCTTCGCCGCCATCCAGCCGGTGGCCATGGCCTTCGCCAAGGCGGTGACGCTGCTGGGCGGCAGCGGCGCCGGCCAGCTCGCCAAGATGGTCAACCAGATCGCCATCGCCGGGCTGGTGCAGGGCCTGTCCGAAGCCATCGCCTTCGGCCAGAAGGCGGGGCTGGACATGAAGGCGGTGCTCGGCGTCATCGGCAAGGGCGCGGCGCAGAGCTGGCAGATGGACAACCGCGGCCCGACCATGATCGACGACCGGTTCGACTTCGGCTTCGCCGTCGACTGGATGCGCAAGGACCTCGGCCTGGTGCTCGACGAGGCCAAGCGCAACGGCGCGCGGCTGCCCGTCACGGCGCTCGTCGACCAGTTCTATGCCGACATCCAGGCGCAGGGCGGGCAGCGCTGGGACACCTCCAGCCTCGTGAAGCGGCTGCGCTGAGGCAGCGAGGGCGCGGCCTGCAAGGCTGGACGGGATCGGCGCCCCCATGACGAACGGCGCCCGCGGGCGCCGTGCTTCGTGCCGCCGCGGCGGCTCAGTTCGAGGGCTTGGGCGCTTCGTCGAGCTGCGGCTTGAGCGTCATCGCGTCGACCTGCGCCTGGCTCAGGATCTCGAACAGGCGCACCACCTTCTGCACGCCCGGCACGCTGCGCGCCAGTTCCGTCGCCCGGTCGGCCTCGCGCTCGGTGACGCGGCCCATCAGGTACACCACGCCGCGCTCGGTGACGACCTTGTAGTAGTTGGCCGAGATGTCGCGCGCATCGACGAAGCTCGCCTTCACCTTGCTCGTGACGATGGCATCGTTCGAGCGGCTGGTGAGCGAGGCGGCGCCGGCGATCTGCAGCTCGTTGACGATGGCACGCACGTTCTCGACCCGCGAGACGGCCTGCTCGACCGCTGCCTTGTCGGCCTCGTCGCGCACCTCGCCGGTGATGAGCGCGGTGCGGTTGTAGCTCGTGACGCTCACGTTGCCGCGCTCGCCGATGGCGTCCCCGATGCGGTTGCGCGCCTTCAGCTCGATCGCCTGGTCCTCGATCTGCGTGCCGGAGGTGCGGCGGTCGGCCGCCATCATGCTGCCGCCCACGAGCGCGCCGCCCACGAGCAGCGGCGCGCAGCCGGCCAGCGCCGTCAGCGTGGTGGCGGCGGCGAGAAGAAGCGTGCAGCGCAGGCGCGCGCCGCGGGAGAAGGCCAGAGTCATGCGTTGTCCTGTTCGCCGAGAAGCTGCAGGTCGACCGCATCGCAGATGCAATGGATGACGAGCAGGTGAACTTCCTGGATGCGTGCGGTGCGCTCGTGCGGAACGCAGATCTGCACGTCGGTCTCGATCAATCGCTGGGCGATCCTGCCGCCGTCGCGCCCGACGAGCGCCACCACCGTCATCTCCTTGGCGCGCGCCGCCTCGACGGCCGCCAGCACGTTGGCCGAGTTGCCGCTGGTCGAGATGGCGAGCAGCACGTCGCCCGGCTGGCCGAGCGCCTGCACCTGCTTGGAGAAGACGGCGTCGAAGTCGTAGTCGTTGCCGACCGCGGTGAGGATGGAGGTGTCCGTCGTGAGCGCGATGGCCGCGAGGCCCGGGCGCTCGCGCTCGAAGCGGCCGACGAACTCGGCGGCGAAATGCTGGGCGTCCGCCGCCGACCCGCCGTTGCCGCAGGCCAGCACCTTGCCGCCCGAGGTGATGCAGCCGACGACGGCGTTGACCGCGTCGGCGATCGGCTTGACGAGCAGTTCGGCGGCGGCGTACTTGAGGTCGGCGCTGTCGAAGAACTGCTGCTGGATGCGTTGTTCGAGCATGGTGTTCGATGATAAGACAGGGCTTGGTGCCGCCCGGGCGCACTTGGTTCAGTCCGCGTCGAAGGCGCCCCGCAGCCATTCGATGCGCCCGCCGTCGATCGCCACCACGTCGAAGCGGCACGGCGGCGGCGAGGCGTAGGGCTGCAGGAAGTGCTGCGCGGCGAGCACGATGCGCCGCCGCTTGGAGGCGCCGATGCTCGCCGCCGCGCCGCCGTGCGCGAGCCCGCCGCGCCGGCGCACCTCGACGAAGAGCAGCGTACCGTCACGCTCGCGCAGGATGAGGTCGACCTCGCCGCCGCGGGCGCGCGGCCCGGCGGCCACCCGATAATTGCGCCGCACGAGCGTGAGCCCGTGGCCCAGCAGGTGCGCGAGCGCCGCCTGCTCCCCCTCATCACCGAGCGTCTTCGTCGTCACCATGTCCAGCGCCCCGTTGCTGTTGCAGGCCGCCGCCGCGGCAGCGGGCAGCCAGCAGTTCCCGGCCGGCGCACTGTACGTGGTGGCCACGCCCATCGGCAATCTGGCCGACCTCACGCTGCGCGCCATCCACGTGCTGGCGCTCGCCGACGCGGTGGCCTGCGAGGACACGCGCCACAGCGCGCCGCTGCTGCGCCACCTCGGGCTCGACAAGCCGCTGCTGCCGCTGCACGAGCACAACGAGCACGAGGCCGCCGGCGCGGTGATCGCGCGGCTCGCGCGCGGCGAGCGCGTGGCCTACGTCAGCGATGCCGGCACGCCGGCGATCAGCGACCCCGGGGCCGTCCTGGTGGCGGCCGTGCAGCAGGCGGGCCACCGCGCCGTGCCGGTTCCCGGCGCCAGCAGCGCGGCCGCGGCGCTCAGCGTGGCGGGCGACGCGGCCGGCCACGGCTTCGCCTTCGCGGGCTTCCTGCCCGCGCGTGGCAGCGAGCGCGGCGCGGCATTGAAGGCCCTCGCGGCCGCGCCCGGCACGCAGGTGCTGTTCGAGGCGCCGCACCGCATCGAGGCGCTGGCCAGGGACCTGGCCGCCGCCTGCGGCGCGCGCCGCGTCACCGCCTGCCGCGAGCTGACCAAGCAGTTCGAGACGGTGCACACCCTGGCCGCGGCCGAGCTGCCGGCCTGGCTGGCCGCGGACCCGAACCGCACGCGCGGCGAGTTCGCGCTGGTGCTGCACGCCCTGCCCGCCGCCCCCGCCGGCGACGACGCGGCGGCCCACGACGCCACCCTGCGCACGCTGATGGCCGCCGTGCCGCTCCGTCAGGCCGTGGCGCTGGCGGGCGAGCTGACGGGCGCGCCGCGCAACGCGCTGTACCAGCGCGCGCTGCGCCTGCAGCGGCAGATGGGCGCGGACGGCTGAGCGGCCTCGCGGCGAAGACGGCCATGGCCGCGCGGGGCTCGCGGCGGCAACCCGCTCCCTACAATGATCCGCCTCTGTGGCCAGCCGCTGCGAAGGACCGTCCATGATCTCCCGCGAACCCACGATCGAACGCCTGGCGATTGCCCGCTCGCTGCTGCTCGAGCCCTTCGGCCTGAGCGACGCCACGCTCGCGAAGGCGCTGGGCACCATCGCCACGCACCGCATCGACGACGCCGACCTGTACTTCCAGTACACCCGCAGCGAGGGCTGGAGCCTGGAGGAAGGCATCGTCAAGAGCGGCAGCTTCGGCATCGACCAGGGCGTGGGCGTGCGGGCGGTGGCAGGCGAGAAGACGGCCTTCGCGTATTCCGACGACATCTCCGAAGCCGCCCTGCTCGACGCCGCGCAGACCGTGCGCACCATCGCCGCCGCGGGGCAGAGCCGCAAGGTCAAGGTCGCGGGCCAGCCGGTGATCGCCGGCATCCGCACGCTGTACGCGCCGATGGACCCCATCGCCACGCTCGACAGCACGCAGAAGGTGGCGCTGCTGGAGAAGGTGGAACGGCTCGCCCGCGCCAAGGACCCGCGCATCGTGCAGGTGATGGCGGGCCTGGCCGGCGAGTACGACGTGGTGCTGGTGGCGCGCGCCGACGGCACGCTGGCCGCCGACGTGCGCCCGCTGGTGCGGCTGTCGGTGACGGTGATCGCCGAGCAGACCGTCGACGGCCAGGTGCGCCGCGAGGTCGGCACCGGCGGCGGCGGCGGGCGCTTTGGCTTCGGCTACTTTCGCGACGGCGTGATCGAGGGCTACGTCGAGCAGGCGGTGAACGCCGCGCTCACCAACCTCGGCTCGCGCCCGGCGAAGGCGGGCGAGATGAGCGTGGTGCTCGGCCCGGGCTGGCCCGGCGTGCTGATCCACGAGGCCATCGGCCACGGGCTCGAGGGCGACTTCAACCGCAAGGGCTCGAGCGCGTTCTGCGGACGCATCGGCCAGCGCGTGGCGGCCAGGGGCGTGACGGTGCTCGACGACGGCACCATCGCCGACCGCCGCGGCTCGCTCAACGTCGACGACGAAGGCAACGCCACGCAGCGCAACGTGCTGATCGAGGACGGCATCCTCAAGGGCTACATCCAGGACGCGATGAACGCGCGCCTGATGAAGACGAAGCCCACCGGCAACGGCCGCCGCGAGAGCTACGCCGCCGTGCCGATGCCGCGCATGACCAACACCTACATGCTCGGCGGCGACAAGGCGCCGGAGGAAATCATCGCCGGCCTCAAGCGCGGCCTGTACGCCACCAACTTCGGCGGCGGCCAGGTCGACATCACCAGCGGCAAGTTCGTGTTCTCGGCGAGCGAGGCCTTCTGGGTCGAGAACGGGAAGATCCAGTACCCGGTAAAGGGCGCGACGCTCATCGGCAACGGCCCCGACGCGCTCACGCGCGTGAGCATGATCGGCAACGACATGCGGCTGGACACCGGCGTCGGCGTGTGCGGCAAGGAGGGCCAGAGCGTGCCCGTCGGCGTCGGGCAGCCGACCTTGCGCATCGACCGCCTCACGGTCGGCGGTACCGCATGACGCCGCGGGCTGGCGCACCGGCGAATTCGCGTGCTAAAGTCGCCGGCATGTCTTTCCGCTCGTTCTTCTTTGCGTACTTTTGGTTCTCGCACCGCACCGGCGGAGGAGAGGCAAGCGCATAGCCGAACGAGCGCGAACCGAATCCCAAGACCGCCGGGCGACCCCCGGCGGTTTTTTTTCGCCCGCCGTTCCCGATTCCACCGATCCATCCCGAGGAGCCCTTTCCATGACGACCCAAGCCGCCAGCGACGAGTGGTATGCGCGCACCGAGAAGACCAGCCGGACCGACGACGAAAGGATCCGCAACGTGATGCCGCTGCCGCCGCCGGAGCACCTGATCCGGTTCTTCCCCATCCAGGGCACGGCCGTGGAGGCGCTGGTCGGCGACACGCGCCAGCGCATCCGCGACATCATGGCCGGGCGCGACGACCGGCTGCTGGTGATCATGGGCCCCTGCTCCATCCACAACCCCGAGGCGGCGCTCGACTACGCCCGGCGCCTGAAGCAGCACCGCGAGGCGCATGCCGGCACGCTGGAGATCGTGATGCGGGTGTACTTCGAGAAGCCGCGCACCACGGTGGGCTGGAAGGGGCTGATCAACGACCCCTACCTCGACGAGAGCTACCGCATCGACGAGGGCCTGCGCATCGCGCGCCAGCTGCTGCTGGAGATCAACCGCCTGGGCGTGCCCGCCGGCAGCGAGTTCCTCGACGTGATCTCGCCGCAGTACATCGGCGACCTGATCGCCTGGGGCGCGATCGGCGCGCGCACGACGGAGAGCCAGGTGCACCGCGAGCTGTCGTCGGGGCTGTCGGCGCCCATCGGCTTCAAGAACGGTACCGACGGCAACATCCGCATCGCCACCGACGCCATCCAGGCCGCGGCGCGGCCGCACCACTTCCTGTCGGTGCACAAGAACGGGCAGGTGGCCATCGTCGAGACGCGCGGCAACCAGGACTGCCACGTGATCCTGCGCGGCGGCAAGGCGCCGAACTACGACGCGGCGCACGTGGAGGCCGCCTGCCACGACCTCGAGGCCGCCAGGCTGCCGGCGCGACTGATGGTCGATTGCTCGCACGCCAACAGCAGCAAGCAGCACCTGCGCCAGATCGACGTGGCGAAGGACATCGCCGGCCAGCTCGCGGCCGGCAGCCGGCGCATCTTCGGCGTGATGGTCGAGAGCCACATCAACGCGGGCGCCCAGAAGTTCAGCCCCGGCAAGGACGATCCGGCCAAGCTCGCCTACGGCCAGAGCATCACCGACGCCTGCATCGGCTGGGACGACTCGCTCGCCGTGCTCGACACGCTGGGCCAGGCGGTCCAGGCGCGCCGCGGCCGCGGCTGAGCCCGCGGCCGGTTACGCCGGCTGACAAACACGCCCGCACCCGCGTTGCCGCGCCGGATCGAACGGTCACCCACGGTTCGCGAGAGGAGTGGCGCATGGCGTTTCAACGCATCGTGATCGGCCTGGCCGCCTCGGCCGCCTGCTGGGCGGCTGCGGCGCAGCAGGCCACGCCGCCGACGGGCGCCGAGGAGGCGCCGTTCCGCTCGGCCTTCACCCGCGCCGACACCGATTCGGACGGCAAGCTGTCGAAGAAGGAGGCGGCGCAGTTCCCGGCCGTGGCGGCGAAGTTCGAGGAACTCGACGCCGACCGGGACGGCTTCCTGAGCCTGCGCGAGTTCGGCGCCGGCTACACGGCCGGCAGCTGAGGCTCAGTCGCCCTGCCGCGCCAGGCGCTCGCTGCGCCAGTAGACGTCGTCCCCGCCGAGGCCGTCGAGGTTGGCGCGGTTGAGCACGCGCGCCAGCACGAACATCAGGTCCGACAGCCGGTTCAGGTACTGGCGCGGCTCCTTGCGCACGGGCGCCGCCCCCGCCAGCGCCACCAGCGCCCGTTCGGCGCGGCGCGCCACGGTGCGCGCCACGTGCGAGATGGCGGCGCTGCGCGTGCCCGCCGGCAGGATGAACTCCTTCAGCCGCGGCAGCGCGGCGTTGTAGTGCGCCAGCGCCTCGTCCAGGCGCAGCACGGCGTCGGCCTTGAGCAGCTCGAAGCCGGGGATCGACAGCTCGCCGCCGAGGTTGAAGAGCTCGTGCTGGATCACCACCAGCAGCTCGCGCACGTCGTCGGGCAGCGGCTCGGCCAGCAGCACGCCGAGGGTGGAGTTCAGCTCGTCGACGTCGCCCATCGCCGCGATGCGCAGGTCGTCCTTGGGCACGCGCGTGCCGTCGCCGAGCCCGGTGGTGCCGTCGTCGCCGGTGCGGGTGGCGATCTGCGAGAGTCGATTGGCCATGTCGGCCATGCTAGCCCAAGCGCGGTTCCTACAATCGGCGGACGGTCGATGGCGGCCGACGGAGACCCGCGATGAACGCACCGATTTCGGCCCACGTGCTGGGCGCCGAGGCCGCGCGGCCGGTGCCGCCGGCGATGCTCGAGGCCCTGCGGCAGCACTTCGGCGAACGCTGCTCCACCGCCATGGCGGTGCGCACCCAGCACGGCCGCGACGAGTCGCCCTTCGACGCGCCGCCGCCCGAGGCGGTGGTGTTCTGCGAATCCACCGAGGACGTGGCGGCCGTCGTGAAGCTGGCCGACGAGCACGCCGTGCCGGTGATCCCCTTCGGCGTCGGCTCCTCGCTCGAAGGCCACCTGCTGGCGATCCAGGGCGGCGTGAGCATCGACCTGTCGCGCATGAACCGCGTCATCGCCGTGCAGCCGGAGGACCTGACGGTCACCGTGCAGGCGGGCGTCACGCGCACCCAGCTCAACAACGAGGTGCGCCATGCGGGCCTGTTCTTCCCCATCGACCCGGGGGCCGACGCCAGCCTCGGCGGCATGAGCGCCACGCGCGCCAGCGGCACGAACGCGGTGCGCTACGGCACGATGCGCGACAACGTGCTGGCCCTCACCGTGGTCACGGCCCGGGGCGAGGTGATCCGCACCGGCACGCGCGCGCGCAAGTCGTCGGCCGGCTACGACCTCACGCGGCTGTACGTCGGCAGCGAGGGCACGCTCGGCGTGATGACCGAGATCACGCTCAAGCTCTACCCGCTGCCCGAGGCGGTGTCGGCGGCCACCTGCTCGTTCCCGAGCATCGACGCCGCGGTGCGCACCACCATCCAGATCATCCAGACCGGCGTGCCCATCGCGCGCTGCGAGCTGCTCGATCCGAACACGGTGCGGGCGGTGAACCGCCACGACAGGCTCGGCCTGCCCGAGGCGCCGATGCTGCTGATGGAGTTCCACGGCAGCCCGGCGGGCGTGCGCGAGCAGGCGGCGACGGTGCAGGAGATCGCGGCCGAGTTCGGCGGCGAGGGCTTCCAGTGGGCCGACACGCCGGAGGAGCGCACCCGTCTCTGGACCGCACGCCACCATGCCTATTTCTCGGCGCTGCAGATGCGCCCGGGCTGCCGCTGCGTCACGACCGACACCTGCGTGCCGATCTCGCGCCTGGCCGAGTGCATCAACGAGACGGTGGCCGAGGTGGATGCGAGCGGCATCCCGTACTTCATCGTCGGCCACGTGGGCGACGGCAATTTCCACGTCGGCTACCTGATCGATCCGGCCAGCGACGCGGAGCGCGATGCCGCGGAAGCCCTGAACGCGCGGCTGGTCGAGCGCGCGCTGCGCATGGACGGCACCTGCACCGGCGAGCACGGCGTGGGCCTGCACAAGATGGGCTTCCTCGCCGCCGAGGCGGGCGAAGCCGCGGTCGATCAGATGCGCGCGCTCAAGCGGGCGCTCGACCCGAAGAACATCATGAACCCGGGGAAGATCTTCGCGCTGTAGGCCGGCGCGGGCGCCCGGCGCCTGGCGTCAGACGACCGGCGCGGCGCTGAACAGCATCACCACGAACTGGTAGGCCGCCAGCAGCACGCCGGCGCACAGCAGGTTCACCGCCAGGTGGCGCGGGCCGCGGTCGATGCGGATGCCCATGCGCACGCACACGCAGCCCCAGAAGATCACCAGCAGCGCGGCGCCGGCGTCCACGCGGTCCAGCGGCTGGCCGGCGGTGCGCAGCACGGCGACCATCGCCATCCACAAGCCGGCCGCCATCACGGCGGCGGCGGTCACCTGGTTGAACGACGGCTTCTGGAGTTCGACGCCGAGAATCTTCATGCTGTACTGCCTGGAACGAAAAGACCGAAGGAAACGGGGAGAAACGACCGCGCCGCAGGGCCTCGCCTCACGGCGGGTCCTCGCGCAGATAGAGATCGCCGGTGCCGGCGCGCGACGCATGCAGCCGCGCATCGGCCGGATCGGCGATGCGCTGCAGCTTCACGTCTTCATGGCGTGCGAAGAGCACGACCGCCGTGCCGTCGGCGAGGTGCAGCAGCACGTCGCCGTTGACCAGCGGTTCGGCCAGCTGGATGGTCGCGCCCGACAGCCGCTCGCACAGCGTGCGGCGACGCCGGTTCTGAGCCCGCTGGTCGCCGGTTTGTTCCCGCTGCCTTTCGGGATGCAGGTCGGCCTCGACGGCGCCGAGCAGGTGCTCGATCTCGCCCTTCCAGTCGATCAGCACGTCGCGGCGGAAGCGCGCCGGCGCCTGGGCGAGCTCGCCGAGGTGGATGCGGCCTTCGCCGGACTCCCAGTCGACGTGCAGGGCGGGGGCGTGACTCATGGCGCGGCGGCGGCTCGGGTTCTGGACGCGCCTGTGCGGCGCAGGAACCAAGTCTAGGAGCGCGCGCCGCGCCGCGCGCATCGCCGGCGGGCACCGGCGTGACATCCGGCCGCGGGTGCCGGGTTTGCGCGCCGGCTAGGGCTGCGCCGGGCCGTTGACGGACCAGCGCTTGGTGGCGAAGCCGGCCGCGTCGACGCTCTCGAGGTGCACGCCGAAGCCCCACAGCCGCGCCACGTGCTTGAGCACTTCCTGGGCGCCCTCGTGCAGCGGGCGGTCGTTGTGCTGCACGTGGCGCAGCGTGAGCGAGCGGTCGCCGCGGGTGTTGACGCTCCACACCTGGATGTTGGGCTCGCGGCTGGCGAGGTCGTACTGGCGCGACAGCGCCTCGCGCAGGCGGCGGTAGCCCGATTCGTCGTGGATGGCGGCGACCTCCAGCTCGCGCTCCTTCTCGTCGTCGACGATAGAGAAGAAGCGGAACTCGCGCATCAGGTGCGGCGAGAGGTACTGGCCGACGAAGCTCTCGTCCTTGAAGTTGCGCATCGCATGGTCGAGCGTCTCCAGCCAGTCGCTGCCGGCGATGTCGGGGAACCAGTGGCGGTCCTCGTCGGTCGGGTGCTCGCAGATGCGCTTGATGTCGGTGTACATCGCGAAGCCGAGCGCATACGGGTTGATGCCGCTGTAGGCCTTGTGCGTGACCGGCGGCTGGTAGATCACGTTGGTGTGCGACTTCAGCCACTCGATCATCATGCCGTCGGACAGGTGGCCGTCGTCGTACAGCGTGTTGAGCAGCTTGTGGTGCCAGAAGGTGGCCCAGCCCTCGTTCATCACCTGCGTCTGGCGCTGC
The DNA here is from genome assembly GCA_044508835.1 of Rubrivivax sp. GTDB lineage: Bacteria > Pseudomonadota > Gammaproteobacteria > Burkholderiales > Burkholderiaceae_C > JAKFDI01. The sequence continues at coordinate 63,704 of JBIQHD010000008.1, forward strand.
GGGTAGAAGTACTGCGCCACCTTGCGCACGATGCGCACGATCTCGCGCTGCCAGGGCTCGAGCAGCGGCGCGTTCTTCTCGATGAAGTACAGCAGGTTCTCCTGCGGCTCCTCGGGGTAGCGCTTGGACTGCGACTCCTCCACCGCCTTCTCGGGCTTGGCCGGCAGGGTGCGCCAGATGTCGTTGATCTGCTGCTGGGCGTAGCGCTCGCGGTCCTCGCGGCGCTCGCGCTCCTGCGCGAGGCTGAGCTTGCTCGGGCGGCGGTAGCGGTCGACGCCGTGGTTCATCAGCGCGTGGCAGGAATCGAGGATGGCCTCCACCGCGTCGAGGCCGTGGCGCTCCTCGCATTCGTGCACGTAGTTCTTGGCGTAGACGAGGTAGTCGATGATGGACGACGCATCCGTCCACATGCGGAACAGGTAGTTGCCCTTGAAGAAGCTGTTGTGGCCGTAGGCGGCATGCGCGATGACGAGCGCCTGCATCGCCATCGTGTTCTCCTCCATCAGGTAGCTGATGCAGGGATTGCTGTTGATGACGATCTCGTAGGCCAGGCCCATGTGGCCGCGGCGGTAGTTCTTCTCCGTCGCGATGAACTCCTTGCCGTAGCTCCAGTGGCGGTAGTTCACCGGCATGCCCACGCTGGCGTAGGCGTCCATCATCTGCTCGGCGGTGATGATCTCGAGCTGGTTCGGGTAGGTGTCCAGGCCGAAGCGCTCGGCGGTGCGGCGGATGACGGCGTGGTACTGCTCGATCAGCTCGAACGACCAGTCGCTCGGCGCGGGCAGCGGGCTCGCGGCGCGGGGCGGCGTCACCACGTCGGCCGCGCGCCGCACGCGCCCGGGCGTGGCGGCGTCGACGCCGTCGAAGAGATCGGGCGTGGGATCGACCGGCGGCGCCACCGATTTGCGGCTCATGCGGGCACTCCCTCTTTCTTGAACAGGTCGCGGAACACCGGGTAGATCTGCGACGCCTCGGTCACCTTGCGGATGGCGAAGGTCTTGGATTCCTCGGCCAGCGCCGCGTACTCGTCCCACAGGTTCTGCTCTTCCTCGGCCACCTGCACGTAGGCGAAGTAGCGGCACAGCGGCAGGATGCCGTGGGCCAGCAGCTCGCGGCAGCGGCCGCTGTCGTGGTGCCAGTTGTCGCCGTCGCTCGCCTGCGCGCCGTAGATGTTCCACTCGCTGGTCGGGTAGCGCGCGCGGGCGATCTCCTCCATCAGCACCAGCGCGCTCGACACCACGGTGCCGCCGGTCTCGGTGGAGTGGAAGAAGTTCTCCTCGTCCACCTCCTGCGCCTGGGTGTGGTGGCGGATGAAGACGATGTCGATGCGCTCGTAGTGGCGGGTGAGGAAGAGGTACAGCAGGATGAAGAAGCGCTTGGCCAGGTCCTTGCGCGCCTCGTCCATCGAGCCCGACACGTCCATGAGGCAGAACATCACCGCCTTGGCCGTGGGCACCGGCACCTTCACCCGGCTGCGGTAGCGCAGGTCGATCGGGTCGAGGTAGGGGATGCGCCCGAGCCTGGCGCGCAGCTGCTCGATGCGCCGCTCCAGCGGCGGGATCTCGTGCGCATGCGCCAGCGGATCGGGCGCGGCGCGCAGCATGGCGAGCCGCTCCTCGAGCTCGCGCAGCTCGCGCCGCGACTCGCTGCCCACCGCGATGCGCCGGCCGATGGCGCCGCGCATCGAGCGCACCACGCTCAGGTTGTTGGGCGTGCCGTCGCTGGTGAAGCCGGCGCGGTGGCTCTTGAACTCGGGCGTGTCGGCCAGCGTGGTGCGCGCGAGGTTGGGCAGGGCCAGGTCGTCGAAGAAGACCTGCATGAACTCTTCCTTGGTGAGGTGGAAGACGAAGTCGTCCTCCCCTTCCCCGGAATCGCTCGCCTGGCTGCCGCCGCCCCCGCCCGCGCCGCCCTGCGGGCGCTGGATGCGGTCGCCGCGCAGGTAGTCCTCGTTGCCCGGATGCACCATCTCGCGCGTGCCGCCCGGGCCGTGGCCGAAGACCGGCTCGCTGATGTCGCGCCTGGGGATGTGCACGTCCTCGCCCTGCGCGATGTCGCGGATGCTGCGCCCGTCCACCGCGCGCTTGACCGCCTCGCGGATCTGCTCCTTGTGCCGGCGCAGGAAGCGCTCGCGGTTGCCGATGGACTTGTTCTTGCCCGCCAGCCGCCTGTCAATGATGGCCTGCATTTAGGCACCCCCCCGGAGCGCCTTCGGCGCTCCCCCCCAGGGGGGCGCCGCCGGTGGCCCGGCAAAGCCGGTTCCACGGCGGCCGCTTGATGGGCCAGCCAGGCTTCGCCGGCTGGCGACGACATCGTGTCTCATCAGCTGCTCTTCCGGACGCGCAGGTACCACTCGCACAGCAGGCGCACCTGCTTGGGCGTGTAGCCCTTGGCCACCATGCGCGTCACGAAGTCCTCGTGCTTCTTGGCCTCGTCGGCGCTGGCCTTGGCGTTGAAGCTGATGACGGGCAGCAGCTCCTCGGTGTTGGAGAACATCTTCTTCTCGATCACCGTGCGCAGCTTCTCGTAGCTCGTCCACACCGGGTTGTTGCCCTGGTTGTTGGCGCGCGCGCGCAGCACGAAGTTGACGATCTCGTTGCGGAAGTCCTTGGGGTTGCTGATGCCCGCCGGCTTCTCGATCTTCTCGAGCTCGGCGTTCAGCGAGGCGCGGTCGAACACCTCGCCGGTGTCGGTGTCGCGGTACTCGTGGTCCTGGATCCAGTAGTCGGCGTAGGTGACGTAGCGGTCGAAGATGTTCTGGCCGTACTCGCTGTAGCTCTCCAGGTAGGCCGTCTGGATCTCCTTGCCGATGAACTCGGCGTAGCGCACCGCCAGGTGCTCCTTGATGAAGGCGAGGTACTTCTGCTCCGTCTCGGCGGGGAACTGCTCGCGCTCGATCTGCTGCTCGAGCACGTACATCAGGTGCACCGGGTTGGCGGCCACCTCGGTGGTGTCGAAGTTGAAGACCTTGGAGATGATCTTGAAGGCGAAGCGCGTGGACACGCCGCTCATGCCCTCGTCCACCCCGGCGTAGTCGCGGTACTCCTGGTAGCTCTTGGCGCGCGGGTCGGTGTCTTTCAGGTTCTCGCCGTCGTAGACCAGCATCTTGGAGAAGAGCGACGAGTTCTCGGGCTCCTTCAGGCGCGTGAGGATGGCGAACTGGCTCATCATCTTCAGCGTGCCCGGCGCGCAGGTGGCGTTGGCCAGCGACGAGCCGCGCAGCAGCTTCTCGTAGATCTTGATCTCTTCCGAGACGCGCAGGCAGTACGGGATCTTGACGATGTAGATGCGGTCGAGGAAAGCCTCGTTGTTCTTGTTGTTGCGGAAGGCCTTCCACTCGCTCTCGTTGCTGTGGGCGAGCACCACGCCGTCGAAGGGGATGGCGCCGAAGCCCTCGGTGCCCTTGTAGTTGCCTTCCTGCGTGGCGGTGAGCAGCGGGTGCAGCACCTTGATCGGCGCCTTGAACATCTCCACGAACTCCAGCAGGCCCTGGTTGGCCAGGCACAGGCCGCCGGAGTAGCTGTAGGCGTCGGGGTCGTCCTGGGCGTAGGTCTCGAGCTTGCGGATGTCGACCTTGCCGACGAGCGAGCTGATGTCCTGGTTGTTCTCGTCGCCCGGCTCGGTCTTGGAGATCGCCACCTGCTTGAGCACCGACGGGTAGCGCTTGACGACCTTGAACTTGCGGATGTCGCCGCCGTACTCCTCCAGCCGCTTGACCGCCCAGGGCGAGAGGATGCGGTTGAGGTAGCGCCGCGGGATGCCGTATTCCTTCTCGAGGATGGGCCCGTCCTCGGCCGCGTCGAACAGCCCCAGCGGCGACTCGTTCACCGGCGAGCCCTTGATGGCGTAGAACGGCACCTCCTGCATCAGCTGCTTCAGGCGCTCGGCGATCGACGACTTGCCGCCGCCCACCGGCCCGAGCAGATACAGGATCTGCTTCTTCTCCTCCAGCCCCTGCGCGGCGTGGCGGAAGTACGAGACCACCTGCTCGATGGCGTCTTCCATGCCGTAGAACTCGGCGAAGGCGGGGTAGAGCTTGATCACCTTGTTGGCGAACAGGCGCGACAGCCGCGGGTCGTTGCGGGTGTCCACGCTCTGCGGCTCGCCGATGGCCTTGAGCATGCGCTCGGCGGCCGTGGCATAGGCCAGCGGGTTGCCCTTGCACTCCGCCAGGTACTCCTCGAGCGTGAGTTCCTCTTCGCGGGTGCGCTCGAAGCGGGCGGTGAAATGACTGATCACGTCCATGCGGTCCTCCGGGACATCAGGCGGCGGCGGCCGGGGGCGGCCCCGGCCATCACCTTGGGAAGTTCTGATGACGTCCTGGCGAACCGTGTCGCCATGGGCGCCATCAGAGCTTTCCGTCGCGGAAAGCGCGTGGTGCATGCGTCCAGCTTGCGCCCGACCTGCAGGTCCGAACGCCGGAGTAGCGAGGCTCTTGCCCTGCACTTCATGGCCTTCGGCCTTGCGTCAGCGATGAGCAAGCCCTGTGCCTTGGAAAGATTACTCCTCGTCTCGTTCGATGTGCGCCATGTGTTCTCAGGGAGCGACAAACGACGTGAGAAGTTCCGCGAGGGTCAGGCGCGCCGGCCCGCGCGCGGCGCGCGTCAGCGCCGGCCGAGGCCGAGCTTGTCGAGCAGCCCGTTCAGCTCGTCGAGCGAGCCGAAGGCGATGGCCACCTCGCCCTGCTCGCCGCGCTTGGTGCGCTTCTTGACGCGGATCTCCACCGTGGCGGTGAGCGCGTCGGAGAGCTCTTCCTCGATGCGCGCAAGGTCGCCCGGCTTGTCGCGATGCACGCGCAGCAGCGGCTTCTGGCGCGCGTTGCCCATGCGGTGCACGAGCTTCTCGGCCTCGCGCACGCTGAGCTTCCTGCCCGCGATCTCGCCGGCGCACAGGATCTGCTGCGCCCCGTCCAGGGGCAGCAGCGCACGGGCATGGCCCATGTCGATGTCGCCGGCCATCAGCATCTGCTGCACGGGCTCGGCCAGGTTCAGCAGGCGCAGCAGGTTGCTCGCCGCGCTGCGCGAGCGGCCGACCGCCTGCGCCGCCTGCTCGTGGGTGAGGCTGAACTCGGTGACCAGGCGCTGGATGCCCTGCGCCTCTTCCAGCGGGTTCAGGTCCTCGCGCTGGATGTTCTCGATCAGCGCCATCGCCGCGGCGGCCTCGTCGGGCACCGGCCGCACGAGCACCGGCACGGCGTCCAGCCCGGCGAGGTTGGCGGCGCGCACGCGGCGCTCGCCGGCGATGATCTCGTAGCGGTCCGGGCCGACCGGGCGCACCAGCACCGGCTGCATGATGCCCTGCGCCTTGATGCTTTCGGCCAGCTCGTAGAGCGAGCCCTCGTCCATGCGCGTGCGCGGCTGGTACTTGCCGGGCTGCAGCTGCGCGAGGCGCAGCGTGTGCGGCTGGCCGTCGGCCTCGGCGCGCGCGGCGGGGGTGTCGGAGACGCGCGGGCCGAGCAGCGCTTCGAGGCCCATCCCGAGGCCCTTGGGTTTCTTGGTCGCCATCGCGCGATTGTGCGTGATCAACGTCCGCCGGCCGCCAGCCCGTCCAGCAGGGCGCGGCCTTCCGGCCAGTCGCCCAGGCCCGATTCGTGGTTGATGTGGCCGAGCGCGCCGACGAGGCGCAGGCCGCTGCCCCAGCCGGCGGCGAAGGCCCGCGCGCGCTCGACGCTGCAGTACGGATCGTCGCTGCTGGCGAGCACCAGGCTCGGGAACGGCAGGCACGCGCGCACCACCGGGCGCCAGCTGTAGAGGTTGGGCGGCATGTCGTCGCGCTCGGTGTCCGGCGGCGCGACGAGCAGGGCGGCGCGCACGCGGTGCGTCTGCGACGAGTGGGCCGCCCAGGCCGCCACGAGCTGGCAGCCGAGGCTGTGCGCCGCCAGCACGGCCGGCGCGGGATCGGCCCGCACCTCGTCGTCGAGCCGCGCCATCCAGTCGCCGCGGCGCGGCCACTGCCAGTCGTCCTGCTCGACGCGGCGCCAGCCGTGGCGCGCCTCCCAGCGCGATTGCCAGTGGCCGGGGCCGGAGTTCATCCACCCCGGCAGCAGCAACACTCGTGCGGGGGCGGTCACTGCATCGGGCATGGGGCTGGCTTATCCTTGACGGGTTTCGAGCAGAGGAATTCCGAATGAAGCACCGTGTATTCGTCGACGGCCAGGAAGGCACCACCGGCTTGCGCATCAACGAGTATCTCGCGCAGCGCGACGACATCGAGGTGCTGCCCATCGATCCCGAACGCCGCAAGGACACGGCCGAGCGCGCCCGGCTGCTCAACGAGGCCGACGTGGCGTTCCTCTGCCTGCCCGACGTGGCCGCGCGCGAGGCGGCCTTCCTGGTGACGAGCGAGACCACCTGCCTGATCGACGCCAGCACCGCCCACCGCACCGACCCGGCCTGGGTGTTCGGCCTGCCCGAGCTGGCGCGCGGCCAGCGCGACAGGATCCGCACCAGCAAGCGCATCAGCAACCCGGGCTGCCACTCCACCGGTTTCATCCTGCTGATGCGCCCGCTCGTCGACGCCGGGCTCGTGGCGCCCGGCACGGCACTCGCCGTGCATTCGCTCACCGGCTACTCGGGCGGCGGCAAGAAGATGATCGAGCAGTACGAGCGCGGCGGGGACGAGCGGCTGAAGTCGCCCCGCCCCTACGGCCTCGGCCTGGCCCACAAGCATGTGCCCGAGATGACCACCCACTCGGGGCTGACGGTGCGGCCGGTGTTCCAGCCCATCGTCGGGAACTTCTACAAGGGGCTCGCCGTGACCGTGCCGCTGCACCTGTCGCAGCTGGCGGCGGGCGCCACCGCGCAGAGCGTGCAGGCGGCGTACGAGCGCCACTACGAGGGCGAGCGCTTCATCCGGGTGCTGCCGCTGAACAGCGCGGCCACGCTCGACGACGGCTTCTTCGACGTGCAGGCCTGCAACGACACCAACCGGGTCGACCTGTTCGTGAGCGCCAGCGAGACGCAGCTGCTGCTGATGGCGCGGCTGGACAACCTCGGCAAGGGCGCCAGCGGTGCGGCGGTGCAGTCGATGAACCTGCACCTCGGGCTCGACGAGGGGCTGGGGCTGCGGTAGGCGAAGAGGCCCGGCGCGCCGGCGCCGTCAGTACACGATGTTTGCGCCCACTCTCATTTGAGGCGTTTGACCATCTCGCGCGCAAATTCCACGAACGCCTGGGCGCCCTTGGACGCCGGGTCGAACACCACGCCCGGCATGCCGTAGCTCGGCGCCTCGGCCAGCCGCACGTTGCGCGGGATGACGGTGTCGAACACCTTGTCGCCGAAGTGCGCCTTGAGCTGCTCGCTCACCTGCTGCTGCAAGGTGATGCGCGGGTCGAACATGACGCGCAGCAGGCCGATGATCTCCAGGTCCGGGTTCAGGTTGGCGTGCACCTGCTTGATGGTGTTGACGAGATCGCTCAGGCCTTCGAGGGCGAAGTATTCGCACTGCATCGGCACGATCACGCCGTGCGCGCTGCACAGGCCATTGAGCGTGAGCAGGCTCAGCGACGGCGGGCAGTCGATCAGCACGAAGTCGTAGTCGGCCGCCACGGCCGCCAGCGCCTGCTTCAGCCGCTTGTCGCGGCGCTCCAGCCCCACCAGCTCGACCTCGGCGCCGGCCAGCTCGCGGTTGGCGCCCAGCACGTCGTAGCCGCCCTTCTCGCTGCGCAGGCGCGCCTCGGCCACGGTGGCGTTCTCGAGCAGCACGTCGTAGACGGCCAGCTCCATCGCCCGCTTGTCGATGCCCGAGCCCATGGTGGCGTTGCCTTGCGGATCCAGATCGGCCACCAGCACCCGCTGGCCGACGCGGGCGAGCCCGGCGGCGAGATTGACCGTGGTGGTGGTCTTGCCGACCCCGCCCTTCTGGTTGGCAATGCAAAAGATTCTGGCCATGCGGATCGACTCGTCGGCTCGTGGTGTGGGATGTTCGAAGGAATGCGTGCGGGCCCTCCGGCCCGCACCCGGCGGCCGCCATTGTCGGCGCTGCGGCCGTGCTCGCGGCGGCGGATCAGCCGGCCGGCTGCGCCGCCGGACGCAGCCACACCAGGCAGCGCTCGGCACCGAGGCCGGGCACGGCGAGCGGCTCCACGGCCTCGGCCGCCACGCCGGGCGGCAAGGCCGCCAGCTCGGCCTCGGGATGCTGCCCTTTCATCGCCATCCACCGCCCGCCCGGCGCCAGCAGGGGGCGGGTCAGGGTGACGAAGTCGTTCAGGGAAGCGAAGGCGCGCGAGGTGATCAGGTCGAACGGCGGCTGCTTCAGCGCCTCGACGCGCGCGTGCTCGGCCTGCAGGTTCGGCAGGCGAAGCTCCATCGCCGCCTGCCGGATGAACGCCGCCTTCTTGCCGACCGTGTCGACGCACACCACCCGGAACGACGGGCAAAGGACCGCGATCACGACGCCCGGCAGGCCGGCGCCACTGCCGACGTCGAGCACCCGGGCGCCGCTGCCCTCGCCCAGCACGCGCCGCAGCGGCGGCACGACCGCCAGGCAGTCGACGATGTGCTGCACCAGCATTTGCGCCGGATCGCGCACCGCCGTCAGGTTGTAGGTGGCGTTCCAGCGCTGCAGCAGCGACAGGTATGCCAGCAGCGCGTCGGCCTGGGCCGGCGCCAGCGGAACGCCGAGCGCCTGCGCGGCGCGTTCCAGCTCGGCACGCCCGGCGGAGACGGTACCCGTCACGGCGCGCGGCTCGCGCCGAGGCCGGCCTCGAAGCCCTGGAAGCGGCCCTTCTTCAGGTGCACCAGCAGCAGCGAGATCGCCGCAGGCGTCACGCCGGACAGCCGCGACGCCTGGCCCAGCGTTTCCGGCCGCAGCTTGTCCAGGCGCTGGCGCACCTCGATGCTCAGCGCGGGCACGGCGGCGTAGTCCAGGTCGGCCGGCAGGCGCAGGTTCTCGTAGTGCGCCGCGCGGCGCACGTCGTCGTTCTGCTTTTCGATGTAGCCGGCGTACTTGGTACCGATCTCCACCTGCTCGATCACCGCCGCGGCCGTGGGGCCGAGTTCGGCGTTCAAGGTTTCACGTGAAACATCGTCGATTCCCGCGGCGCGTGCCACCGCCTCGACGGTGTCGAACGCGATGCCGGGGCGGCGCAGCAGATCCAGCAGCCGGTACTCATGTTCCACGGGCTTGCCCAGCAGCTCGGTCGCCCGTTCCGCCGGCAGCTTGGCCGGCGACACCCAGCGGCTGCGCAGCTTCTCTGTTTCACGTGAAACAGCATCGCGCTTGGCGTTGAATGCGGTCCAGCGGCGGTCGTCGACCAGGCCCAGGCCGCGGCCGATGTCCGTCAGGCGCATGTCGGCGTTGTCCTCGCGCAGCTGCAGGCGGTACTCCGCCCGGCTGGTGAACATGCGGTACGGCTCGGTCACGCCCTTGGTGATGAGGTCGTCGACGAGCACGCCGAGGTAGGCCTCGTGGCGCGCGGGCGTCCAGGCCGCCCGGCCCTGCACCTGCAGCGCCGCGTTCAAGCCTGCGTAGAGCCCCTGCGCGCCGGCTTCCTCGTAGCCCGTGGTGCCGTTGATCTGCCCGGCGAAGTACAGCCCGCCGATGGCGCGCGTCTCGAAGCTCGCCTTCAGCGCGCGCGGGTCGAAGTAGTCGTACTCGATGGCGTAGCCGGGGCGCAGGATGTGCGCCTGCCCCAGCCCGCGCATCGAGCGCACCGCGGCGAGCTGGATGTCGAACGGCAAGGAGGTGGAGATGCCGTTCGGGTAGATCTCATGCGTGGTCAGCCCCTCCGGCTCCAGGAAGATCTGGTGCGAATCCTTGTCGGCGAACCGGTTGATCTTGTCCTCGATGCTCGGGCAGTAGCGCGGCCCCACGCCCTCGATCACGCCGGTGAACATCGGGCTGCGGTCGAACCCGGCGCGGATGATCTCGTGCGTGCGCTCGTTGGTGGCGGTGATCCAGCACGGCACCTGCCGCGGATGCTGGCCGGCATCGCCGAGGAAGCTGAACACCGGCACCGGGTCGAGATCGCCCGGCTGCTCGGTCAGCACGCTGAAGTCGATGCTGCGGCCGTCGATGCGCGGCGGCGTGCCGGTCTTGAGGCGGCCCTGCGGCAGCTTCAGCTCCTTGAGTCGCGCCGACAGGCGGATGGCCGGGGGGTCGCCGGCACGCCCGGCCGGGAAGTTGTCGAGGCCGACGTGGATGCGCCCGTCGAGGAAGGTGCCGGCCGTCAGCACCACGGCCCGCGCATCGAAGCGGACGCCGGCCTGCGTCGCCACGCCGGTGACGCGGTCGCCGGTGACCAGCAGGTCGTCGCAGGCGCCCTGGAACAGCCATAGGTTCGGCTGGTTCTCGATGCGCCGGCGAATGGCGGCGCGGTACAGCACCCGGTCGGCCTGGGCACGGGTGGCGCGTACCGCCGGCCCCTTGGAGCCGTTGAGGATGCGGAACTGGATGCCCGCCTCGTCGGTGGCCGCCGCCATGGCGCCGCCCAGCGCGTCGATCTCCTTGACGAGATGGCCCTTGCCGATGCCGCCGATCGACGGGTTGCAGCTCATCTGCCCCAGCGTCTCGATGTTGTGCGTGAGCAGCAGCGTGGCGCAGCCCATGCGCGCGGACGCCAGCGCGGCCTCGGTGCCGGCGTGGCCGCCGCCCACCACGATCACGTCGAAGACCTTCGGGAACAACATCGGATTGCCTAAATTTTGAGCAAACCGGGATTGTAGGGAGGCGCCCCCGGTGCGTCAGCCGCGAGGTATTCGCGAGGCCCCTCTCACCGCCCCGCCGGGCGGGGTCAGACGGCCTCGGCTTCCTCCTCGGCGCCGTCGCCCGGCGCCTCGACCAGCACGCAGGCCCACAGCGGCGCCAGGCTGGCCGCTTCCTCGGCCTGCAGCCCGTCCTCGGTCCACAGGCAGTCGCGCGACAGCCGCTGCAGCCGATAGGCCAGCTCCTGCTCCGCCACCACCGCTTCCGCCAGCTCGGCCGCCGGCGCGTCGGTGCCGGGCGGCGACCACAGGCCCGCGGCATTCCAGCCGTCGCGCAGCCGGTCGAGCAGGTGCAGCGCCCGGGCGGCGATCTCGCTCACGCGCGGCGAGCGGGCGCCGTCCACCAGCGCGACGGCCTGCGAGCGCGCCTGCAGCATGGAGCGGTCGAGCTCACCCAGGCGGTCAAGCAGGCCCGGCGTGGCCTCGCGGACGAGCGCGGCGGTGTCGTCCGGCGCGCTGGCCGCCGCCGCGCCGACCCGGCTCGACCAGGCGGGGTCGAACTCGCCCGGCACCAGGCGCAGGGCCATGTCCGCCCGGCGGCACGGCGCCTCGCGCGCGCCCATCACGCCCAGCGCCGCCTCCACCACTGCGAGCAGGCGGCCGTGCACCGACAGGCCGTCCCGGGTGCGCCGGGCCGGGTAGCCGCTGCCGTCCAGGCGCTCGTGGTGCTCCGCGATGGCGCGGCACAGCGCGGCCGGATAGTCCGTCAGCGTGCTCAGCACCATCTCGCCGACGCGCGGGTGCACGGCCATCGCGCGGTAGTCGCGCAGGTCGAGCGCGTCGCCGACGGCCGTGGCCTGCGGCTGCACGTACATCTCGCCGATGTCGTGCAGCAGCCCGCCGAGCAGCGCCAGCCGCAGGCCGTAGCGTTCGTCGATCTCGCTGGCGAAGATGGCCCCCGCCATCGCCATGGCGCGGATCGCATGGTCGAAGCGGACCGGCTGCGTGGCCTGTGCCGTGGTCAGCAGCAGCTGCGCGACGGCGTGCAGCGGCAGGTACTGCACCTCGTGGCGCAGGGCCGCGGCGTTGCGGCGCGCCAGCGGAGCCCAGGGGTCGTCCGAGTCGAGGAAGGCGGTCAGCGATTCGAGCAGTTGGTGTGTGGTTACTCCGTCTGCAGCCCGCAGGCAAGCTTCCAGTGGCTGCTTCAGCTTGCGTTCCAGCAGGCGCTGCTGCAAGGCGGTGGAGACCGTCTGGTTGCGCGCCAGCAGCTTCACGCCGCGCTCGTCCACGATGTCCTGCGAGGCGACGATGGCCCGCGATTCGCCGGCCTTCGCGATGGCGGCCACGGCGTGGGGATTGGCGAGCTTCAGGACTTCGGCGGCGGACTGCATGCGACGGACGGGAAAGAAGGAACGGAAAAGCCCGGGATCACGCCCCCGCCGCACCGGAACCGACGCTCACGTTGCGCAGGTCCTGGGACACGCGCCCGTCGGCCAGCACCACCACCCGCCCGGCGGACGCCAGGGTCTCGGGCCGGTGCGCCACGATCACGCGCGTGAGGTTGAGCTGCTTCACCGCGTGGTTGACCAGGCGCTCGCGCTCCACGTCGAGGGCGCTGGTCGCCTCGTCGAGGAACAGGATCCTGGGGCGCTTGTAGAGCGCGCGCGCCAGCAGCAGGCGCTGCTTCTGCCCGCCCGAGACGCTGGTTCCCATGTCGCCGATCAACGTGTGGTAGCCCATCGGCATGGCTTCGATCTCGGTATGGACGGCGGCGAGTTTCGCGCACTCTTCGACCCAATCCAGGTCGGGCCGGGCATCGAAGAAGCTGATGTTATCGATCATCGAGCCGGCGAAGAGCTGGTCGTCCTGCATCACGGTGCCGATCATGTCGCGCCAGGCGCGCATGCCCAGCTGCGCCAGCGGCACGCCGCCCACCCGCACCTCGCCGAGCTGCGGCGCGTGGATGCCGAGCATGAGCTTGAGCAAGGTGGTCTTGCCGCAGCCCGAGGGCCCGGCGATGGCCACCGACTCGCCCGGCTCGATGACCAGGTTCACGCCCTTGAGCACCGCCGGCTCGCCGTCGGCATAGCGGAACCCCACGTTGCGCAGCTCGATCTGCGTGCCGGTCTCGCCGCGGCGCGGCGGCACGAGCATGGTGGCCTCGGGCGCGGTGAGCACGATGTCGGCCAGCCGCTCGCCCTGCAGCTTGAGCATCTTCACCTCGACCAGCTTGTCGATCAGCCCGCTCACGCGCTGCGCGAACAGCTCCTTGTAGGCGAAGAACGCGAACAGCATGCCCACCGAGAAGCTGCGGTCGAGCACCAGCAGCGCGCCCACCCAGATGACGGCCACGCGCTCCAGGCCGAACACCAGCTTGTGCAGCACGCCGAACAGCAGGTCGAGCTTGCGGGTGGCGATGCTGGCGTTCATCGCGTCGACCACCAGGTTCATGAAGCGCGCCTGCCGGTCCTCCTGGCGGTTGAACAGCTTGATCGACTGCACGCCGCGCAGCGATTCGAGGAAGTGGCTCGAGCGCTTGGCCTCGTGGATGATGGTCTCCTCCGTCGCGTCGCGCAGCGGGCGGAAGAAGGCCCAGCGCAGCAGCGCGTAGACCGCCACGCTCGCCAGGGCGATTGCGGTGAGGGTGGCGCTGTAGACCATCATCATCGCCAGCGTCAGCACCACCAGCAGGCCGTCGAGCACGGCCTCGATGAAGCTGGTGGTGAGCGTCTGCTGGATCTGCTGGATGGCGCCGAAGCGCGACATCACGTCGCCCGCGTGCCGCTTCTCGAACCACGCCACCGGCAGGCGCATCAGGTGCGCGAACACGTTCGACAGCCACTGCAGGTTGAGCGTGGCCGAGAGGTACAGCACCGCCCAGGAGCGCAGCGCGCCGGTGGCCACGCTGATGAGCACCAGCAGCCCGAAGCCGAGGCCCAGCGTCACCAGCAGGTCGCGGTCGGCGGTGACGAGCACGCTGTCGACCACCCACTGCATGAAGAACGGCGACATCAGCACGAAGGCTTCCAGCGCCAGCGCCAGCAGGAAGATCTGCGCCAGCGCCCGCTTCAGGCCCGTCACCCGCCCGAGCAGCTGCCGCAGCGTCACCTGCTGGCGCTCCACGCGCGGGCGGAAGTCGGCCGCCGGCGTGATCTCGAGCACCACGCCCGTGAAATGCGCGGACACCTCGTCCATCGGCAGGCGCCGCACGCCGCGCGCCGGGTCGTGGATCACCACCTCGCGCGCCGAGGCCTCCACCAGCACCACGAAATGGTTCAGGTCCCAGTGCAGCACGCAGGGCATCTGCAGCTGCGGCAGGTGCTCCAGCTCGGCGCGCAGCGCGCGCGCGTTGAGCTGCAGCTCGCCGGCGATGCGCGTCAGCTCGATCAGCGTCGCGCCCTTGAGCGAGAGCTGGAAGCGCTGGCGCAGGGTGGGCATGTCGGTGGCATGGCCGTGGTAGCCCGCCACCATCGCCAGGCACGCCAGGCCGCATTCGGCGGCCTCGGTCTGCAGCAGCATCGGCGCGCGGCGCGCGCCGAACCCCAATTTCAACAACGACAACAACCCGCTCATTTCACGTGGGGGTCATACCCTGCCGCTCACGCTCAGGAGAGGTTCGAAGATCCATTCGATGAGGCGGCGGCGGTCGAGCAGCACGTCGGCCTCGAGCTGCATGCCGGCGGCGAGCGGGCGCGCCTGCCCGTAGGCCCGCACCGTCTGCGCGTCCAGCGCCACGGTGATGCGGTACAGCGGCTCGGCCGACGGCGCCTCCTTGAGCGACTGCGGCAGCGGCAGCCCGGCCAGCTCGCTCGCCTGCAGCGGCGTGCGCGACACCGCCAGCACCTGCCCCCCGTGGTGGCCGAACTTCTGGTACGGAAAGGCCTGGTAGCGCAGCTGCACGGCCTGGTCGCGCTGCACGAAGCCGACGGCGCTGGACGGCGCGAACAGCTGCGCCTCGAGCCGCGCCCCGGCCGGCAGCAGGCTCGCCAGCGCCGTGTCGGGCGAGACGCTGTGGCCGGCCTCGGCCAGCACTGCCGTCACCACGCCGTCCTGCGGCGCGCGGATGACGATGCGCTGCTTGGCCTCGATCTCGGCCGCCTCCTGGGCCACCCCTGCGAGCTCGCGCTCGATCTCCCCCTGCCGCGCCTGCGCCTCCAGCGGCAGTTCGCGGCGCTGCGCCTCGAGCACGCCGAGCTCGCGCATCTGAGCCCCGCGCTGGCGGGCGAGCGCCTGAATCTGCGCCCGCACCGCCAGCAGCTCCTCCCTTTTTGTCTGTACCTGCGCGGCCGACACGAAGTTGTCGCGCTGGAGCGACTCGAACCGTGCCACCGCCTGCTGCGCCATCGTGAGGCGCTGCGTCTGCAATTCGTTCTCGGCGTCGATCTGCGCCAGCTCGCGGCGCATGTTGTCGACCTGCCGGTCCAGCGAGCGCAGCTGCGCGGCCTGCAGCTGGGCGCGCTGGCGTGCGCTGTCGTGCAGGCTGCGCACCCGGGCGTCGAGGCTCGCCTTGACGGCCGCGCGGGTGTCGCCCGCCAGCGTGGCGCGGTCGAGCGACAGCACGAAGAGCACGTCGCCGGCACGCACCTGCGCGCCCTCGACGACCCGGCGTTCCAGCACCACGGCCTGCTGCGGCGGCACCAGCCGCACGACGCCGCGGTCGGGCACCAGGTAGCCGGAGATGTGCGCCTTGCGGGTGTAGCGCCCCTCGTAGAGAAAAGCGCCGGCGGCGACCGCGACGGCCACCACGCCGGCCGTGAGCACGGCCAGGGACAGGGGGCGCACCAGCTGGATGCTGCCGAGCCAGGCCTGCTGCCGCCCTTCGATCACCTCGGGACGGAAAAGACCGGCCATGGCGTCATCGAGACGAGAGGGGAGTCGCGACGAAGCCGATGGACCGGAACACAGTCCCCACGACGGTGAGAATCACCAGCCCTTGTTGGGGCCGCTCGGGCCGCCGAAGCCGCCGCCGACGTGCTTCAGATCCGCGGTATCCAGCGGCGCCGGCGCCGGCTTCTTGGCTGCCGGTTGCGGAACGGCCGTCTGCTTGGCCTTGGGCTGGAATTGGGAGGTCTTGTCGTTCCGCATCTGAAGCTCCTGTTGGTGGCAGCGTGCGGACTGCACGCATGGCGCTATTCCAACGGGCGGGCTTCCCGGGCGTAACTGTCAACTCTTACAGGGGCGTGCGCCGGCGATCCGGCGCGGCCTTCAGCGGATGAGGCCGAGGCGGATGGCGCGCAGCACCGCCTGATGCTTGTTCACGCAGCCGAGCTTGTGGGTGGCGTTGTTGACGTGGAGGACCGCCGTGCGTTCGCTGATGCCGAGGATGGCGCCGACCTCCCAGGCCGTCTTGCCCTCCATCGTCCAGCGCAGGCTCTCGAGCTCGCGCGGCGTGAGGCTCGGCGCGTTCGCCTCCACCGGCGGCGGCAGGAGCACGCGCTGGGCGGCGTCGAGCGCGTGGACGGCGAACAGCTGCAGGTCCGCGACCATCCGGGTCACTTCGGACGGGTTGTCGGGCAAAGGCTGATCCCGATCAACACCCATGAAGAAATGGTGCCCCTGCGGCAGGTGCAGGGCGAGCGCGATGCCGGTGCGGTAGCCGTAGCGGGCCTGCACCTCCCACTTGTCGGCCTGGCCCGCGCTCACGTAGGTGTTCTGGTTCCAGATGATGGGCAGGCTCTGCCGCTTGCAGTGCTGCATGACCGGGTCGCGGCGCCCGTTCGACAGGTCGTCGAACTCGTCGCTGTACGACGACGGCGTGTTGTGCAGGGCGATGAACTCCGACTCCCCGAGCATGTGGTCGATCACCGTCGTGGCCGACACGGTGTCGAAGCCGAGCCGGCGCGCGAAGCGCACGACTTCGTCGAGAAGATCGTCGCTCGTCTGTGCGCCGAGCACCGATGTGAACCCGCCCTGCAACATGGATCTGATTCGCTCCGCGTGGACCTCGCGAGTGGTCGAGGCATCGCCGCCTGCCGACCTGCAATGCTTTACAGATGGCAGGCCGCCGGTGCGGCGCCACACTGCAGACAACCCAACTGCACGCCGCTGCCGACCCCATGACGCCCCCGTGGATTGTGCGCTCGTGGCCGCCCGTATTGTGGCCGGCCGATCATCCGCCGGAGTTGCGCTTCGTGCACCTCGGCACGCGGGTGCTCAGCGCCGGCGACACCGACCATCCCTGCTCCGGCCAGACGGTGTGGGGCGACTCCACGCCCGACAAGGCCGCCGGCGTCGCCTGGGACTGGGTCGAGCTGCAAAGCGGCGTGGTCGCGATGTCCGACCCGATGGGCCTGGTGAGCAACCTGCAGCTGCTCGACGCGCAGGGCGGCGTGCTCACCGGCCTGCAGGCGGCGATGCACCTGAACCAGATCGTTCACACCCTGCCCTGGCAGGAAGAGGTCGCCCGCGCCCTGCACCACGACGCCGCGTAGACAGACCCCCCCCTGCGCGCTTCGCGCGCCCCTCGAGGGGCACACCAGCGGACCGGCAAAGCCGGATCCGCGGTGTCCGCTTGGGAACACCGTGTCATCGCACGGCGGCTTGGCGGAGGGAACGGGCCACGAACCACAGCGCGGCGGCGGTGAGCAGCAGGCACACGGCCAGCGGCGGCGCCACCTGCGCCCAGCCCAGCGCCTCGCCCTTGAGCACCCGCGTCATCAGCGCGAACTGCGCCAGCGCCGGCACGGCGAAGTGCCACGGCGCCTCGCCGCCCTGGTCGAACAGCGACACCAGCGGCAGCACCGACACCCCGAGCACCACCACCGTGGTGTTGGCCTGCGCCTCCTTGAAGCTGCGGCAGCGGATCGCCACCGCCATCAGCACGGCCGACAGCGCCGCCGCCAGCGGCAGCAGCACGGCGAGGAAGAGCAGCGCCTCGCGGGCGCCGAAGCGGAACAGCGCGGCCAGCGTGTCGCTGCGCAGCAGCCACTGCGCCGGCAGGAAGCTGAAGCACGCCAGCACCGCGATCAGCATGCCGAGCGCCGCTACCGCGCCCCACTTGCCCAGCACCACGGCGAGGTGCGCCGCCGGGTTCGTGAGCAGCGGCTCCAGCGAGCCGCGCTCGCGCTCGCCGGCGGTGGTGTCGAGCGCCGCGTTGAGCGCGCCGTACAGCACCGCCATCAGCACGAAGAACGGCAGCATGCCGGTGAACTGCGCGCCGCGGGTCTGCGTGCTGGCGAGGTCGCGCTGCTGCACCTCCAGCGGCGCGAGCAGCGCCGGCGACACCCCGCGCAGCGCGACGGACAGCGCCGCCCGCTCGCGCGCATAGCCCTGCAGCAGCCCGCGGGCCGCGCCCACGCCGGCCTGCGCGCGCCGGTTCGCGCTGTCGCTCACCACCTCGACCGCCGGCGCCTCGCCGCGCTCCAGCGCCGCCTCGAAGCCCTGCGGGATCACGATCACCGGGTCGCCGAGCGTGCCGCGGCGCAGCCGTGCCTCGTAGTCGGCCGGCGCGGGCTTCACCGCGTAGGTCTGGCGCTCGATGTAGTTGACGAGCCCCGGCGCCTGCGCGGCGCCGGCCACCACCACCTCGCGCCGGTCGGCGCGCGATTCGAGCGCCGCGACCAGGTTCGCCAGCGCCACCAGCACCAGCGGCCCGAGCAGCACGCTCGACGCCAGCACCACCAGCAGCGTGCGGCGGTCGCGCAGCGCGTCCACGCACTCCTTCAGGAAGACGGTCCACACGTCGCGCCACATCAGCCACGCCCTCCGGCCAGCTCCTCGGCGAACGCGAGCTTCACGAAGGCCTCCTCGAAGTCGCGCTCGCCGGTGCGCGCCAGCAGCGACGCCACGCTGCCGCAGGCCACCGTGCGGCCGTGCGCGATGAGCACCACGCCGTCGCACAGCCGCTCCACCTCCTGCATGACGTGCGTGGAGAAGACGATGCACTTGCTGCCGCCCTCGGGGGTGCGCAGAAAGCGCAGGGCGTCGCGCAGCGCGCGGGTGGCGAGCACGTCCAGCCCGTTGGTCGGCTCGTCGAGCACGATGTGCGCCGGGTCGTGCACCAGCGCCCGCGCCAGCGCGGTCTTCATGCGCTCGCCCTGGCTGAAGCCGTCGGTGCGGCGCTCCAGCAGCGCGCGCATGTCCAGCATGCCGGCCAGCGCCTCGGCGCGGGCATGGGCGGCGTCGGCGGCCATGCCCTGCAGCCGGCCGTAGTAGACGATGTTCTCGCGCGCGGTGAGCCGCGGGTACAGGCCGCGCGCATCGGTGAGCACGCCCATGCGCGCCCGCGTCTCGCGCGGCCGCGCGGCCACGTCGATGCCGTCCACGCACAGGCGGCCCGCGTCGGGCGCGATCAGCCCGGCCAGCATGCGCAGCGTCGTCGTCTTGCCGGCGCCGTTGGGGCCGAGCAGGCCGGTGATGCAGCCGTCCGGGGCGGTGAAGTCGACCTGCGACACCGCCGCCACGGTGCGCGTCCCGCGGCGCCATCGGCCTGTCGGCGCGGCCACGGTGAAGCGCTTGGCGAGGCCGGCGACTTCGATCATCGCGGCAGCGCCACCGGCTGGAAGACCGGCGGGCGCGGCAGGTTCGCGGCGCAGCCGGCGTCCACCGCCAGCGCCTCGGCCGGCGATTCGGCGTCGATGAAGCGCCACAGCACGTCGTGCAGGCAGCCGAGCGCGAGCACGCCGTGGCCGGCGTTCGGCACCACCACGTGGCGGGCCAGGCCGCCGAGCGCGCGCGCCGTGCGCTCGGCATGGCGCGGCGGCGTCACCGGGTCGAGCCCGCCGCTGAGCAGCAGCACCGGCACCGCGCTCGGCGCGATGCGGCGAAAGCCCTCGGGCAGCGCGCCGCGCGGCCAGTCGGCGCACACGCGCCGGTACAGGCTCGCGAAGCCGGTGCCGAAGTCGGCGCCCGGCGCGTCGCCCGCCGGGCCGGCGTACGGCACGTCCTCGGCGCACATCACCGAGAAGTGCATGCCGGCGGCGAGCTCGCCGCGGCGCGGGCCGCCCGGCAGGCCGAGGGCCAGCAGCGCCTGCGGCCGCCCCGCCGCCGCCTCGGCGATGGCCGGCGGCAGCGCGGCGGCGCGCGCCGGCACGTACAGCGCCGCGCGCGCGGCGCCGAGCAGCAGCTCGCGGGTGAGCTCCACGCGCTCCTCGCGGCCGTCCAGCGGATGGGGCAGCGCCACCGTCCGCGGCAGGCCGGCCAGCAGCGCCTGCCAGTCCTCGCGCAGCCGCGGGTGGTGCGCGGCGCAGGCGGCGTCGCCCCGGCAGGCGGCGAACCAGGCGTCGAGGGCGGCCTGCGCGTCGGTCGAGAAGCTGGCCGGCAGCGCCATGTCGGGCGGCGCCACGCCGTCGAGCACGCTGCGGCGCACGCGCGCGGGGAACTGCCGCTGGTACTCGAGCGCCGCACGCGTGCCGTAGGACATGCCCACCAGGTCGATGCGCTCGGCGCCGAGCGCGTCGCGCACGGCGTCCAGGTCCTGCATGGCGATGGCGGTGGTGAAGAAGCGCAGGCCGTCGGCGCCGCCCACGTGCGGCAGCGCGGCGAGCGCCTCGCGGCAGCCGCGCAGGAAGGCGAGCTGGCGTTCCACGTCGGCCTGCTCGGCCAGCGGCCGGGGCGCGCCGTCGCCGCAGGCCAGCGGCGCCGAGCGGCCGGTGCCGCGCTGGTCGACGAAGACGATGTCGCGCCGGTTGTTCAGCCGCGCGAACAGCGGCATCACGTCGCCGGCCAGGTCGACGGCGCTCTGCCCCGGGCCGCCGGCGAGCAGGAACACCGGGTCGGGCCGCCGGCGGCGCGCGAGCGCGGGCACCACCACGTAGTGCACCTCGATGCGGCGGCCGTCGGGCGCGGCCGGGTCGAGGGGGCGCGTCACGCTGCCGCAGCGCACCTCGTGCGGCAGCCCGGGCACGCGGCAGGGCGCGGGCGGCGCGCCGGCCGCCCAGGCGGCGGCGCACGGCAGCAGGGCCGCGGCCAGGCAGGCGAGCAGGCGCAGGCGCTTCACTCGCCGAGCAGGCGCTTGAGCTCGCCGCTGTCGATGAGCTTGCGCAGCTCGGTGCGCCCGCCGATCAGCACCCCGCGCACGAAGACCATGGGGAAGGTCGGCCAGCCCGTCCACATCTTCAGCGCCGTGCGCCGCCGCCACTGGCTCAGGTAGCTGCCGAAGCCGAGGTAGTGGTAGGGCTGGCGCGCCGCGTCGAGATCCGCCCGGGCGCGGCGGCAGTGCGGGTTCCAGGCCATGCCGACCACGAGCACCGGGTTCGAGTTCACCGCCGACTGCACGTTGTGGACGATGTCCAGGTGCAGGTTGGCGATGCGTTCGCGGATGTCGGGGTGCAGGCGCGATTCGTCGAGAACCAGGCGGGGCATGGGCGCTCCAGGCGGGAAAAGTGCAAGCGTAGCCGCCGCGCCGCAGGCGCCCGCCGGGCGGCCGGCCTGCAACGAATGGCGGTCATCGTGCCGCACGCCACGGCGCGCCGTGGCTTCCAAGGGTTAACGCTTAGTCGGCGCGCACACCGTCTTCAAATAATCGCACGCAGATTGTTAAATGCAGTAACTACTTTGTCGTCGGGGGCGGCCATGCAGCGAAGAACATTCCTCCAGGCCGGCACGGCCGCAGCGCTCGGGGTTTCGGGCTCGCTCGCGCGTGCCGAGTTCCAGGTGGCCGACAACGAGATCGTCCTCGGCAACACCGGCATCCTCGGCGGCCCGCTGGGCGTACCGGTGACCATGATGCTCAAGGGCGCCAACCTGCTGTTCGACGACCTCAACGCCAAGGGCGGCATCCACGGCCGCAAGGTCCGGGTGGTGTCGCTCGACGACGAGCTCCAGCCGCCCAAGGCGGTGGCCAACTACAAGGCGCTGCTGGAAGAGCACAAGGCCTTCGCCTTCTTCGGCTGCGTGGGCTCGGGCACCACGGCGGCGGCGGGAGCCGTGCTCAAGGCCAGCGGCGCGCCCATGGTCGGCGGCTTCGCTGTGGCCGACTCGGCGCGCGACAAGGTGGCCGGCTCGGCCTACTTCGTGCGCGCGGCCACGGCCCGCGAGGGGCAGGCGCTGGTGCAGCACCTGACGACCATCGGCATCACGCGCATCGCCGTGGCGCACCTGGACAACGCCGGTGGCCTCGAGGTGCTGAAGCTGCTGACGGACGAGCTCGCCAAGCACAAGCTCGAGCCGGTGGCCTCGTCGGGCATGAAGGGCGACGGCAGCGACGCGGCGGACGTCGCCAGGCGGTTCGGCGAGAAGCAGCCGCAGGCGGTGCTCATGTACCTGGGCGGCTCGCTGGCCGGCAAGCTCATCAACGCCACGGCGGAGCTGGGCAACAGCCCGTCGTTCTACGGCATGTCCATCGTGCCCGGCGAAGTCACCGCCCAGGTGGCCGGCGAGCGCGCGCGCGGCCTGGCCATCGCGCAGATCATTCCCTACCCCTGGGGCGAGGTGGAGCCGGTCACCCGCGAGTACCACCGCCTGGCCGAGGCGGGCAAGCTGCCGGTGGGCTACTACACCTTCGAGGGCTACCTCAACGCGGTGGTGATGAGCGAGGCGCTCAAGCGGGTCGGCCGCGACCTCACCCGGCCCCGGCTGCACGCCGCCCTGCGTGCCATGAAGACGCGCGTGGCCGGCATGAACATCGACTTCACGCACGGCGGCCACACCGGCTCGCGCTTCATCGAGCTGGTGCAGGTGACCCGCGAGGGCGGGTTCGTCAGGTAGGCCCCCGCCGCTGCGCGGGCACGCCGCGTGCCCTGCGAGCGGTGGATGCGTTCGCCGACCCTCCTTCCCCGCCCGGCGGCCGGCCGCCCGGGCCGGCTGGCGGCGCTGTTCCTGATCGCCGCCGCCGTCGCGGGCCTCGCCGGCTGCGCCGGCCTGCCCGAGCGCCCGGACCAGCCGGTCACGCAGGCCCTGGCCGACCCCGGCGGCACGCCGCTCGGCCGGCTGGTCGAACGCTCGGCGCCGGGGCCGCGGGTGTCGGGGCTGCGCACGCTGATCGCCGGCGACGACGCGCTCGACGCGCGCCTGGCGCTCGCCGACCAGGCGAGCCGCACGCTCGACCTGCAGTACTACGCGATCAGCAAGGACGTATCGGCGCACGTGATCCTCGAGCGGGTGCATGCCGCCGCCGACCGCGGCGTGCGCGTGCGGCTGCTGCTCGACGACCTGAACACCGCCGGCGCCGACGAGGCGCTGCTCGCGCTCATGCACCGCCCGAACGTGGAGGTGCGGCTCTACAACCCGTTCCCGAACGGCCGCGCGTCCGTCGTCACGCGCGTGCTCGGGTCGCTGGGCGACCTGGCGCGCATCAACCGGCGCATGCACAACAAGCTGTTCGTGGCCGACAACGCGCTGGCCATCACCGGCGGGCGCAACCTCGGCGATCCGTACTTCGTGCGCAGCCAGACGAGCAACTTCGTCGATCTCGACCTGCTGGTGGCGGGGCCGGCGGCGCGCGCGCTGTCGCGCTCGTTCGACCGGTTCTGGAACGGGCCGCTGGCCTATCCCGCGGCCATGTTCATCGAGCGTCCCGCCGCGCCGCGCCAGGCGCTGCGCGACGACCCCTTGCCGATCGACCCGCCCCCGCAAGCCGCCGCCGAGGCCGAGGCCGCGGCGGCGCGGGCCGAGGCCCCGCCGCCGGGCGCGCTGTCGCGCCAGCTGGCCGCCGGCGAGCTGCCGCTCGCCTGGGCGCCCGCGCGCGTCATCGCCGACCGCCCGAGCAAGCTCGACCACGACGACGAGCCGGCCCCGCAGGAGACGATGTTCGACAACATCGACGCGCTGCTGCGCTCGGCGCGGCAGGAAGTGATCCTCGTCTCGCCCTACTTCGTGCCGGGCGCGCACGGCATGGCGCTGCTCGGCGAGCTGCGCGCGCGCGGCGTGGCGGTGCGGGTGCTGACCAGCTCGCTCGCCGCCACGGACGCGCCGGCGGTGCACATCGGCTACGCGCGCTACCGCGAGGCCCTGCTGCGCCTGGGCGTGACGCTGCACGAGCTGCGCCCCGAGGTCGGCCGCACCCGGGTGCGGCTGGGCAGCTTCGGCTCGTCGGCATCGAAGCTGCACGCCAAGGCCTTCGTCGTCGACCGGCAGGTGGTGCTCATCGGCTCGATGAACTTCGACCCGCGCTCGGACCGGCTCAACACCGAGGTCGGCGTGCTCGTGCACAGCCCGGCCGTCTCGCGCGAGATCGCGGCAATGTACGAATCCATCTGCAGCGGCGCCGCCTGGCGCCTGTCGCTCGACGCGGACGGCCATCTGCGCTGGACCGCCCGGCCCGACGGCGCGGGCAAGCCGCCGTCGGTGGCGACGAGCGAGCCGGGCGCGAGCCCGTGGCTGCGGCTGGTGCTGGGCCTGCTGGCGCCGCTGGCGCCCGACGAGCTGCTGTGAGGCCGGCTCACTCGGTGACCTGCACCCCCTTCCAGAACGCCACGCGGCCCTGGATCTGCGCCGCCGCCTCGCTCGGCTGCGGGTAGTACCAGACGGCGTCGGGGTTCAGGTCGCCATCGACCATCAGGCTGTAGTAGTGCGCCTCGCCCTTCCACGGGCAGGTCGTGCGGTGGTTGCTGAAGGTGACGTACTCGCGCTTCAGGCTGCTTTCGGGGAAGTAATGGTTGCCCTCGACGACCACGGTGTCGTCGCTCTCGGCGAGGGTCGCGCCGTTCCAGGTGGCTTTCATCGGGCTGCCTTTCGTGCATCGGTGTCGATGCCGCGCATCGTAGGCCGGGGGCATGCCCCTTGCCGAGGGCTGCACATCGAGGCCGCGGGGATCTGCGATGACCGACGTACGCAAGGGCCAGGCGCCCGCCATGCTGGACCGCGCGGAGTTCGGCCGCCGCTGGCGCGAGAACTTCCACGACCCGGCGTTCGACGCCGAGGCCGAGGCCATCGCCCGCCTCGAGGAGATCGCCTGGCAGGGCTACCAGGGCAACCGCAAGTCGCCCCGCACGCGCAAGGCCGGACCGGGCTACGCCGACCCCGGCTACGACCTGTCGGTCGAGTGGATCGAGGCGAAGGAACGCATCGAGCGCGCCCAGGCCGCGTGGGGCGACCCGGCCACGCCGGCGCGCGTGCTGCTGGTGTGCGGCGCGGCGCGCAACGACGGCACCTGCCCGGGCGAGATGTCCAAGACCTTCCGCCTCGGCCAGCTCGCGCGCGAAGGGCTGGAAGAGCGCGGCATGCAGGTCGACCTGCTGGACCTGAGCCTGCTCGCCTCCGAGTACGGGCGGCGCATCCATCCGTGCAAGGCCTGCGTGTCCACCGCCATGCCGCTGTGCCACTGGCCGTGCAGCTGCTACCCCAACCACGCGATGGGCCAGGCGCCCGACTGGATGAACGAGATCTACGAGCGCTGGGCCGCCGCGCACGGCGTGGTGGTCGTCACGCCGACCTACTGGTACCAGGCGCCGAGCGCGCTCAAGCTGATGATCGACCGCCTGGTCTGCGCCGACGGCGGCAACCCCGACCCCACGCGCACCGGCGGCAAGGACCCGGCGAAGGCCAAGGCCATCGAGCTCGCCGGCTGGGACTACCCGCAGCACCTCGCCGGCCGCGTCTACGGCCTCGTCGTGCACGGCGACGTGGCCGGCATCGAGGGCTCGCGCCGCGACCTGTCAGACTGGCTCGACTGGATGGGCCTCGTCGACGCCGGCGCGATCGCGCGGCTGGACCGCTACATCGGCTACTACGCGCCCTATGCGACGAGCCACGAGGCGCTCGACCGCGACGAGGCCGTGCAGGAGGAGGCGCGCAACGTCGGCCGCGCCGTGGCGCATGCGGTGCACGAGCTGCGCGCCGGGCGGCTGGCGCCGGTGCAGCCGAGGCTGGCCAGGCCGCGCCTGAAGTAGCGCGCCGGATCCGGGCGGACCGACGCAGGCCGCATCCCGCATGGCGGATGCCGGACTCCGCCTTGCGGGAAATCCCCCGCTGGACGATCGCGCCCGAATCGATAGCCTGCGAACTGGCTTCGGGATCCGCCCGCGCGGCCCCGCCCGTCTTTCGACTCCGAACGCAAAGGAATCCCCCGATGAAGACGCTGTTCGCCGCCGCCCTGGTTGCCGCCTTCGCTCTCGCCGGCCCGGCGCAGGCCCAACCCATCGTCGTCAAGTTCAGCCACGTGGTGGCCGAGCACACGCCCAAGGGGCAGGGCGCGCTCAAGTTCAAGGAACTCGCCGAGAAGAAGCTGCCCGGCAAGGTGCAGGTCCAGGTGTTCCCGAGCTCGCAGCTCTTCGGCGACGCGAAGGAGATGGAGGCGCTGCTGCTCGGCGACGTGCAGCTCATCGCGCCTTCGCTGTCCAAGTTCGACCGCTACACCAAGAAGATCCAGATCTTCGACCTGCCCTTCCTGTTCGACGACATCGAGGCCGTCGACCGCTTCCAGAGCAGCCCCGAGGGCCAGTCGCTGCTGAACGCGATCAAGAGCAAGGGCCTGCAGGGCCTGGCCTACTGGCACAACGGCATGAAGCAGCTCTCGACCAACAAGGACAAGCTGCAGCGCCCCGAGGACGTGAAGGGCCTGAAGTTCCGCATCCAGGCCTCCGACGTGCTGGAGGCACAGTTCCGCGCCGTCGGCGCCAACCCGCAGAAAATGGCCTTCGCCGAGGTCTACCAGGCGCTGCAGACCGGCGTGGTCGACGGCCAGGAGAACACCTGGTCGAACATCTATTCGCAGAAGTTCCACGAGGTGCAGAAGAGCATCGCCAACACCAACCACGGCGTGATCGACTACATGGTCGTGACCAACGCCAAGTGGTGGGACGGCCTGCCGGCCGACGTCCGCAAGGGCTTGTCGGAAGCGATGGCCGAAGCCACCGCGTATGCCAACGGCCTGGCCAACGAGCTGAACGAGCGCGACCGCAAGCGCATCGAAGAAGCCGGCAAGGCGAAGATCGTCACGCTCTCCAAGGACGACGTGGCCGCCTGGCGCAAGGCGATGGCGCCGGCCTGGAAGAAGTTCGAGGGCGACATCGGCAAGGACCTGATCGACGCCGCGCAGAAGGCCAACAAGTAGCCCGCCGGTGGCCGACACGACCGCGCCGGCGACGGGCTGGTTCGCGCGCCTCGAGGAGGGCCTGATCGCCCTCCTGATGGCGCTCATGACGCTCTTCACCTTCGCGCAGGTGGTGGCGCGCTACGCCTTCAACTACAGCTTCGTCTGGACGCTCGAGCTGGTGACCGTGCTGTTCGCCTGGCTCATCTTCATCGGCATGTCGTACGGCGTGCGCGTCGGCGCGCACATCGGGGTGGACGCCTTCGTCAAGCTGCTCGGGCCGCGCTCGGGGCGCGTCGCGGCCGGCATCGCCGCGGCGCTGTGCCTGGCCTATGCGCTCATCATCGCCTTCGGCGGCTGGGTCTACGTGGAGAAGATGTTCTCCGTCGGCATCGAGATGCAGGACCTGCCGGTGCCGCAGTGGGTGCCGCGCACCGTCATTCCGCTTGGCTTCGCGCTGCTGGCCTGGCGCTTCGCCGTCGTGCTGTGGGACGTGATCCGCAACCGGCAGGCGCACCTGCTCGGCGACGAGACCGAGGACGCGCTCAAGCTGCGCCAGGACGTCGAACCGCCCCCGGCCGGCCGCCCATGACGACCGCCGCGCTCTTCATCCTGCTGTTCGTCTTCATGATGATCGGCATGCCGGTCGCCGTGTCGCTCGGCCTGTCCTCGGTGCTCACCATCCTGCTGTTCGGCCACGATTCGCTAGCCTCGATGTCGCTCAAGCTGTACGAGACCTCGGAGCACTTCACGCTGCTGGCCATCCCCTTCTTCATCCTGTCGGGCGCCTTCATGACGACCGGCGGCGTGGCCAAGCGCATGATCCGCTTCGCCATCGCCTGCATCGGCCACCTGCGCGGCGGGCTGGCCATGGCCTCGGTGATGGCCTGCATGCTGTTCGCGGCGGTGTCGGGCTCGTCGCCGGCCACGGTGGTGGCCGTGGGCTCCATCGTCATCGCCGGCATGGTCAAGGCCGGCTACACGCAGACCTTCGCCTCGGGCGTGATCTGCAACGCCGGCACGCTCGGCATCCTGATCCCGCCATCCATCGTCATGGTGGTCTACGGCGCGGCCACCGAGACCTCGGTGGGCAAGCTGTTCATGGCCGGCGTGGTGCCGGGCATCGTGCTCGGCGTGATGCTCATGCTCGCCATCTACGTGCGCGCCCGCATGGTCGACCTGCCGCGCCAGCCGCGCGCCAGCCTGCGCGAGGTGGTGGTGGCCGGGCGCGAGTCGCTGTGGGGCCTGCTGCTCATCGTCATCATCCTCGGCGGCATCTACGGCGGCATCTTCACGCCCACCGAGGCGGCGGCGGTGGCCGCGGTCTACGCCTTCGTCATCGCCGTGGCGGTGTACCGCGACATCGGCCTGAAGGACGTGCCGCGCGTGCTGGTCGACGCCGGCAAGGTGACGGTGATGCTGATGTTCATCGTCGCCAACGCGCTGCTGTTCGCGCACGTGCTCACCACCGAGCGCATTCCGCAGACGATTGCCGCGCAGATCATCGGCATGGGCATGGAGCCGTGGCAGTTCCTGATCGTGGTGAACCTGCTGCTGCTGGTGGCGGGCATGTTCATGGAGCCCACCGGCATCATCCTGATCATGGCGCCGATCCTGTTCCCCATCGCCACGCAGCTGGGCATCGACCCGGTGCACCTGGGGATCATCATGGTGGTGAACCTGGAGATCGGCATGGTCACGCCGCCGGTGGGGCTGAACCTCTTCGTCACCGCCGGCATCACCGGCATGTCGATCATGCAGGTGGTGCGCGCGGCCGCGCCGTGGCTGATGGTGCTGCTCGGCTTCCTGGTGATCGTCACCTACGTGCCGCAGCTCACGCTGTTCCTGCCGGACCTGCTGTTCTGATCAGGCGTAACGCGCCGCCGCGGCGCGCAGCCGCTTCGCCAGCAGCGCGGCCAGCGCCTTGTCGCCCGCCACGGTCACGCTGTCGCCGTGGCGCAGGATGTCCATCGCCAGCTCGGTCGGGTCGCTGTAGGGCACCTGCAGCTCGTAGCGGCCATCGTCCAGCCAGCGCGCCTTCTGCTTCGGGTGCCACTCCTCGTTGGCCACCCACTGCGCCGCGTCGGCGTCGAAGTGCAGGGTGGCCCACTTCACCCGCGCGCCGGCGCCGCCGTAGATGCCGTAGCCGGCGTCGAGCTCGGCCTCCAGGTCCTTGAGCGGCACCGAGCGCGCCTTCGCGTCGAGCGCGCGCGCATCGCGGATGGCGTCGAGCGCGAAGCGGCGCAGGCCCTCGCTGGCATGGCACCAGGCGTCCAGGTACCAGGTGTTGCGGTGGTTCACCAGGCGCTGCGGCGAGACCTCGCGCTCGCTCTCGCTGCGGTCGCTGCGCTTGAAGTAGCGCAGCCACACGCGCTGGCGGCGCACCAGCGCGCTGCCCAGCAGCTCGAAGTGGCGGCTGGGCACGCGCCGGCGCGCGGCGGAGATCACCTTCACGCGGCGCATCAGCTCGCGCGCCTGGCTCTCGTCGGCGCCGAGCATGCCCTGCAGCCTGTCCATCATCGGCGCCAGGTGGCGCGCGAGCACGCCGTCGTCGTCCAGGCCGGCGAGCAGCTGGTGCATGGTGAGCAGCGCGTGGATCTCGTTCTCGCTGAACCACAGGCCGGGCAGCTCGTGGCGCGCGCCGCGGGCCGAGGCGCCGCCCGCCTCGAAGCGGTAGCCGTTGTCGAAGCGGTCGTAGACGATGGGCGCCGCGAGCCGGTCGCGCAGGTACTGCAGGTCGCGCTTGAGGGTGGCGCGCGACACGTCGAGCTCGCCGCGCAGCGTCTCGAAGCCGATGCAGCCGCGGCTGCGCAGCAGCAGCTCGATCTTGTAGAAGCGCTCCGTCCGGTCCATGGCGTGCCTTTCGCATGCGGCAGGCTCACCAGATGAGCCAGCGAACCCGAGCATACGCCAACGCGAGGAGTTTCCACAGGCTCACGCATTGAGCCACCCAACCGACACACTGCCTTCCATCGCGGCAATCCCGCCGCGCCGATGGAGAGCCCGCATGAGCACCGAACTGTTCGCCACCACCACCCTCACCGCCCACGAGCACATCGGCTTCGAGCTGGGCTGGGACCACGCCCACCATGGCGTGCTGCCGCCGGCGCCCTACATGCAGGAGCCCTCGGCGCTGCGCGACGGCGTGCTCGCCGGGCAGGCCGCCTTCGGCCAGCGCACGCTGCTGCCCACGCGCCACGTGCGCAAGTGGCTGCAGCTGCGACTGCAGGCCTGGCTGCGCGGGCGCAGCTTCGAGACGATGCAGGTCACGCCGCACTACCTGCAGCAGCTCGACGTGCCGCACTGCCCCGTCACGCGCCAGCACCTGTCCAGTGCCACGCTGCAGGCGAGCGATGCCTCCGTCGACCGCGTGCGCAACGACGCCGGCTATGCCGCGGGCAACCTGGCGGTGATGAGCGCGCGCGCCAACCGGGCCAAGGCGGCCTACGGCTTCCGCGACGCGCTCGGCTTCGTGCGCCGGATCGAGGCCGGCCGGCTCGGCGAGATCGACGGCCTCACCGCCGCGCAGTGGTCGCGCGTGGCCGTGCTGTGCAGCTTCGTCGAGCCGCTGGACCATGCCGAGGCGAGCGCCCTGCCGCTGCTGGTGCTGCCGCCCAACCGGCTGCGCCTCATGAACCCGGTGCAGGCGCTGCAGGCCTACGTCAGCCGGCAGCTGCTCACGCCCGGCTGGAGCAAGCGCGCGAGCCGCATCGAGGCGCTGCTGCCGGGCAAGCCGGCGCGGCGCGCCTTCCAGACCTTCTTCCACGCGCTGCTGCCGCGCGTGCTGGAAGCCGGCCGCACCGACGATGCGCAGCGCGCCCGCTGGGCCGTCGAGGACGCCTGGCGCAACCCGCTGGTGCTGCGCCGCTGGACCGCCTTCGCCCGCCTGCTCACGCCGGCGCAGTGCGAAGCGGTGGTCGCGCGCGCCGGCGCGCGCCGGCTCGGCCCGCTGCGCGTCGAGACCCTGCCGCCGGCCCGCGCCACCGAGGGCTGGAACCTCGAATCGCGCGGCTACGTGCCGCACGCCGTGCTGATGCAGCGCCGGCCGCGCCCCGCCGCGCGCCAGCCGTCGCGCCTGCCGTCCGTGCCGCCCGTGCCGCCGATGGAGCAGCCGTCGCTCTTCCACTAGGCCACTAGGGCGGCCACCAGGCCGCGGTGAAGCATTTACAGCACTTCGGGCCCCGGGCCGCACGGCTTTCCGGGCCCGGCGGCGGCGTGCGGGCGCCGCCGTGGGTATGCGCCTTGCTTTTCCGGGGGGACGACACCTAGGCACCGGCAGGCGCGCGCACTCCCGTGCGGCCCGCGGCCGGTGCCGGCCATCCATGTCCCGCCTGCCTCCCACAGTCAGCGTCAAAGTCCTCACGGTGAACACCCACAAGGGGTTCAGCTTCTTCAACCGCCGCTTCATCCTGCATGAGCTGCGCGAGGCGGTGCGCAGCGTGGGCGCCGACGTGGTGTTCCTGCAGGAGGTGCAGGGCGCGCACGAGAAGCACTCGGCCAAGTGGGCCAACTGGCCGGCCGCGCCGCACTACGAGTTCCTGGCCGACAGCATCTGGACCGAGTTCGCCTACGGGCGCAACGCGGTCTATCCGAAGGGCCACCACGGCAACGCGGTGCTGTCGAAGTACCCGATCGTGCGCTACGACAACCTCGACGTGTCCATCAGCGGCCCCGAGAAGCGCGGCCTGCTGCACTGCGTGCTGCAGATCCCCGGCAAGGAGATGCAGCTGCACGCCATCTGCGTGCACCTGGGCCTGCAGGAGGCGCACCGCCGCCGCCAGCTCGACCTGATGTGCCACCGCATCGCGAGCGCGATCCCGCCCGACGCGCCGCTGGTCATCGCCGGCGACTTCAACGACTGGCGCGTCAACGCGCACTCCATCCTGCAGCGCGGCGCCGGCCTGCGCGAGGTCTTCGCGCAGGCGCACGGCCGCGCGGCGCGCACCTTCCCCGCGCGCTTCCCGGTGCTGCGGCTGGACCGCATCTACGTGCGCAACGCCGGCGTGCACCGGCCGATCGTGCTGCCGCACAAGCCGTGGTCGCACCTGTCGGACCACGCGCCGCTGGCCGCCGAGGTCACGCTGTGAAATCGCGCTGGGTCGGCGGCAACCGCTTCCGGCTGCTCGAGAACGGCGAGGCGTTCTTCCCCGCGGTGTTCGACGCCATCGCCTCGGCGCGGCGCGAGGTGCTGCTGGAGACCTTCATCCTGTTCCAGGACAAGGTAGGCCTCGCGC
This sequence comes from Rubrivivax sp., assembly GCA_044508835.1. GTDB lineage: Bacteria > Pseudomonadota > Gammaproteobacteria > Burkholderiales > Burkholderiaceae_C > JAKFDI01. The sequence continues at coordinate 95,488 of JBIQHD010000008.1, forward strand.
TGCACGCCTGCGTGCTCGAGGCGGCCCGGCGCGGCGTGCAGGTCGACATCACCGTCGACGGCTGGGGCTCGCCCGACCTCACGCCCGACTTCATCGGCAGCCTCACCGGCGCCGGCGTGCGCTTCCACGTCTTCGACCCGACCACGCCGCTGCTGGGCATGCGCCTGAGCATGTTCCGCCGCATGCACCGCAAGATCGTGGTGGTCGACGCCGCGCGCGCGTTCGTGGGCGGCATCAACTACTCGGCCGACCACCTGCTCGATTTCGGCCCCGAGGCGAAGCAGGACTATTCGGTCGAGGTCGAGGGCCCGATCGTCGACGAGATCCACCGCTTCGCGCGCGCCAACATCGAGCCCGCGCTGCGCCGCCAGCGCCGCTGGTTCGGCCACCGGCCGCCGCCGCGCCCGCCCGCGCCGCAGCCGCCGGCGGGCGAGGCCGAGGCGATCTTCGTCACGCGCGACAACCACGAGCACCGCACCGACATCGAGCGCCACTACCGCATCGCGCTGCGCGCCGCGCGGCGCGAGGTGATCGTGGCCAACGCCTACTTCTTCCCCGGCTACCGGCTGCTCAAGGAGATGCGCCGCGCCGCGCGCCGCGGCGTGAAGGTGAACCTCATCCTGCAGGGCGAGCCCGACATGCCGATCGTGAAGATCGCCGCGCGCCTGCTCTACGACCACCTGCTGCGCGCCGGCGTGCGCATCTTCGAGTACTGCGACCGGCCGCTGCACGGCAAGGTGGCGCTGGCCGACGACGAATGGGCCACCGTCGGGTCGAGCAACCTCGACCCCCTGAGCCTGTCGCTCAACCTCGAGGCCAACGTGATCATCCGCGACCGCGGCTTCAACCAGGAGCTGCGCGACCGGCTCGGCCGGCTGATGCGCGAGAGCTGCAAGGAGATCGCGCCCGAGCGCGCCCGCCGGCGCACCTGGTGGCGCCTGGCGGTGAGCTCCGTCGTCTTCCACTTCCTGCGCCGCTTCCCGGCCTGGGCGGGCTGGCTGCCGGCGCACACGCCGGCCATCGCCTCGCCGCGGCCGGCCGTCTCGCCCGACGTGGCGGCGGCCGTGGCCTCCGGCGCCAGCGACACGGCCGAGGCGCTGCGCGCCCACGCCGGCGCCGACCGCGTGGGCGAGGAGCCGCCCGGCTGCGCCTCGCCGGGCACGCCCTGATGGCCGACGGCCTGGACGCCGCCCGGCCGCGGGGCACGCCGCGCCGGCCCGCCGCCACCGGCCTCGCGGCGAAGCCCTGGTGGCCGTGGACGCGCCGCCTGCTGTGGACGGCGTTCTTCGCGCTCGTGGGCACGCTGCTCTTCTCGCAAGCGCGCGAGATCGAGTGGCAGGACGTGCGGGCCGCGATGCGGGCGCTGCCGGCGGGGAGCCTGGCGCTGGCCGCGGCACTCGCCGCCTGCAGCCATGCGCTCTACAGCACCTTCGACCTGGTCGGCAAATGGTGGACGGGCCACCGCCTCGCGGTGCGGCAGGTCGTGCCGGTCACCTTCGTGAGCTACGCCTTCAATCTCAACCTCGGCTCGCTGGTGGGCGGCTTCGCCTTCCGCTACCGGCTGTACTCGCGCCTGGGGCTCGACAACGACACCATCACGCGCGTGCTGGGCATGAGCCTGGTCACCAACTGGCTCGGCTACCTGGTGCTGGCCGGCGCGGTGTTCGCCCTCGGCGCCGTCACGCCGCCGCCCGACTGGCGCATCGGCGCGATGGCGCTGCGCGGCCTGGGCGCGGCGCTGCTCGCGGTGGCCGCGGCCTACGTGCTGATGTGCGCCTTCGCCCGCCGCCGCAGCTACGCGCTGCGCGGCCACGCATTCGAGCTGCCGCCGCTGCGCGTGGCGCTGCTGCAGCTGGCGATGTCGTGCATCAACTGGGCGGTGATCGCCGGCGTGCTGTTCGTGCTGCTGCAGCGGCAGGTGCCCTATCCCACCGTGCTCGGCGTGCTGCTCGTCGCGGCGGTGGCGGGCGTGCTCACGCACATCCCGGCGGGGCTGGGGGTGCTGGAGGCGGTGTTCATCGCGCTGCTGGCGGGCGACGACATCCCGCGCAGCACGATCCTCGGCGCCCTGCTCGCCTACCGCTTCCTGTACTACCTCGCGCCGCTGGTGCTGGCGAGCCTCGTGTTCCTGGCCATCGAGCTGCGGGCGCGCAAGCTGCGGGCAGGGGACGGATGAATGCCGTGGCCTTCCCGGACGAACTCAAGGCGGCCACCGACCGCTGCCGCGACTGCCCGATCGGCGCGCAAGCCACGCAGTCGGTGGTGGGCGAAGGCAGCGCGCGGGCGCGGCTCATGCTCGTGGGCGAGCAGCCCGGCGACCAGGAGGACCTGCAGGGCCGCCCCTTCGTCGGCCCGGCGGGCCGGCTGCTCGACCAGGCGCTGGCGCAGCTCGGCTGGCCGCGCGAGGCGGTGTTCATCACCAACGCGGTCAAGCACTTCAAGTTCGAGCTGCGCGGCAAGCGGCGCATCCACAAGTCGCCGGCGCAGCAGGAGATCGCCGCCTGCCTGCACTGGCTGGAGGACGAGATCGCGGCCGTCGACCCCGCGGCGATCGTGGCGCTCGGCGCCACCGCGGCACGCGCGCTGACGGGCCGGCCGGTGGCCGTGACGCGCGAGCGCGGCCAGTGGCTCGCGCACCCCGGCGACGCGCGGCCGGTGCTGGTCACCCTGCACCCCTCGGCGCTGCTGCGCCTGCGCGGGCCGGAGCGCGACGCGGCCTATTCGCGCTGGCTCGACGACCTGCGGCCGGCGCGGCGCCACCTGCGCTGATCAGCGCAGGTCGTCGGGGCGGCCGTGCAGCGGCAGCGCCGGCGTGTCGCCCGCGGAGGCGCTGCGCGGCTCGCCGTGCGCGCCCGGATGCGCCAGCCGGTCCTCGAGCTCGCCGATGTAGGCCGACAGCGTGTTGCCGGTCTGCTCGGTGTGCATGCGCGAGCGCTGCTCCAGCTGCTCGATGCGCGCGATCACGCGGTCGTGGGCCGCGTCGCCGGCCTGCGCCACGCGCAGCAGCTCGGCGCTCATGAAGGTGCGCAGCTCGGTGAAGCGCGAGGCCTCGGCGCTGTCGGCCAGCTCGCGCGAGGCCTGCAGCTCCTTCGTCTGGCGGCGCATGTCGAGCAGCACCGAGCCCTGCAGGTAGATCACCCAGGCGAGGAACAGCACGCCGAGGACGCCGAGCACCACCAGCATGATCACGCCGATGGGCGCGTACACGGTGCCGATGCCCACCGACAGGTCGACCGGCGTGGTGAACGCCGTCCAGTTGAGCGCGGCGAAGCCGGCGGTCAGCGCGACGATCGCGACCAGCAGCAAGGTGCGGAAATGCATGGGGCCTCCTCGTGGGTTCCGGGCGGTTCTGGGCCGATCGAGGCAAGCGGCACACCCGCCGCCCGCCCCGGCGAAGCCCCAAGCATCGCATGCGCGCGCCGGCCGCTTACGATGCCTGCCGACGCAACCTCCACCCCCGCCCCGCACCATGCCGCTCGAGACCATCGAACACCAGACCGGCGATTCGCCCGCCACCACCCTCATCGTCCTGCACGGCCTCGGCGCCGACGGCAACGACTTCGTGCCCATCTGCGAGGAGCTCGACCTGTCGGCCGTGGGCCCGGTGCGCTTCGTCTTCCCGCATGCGCCGGTGCGCCCGGTCACGATCAACGGCGGCATGGCGATGCGCGCCTGGTACGACATCCTCGGCACCGACCTCGCCCGGCGCGAGGACGAGGCGGGGCTGCGCGCCGCGCAGGCCGAGATCGAGGCGCTGATCGCGCGCGAGGCGGCGCGCGGCACCGCCAGCCACCGCGTGGTGCTGGCCGGCTTCTCGCAGGGCTGCGCGATGGCGCTGCTCACCGGCCTGCGCCATGCCGAACGGCTGGGCGGCATTGCCGCGCTGTCGGGCTACCTGCCGCTGGCCTCCACCACCGCGGCCGAGCGGCACGCCGCCAACGCGGCCACGCCGATCTTCATGGCGCACGGGCAGCACGACCCGGTGGTGCCGATCGAGCGCGGCAAGGCCTCCCGCGATGCGCTGGTCGCGCTCGGCCACCGCGTCGAGTGGCACGAGTACCCCATGCCGCACGCCGTGTGCGCTCAGGAGATCAGCGACCTGAACGCCTGGCTGCTGCGGGTGCTGGCGTAACGAGGCTGCCCGTCCCGCGGTGACTCCCTCTCCCGCCTGCGGGAGAGGGCAGGGGGTGAGGGCCCGCGCGCGGCGCGCGCGTCGATCAACGCCCGATCAATGCCGTTTCTGCCGCCCCGTCCCGCTCGGCCGCCCGGACGCATCCCCGCCGCCGGCCGAGCCGCTCGCCGCCGACAGGTTCGAGCGGTCGGGCTCGGCCGGCTCGGAGATGCCCGACAGCGTCTCGCCCACGTCCGCGTCGCTCGCCCCCGCCTTGGCGGCCACGTCGCCGAGGCTCAGGATGCCCACCACGTGCCGGTCCCGGTCGAGCACCGGCAGGCGGCGGATCTGCGCCTCCTGCATCTGGTCGACCACCTCCTCGACCGACTGGTCCTCGTAGCAGCAGCGCACGTCCGCGCTCATCACGTCGGCGAGCAGCGTCTTGTCCGGCGCGCAGCCCTGCGCCACGCCGCGGATCGCGATGTCGCGGTCGGTCACCATGCCGACAAGGCGGTCGCCGTCGCACACCGGCACCACGCCGACGTCGAGCTCGTCCATCGCCTGCGCGGCGAACTGCATCGTGTCGCGCGGCGACATGGTGCGCACGCCGCGGGTCATCACCTGCGATACCTGGGTCATGTCGACTCCTTCTTCGGTTCAAGTCTCCCGGGAAGGCGGCAAGCGGCGTACCGGCGCCCGTAGCATTCCCGACCATGGCCGCCCCCGCCGAACCCGCCCTCTTCTGGCTGCTCGTCACGCGGCTCGGCGAGGCGCAGATCCTGCTGCCGATGGTGCTGGCCGCGTCACTGTGGCTCATCTGGCGGCGCCACGCCTGGCCGCTGGTGCCGTGGTGGTGGCTGCTGCTGGGCGGCGCGGCGGGCCTCACCCTCGCCACCAAGCTCGCCTTCATCGGCTGGGGCCTGGGCAGCGCGGCGCTGGACTTCACCGGCATCTCCGGCCATGCCATGGTCGCCGCGTCCGTGCTGCCGGCGCTCTTCGGCCTCACGGCCTCGCGCGCGCCGCGCCCGGCGCGGGTGCTGGCCTGGGGCGCGGGCGCCGCGCTCGCGGCGATGGTGGCGCTGTCGCGGCGGGTGATCGGCGTGCATTCGGCGTCCGAACTCGTCGCCGGCCTCGCGCTCGGCGCCCTGGTCAGCGCGGCGGTGTTCGCCGCCATGCGCCGGCACCGCACGCCGCCCTCGGCGCCGCCGTGGCTGCCGGCGCTCATGCTGCTGTGGTTCACCGGCACGCCGGCTGCCGCGCCGCCGCTGGACACGCACGGGCTGGTCACGCGCATGGCGCTGTCGCTGTCGGGCCGCGACCAGCCGTTCACCCGCGCCGAGCTGCTGGCGCGCCGCCCGCGCTGAGCGGGCGCCTCACATGCAGGCGGCGGAGCCTCCGCTGCGGGCCCACAGGTCGCGCACGCAGTCGGCGCGGCGGTCGCGGTCGGTCTCGGCGGTGCATTGCGACATCCCGCTGCGGAACATCGGGTCCTGCGTGACCGGCAGCGTGGCCGCGCCCGCAGCGGTCGGCGCGCAGTCGCGGCTCGGGTCGCTGGTGGCCAGCGGGGAGCCGGGCGGCAGCGTGGCGGCGGTGCCCGAGGGCGAGGCCGCCGTGCCGTCCTGGGGCGAAGAGGATGTGCCGGCGGTCTGCGCCGCGGCGGGGCCGAGCAAGGCGAAGGCGGCGGCGGTGCAGGCGGCCCAGCGCAAAGCGGAATGAAGCATGGCGTGTCTCCTTCAGCAAGTGAGCGCGAACCGCTTCGCGCCCGGCCTTGCTGCCGGCAACCCGCGTACCGCCCGCGCCTGGCCGCGGGTCAGCGCGCCAGCGCCTTCTCGAGCTGCGACTTGGTCATGCCCGAGCGGCCCTTCAGCCCCTTGGACTTGGCCTCGTTGTAGAGCTGCTCGTAGGTGCGCCCGCCCTCGCCCTTGTGCGCCCGCAGGCCGCCGCGACGGCCGGCCGGCATGTCCTCGGTCGAGCTGCGGCTGGCCTCGCGCGCCTCGCCGTGCTGGGCGCGCTCCTTGTTGACGGTGCGCGCGGCGATCTCCTCGGCCAGCTTGCCGGGCTTGCCGCGCTTCTCGAGGCCCTGCTTGATGTGCTCGTACTGGCGTTCTCGCTTGTCGCTCCAGGCTCTGGGCATGGCGGTCTCCTGGTCAGTGGAACGGCCGGCGGCGCATGGCCATCGGCGGGGGCACGCCCGGCGGCTCGTGCACCGGCACGGGCGGCGTCTCCCCGGGCAGCGGGTCGTCGATGTCGGGCGGGACCACGTCGGGCCCCGGCGGCGGAGGCGGCGGCACGATGGGCTGGGGCGTCTCCGGCGGCGTGGGCGGCGTGATGTGCGCCCGCAGCGGGCTCCGGAGGGGGCGCGGCGCGGGCAGGTGCGGCAGGGGTGTCACGTGCGGTGGCGGATGGGCGGCGAAACGGTCGGTGCGCGCGAAGCCCTTCGCCGGGGTTCGGACTTCGCTCGCCCGGCCGCGGGCGCGGCCTGCGACGAAGGCAGCAAGCCACGCGCCCACGGGCCCCGGACGGGCACAGCCGTTGCCGCCTTCGTCGGCGACGCCCACTTCCGGAGAACCGCATGAAGCCTCGCCCCGACGACGCCACGCCCGCCAGTGCGCCCCACGCCACGCCGCGCGCCACCCGTGCCGACCACGCGGTGAGCGAGGCCGCGCAGGCCACGGGCGACGACGGCACCACGCAGAGCAGCGACTGGATGGCCGAGCGCATCCAGGACGCGAAACCCGCGCCGGGCGTGCCCGCCGCCGGCGGCAAGCGCGACGGCCGCGACCGCGGCGGCACGCGCGAATCGCGGCGGGGAAGCTACTGAGCGGGGGGTTGCCGGTCAGCGCCGGCCCGTGGAGGACGGGCGGGCGACTGGCGCAGGCTGCCTAGCCGGCAGCGGAAGACAAAGACCACTTCGGACCCACGATGCCCAAGAGTCGGGAGGGACAGCGGAGGGAGGGTGGAGCAACGCAGTTGAATGCCCGAAGCGGAGAAACCGGAGGACGGCGCGCGACGGTGGGGGCAACATGCCGGGGCCAGTTCGTCGAGCGATCCATGGCACCCATGAAGCAAGGGCCGTACCCGCACCGTCCGCGGCCGCCGCGACACGCGGGCCGCGGGTGCTTTTGCGGCGCCGCGAACACCGGCTGACGCCCGGTGGTGCCGGCGAAATTCCGTCGCGTGCGGCGACGCCGTCACCCGGCACGCGGGCAGCACAAGACCCTTCGGCAAAAATAGCAAATGCCGCAAGCCTTGGCGCAACTCTTACCGGAAGCCACGGCACGGGCCGCCCGCCGCGGCGCACGGTACGGGCGTGCCGCGGCGGGGCATCCCACTTGCTGCCTCCCAAGCCGCGGGGCGGCGCCACCGGCGCCGCTTCCGCCTCCACCGCGCCGCGCCCTGCCACCCTCGGACCCACGCATGAGCCTCCGCCCCGCCTCCCGCCTCACCGGCGCCATGACCTGCCGCCGCACGCGGCACGCGCCGGCATGAGCCCGACCCCGCCGCCCCTGCACCGCATCCTGCTCGTCGACGACAACACCGATTCGGCCGAATCGCTGGGCGAGTTGCTCGCGCTGTCCGGCCACGAGGTGCGGACCGCCGCCGACGGGCCGGCGGCGCTGCGCGTCTACGACGAGTTCCACCCCGACGTGGTGCTGTGCGACCTCGGCCTGCCGGGCATGAGCGGCTACGAGGTCGGCCGCGCGCTGCGCGAGCGCCCGGGCGGCGCCGACGTGTTCCTAGCGGCGCTCACCGGCTACAGCGAGGCCAGCGACCGCAGCCGCACGGCGCAGGCCGGCTTCGACCTGCACCTGGTGAAGCCGGTCGACCCGTTCGAGCTCGAAAAGCTGATCGGCGAGCTCGGCACCTGAACCAAGGCACCTGAGCCGAGGCGCCCGCGCCGCGGGAAGCGTCAGCGCGCCCGCGGCGGGCGGCGGCGCGGGGCCGCGGGGCGCCGCACCAGCGTGCCGTCCGGCGGCGCGGAGTCGCCGCGCGGCTCCATCACGCGCGCCAGCGCGCTCAGCACGGCGCGCGAATCGATCGGCTTGGGCATGTGCTCGTCGAAGCCGGCGCCGAGCGCGCGCTTGCGGTCCTCGAGCCGCGCGAAGGCCGTGAGAGCCAGGGCCACCAGCCGCTGCCGGTGCTCGTCGCCTTCGAGCGCGCGCACGCGGCGGATGAAATCGTAGCCGTCCTCGTCGGGCATGGCGATGTCGGAGATCAGTGCGTCGGGCCGCTCCGCCGGCGGCGCATGGGCCAGGAAGTCGTAGGCGCCGGCCGCGCGCGCGAAGCTGCGCGGGCGGGCGTGCGCCTCGCGCAGGATCGATTCGAGGATCTCGCGCCCGTCGTCGTCGTCCTCCACGATCAGGATGCGCTTGCCCGCCAGGTCCGCGCCGTCGCGGCCGTCCGCGGGCGCCTGCGCCGGCGGTCGCGCCGCCCGGCTCAGCACGGCGGCGGGCAGCATGACGGTGAAGGTCGAGCCGTGCCCCGGCCCGGCGCTGTGCACCGCGATGCGCCCGCCGTGCAGCGCCACCAGCTGCTGGGCCAGCGACAGACCCAGGCCGAGCCCGTTCTGGCGCCGGCTGTTGGAGCTGTCGGCCTGCTGGAAGCGCTCGAACACGAACGGCAGCTGCGAGGGCTCGATGCCGGCGCCGGTGTCGGCCACCTCGATGCACAGCTCGTCGCCGCGGCGCTGGCTGCGCACCTGCACGATGCCGTCCTCGGGCGTGAACTTCAGCGCGTTCGACACCAGGTTGCCGAGCACCTGGCGCATGCGGTCGACGTCCAGCGTGACGTCGCCCACCGAGGCGTCGTGCGCCACCTCCAGCCGGATGCCCTTGGCCTGCGCCGTGGGGCGGAAGTTGTCCACGGCCTCGTCCACCACGGTCGCCAGCGGCAGCCGGCTCATCACGAGTTGCAGGTTGCCGCAAAGAATGCGCTGGCTGTCGAGCAGGTCGTCGACCAGGCGCGCCTGCGCCTGCGTGTTGCGGTCGATGGCGTCGAGCGCCTTCTGCTGCAGGGCGTCGAGCGCGCCGCTCTTGCGCAGCACCTGCGCCCAGCCGCGGATGGCGTTCAGCGGCGAGCGCAGCTCGTGGGTGACGATGGCGAGGAACTCGTCGCGGGCGCCCGCCAGGTTGTCGGCCTCCACGCGCGCCGCGCGCTCGCGTTCGAGCAGCGCCTCGCGTTCGGCCTCGCGCGCCTTGCGCTCGGTGACGTCCTCGGCAGTGCCGCCGACCAGCGCCGTGCCGTCGGCGCCGCGCACGCCGAAGCGGCGGTCGCGCATCCAGCGCATGCGGCCGTCCCGGCCGTGGATGCGGTACTCGCGCGCCTCGGGCGCGGGCAGAGGCTCGGCGCAGAAGGGCACCGGCAGCAGGTGCGCGTCGGCGGCGTCGACCGCGTCGTTCCAGCGCCGCGGCTCGGCCAGCAGCTCGCTGCCGGCCACGCCCCAGTAGTGCTCGAAGCGCGGGCTGACGTACAGCAGGCGCCCGCTGGCCGCGTCGGCCAGCCAGTGCACGTCGTCGCCGCCTTCGGCGAAGGCCGCCGGCGCGGCAGGGCTGCCGCCCTTCGCCGAAGGCGGCCGCGCCCGGGCGCGGCGCGGCGGGGGATGGAGGGGATCGGGGGCAGGTTTCCTGGACGGCATGGAATCGGCAGTGATGGCGTACCGCAGCGGCAGCACGCGGCGGCGCGCAGCCCGGTCTGCCCACCTCCACGCAAGCGACGTGCCCGCGGCGGGCCATCCCCCGCGCAAGGCCCCGCCGCCCGGCCCCCGTTCGCGGCACGCAGTTTGCCGGGACGGGGCCGAGGGTGGGCGCAGGCCGCGGCTGCCCCGGCCGTCATCAACCGGAAAGGACCCGTTCCATGATCAACTTCATCGTATGGCTCGTGGTGGGCGGCGTGATCGGCTGGATCGCCAGCATGATCATGCGCACCGACGCCCAACAGGGCGTGTTCCTCAACGTCGTCGTCGGCATCGTCGGCGCGGCCCTGGCCGGCTGGCTCATCTCGCCGCTGGTGGGCATACCGAGCATCAACGAGGCGGGCTTCAGCATCGGCGCCTTCATCGTCTCGCTGATCGGCGCGGTGATCCTTCTGGGCATCGTCAACCTCTTCCGCCGCGGATCGCCGCGCTAGCGCGGCGCATCATCGGGGGCGGGCCGGCGCGCGCGCCGGCCCGTGCCGCGGATCGCCTGCGATTCCACCCTCCAGCACCCTCCAGGAGACAGCGCCATGGACCCCAAGGTCACCCAGACCCTGAACGAGAAACTGCCCGACGCGGGCACCGTCGAGCGCGTCGCGCAGACCGCCCACGAAGCCATCGACCGCGTGGCCGCCAAGGCGGCGCCGGCCGTCGAGAAATGGCGCGCCAGCGCCGCCGGCGCGGCCGACACGCTGCAGGGCAAGGCCGACCGCTTCGTCGAGATGGAAGACCGCTGGATCGAGAGCACGCGCGCCTACGTGCGCGAGAACCCGCTCACGGCGCTGGGCATCGCGGTGGTCGCCGGCCTGGTGCTCAGCCGGCTGACGTCCTCGCGCTGAGGCGCGCGGCCGCCGCCGTGCGCACCCTGCCGCCGCCTCCCCGGACGGCGCGCGGCAAAGGCCGGCCGTGAGCGCCGCGCTGTTCTCCATCACCGTGCCGCCGTGGGAGCTGGTCCTGCGCGGCACGCTGATGTACTGGTTCCTGTTCCTCGTCTTCCGCTTCGTGATGCGCCGCGACGTCGGCAGCATCGGCGTGGCCGACGTGCTGCTGCTGGTGCTCATCGCCGACGCCTCGCAGAACGCGATGGCCGGCGGCTACGAGTCGGTGACCGACGGGATCGTCCTCGTCTCCACCATCGTCGGCTGGAACTGGCTGCTCGACTGGGCGGCGTTCCGCTTCCCGGCGGTGCGCCGGCTCGTGGAGGCGCCGCCGCTGCGCCTCATCCACCGCGGCCGCCTGATGCGCGCCAACCTGCGCCGAGAGCTGATGACGGTCGAGGAGCTGCGCAGCAAGCTGCGCGAGCAGGGCGTCAGCGACTTCGCCGACGTGAAGTCGGCCTACATGGAGCCGGACGGGCAGATCAGCATCATCAAGCGCGACGGCGCGGGCAACGATGCCGCGCCCGCCGGCCGGCGCGGCGCGCCGCCGTAGGCGCCGGGCGAAGCGCCAGGCAAGAAAAGGCCGCCGGGGCGGACGGCGCCCGGCGGCCTTTGTTCGCGCGGGCCGGTCGGCCGGCCCGGGACACCCGCTCAGGGATTGCGGCTGCCCTTCTGCGACCCGCCCGGCTGCTGCGATTCGCCGGCCGGGCGGCGGGTGCTGTCGGCGTCCTGCGGCATGCCGCCGGCGGCGCTGCTGCGCTCCTGCGGCTCGCGCGAGCGCTGCGAATCCTGCTGGCTCGCCTGGCCGCCCTGGTCGCGGCGGCTGCCCGGGTTGTTCTGGTTGTTCGCCTGCTGCTGCTGGCCCGCCTGCTGACCCGCCTGCTGGCCCTGGTCCGCCTGCGGATTGCGCTGGTTCTGCTGGTTCTGTCGGTTCTGCTCGGTCATGAGGGATCTCCTGTTCGTGCGGTGCGCACGGCCACTGCGCGGCAACGCGCATGCCCGGCGCGGCGGGCCCAGGCCGCCTGTTCAACCGGACTGAAGCTGCCGCGCGGCCGCCTCGGCGGGGCACCTCGATTGCCCGCTGCGGGGCATCGTCATTCCCGGAGAAAGCACATGGCCACCAGCAGCATCCTCGGCGGCAACCGCGCCGCGAAGCAGGCGCAGGGACGCGACGTCGACGCCCTCGGCCCGAGCGACAGCTCCGACAGCGGCAGCGACGTGCAGGGCGCCTTCGAGCTGGACGACGACGACCAGTTCGACACCAACGCCGGCGCGCGCCAGACCGGCCTGGACAGCGACAGCGACGCCGCCGGCACCGGCGAGCGCGGCGCCGCGCGGCTGGACGAGGAGGCCGAGAGCGGCAGCGACATCGCGCCCGACCGCGTGCAGACGCTCGAGGCCGACACCGCGCCGCTCGAAGGCCTGGAGGCCGACCTGGGCGAGCTCGCCGCCGACGAGGACGACGGCACGGACACCGACATCGAGCGCGCCGCGCCGCGCCGCGGCCACTGAGGGCGCGCGAGGGCCGCGCCCGTGCCCTTGCCGAAAGTTTTACGGCCGCGCCGCGCGCCGCACCGGCGGCCGCGGCAGCTTCAAGCGATTCGATGCCGGGGCATGCGGATTGCCCGACTGCCCGGCCGCCACCCCGCCCCGAAGGACGACGCACCATGACCGATGCCCTGCGAATCGCGCTGATCAGCGAACACGCGTCGCCGCTGGCGTCGCTGGGCAGCGTGGACGCGGGCGGGCAGAACATCTACGTCGCCAACGTGGCGCGCTGGCTGGCGCGCGCCGGCCACCACGTGGACGTGCTCACGCGCCGCGACGGCGCCGACCTGCCGCCGGTGGTCGACATGCGCCCGGGCGCGCGCGTGATCCACATCGACGCCGGCCCGGCCCGCTTCGTCCCCAAGGAGCGGCTGCTGGACCACATGCCGCAGTTCGCGCGCGCCAGCGAGCGGCTGCTGCGCAACAGCCTGCCCTACGACGTGGTGCACGCGAACTTCTTCATGTCGGGCCTGGTCGCCCACAAGCTCAAGCAGAAGCTCGGCCTGCCGTACGTGGTGACCTTCCATGCGCTCGGCCTGGTCCGGCGCGAGCACCAGAAGGAGGCCGATGCGTTTCCGCCCGAGCGCGTCGAGATCGAGCGCACGCTGGTGCGCCATGCCGACGCCATCGTGGCCGAGTGCCCGCAGGACCGCATCGACCTGATGCGCCTGTACGACGCCGAGCGGCACCGCCTGTCGATGGTGCCCTGCGGCTTCGACCCCGAGGAGTTCTCGCCGATGAGCCGCGCGCGGGCGCGCGCCGACCTCGGCCTCGACCCGGACGAGTTCATCGTGCTGCAGCTCGGCCGGCTGGTGCCGCGCAAGGGCATCGACAACGTCATCCGCGCCATGGCGCACCTGCCCGCCGGCGTGCCGGTACGGCTGCTGGTGGTGGGCGGCGAGGCGCGCACGCCCGACGAGCGGCTGACGCCCGAGATCGCCCGCCTGCGCCGCGTGGCGCAGGAGGCGGGGGTGGCCGCCCGCGTGACCTTCACCGGCCAGCGCCAGCGCCACGAGCTGCGCGCGTACTACGCCGCGGCCAACGTGTTCGTCACGACGCCGTGGTACGAGCCCTTCGGCATCACCCCGCTGGAGGCCATGGCCTGCGCCACGCCGGTGGTCGCGGCGAACGTGGGCGGACTGCAGTACACGGTGCAGGACGGCACCACCGGCTGGCTCGTGCCGCCGCACGACCCGCCGGCGCTGGCCGAGCGCATCGCCCGGCTGCACGCCAACCCGTGGTTCGCCGCGCGGCTCGGCCGCGCCGGGCTGGCCCGGGCACGCGCGCTGTTCTCGTGGGAGCGGGTGGCGCGCGAGCTGGCCGAGGTGTACGAGCTGGTGCGCAGGCCCTTCGGCCTGGCGCCCCAGCCGGGCTGGCGGTCGCTGCACCTGGTGGACAAGGCGCCCCACGTCGCCTCGCTTTCCTGAGGCCCGATGCCCATGACGCCCCTGCAAGACCAGACCATCCTCGTCACCGGCGCCGGCAGCGGCCTCGGCGCCGCCATCGCCCGCCGGCTGGTGGCCGCCGGCGCGCGCGTGGTGCTGGCCGACATCGGCCCCGACAAGGCCCGCCGCGTGGCCGAATCCATCGACCCGGCGAACCGGCAGACGATGGCCCTCGCCTTCGACGTGGCCGACGAGGCCGCGGCGCGCTCGGCCGTGGCCGCCACCGTCGAGCGCTTCGGCAGCCTCGACGTGCTGGTCAACAACGCCGGCACCGACGTCACCGCCCCGCTCGACGAGGTGGACATCGGCGCCTGGAACCGCGTGCTCGACACCAACCTGCGCGGCCCCTTCCTGCTGTGCAAGCTGGCGCTGGAGGCGCTGCGCGGGAGCGGCGGCGGCCAGGGCGGGCAGATCGTCAACGTGGCCTCCACCGCCGCGCTGCGCGCCTGGCCCAACGCCAGCGCCTACCACGCGAGCAAGTGGGGGCTGCTCGGCCTGTCGAAGGCCCTGCACGCCGAGCTGCGCGCCGAGGGCATCCGCGTGTCCACCGTGATCGCCGGCGGCATGCGCACGCCCTTCCTGCTCGAGCGCTTCCCCGACCTCGATCCGGCGAAGCTGCAGGACCCGGCCAACGTGGCCGAGGCGGTGCACTTCCTGATGACCATGCCGCGCGAGTCGGTGGTGTCGGAAATCATGGTCCTGCCGCGGGAGGAGACCTCATGGCCCTGAACTCCATCTTCGGCGAGCTGGCGCCGCCGCCCGGGCAGGCGCCCGAGGCGCCGCGCGAGCGGGCCGTCTTCATCGACAAGGACGGCACCCTGGTCGAGAACGTGCCCTACAACGTCGACCCGGCGAAGCTGCGCCTCACGCCACATGCGCTGGAGGGCCTGGCGCTGCTGCAGCGCCACGGCTACCGGCTGATCGTCGTGACCAACCAGCCCGGCCTGGCCTACGGCCTGTTCAGCCGCGGCGAGCTGGCGCAGCTGCAGCACGCGCTGTTCGCGATGTGCGCCGCAGGCGGCGTGCAGCTCACCGACTTCTACGCCTGCCCGCACGCGCCGCCGCCCGAGAAGATCGGCGCCGCCGGCTGCCTGTGCCGCAAGCCGGCGCCCGGGCTGCTGCGGCAGGCCGCGATCACGCACCGCATCGACCTCGAACGCTCGTGGATGGTGGGCGACATCCTCGACGACGTGGAGGCCGGCCGCCGCGCCGGCTGCCGCTCGGTGCTGCTCGACGTGGGCCACGAGACGGTCTGGCGCCTGTCGCCGCTGCGCACGCCGCACGGCCGCGTGGCCGACCTGCTGGAGGCGGCGCGCTTCATCGTCGAGGCCGACGCGGCGCAGGCGCGGGCCGCGCCCATCGTGATGCCCGAGGCCTTGCCCGCGGCGCCCCCTGCGGAAGACGACGCCCCGCGCCGCAGCGCATGGACGATGCGGCGCGCGTGGCCCTTCGCGCGCGCGTCGCTGCGGACGCAGCGCGGGAAGGTGCTCGCGCCGTGAACACCGCCGCGGCGTGGCGCGAGGCGCGCAACATCCTGGTGGTGCGGCTCGACAACCTGGGCGACGTGCTGATGACCACGCCGGCGCTCGCCGCGATCCGCCGCAGCGCGCCGGGCGTGCGCCTCACCCTGCTCGGCTCGCGCGCCGGCGCCGCGATGCGCCGGCACCTGCCCATGGTCGACGACGTCATCGTCTACGACGCGCCGTGGGTCAAGGGCGCGCCGTCGTCCGCCCGCGACGTGCAGGCCGACCGGCGCATGATCGAGCGGCTCGCGCGCGAAGGCTTCGACGCGGCCATCGTCTTCACCGTCTGCACGCAGAGCGCCCTGCCGGCGGCCATGCTGTGCCGCCTGGCCGGCATTCCGCTGCGGCTCGCGCATGCGCGCGAGAACCCGTACGACCTGCTCACCGACTGGGTGCGCGACACCGAGGTGTGCGCCGCCGGCATGCGCCACGAGGTGGAGCGCCAGCTCGCCCTGGTGCGCGCGGTGGGCTTCCATGCCGACGACGAGCACCTGCTGTTCCGCTACCGCGTGGCCGACGTGCTGAACCTGCGGCGCAAGTTCGAGCAGGCCGGCGGCGACCTGCGCCGGCCCTATGTCGTGGTGCATCCCGGCGCCAGCGCCGCCTCGCGCCGCTGGCCGGCCGAGCGCTTCGGCCAGGCGGCCGAGGCGATCGCCGCCTCGACCGACTGCCAGGTGGTGTTCACCGGCGGCCACGACGAGGCCGCGCTCGTGGCCGAGGCGCGCGCGGCGATGCACACGCCGGGCCTGTCGCTCGCCGGGCAGCTCGCGCTCGGCGAGCTGGCGGCGCTCATCGCCGGCGCGCAGGTGACCCTGTGCAACAACAGCGGCCCGGCGCACATCGCCGCCGCGGTGGGCGCGCCGGTGGTGGTGCTGTACGCGCTCACCAACCCGCAGCACACGCCGTGGAAGGGACGCTCGCGCGTGCTCAGCCACGACGTGCCCTGCCGCGACTGCCTGAAGAGCGCCTGCCCCGAGACGCACCATGCCTGCCTGAACGGCGTGCAGCCCGGCGAGGCGAGCGCGGCCGCGCTCGACATGATCGGCGCCCTGCCCGGGGTACCGGTGCACCGCCTGCCCGTGCCGGCCGCGGCGCCGCCGGCGATGGCGGCGGCCTCATGATCTCGCTCGGCATCAACGCCGCGTTCCACGACTCGGCGGCCGCGCTGGTCGTCGACGGCCGCGTGGTCGCCGCGGCCGAGGAGGAGCGCTTCACCCGCATCAAGCACGGCAAGCGGCCGCTGCCCTTCACCGCGTGGGAGCTACCCTTCCACGCCATCGACTGCTGCCTCGCGGAAGCGGGGATCGCGCTGGCCGACGTGGACCACGTGGCCTACAGCTACGACCCCGCGCGCTTCCTCCGCGACCGCGTGCCCGCAATGACAACCCCCCGGCCGACGGATACGTCAGCCGGTCCCCCGAGGGGACCCGGGCCGGCTTGGGAGCGGCCCGGCGACGCCGTCACCATCTCGTTGCCGCTGCAGCCGTCGGCCCACGACAAGGGCGCGTGGGAGAACGTGTGGGACCCGCTCTTCGCCGCCTACATCGTCAACGCCCCGCGCCAGCTCGCCGACGGCGCGCCGCACCACCTGAAGAAGCGCTTCGCCGGCGCCACGCCCGACGGCCCCTACCGCTTCCACTTCGTCGACCACCACCTGTGCCACCAGGCCAGCGCCTTCCTCGCCTCGCCCTTCGAGCGCTGCGCGGTGATGACGCTGGACGGCCGCGGCGAGGAGGCCACCACCTCCTACGGCGCCTACCGCGACCGGCGCTACGCGCCGCTCGGCGAGGTGTGCATGCCGCATTCGCTGGGCATGCTGTACGAGCAGGTCACGAGCCACCTCGGCTTCCTGCATTCGTCGGACGAATACAAGGTGATGGCGCTGGCGGCGCTGGGCACGCCGCGCTTTCGCGGCGTGCTGGAGGAGCACGTCAAGGTCGGCCCGGGCGGCATGTACGAGATCGCGCCGATGGACCTGGCGGCGCTGTTCGGCCCGGCGCGCGAGCGCGGCGGCGCCATGGACCCGCGCCATCTCGACCTCGCCGCCTCGCTGCAGGCCGTGCTGGAAGAAACCGTGCTGCGCCTCGCCCGCTGGCTGCGCGAGGCGAGCGGCGAGCCGCTGCTCGCGATGGCCGGCGGCGTGGCGCTGAACTGCGTGATGAACGCCCGGCTGCGCGACGCCGGCCTGTTCGAGCAGGTCTGGGTACAGCCGGCCGCGGGCGACGCGGGCACGGCGCTCGGCGCCGCGCTGTGGATCGACGCGCGGGCGCGCGCCGGGGAGGACGGGTGCCTGGCCGGGCGCCGCTGGCGCATGGACCACGCCTACCTCGGCCCCGGGCAGGACGACGACACGATCGAGGCCTTCCTGCGCTGGGCCAAGCTGCCCTACCAGCGCCTGCACGACCCGGCCGAGGCGACGGCGCGGCTGCTGGCCGGCAACAAGGTCGTCGGCTGGCACCAGGGCCGCATGGAGTTCGGCCCGCGCGCGCTCGGCGCCCGCTCCATCCTCGCCTCGCCGCTCGATCCGGCGATGCAGGCGCGCATCAACGAGCTCAAGGACCGCGAGGACTTCCGCCCGGTGGCGCCCGCCGTCCCGCGCGAGCACCTGGCCGAATGGTTCACGCCGGCCGCGGCCAACGGCGGCGACGCGCCCTTCATGCTGTTCATCTACGACGTGATCGAGGCCCAGGCCCGGCGCATCCCCGCCGCCTGCCACGCCGACCGCACGGCGCGCGTGCAGACCGTCTCCGCCGGCTCGAACCCCCGCTTCCATGCGCTCCTGAAGGCCTTCGGCGCGCTGACCGGCGTGCCGGTGCTCATCAACACCTCGTTCAACGTGCGCGGCGAGCCCGTCGTCTGCACGCCCAAGGACGCGGTCGACGCATTCCACAGCACGCCGATCGACGCCCTGGTCATTGGATCCTTCCTCCTGGAGAAGAACCGTTGAGCTACGACGTTTCGGTGGTGATGGCGACCTGCCGGCGGCCCGAGCTGCTCGCGCGCTGCCTGAACGCGCTCACGCACCAGAGCCTCGACCCGGCGCGCTACGAGATCGTCGTCGTCGACGACGCGCAGGACGACGCCACCGAGGAGGCCGTCAACCGCTTCGCCATCGCGCACGAAGGCCGCCCGGCGATCCGCTACCTGCGCCCGCTCGGCACCCGCGGGCCGGCCGGCGCGCGCAACCGCGGCTGGCGGGCGAGCGCGGCGCCGGTGATCGCCTTCACCGACGACGACACCGTGCCCGACCGCGACTGGCTGCGCGAGGGGCTGGCCGCCCTCACCACCGAGGTGTCGGCGCTCGCGGGCCGCGTCGTCGTGCCGGCGAGCGAGCCGCCCACCGACCACGAGGTGATGACGCGCGGCCTCGAACGCGCCGAGTTCGTGACGGCCAACGCCTTCGTCTGGCGCCATGCGCTGCAGGCGGTGAACGGCTTCGACGAGCGCTTCCTGCGCGCCTGGCGCGAAGACTCCGACCTGCACTTCTCGCTGATCGAGCACTGCGCCCCCATCGGCTGGGCGCCGGGCGCGGTGGTGGTGCACCCGGTGCGCGCCGCGCCCTGGGGGCTGTCCATCCGCAACCAGGCCAACGTGTACTTCGACGCCCTGCTCTACAAGAAGCACCCGCAGCTCTACCGCCACAAGGTGCGGCGGCATCCGCCGTGGCACTACTTCCTCATCGTCGGCTGCAGCGTGGCGGGCCTGGGCTGCCTGCTGGCCGGCGCGCCGTGGCCGGGGCTGATGCTGCTGGCCGCGGCGCTGGTGGGCATCGGCGCCTTCGCGGTGCACCGCCTGCGCGGCACCGCGCACACGCCGGCGCACGTGGCCGAGATGCTGCTCACGTCCGCCGCCATCCCCTTCGCCGCGGTGTACTGGCGCACGCTCGGCGCGCTGCGGTTCCGGACGCTGTTCCCATGACCGGGCCGTCCGACCTTCATCCCGAACGACTGGAGCGCGTGGCGGTGTTCCGCGCGCTCGTGCTGGGCGACATGCTGTGCGCCGTGCCCGCGCTGCGCGCGCTGCGCCACGCCTGCCCCGACGCCGAGCTGACGCTGGTGGGCCTGCCGTGGGCGCGCGAATGGGCGCAGCGGCTGCTGCACGTCGACCGCTTCGTCGAGTTCCCCGGCTACCCCGGCCTGCCCGAGACGCTGCCCGACCTGGAAGCCCTGCCCGGCTTCCTGCGGCAGATGCAGGCCGAGCGCTTCGACCTGCTGCTGCAGATGCACGGCAGCGGCGCCATCGTCAACCCGCTGCTCGCGGCCTGCGGCGCGGCGCGCATGGCGGGCTTCCGCGAGCCGGGGCACTTCTGCCCCGAGCCGGCGCTGTTCACGCCCTGGCCCACCGCCGGCCACGAGATCGAGCGCCTGCTCGCGCTCACCGACCACCTCGGCATGGCGCGCCGCGGCACGCAGCTCGAACTGCCGGTGAACGACAGCGACCGCATCGAGCTCGCCACCGCCTGGCCCGGCGCCTTCGGCGGCGAGCCGTTCGTGTGCGTGCACGCCGGCGCGCAGCTCGCCTCGCGCCGCTGGCCGCCGGAGCGCTTCGCCCAGGTGGCCGACGCGCTGGCCGCGCGCGGCCTCGCCATCGTGCTCACCGGCACCTCGGGCGAGGCGGCGCTGGCCGCGCGGGTGCGCGAGGCGATGCACCACCCGGTGGTCGACCTGTCGGGCAAGACCTCGCTGTGGACGCTGGCCGCGCTGCTGGAGCGCGCGCGCCTGCTGGTGTGCAACGACACCGGCGTGTCGCACGTCGCGGCGGCGATCGACACGCCCAGCGTGGTGGTGAGCTGCGGCGCCGACGTGTCGCGCTGGGCGCCGCTGGAGGCGCGCCGCCACCCGGTGCTGTGGCAGCCGATGGACTGCCGGCCCTGCGGTCACGCGGCATGCCCCTACGAGCACGGCTGCGCGACGGCGATCGAGGCGCCGGCGGTGATCCGGGCCGCCGAGGCCCTGCTGCACCGCACCAGCGACCGCCGCGCCCGGCCGCGCCCGGAGAACCGGCCACTGACCGACATCGCCGCCGCGCCGCGGCCCGACGAGCGGCCGCAGCTGCGCGACGAGGGCGACGCGCCGCCCGACTGGGGCCTCGTGCCGGCCCCGCCCGCCGGCGGGCACGGCCACCGCGCCGGCACGGCGTAGCGGGCGCGAGTGAGCGCGATGCCCACGCCGCGGCGCCCGCTGCGCATCCTCACCTGGCACGTGCACGGCAACTACCTGTGGAACCTGACGCAGGTGCCGCACGAGTTCCACCTCGTCACCGACGCGGCGCGCTCCCCCCACCACGCCGGGCGCACCGGCACGCTGCCCTGGGGCGACAACGTGCACGAGGCGCCCGCCGAACGCATCCGCGACATGGAGTTCGACGTGGTGCTGTACCAGTCGCGCGACGCCTGGGAGCGCGAGCGCCACGAGCTGCTGAGCGAGGCGCAGCGGCGCCTGCCGCGGATCTACCTCGAGCACGACCCGCCGCAGCAGCACCCGACGAACACCGTGCACTGGGTCGACGACCCCGGCGCGCTGCTCGTGCACGTGACGCCGTTCAACGCGCTGATGTGGGATGCGGGGCGCACGCCCGCCGCCGTCGTCGAGCACGGCGTGCGTCCGCTGGCGCCGGCGTCGTACCACGGCACGCGGCCGGCGGGCCTGGTGGTGGTGAACAACCTCGACCGGCGCGGGCGCCGGCTGGGGCTCGACGTCTACCGCGAGGCCGCGGCGCAGGTGCCGCTCGCGCTGGTGGGCATGGGCGCCGAGCGCCTGGCCGGCGTGGGCGGCCTGGGCGAGGTGCCGAACCGCGAACTGCCCGGCGTGATGGCCGAGCACCGCTTCTTCTTCCACCCCATCCGCTACACCAGCCTCGGCCTGTCGGTCATCGAGGCCATGATGGTCGGCACGCCGGTGGTGGGGCTGGCCACCACCGAGCTCGTGACCGTCATCCGCGACGGCGAGAACGGCGTGATCGACACGCGCATCGAGCGGCTGGTGGAGGCGATGCGGCGGCTGCTGCGCGACCCGGCCGAAGCGCGCCGCCTCGGCGCGGCCGGGCGGCGCACGGCGATGGAGCGCTTCGGCATCGACCGCTTCGTGAGCGACTGGCTGGCGGTGCTGCGGCGGGTGGCGGGGTAGCGGGGGACGCCCTCACCCCAGCCCTCTCCCGCCAGCGGGAGAGGGAGCCAGCCGGCACTGCATCACTCCCTCTCCGTCCCGGGGAGAGGGCTGGGGCGAGGGGCCCGCGCCGCCGCCCGCTTCTTCCCGCGCCGCAGGAACGCCAGCAGCGCCTTCTCCGCCACCGACAGGCCGCCCGCCCGCGCCGTCACCGGCCGCGCCGGCGAGGCGCACAGGCGCGCCAGCAGCGGGTCGTCGTCCGCCGCGTCGGCCAGCGCCAGCACGCCCGGATGCACGTAGGACTTGCGGCACACCGCCACCGTGTTGCGCAGCCGCGCCGCCACCTCGGCCAGCACCGCGTTCGCCGCGCCGCGCGTGCCGCGCCGGGCGTCCAGGCGCGCCACCAGCACCAGCGCCTGCACCGTGGCGTGCCAGGTGCGGAAGTCCTTGGCGCTGAAGTCCTCGCCGGCGATCTCGCGCAGGTAGCCGTTCACGTCGGCCGAGTCGACGCAATGGCTCCCGCCCGCCTCGTCCTCGTAGCGGAACAGCTCCTGCCCCGGCATCGACTGGCAGCGGCGCACGAGGCCGGCCACGCGCGGATCGTCGAGCGCCACCTCGTGCAGCACGCCGCTCTTGCCGCGAAAGCGCAGCCGCAGCGTGCTGCCGCGCACCGCCGCATGGCGGCTGCGCAGCGTCGTCAGGCCGTAGGAGCCGTTGTCGCGCGCGTATTCGTCGTTGCCCACGCGCACCAGCGTGGTGTCGAGCAGGCGCACCAGCGCCGCCAGCACCGCCGCGCGGCCCGGCGGCCCGTGCGCCGCCTGCGCCAGGTCGCGCGCGACGCGCCGGCGGATGCGCGGCAGCGCGGCGCCGAAGGCCCGCATGCGCTGGAACTTGTTCTCGTCGCGCGCCGTGCGCCAGCCGGGGTGGTAGCGGTACTGCTTGCGCCCGCGCGCGTCGCGGCCCGTGGCCTGCAGGTGGCCGTTGGGCAGCGGGCAGATCCACACGTCGGTGTAGGCCGGCGGAATGGCCAGGCGGCGGATGCGCTCGACCTGCGCCCGGTCGCCGAGCGCCCGCCCGTCGGCGTGCCGATAGACGAAATGCCCGCCGCGGCGCAGGCGGCGGATGCCGGGCATCGCGTCGGTCACGTACACGAGGCCGTGGCCGGTCGGCGGGGGCGGGTCGGAGGAGGGCATGGAAAAGCGCACGGTCCCTTGGCAAGGACCGTGCGCCCGGTGCCGCCGAAAAAGCCGGCGTAAATGCTGCGGAAGCGCTTACACCGCCTGGCGGGCCTGGTCGCGCAGCGCCTTCACCTGGTCGTGGTTGCGCTGCGCGCCCATGAGCTGGCGCTCGACCAGCGCGCGCACGTTGGAGGGCAGGTCCTCCTTCAGCGCCTTGCGGTAGCGCGCCACGGCCGCATCCTCGCCGCGCTCGCATTCCTCGAGCATGGCCTTGTCGGAATAGCCGGCGAGCGTGCCCTTCACCGACACCCAGCCGCGGTGCATCGCGCCGCTGGCGCTGCCGCCGTCGTCGGGCTTGCCGCCGTACTCGACCACCAGCGCCTGCAGTTCCTCGGCGGCGCGCTGGCAGTCGGCCGCGCGCTGGGTGAACAGCAGCCGCAGGTCGTTCGACTTCACGTGCTCGGCGGACGAGCTGAAGCCGTACTGGCCGTCGTGGCAGGTTTCGATCAGGTCGTTCAGGACGTCAACCACGTCGTCGTTCTTCATGAAGGCTCTCCTTGGGATGAGGCGGCGGGCAGCGCCCGGCCGCCGGGACGGAACACCCCCTCCCCGGGGCAGGCCGCGTGCCCGGCGGGCGGGTACGGACGTTGCCCGCGACCGGCGCATGACACCCGCGACCGAGCTGCCCGGCGGCGCCCACGTGGTCGACGCCACCATGTTCTGGAGCGCCACCAGCGGCGGCGTGCGCCGCTACCTGCGCGCCAAGAACCAGTGGATGGCCGGCCACGACGCCTGGCGCCACACCATCGCCGCGCCCGCGCCGGACGACCCGTCGGTGCAGCCGCTGCCCGGCGTCGCCCTGCCCGGCAGCGGCGGCTACCGGCTGCCGTGGCAGCGCGCGGCGCTGAGCGAGCGGCTGGCCGGCCTGTCGCCCGACCTCATCGAGGCCGGCGACCCCTACCGCCTCGCCTGGGCCGCGCTCGACGCCGGCCGGCGCTGCCGCATCCCCGTGGTGGCCTTCTGCCACTCCAACATCGAGCGCCTGGCCGCCACGCTGGCCGGCCCGCGCCTGGCGCGCCTGGCCGCGGACGCCGCCCGGCGCTACGCCGGCCGCCTGTACCGCGAGTTCGACCTGGTGTTCGCCCCGAGCGAGGCGATGCGCGGGCACCTGCTCGACTGGGGCGTGCCGAACGTGGTGCACCAGCCGCTCGGGGTCGACACCACGGTGTTCCATCCCGCACGCGCCGACCCGGCGTGGCGCGCGAGCCTCGGCCTGCCCGAGGGCACGCGGCTGCTCGTGTACGCCGGCCGCTTCGCGCCCGAGAAGCACCTGGACGTGCTGGCCGCCGCCGTCGGCCGCCTCGGCCCGCGCTACGTGCTGCTCGCGCTCGGCGCCGGCCCCACGCCGCCGCGCGGCGACCGCGTGCGGGTGCAGCCCTTCGTCGGCGACGGCGCGCGGCTCGCCGCCGTGCTGGCCAGCGCCGACGCCTTCGTGCACGCCGGCGACCAGGAGACCTTCGGCCTGGCCGCGCTCGAAGCCATGGCCTGCGGCACGCCCGTGGTCGCCTGCGCCGCCGAGGGCCTGGCCGAGCTGGTCGACGCCAGCGTGGGCATGCCGGTGCACCGGTGCGAGGCCGAGGCCTTCGCGCAGGCGATCACGGCGCTGTTCACGCGCGACCGCATCGACCGCGCCATGGCGGCGCGCCGCCGCGCCGAGGCGCACGACTGGCGCCGGGTGCTGCCGGCGCTGGCGGGGCACTACCGCAGCCTGCTGGGCCCGCCATGACGCCGAGCGTGTGCGTGGTGGTGCACGACGTCGCGCCGGCCACGCGCGCGGCCTGCGAGCGCGTGTTCGCCGCCGTGCGCGAGGTGGCGCCGGTGCGGCTCACGCTGCTGGCCGTGCCGCGCTGGCACTGCGACCCGCCCTCGCCCGAGTTCGGCCCGTGGCTGCTGGCGCACCACGAGGCCGGCCACGAGGTGGCGCTGCACGGCTACACCCACCAGGACGACGGCCGCCCGCGCGGCGTGATCGACCACCTGCGGCGCCAGGTCTACACGCGCGGCGAGGGCGAGTTCGTCGACCTCACGCTGCCCGAGGCCACGCGCCGCCTCATCGCCGGGCGCCACTGGTTCCGCCGCATCGGCCTGCCGCTGCAGGGCTTCGTCGCACCCGCCTGGCTGATGGGCGAGGCGACCTGGGAGGCGCTGCGCTGGCTGGACTTCGCCTACACCTGCACGCTGCGCCACATCGTGCTGCTGCCCGACCGGCAGACGCTCACGAGCCAGAGCATCGTCTACAGCAGCGCCTCGGCCTGGCGCCGGCAGGCCTCGCTCGCCTGGACGCGCGCCGTCGCCGCGCACGAGCGCCGCAACCCGGTGCTGCGCCTGGAGCTGCATCCGCACGACGCCGACCACGCCGGCATCCGCCGCGCGTGGCAGCGCCTGCTCGAGGCCCAGCTCGGCCGCCGCATCCCGCGCACGCTCGGCGCGGTGGCCGAGCGCTGGCGGCTGTCGACCGACTGGGACATGCTGGGCACGGCGGAGGACGAGGAGGAAGGCGAGGCCCGCCCCTACGACCCCGCCTTTGCCGACACGCTGCCGCCGCTGGCCGAGCCGCCTACGCGAAGTGCAGCGAGATCCCCGCCACCGCCCCGCCGATGAGCGCCCCAGCCGCCACGTCGCTCGGGTAGTGCAGCCCGAGCATCACGCGCGAGACGGCCGTGAACGCCGCGAAGGCCCACACCGGCACCGCCGCGGCCGGGTAGAAGTCGGCCAGCAGCACCGCGAAGGCCACCGCGTGCAGGGCGTGGCCGCTGGGGAAGCTGTGCTCGTCCAGCGAGCGGGCGCAGGCGCGGATGCCGGGGCAGCCCTTGAACGGGCGCGGCCGCGCGGTCCAGCGCTTGACCGCGCCGTAGATCGCCAGGTTCACCGCCGACACCGCGACGATGTGCAGCGCGTGCATGCCGCCGCGCGCCGTGTCCACCCACGGCAGCAGCAGCACCACTGCGAACCACAGCGGGCCGTCGCCCAGGCGGCTGGCGGCCGTCAGCGCCGACAGCGCCCACGGCGTGAGGGTGGCCCGGTGCAGCCAGCGGGCGAGCGCGCGTTCGCGCTCGATGAAGGCGCGGTGCCGCGCTTCAGGCCACCACGGCCGCGGCGGAAGAGGAGGCTT
Source organism: Rubrivivax sp. (assembly GCA_044508835.1). Lineage (GTDB taxonomy): Bacteria > Pseudomonadota > Gammaproteobacteria > Burkholderiales > Burkholderiaceae_C > JAKFDI01. The sequence goes on from JBIQHD010000008.1 coordinate 121,139, forward strand.
GGGCTCCATGCAGGGCCTCCGCCGTCTCGATGAGCTGGCGCTCGAACTGGCCGGACACGGCCTCCCATCGCAGCCGCAGCGCCGCCGCGCGCGCGAGGGCGCCGCACCGGCGCAGCTCCGCCGGCGGCAGCGCGGCGAGCTCGCAGGCGGCGGCGATGAAGCCGTCCTCCCGGCCCGGGGCCACCAGCCGCGCGCCGGCCAGGCCGCGCAGGTGCTCGCCCGCCGCCGCGGCGTCGTAGGCGACGATGGCCAGCCCGCTGGCCATCGCCTCCAGCGTGACGTTGCCGAAGGTCTCCGACAGGCTCGGGAACAGGAACACGTCGGCCGAGGCGTACACCGACGCCAGCGCCGCGCCGCGCAGCGCGCCGGCGAAGATCGCCGCCGGATACCGCGCCTTCAGGCGCGTGCGCTGCGGGCCGTCGCCCACCACCACCATGAGCGCGTCGGGCTGCTGCGCGCGCACCGCCTCGAAGGCGCGCAGCGCCAGCGCCACGTTCTTCTCGGCGGCGAGCCGGCCCACGTGCAGCAGCACCGGCGCGTCGCCGCGGCCGCGCAGCGCGTCGCTGCGCCGCTCGGGCGAGAACAGCGCCGTGTCGACGCCGCGGCCCACCACGTGCAGGCGCTCGAACCCCTGGTCGAGCAGCTGCGCGCGCAGGGCGCGCGTGGGCACGAAGGTGCGGTGCGCGAGGTTGTGGAAGCGCCGCAGGTAGCCCTGCACCAGCGGCGCGAAGGCGCCGAAGCCGTAGTAGCGGCTGTACTGGTCGAAGTTGGTGCGGTAGTCGGTGGTCACGGGCAGCCCCAGCGCGTGGGCGGCGCGCACGGCCGCCGCGCCCAGCGGCCCCGGCGTGGCCACGTGCACCAGCTGCGGCCGCAGGCGCTGCAGCCGCGCGCGCAGCGCCGAGGCCCAGGCCAGGCCGAACCGCAGGTCGCGGTACATCGGGATCGGCAGGCCGGCGGTGCGCCACTCGCCGGCGTCGTCGCGCGCGGCCTCACCCGGCTGGCGCGGGCGCACCAGCGTCACCGCATGGCCGCGCCCGCGCAGGTGGGCCACGGTGCGCGCCACGGTGAGCGCGACGCCGTTCACTTCGGGCGGGTAGGTTTCGGTGACGTAGACAATGCGCACGGGCGAATCTCGGCAGGCGGTGCCTGTCCAGAGGCAAGCCCCATTCCCAGCCTGTGTGCAGATGTCCCCCCGCGCGGCATGCGGCCTGCCGGGGCCCGCCACCCACCCCCTTCGCCGCCCCACGCCGTGACGCCTCCCGACCTCCTCGCGCGCCTGCGCGCCTTCGACGTGCCGCTGTTCTCGCTCGGCGGCTCGCAGTTCAGCCTGTTCTCGCTGCTGCAGCTCGTGCTCGCCTTCGCGCTGCTGTTCTGGGGCGCGGCGGCGCTGCGGCGCGTCATCGTCGGGCACCTGCTGGCGCGCACCAGCTTCGACCTCGGCACCCGCCAGGCCGTGGGCGGCTTCGCGCGCTACGTCGTGCTGGTGATCGGCCTCGTGCTGATCCTGCAGAACGCCGGCATCAACCTCACCGCGCTCAGCGTCGTCGGCGGCGCCATCGGCGTGGGCGTGGGCTTCGGGCTGCAGAACATCATCAGCAACTTCATCAGCGGGCTGATCGTGATGCTCGAGCGCCCGATCAAGGTGGGCGACCGCATCGAGGTCGGCGGCGTCGAGGGCACGGTGCGCGAGATCGGCGCGCGGCGCACCACCATCGTCACGCTCGACCACGTGGCCATCCTGGTGCCGAACCAGCGCTTCATCGTCGACAACGTGGTCAACCTGGTCTACACCGACGCGCCGCTGCGCCTGCGCGTGCCGGTGTCGGTGTCGGTGGCGCAGGGGCCCGACCCGGCCGAGGTGCGCCGGCTGCTGCTCGACGCGGCGCGCGCGCATGCGCAGGTGCTGGCCGAGCCGGCCCCGGCGGTGCTGCTGCCCTCGCTCGGCGGCGCCTCGATGGGCTTCGAGCTGGTGGTGTGGCACGACGCCCGCGGCATCAGCCGCCAGCAACTGACGAGCGACCTCAACTACCTCGTCGCCGAGCGGCTGCGCGCGGGCGGGCTGCGACAGGCCTGAGCCGCCGCGGCGCGCGGCAGGGCAGCGGCCGCGTCAGCGGCTGCGCTCGGACCCACCGGCGCGTCCGCCGCCCGGGCGCTCGCCGCGGCGCGCGGCCACCTTCGGGTGCACCTTGGGACCGGGGCGGTCGAGGTTGGCGTGGTCCTTCATCTCCCGGCTCGGGTGGTCCGACGGCACGGCGTCGGCGCGAAGATCCATTCGGTACGGCATGGGTCACTCCATCGCAGGGCAGACAGGGGGCCGGCGGTCGCCGGCCGGCAGCCCTTCGGGGGCAATCCGCGTGCCGCGCGGCGCGGCATGCGCCACGCAGGGAGGGCCGGCCGCCGGCCCCGGGCGCTTGTGCAAGGCCCGGCAAATTTTTCCGTTGAAGGGGCAGGCGCTCGTCTACGCTCAGCCCTCGCCCGCACCGCCGCCATGCCCGCCCCGCTCGCCTTCCTGCACACCGCCGCCGTCCACGTCCGCACCTTCGAGGACCTGGTGCAGCGGCTCGCGCCGGGCCTGGCCGTGCGCCACCGGGTCGACGAAGGCCTGCTCGCCGACGCGCAGCGGCTCGGCGCCGACGACCCCGCCGTCGCCGCGCGCGTGCACCGGGCGATGGCGGCGTTGGCGGCCGAGGGCGCCGAGGTCGTCGTGTGCACCTGCTCCACGCTCGGCGGCGCCGCCGAGCGCACGCCCGCCGCGGGCTTCGCCGCCCTGCGCATCGACCGCGCCATGGCCGCGCAGGCGGTGGCGCGCGGCCCGCGCGTGCTCGTCGCCGCCGCGCTCCAGAGCACGCTCGAACCCACCGCCCGGCTCATCGCCGAATCGGCCGCGGCGGCGGGGCGCGAGGTCCGCGTCCGCCGCCTGGCCGTCGCCGGCGCCTGGGCGCACTTCCTCGGCGGCGACACCGCGCGCTACGTCGACGCCATCGTGCGGGCGGTGGCGGACCATGCGGGCGAGGCCGATGCCGTCGTGCTCGCCCAGGCCTCGATGGCGCCCGCCGTGCGGCCGCTGGCCGAGCGCGGCATCGCGGCGCTGACGAGCCCGGAGCCCGGCGTGCGCGCGGCGCTCGACCGGCTGGCGCGGCGGCACGCCTAGGGCCGCACCGCCTCGGCGGCCGCGTCCCCCGCCCGCCGCCCCTGCAGCATCTGCGCGAACAGCGGCTGGCGCGCGCGCACCTCGTCCACCGTGCCGGTGTCGACGACCCGCCCCGCCGCCATCAGCACCACCGTGTCGAAGTGCGCCAGCAGGCTCAGGCGGTGCACCGAGGCGACGATGCAGGCGCCGGGAAAACCGGCGTGCAGCCGCTCGTGCACCCAGGCCTCGGTGAGCGGGTCCAGCGCGCTGGTGGGCTCGTCCAGCAGCAGCACCGAGCGCCCGCGCGCCGCATGCACGCCGCGCACGAGGCACAGGCGCTGGCGCTGCCCGCCCGAGAGGTTCATGCCGCGCTCGGTGAGCGGCGTGTCCAGGCCCTGCGGCAGCAGGCCGAGCACCACGTCGAAGGCGGCGCAGTGCGCGGCGAAGGCCAGCGCCTCGGGCGCGGCCGGCTCGCCGAAGGCGATGTTCTCGGCCACCGTGGCCTCGAAGACCTCGGCCTCCTGCGGGATCAGCGTGGCCTCGGCCGCCAGGTCGCGCAGGCCCGGCACCACCGCGCCGTCGACGGCGACAGCGCCCTGCTGCGCCTCGTACAGCCCGGCCAGCACGCGCAGCAGCGTGCTCTTGCCCGAGCCGCTGGCGCCGACCAGCGCGATGCGCTCGCCGCGGTGCAGCGCGAACGACACCTCGTGCACGCCGCCGCCGCGCTCGCCCGCGCCGGCGGCGGGGTGCGCGAAGCCGAGGCCGCGCAGCGCGATCTCGCGCCACGCCGGCGCGACGGCCCCGGCCGGCGCCGGGCGCTCGGGCGCCTGCCAGATCGGGTCGGCGCTGGCGAAGTCGGTGCGCGTGCGCGCGAAGGACTGGAAGTTCGCCGCCAGCGAGCCGATCACGCCGCCGGCCTGCTGCGCGTACTGGTAGACCATGAACACGCTGCCCAGCAGCAGCGCCGCGCCGCTGGCGCGCGTGTGCCACACGTACACCGCCACCAGCCCCCAGGTGAGCGCCACGCTCAGCAGGTCGACGGCGCACCACTTGGCCTCGTTCAGCACGATGCTGCGCTTGAGCGGCGCGAACACCGCGTCCAGCCGCCGCCCGAGCAGGCGCCGCGTGGCCGCGGCCAGGCGCAGGCTCATCACCGTGCCCACGTTGCCGAGGAAGTCGAGCAGCCCGGCGGCGTAGCGCCGCTCGGCCGCGTTCTCCTGCACGGCCAGGCGCATCAGCGCGGCGTCGAAGCGCACGATGACCACCGCCACCACCGCGTAGCCGACCACCGCCACCGCGCCGGCCACGACCGACAGCAGCAGCAGCGCCGCCACCGGCCCGACGAGGTTGACGGCGTTCTGCAGGTAGACGTACTGGTTCTGCGTGAAACCGTAGAGCGCCGCGCTCGCCTGCCCCATGCGGTGCTGCACGTCGCCCGAGTGCCGCTGCTCGTGCCAGCCGAGCGGCGCGCGCATCAGCTTGTCGTACAGCGCGTCCGACACGCTGCGGCGCACCCGCACGCCCACGCCGCGCTCCAGCACGCGGCCCGGGCCGTGCAGCAGCCACACGCCGCAGTAGGTGAGCAACACCAGGCCGACCCAGCCCGCGGCCGAGCGCGCCGACTGCGCGCCGCCGAGCTGCAGCGCGTTGATCGCCTGCCCGGCGAGCCACGGCACCAGCAGCTTGAGCAGCTGCGAGCCGACCAGCAGCGAGGCCGAGGCCGCCAGCGTGAGCCGCGCGCCGCGCGCATGGCGCCACACCGCGCCGTACAGGCGGGCGATCGAGCCGGCGCCGGCGTCGGGCGGCGGACGGCTCATCCGGGCGCGCCGCGCCGGCGCCGCTTCGCCCGCAGCAGCGAGCGCAGGCTCGGCGGCTCGGTCCAGTCGCCCTCGAGGTAGTTGCACACCAGCGCCAGGCGCCGCGTGCGCTTGCACACCGTGCGCAGCGCCAGCAGCAGCGGCACGGCGATCAGCGCGCCGGCGATGCCCCACAGCCAGCCCCACACCATCACCGAGACGAACACCGACACCGGGCTCAGCCGCAGCCGCCGCCCGACCACCCAGGGCGTGACGAAGTTGCTCTCGACCGAATGGATGACGAGGAAGGCGAGCGGCGGGCCGAACACCGCCGCCGTGGCGCCGAAGGCCATGGTCGCCGCCAGCGTCAGCAGCGCCGTGATGATCAGCGGCCCGAGGTACGGCACGAAGTTGAGGATGGCCGTGGCCGTGCCCCACAGCGCCGGGTTCGGCAGCCCGAGCGCCCACAGCGCCGCCGCCGTGGCGCTGCCCACGCCGAGGTTGATGGCCAGCATGGTGCCGAGGAAGAGCGCGATCTCGCGCTGCGCCTGCCGCAGCCCGCCCAGCACCAGCGCGCGCGTGCGCCGCCGGCGCACCGCCTCCACCGTGCGGGACAGCAGCCAGTGCTCCGACGCCAGCAGGAAGTACAGCAGGATCACCGTCGCCGCGGCGGAGATGCCGAAGGCCGCCGCCTGGGCCACCACCACGCGGCCGAGGTTCACGCCCTCGGTGGCCAGCTTCTGCGCCAGCGGGTCGAGCGGCGGCGGCGCGGCCGATGCGGCCGACGCGGGCGGCGCCGCCGCGGCGGCGCTGCGCTGCCGCGGGGCCGGCTTCGGCAGGGCCGGCGCCACCGGCGCGGCGTCCGGGATCACCGCCGAGCGCACCCGGTCGAGCGAGTGCAGCAGCTGCCGCACCGTGCGCGGCGCCTCCTCCCACCATTCCGCCGCGGGCGCCGCCAGGGTCGAGCCGAGCAGCGCCAGCACCGTCAGCAGCACCAGCACCACCATGCCGGCGCCGACCGGCTCGGGAATGCCCGCGCGCCGCAGCCGCCGCACCGGCCCGGCGAGCAGAAAGGTGAGGATCACCGCCACCACGATCGGCAGCAGCAGCGGCTTGGCGTGCTCCAGCAAGAAGACGAGCGCGATCACCAGCAGCGCCACGCCCACCCACCGCGGGATCCCGCCGGCCGCCGGCGCGGCGGCCCCGGCGCCCCCTTCGGGCGGCCATGCGGGGGCGCTCACCGGCGCGCCCTCCGCCTCGGCGGGTGATGGATGAGGACGCGCGCGCGCATCGAAGACCCCGGAGGAACGAAAGTTGCCCGTCGAACAGCAGCTTTCGTGCCGCGGCGCGGCCACGGTCGTGGCGCGCCTTCACACCATCACCGGAGGAGCATGGCCTTGTCAGAGTCCGGCGCGCAGCCGTGGCGCCATGTGCCGCAAAGCCTGCAACGGCCGCTGCGTCTTGCCGCCGGCGCCACGCGCCGCTGGATCGACGACGGCGGCGCCCAGCTGGGCGCCGCCATCGCCTTCTACACCATGTTCGCGGTGGCGCCGCTGCTGGTGATCGCCATCGCGCTGGCCGGCTACGTGTTCGGCGCCGAGGCGGCGCGCGGGCAGATCGTGGGCGAGATCGAGGGCCTGGTCGGCGAGACCTCGGCGCGCGCGGTCCAGGCGATGATCGAGTCCGCCGGCCGCCAGGGAGACGGCGGCCGCTGGGCCGGCCTGCTCGGCGTGGCGACGCTGCTCGTCGGCGCCAGCGGCGTGTTCGCGCAGCTGCGGCGCGCGCTCAACCGCATCGGCCACGTGGCGCCGCGGCCCTCGGCCATCGGCGCCTTCGTGCGCGCGCGGCTGATGGCCTTCGCGCTGGTGCTCGGCTTCGGCTTCCTCGCCATCGCGGCGCTGCTCGTGAGCGCGCTGATGGCGGCGATCGGCGCCTACGTCGCGCGCTGGTTCGACGGCGCCGAGCTGCTGTTCGCGCTGGTGGACGTGGCGCTGTCGACCACGGTGATCGCGCTGGCCTTCGCCGCGCTGCTGCGCTGGCTGCCCGACGCGCCGCCCTCGCGGCGCGCCGTCTGGGCCGGCGCCCTCACCAGCGCGCTGCTGTTCGCGGTGGGCAAGCACCTGATCGGCCTGTACCTCGGGCGCGCCAGCGTCTCGTCGAGCTACGGCGCGGCGGGCTCGTTCGTGGTGTTCATGCTGTGGGTCTACTACTCCGCGCAGATCCTGCTCTTCGGCGCCGCGCTGGCGGCCGAGGTGGACGAGCGCAGCGAGGCGGACACCTCGCCCGCACGGGGCGGCTAGGGCCGGCCCGCGGCGCCCGCCGCCACCGCCGGCCCGCCGGCGGCGAGCGGCAGCTCGTCCATCACCGCCGCCTCGCGCGCCGGCGCCAGCGCGCGCTGGCGGTCGGCGACGGCATAGGCCTCCAGGCGGTTGTAGAGCGTCTTCAGGCTGATGCCGAGGATGCGCGCCGCCGTGCGCTTGACCTGGCCGCACTGCGCGAGCGTCGCCATCGTCACGCGGCGCTCCACCTCGGCCAGCGGCGTGCCCACGCGCACCACGACCAGGCCGCCCTCCTCGGCGGCGGCCGGCGCGCTCAGCGGCGGCGCGTCCAGGTCCTCGATGAGCTCGTCGGCCAGGATGTAGGCGCGCTGCACGTGGTTGCGCAGCTGGCGCACGTTGCCCGGCCAGGGCATGGCGTACAGGCTCGCCAGCGCCGCCGGCGCGAAGGCCTTGGCCGTGCCCTCGTCGCGGTTCATCTCGCGCAGGAACTGCTGCGCCAGCAACTCGATGTCCGCGCCGCGCTCGCGCAGCGGCGGCAGGCGCACCGGGAAGACGTTGAGCCGGTGGTACAGGTCCTCGCGGAAGCGCCCCTGCGCCACCGCCTGGTCGGGCGCGCGGTTGGTGGCGGCGATGATGCGCACGTCCGCCTGGATCGGCTCGGTCGAGCCCACGCGCATGAAGGTGCCCGTCTCCAGCACGCGCAGCAGCTTGACCTGCAGGTCGCGCGGCATCTCGGTCACCTCGTCGAGGAACACCGTGCCGCCGCGCGCCTGCTCGAAGAAGCCGCGGTGCTGGCTGTCGGCGCCGGTGAAGCTGCCCTTCTCGTGGCCGAACAGCTCGCTCTCGACGAGGTTGGGCGCGACCGCGCCGCAGTTGATCGCGAGGAAGGGGAAGCGCCGGCGCCGGCTCAGCTCGTGGATGGTTCGCGCGGCGAGCTCCTTGCCGGTGCCGCTCTCGCCCGTGAGCAGCACCGTCGCGCCGGTGGGCGCCACGCGCGAGACGGCCTCGTACAGCACCCGCATCGGCGGCGACTCGCCCACCATGTGGCCGAAGCGGCCGTTGCGCAGCTCCTCGCGGCGCGGCTCCGCGTCGTCGCCGGCGGCGCCCGCCCCGCCGGGGCGGCGCAGCAGCGCGACGAGCCGCTGCGCGTCGACGGGCTTGACGAGGTAGTCGGCCGCATGCAGGCGCACGGCCTCGATCGCGCTGTCGACGCTGGCCTGGCCGGTCGTCAGCACGATCTCGGTGAGGCGCGGCGGGTCGAGGTCGCGCGCGAGCTCGGTGCCGCGGCCGTCGGGCAGCTCCAGGCCGGTCACCAGCACGTCGGGCACCTGGCGCACGAGCTGGGCGCGCGCCTGGCGCAGCGTGCCGGCGGTGGCGACGGTGTAGCCCTCGGCCGCGGCCAGCGTGGCGATCCATTCCAGCGTGTGGGCATCGTCGTCAACGATCAGCGCGTGCGGCATGCGCGAATCCTCGCGTCGTATCGGCGTGGCGGCCGCGCGGGAACACGGAAGGCGAGGCCCGGCGTGCGGCCGCCGGTGCCGGGCGTCGCCGCGGATCAGTTGTTGCCGGAGCGGATCACGATGTCGTTGCGCACGCGCGAGACGTGGGCCACGCTGCGCGCGATCTGGCCGGCCCGGTCCTTCTCGGCCTGGCTCGCGGCGAAGCCGGACAGCTGCACCTCGCCCTTGAGCGTCTCCACGTTGATGCGCATGGCGCTGACCTGCTTGTCCTCGGCGAACTTGGCCTTGACCTTGGTCGTGATGGCGGCGTCGTCGACGTATTCGCCCACGGAGCTCTGTTTGTCGGTGACGGCGCAGCCGGTGACGGCGAACAGGCTGGCGAGGGCGATCGAGCTGGCAACGAGCAGGTTCTTCATGGGGTTCTCCTGATTGATGAGGTGCGCCCGGCCCGCGGGGGCGGGCCGACAGGCGTCCGCCCCGTGTTTGGCAACGGGCATGCCCGCGGCGCTGTGCGGCACTACGCGGCGCGCAGCAGCGCGAGGCCCTGCAGCAGGTAGAGCGCGCCGACGCCCGTGACGATCCAGCGCGTGTAGCGCCTGAAGTTCACGTCGCTCATGCGGTCGAGGATGCGCCCGCCCGCGGCCGTGCCGAGCATCGACAGCGGCACCGCCAGCGCGAACACCCACCAGGGCGGCAGCGCGCCCGCCCCGCCGCGCGAGGCCGCCAGCGGCAGGCCGTACACCGCCACCTTGGCGAGGTGGCTGAACACCTGCGTGGCCGCCTTGGTGGCGACGATGCCGTGGCGCCCGAGCACGGTGCGCACGAAGAACACGTCGAGCAGCGGCCCGGCCACGCCCGCCAGCAGGTTGACCCCGGTGACGACGAAGCCCGAGGCGAGCGCATGCGGGCGCCGCGCGGCGTCGAGCCTGAGCAGTTGCGGCGGCAGCCACACCAGCAGCGGCACCAGCCCGAGCAGCACGTAGAGCACCGGCTTGGAGGGCACCCACGAGACCAGCGCCACCAGCGCGCCCGCGGCCAGCGAGGCCAGCGCGTAGTGGCCGACGATGCGCCACTCGATGTGCCGGCGCAGCAGCACCGCGCGCCAGCCGTTGGCCACCATCTGCAGCACGCCGTGCGTGACCATGGCGGCCGACACCGGCAGCACCAGCGCCAGCGCGCCCATCAGCACCAGCCCGCCGGCCATGCCGAAGATGCCCGAGAGCAGGGCGGTGACGAAGGCGCTGGCGAGGAGGAAGGCGGCGACGGGGGCGGTCATGCGGCGAGTGTCGCCGCACGGCGGCCGTGCCCCTCCACGAACGGAATCCCCTTCAAGCGAACGCCGCGGATCCGGCTCTGCCGGTCCGCTGGTGTTGCCCCCTCGAGGGGGCGCGCGTAGCGCGTAGGGGGTGGGCCGATCCCTTCAGTCCACCTTCGCCCCGGAGTCCTTCACCACCTTGGCCCACTTGGTGATCTCGCGCGCCTGGTAGGCGGCGAGCTCCTCCGGCGTCGAGCCCACCGGCTCGAGCCCGATCTCGGCCAGGCGCTTCGCCACGTCGCCGGTGGTCACGATCTTCTTCACCTCGGCCTGCAGCTTGTCGACGACGGGCTTGGGCGTGCCCGCCGGGGCGAACAGCGCGAACCACGAGACGGCCTCGAAGCCGGGCAGGCCCTGCTCGGCGATCGTCGGGATGTCGGGTGCGGCGCTGGAGCGCTTCGCGCTCGTGATGCCCAGCGCGCGCAGCTTGCCTTCCTTCACCAGCGGCAGGCTGGAGGGCATGTTGTCGAACATCATCGTCGTGCGCCCGCCGAGCAGGTCGGGGATGGCGCTGGCGCGGCCCTTGTACGGGATGTGCGTCATGTCGATGCCGGTCATGCTCTTGAACAGCTCGCCCGAGACGTGGATGGAGGTGCCCGAGCCCGACGAGGCGAAGGTCATCTTGCCTTCCTTCTTGCCGAGCGCGATGAACTCGGGCAGCGTCTTCGCCGGCAGGCTCGGGTGCACGACCAGCAGGTTGGCGGTGGTCGCCAGCAGCGTGACCGGGGTGAAGTCCTTCACCATGTCGTAGGGCATCCTGCTGTACAGCGCCCCGTTGATCGAGTGCGTGCCGACGGTGCCGACCACGATGGTGTGGCCGTCGGGCGCCGCCTTGGCGACGAAGTCGGAGCCGATGTTGCCGCCCGCGCCCGGCTTGTTGTCCACGGCCACGGTCTGGCCCCAGGCGGCCTGCAGCTTCTCGGCGATCAGGCGCGCCAGGATGTCCGGCGCGCCGCCGGTGGTGAAGGTCACGACGATGTGGATGGGCTTGCTCGGATACGCCTCCTGCGCGTGGACGCCCGAGAGGCAGCCGGCGGCGAGCGCGGCGGCCGCGACGATCCGGCTCAGTGTCGGGCTCAGTGAACGGTTCAGGGAAGAAGGCATCGGTTCTCCTGCAGGTTGGAATGCCCGGGACGGCCGCCGCAAGTTAGCCGAGCGGCAAGTCGGGCACATCGGTAGTTGACCGCGGGGCATCGCGGCGTACGGCCCGCCGGCACTGCGGCGAAACCCTCGGTCCGACTCGGTCACTTACAACCACGGGCCATTCGACGCAGTACGGTCCATGACGCTGCCGCCGATGAGGACCGCCCCGTGGATGCCCTGCTGCTCTCGCGCCTCCAGTTCGTCTGGGTCATCGCCTGGCACATCCTGCTGCCGGCCTTCACCGTGGGCCTGGCCTGCTACATCGCCACGCTGGAGGCGCTGTGGTGGATCCGCAAGGACGACGTCTACCGCCGGCTCTCGGCCTTCTGGATCAAGATCTTCGCCGTGTCCTTCGGCATGGGCGTGGTCTCGGGCATCGTCATGCCGTTCCAGTTCGGCACCAACTGGAGCCGATACATCGACGCCACCGGCAACATCACCGGCGGGCTCATGGCCTACGAGGTGCTCACCGCCTTCTTCCTCGAGTCGGCCTTCCTCGGCGTGCTGCTGTTCGGGCGCAAGCTGGTGCCGCAGGGCGTGCACGTGTTCTCGGCGGTGATGGTGGCGCTGGGCACGCTGCTGTCGTCGTTCTGGATCCTCGCCGTCAACAGCTGGATGCAGACGCCGCGGGGCCACACGCTCGTCGACGGGCGCTTCTACCCCGAGGACCTGTTCGCGGTGATCTTCACGCCCTCGTTCCCCTACCGGCTCACGCACACGGTGATCGCCTTCACCGTGACCACCGGCTTCGTGATCCTGGCGGTCGCGGCCGGCTACCTGCGGCGCGGGCGGCACGTCGCCGAGAGCCGGGTGATGGTGAGGATGTCGCTGATGTTCCTCACGGTCATGGTGCCGCTGCAGGTGCTGGTGGGCGACCTGCACGGCGTGAACACGCTGGAGCACCAGCCGGCCAAGCTGGCCGCGATGGAAGGCATCTGGGACACGCAGCGGCGCGTGCCGGCGTCGATCTTCGCCATCCCCGACCAGGCGGCCGAGAAGAACCACTTCGAGATCGCCATCCCGGCGCTGGCGAGCCTGTACCTCACCCACGACCTCGACGGCGAGGTCAAGGGCCTGAAGGAATGGCCGCCCGAGGACCGCCCGCCGGTGGCCATCGTCTACTTCGCCTTCCGCATCATGGTGGGGATCGGGCTCGTGATGCTCTTCGTCGTCGCCATGGGCTGGTGGCACCGGCGACGCGGCACGCTCTACACCTCGCCCGCCTTCCTGCGCGCGGCGCACTGGACGATGCCCATCGGCTTCGTCGCCGTGCTCGCCGGCTGGACGGTCACCGAGGTCGGCCGCCAGCCCTGGGTGGTGTACGGCCTCATGCGCACGGCCGACGCCGTCACGCCCTCGCTCACCACCGGAGACGTGGCGCTGTCGCTCGCCGCCTACGTGGTCGCATACGCGGTGATCTTCGGCGGCGGCTTCGTGCTGCTGCGGCGCATGGTGCTGCGCGGCCCGCCCGCGGCCGACGCCGCCGAGGGCCGCGAGGACGCCGAGGCGCGCGCCGCGCGGCCGCTGTCCGCCGCGAGCGAGGCGCCGCACGTGGCGCAACCGCACCCCACCCAACCGAAGGGAGCCGGCGATGCAGCTTGACCTCGTGCCCCTGTGGGCCGGCATCCTGGCGCTGGCCGTGTTCATGTACGTGCTGCTCGACGGCTTCGACCTGGGCGTGGGCATGCTCTTCGCCTTCCGCCGCGACGCGCACGAGCGCAACGTGATGATCTCGTCGGTGGCCCCGGTGTGGGACTTCAACGAGACCTGGCTGGTGCTGGGCGGCGGCGGGCTGCTGGCGGTGTTCCCGCTCGCCTTCGCCGTCATCATCCCGGCGGTCTACTTCCCCATCCTGCTGATGCTGCTGGGCCTGCTGTTCCGCGGCGTGGCCTTCGAGTTCCGCGAAGTCGAGGGCGCGCGCAAGCGCCTCTGGGACGGCGGCTTCTTCTGGGGCTCGCTCGTCGCCACCTTCGCGCAGGGCGTGGTGCTCGGCCAGTTCATCACCGGCTTCCCGGTCGAGGGCCGCGCCTTCGCCGGCACGAGCTGGGACTGGCTCGCGCCCTTCCCGCTGCTCGTCGGCGTGGGCCTCGTCTTCGGCTACTTGCTGCAGGGCGCCACCTGGCTGGTGATGAAGACCGAGGGCGAGCTGCAGGACTGGGCGCGCACGATGGCGCGGCGCTGCCTGTGGGGCGTGCTGGCCTTCATCGCGCTGATGAGCGTCTGGACGCCGCTCACCGAGCCGCGCATCGCCGAGCGCTGGTTCAGCCTGCCCAACGTCTTCTGGTTCGCGCCGGTGCCGGTGCTCACGCTGCTGGTGGCCGGCGTGCTGCTGCGCAGCCTGCGCCGCGGCGCCGAGGTGCTGCCCTTCCTGTGCTCGTTCGCGCTGTTCTTCCTGGCCTTCACCGGCCTCGTCATCAGCCTGTGGCCCTACATCGCGCCGCCGTCCATCACGCTGTGGGACGCGGCGGCCGCGCCCAAGTCGCAGGCCTTCATGATGGTCGGCACGCTGTTCCTGCTGCCGGTGCTGCTGGGCTACGTCACCTGGTCGTACTGGGTGTTCCGGGGCAAGGTGAAAGGCGGGTATCACTGACCCCCATACCTGACCCCCCCTACGCGCTTCGCGCGCCCCCCGAGGGGGCAGCACCCAGCGGACCGGCAAAGCCGGATCCGCGGCGCTTGCTTGATCTCAGGATGACGCTTGCCGCCAATGCAAAAGGCCCGCTTGCGCGGGCCTTTGCCTGAGGGGGTCGGCCGAAGCGCCGGTCAGCGGCGCTTCGAGGACTCGTGGATCGCTTCCTTGGCGTCGCCGTAGTTCTTCTGCGCGCGGCCCTCGACCTGCTTGGCCACGCCCTTCACTTCATGCTTGGGGCTGTCGACCGCGCGGCCCACGGCTTCCTGCGCCTTGCCGGCCGCTTCCTTCGCGGCGCCCTTCACCTGGTGCTTGTTCATGCGGTACTCCTGTGGAATGAACGATGGCTCCACGGTACCCGGGCGCCGGGGCCGCCGTCAGCGGGACGACGGCGCGAGCGCGTGTCGGCGGCGTCCGACAGGGTTCAGGAGCAGGGCACGATCTTGAACTCGACCCGGCGGTCCAGCGCGTCGGCCGCGTTGTCGGTGCCGCTGCCCACGATGTTCTCGCGGAAGCCCATGCCCACCGCCTTGGTGCGCGAGGCCAGGTGCGGCGCCTCGGCCGTCAGCCGCTGGCGGATGACGGTGGCGCGCTGCAGCGACAGCACCTCGTTCGACTGGTCCGAGCCGGTGCGGCTGGTGTGGCCCACCACGTCCATGCACGCCTTGGCGGCCGTGCTCTCCTTGGCGATCTGGCGCAGCCACATGCCGTACTGGCCGCTCACGCGCGGGTCGGCCCAGAACTCGGTGGAGCCGGGGTTGAACAGGAACTTCACGCCGAGCTGGTTGTGGGCGATGCCCAGCGCCACCACCTTGCCGAAGGCCTGCTCGGCCTCGGCCATGCGCCCGAGCTTGGCGTTGCTGAGGTAGATGCCGTTGAGCACCCGCAGCTGCTCGCCGGCCGGCGTGGCGAGCGCGCTGCGGTACTGGCCGAGCGCGTCCTGGTAGCGCGCGGCGTTGTACAGCGTGGTCGCCTCGTTGATCACCGTGGAGATGCCGATGCGCTCCAGGTAGAAGGCGTCGGCGCGCTGGCCGGGCGCCGCCGCGGTGGTGCGGATGTAGCCCTCCAGCACCTGGTCCTTCACGAGCACGGGGCTGTCGCGGTAGTAGGGCAGCGGCGTGTCGTCCAGGCCGTCGCCGCGCGCCAACGCCGAGGCCTGCGCGACCACGTTGCCGCTCTTCAGCTCGGTGAGCGCGAGGCGGATGCGCACCGCCGCCCGGCCGCCCGCGCGCGGCTCGCGCGTGGTGGTGCCGGTCAGCAGGTACTGGGCGCGGGCCAGGTTGGCCGACTCGAAGGGCAGCAGCTCGAACTGGTCGTAAGTCGCGGCCATGTGGTCGAGCACCGAGCGCTGCAGCTGGGCGGTCACGCCGGTCTGCTCGCCGGTGGTGGCGTCGAGCATGGGATCGAGCACCACGCCGCGCTTGGCGAGCTTCGATTCGACCTTGGCGAGGAAGGCCGGCAGCTTCTGCGTCTGGCCGACGAGGCCGTCGGTCGCCTCCTGCACCGCCTGCGGGAAGGGCAGCTCGCTGGCGACGGTGGTGGCCTGCGGCGCGGCGCAGCCGGCCAGCAGCAGCGCGAGGCCCGCGGCGGCGGCGCACAGCCAGCCGTGCGCGGTTCGCATCGGATCGGTTCTTGTCATTTGCATTCCTCCTTCAGGTAGGCCGTCTCGGCGGGGGTCAGGGGTTCGAGCGACGCCTTCATCAGGATGTCGCTGCAGCGCGCCGGGTTGGCGCGCGGCGGGGTGTCGGGGGCGGCCGCCGGCGCCGGGCGGGCCGTGCGCACCGGCTCGGCGGGCGGCGGCTCGGCGGCCCGGACCGGCGCGGGGGCCGGCACCGCGCGCGGCTCGGGGGCGGCGGCGCGAACGGGTGCAGCCGGGGCCGGGGCCGGAGCAGGTGCGGGCGCAGGCTCCGGCGTCGCCGCGACGGGCTCGGCCACCGGCTCGGGTGCGGGGACCGGCGCTGCCGCCGGGACGGCCGCGGGCGCCGATGCCGGCGCGGCCGGCGGCGCCACCGGCTCGCCGGCCCGGCCCAGCAGCAGCCCGGCCGCCGCCGCGGCGGGGGCCACCAGCACGCCGGCGCCGACGTACAGGCCGGTCCTCGCCGGGCGGGCCGCCGGCGCCGCCTCGGCGGGCGCGGGCGCCACGGGCGGCGGCTGCGTGCGCGGCGCCTGCGTCACGGGCGCCGTCGCCGCCACGGTCCGCAGCGGCGCCTGCGCCGCCGCCGGGGCGGGGCCGGTCGGCGCGCCGGTGCGCGGCAGGCCGCCGGTGCGGGGGCCGGTGCGCGGCCCGTCGGCCAGGGGCGCGGACAGCGGCATGCCGCCCGTCACCGCCCACCCCGAATCGCGCGCCTCGATGCCCAGCAGGGCGCGGAACTCGGCCACGTCCTGCGGCCGGCCCTTGGGCCGCACCGACAGCGCGCGGTCGATGGCGTGCAGGAAGTCGTCGCCGTACTGCCCGGCGGCCGTCTCGGCCAGGGGCTGCAGCCGGTCGTCGATCAGCCGCTCCACCGACGACATCGGCGCCTTGCCCGTGATGGCGTAGTACACGACGCTTGCCAGCGCGTAGATGTCGGTCCACGGCCCCTGGGTCATGGTCGGCACGTCGCCGTACTGCTCGATCGGCGCGTAGCCGGGCTTGAGCACCACCGTCAGCGCCTGCGTCATGTCGCCGATCACGCGGCGCGCGGCGCCGAAGTCGAGCAGCAGCGGGCCGCCGGCGGTGAGCAGGATGTTGTCGGGCGCGATGTCGCGGTGGTAGCACTGCGCCGCGTGCATCACCGCCATGGCGTCGAGCAGCGGCACCAGCCAGGCGCGCAGCAGCGCCTCGTCGGGCGGACGGCCGAGCTCGGCCAGCGCGCGCTTGAGCGTCGGGCCCTCGTAGTAGGGCATCGCCATGTAGGCGGTGCCGTTGGCTTCCCAGAAGCGGTAGACCTTGACCAGCGACGGATGGTCGAAGCGCGCCAAGAGCCGCGCCTCGTTGACGAAGCTCTTCAGCCCGGCGCCGAAGGTCTCGGCATGCCGCGCCGACTTGACCGACACCGTCACCCCGCCGCTGGCGCGCGCGGCCAGCGACGAGGGCATGTACTCCTTCAGCGCGACGTGCCGCTCGAGGGTGGGGTCGTAGGCGAGGTAGACGATGCCGAAGCCGCCCTCGCCGATCAGGCCGGTGATCTCGAAGCCGCCGATGCGCGTGCCCTCGGGCAGCATGTGGCCGAAGGCCGAGGCGCTCTCGACGCCGCCGTCGGCCGCCGGGCGCGGCGTGGTCCGCGCCGACGGCGGGCGGATCACCGTGCGGTCGTCGGCATCGTCGTCGGGGGCGGGGGTCATCGTGGGGTGGCGGCGGTCGGGGGAACCCCCGGCGGCAGCCGGCGGCGGGGGCGGGGCGCCGCCATTGTGCGCGGTAACTACGGTTGGATACATGTGGCGGAGGGCCTCGATTCGAGGGCCGCCGCCGGTGCGCGCGGTCATCGACGCATGGGCGCGCAGTGTGTCGGGCCGGGGGGCCGGTGCACATCGCCCGAAAGAGCCACGTGGCGCCCGGCGATGCCGCGGGTCGCCGCCGATGCGCCTTGCGTCGGACGGGCGCGCCGCCGCGGACGGCGGCCCGTAGCATCCGCGCCGCCGAACCACACGACACGCGGGCCCGCCCGCCCCCGGAGGAACCGCATGGACACGCGCCTCGCGCTGCACGAACTCACCGCCCGCCACGGGCTCGACGCGGCCGCGGCCGACCGCCTGGCGGCCCATGCCGGCCTCGGCCGCGAACCCGCCGGCCTCGCCCGCCGGCTGGCGCGCGGCACGGCGGTGCTGGCGGCGGCGCTGGTCGGGCTCGGCGTGGTGTGCTGGATCGCCGCCAACTGGGACGACCTCGGCCGCGCCGGCCGCTTCGCGCTGCTGCAGGGCTTCGTCGCGGCGACGGCGCTGGGCGCGCTGCTGCGCCCGGCCGCCCGCGCGCCGCTCGCGCTGATGGCGCTGCTGGGCATCGGCGGCCTGTTCGCCTACTTCGGCCAGACCTACCAGACCGGCGCCGACCCGTGGCAGCTGTTCGCGCTGTGGGCGGCGCTGTCGCTGCCGCTGGCGCTGGCCGCGCGCAGCGACGTGCTGTGGGCGCCCTGGGCGCTGGTGGCGATGACCGGCGTGGCGCTCTGGGTGCAGGCGCACACCGGCCACCGCTGGCGCGTCGAGCCGCACGACCTGGCCGTGCACGCCGCCGGCTGGGCCGCGGCCCTGGCGATCGTCGCCGCGCTGTCGCCCGCGCTGCGGCGCGCCACCGGCACGGGCGCCTGGGCGCTGCGCACGGCCGTCGCCCTCGCCGTGACCCTGGTCGTCACCGGCGCCGTGTGGGCGCTGTTTTCCCGGACGGTGGGCGCCCACTACCTGCTGGGGCTCGTGGTGCTGGCGGCGTTGTTCGCCGTCGCGGCGACGCGGCCCTTCTTCGACGTGTTCGCGCTGAGCGCGGTGGCGCTCGGGCTGAACGTGCTGCTGATCGCCGGCCTGGCGCGCTGGGTGTTCGACGGCTCGGGCTCGCGCGAGCCCATCGGCGAGCTGCTGCTGGTCGGGCTGGCCGCCGCCGCGCTGCTGGCGGCCACGGTGTCGCTCGTGCTGCGGCTCGCCCGCCGCCACGCGGGCGGCGCCGAGGCGGCGAGCCCGGCCGCCGGCCGACCGGCCCCATCGCGCCTGGAAGCGGCGCTGCGCGCGGCCATCGCCGACGGCCTGCTGCCCGCCGGTGCCGCGCTGCCCGAGGACGCCGGCCGCCCCTGGCCGGTGGTGCTGCTCACCGCGCTCGGCGCCTGGCTGGCGGCGATCCCGCTGCTCGGCGTGGTCGGCCTGCTGCTCGGCGACCTGCTGGAGCGCGGCGTGGGGCCCTACCTCGTCGGGCTGCTGATGCTCGCCGGCGCGGTGGTCGTGCTGCGCGGCCGCGGCGTGCCGCTCTTCGTCGAACAGCTCGCGCTGCCGGCGCTGCTGGTGGGCGGCGGCGCGCTCGGCTTCGGCCTGTTCCGCGACCTGCCCACCGCCGCCGCCGCGGCCGTGCTGGCGGCCCTGGCGCTGGCCGTGGCCGCGGCGGTGCGCGCGCCCTGGCTGCGCGCGCTGCTGGGGGCGGCGGCGGCCGGCCTGTTCATCCTCGCCTGCGCGCCGCCGCGCGACGTGTTCGGCCCGGGCGCCGTGGCGGACCGCACCGGCCTGGCGCTGCATGCCGCGCTCGCGGCGTGGGCCGGCGCCCTGGCGCTCGGGCGCGGCCGGCTGCGCGGCGCCGCCGGCGCGCGCGCGGCGGCCGCGCTCGAATCGATCGCCGCCGGCTGGCTTCCCGCGGTGCTGTGGGGGCTGTGCGTCTGGTCGGGCATGAGCTTCCTCGTCGGCGCGAGCGGCGGCTTCGCGGCGGAGGTGGCGCAGGAGCTCGGCCGCGGCGTGCCGCGCGGCCCGGGCGTGCTGCCGTGGCTGTCGCTCGCGCTGGCGGTCGCGGCGGCGGGTGTGCTGGCCCGGTCGTGGCCCGGCGTGCGGCGGCCCGTCTGGGCGGCGGCGGCCGCCGTGCTGGCCGGCCTCGCCTGGGTGATGCCGGCGCTCGGCGCGGTGCTGTTCGCCGCGGCGCTGTGCGCGGCGGGCGGGCGCTGGCGGCTGGCCGCGGCCGGCGCCGTGGCCGCGTCGTGGATCGTCGGCGCCTTCTACTACCAGCTCGCGTGGTCGCTCACGGCCAAGGCGCTGGTGCTGGTCGGCGCCGGCGCGCTGCTGGGCCTCCTCGCCTGGCTGTCCGCGGGGGCCCGCGCGGCGCGCGGCGACGGGCCGGTGCGCGCCGCCTGGTCATCCGGCATCGCGGCAAGCCTCGCCGCCGTGCTGGCCGTCGCCAACGTGGGCATCTGGCAGAAGGAACGGCTCATCGCCCACGGCGCGCCGGTGTTCGTCGAGCTGGCGCCGGTCGACCCGCGCTCGCTGATGCAGGGCGACTACATGCGCCTCGCCTACCGGCTGCCGAACGGCCTCGACCGCACGCCCGGCCCGCTGCGCGGCGAGCGGCCGCACGTCGTGGCCCGGCGCGATGCCCGCGGCGTGGCGACCGTGCTGCGCCTGGACGACGGCACGCCGCTGGCGGCCGGCGAGCTGCGCATCGAGATGACGCCTAGCGACGGCCGCTGGACCCTGGTGAGCGACGCCTGGTTCTTCAAGGAGGGCGAGGCGCGGCGCTTCGAGGCGGCGCGCTATGCCGAATTCCGCGTCTCGCCGGACGGGCGGGCGCTGCTCGTCGGCCTGCGCGACGCACAGCTCGGCGCGCTGTAGTCAGGCGTTCCTGCGCGCGTCGGCGAAGAGCAGGTAGCCGGTCGACAGCTGCACCGCCAGCCAGCGCAGCTCGCCCCAGCCGTGGCGGCGCGCCCAGGTGCAGCGCTCGCGGGCGTAGATGCGGTCGAAGGCCATGCGCGAGAGCTGCACCGGCCAGCCGCGCTCGGCCATCAGGTCGGCGAAGCGCTCCAGCAGCGGCGGCTCCACCGCCATCGGCCGGTGCGTGCAGTCGGGCAGGAGCGGCCCGATCACCAGCGGCACGGCCCCGCGGCACACGGTCTGCGCACGCGGCCAGCGGCTCGCGGCGGGAGGCGGAAGGGACGGGGACGTGGAGCGCTCGGACATCGGGGAAATCGGCATCGCAGTGCGCCGGGGGGCGCGGTGTCCTGAAGATACGGGCGCCGCGCCGCCGCGCTCGCCCGAACAACGCCGCCGCGGCCGGCCTTTTCGGTGAGATGCCACGCCGCGCGCGGGCACGGCGCCTGCCCCGTCTTCGCCATCCCGTCCCACGCAGGAGAACGACATGGCGAAACCCCAGGGCAAGGAGCCGCCGCGCACGCCCGGCGCGGCCGCCGAGAAGCAGCGCGAGATCCAGCGCGAGCAGGACCGGCGCGACGAATCCGGGGCGAAGCCGGGCGGCGGGTCCAAGCCGCAGCCGGTGCAGGCCGGCGACCGCGCGCAGCCGAGCCAGCTGCCGGCGCAGCACCTGGAGAAGCCCGGCCTCGAGGCCGACCTGCAGCTCGAGCCGCGGTTCATGGCGCCCGGCTACGAGGGCAGCCGCAAGCTGCAGGACATGGCCGCGCTCATCACTGGCGGCGATTCCGGCATCGGCCGCGCGGTGGCCGTGCTCTACGCGCGCGAGGGCGCCGACGTGGCCATCGTCTACCTCGACGAGCACGAGGACGCGCAGGAGACGAAGCGCTGCGTCGAGGCCGAGGGCCGGCGCTGCGTGCTGATCGCCGGCGACGTGAAGGACCCGCAGTTCTGCCGCGACGCGGTGGCGCGCACGGTGAAGGAATTCGGCCGGCTCGACATCCTGGTGAACAACGCGGCCTTCCAGGAACACGCCGAGTCGCTGGAGGACATCACCGACGAGCGGCTGGAGGAGACGCTGCACACCAACATCGGCGGCTACTTCTACATGGCGCGCGCGGCGCTGCCGCACCTGAAGCAGGGCGCCTCCATCATCAACACCGGCTCGGTGGTCGGGCTCAAGGGCAGCGCGCGGCTGCTCGACTATTCCACCACCAAGGGCGCGATCCACGCCTTCACCAAGTCGCTCGCGCAGAACCTGCTGGACAAGGACATCCGCGTGAACGCGGTGGCGCCCGGGCCGGTGTGGACGCCGCTGAACCCGGCGGACTCGCCGGCCGAGAAGGTGAAGGAGTTCGGCAAGCAGAGCGACATGAAGCGCGCCGCGCAGCCGGAGGAGCTGTCGCCGGCCTACGTGTTCCTGGCCGCGCCGGTGTGCGCGGGCTACATCACGGGCATCGTGCTGCCGGTGACGGGGAGCGTGGGGGCGATCTGACGCCGGGGGCTCAGTCGCGGGCCCACGGCGGGCGGCCGCGCGACAGCGCGTCCAGCGCCGGCCCCGGGTCGCGCCTGCCGCCGGTGTAGACCTCGTGGTCGATCGGCAGCGGCTGCCGCCCGGCGCCCGCCGGATGGTCGCGCAGCAGCGCGTCGGGCCCGCGGCCGAACTGCAGCTCGAACTGCTCGTCCCACAGCGCCTCGATGTTCAGCGGCTGCTCGGCCGGCGGGCGGCGCGCGGGCGGGAACTTCGCCCGGGCGTCGAGCAGTTCCTGCTTCAGCGCGCTGCGGAAGAAGTCGCCCACCAGACGCACCGCGTTGTGGCCGCCCTGGCCCCAGTGGCTGCTGCGCAGCGTCACGCGCGGGTCGTTGAAGCCGACCCAGGCGCCGGCGACGAGCTGCGGGTGCATCAGGATGAACCAGCCGTCGACGTTGTCCTGCGAGGTGCCGGTCTTGCCCGCCACGTCGCCGCGCACGCCGAAGCGCGTGCGCACCTGCGTGCCGGTGCCGCGCAGCACCACGCCGCGCAGCATGTCGACGAGGTCGACCGCGGTCTCGGGCTTCATCGCGCGGCGGGCCTGCGGCGCGAAGTCCGCCAGCACCGCACCGTGGCGGTCGGTGATGCGGCTGACGAGCACCGGCGCGCGGTGCTCGCCCCGCGCCGCGAGCGTGGCGTAGCCGCTCGCCATCTCCAGCAGCGTGACCGGGCTGGTGCCGAGCGCGAGCGAGGGCACCGGGTCGAGCGGGCTGCGGTCGACGCCGGCCGCCTGCGCGAAGGCCACCACGCGCGGCACGCCGATGTCGTGCACCAGCTGCGCGGTGACGGTGTTCTTCGACTGCGCGAGGGCGTCGCGGATGGTCATCGGCTCGCCGCTGGGCTCGCTCATGTCGGTGGGGCGCCAGACCGAGCCGTCGGCCAGCGCGATCTCCACCGGCCGGTCGAGGTAGCCGTGGTCGGGGCTCATGCCGGCCTCCAGCGCCGCGCCGTAGACGAAGGGCTTGAAGGTCGAGCCCGGCTGGCGCGCGGCCTGCGCCACGTGGTCGAACTGGTCGGTCTCGAAGTCGCGGCTGCCGACCCAGGCCTTCACCGCGCCGCTGGCCGGCTCGATCGCCACGAAGCCGGCCTCCAGCCGCGTCTTGTCGCGCTGCATCCGGGCCATCGCGGCGGCGTCGCCCATCACCTTCGCGAGCGCCTGCGCCTCGTCGGCGCCGCCCTCCACGGCCCGGCGGAACGCCGGCGTCTCGCGCGCGAAGGCGGCGCGCAGCTCGGCGTGGCTTTCCCAGAACCAGGCGAAGGGCTCGACCCGGGGGTGCGCCTTCTCATAGCGCTCGGTCGACACCGAGGACACGCGCATGCGGCGCGCGCTCCATTCCACGTCGGCCACCTGCTGCAGCGCCGCGGCCTGCTGCCGCACGGCCTCGGCCGCCGCCTGCTGCAGCCGCGGATCGAGCGGCGTGTGGATCACCAGGCCGTCGGCGTAGAGGTCGCGGTCGTTCGCCTCGGCCCAGGCGAGCGCGAGGCGGCGCACCTGCGCGCTGAAGTGCGGCGCCGGGCCCGGCGCCTCGCCCGGCCGCTCGAAGCGCAGCTGCAGCGGCTCGGCCGCCAGCGCCCGCGCCTCGTCCGGCGAAATCACCCCGCCGCGCGCCATCTGCGCCAGCACCACGTTGCGCCGCTCGAGCGCCCGCTCCGGGTGGATCACCGGGTTGTAGTGGTAGGTGCCCTTGAGCATGCCCACCAGCGTGGCCGCCTCGCGCGGGCCGAGGTCGGCGGCCGGCTTGCCGAAGTAGGTGCGCGCCGCCATCTCGATGCCCACCACGTTGTAGAGGAAGGGCACGGTGTTGAGGTAGGCGGCGAGGATCTGGTCCTTGGTGAACACGCGCTCGATGCGGCGCGCCGTGATCATCTCCTTGAGCTTGCGCTCCACGCTGCGCGCGCGGCCGATCGCCTCGGGGAACAGGTTGCGGGCGAGCTGCTGCGTGATCGTCGAGCCGCCCTGGGTCTCGCCGCCCGCGGTGTGCAGCACCGCGCTCAGCGTGCGCCGCCAGTCGATGCCGCGGTGCTCGCGAAAGCGCTGGTCCTCGGTGGCGACGAGCGCGCGCACCATCACCGGCGCGATGCGCGCGAGCGGCACGTGCGCCTGCTGCGCGCGGCTGAAGCTCGCGAGCGTGGTGCCGTCGGCGGCGACGATGAGGCTCGGGCGCACCGACTGCGCCTGGCGCAGGTCGGAGACGCCGGGCGTGCCGCGCGCGAGCTGCTGCAGGTAGAGGCCGCCCGCCGCCGCCGCGCCCGCGACGGCGAGCGCGGCGATCCAGGCCAGGTGGAGGCCGGCGCGGCGAAGCGTCCAGGCGCGCGGCGCGGCGCCGGCCGCAGGGGAATCGTCGGGATCGGGCATCGGGACTCGTTCGCCGCGCAGCGCGGCCCCGCTTCGCAGCAACGGCCATGCCCGCGAAGGGATCGATTGCCCCCGCCCGTGCACCACGATGCGAAATGGCTTAAGGTCGGGCGCATGTGCTTCCCTGCCTTCCCCGCCCCTGCCGACGCCGCGCGCACGCGGCTCGTCGCTGCGCGCGCGGACCGGCCGGCCAAGGCCTGGCGGAGCACGGCGCTCCCCCGCTTACTCGCCGCGCATTCCTAGCCCGGCGATCCAACCCCCTCCCTTCTCGCGCAACTCCTGGATCGCCGGGCCAAGCCCCCGGCGCTTCGGCGTGCACGCGGCCTCCGGCCGGCGTCCGCCCCCTCCGAGGAGTGCTTCGTGGAAGCCGTCTTGCAAGCCCCCCGTCCGTCGACGGCCGTCGACGCCCCCCGCCCGGCCCTGCCCGGCTTCGGCCCGCTGCTGGCGGCCACCGATTTCTCCGTCCATGGCGCACGCGCCGTGGAGCGCGCCGCGCGGCTGGCGCGCGAGCACGGCGTGCCGCTCACGCTGATGCACGTGGTCGCGCCCACGCGCGAGCTGTTCGCGCCGGCCACGCTGGACACCGGCCTGCGCATGTCGCAGGCGCGGGTGATGCTCGCGCGCACCGCCCGCGGCGTGCGCCGCGCCCACGGCATCGAGGTCGCGACCCGGCTGCACGAGGGGCCGGTGCGGGGGCAGATCCTCGCGCGCGCCGCGCGCAGCGGCCTGCTGGTGATCGGCCACGGCGGCGGCAACCCGCTCGCCGACTGGCTGCTCGGCAGCCAGGCCGACCGCCTGCTCAACAGCCTGCGCCGGCCGATGCTGGTGGTCAAGGGCGAGGCGCGCCGGCCCTATCGCCGGGTCGTCGTGCCGGTGGACCTGTCGGGCCTGGGCAGCGCGGCCCTGCGCGCCGCGGCGCGGCTGCTGCCCGAGGCGGCGATCGACCTGGTGCACGTGCTCGGCCACGGCCACGCCGGCTGGATGCGGCGCGCCGACGTCGACCCCGCCGTGATCGCCGCCTACCGCGCCCGCGACGCGCAGCGCGCCGAGAACGAGCTGCGCCGCATCGCCGACGCCGCGGGCCACCCGCGCGCGCAGATCCGCGCCTCGCTGCGCCACGGCGACACGCTGCGCGCGGTGCTCGACCGCGAGCGCGACGCCAACGCCGAGCTCGTGGTGCTGGTGCACGACGAGCCCTCGCCCTGGCGCGACTTCCTGCTCGGCAGCCTGACGCGCCGGCTGATCGCCGCCGTGCGCGCCGACGTGCTGGTGCTGCCGCGCGCGGCGCTGCACCCGTTCACGGCCGCGGCCGAGGGGCGGCCGACGCGTCTGGCGCGGGCGTGAGGGGCACCCCCTTCCGTTCGCCCTGACCCTTCGACAGGCTCAGTGCGAACGGTTTTTTGCGAGCGGTTACCCGAGCGGTTCTCCGGCAACTCAGACGTTCATCACCGCCACGGCACGTGCGTTGAGGTAGGCCTCCACCGCCTCCGGCCCGCCCTCGGAGCCGTAGCCCGAGTCCTTGATGCCGCCGAAGGGCATCTCGGCCGAGGGCAGGGCGGGCATGTTGATCCACAGCATGCCCACCTCGACGCGGCGCGCCAGCAGGTCGGCGTTCTTCAGCGAGCGCGTGAAGGCGTAGCCCGCCAGGCCGTAGGGCAGGCGGTTGGACTCGGCGATGGCCTCGTCCAGCGTGTCGAAGCCGCGGATGGCCGCCAGCGGGCCGAAGGGCTCGTCATTGAACACCTTCGCCTCGCGCGGCACGTCGGCCAGGATGGTCGGCTGCCAGAAGTTGCCCGTCTCGCCGATGCGCTCGCCGCCGGCCAGCAGGGTGGCGCCGCGCTGCAGGGCGTCCTGCGTCAGCTCGGCCATGGCGGTGAGCCGGCGCGGGTTGGCCAGCGGCCCCATCTGCGTGCCCTCGGCAAGGCCCTCGCCGACCTTCAGGCCCTTGGCATGCGCGGCCAGCGCGGCGGCGAAGTCGCGGCGGATGCTCTCGTGCACCAGGAAGCGCGTGGGCGAGATGCACACCTGCCCGGCGTTGCGGAACTTGGCGGCGCCGGCGGACTTGACGGCCAGCGCGATGTCGGCGTCCTCGGCCACGATCACCGGCGCATGGCCGCCCAACTCCATGGTCACGCGCTTCATGTGCTGGCCGGCCAGCGCGGCCAGCTGCTTGCCCACGGCCGTGGAGCCGGTGAAGGTGATCTTGCGGATCACCGGGTGCGGGATGAGGTAGCCCGAGATCTCCGCCGGGTTGCCGTAGACGAGGCCGAGCACGCCCGGCGGCAGGCCGGCGTCGGCGAAGGCGCGGATCAGCGCCGCGGGCGCCGCCGGCGTCTCCTCGGCCGCCTTGACCAGCATCGAGCAGCCGGCGGCGAGCGCGGCGCCGACCTTGCGCACCACCTGGTTGATCGGGAAGTTCCAGGGCGTGAACGCCGCCACCGGGCCGACCGGGTCCTTCAGCACCATCTGGCGCAGCGCGAGACTGCCGCGGGAGGGCACGATGCGGCCGTAGACGCGGAAGCCCTCCTCGGCGAACCACTCGATGATGTCGGCCGCGGCCATCGCCTCGATCCTGGCCTCGGCCAGCGGCTTGCCCTGCTCCTGCGTCAGCACCTGGGCGATCTCGGCGGCGCGCTCGCGCATCAGGGCGGCGGCGCCGCGCATGATCTTGCTGCGGGCGGCGGCGGTCATGTCGCGCCAGGTCTCGAAGCCCTGCTGCGCGGCCGCCAGCGCACGGTCCAGGTCGGCGCGGCCGGCGTGGGCCACGCGGCCGATCTCGGCCCCGGTGGCCGGGTTGACGACGGGCAGGGTGCGGCCGTCGGCGGCGTCCTGCCACTGGCCGGCGATGAACAGTTGGGTGTGCGGGTAGGTCATGGGTGCGTCCGATGGCTGTCGAGGGGAAAACAGCCATTGTGCGGCGCACCGCCCGGCCCTGCGCGCGCCGGGGGTCCGCGGGCGGGAAGCTTCAGCCCGCGCGGGCGACGGCGGCCTCGATCTGCTCCTTCACGCGGCGCGTGCCGCGCAGCACCAGCACCTCGTCGAGGTCGGCCTGCGGCGCCACGGCATGGGCCACGGCGTCGAGCGTGTCGGGGTCGGTCATGAGCGCGTTCGCCAGCGCCGACAGCGCGCAGATGGCGCGCCGCGGCACCTGCATCGGCAGCTCGCGCGTGGTGTTCACGATCACGTGGAAGCGCACGCTGTGCACCGCGGCCGGGGCGAGGCCCCAGGTCTCGCACAGCGCGGCGCCCAGCGCGTCGTGGCTGACGCCGAATTCCTGGTGCTCGAGGAACAGCAGCTCCTCGTCGTTGCGGGCGATCTTGAGCAGCGGCCCGTAGCGCTCGGGCGCGTGGCGGAACAGCACCGCCTTGCCGCATTCCTCGAACAGCCCCGCGGAGTGCGCCGCCCACGGGTCGACGCCCAGCGCCGAGCCGATGCGGCCCATCAGCAGGCCGCGCACGCTGGCGCGCTCCCACACCGGCTCGAGCTCGGGCGCGGCGGGAAAGACGGCGCGCAGCCCCATCTCGAAGGTGACGGAGGCCACCTCGCGCGTGCCGAGGTAGGTGATCGCCTGCTGCACCGTCTGCACCCGCCCGGCCAGGCCGTAGAGCGAGGAGTTCACCGCCTTGAGCACCGCCGAGGCGAGCGCCATGTCGGACTCGATCAGCGCGCCCACCGCCTGCATGTTCACGTCCTCGTCGGCCAGCAGCAGCGACAGCTTCACCAGCGACTCCGGCTGGGCCGGCACGTCGATGTTCAGGGAGCGAAGGGCGGCGTCGACGGGCATGGCGGAGTTCCTGGCTCGAAGGGTTCGGGCGTCGATTGGATGCTACGCGGCAGGCCCCGGCACGATGGGCCGAATAGCCCTGGCGCCGGCCCGCTGTTCGGGTCTTGGCGGCTCAGCCGGCGGCGAACGCGTCATGGCCCGTCTTCAGGATCAGCGCCGACACCACCACGATGAAGGCCACGCGCACGAAGCCCGCGCCGTGCTTGAGCGCCAGCCGCGTGCCGAACAGGCTGCCGACCACGTTGGCCACCGCCATCACCACGGCGAAGTGCCACCACACGTGGCCCTTGGCGGCGAACAGCACCAGCGCCGCCACGTTGGTGGCGGTGTTGAGCAGCTTGGCGCTGGCCGAGGCGTTGAGGAAGTCGTAGCCCAAGAGGCGCACGAACAGGAAGACGAAGAAGCTGCCCGTGCCCGGGCCGAAGAAGCCGTCGTAGAAGCCCACCACCGCGCCGATGGCGCTGGCCGCGAGCGCCTGCCGCCGCCCGGCCAGCAGCGGCGCGTGGTGGCGCCCGAGGTCCTTCTTCGCCACCGTGTAGACCAGCACCGCCAGCAGGATGAAGGGCAGCGCCCGGCGCAGGCCCTCGGCGCTGACCAGCGTCACCGTCCACGCCCCGGCGAAGCTGCCCAGGAGCGCCGCCGTGGCGGCCGGCAGCATGGCGCTCCAGCTCATCTGCACCCGCCGCGCGTACTGCACCGTGGCCCAGGCCGTGCCCCAGACCGCGCCGCCCTTGTTGGTGCCGAACAGCGTGGCCGGCGCGGCGTTCGGGAACACGCTGAACAGCGCCGGCACGAGGATCAGCCCGCCGCCGCCGACGATGGCGTCGACGAAGCCGGCGAACAGCGAGGCGAGCGCGAGGACGGCGAAATCGAGCATGGCGGGCGCTCGTGTGCGCGCCACGGGCCGGGGATGGGAGTGGGGGAATGGAAAAAGGGCGCCGGCTCGACGCCAGCGCCCTTTCATTTTGGCATCGACCCCTGAAGGGCCGGTGGCCGCGGCGGCGGGCTGTTGGGCCGTTGCCGCGAACTTGTCTCCTCGGACCCCCGCCTGTGCGAGGCGCCACGAAGGTGCCTGCCGCGAGTGGTCCGCACTCTAGGCGCGCCTGCCGCAGCGCAGCATCGGGAATTTCCCTGCGCGCGGGCCGGGGGTTTCCACGCGTGTGCCCCCCGCCGCCATGGCCCGTGCGATGGCCCGCCGCCCCTCCCGCGCTGGCTCCTTCGAGCGATGCCGCGGGCGGCGGCGCGGCCGACACTGGCCGCCATCGATCCCGCCGCCAGGAGTGCCCCGATGAACGAACCCATCCCCTTCCCGTCCCGCACGATGCCGCCGCTGCGCCTCGGCCACCTCGTCTTCTCGGTGCGCCGGCCCGAGCGCTGGCAGCGCTTCTGCACCGACATGCTGGGCCTGCCGGCGCCGGTGGCCAACCTCGACGGCAGCCTCGGCTTCCAGGTGGACGACGCGGCGCAGCGGCTGATCGTCACCGAGGGCCGCGCCGACGACCTGCAGGTGCTGGGCCTGGAATGCGCCGACGACTTCGCCCTCGACGCGGTGCTGCTGCGCGTGCGCGCGGCCGGCGTGCCGGTCGTGCCCTCGGACGCCGCCCTGCGCGAGGCGCGCCGCGTGCGCCGCCTGGTGCGCCTGCTCGACCCGGCCGGCAACGTCGTCGAGCTGACCACCGGCCCGCAGCTCGCCGCGCGGGGCTTCGCGTCCGAGGCGGTGCCGGGGGGCTTTCGCACCGGCGAGCTGGGCCTCGGCCACGTGGCGCTGATCGCCCGCGACATGGCGGCGATGCAGGACTTCTACGGCCGCGTGCTCGGCTTCGGCCTGAGCGAGCGCCTCGAATCGAAGACCGGCCCGATCGAGGTGCACGGCGAGTTCATGCACTGCAACCGCCGCCACCATTCGCTGGCGCTGTTCGACCTGCCGATGCGCAAGCGCCTGCACCACTTCATGCTGCAGGCCAACGAGATGTCGGACGTCGGCCGCGCCTTCGACCGCGCCCGGCGCCTGCGCGTGCCGCTGAGCCTCGGGCTCGGCCAGCACCCGGACCCGGACGGCACCTTCTCCTTCTACGCCGCCACGCCCTCGGGCTTCGACTTCGAGATCGGCGCCGGCGGCAAGGAGATCGAGCCGGCCGGCTGGGTGGCGCGCCGCACCGGCGTGACCAGCGCCTGGGGCCACAAGCCCCAGGTGCGGCTGCAGCTCAGGATGGCGGCCGAGCTCATCGCCTCTCGCCTGGCGGCCTGAGAACCCGCGGCTAGAACGGGTAGTGCCGCGGCGTCGTCTGCACGGTGATCCAGCGCAGCTCGGTGAACTCGGCGATGCCCGCCTTGCCGCCGAAGCGCCCGTAGCCGCTGCCCTTGACGCCGCCGAAGGGCATCTGGGCCTCGTCGTGCACCGTCGGGCCGTTGACGTGGCAGATGCCCGACTCGATGCGCGCGGCCACGTTCATCGCCCGCGCCACGTCGCGGCCGAACACCGCCGCCGACAGGCCGAACTCGTTGTCGTTGGCGCAGGCCACGGCCTCCTCCACGCCGTCGACGCGCACCACCGCCTTCACCGGCGCGAAGGTCTCGATGCGGTAGATGTCCATCGCGGGCGTGACGTGGTCGAGCACGGTGGCGGGCATCAGCGTGCTGTCGGCCCTGCCGCCGCACACCAGCCTGGCGCCCTTGGCGAGCGCGTCGTCGATGAGCGCGTTGCAGCGCTGCACCGTGACGGCGTCGGCCACCGAGCCCAGCACCACCGGCCCCTTGCGCGGGTCGCCCAGCGGCAGCGCCTGCGCCTTGGCGGCGAACTTGGCGACGAACTCGTCGGCCACCTTCCGGTCGACGATGATGCGCTCGGTCGACATGCAGATCTGCCCCGAGTTGGCGAAGGCGCCGAAGGCCGCGCCGTTCACCGCCGCGTCGAGGTCGGCGTCGTCCAGCACCAGCAGCGGCGCCTTGCCGCCGAGCTCCAGCACCACGGGCTTGAGGTACTTCGCGCAGGTGCCGGCGATGATCCGGCCCACCTTGGTGGAGCCGGTGAAGTTCACCCGCCGCACCGCCGGGTGCGCCACCATCGCCTCGACCACCGCGCCCGCGTCGGCCGGCGCGTTGGTGACGAAGTTGACGACGCCCGGCGGCAGGCCGGCCTCCTGCAGCGCCTCGATGATCAGGCCGTGCGTGGCCGGGCACAGCTCCGAGCCCTTGAGGATCACGGTGTTGCCGCAGGCCAGCGGCGTGGCGATGGCGCGCACGCCCAGGATCACCGGCGCGTTCCACGGCGCGATGCCCAGCACCACGCCGGCCGGCTGGCGCACGCCCATGGCGAGGCTGCCCGGCACGTCGGAGGGGATCAGCTCGCCCGAGATCTGCGTGGTGAGCGCCGCCGCCTCCAGCAGCATGCCGGCGGCCAGGTGCACGTTGAAGCCGGCCCACATGGCGCTGGCGCCGGTCTCGCCGGCCATGGCCTCGGTGAAGGCGGGTGCGCGGGCTTCGAGCGCGTGCGCGGCCTTCATCAGCAGCGCGCGGCGCTCGCCGGGGCCCAGGGCCGCCCAGGCGGGGAAGGCCTTGGCCGCGGCCTCGACGGCGGCGACCGCGTCCTGCGGCGTGGCCGCCGGCGCGCGGGTGGCGACTTCGCCGGACAGCGGGTTGCGGCGCTCGAAGGTGGCGCCGCTGCGCGCCTTCACACGTTCGCCGTCGATCAGCATCGTGATGTCGGACATGACTTCTCTCCTGGGTTCACGCGGTGGATGAAGCGGCGGCCGGTGCCGGCGCGCCGAGGTAGGCCTGGTGGATGAGGTCGGAGCGGCGCAGTTCGTCGGCGCTGCCCTGGGCGGCGATGCGCCCGCGCTCGAGCACGTAGCCGCGGTCGGCCACGGCCAGCGCCTTGCGCACGTTCTGCTCGACCATGAGCACGGTGGTGCCGCCGTCGGCGATGCGCCGGGCGATCGCCAGCAGTTCGTCGACCATGCGCGGCGCGAGGCCGAGCGAGGGCTCGTCGAGCATCAGCAGGCGCGGGCCGCTGACCATGGCGCGCGCCACGGCCACCATCTGCTGCTCGCCGCCGCTCATGGTGCCGGCGAGCTGCTGGGCGCGCTCGGCCAGGCGGGGAAAGTCCCTGAACGCCTGTTGCAGCCGCTCGCGCCGCTGCGCCGGCGTGGCGAGCCAGCCGCCGAGCTGGAGGTTGTCGGCCACGCTCATCTGCGGGAAGAGCTGGCGGCCCTCGGGCACCAGCGCCAGCCCGCGCTGCACCGCGAGCGCGGCCCGGCGCTCGGGCAGCTCGGCGCCGTCGAGCGTGACGCGGCCCGCGCGCGCCAGCAGCCCGGCCAGCGCCTTGAGCAGCGTGGTCTTGCCGGCGCCGTTGGGGCCGACGATGACCGTCAGGCCCGGCGCCACGTCCAGGTCGATGTCGCGCAGGACCTGGAAGCCGGCGTAGCCGGCGGACAGGCCTCTCACCTGCAAGGTCGCGCCGGTCATTTCGAGACCTCCGTGCTTCGCACTGCAGTGCGAGCCCCCTTCGGGGCGGCCGTGCGGGGGCTCATGCATGCGCCTCCATCTCGTCGCCCAGGTAGGCGTCGATCACCTCCCGGTTGCGCACCACCTCGGCCGGCGTGCCGTCGGCGATCTTGCGGCCCTGGTGCAGCACCAGCACGCGCTCGACGTGGCGCAGCAGCGTGGCCACGGCATGCTCGATCCACACCACCGCCAGGCCCAGCTCGCCGCGCAGGCGGCCGATCAGCCGTGCCATCGCCTCCACCTCGGCTTCGGTCAGGCCGGCGGCCACCTCGTCCAGCAGCAGCAGGCGCGGGCGGGTGGCCAGCGCCATGCCGATCTCCAGCAGGCGCTGCTGCGCGGGCGTGATGGCGGCGGCCGGCAATGCGGCATGGCGCTCCAGGCCGATCAGCGCGAGGATGGTGTCGGCATCGGCGAGCGCCGGCGGCGCGGCACGGTGCCGGCCGGCGAACTGCAGGCCGAAGTCCACGTTGTCGCGCACGCGCATGGCGGCGAACACGCGCGGCGTCTGGAAGGTGCGCGCCACGCCCTCGGCGGCGAAGCGGTGCGGGCCCTGGCCGGCCAGGTCGTGCCCGCCCAGCAGCAGCGCGCCGGCGGTCGGCGCGGTCACGCCCGAGATGGCGTTGAAGAAGGTGGTCTTGCCGGCGCCGTTGGGGCCGATGATGCCGACCAGCTCGCCGGCGTCGAAGGCGGCGCTCACCGCGTCCACCGCGGTCAGGCCGCCGAAGCGCACCGTCAGCGCGCGGGCTTCCAGCAGGCGCTCAGCCATCGCGGCCTCCGCGCGCCGCGAACCAGCCGCGCAGCGTCTCGCGGCGCAGGCTGCCCAGGCCGTCGGGCAGGTACATCACCGACAGGATCAGCAGCAGCCCCAGCGCCATCATGTAGGCCTGCGGCAGCTGCAGCCGCAGCGTCTCGGCCAGCACGCTGAACACCACCGCCGCCGCGACCGGGCCCCACAGCGTGGCGGCGCCGCCGATCAGCGCGATCAGCACGGTCTGGAAGCCGATGAAGGGATTGAACACCGTCACCGGGTCGATATACGTCCAGCGCACCGCCATCGCCGCGCCCGCCGCGCCGGCGAAGGCGGCGGTGAGGGCGAAGCCGAGCGTCTTCACCCAGCGCGTG
The DNA here is from genome assembly GCA_044508835.1 of Rubrivivax sp. Classification (GTDB taxonomy): domain Bacteria; phylum Pseudomonadota; class Gammaproteobacteria; order Burkholderiales; family Burkholderiaceae_C; genus JAKFDI01. The sequence goes on from JBIQHD010000008.1 coordinate 154,487, forward strand.
GGCACGCCCAGCGTCTGCGCGCGCTGCTCGTCGGCGCCGATGCCCGCCAGCGCCAGGCCGAAGCGGCTGCGCCGCACGGCCATCGCGGTGGCCACGGCGCCCGCCGCGATCGCCAGCAGCGTGAAGTACACGGTGCGGTCGTCGGGCACCACCGCGAGCACGCGGCCGACGGTGCCGGTGACCTGCTTCTCGAAGTAGGTGACGGCGTGGCGGATCAGCTCCGTCATGCCGAAGGTCAGCACCGCGAAGTACGTGCCGCGCAGGTGCAGCACGGCAGCGCCCATGACCAGCGCGACAGCCGCGGCGACGGCGGCGCCGAGCGCGATGACCAGCGGCCAGGGCAACTGCTCCAGCGTCAGCGCGCTGGCGTAGGCGCCGATGCCGAAGAAGGCCGAGGTCGCCAGCGACAGGTAGCGCGTGCTGCCGCAGAACACGCTCCAGCTCGACGCCAGCGCCACGTACATCAGGCAGGCCATCGCCAGCGACAGCGCGAACTCGCCCACCAGGGCCGGCAGCAGCGCGGCGCCGGCGGCGAGCAGCGCCAGGAGGATCGCGTCGCGCTTCATCGTTTCGAGAACAGGCCGTTCGGCCGCCACAGCAATACGGCGATGAACACGCCGTACGAGAGCAGCGACTTGAGGGAGGGATTGGTGAAATGCATGCCCAGCGCCTCGATCACGCCCAGCAGCAGGCCGCCGGCCAGCGTGCCGCCCATGCTGCCGAAGCCGCCGAGGGTGATGACGATCAGCGCCGTCACCGTGTAGGGCTCGCCCATCGCCGGCGTGATGGTGTAGGCCATCGATAGCAGGCAGCCCGCCACGCCCGACAGGCCCAGGCCGACGCCGAACATCAGCGGGTGCAGGCGCTTCGTGTCGATGCCCACCAGCTGCGCGCCGATGGGCGACTGCATCAGCGCCCGCACGCCCTTGCCCAGCAGCGTGAAGCGCAGCAGCGCCATCAGCGCCAGCGAGAACAGCAGCGCCAGGCCGAACACCAGCAGCTTGTTGGCCGCGAACTGCGTGCCGCCGACATGCACCGGCTGCGTCAGGTAGTCGTAGCCGCGCAGGTCGCCGCCCCAGGCCCAGGCGGCGAGGTTCTGCACCAGGAACATCAGGCCGAAGGCGACCATCAGGCCGCGCGCCTCGAACACGTCCACGTTCGGCGCGTCGGCCGCCAGCTTGCGGAAGGTGAGGCGGTGGATCATCAGCCCCAGCCCCAGCAGCAGCACGAACACCGCGGGCAGCATCGCCAGCGGCGACCAGCCCAGCAGCGTGGCCGCCATCCACGTGACGTACGCGCCCAGCATCAGGAACTCGCCGTGCGCGATGTTCAGGATGCGCATGAGGCCGTACTGCAGGTTCAGGCCCAGGCCCA
>JBIQHD010000041.1:0-34707 GCA_044508835.1 Rubrivivax sp.
ATCTTGCGGCCCTGGTGCAGCACCAGCACGCGCTCGACGTGGCGCAGCAGCGTGGTCACGGCGTGCTCGATCCACACCACCGTGAGGCCGAAGTCGTCGCGCAGGCGGCGGATGAGCCGGGCCATGGCCTCGACCTCCTGCTCGGTCAGGCCCGCGGCCACCTCGTCGAGCAGCAGCACGCGCGGGCGGGTGCCCAGCGCCATGCCGATCTCCAGCAGCCGCTGCTGCGAGGGCGTGACGGCGGCCGCCGGCAGCGCGGCGAGCTTGTCCAGGCCCAGCAGGGCGAGGATGTCGCGCGCCGTCGCCAGGCCGGCCGGCGCCTGGCGGTGGCGACCGGCGAACTCGAGCGCGAACTGCACGTTGTCGGCCACGCGCATCTCGGCGAACACCCGCGGCGTCTGGAAGGTGCGCGCGATGCCGTGCTCGGCATAGCGGTGCGGCAGCTGGCCGGTGAGGTCGCGGCCGCCGGCGACGAGCCGGCCGCCGGTCGGCGCGATCACGCCCGACAGCGCGTTGAAGAAGGTGGTCTTGCCCGCGCCGTTGGGGCCGATGATGCCCACCAGCTCGCGCGCGCCGAAGCGGGCATCCACGGCGTCGACGGCGGTCAGCCCGCCGAAGCGCACCGTCACCGCCTGGGCGCTCAGCAGGGGCTCAGCCATGCGCCGCCCCCTTCGCCTTGCGCTGCCACAGCGCCGCGAGGCCGTTGGGCAGGAACAGCACCGACAGGATGAGCAGCAGGCCCAGCACGATCATGTAGGCATAGGGCAGCTGCAGCCGCAGCGTCTCGGCCAGCACGCTGAAGACGATGGCCGCCACCAGCGGGCCGGCGAGGCTGGCCGCGCCGCCGATGAGCGCGATCAGCACTGTCTGGAAGCCGATGAAGGGGCTGAACACCGCGTGCGGGTCGATGTAGGTCCAGCGCACCGCCATGGCCGCGCCCACCGCGCCGGCGAACGCCGCCGTGATCGCGAAGCCGGCGATCTTCACGCGGCGGGTGTGCACGCCCAGCGTCTGCGTGCGCTGCTCGTCCGAGCCGATGCCCGCCAGCGCCAGGCCGAAGCGGCTGGCGCGCACCCACACCGCCACGATCACCGCGAGCGCGGCGATCGCCAGCACCGTGAGGTAGACCACCTGGTTGGACGGCACCTCCATCAGCACGCGGCCCACCGTGCCCGAGATCTGCTTCTCGAAGTAGGTGATGGCGTGGCGGATCAGCTCGGTCATGCCGAAGGTCAGCACCGCGAAGTAGGTGCCACGCAGGTGCAGCACCGCCGCGCCCATCACCACGGCGACGAGCGTGGCGACGGCCGCGCCGCCGAGGATCACCAGCGGCCACGGCAGCGTGTTCAGCAGGATGGCGCTGGTGTAGGCGCCCACGCCGAAGAAGGCCGAGGTGGCCAGCGACAGGTAGCGCGTGGCGCCGCAGAACAGCGACCAGCTCGTGGCCAGCGCCACGTACATCAGGCAGGTGAGCGCCACCGAGGTGAGGAAGTCCGACACCAGCCACGGCACGCAGGCCGCCGCCAGGGTGCCGAGCGCGATGAAGATCCAGGTGCGCTTCATTTCTTGGTGAACAGGCCGTTGGGCCGCCAGATCAGCACGGCGATGAACACGCCGTAGGACAGCAGCATCTTGAGCGACGGGCTGGTGAAGTGCATGCCCAGCGCCTCGACCACGCCCAGCAGCAGCCCGCCGGCGAGGCTGCCCGCCATGCTGCCGAAGCCGCCGAGCGTGATGACGATGAGCGCGGTGATGGTGTAGGGCTCGCCCATCGAGGGCGAGAGCTCGTAGGTCATCGACAGCAGCCCGCCGGCCACGCCCGAGAGGCCGAGGCCGATGCCGAACATCATGGGGTGCAGCCGCCTGGTGTCGATGCCCACCAGCTGCGCGCCCGTGGGCGACTGCATCAGCGCGCGCACGCCCTTGCCCAGCAGCGTGAAGCGCAGCAGCGCGATGAGGGCCAGGCTCAGCAGCACCGCCACCGCGAACACCACCAGCTTGTTGGCGGTGAAGCGCATGCCGGCGAATTCCACCGGCTGGCCCAGGTAGCCGTAGCCGCGCAGCTCGCCGCCCCAGATCAGGAAGGCGGCGTTCTGCACCAGGAACATGAGGCCGAAGCCGATCATCAGGCTGCGCGACTCGAACACCTCGACCGGCGCGCCGTCGCGCCCGAGCGGGCGGAAGCACAGCAGGTGCACGACCACGCCGAGCGCGAAGAGGGCGGCGAACACCACCGGCATGAAGGCGAGCGGCGAGACGCCGAGCACCGTGAAGCCGACGAAGGTGAGGTAGCCGCCCAGCATCAGGAACTCGCCGTGCGAGATGTTCATGATGCGCATGAGCCCGTACTGCAGGTTCAGGCCCATCGCGACGAGCGCGTAGATGCCGCCGGTGATGAGGCCGGAGGCGATGAGTTCTAGCCAGAAGGTGAGGGACACGGGGACTTCTTGAACAACGACTGGGGCGTTGGCTGCGGGCGCTTCGATACCTCGGCGCGAACGGGGTCGGAGGTGCCGCACGACGAGGAAATCCGTTCGGGCTGAGCCTGTCGAAGCCACGCGTTCGCACGGAGCACTTCGACAGGCTCAGTGCGAACGGGTCTCTGGTTGGAATTGTTCATGCGGCACCCCCGACCCCGTTCGCGCCGAGGTATCGAAGCGCCGCGTACCGCCCTGCGCGCGTTCTACTTCCAAGCCGGCTTCGGCGCCACCACCTTCGACGTCGCCATGCTGGCCGGCCACACCACCTCGAAATCCCCGCCGTTCCACTGGCTCACGCTGCCCGGCACCGAGATCTCGCTGCCCTTGAACTTCACCTTGCCGAGGATGGTGGCGAACTCGCTGGCCGCGATGTGGTCGCGGATCGCCTTGCGGTTCAGGCCGACCTTGGCGATGGTCTGCTGCAGGATCTCCAGCCCCGCCCAGCAGTGGCCGCTGGCCCAGCGGTCGGGCTCCTTCTTCCAGCGCGCCACGTGCGCGTCGAAGTAGGCCTTGGCGCCGGGGCTGGTCTTGGCGTTCCACGAGCCCATGCCCATCACGCCGTCCACGTTCTCGCCCAGCACGTTCTTGTAGAGCTGGAAGGCGGTGCCCACCGAGGCGTAGAAGTACTTCGGATTGAAGCCCACCTCCTTGGCCTGCTTGCTGGCGAGGATGGTGTCGGGCGGGTAGGTGATGCCGATGAAGGCGTCGGGGTTGCGGTCCTTGATGGCGCGCAGCACCGGCGACAGGTCCTTCACGCCCAGCGGGTAGCTCTTGCGCTCCACCACCTCGATGCCGGTGCCCTTGAGGGCGTTGTTCAGCGCGGCGAAGTTCTCCAGGCCGAACAGGTCGTCCATGTAGACGATGGCGATCGACTTCACGCCCTGCGCCTTCAGCAGGTCGACGAGCGCGCCCATCATCTGGTCGGGCTGCTGCAGCATCGAGAAGAAGTACGGCATGTGCATGTCGATCATCTTGCGCGACAGGGCCGTCGGCGCGATGAACGGATAGCCGTGGCGGTTGGCCAGCGGCGCCGTGGCGAAGTTCATGCTCGACCCCCACGGCGGCAGGATCAGGTCGACCTTGTCGCTGGTCATCAGCTTCTCGTAGGTGCGCACCGCGGTCTCGATCTCGCTGCGGTCGTCGCTGCCGATGAGCTCGACCTTGCGGCGCTTGCCCTGCACGTCCAGGCCGCCGGCGGCGTTCACCTGCTCGGCCCACATGATGTAGTTGGGCTCCTGGCTCACCTGCGCGCCGCCGGCCATGGGGCCGGAGCGCGAGATGGCGTAGCCGATGCGGATCGGCGCGTCCTGGGCCAAGGCCCGCGAGCCGAGCGCCAGGGGCGCGAGGGTGGTGGCGCCGAGGGCGGCGCCCTGGGTCAGCAGCTTGCGTCGGGTGGTGTGCATGGTCGGTCTCCTGGGGCGAACCGCGCAAGACTAGGGCCGCCTCGCTTGCGCTCTTGGCTGTACGTGCACAAGCTGCTTGCCTGGGAGCGCACGCCGCTCCGGACAAACCCGGACCCGGGCAGCCGGGCCGGGCCTGGCCGACAATCCCCCGCCCCGCAGGAGGACTGCATGACCAAGACCACCGTGATCTCGACCGAAGGCACCGCCGCCGCGGTGCGCGACCGGCTCCACCTGTGGGGCGATTCGGTGTGGAAGCTCATCGGCGGGCTGCAGTCCGACGCCTTCGGCGACGACAGCTTCAACGGCCACATCGAGCACGGCGAGGTCGGCTACGTGCGCATCTGCCGCCTGCGCGTGACCAAGCACCGCGTGGTGCGCACGCCGGGCCTCATCTCCCGCTCGGACCGCGGCTACCTGAAGATCGTGGCCCAGCTGCGCGGGCGCGCCTGCTTCGAGCAGAACGGGCGCGACGTGTGGCTCTCGCCGGGCGAGTGGAGCGTGTACGACACCACGCGCGCCTACTCCGTCACCAACCCCGACAGCGTGGAGCAGCTCGTGCTCATGGTGCCCAAGGACGTGCTGCCCGAGCAGCGCCTCGCGCTGGAGCCGCTGATGGTGCAGCGCTTCTCGGGCTCGGCCGGCGTGTCGCGCCTGGCCTTCGAGACGGCGCGCTCGGCCTTCGACGAGATCGACACCCTGGCGGGCGGCGCGGCCGACAGCGTGGCCGACGCCATCTCGGGCCTGGTGATCCAGTCGCTGCTGGAGCGCAACGGCCAGCCCACCGGCCTGTCGCTGCGCGAGGCGCTGCGCGACCGCACCAAGGACTACATCCGCCGCCACCTGCGCGACCCGCGGCTGTCCATCGACCAGGTGGCGCGCGCGCTCAACTGCAGCAAGCGCCACCTGCACAACGCCTTCGCCGGCGAGCCCGACAGCCTCGCCGGCCACGTGATGAACCTGCGGCTCGACGCCTGCCGGCGCGACCTGCGCGACGCGCGGCTGCGCCGCGAGCCGATCGCCGACATCGCCCGCTCGTGGGGCTTCGCGAGCAGCGCGCACTTCAGCCGCGTGTTCCGCGCGCGCTACGGCGAATCGCCCAGCGAATGCCGCGCGGCGGCCTGATCAGGCCTGCTTGTGCCGGGCCGCGATGGTCCAGTAGTACAGCGTCTTGCGCTCCACCTCGACCGTGCGCTCCGGCGGCCAGTCGTCGCCCATGTCGAAGTCGTGCGAGACCACGCGCGTGCCCACCTTCAGCTGCTTCCACAGGCGCGGGCGCAGGCGCTGGTTCACCTCGGGCAGCAGGTAGAGCGTGACCACGCTGGCCGGCGAGACGTCGGCCTCGAACAGGTCGCCGACCACGAAGCGCGTGCGCCCGGCCACGCCCGCCTTGTCCGCGTTCGCCCGGGCCTCGGCGATGCGCTCGGGGTTGAGGTCGATGCCCACGCCGCGCGCGCCGCGCCGGGCGGCGGCGACCACCACGCGGCCGTCGCCGCAGCCCAGGTCGTAGAGCACGTCGCCCGCGCGCACGCGGGCGAGCTTCATCATCTCCTCGACCACGGCCTCGGGCGTGGGCACGTAGGGCACGTCCAGCGGCCGCGAGGGGTCGTTGGCCCGCGCCAGGCCGGGCAGCGCCGGCACGGCCAGCAGCACGCCGCAGCCCAGCACGGCGCGGCGGGAGGGGAGCGAAAGCTTCGTCGTCATCGCGGCGGTCCTTTCAGGGTGAGCGAAGGGGAGCGGAGCGCAGGCCGGCGCGCATCAGCCACAGCGGCACCAGCCCCAGGGCGAGCACCGCGACGCTGATCCAGCCGGCATTGATGCCGCCGAACTGCCGGCTCGCGACGTAGGACAGGCTCGACCAGAGCATGTACGCGCACGCCGCGCAGAACAGCAGCGGCAGCAGCGGGTAGAAGGGCACGCGGTACGGCGCCGGGCGCTGCGGCGCGCGCCGGCGCAGCACGAACAGCGAGAGGCCGCTGAGCAGGAAGAACAGCCAGAACACCGGCGCGGTGAACTCCACCATCGCGACGAAGCCGCTGCCGGTGACGGCGCCCACCGCCACCAGCGCCAGCGCCGCGAGGCACTGCAGGCGCAGCGCCACCGGCGGCGTGCCGCGCGCGCCGTCCCAGCGGCCGAGCGCGCGCAGCGGCGCCCAGTCGCGCCCGAGCGCATAGGCGGTGCGCGCGCCGACGATCATCGTGGCGTTGATCGAGGTCAGCGCCGCCACCGCCACCATCAGCGAGATCGCGGCCTCCCCGGCGGGGCCGAAGGCGCGCTGCAGCAGGTCGGCGGCGATGGCCGTGGAATCCGCCATGCCGGCCATGCCCAGGCCGTGCCAGTAGGCCCAGACCACCAGCAGGTACAGCGCCGTGATGAGCCCGATCGACAGCACCAGCGCGCGCAGCATGTTGCGCCGTGGCTCGCGCAGCTCGGCGCTGATGTAGGCGGCCTCGTTCCAGCCGCCGTAGGTGAGCAGCACGAACACCATCGCCAGGCCGAAGCGCGCGGCCGAGGGCTCGGCGGCCGGCACGGCCGGCTCCAGCGCCGGCGCCACCGCCCCCACCGCCAGGGCGCCCGCCACGACCAGCAGCAGCCCGCCGGCCTCCAGCAGCGTGAGCCACACCTGCGCGAACGCGCCGCTGGCGACGCCGCGCAGGTTCACCAGCGTGAGCGCGAGCACGGCCGCGGCCGCGTATGCCGCCGAGCCGGCCGCCGGCGCGAGCCCCGGCAGCGGCAGCACGCGGCTCATGTAGTCGCCGAAGACGAAGGCCAGCAGCGCGATCGAGCCGGTGGTGATGACCGTCAGCCGCGCCCAGCCGAACAGCAGCGACACCGCCCGCCCGTAGGCGCGCTGCAGGAAGTGGTAGTCGCCGCCCGGGTGCGGGTGGCTGGTGGCGAGCTCGGCGTAGCACAGCGCGCCCACCAGCGAGACCACGCCGCCGAGCAGCCAGGCCGCGAACATCCAGCCCGGCGTCGGGCTGAGGCCCGCCACCATCGACGGCGCCTTGAAGATGCCCGCGCCGATCACCACGCCCACGACGATGGCCACCGCCTCGCGCACGCCCAGCACCTCGCGCGGCCCGGCGGCCGGCGGTGCGTCGGGCCCGGGCGGCGGCGCGCGGTGGTCGATGCGGGGTGGCATGCGGGCTCCTGCTCCTGCCCGGGCCGCCTCGGCCGGGGCGAGCCTCGAAGAATTCCACAGCCGCCGCGGCAGGGAAAGCGGCGCACGGTGTCCGGCGGCAAGGGTCGTGCCGAGTCGTTCCCGGCCTGCGCCCGCCGCCCCGCGCGCATATGCGACCCACGCTTATGCAAACAACAAACGCGTTCTTCGCATTTGCTGCGCCGATTCGAATAATCGACGTCCCTTCACGGCGGCGCAGCGGCCTGCTCCCATGAACTTTCAACAACTGCGGTCGGTTCGCGAAGCGGCGCGCTGCGGCTTCAACCTCACCGAGGTGGCCTCGTCGCTGCACACCTCGCAGCCCGGCGTGAGCCGGCAGATCCGCGAGCTGGAGGACGAGCTCGGCGTCGAGATCTTCGTGCGCGCCGGCAAGCGCCTGACCGGCCTCACGCCGCCGGGCGAGGCGGTGCTGCCCATCGTCGAGCGCCTGCTGCTCGACGCCGAGAACCTGCGCCGCGCCGGCGCCGAGTTCAGCTCGCAGACCAGCGGCCGCCTGTCCATCGCCGCCACCCACTCGCAGGCGCGTTACGCGCTGCCGGCCGTGGTGCGCGACTTCCGCCTGCTCTACCCGCAGGTGATGCTCAACCTGCACCAGGGCTCGCCCAAGCAGGTGGCGCAGATGCTGCTGTCGGGCGAGGCCGACATCGGCGTGGCGACCGAGGCGCTGTCGCAGTTCGACCAGCTCGTGGCGCTGCCCTGCTACCGCTGGACGCACAGCGTGGTGGTGCCGCCCGGCCACGACCTGCTGCAGCACGACGGGCCGCTCACGCTGCAGCGGATCGCGCGGCACCCGGTCATCACCTACGACGAGGGCTACACCGGCCGCTCGCACATCGACCAGGCCTTCGCGCAGCAGGGCCTGAAGCCGAGCGTGGTGCTGAGCGCGATGGACGCCGACGTGATCAAGACCTACGTCGAGCTGGGCCTGGGCGTGGGCATCGTCGCCAGCATCGCCTTCGACCCCGAGCGCGACCGCACCCTGCGCGCCATCGACGCGCGCGACCTGTTCGAGGTGAACCTGACCCGCCTGGCCATCCGCCGCGGCACCTGGCTGCGGGGCTACGTCTACGCCTTCATCGAGTCCTTCGCGCCCACGCTCACGCGGGCGGTGGTGGAGGCGGCGCTGAACGGGGAGGCGGCGGCCTGAGCCCCCGCTCCCCGGGGCCGGCGCCTCAGATCATCGCCGCCGGATCCACCTGCTCCTCGGCGAAGCGCGTCACTCGGCGCGGGCGCAGGTGCACGGTCGAGCCCGACTTCAGGCCCAGGCTGTCGCGCAGCGCCAGGTACTCGTCGCGCGGCAGCTCGACGTCGACGTAGCTGTCCTCGTCCACGCGCCTGAATTCGAGCCGCGTGTTCGGCCCGACCGTCAGCGCCTGCGACAGCGTCACGGCGATGGTGCCGGGCCCGGCCGCGCCGAGCACCTGCAGCTCGTGCGGGCGCACGTAGCTCACCTCGCCGCCGGCCACGCCGGCGCGGTCGAAGCGGCCGTGGAACAGGTTCACGTCGCCGAGGAACTGCAGCACGAAGGGGCTGGCCGGGTGGTCGTAGACCTCGTCGGGCGGGCCGTCCTGCTCGATGCGGCCCTGGTTCATCACCACGATGCGGTCGGCCACTTCCATGGCCTCTTCCTGGTCGTGCGTGACGAACACGCTGGTCACGTGCACCTCGTCGTGCAGGCGGCGCAGCCAGCGGCGCAGCTCCTTGCGCACCTTGGCGTCGAGCGCGCCGAAGGGCTCGTCGAGCAGCAGCACCTTGGGCTCCACCGCGAGCGCCCGCGCGAGCGCGATGCGCTGGCGCTGGCCGCCGGAGAGCTGGTGCGGGTAGCGGTCGGCGATCCAGTCGAGCTGCACGAGCTTGAGCAGCTCGGTCACCTTGGCCCTGATCTCGCGCTCGCCCGGCCGCGTCGCCTTGGGCCGCACGCGCAGGCCGAAGGCCACGTTCTCGAAGATGGTCATGTGCGCGAACAGCGCGTAGTGCTGGAACACGAAGCCGACCTGGCGCTCGCGCACGTCGGTGTGCGTGGCGTCCTCGCCGTGGAACAGCACGGTGCCGCTGTCGGGCACCTCCAGCCCCGCGATGATGCGCAGCAGCGTCGTCTTGCCCGAGCCCGAGGGGCCGAGCAGGGCGACGAGCTCGCCGTCGGGGATGTCGAGGTTGAGGTTGTCGCAGACGACCGTCGGGCCGAAGCGCTTGTTCAGGTTGCGGACTTCGATGCTCATGTTCGTACGCTCATGTCACTCGCTGCGGCCGCCGTCGCCGCGCGCCTGCGCCTTCACGCGCCGCTCGACGAAGAACTTCAGCGCCAGCGTCACCAGCGCCAGCCCGGCCAGCAGCGAGGCCACGGCGAAGGCGGCCGCGAACTGGTATTCGTTGTAGACGATCTCGATGTGCAGCGGCATGGTGTTGGTCTGGCCGCGGATGTGGCCCGAGACCACGCTGACCGCGCCGAACTCGCCCATCGCCCGCGCGTTGCACAGGATCACGCCGTACAGCAGCGCCCACTTGATGTTGGGCAGCGTCACGCGGCGGAAGATCTGCCAGCCCGAGGCGCCCAGCACGCGCGCCGCTTCCTCCTGCTCGGTGCCCTGCGCCTGCATCAGCGGGATCAGCTCGCGCGCGATGAAGGGGAAGGTGATGAACACCGTGGCCAGCACGATGCCCGGCAGGGCGAAGATGATCTTGATGTCGTGCTCGCGCAGCCACTCGCCCATCCAGCCCTGCAGGCCGAACACCAGCACGAAGATGAGGCCGGCGATCACCGGGCTCACCGAGAACGGCAGGTCGATGAGCGTGAGCAGCAGGTTCTTGCCGCGGAAGTCGAACTTGGCGATGCACCAGGCCGCCGCCACGCCGAACAGCAGGTTCAGCGGCACCGAGATGCCGGCGGCGATGAGCGTGAGCTGGATCGCCGACACCGCGTCGGGCTCGGTGATGGCCGCCCAGTAGACGTCCAGGCCCTTCTTCAGCGCCTCGACGAACACCAGGGCCAGCGGCACGAAGAGGAACAGCGTGAGGAAGGCGAGCGCCACGCCGATCAGCAGCCAGCGCACGCCGCGCGGCTCGGTGGTGGCGTCGCGCAGGCGGCGCGGCGCGCGGGCGGCGGCTGACGGCTGAGCAGTGAGGGTCGCGGCAGTCATGAGCATTCCCAAACGGACACCGCGGGTCCGGCTTTGCCGGCCCGCTGGTGTTGCCCCCTGGAGGGGGCGTGCGAAGCGCGTAGGGGGTGGTCCATTACCTTCCCTGCCGCCTGCGCGCCCATGCCTGCAGGCCGTTGATCGCCAGCAGCAGCACGAAGGCCGCCACCAGCATCACCACCGCGATGGCGGTGGCGCCGGTGTAGTCGTACTGCTCGAGCTTGGTGATGATGAGCAGCGGCGTGATCTCGCTGACCATCGGCATGTTGCCGGCGATGAAGATGACCGAGCCGTACTCGCCGAGCGCCCGCGCGAAGGCGAGCGCGAAGCCCGTGAGCAGGGCCGGCGTGAGGATGGGCAGCAGCACCCGCGTGAAGGTCTGCCAGCGCGTGGCGCCGAGCGTGGCCGAGGCTTCCTCGATCTCCTTGTGCAGGTCTTCCAGCACCGGCTGCAGGGTGCGCACGACGAAGGGCAGGCCGATGAACGTGAGCGCCACGAACACGCCCACCGGCGTGAAGCTCACCTTGAACGGCAGGACCTGCCCGATCCAGCCGTTGTGCGAGTACAGCGCCGTGAGCGCGATGCCCGCCACCGCGGTGGGCAGGGCGAACGGCAGGTCGACCAGCGCGTCGATGAAGCGCTTGGCCGGGAACTCGTAGCGCACCAGCACCCAGGCCACGACCAGCCCGAACAAGGCATTCAGCAGCGCCGCCGCGAACGAGGCGCCGAAGGTCAGCCGGTACGAGGCCAGCACCCGCGGCGAGGCCACGGCCTCCCAGAAGGCCGGCCACGTCATCGTGAACGTCTTGAGGAAGGCCGCGCTCAGCGGAATGAGCACGACGAAGCCGAGGTACAGCAGCGTGAAGCCGAGCGCCAGGTCGAAACCCGGCAGCACGCTGTGCCGCCGCAGCAGGGTGCGAGAGAAGATCACGGCGAAGGTGCGCGGGGCTTTACTTCTTCTTGGCGCCCGCCAGGATCTGGTCGTAGATCGCCCCGTCGTTGAAGTGCGCCTGCTGGGCCTTTGTCCAGCCGCCGAACATCTCGTCGATCGTGAAGGTGTTGATCTTCGGGAAGTCCTTCGCATGCCTGGCCAGCAGCGCCTCGGAGCGGGGGCGCAGCTGGTGCCGGGCCGCGATCTCCTGCGCCTCGTCGGACCACAGCCACTTCAGGTAGGCCTCGGCCTGCTTGCGCGTGCCCTTCTTGTCGACCACCTTGTCGATCACCGCCACCGGGTTCTCGGCCAGGATGCTCCACTGCGGGTAGACGACGTCGAAGTTGTCGCCGAACTCGCCCTTGATCAGGTTGATCTCGCTCTCGAAGGTGCACAGCGCATCGCCGATGCCGCGCTGCGCGAAGGTGGTGGTGGCCGCCCGGCCGCCGCCGTCGAACACCGGCACGTTGGCGAACATGGCCGTGAGCTGTTCCTTCACCTGCTCGGGCGTCTTGCCCGCCTTGATGCCCGCGCCCCAGGCGGCCACGTAGGTGTAGCGGCCGTTGCCGGTGACCTTGGGGTTGGGGATGACCACGCTCACGCCGGGCTTGGCGAGGTCGGTCCAGTCCTGGATGCCCTTGGGGTTGCCCTTGCGCACGAGGATCACCGTGGTGGAGGTGTTGGGCGCCGAATTGTTCGGCAGGCGCTTGGCCCAGTCCGCCGGCAGCAGGCCGGAGCGCGCGGCGATGGCGTCGATGTCGCTCGACTGGTTCATGGTCACCACGTCGGCCTGCAGGCCGTCGATCACCGAGCGCGCCTGCTTGCTCGAGCCGCCGTGCGACTGGTTGACGGCGATGTCCTCGCCGGTCGTCGCCTTCCAGTGCTTGACGAAGGCGGGGTTGATCTCCTTGTAGAGCTCGCGCGCCACGTCGTAGCTCACGTTGAGCAGCGTGACGCCCGCGGCGCGGGCCGGCAGGGCCGACATCAGCGCGGCGGCGGGAACGGCGAGAACGAAGCTGCGGCGAACGGCGCGGAATTTCGACGACGACATGGCGAGGTGCCGCCGAAGCGGCCTTGTTTCTTGAGGAGGGCGCCACTGTACGGAGCGGCTTTCCAACAAGGAACGATCGAATTCTTGGATCGTTATGCGTCAAACGCAGATGGGCCGGACCGCCGCGGCGGCCCGGCCCATCCATCCCCCGGGCCAGCGGCCCGCGCCTACTTCGGCACGTAGATCTGGTCGAACACCCCGCCGTCGGCGAAGTGGGTCTTCTGCGCCTTCGTCCAGCCGCCGAACACCTCGTCGATGGTGAAGAGGTTCACCCGCGGGAACTGCCGGGCGAAGCGGGCGGCCACGGCCGGGTCGACCGGGCGGTAGTAGTTCTTGCCGGCGATCTCCTGGCCCTCGGGGCTGTAGAGGTACTCGAGGTAGGCCTTCGCCACCTCGGTGGTGCCGTGCTTCTCGGCCACCTTCTCGACCAGCGCCACCGGCGGCTCGGCCAGGATGCTGAGCGAGGGCACGACGATGTCGAACTTGTCGCGGCCGAGCTCGTTCACGGCGAGGAAGGCCTCGTTCTCCCAGGCGATGAACACGTCGCCCACGCCGCGCTCCACGAAGGTGATGGTGGAGCCGCGCGCGCCCGAATCGAGCACCGGCACGTTCTTCAGGATGTCGGCGACGAACTGCCGCGCCTTGGCCTCGGAGCCGGTCTTCTTCACGGCGTAGCCCCAGGCCGCGAGGTAGTTCCAGCGCGCGCCGCCCGAGGTCTTGGGGTTGGGCGTGATGACCGAGATGCCGGGCCTGGCCAGGTCGTCCCAGTCCTTCACGCCCTTCGGGTTGCCGCGGCGCACCAGGAACACGATGGTCGAGGTGTAGGGCGAGCTGTTGTGCGGCAGGCGCTTCTGCCAGTCGGCGCCGAACCATTTCGTCTTCTCGGCGATGGCGTCGATGTCGTAGGCGAGCGCGAGCGTCACCACGTCGGCCTCCAGGCCGTCGATCACCGAGCGGGCCTGCTTGCCGGCGCCGCCGTGCGACTGCTTCACCGTCACGGTGTCGCCGGTCTTCGCCTTCCAGTGCCGGGAGAAGGCGGCATTGAATTCCTTGTAGAGCTCGCGCGTCGGGTCGTACGAGACGTTGAGCAGGGTGAAGTCCCGGGCGATGGCGGCCGTGGCGGCGGCGGCGAACGTGGCGCCCAGCAGGACATGGCGGATGAAGCGGGCGGCGGTCATGGGAAGCGTCCTTGGTCGAAGCGGAATCGGGAACGAAATCCTAGGAACGCGCCGCCCGCGGCAGAAGGAATGCTTTCGCGCCAGCTTATGCACGAAGCGAATTTGAAGCGGCGGCGGCACGGCACGGCACGTCGGTTGCCGGCCACCGGAAGGGGGCGCCCCACCCCCGCGCCCGCTCAGAAAGGACCCGTCCATGCCCAATGCCAAGCGCCCCGCCGGCCCCGGCCGTCCCGCCATCGAAGCACGCGACGCCGCGGCCGAGCGCGAGGAACTCGAAGAGCTCGACACCGACGACATTCCCGCCAACGACGCCGGCGACCCGACCCGCGGCCCGCGCGCCGCCGAGCGCGATGCGCACACCGGCCGCGACAAGGCCCGCGGCGGCGGCCGCGGCGACCGATCCTGACCCCTCAACCACCGGGAGACGCCATGCATGCCACCTGGGTGGTGGTCGCCGACGAGGCGATCGCCCGCTTTCTCGAACGGCCCGACGACGGCGGCGACCTGCGCGAGGTCGACCAGCTCACCGATCCCGCGGCCCGCGCCGACCGGGCCGACCTGCGCCGCGATGCCCACGGGCGCCGCGGCTCCACCGTCACCGCCTCGGCCGGCGACGACGAACTGCACCAGGAAGCCGCCCTGTTCGCGCGCCGCGTGGCCGAGCGGCTGGCCGAGGCGCAGCAGAAGCAGCACCACGGCGCGCTGCGCGTCGTCGCCGCGCCGCGCTTCCTCGGCTACCTGCGCAAGGCCCTGCCGCGGCAGGTGTCGGACGCGGTGGTGGACGAGCTCGACAAGGACCTCGTGCGGCTCGACCCCCGCGCGCTCACGCAGCAGCTGTTCCCGCCGCGCTGACGGGGCGCGCCGCGCCGGCGCTCACTGCCCGGCGGTGATGCCGCGCTGGCGGATGAGCGCGTGCCAGAAGTCGTTCTCGCGCGCCAGGAAGCGCGTGAGCGCGGCGGCGTCCGAGGGCGCCACCTGCAGGCCGAAGTTCTCCAGCCGCGCCCGGACCTCGGGCACGGCGAGGGCGCGGTTCATCTCGGCCGTGAGGCGCTGGCGGATGTCCGCCGGCGTGCCCTTGGGCACGAAGAGCGCGAGCCAGGCGGTCACGTCCACGTTCTTCACGCCCAGCTCGGCCAGGGTGGGCACCTCCGGCAGCGCGGGGATGCGCTGCGCCGACATCACCGCCAGCGGGCGCAGCTTTCCGCCGCGGATCAGCGGCAGGCCGGCGGCGGTGTCGAACACGCTGACCGGCACCTCGCCGGAGACCACGTCCTGCGTCGCCATCGCGGTGCCGCGGTAGGGCACGTGCACGACGAAGCTGCCGGTGCGCTCCTTCAGCAGCTCCATCGCCAGGTGGTGCGGGCTGCCCACGCCCGGCGAGGCGTAGCTGTACTTGCCCGGGTGGGCCTTCATCGCGTCCAGCAGCTGCCGCCCGCTCGTGAAGCCCGAGTTGTTGCTGGTGACGAGGATGAGCGGAAAGCCGGCCATGAAGCCGATCGGCTCGAAGTCCTTCGGGTCGTAGGGCAGCTTCTTGTAGAGCGCGGTGTTGAACACCATCGCGCCGTTGTCGCCGGTGACCAGGGTGTAGCCGTCGCCCGCCGCCTCGGCCGCGATGGCCGTGCCGATGATGCCGCCGGCGCCGGGGCGGTTCTCGATGACGATGGTCTGGCCGAGCTGCTTCTCGAGCTGCGGCGCGAGCTGGCGCGCGAGGAAGTCGGAGCCGCCGCCGGCGGGATAGGCCACGATCCAGCGCAGCGGCTTGGCGGGCCAGGCGTCGGCCAGCGAGGGCAGCGGGGCGGCGAGCAGCGAGGCGGCAGCGAGCAGCGACGCGCAGAGAAGACGGCGGTTGGAGGGCATGGCGGGGGCGGAAATGAAAAGACCGCCCGATGGTATCGGGCGGTCCCGGGCGGCGGCGGGCGCCGCGCGGCCTACTTGTTCGGCTGCGGCGTCATGCGCAGGTAGGGCGTGACGGCGGTGTAGCCCTTGGGGAACTTCTGCTTGATGACCTCCGGGTCCTGGATGGAGGGCACGATCACCACGTCGTCGCCCTGCTTCCAGTTGCCGGGCGTGGCCACGCTGTGCGAGTCGGTGAGCTGCAGCGAGTCGATCACGCGCAGCACCTCGTCGAAGTTGCGGCCGGTGCTGGCCGGGTAGGTGATGGTCAGGCGCACCTTCTTCTGCGGGTCGATCACGAACAGCGAGCGCACCGTGGCCGTGGCGCTGGCGCTCGGGTGGATCATGTCGTAGAGCGTCGCCACCTTGCGGTCGTCGTCGGCCAGGATGGGGAACTCGACGTGGCAGTTCTGCGTGCGGTTGATGTCGTCGATCCACTTCACGTGCGAGTCGACCGGGTCGACCGACACCGCGATGGCCTTGACGCCGCGCTTGGCGAACTCGTCCTTCAGCTTGGCGGTGAGGCCGAGCTCGGTGGTGCACACCGGGGTGAAGTCGGCCGGGTGGGAGAAGAGCACGCCCCAGCTGTCGCCCAGCCATTCATGGAAGCGAATCGGCCCGTCGGAGGACTGTTGTTCGAAATCGGGGGCGGTGTCGCCGAGTCGCAGGCTGGCCATGAGGTTCTCCTTGGTGTGGGGGCAGACGGTGGACGCCGGGGAGGCATCGGAGACCGCTGACCTTAGTCCGATGGCGAACGCAACGGAAGAAACCATTCGTCCGATGCACATGCCCGCCAGGCATATGGCGGGCCCGCGCGGCGGGGCCTCAGCGCGGCGCGAGCGCGCGCAGCCGGGCCGGCAGCCCGGCGAGCGCCGGGTCGTCCACCGGCGGCAGCGCGTCGCGCAGCGCATGCTCCACCAGCGAGGCGGCCGTGCCGGCCTGGGGCGTCACGGGGCCGAAGAAGGCCACGCGATCGCCGCGGGCGATGAGCAGGGTGGGAAAGTCCTCCACGTCGACCGCGCCCATGGCCTCGTCCTCGTCCTCGACGTCCACCCAGACGAAGCGCGCCGCGTCGCCGAACTGGCGCCGCAGCGCCTCGAACACCGGCGCGTATTCGCGGCAGGTGCCGCACCAGGCGGCGCACAGGCAGGCCACCAGCAGCGGATCGTCGGAAGCGGTCGAGGCGGACATCCGGCAAGTGTGCCGCAGCCCGGCCGGGTCAACGCCGGGCGCGGCGCGGCGGCGGGCACTCCTCGCAGAAATGCCGCACGCGCCGGCGCATCACCTCGGCGTCGAGCACAGCCTCGTCCTCGGCGACCGGCGCGGGCGCGTCGAGCCGGCCGCGGCACGCATCCGGCGGCGGCAGCCGCCGGCGCAGCCAGGGAAGCAGGCGAAAGGGAAGGACGAAGGCCATGGCAAGGCCGTTCTATCGGCCGATTGCGACGCCACGATGACGGCGCGCCGGAACGAACAAAGTGTTGCAGGCAGCCGCAGCGCGCCACCCAACATCGCCTCGTGAGACACAGAGACGAAGGTCGCGCGTGGACGCGGTGAGCGCCGCGCCGCTCGGCCGCCCCGGCGTGGCCGAGCTGGCCGAACGCCTGGGCGAGCCGCTCGCCGCGCTGTTCGCGCCACGGGGGCGCCGCATCGACTTCGCGCCGCTGCCCTTCACGCCGCGGGCCGACGCGCCAGCGGCGCTGCGCGTGACCGATGGCGCCGGCCGGCCGCTGGCCGCCGTCCTGTGCTCGGCGCCCGGGGCGCCCGGCATGGTGCAGCGTGCCATGCGCCGCTCGCTCGAGGCCCGCGCCCTGCTGGATGCCGACACGGCCCGCCCCATCCTCGAACCGCTGATGCAGGGGCGCATGCGCGGCCTGAGCTACGCCGTGCTGCCGTGGTGCGACAGCCTCTCCACGCTGCGCCCGCTGTGGTGGCTGCAGCGCCGCGCGCTGCGCCCGGCGCTGCTCGACTGGCTCCACCGCGTCGCCGCCGCCACCGCGCGCGAAGCGGCGCCCGACGAGGTCGAGCGCCGCTTCGCCGCGCCGCTGCGCCACGTGGCCGCGCTGCCCGCCGCCGGCGAGCCGGTGCGCCGCGCGGCCGCCCGGGCCGTGGAGCGCCTGGCGGGCGGCGCCTGGCGGCCGCGCACGGTGCTCATGCACGGCGACCTGTGGAAGGGCAACGTGCTGCTGCGCCCCGCGCCGTTCGGCCCGGCGCGCCTGGACTGGGGCGGCCGCTTCGCCGTCATCGACTGGGCCGGCGCCGACGTGCGCGGCCATGCCTTCTACGACCTGGTGCGCCTGTCGCGCTCGCTCGGCCTGCCGGCGGGCACGCTGCGTGCTGAAGTGGGGCGCCACTGCGACGCGCTCGGCTGCGCGCCCGCCGACGCGATGCCGAGCCTGCTCGCGGCGCTGGGCCAGATCGGCCTCGCGCTCGAGCACTTCCCGCCGGCGCAGTACGCGCACATGGTCGGGCAGTGCTGGGCCACGCTCGACGCCGCCCTCTCCCCATGAACACGGACCCGGACCCGATGCTGCAGCACACCCTGAACCCCGCCCCGTACATCTGCCCGCAGACGCGCTCGCCGCTGCGCGACGACGGCCGCACGCTGCGCGCCGCGCAGGGCGACGCGCGGTACCGCGTGGAGCACGGCATCCCGCACTTCCTGCGCTTCGGCGCGGCCGAGGACGCCGGCACCCGCGCCCTGCTCGAGCGGCTGAACGCCCATGCGCGCAACGAGGGCTGGGAGAGCGCGCTGCGCAGCGTCTACCGCGCTGCGCCGGGCATGCTGCGCTACGTGATGAACCCCGAGCGCGCCGGCTTCATCGACCTGCTGCCGCTCACGCCGTACAGCGACGTGCTGGAGATCGGCCCCGGCCTCGGCCAGTTCACGCCGCTGCTGGCGCGGCGAGCGCGCTCGGTGTGCGCGCTGGAGGTGGTGTCGGGCCAGGCGAGCTTCGTCGACGAGCGCTGCGCGCAGCAGGGCCTGGCCAACGTCAACGTCGCCGCCGGCGGCGACGACTGCCGCCTGCCCTATGCCGACGCCAGTTTCGACCTGGTGGTGCTCAACCTGGTGTTCGAGTGGTGCGCCTCGCGCTGCGAGGACGAGCCGGCCGGGCAGGTGCAGCGCCGGCTGCTGGCCGAGATGCACCGCGTGCTGCGCCCGGGCGGCTCGCTCTACCTCGCCACCAAGAACCGCTTCGCGCTCAAGTACCTGATGGGCCGGCCCGACGAGCATGCCCACGGCCTGCGCTTCGCCGGCGTGCTGCCGCGCCGCCTGGGCGCGATGCTGCTGCGCGCGCACGGCCATGCGCGGGCGCCGGGCCTGCTGCATTCGCACGACGCGCTCGAAGCGATGCTGCACGACAGCGGCTTCCCGCTCACCCGCTCCTTCTGGGCCGCGCCCGAGATGCGCTACCCGACGCACTACGTGCCCACCGACGCCGCCTCGGTGCGCGCCGCGCGCCGCCGGCCCGGATTCGAGCAGGGCGAGGGCCGGCGCAGCCGCTGGGCGATGGGCCTGGTGCCGGCCCCGCTCGTCAGGCACGTGACGCCCGGCCTCGCCTTCCTCGCCACCAAGGCGGCGTAGGAACGCCTCAGCCGCGCGCCGCGTCCTCCCTCACCCATTCGGCCGCCCGCTCCGCGATCATCAGCGTCGGCGAGTTGGTGTTGCCGCTGGTGATGGTGGGCATCACGCTCGCGTCCACCACGCGCAGGCCGGCGATGCCGTGCACCCGCAGGCGCTCGTCCACCACCGCCATCGGGTCGGCGCGCGGCCCCATCTTGGCGGTGCCCACGGGGTGGAAGATGGTCGTGCCGATGTCGCCGGCCAGCTTGGCGAGCTCCTCGTCGGTCTGGAACTCGATGCCGGGCTTGAACTCGCGCGGCTTGTATTTCGCCAGCGCCGGCTGCGCCACGATGCGCCGCGTGAGGCGCAGCGACTCGGCGGCGATGAGGCGGTCTTCCTCGGTGCTCAGGTAGTTGGCGCGGATGCTGGGCGCCTGGTCGGCCTCGGGCGAGCGGATGGCCACGCGGCCGCGGCTCGTGGGCTGGAGGTTGCACACGCTCGCGGTGAAGGCGTTGAAGCGGTGCAGCGGCTGGCCGAAGGCGTCGAGCGAGAGCGGCTGCACGTGGTACTCGAGGTTGGCATGCGGCTGCGAGGTGTCGCTGCGGGTGAAGGCGCCGAGCTGCGACGGCGCCATGCTCATCGGGCCGCTGCGCCGGCAGGCGTATTCCAGGCCGATCAGCCCCTTGCCCCACCACGAGTTCGCCATCGTGTTGAGCGTCTTCACGCCCTGCACCTCGTACACCGCGCGGATCTGCAGGTGGTCCTGCAGGTTCTCGCCGACGCCGGGCAGCCCGTGCACCGGCGCGATGCCGTGCGCCTGCAGCAGTTCCGCCGGGCCGACGCCCGACAGCTGCAGGATCTGCGGCGTGCCCACCGCGCCGGTGCTCAGCAGCACCTCGCGCGCGGCGAGGGCCCGGATGCGCTCGCCGCCGCCGCGCGGCACCACCTCCACGCCCACGGCGCGCAGCGCGGCATCGCCGCCCGGCTCGAACAGCACGCGCGAGACGTGCGCGCCGGTCCAGACCTGCAGGTTCGGCCGCGCGAACACCGGGCGCAGGAAGGCCTTGGCCGCGTTCCAGCGCAGGCCCGTGCGCTGGTTGACGTCGAAGTAGCCGACGCCCTCGTTGTCCCCGCGGTTGAAGTCGTCGGTGGCCGGGATGCCGGCCTGCTGCGCCGCCTGCGCGAAGGCGTCGAGGATGGCCCAGTGCAGGCGCTGCTTCTCCACGCGCCACTCGCCGCCGGCGCGCCCGCCCTTGGGGTCGAAGCCCGGGGCGGCGTGGAAGTCGTCGGCGCCCTTGTGGAAGTCCTCGTGCCGCAGGAAGTAGGGCAGGCACTCGTTCCAGCTCCAGCCGGCGTTGGCGCCGAAGCCGTCGCCCGCGCCCCAGCCGTCGTAGTCGCGCGCCTGGCCGCGCATGTAGATCATGCCGTTGATGCTGGAGCAGCCGCCCAGCACCTTGCCGCGCGGGTAGCGCAGCGAGCGGCCGTTCAGGCCCGGGTCGGCATCGGTGAAGAACAGCCAGTCGGTGCGCGGGTTGCCGATGCAGTAGAGATAGCCGACCGGGATGTGGATCCACAGGTAGTCGTCGGCCCCGCCGGCCTCGATCAGCAGCACGCGCTTGCTCCGGTCGGCGCTCAGGCGGTTGGCGAGCAGGCAGCCGGCGGTGCCGCCGCCGGCGATGATGTAGTCGTACGTGGTGTCCGCCATGCGTCGTCGTCTCCGGGGGTGCGAACGAGTCTAGGCGTGCAGGGCGCGCGGCCGTGA
Organism: Rubrivivax sp.; assembly: GCA_044508835.1. Taxonomy (GTDB): domain Bacteria; phylum Pseudomonadota; class Gammaproteobacteria; order Burkholderiales; family Burkholderiaceae_C; genus JAKFDI01. Next base: position 20,573 of record JBIQHD010000041.1, read on the forward strand.
TGCCGCGAACCCTGGATTCAGAGCGCGCGCGCGAGCACCGGGAACAGCCGCGTCAGCCCGCCGGCCAGCAGTTCCACCGCCAGCGCCGCGAGGATGAGGCCCATGAGCCGCGTCATGATGTTGATGCCGGTCTGCCCCAGCACCCGCGCGATGCGCCCCGAGGCCGAGAACACGGCGAAGGCGGCCAGCCCCACCACCACGCCGTAGCCCACCAGCACCGCGAGCTCCCACCAGTGCCGCGTCTTCTCGGCGTAGATCACCATGGTGGAGATCGTCGCCGGCCCGGTGAGCAGCGGGATGGTCAGCGGCACCACCGCGACGCTCGCGCCCACGTCGGCCTTCTGCGCGCCTTCGCTCACGTCCTCCTTGCGCGCCTCGGCCGGCTGGGCGTTGAGCATCTGGATCGAGGAGATCAGCAGCAGCATGCCCCCACCCACCTGGAACGAGGCCAGCGAGATGCCGAAGAACTCGATGATCTTCAGCCCCGCCAGCGCGCTCAGCGCGATCACCAGGAAGGCGGTGAAGGCGCTCACGCGGATGGTGCGCCGGCGCGCCTCGGCCGGCAGGTTCTGCGTGAAGTGGATGAAGAACGGCACCACGCCGACCGGGTTGACGATCGCCAGCAGCGCGATCAGCGGCTTGAGCAGTTCCATGCGAATGATCCTAGGCGCTGCGCTCAGCCGGCGGCCAGCCCGCGCAGGTAGCGCAGGCCCGCGGCCGCGCGCGGGCCGTACCAGCTCGGCAGCTCGCCGTCGACCAGGCGCACGCGGGCGCCGGGGCACAGCCGCTGCGCCTCGTCCACGTGGCGCGCGTCAAAGCGGTAGGGCTCGCTGCTGAGCAGCACCTGCTGCACGCCGGCGAGCCAGGGCTCGTCGCCGCGCAGCGGTGGGTAGCGCGCGGCGCCGGTTTCGCCGCCCATCGCGTCGGGCAGCGTGTGCCAGCGCACGGCATCGAGCATGCGGGCGATGTAGGTGTCGCGCGCGACGGTCATCCAGGGCTCGCGCCAGATCAGGTAGAGCACGCGCTGCGGCGCGAAGGTTTCGCGCGCTGCCGCGGTCGCGGCAAGCTCGGCGGCCAGTTCCTCGCGCAGGGCCTGCGCGCGCCCGGCCACGCCGGCCATGCCCGCGAAGGCCTGCGCCACCTGCGCGATCAGTGCCAGGTTGTCCGCCGGCGCGCAGGGATGGGTGACGACCACCCGCGGCCGCTGCGCCGCCGGCCACGCCTGCAGCGCCTGCACCGTCTCGCGCCGGTTCTCGTCCGCGTTGACCAGCACGTGCGTCGGCGCCAGTTCCATCAGCCGCCCGAGGTTCACGTCCTTGGTGCCGCCGACCTTGGGCACGGCCCGCACCGCGTCGGCCGGGTGGATGCAGAAGCCGGTGCGCGCCACCACGTGCGGGCCGAGGCCCAACGCGAACAGCAGTTCGGTCAGGCTCGGCACCAGGCTGGCGATGCGTGGCGGCGTCATGGCAGGCCGGGCGGCGGATCGTCGTCCAGCGCCAGGTACACCGTGCAAGCCCCGCGCAGGTACACGAGCCCCGGCAGCACCAGCGCCAGCGGGAACACCACGCCGCCGCCCACCAGCGCCGCCGCCACGTGGCCGGCCGATTCCGCCGGCGCCGGCACCGCCCCGAGGCTGCGCACGCCGTAGCCGAACAGGCCGGCGGTGAGCTGCTGCAGCGGCACGTCCACGCCCACCACCGCGACCGCGAGCTGGGCCACCACGCGCCCGCCCGCCGCCAGCACGAAGGTGGCGAGCGCGCCGACGCCGGCCGACAGCAGGCTCACGGCGCCCATCAGCAGCGCGACGGTCAGCAGCCGGTGCCGCGCCCACTGCGCCAGCTGGCGCAGCAGCGGCCACGCCCGGCGCCCGGCCCACACGCCCGGCGCCGCCAGCGGCACCACCACGGCCGCCAGCGACAGCAGCAGCAGGCCCGCCGCCACGGCGCCCAGCGGCACCACCGCGCCGAAGATCGCCGGGCCGAGCACCGGGCCGGCGACGTCGGTGCGCGACACCCACAGCAGCGCCACCAGCACCCCGCCCAGCACCGCGACGGCCGCGGCGATGCCCAGCAGGACCGCCAGCACGCGGTGCGCCGACGCCGCCGCGGCCCGCAGCGCCTCGGGCACCTCGCGCACCGGGCGGCCGCGCGCCTGGTCCATCAGCAGGATGCCGGCGGCGTTGGCGCCGTAGAACGCGATGAACAGCGCCGCCCCGGTCTCGACCGCGGCCAGCCAGCCCGCGTCGCGTGCCAGCGCCGAGCGGGCCATGGCCATCAGCAGGCCCGAGGCGGCGAAGGTCGCCAGCAGCACGTACAGCGCACGCAGGTTGCGCACCGCGTCGACGCTGGCGAGGATGGCGCCGAGCGCTTCGAGCGGCGAGCGAAGCGGAGGGGGAGGCTGTTTCATCCGGAAGGCGCCGAGGCGGCGGACGATGATATGGGCGCGTCCGGGAATGAGGGTTTTAGGGAAAGTGTTTTCCCTAGATTTCCCGCGGCCGGACCGGTCCGCGCCCCAAAACGGCGCGCCGCCCGGGCTTGCGCTGCATCGAAAACAACACTTTGATAATCGCGGGCATGCGCATTAATTCTCAAGTCCGTGATAATGAAAATTCTCTGTTGGGTAGTCAGCGCCTTCGTTGAGTGGTTCAGGTTGGCTTGAAGCTCCAGAGGTTTTCCATCTATCAGGGTCACTCAGGAAGAAAGGCGCTCTCAATGGGCAACAAACTCTACGTCGGCAACCTCGCGTACAGCATTCGCGACGACGATCTCCAGCAAGCGTTCGCGCAGTTCGGCTCCGTGGCCTCGGCCAAGGTGATGATGGACCGCGACACCGGCCGGTCGAAGGGCTTCGGCTTCGTCGAAATGGGCTCCGACGCCGAGGCGCAGGCCGCCATCAACGGCATGAACGGCCAGGCCCTCGACGGCCGCGCGCTGGTCGTGAACGAGGCCCGCCCGCGTGAAGAGCGCCCGGGCGGCTACGGCGGCGGCGGTGGTGGCCGCGGCGGCTACGGCGGTGGTGGTGGCGGCGGCGGCTACGGCGGCGGCGGTGGCGGCCGCTCCGGCGGCGGTGGTTACGGCGGCGGTGGCGGCGGCTACGGCGGTGGTGGCCGTTCCGGTGGCGGCGGCTACGGCGGCGGCGGTGGCCGCGGTGGCTACTGAACCCATGCACTGAGCCCGCCAGGGCTCCACGCGGCCGGCAGACCGGTCGCCCGAATCAGGCGGTGGCGCTTCGGCCCACCGCCTTTTTTCATGCCTGGCCGCCGCCGGTGCCGGAATCAGCGCGGCTGCCGCGGCTTGCGCGCGCGCCCGGCCAGCACGGCGTCGAACAGCGGATTCGGCAGGGCGCGCAGCAGCTTCGCCACGACGCCCATCTGCCACGGAATCACCCGGTAGCTCGCGCCGGCCTCGATGGCCTTGAACGCCCGGTCGGCGAAATCGTCCGGCTGCATCAGGAACGGCATCGAATACGGGTTGCCGCGCGTGAGCGGCGTGTCGACGTAGCCGGGGCCGAGCGTCACCACCTTCACGCCGAACGGTCGGCACTCGCCGCGCAGGCTCTCGCAATAGCTGATGACCGCCGCCTTGCTCGAGCAGTAGGCCGCATGCCCCGGCAGGCCGCGGATGCCGGCCACGCTCGCGATGCCCACCAGCCGCCCGCTGCCGCGCGTGCACATGGCGGCGACGAAGGGCTGGAAGGTGGCCGCCAGGCCGAGGTTGTTGGTCTCGTAGGTGGCGCGGATGACCTCCAGGTCCTCGGCCTGCGCGGTGTCGACCCCGGCGCTGATGCCGGCGTTGGCGATCACGACGTCGGGCAGGCCCTGCGCCGCGATGCAGGCGCGCCCGGCGCCGGTGATGGCGGCGACGTCGCGCACGTCGGCGGCGTACACGCCGCAGTCCGCCGCCGGCAGGCCGTGCGCGGCGGCCCATTCGCGCAGCTGCGCCTCGCGCCGCGCGACCAGGGCCAGGCGGTAGCCGGCGCGGTGGAAGCGCAGCGCCAGCGCCTGGCCGATGCCGCTGGACGCGCCGGTGATGTAGGCGAGGCGAGCCGTCATCGCCGCACCGTGCGCGCCGGGAACACCGCGCGCACGCGGCCGTGAAGCTGCATCACGCGGTCGAGGTGGTCGTAGTCGAGGGTATCGGCGCGGATCTCGGTGCCGCCCTGCGTCACGACCACCGGCAGGTGCGAGCGCACGCGCTCGGTGGCGGCGAAGAAGTGCAGGAATTCGCCGTTGAACTCGAGCGGCGCTTCCTTGCCGAGCCCGCCCCGCACCACGTTGGCGCCGCCCTTGAGCTGCACCTCGCTGCCGTCGCCGTTGGACAGCGCCAGCCGTGCCGTGGCCACCGTGACCCGCCCGTCGGGCGCCACGGCGCGCAGGCGGGCGTTGTCGACTTCGAGGGTGTCGGTGTCCGGGTAGTGGCGCAGGCTGTCGCCTTCGAGCTGCGCGCGCATGGCGCCGTCGTCGCCGAAGCGCTGCACCAGGAAGCTGCTCATCGTGTAGTCGGGCTCGTGGCGCGGCGGCGCGGCGGCGCGCGGCGCCTCCAGCACCGGCGTGTTGCGCACGAGCCACCAGGTGCCCAGCGCCAGCAGCGCCATCAGGAACAGCGGCAGGTAGGACGACGCGGCGAAGAGCCGCTCGGCCAAGCTGCGCCGGCGCGGCGCCTCGGGCGGCGAGGCCACCGGCGCGAGCGCGGCCGGCCCGTCGAGCAGCTGGTCTTCAATCGCCACGGTCGAGCGTGCGCAGGTGGCCGTGCAGCAGGGCCGCGTAGCGCCCGGCGGCGGTGAGCAGCAGGTCGCAGCACTCGCGCGCCGCGCCGTGGCCGCCCGCCGCGCGGGTGACGTGGTCGGCCACCGCGCGCGCCTCGATGTGCGCGCCGGGAGGCGCCACGGCGAAGCCGGCGCGCGTCATGAGCGGCAGGTCGGGCCAGTCGTCGCCCATCACCGCGAGCTGCGGCCAGTCGATCTGCAGTTGCGCGAGCAGCGGTTCGGCGGCCGCGAGCTTGTCGGCCGCGCCGTACACCGCATGCGTGATGCCGAGGTCGGCGACACGCCGGCGCACCGCCGGCGAATCGCGCCCGGTGACGACGACGGGCACGATGCCGCCCTGCGCCAGCAGCTTGAGGCCGTGGCCGTCGAGCGTGCTGAAGGCCTTGAACTCCTCGCCGCGCTCGCTCAGGTAGATGCGCCCGTCGGTGAGCACGCCGTCGACGTCAAAGATCGCCGCGCGGATGCCCTGCGCGGCGAGCAGCAGCTCGGGTTCGAAGGTGAGCGCCGGCGCGCCCGGCAGCACGGCGCGGCCCATCAGATCACCTTCGCGCGCATCAGGTCGTTGGAGTTGACCGCGCCGGCCAGCCGCCCGTCAGCCTCGGTCACGAGCACGACGGTGATGCGCGCCTCCTCCATCAGGCCGGCGGCCTCGACGGCGAGCATCTCGGGGCGCACGGTGCGCGGCTTCGGATGCATCAGCTCGCCGGCGGTGGAGCCGCGCAGGTCGCGGCCCTTCTCGAGCCAGCGGCGCAGGTCGCCGTCGGTGAAGATGCCGAGCACGCGGTGCGCGTCGTCGACCACGATGGCCGTGCCCAGGCCCTTGGCGCTCATCAGCCGCATCATGTCGCTGAAGCCGGTGCCGGCGTGCACGAGCGGCAGGTCGTCGCCGGTGCGCATGAGGTCGCGCACGTGGGTGAGCAGCTTGCGCCCGAGGCTGCCGCCGGGGTGCGAGCGGGCGAAGTCTTCCTCGCGGAAGCCGCGCGCGTCGAGCAGGGCCACCGCCAGCGCGTCGCCCAGCGCCATCTGCGCCGTGGTGCTGGCCGTGGGCGCGAGGTTCAGCGGGCAGGCCTCCTGGTCGACCGCGGTGTCGAGCACGATGTCGGCGTGGCTCGCGAGCGAGGAGTCGGCGCGCCCGGTCATGCCCACGAGCGTGACGCCCACGCGCTTGATCGCCGGCAGGATGCTCACCACCTCGTCGGCCTCGCCGGAGTTGGAGATCATCACCACGATGTCGCCCGGCGCCACCATGCCGAGGTCGCCGTGGCTGGCCTCGCCGGGGTGCACGAACATCGCCGGCGTGCCGGTGGAGGCGAGCGTGGCGGCGATCTTGCGGCCCACGTGCCCGCTCTTGCCCATGCCCATCACCACCACGCGGCCGGTGCAGCGCAGCATGGCCTCGACGGCGTGGACGAAGCTGTCGCCCTGGCGCGCCTTCAGCCCGAGCACGGCCTGCGCCTCGATGTCGAGCGTCTTCGCGGCGAGCGCCAGCGCGCGCGCCGGATCGAACGGCGGCATCGACGGCGGCGGGCGGTGAAGGGCGTCCATTACGATTGGCCGGTGTCGGCCCGAAGCGGGGCTGTCATTCTAGGCACGCCCCCGCGGCGCCCTGCGCACCCACCGGCCTCATGGCGACGACCCTCGACCTCGCGTTGCTCTACCTCGTCGCCGCCGTCATCGGGGTGGTGCTGTGCCGCCTGCTGAAGCTGCCGGCGATGCTTGGCTACCTCGCCGTCGGCGTGGTGATCGGGCCGAACGCGATGGCGCTGGCCGAGGACGATTCCGGCGTGCGCTACCTCGCCGAGTTCGGCGTGGTGTTCCTGATGTTCGTCATCGGGCTCGAGTTCCACCTGCCCAAGCTGCGCAGCATGCGCCGGCTGGTGTTCGGGCTGGGCCTGAGCCAGGTCACGTGCACGATGGCGCTCGCCGTGGCGCTGAACGCGCTGCTCGCCGGGGCGTTCGCGCTGGCCGGCCGCGCCTGGGGCCTGGGCTGGCAGGGCGCGGTGGCGCTCGGCGGGGCGCTGGCGATGAGCAGCACGGCCATCCTCGGCAAGCTGATGGCCGACCGGCTGGAGCTCGAGTCCGAGCACGGCCGGCGCGTCATGGGCGTGCTGCTGTTCCAGGACCTGGCCGTGGTGCCGCTGCTGGTGCTGATCCCGGCGCTCGGCGCCTCGCCCGAGGTGCTGGCGCGCGAGCTGGCGTTCGCGGCGCTGAAGGCGGCGGCGCTGCTCACGCTGCTGCTGGTCGGCGGCCAGCGCGTGATGCGCTGGTGGCTCACGCTGGTGGCGCGGCGCAAGAGCGACGAGCTGTTCATCCTCAACGTGCTGCTGCTCACGCTCGGCCTGGCCTGGCTGACGGAGCACGCCGGCCTGTCGCTCGCGCTCGGCGCGTTCGTGGCCGGCATGCTGATCGCCGAGACCGAATACAAGCACCAGGTCGAGACCGACATCCGGCCGTTCCACAGCGTGCTGCTGGGCCTGTTCTTCATCACCATCGGCATGAAGCTCGACGGCGGCGCGGTGCTGCGCCACTGGCCGCTGGTGCTGCTACTGACGGCACTGCCGGCGCTGTTCAAGTTCGCGCTCGTGGCCGGCCTGGCCCGGCTGTTCGGCGCCGCCCCCGGCGTGGCGCTGCGCACCGGCCTGTACCTCGCACCGGCGGGCGAGTTCGGCTTCGTGCTGCTGAACCTGTCCGGCACGCACGGCCTCGTCCCGCCGGGCCTGCAGAGCGCGGTGCTCGCCGGCATGGTGCTGAGCATGCTGGCCGCGCCCTTCGTCGTGATGCACAGCGACCGCCTCGTGATGCGCCTGTCGGCCAGCGACTGGCTGATGCAGTCCGTCGCGATGACGACGATCGCCAAGCGCAGCATCAACACCGAGGCGCACGTCATCATCTGCGGCTACGGGCGCAGCGGCCAGGGCCTGGCGCGCATCCTCGAGGCGGAAGGCATCCGCTACATCGCGCTCGACCTCGATCCCGACCGCGTGCGCCAGGCCGCCGCCGCCGGCCAGAGCGTGGTGTTCGGCGACGCGGCGCGGCTGCAGAGCCTGATGGCCGCGGGCCTGGCGCGCGCCACCGCCGTGGTGGTGAGCTACCACGACACGCCCTCGGCGCTGCGCATCCTCGACCTGGCGCGCCACCATGCGCCGACCGTGCCGGTGATCGTGCGCACGCTCGACGACAGCGCGCTCGAGCAGCTGCGCAAGGCCGGCGCGGCCGAGGTCGTGCCCGAGGCCATCGAGGGCTCGCTCATGCTGGCCAGCCATGCGCTGGCGCTGGCCGGCGTGCCGATCCGCCGCGTCATCCGCATGGTGCAGGATCAGCGCAACGCGCGCTACGCGCTGCTGCGCGGCTACTTCCGCGGCGGCGACGACGACTCCGCCGACGAGCTCGGCCACGCGCGCCTGCTGAGCGTCACCCTGCCGGGCGGCGGCGCCGCCACCGGCCGGTGCCTGGGCGACCTGGCGCTGCATGCCGTGGGCGCCACGGTGGTGTCGGTGCGGCGCGCGTCGGGCACGGTGATCCGGCCCGACGACAGCCTGGTGCTGGGCGGCGGCGACACGCTGGTGCTGTCGGGCCTGCCGGAGCCGCTGTCGATGGCGGAGGCGAAGCTGCTCGGGCGGGGCTGAAACGAAGAAGGGAGCCGTTGCCGGCTCCCTTCGCCCTTCGGCACGAAGGCCGTCGGATGGGTCGTCAGGTCGCCGGGCAGGTGAGGTGGGCGCCGGCGATCACGCCCCGCAGCGCCTTGGTGGTCCCGCTGTCGTCGTCGCCGGTGACGTCGTCCGTGTGGGCGCAGCCGTAGGTCGGCGCCGCCACCGTGGCGGGCGTGAGCACGTCGTCGCCGGCGGGCTTCACGCCGTCGCGCTCCCACTTGATCATGTCGTCGAAGGCCTTGACCTGCTCGGCCACGGTGAAGTCGCAGTGCGAGATGCCGCGGATGGCGCGCTGCACCAGCCGGTCGCCGTTGCCCTTGGCCTCGGCGCGGGTGCGGTAGATCTGCTCCATGCTGAAGGGCACGAACATGTCGCCCAGCGTGTGGATCGAGACCACCGGCACCGTGAACTCGCCGTTGACCTTGGGGATCCAGCGCAGCCCGTCGGTGCGCAGGCGGTTGGCGTCCGCTGCGGGCGTGAGGACTTGCGCCGCCTCGTTGAGCGCTTTCGATCCGGCCTCGTCGCCCTCGATGACGTAGGTGAAGCGGGTGGTGTCGAGCACGTTCTTGTTCAGGATGCCGCTGATGGTGCCGTCGCCGCCGAACACGCCCCACGGCGCCGGGAAGCTGCCGCCGTACATGAAGCCCACCTCGAACAGCGGGCGGTCGCCGCCGGTCAGGTTCTCGATCACCGACATGTAGGCGAGGCCGGCCGCGCCGTTGGGCAGGACGGGCGCCGTCGGCGCAGCCGCCGACGGGAACGACGAGAACAGCGTGCTGCCGACCTGGGCGGCGATGTCCGCCCAGCCGGTGACCGGATGGTCGGCCTGGCCGGCGAGCACCTGGGCCGTCACCTGGGCGCCGGCGAAGAAGTCGAACAGCTCGGTGTCGCCGACCACGCCGCACATGGGCACGGCGCCGGCGTAGGCGACCTTGTGCACCGCGTGCGCGGCGGTCTCGGCCTCGACGGCGGCGGCGGTGATGTGCCCGCCCATCGAATGGCCGGTGATGTAGATCTTGTCGGGCGCGGCCAGGGTGCGGCCGTTGGCCGCGGCGATCTTGGTGAACTCCAGGGCCAGGGCGTTGGTGTCCTCCACGCCCGCGCGCACGTCGTAGAAGTTCTTGCTGTAGCTGGACGCCGCCCAGGCGTAGCCATTCTGGACCAGGTAGCGGCGGATCGACGGGTTGCTCACGCCCAGCACGTTGCCTTCGCCCGCATAGCCGTGGGCGTACATCACCAGCTTGCCGTTCCAGTTCTGCGGCACCTCGACGCGGTAGGCCGCGCCGTTCAGCATGCCGGCCCAGCGGCTGGTGGTGGCGTTGTCGACCGTGTCGCCGGACGCGGCGGCCAGCGCCGCGAAGGTGGTCGCGGTGGGGTCGGCCGGCGCGAACGACGTGCGGCTGTCCTGCTCGCGCGTTTCCTCGGGGGCGAAGTAGTCGTCGTCCCCGCCGCCGCAGGCCGCCAGCATCAGGCTCGCGGCCAGGGCCACCAGTGTCGGCGAATGCTTGATCTTCATGAATCGGTCTCCTTCGTTCTTCGGTGAGGCGAGAGGCCGATCTTTGGGCCCGCGTCAGGAACGTGCTTGTACGCAGTTGTCACCGCGCACCGCGCTCGGGGAAAGTCCGTAGCGCCGCTGCCAGGTGTGGCACAGGTGCGCCGAGTCGCTGAAGCCGGCCGCGTGGGCGATGCCGGTGAGGCTGCGCCGCGTGGTGAACTGCCGCCCGGCGCGGCACATGCGGTCGAAGTTGCGGTAGCTGCGGAACGACAGCCCGACCGCCTGGCTGAAGACGTGCGACATGCGGTGGTACGACACGCCGAGCGCGTCGGCGAGGTCGCGCAGCCCCGCGTCGGGCTGCTGGGCGAGCAGGCGCAGCAGCCGCTCGCGCTGCGGATGCGGCGCCACGGTGCGCGGCAGCGCCTCCAGCCCGGCGCGCACCAGCCGCTCGAAGAGCATCGCCCCCGCGGCGCGGTCGAGCCGGCCGGCGCAGGCGGCCAGCATGTCGGCGTCGAAGGGCGCGAAGCGCGCGCGGTCCAGCGGCAGCAGGCCGTCGCCGTCCAGGGCCTGGAAACTCACGAAGGCGGGGTGCGTGGGGTGGATGTTGACGCTCAGCAGCCGCACCCCGACCGCGTCGAGCCCGCGGCGCACGTTGGGGCGGATGGCGGCGGCCAGGAGCGTCTCGCGCCGCCCCTGCAGGCTGAGCTCGAACGGCCGCCCGCAGGCGCTGAACAGCAGCACGGCCGAGGGCCGCACCGTCGCCCGGCTGCGGATGCTCGTGCTGCTGTAGACGAAGCCGCCGCGGGCGTGGATGACCTCGTCGTGGGAGTCCGGGTTCATGGGCACTGATCGTTGCTGCACCGGCCGGCGCCGGAGGGCGGCCAGTCTGGCACGCGCGTGAAGCCCTCGATGTCGCCTGGGCGGCGCGGGACCTCGGGGTTTGCACGAGGCGCGCCGCCGCCGTGCCGCACAATGCCGGCGTTTCCGACACCTGCCGCGCCGCGATGACCGCCGCCTCCGCCACCGACGACATCAAGCCGCACATCCGCACCGTGCCCGACTGGCCGGCGCCGGGCGTGCAGTTCCGCGACATCACGCCGCTGCTGTCGAACCCGCGCGTGTTCCGCGTGCTGATCGACCACTTCGTGCACCGCTACTTCGACGTGCGGCCGAGCGCCATCGCCGGCCTGGACGCGCGCGGCTTCATCATCGGCTCGGTGCTGGCCTACGAGCTCAACGTCGGCTTCGTGCCGATCCGCAAGAAGGGCAAGCTGCCCTTCACCACGGTGGAGGAGACCTACGAGTTGGAGTACGGCTCGGCCACGGTGGAGATGCACACCGACGCGGTCCAGCCCGGCGACCGGGTGGTGCTGATCGACGACCTGATCGCCACCGGCGGCACCATGCTCGCCGGGTGCCGGCTGCTGGAGCGGCTGGGCGCTCGGGTGATCGAGGGCGCGGCCATCGTCGAGCTGCCCGAGCTGGGCGGCAGCGACAAGCTGCGGGCGGCGGGGCTGCCGCTGTTCACGCTGGTGAGCTTCGACGGCCACTGACGCGCCCGGCGGCGCGTCAAGTGAACGGCGTCTGCTTCGCCAGGTTGGCGCGCATGCGGATCGCCATCACGCCGGCGGCGGCGCGCACCAGTTCGAGCGCCAGCGCCGGCAGGCGCTGCGCCAGTTCCTCCAGCCGCGGCCCGCGCAGCGCCCACACGGTGCACGGCGTCACCGCCTCGACGTTGGCCATGCGCGGCCCGTCGCCGAACAGGCCCGGCTCGCCGATGATCGCGCCGGCGCGCAGGATGGCGATGCGGTTGCTGCCCGGCGGCCCGCCGGTGGCGAACACCTGCATGGAGCCCTGGCCGAGCAGGTACATCGCGCGGTCGAGCTCGCCCTGCTTGATCAGCAGGTCGCCGGCGCGGATCTCGTGGCGGGTGAAGAACGGAGCGACCTGGCGCCACTGGTCGGGGCTCAGGCGCGGGCGGAAGGCATCCTCCGCGTTGAGCGTCTGGATCGCCTGAACGAGTGCTTCGAAGTCCATGGTGTCTCTCGCGCACCGGCGTGCCGGCCGGACAGGCGCGGATTATCGAGCGCGTGCGCGGTGGCCAGGCACCACCGTGACAGGTGGTCACGCGCCGGTCGACGCCGCCGTGACGCCGTTCATCCTTTGCGGCCGTTTTCCCGCAAAAACGTCGGGCCCGGCCGCCGGGCCGGCGGGATCACTTCGATGCAGAATGTAGAAAATGCTCTGCAGCCCGCATGAGCACTGGGTCTTCACGTTTCTATCCTTCCACTTGGACATAAACTTGGACATACGCGGCGAAGGTGCCCGCTCTACCGGAGCGGCACGCCCCGCTGTTCTAGGTTGCGCAGCACCGCCGCCGCGATCGCGTCGGCTTGGGTGGCGGCCACCGCTGGCGGGTTGGCAAGGTCTTTGATGATTTCGCCCTGCCGGTTCTGCGCCACGCTGCCGTAGCTGTAGAAGGTCGTCAGCACGCCCTCGTGCCCAAGGTTCTGACTCCAGGCCTTGAAGTCCTCGGGGGTCTTGCAGATCGTCTGGCCCAACTGCACCAGCGTGCTGCGCAGGCTGTGCGGGTTGAAGTAGGGCAGGCCCGCCGCCGCGAAGGCGTCCTTGAAGATCGCCCGTATGGGTGCGGCCGATGCCCAGGGCTTGCGCTCCAGGCCCGTGGCCTCGAATTGGCGGGACGGGCCGACTTCCACCAGCGTGGCCGGGAACAGCGGGTCGTCGTTGCCCCACAGGCAATCACGTCGCAGGTAGTCCACCCAGTCCTCGGCGATGCGCCGGGCTTGCCCGCCCACCGGGAAGAAGTACGTCGTGAAGCTCTTGCTGAACTTCGTCTTCACCTCGCGGGCGTCTTGGTAGACGCTGCCGGCGGCCAGGTCCACATGCTTCAGCCGCAGTGATGCCAGTGCGCTGTCACGCGCGCCAGTCAGCAGCGCGAAGGCCACCAAAGCGCGGTTGCGCTGCTCGATCACCGTGCCGGCCGGCATCGTCGCAATGGTGTGGTGCACCTGCTCCAGCGTCGGCGCGGCGCGCGTGCGGCGGGCGGTGGCGACCCGGGAATCCTTCTCCGAGAAGTTGAAGTACTCGGCATCGCTGTACTTCAGCTTGGACTTGTAGAGCGGCTGCATCGCCAGCCATTGAAAGAAGCGCTTCAGGTGCGCCAGCGTCGCGTACTGCGTGGCCTTGCTCAATTTCTCGCCCGTTGTGCGGCTGCACTTGTCAGCCAGGCGGCGCTTGAAGGCCACGGCCTGCTCGAAGTGGAAGGTCTTGAAATCACGGTGCTGGGTGTCCGCCTCGAAGCGCGCAATGGCCTCTGCCGTGGCGTCCACAGAGTCCTCGCTTTGGCGCTTCGCCTCCTTCAAGAAGACGAAGTACTGGCGCTTGATTCGCTCGTTGTCAGGGTGATGGTTTCGCATGGGTGCTGGCGTCCTGGTTGAAGTCACTGTTTGTGCAGGCTGGGTGGCTCTCGTCTATGTGCTCCACACCCTTCGCACCTCGCTCGCTGTTTTCATGCGATTCGCCAGGGTCCAGACCTTGAAGAACCACCAGATCACCCAGCGCCCGAGACAGGCTTTTCTCGCTGACCCGCCGGTACAGGCCGGCATCGCAGCACGGGCAGCGGCCCACCAGATTGCCCAGCGTTTCCGTCAGCGGCTCATACCGGACGGCACCACCCATGGGGTGCTGCGGCTCGCGGCAGCGCACGCAGTAGAGGCGGCCAGGCCCGCAGGTCTTCTTGTTCACCTCTCGCCGCGCTTGCAGGAAGTCGCGGAGGTGCCGGCCCAGCACCAGCACCGGGCGGCGGTCATCCAGGGTGGGCAGGCCGCGCTTGATCCAGGCCCGCACCGTGTTGCGATGCGCGCCGTACAGCGCGGCAATCTCGTCCACGGTGTAGCTGCGATGAATCTTGGCAAGCCGAGGGTTCGGCCGATGTGTGGTCACGGCCTACTCCGCCGCCGTAGGCGCCACGTCCTGCTCGGTCTGCCCGCGTGAGGCCTCCAGCTTCACCACCAGCGCGCGAATCTGCGCCTCGGTCTTGCCGGCAATGCGCGCCGCGTTCAGTGCGGCCACGTCACCGGCAGGCCAGGCCACCGCCCTTGCACCCAGGCTGACGGGGTGAGTCCAAAGGCCCTGCGAAATGCGCAGGTAGATCGTGAGCGTCCAGCCTCCCCACCTTGACGCCGACTTGGTCAATCGCCAGGCGG
>JBIQHD010000042.1:0-33921 GCA_044508835.1 Rubrivivax sp.
CCTCAGACCGCGCCACAAGTTCTGCGCCGATGCGTTCTCACACAGCCTCGGCCAGAAGCAGCCGCTCGACGATGGCAGATTTCTAATAGGCTAGGCAGCAAGAAGGTCGCCCCTACAGACGATCCACCACAACGAAGACGTCACCTAATCCAACGCCACCACCCGCCTTGATGCATCGCTCCAAGAATGAGCGAGCCCAGGGACCCATCTCGTTCCGGTGCTGATGCAGAGTCTCAAGCGCGTCTCGCTTGTCCTTCTTTGCCCTGACCATTGCCCAAATCTTTGCCGCATCAGCCGCTTCCTTGGCGTTGCCTTGCGCTCCTCGATTGATGACCGCTCGGGTTTCAGCCAACAGCGCTTGATCATGAATGCCGCGGCCGTCGAGAACTCGATACTTCCACAAAGCGAACTGGTTTCGGTGACTCAGGCGACTGCGAGCCGCCTCTCGGATGGCTCGTATTGAGCGTGACAAGTCAATAGGCTCCCCCGACTTCATGGCAACACGAATGGATTGCACCAACTCGTATTCCGCCTCCCGAAACAGATGAAAGTCGCGATCCGTTCTAGCGCAAATCGCCTTTAGTTCCAGCAGAAGTTTGCTGATGGCCTGCATCTCACGCTTCAGCGCTGAGTCGTCTGAGAATTTCTTGCTGAACGTTCTATGCAGCTTTGCCCGGATTAACCCACTGAGATTGTGCGCCACATCCTTCTCTGTATAGGCCTGTTCCGCATAGCGCACCGCAGCTTCATAATTAGGCGAGACGCACCTGAGAAAGGCTCTTGACAGCTCAGTAAGCACAGCGCCTCGTTGTCGCTCAGCGAAGCGGATGTCTTTTAGAGCGTCCTTCGCCTCCTCAAAGGCCTCAATTGCTTCGCGATAATGTCCGCGTTGTCTCTTCTGAAATCCCCTTAGAAACGCTGCCATCGCAGCACCCTGCTTCGCTCTAGGTGAATCGCTGAGAGCGTCGCCCAAGAAAGCGCAAGCGCGATCAACATCTATATCGAAACCCGCTCGCGCAGCAGATAGACCGAAGTATCTCGCAATCTCAATCCGCGCTGACACATCAACCGACGCGTTTGTCTCGATTCGAGACATTGCCCTTCCAAGGATGGAGTGGGCACTGGTGAAATCGTGTGCCAAATACTTTTCAAGACCAGCCTTGAAAAGGCTCGCTGTCGTCAGATAGGCGGAGAATCTCGACTCGCTGGCAACGCCTGTGACGAGCGAGGCAAAAGCCTTGTTTGCCGCGAATATCGCACCATAGTCTTCGGCGGATTCGCTTGCTTTCGCAGCAAAATTTTTCAGTAGCGCTACGACTTCCGCATCGGGCGCAGCGTCTTCTAGTATGTACCCGAGTCGGCGCTGAATGAGCGGAGGAACCCGCAGCATCTCATCAGACAACCTCTCAAGCAGGCCATACTCTAACATTCGGTATAAATCATAGCCCTTCGACGAACCAATGGGTTCGAGAATCTCGTCCAGAGCGGCCTTGCTAACTATTCCCAGGCGATCGATCACCCGCAACGCCATGATGTCGTCGGGCTGACCCTTGAACTGCTGAACGATGTGCCCTAATACGGCAGACATGTTCGATGAGAACTTCTCTTCTTCTTGTGCCGCAATCCGCTCGACAAAATCAAGTGTTGGTTCTCCTCGCAGAGACCGCATGACAATCTGGCACAGGCTCGGGCTGCTACCGCAGACCCGCTCAATCAACTTCTTTCGTTCAGGAGTCCATTGCGCTCGCTTCGGATCTTCTACACTCAGCCTATGGACAAGCTCGCCCATTTGGTGCTCATCTAAGCCAAGCACGCGGGCCCTTGTCGCAGAGGGCATGCGCGACAGGCGTGCGTCCGTAATAGGGCTTGAAGTCACGAGGAAAACTAATGGGGCATTTCCAAACTGCAGCTTTCCGAAGACTTCAGACACCCAATCTGGTATCCCAACAGTATCCGCTCCCGTAAACCGATCAAGTAGGATCACGAAGTAGTTTTTCGAGGCACGCGCTTGGTGCACAAGCTTCCTGATCTCTTTCAGTGCGCTTGTCTTCTCAGCCTCAATATCGCCAAGAATCTTGTTGCGCTGGGCGACACTGAGCCCGACGCTCTCCATCATGCTTATCAAAAGGTCCTCCGGTCCTTCGGCGCTGTCAAAGGCAACTTGGCGCTCGACTAAGTTCTCGTGCGAGGCTCTGATAAACTGTTTAAGGGCAGTTCGACGCCCATCGCCTTCCAATCCCGAAACGTAGACGAACTCATTAGCCGTATAGTCTGGCCGAGAGACGGCCTTTCGAATCTCATCTACTACATGCGTTCGGGGCACTAAAGTCCGGCCGAAAACGTCTGCAGCCTCAAGTTTTCTCCGAATGATCTCAGCCACCTTCTGCGGGTCAGGCGTCGGGTCAAGTGCACGTTCAAATCTCCAGGCACCAAGAACATACTCTTGTTCTTTCACCCTGCCTATCGGATTGACCCATTTTTTCGAGAAATTAGGTACCTTATGTCTCGTCGGGACGATAAGCGCTTGCTTGCCCTTATCAGGGCCCTCGGACAGTCTGCGCGCCTGTGCTAACTCCTGCATCGCGACCGTGCTTGCGAGATAATCATCTGACCAGAAGACCACGAAAAGTCTGCAAGCTTGGATCTCCTTCTCAATCTCTGGAAGAAAGGCGGTTCCTTCTTCGCCCGTGCGGGTGTACATGTAAACCATCGCGTCCGGAAGATGCTCTTTGACGCTGGCGGCAAACCGCGCGTCCTGCGCACCTCCAACAGAGAAGAAGACTGGCCTTGCCATAGGGGTTATTCCGAGTTTGGACTTTGTTCTGCAGAAGGTTATCAGACTCGCTTCAGCAGCCTCGCCATGCAAGCATCCGTTCAAACTTCGCCGCTTGCCACCTAAGAACGGCGCGCCGACGGCTGAGTGACCGCGATGCAGCCGACAACGTGAGGCTAGCCACCAGGGCCGAAAGACTGAGTTCGCTGCGCCGCAGGCGTTGGCGTTGGCGTTGGTGCAGGCGCTGCGATCGACCGCAGCGGATCGAGAACCGCCAGTGCAAACGGCGACTGATGAGGCGCTGCTGCAATAGGCGGGGGATGTGCGAAGTCGAGAGCGCAGCCATATCGCCCCCTCGTAGGCAACCCAGCCATCGCTTCGGGACGCGGAGGACCGCGCCAGGCGACTCGCCATGGCGCGATCTGTTGGTCTACGTCGCAGTCAGGCTGCCGGCGTCGGGGCCGGCGTCACCGCCTTCGGGGGCTGGGTGCCGTCGGACTTGCGGCGTTTCCTGCCGCTGGCCGTCTTGCGGACTTGATTGGCAGAGATGGTTTTCTTGCCGACGCGCTTCTTCTTCGCCAGTGCCATGTCGTTCCTTTCGAGTAAAGGGGTCGAGGATACAGGTGGCGTGGATGCCCCGCCGTCCCGGGGCGGCTGACCCGGCACCGGCGGGAGCAGGCAGCAACCTGGAACTGCCCGCTTCCAGGCACTTCGATGCCTCAGGGCGAACGGGCCGGTGCGTCGCGGAATGTCTCTTCCGGTTCCTCTGCCTGCGAACGTGTCAGTGCACGATGCCCTGCCTCACCGCATACAGCACCAGCTCCGCCGTCCCCGACACCCCCAGCTTCTCCAGGATGTGCGCCCGGTGCGCGCTCACCGTCTTCACGCTGATCATCATCTCCTCGCCGATGTCGCTCGGCGAGATGCCCTTGAGCAGCATGAGCATGATCTGGTGCTCGCGCACGGTGAGCCGCTGGTGCGGGGGCCGGTCGTCCTGGCCCTTGAGCTGGTCCTGGATGTGGGGCGCGACGTTCGCGCTCAGGTAGGTGCCGCCGCGGGCCACGGCGCGGATGGCGGCGGTGAGTTCCGTGGGCTCGGCGTCCTTGGGCAGGTAGCCGCTCGCCCCGGCGCGCATCGCGACCAGCGCGTACTGCGCCTCGGGGTACATCGACAGCATGAGCACCGGCACCGCCGGGAACTCGCGCCGCATCGTGGCCAGCACCTCGAAGCCGCTGCGGCCGTCGAGGTTGATGTCCAGCAGCGCCAGGTCGAACGCGCCGCAGCGCAGCGCGTCGATGGCCTCGGCGCCGCTGCGCGCCTCGCCGGTGATGCGGATGTCGGGCTCGTCCAGCAGCAGCCGGTGCAGCCCGGAACGGAAGATGGTGTGGTCGTCGACGACGAGCGCGCGGATCATGGGGTCGCTCAGAGAAGGGGCGCCGTCAGCAGGAGCCGCGTGCCGGCGCCGGGGGATGCCTCGATGCGCAGCGAGCCGCCGATGTCCCGCGCGCGCTCGTGCATGTGCAGCAGGCCGAGGGACCGGTCGCGCGCCGCGGAGAGGTCGAAGCCGCGCCCGTCGTCGCGCAGGTCGAGCACGAAGTGCTCCTGCGCCGCCGACAGCTCCACGTGCACGGCGCGCGCCTGCGAGTGCCGCGCCACGTTGGTCAGCGCCTCCTGGAAGACGCGGTAGATGGCGGTCGCCCGCTTGGGCGAGAGCCGCAGCGTCGGCGCGCGGCTGGCCTCCAGCGCATGCGCGATGCCCGAGCGGCGCGTGAAGGCCTCCAGGTCCTGCCGGATCGCCAGCGGCAGCTCGAGGTGGTCGAGCGTGCTCGGGCGCAGTTCCTCCGAGATGCGCTTGACGGCATCGATCGCCTGCTGCGTGAGCGCCAGCAGCCCGCGCGACATCTCGCCGAGCTCGTCGCCCTCGACGCGCCGCATCACGCGCGCCACGTCCATCTTCAGCGCGGTGAGCATGCCGCCGAGCTCGTCGTGCACGTCGCGCGCGAAGGCGCGCCGCTGCTCCTCGAGCTTGGCCGTGGTGTAGGCGCTGAGCTGCTGCAGCTGCTCGCGCGAGCGCTGCAGCGCCTCTTCGTTGCGCACGCGCTCGGTCACGTCGATGCCGATGCCGGTCATCGCCAGGCGCCCGTTGTAGACGGTGCGCGAGCCGTGGATCTCGATGAGCACCGTGCCGCCGTCCTTGCGGCGCGCGCGCGAGATGAAGCGCTCGCTCGTCGTGTCGCCCGCCAGCCGCCGGCGATAGCTCTGCATCACGGTGTCGATGAAGTCGGGCTGCACGAACTCGCTGACGTGGTGGCCGATCAGGTCCTCGGGCACATAGCCGCCGATGGCCGCGAACGTGGCGTTGGAATAGCAGAAGCGCTCGTCCTGCAGCACGTAGATGCCGGCCAGCGACTGCTCGATGATGGCCTGGTAGGGAATGGCGGGATAGGCCGCCGCGTGCTCGTCGGACATTGCCTTCCTCGAATTGCGCCTGCAAGGCCACAGTGTGGCGGCATTGCGCCGGCCCCGCCCGCCGCGGCGCGTCGGGACAAACACCGAGCGTGCATGAGATTCGTCTGATGTCCGCCGGTGGGCGATTTCCCTAGATTCTTTCGTGCCCGACGCCGCGCGCCGGCGCGGGCCACCGAACGATTCGAACTGGAGACACCATGAACCGAGCATTTCGACTGGCCGCGGCGATGGCCGCCGTTTCCGCCGCGCTGCTGGCCGGCTGCGGCGGCGGCGACGGCGACGACGCGCCCCCGCCGACCCAGCGCATGACGAAGTACGGCGCCGTCGGCGGCGTCGACCGCAGCGCCACCACCGGCACGTACGCATGGCTCGGCGTGCCGTACGCGCAGCCGCCCGTCGGCGAGCTGCGCTGGGCGCCTCCCGTCGATCCGGCGCCGTGGACCGGCGTGCGCCCGGCCGCGGAGTTCGGCCACAGCTGCGCGCAGGGCGGGCGCTACTTCAGCCCGGCGCCCGGCGGAGCGCCCTTCGGCCTGGCGGTGCGCGAAGGCTTCGGCAAGCCCGTGGGCGACGAGGACTGCCTGACGCTCAACATCTGGCGCCCCGCCGACGCGCAGGCGAAGCTGCCGGTGATCATGTTCATCTACGGCGGCAGCAACATCTCCGGCTACACCGCCGACCCGAGCTACGACGGGCAGGAGCTGGCCAAGCGGGCCAACGCCGTCGTCGTCACCGTCAACTACCGCCTGGGCTTCCTCGGCTGGTTCGACCTTCCCCAGCTCAAGACGGGCGACGCGAACGCCGATTCGGGCAACTTCGCGCTGCTCGACCAGATGCAGGCGCTGAAGTTCATCCGCGACAACATCGACGCCTTCGGCGGCGACCCGGGCAACGTCACGGTGATGGGGCAGTCGGCGGGCGCGGTGAACACCTGGGGCCTGGTCGTCTCGCCGCTGTCGGCCGGCCTGCTGCACCGGGCGGTGCCGCTGAGCGGCGGCATCGCCTTCTCCTCGCGCACCGCCGCGCAGACGTACGCGAAGGGGCTGGTCAGCGCCATCGCCGTGGCCGACGGCAAGGCCGCCGACGCCACCGCGGCCCAGGCGTGGCTGGCTACGCAGACGAACGCGCAGGTCGCTTCGTGGCTGCGCGGCCTGCCGGCCGACCAGCTCCTGACGGTGATGCTCGCGAACCCGCAGCTCGGCAACTCGCCCGCGCCGATCGAGGACGGCACCGTCCTGCCGGTGAACTCGCGCGCCGCCGTGGCGGCCGGCCAGTTCAACAAGATGCCCATCCTCGTGGGCAACACCAAGGACGAAGGCACCCTGTTCGCGAACCTGTTCGGCCTCTACACGGGCACGAACATCCCGGGGTTCAAGCCGAACGACTACGACCGCTTCGGGCTGCAGTTCGACTTCGACCCCGACGCGCCCGGCAGCCTCGCCGAGGCCGACCTGATCAACGCCGCCTATCTGCCGGTGACGGCCCTGCCGCGCGGATGGAACGCGATGTCGGCGTTCGTGGGGAACTCGATCTTCATCAACGGCCTCGACTTGCAGCTGAACTCGGTCGCCGCGCAGCAGCCCACGCAGATCTGGTACTACCGCTTCGACTGGAACGAGGAGCCGGCGCCGTTCAATACCGTCTACGGCGCGACGCACGGCATGGACATGCCGTTCATCTTCCGCAACTTCAGCACGAAGAACGTCTTCTCGTTCGCCTTCAGCACCGCCAACGCGCCGGGCCGCGAGGCCCTGTCGGACGCGATGCTCGGCAGCGTGGCGGCGTTCGCGAGGACGGGCGACCCGAACCACGCCGGCCTGGGCACGACCTGGCCGAACTGGCCTGACCAGATCGTGTTCGACGCATCGCCGACGCAGCTGCAGATCACGGTGGAGTGAGGGGGTCCGGGCGGCACCGCCGCGCGGAAAGGGAACGCCGGCCGCGTCGGCTTTCTCGTTCCGCGCGCGCGGGCCCTCCTGTCCCGGCCTACGATTCGCTCTTGCGGCATCCGTCCGCAGGAGTGACGCCATGAGAGATCTGCTGGAACGGGCCGGCGCAGCGCTCGCACTCATCCTGGCCCTGGCCGCCGCGGGCTGCGCGTCGGTCGGCTCGACGGCGCCGGGCACCCCCATCGGCCAGGTGCAGGCGAGCCACGGCGCGCCGGTCGCCGCCTACGCGCGCGCCGACGGCGGCAGGCGGCTCGAATACGGCGGCGGCCCGTGGGCCCTGCAGGCGTGGATGCTCGACTTCGACGCCGCCGGCCGGCTGACCGGCACGAGCCAGGTGCGGGACGAGCGCGTGTTCGGCGCGCTGCGCGACGGCATGTCGCGCGACGAGCTGCTCTACGAGATCGGGCACCCGTCCTACGTGAGCGCGCTGCCGCGGCAGGACCAGGAGCTGTGGTCCTACAACTACGACAACCCGTTCTGCCTGTGGTTCCAGGTGAGCATCGACCGCCAGACGCAGCGCGTGGCCACGACCGGCCACGCGATCCACCCGCGCTGCGTGTGGGACAGGCGCTGAGCGGGCAGCCGCCCGCCGCGCCCGGCGGGGCTCACCTCAGGCCGTATTCGGCCGCCTTGCTGGTGCACTGCGACTGCGTCAGGTTCGTTGCCACGGCCACCCACTGGTAGCCGGTGTCGTCCGAAGGCCGGCTGTTGCCGCACTGCCCGCCCAGCACCTGGCCCTGGTTCGACGAGCTCCGGCCGTACTTGATGTAGAGGGTGTACTGGCCGCTCGTGCTGCTGCCGCCGCCCCCGCCGACGGTCGTGCCGCCGCTGCCGCCGCACACCGTGGCCACGGCCGAATCGGCGTAGTCCGCGGCCTTGATGTGGTTCTCGTAGTACTGCTCCGCCGCCGACCGGTTGCCCGAGGCGCAGGCCGACTTGGCCGCCGCGAGGTAGGAGTCGGCGTAGGCCACGTAGGAGGAGCACTGCGGGTCATTGGCCGCGTTGCGGCGCGTCGAGGAGCCCACCTGGTCGGAGTAGTTCGCGTTGCACGAGCTGGAGCTGTTGGAGCCGGAGCTGCCGCTCGTGAAGTCGTTGACCTGGTCGGCCGAGCTGCCGCCGCCGCAGGCGGCGAGCACCGCGGCCGCCAGCAGGGTGGCGCACAGCTGCGCGCCGCGCCCGAGCGCGCGGCGGGCCGTGCCGGTGGAAGGCGATGCCGCGCCGCTCGACGCGGCACGGGAGGTGTTCAGCAAGTGGTTCATGGAAGGCAACTTTCGACAGCGTCATCTCATCGAGTCCGATCCGCTGCCCGGATGACGGTGGTGCGCGGCGAAACGATTCTTCGTGTTCGCCCCGCGCGCGGGGATCGGCCAAATGGCCGAAGCGCCACGCCGCGCGCGTGCCGTGCGTCACGACGCACGCGAGGATGCGATGCCGCCGCTACTGAAGCCCGTTCGCACCGACCCTTCGACGGGCTCAGGACCAAAGGCGAGGCTTCGCCTTGTCGAAGGGACTGAGGGAGCGAGGCCGCCAATCGATATCAGGCGGGCGCGTCCTCGTCCAGCGGCCGCGCCGTGCGCGCCGGCCGGGTGAGGGGCGTCGGCTTCATGCGGTTGCCGTGCAGCATCTCCGTCCCGGCACGCAGCCCGCCGGTGGTCTGCAGCGCCAGGCGCTCGGCATCGCGGCGGCGCACCTCGGCGGCCACGTCGGCGGCTTCCTCGGGCGGCACGCCGAGCGCGCGCAGCGCGGCCTCGCCGAAGGCGCTGGCGGACTCGAAGGTCTCGCGCACCTGGTAGTCCACGCCGGCGGCGATGAGCGCGAGCGCATGGCCGCGGTCGAAGGCGCGCACCAGCAGCCTGGCCTGCGGGAACGAGTGCCTTGCGAGTTCGACGATCTTCAGCGCGGCGGCGCGGTCGTCCACGCACACGGCGATGGCCTCGGCGGTGTCGGCGCCGGAGGCGTGCAGCACGTCCAGGCGCGTGCCGTCGCCGTAGTAGACCTTGAAGCCGAAGCTGCCGGCGGCCTGGATCATCTCGGTGTCCATGTCGATGATCGACACCTTCACGCCGCGCGCCAGCAGCGCCTGGCTCGCCACCTGGCCGAAGCGGCCGAAGCCGATGATGAGTACGCTGCCGGTGAGGCCGTCGGCCCGGTCGATGCCGTCCATGGAGGCCGCCCCCGCCGGCAGCAGCCAGCGCAGCGCGCCCACCGCCAGCGGCGTGAGCGCCATCGACAGGATGACGATGGCGGTGAACACCGCGTGGGTCGGGCCGTCGAGCAGGCCCGCGTCGGCGCCGGCCGCGTACAGCACGAAGGCAAACTCGCCGCCCTGCGCCATCAGCGCCGTGCGGTGCAGGGCATCGGCATGGCTGCCGCCGAGCACGCGCGCGACGGCGTAGATGCCGGCGCCCTTCACCGCCATGAACACCGCCACGCCGCCCAGCACCAGCGGCCAGCGGCTCGCGAACACCGCCAGGTCCAGCGACATGCCCACGCTCAGGAAGAAGAGCCCGAGCAGCAGGCCGCGGAACGGCTCGACGTCGGCCTCGAGCTGGTGGCGGAAGCTCGATTCCGACAGCATCACCCCGGCCATGAAGGCGCCCATCGCCATCGACAGGCCGCCGAGCTGCATCAGCAGCGCGGCGCCCAGCACCACGAGCAGCGCCGCGGCCGTCATCACCTCGCGCGCGCGGGTGGCGGCCAGCAGGCGGAACAGCGGGTTCAGCAGCCAGCGCCCGGCCGCGACCAGGCCGGCCACGGCCACCAGCGCCAGCGCGACGGCGCGCCACGCCGGGGCGCCGTCGTCCTGCGGCACCGGCGCGAGCAGCACCACCAGCGCCAGCAGCGGCACGATGGCCAGGTCCTCGAGCAGCAGGATCGAGACGATGCGCTGGCCGCGCGGGGCGGCGGTCTCGCCGCGCTCGTCGAGCATGAGCATCACCGTGGCGGTGGAGGTCATCACGAAGCCCATGGCCGCGACGAAGGCCACCGCCGCGGGCAGGCCGGCCAGCATGGCGGCGCCCGTGACGAGCGCGCCGCACGCCAGCACCTGCGCCGCGCCCGTGCCGAAGATCTGCCGGCGCAGGCCCCACAGGCGCGTGGGCTGCATCTCCAGCCCGATGATGAAGAGGAACAGCACGACGCCCAGCTCGGCGATGTGCAGGATGGCCTGCGGGTCGGAGAACACGCCCAGGCCGAACGGCCCGATGGCCAGCCCCGCCGCCAGGTAGCCGAGCACCGAGCCGAGGCCCAGTCGCTTGAAGAGCGGCACGCCCACCACGCCGGCGGCCAGCAGCACCACCGCACGCACCAGCACCTCGCTGCCTGCCTCGACCGCCATGGGGTTTCCTCGAATCGCTGTGGAGGCCGCCGCGCGCGGGCAGGCCGGGTTGCGGTTCTACCCGATCGCCGGCGGGCGCGGCCGCGGCAGGGGCGGCGCGCGACAGCCTCCGCGGCTTGCACGGAATGGTTTTCGTAGCTACATTAACCGGATGCGCATCACGCATGCTCGCCGGACGGATGGTGGTGATCGGCTACACCTCGCGCGGCGCCGTCCGCCACGTCTTCAGCATGAGGAAAGCCAATGACCGTGAGAAAGAGCGCCTCGCGTCCTACTTCGAAGTCGAACCTGGCGAAGGTTGATACGCACGTGATTCGGCCTGCCGAATACGAGGAACTGCCCGAGCTCGACGAGGCCATGCTGGCCCGTGCCGTGGTGAACAAGGGCGGCCGGCCGAAGTCCGACAGCCCCCGCAAGCTCATCACCTTGCGGCTGCCGCCCGACGTGATCGAGCGCTGGCGAGCCACCGGCCCCGGCTGGCAGACGCGCATGGCGCAAAGGCTCAGCCGCGGGCCGGCAACGGGCGCCAAAGGCCGCATGCCCTGACTTCCGGCGGGACGCGCAGCGCGCCTCGTCCAGCGGCTTCAGGGTGCGCAGGTCGACGACTTCGGCACTCACGCCCTGCGCCGCCAGCTTTTCGGCGGCCTGCAGACCGTGGCCGAGCGCCAGGTCCATGAAGAAGAGCACCGGGTTGTGGTCGTGCTGGCGGCGGCAGGCCGCGGCGCGCGCGTCAGTCGCGCCGGCGGCCCCGCATGCGCCGGAGCACGGCGCCGTAGATCTCGGCGTTGATCGCCACCAGCAGCGCCACCAGCGCCCATTGCCATTCGCGCGTGAGGCCGGCCGGGTAGACGATGGGCACGAGGTAGTGGTCGACGAAGCTGCCGGCATAGCCCGCCTCGCCGGCCTGGGCGCGCAGCCGGTTCTCCAGCGGCGTGAGCGGGCAGATGCCGCCCGTCAGCTCGATCCACGCCGCCCAGGCCAGCGCCGGCAGGTGCAGCCACGCCGCCTTCGGCCAGCGCAGCGCGAAGGCGCCGCCGAAGACGGCGAAGCCGATGAACAGCAGGTGGACGACGACCAGCAGGTCGGCGAGCAGGCGGGGGGTCATGCGCGCGCGGGATGTCGGATGGGAGACGTAGTGTGCGCGCGATGGCCCTCATCCCCCGCCCTCTCCCGCAAGCGGGAGAGGGAGCAATACCGGTGCAAGGCGGCGCGGGAGCCTCCCTCTCCCGCTTGCGGGAGAGGGCGGGGTGAGGGCCGCGTGCCCTACCCGCTCACCACTGCCCGAAGAACACCCCCGCCCGCTTGTGCCCTGCCGTCGCGCGCTCGATCTGCGCGTCGGTGAGCGTGGTGCGGTGCTTGCGCCGCGCCAGGAAGTCGAGCAGGCGCGCGCGCATCGCCGCGCGCACCGGCTCGGTGGCGGCGTCGCGCCCCAGGTCGTGGAACTCGTCCGGATCGGCCTGCAGGTCGAACAGCTGCTCGGGCTCGTCGAGCCAGAACACGTAGCGCCAGCGCGCGTCGCGCAGGCTGAAGGCGCGGCACTGCTGCACGCTCTTTCCGCGCAGCAGCCGCGCCTCGCGGAAGCTGTAGTCGAGCTCGCTGTAGACCTCGCCGCGCCAGTCGGGCGGCGCCTCGCCGCGCAGCAGAGGCAGCAGGCTGCGGCCTTCCAGGCGGTGCGTGGGAGACTCAACGCCCAGCGTGTCGAGCACGGTCGGCACCACGTCCACGCTCTCGACGAAGCGCTGCTCCACCATGCCGCGCGTGGCGTCGGCCTCGCGCCGCGGGTCGGCCACGATGAAGGGCACGCGCTGCACGGTGTCGTAGAACAGCTCCTTCTCGCCCAGCCAGTGGTCGCCGAGGAAGTCGCCGTGGTCGGCGGTGAAGACGATGAGCGTGTCGTCCAGCCGGCCGCTCGCGGCCATGCCGTCGAACAGCCGGCCGAGGTGGTGGTCGAGCTGCGAGATCAGCCCCTGGTAGGCCGGGCGCACGGTGCGGATGCAGTCGTCGCGCTGGAAGCTGACGCATTCCTCCTGCTGCCGGTAGGCGGCGAGCACGGGGTGCGCGTCGCGCAGTTCGGCCTCGCTGCGCACCACCGGCAGGCACTGGTCGGCCGTGTACATGGCGTGGTAGGGCGCGGGTGCCATGTAGGGCCAGTGCGGCTTCACGTACGACAGGTGCAGCACCCACGGCCGGCTGCCCATGCGCTCGACGAAGCGCAGCGCCTGGTCGGTCATGTAGGCCGTCTCGGAATGCTCCTCGCGCACGCGCGCCGGCAGGTGCGTGTTGCGCATGTGCCAGCCGCTGCGCACCTCGCCGTCGGGGCCGATGCCGGCGATCACGTAGTCGGTCCACGGGTCGGCGCTGTCGTAGCCGTGGGCGCGCAGGTAGGCCGGGTAGCCCGACTCGTCGCCCGGCTCGTGGTGGCCGTCGTAGCGGTCGATCTCCTCGAAGCCGCCGCGGGTGATCAGCGCGCCGAGCTCGCTGCCGCCGTCGAGCTGCAGCCGGGCCAGGCCCGCGTGGTCGGGCATCACGTGCGTCTTGCCGGCCAGCGCCAGCGAGTGGCCGGCGCCGCGCAGCATCTCGCCCAGCGTCACCTCGCCCACCGACAGCGGCACGCGGTTCCACGTCGCGCCGTGCGAGACGGGGTAGCGCCCGGTGTAGTAGCTCATGCGGCTCGGGCCGCACACGCCGCTGTTGACGAAGGCGTTGGCGAAGCGCACGCCGCGCGCGGCCAGCGCGTCGATGTTCGGCGTCTTCAGGTACGGATGGCCGGCGCAGCCGAGGTGGTCCCAGCGCAGCTGGTCGGCCATGATGAAGAGCACGTTCACGATCGGCGTCTCACTGCCCCTGTCCCGGCTTGAAGCCCGAGGCGCGGATCACCGGGCCCCAGCGGTCGTAGTCCTCCTTCATGATGCTGCCCAGCCGCTGCGGGCCGTAGCCGGTGGGCATGAGGCCCATCTTCACCAGGCGCTCGTGCGTGGCCGGGTCCTTGGTGGCCGCGGCCGCGGCGGCGGCCAGGCGGTCGATCACCGCCTGCGGCGTGCCGGCCGGCGCGAACAGCGCGTACCAGGGCTCGGCGACCAGGTCGTAGCCCAGTTCCTTGAAGGTCGGCACGTCGGGCACGGTCGGGTCGCGCTTCTCGCCGGCCACGGCCAGCAGCCGCGCCTTGCCGGCATCGACCAGCGGGCGGATGTCGGACACCACGGTCGAGGCGGCGGTGATCTCCCCGGCCGACAGCGCCAGCATCACGTTGGCCGTGCCCTTGTAGGGCACGTGCGTGAGCTCGATGCCGGCCGTGCGGGCGAACATCACGCCGAAGAAGTGCGGCAGGCTGCCGGTGGCGGCCGAGGCGTAGAAGCCGTTCTTCGCCGGGTCGGCCTTGACCATGGCCACGTACTCGGCCAGCGTCTTGGCCGGCACCTGCGTGTTCACCGCCAGGCCGAGCTGGAAGTTCGCCAGGTGCGCCACCGGCACGAAGTCCTTGAACGCGTCGTAGCGCAGCTGGCCGGCGAAGGAATGCGGAAAGATCGACATGCTCGCCACCGGCGTCATCAGCAGCGTGGTGCCGTCGGCCGGCGCGGCCTTGACCACCTCGTTGGCGATGCGCCCGCCGGCGCCGACCTTGTTCTCGACGATCACCGTCTGCTTGAGCGTGCGGCCCATCTGCTCGCCGATCACGCGGGTGAGCGCGTCCGAGGTGGCGCCGGCCGGGTAGCCGACGATCAGCCGGACGGTGCCGTCCTGGGCTTGCGCCGCGGGGCCGGCGAGCGCCGCCGCGCAGGCGGTCGCCAATACACGAATAAATAGCTTGCGGGTAAGGGCCATCGCGCATGTCTCCTGCTTCGGGGGACGCCTAATCTATGACTCAGGTCAAGAGTTGTAGAAATCAATCACCCCCCGCAATGACCCTGAGCCTGCGCTGCCCCGCCGATCTGGACGAACTGCTGAACTACCGGCTGCTCAAGCTGTTCGCGGTGAGCGGCGCGCCCGTCATCCGGCTGCTGGAGGGGCGCTACGGCATCGCGCGGCGCGAGTGGCGGCTGCTGGCCCAGCTCGCGCACGGCGGGCCGATGTCGCCCTCGCTGCTGGCCGAGCGCGCCAACCTGGACCGGCCGCGCACCTCGCGCGCCGTGGGCGTGCTGGTGGCCAAGCGCCTGGTCGAGCGCCGCGTGCAGCCGGGCGACGCGCGCCGCGCGCAGGTGGCGCTCACCGACGAGGGGCGCCGGCTGTACGACGAGATCTTTCCGCAGGTGGCGGTGATCAACGCGAGCATCGTCGCCGCGCTCGACGACGCAGCCGTGCACGCCCTCGACGCGGCCCTGCGGCTCATGACCGAGCGCGCCCTGGCGGTCAATACGCAGGCCGTGCGCGACGTGCAGGCCGACCGCCACCGCGGCGGCACGCGCCGCATCCGCTCCCCGCGCGCCTGACGGCGGCGGCGCGCGGCGCCGCTCGTCGTGTTGGGGGATGGCAAGCCGCACGCGCGCTCCTACGATGCACCGTTGTCTCGGAGGGCACGGGCATGCGACACGAAGCTCTGATGCGTTCCCCCGCGGCCGGCTGGTGTTCCGCCGCCCTGCTGGCCGCCCTCTCGCCCGTGCCGCCCGTGCATGCCCAGGATGCGCCCGCCCCGCCCCTGCACGACCTGCGGCAGCAGGTGCGCGAGCAGGCCGAGCGGCTGGAGGCGCTGCGGCGCTCGCTGGCCGAGCAGGAAGCCGCGCTCGACGCCCTGCGCCGCGCGCTCGACGCCGAGGCCCTCGCCGGCCGGCGCGGCGGCGGGCCGGCGGCGGGCGACGCGCCCCAGGCCCAGGCCCAGGCCCAGGCACCGCAGGCCGGCCCGCCGCAGGGCCCCGTCGGCCAGGCGCCCGAATCGAGCCAGCGCCCGCCCGCGGTGGCGCCCATCTTCGACCAGCCGGGCGTGCTCACGCCGCGCGGGCGCTACGTGTTCGAGCCCTCGCTGCAGTACTCCTACTCGTCGAGCAACCGGGTGGCGCTGGTGGGCTACACCATCATTCCCGCCATCCTCATCGGCGTGGTCGACGTGCGCGAGGTCAAGCGCAACAGCTTCACCGGCACCCTCGCCTGGCGCTACGGCGTCAACAACCGCTTCGAGGTCGAGGCGCGCCTGCCCTACGTCTACCGCTCCGACACGGCGGTGGGCCGCGAGCTCGGCCAGGGCCAGGCGATCAACACCGCCTTCGACGCCAGCGGGCACGGCATCGGCGACATCGAGTTCAGCGCCCGCTACCAGCTCAACGACGGCGGCGCCGACAGGCCCTACTACGTCGGCAGCCTACGCTTCAAGACGCGCACCGGCCGCGACCCCTTCGAGGTGCGCACCAGCAGCGGCGTCGTCGGCCTGCGCGACCCGCTGCAGACCGAGCTGCCCACCGGCTCCGGCTTCTACGGCCTGCAGCCGGCGCTGACGGTGCTCTACCCGTCCGACCCGGCGGTGTTCTTCGGCACCGTCAGCTACCTGCACAGTTTCAAGCGGCACGGCGTCATGCGCCGCACCGACAGCGGCGAGGAATCGCTCGGCACCATCGCCCCCGGCGGCGTGATCGGCTTCAACTTCGGCATGGGGCTGGCGCTGAACGAACGCTCGTCGTTCAGCATCGGCTACGACCACAGCTCGGTCGGCAGGATCAAGCAGGACGGCCGCACGGCCGGCGACTCGGTGCGGCTGCAGCTCGGCACGCTGCTGCTGGGCTACTCGTACCGGCTGGATGCGAAGCGCTCGCTCAACGTCTCGCTCGGCGCGGGCCTCACGCGCGACACGCCGGACGTGACGCTCACCGTGCGCGTACCGATCTCCGAGTGATCCCGCCTACCGCCGCAAGGCGTCCGTCAGCGCCCCGCGCACCGCGTGCTGCAGGTCGATCGACTTCACGATGCCCAGGCTGTTGACGGTGGCGTTCACGGTGGTGACGCTGCGGATGTGCTGGCCGTTCAGGCTGTTCTGGATCACGGTCGCGAGCGACGAGGCCGAGAGCGTGCCGCTGTCGATGGTGTTGCCCGGCCCGTTCTGCAGCAGGCCGCCGCCGGTCAGCGTGGCGGCGGCCCTGCCGCCCGAGACCGCCGCCAGGTCGGCGACGTTCAACCGAGTCGTCGTGACCAACTCGCCGTTGAGGTAGATCGCGCGCTCGATGCCGAAGGAGACTTGCAGTCCCGACGCATCGATGAAGCCGCCGCGCACCGCGTCCAACCGCTGCTCGCCGAGTGCGACCCAGCCGACCGTCGGCACGCGCGGGTCGTCGGCCCGCGCCGCCCCCAGGCCGAGCCCCAGCGCGAGGGCAGGCAGCAGCGCGGCGAAGGCCTTCATCCCATGCCTCGCCCACTAGAAGTCCGACGGCCCGAGCCGCGGAAACGCCGTGCCCGCGAGGCCCTCGCGGCGCATGCCGCTGGCGATCGGCGCGCCGGGCACGGTGGCCCAGTCGGCGGCGGCGTTGAAGCGCGAGCGCTCCTGCCGGTTGAGGATGACGAAGACGATCTGATTGACCCACATCGCCTCGAAGGCATCGCGCCGCAGGGCGCGCGCACCGCCCGCCGGGTCGCCGATCAGCACACGCGCGTCGCGCACGCCCTTGACGACCACGAAGTGGTTGTAGCCGTTCTCGTTGATGAGCACGATGGCCGGAATGCCCGCGCGCACCAGCTTGTCCAGCGGCGCCTCGAAGCCGTTGGCCTCGTAGCCGCGGGCGTCGAGGTAGCGCTTCATGTCGAGCAGCGAGAAGCCCTCGCGCCGGATCTTGCCGTGGTCGCCGCGGCGGAACATCTGCTCGAACACCTGCTGCTCGGTCACCGGGTCGCCGTAGTGGTGGGTGAGCAGCGTGGACAGCGCCGCCGAGCCGCAGCTGAAGTCGTACTGCTGGCGCACGGTGGCGCCGAAGCGCGCCTCGCGCAGGCTGGTGACGGGCACCGAATAGGCGCCGCCGATCTGCAGCGGCAGGTCGGCCGTGCCCGCACGCCCGTCTTGAACGGCCAGGCCGGCCGCGAGGGCGAGGAGGACCGCGCGCAGCATGTTCATGCCTACTTGAGCTGCACGTTGACGATGGTGGCGTTCTGGATCAGCACGTTGTTGCCCGAGTTCTGCACGATCAGCGGCAGCCCGGAGGCGCCGCTCAGCGCGCCGGTGGAAATCGCGTTGCCGCCGGTCACGACGTCGACGGCCCGGTTGTCGGCCACCACGCCGTCGAGCTGCATGTCGTTGAACACGTGCGTCGATGCGCCGCCGCGCTGCCGCTCGAGCCGGGCCGCGTCGAGCGTGGCGCCGCCGAACAGGCGGGCTGCCGGCGCGGCCACAGGCGCCGGCGCCTCGTCCGGCTCCGCCTGCGCGGCCGGCGGCGCGCAGGCGAGCAGCACGCCGAGCGGCACCAGGGCCGCCTGAAGTCTCGTGGTCATGTCCGCCTCCCCGCTTGCGTGAAAGGGCGCCGCAGGCCCGAAGGCCCGCGGCGCATGCCTCATCGAGCGGACTGCCGGCTCACCGGCCGACGCCCAGGTTGGCCTGCACGTTCACGCTCTGCTGCGTGAGCGCGGCGATGCCGGTGTTCTGGCTGATGACCAGGATGCCCGCCGCCGACTGCGCCGTGCCCGACATGGTGTTGGACATGTTGAACGTGCCCGCATTGACGGTGTTGCTGCCGCCGTTGCCGCCCGTGCCGCCGACCGCGCCGTTGCCGACGCCGCCCGTGCCCGTGCCGCCCGTGCCACTGCCGCCTTCGCCGGTGCCGCCCATGCCGCCGTCGCCGCCGGCCGCGCCAGCCGCGCCGACCGCGCCGTTGCCGGCCGTCGCACTGCCGTTGGTCGCGCTCGTCGACGCGCCGCCGTTGGTGGCGCTGCCGTTGGTGGCGCTGCCGCCCGCCCCGCCGCCGCCGGCGTTGTTGGTCGCCATGCCGCCCGCCGCGCCGGTGCCGGTGCCGGCGCCGCCGGTGGACGTGGCCGTGCCGGTGTTGCTGCCGCTGGTGGCCGTGGCCGCGCCGCTGGTGCCCGCGCCGCCGGTGCCCGTCGCCGTGCCGGTGGCCGCGCCGCCCGTGCCGCTGGCCGTGCCGGTGGCCGCGCCGCCGGTGCCGGTGCCGCTGTTGGTGCCCGCGCCGCCGGTGCCGGTGGCCGCGCCCGCGGTGGACGAGCCGCCCGCGCCGGCCGCGCCGGTCGTGCCGCCCGCCCCGCCGTTGCCGCCGTTGCCGCCGCCGCTCAGCGGGTCGCCGGTGCCGCCCGCGCCGCCATCGCCGCCGCCCGCGCCGCCGCCGCCACCGCCACCGCCGCCGGTCGCGTTGGTGCCCGCCGCGCCGGAGCCGCCGCCGGCCAGGCCGCCCACGGCCGCCAGGCCGCCGAGCGAGGCATTGCCCGCCGAGCCCCGGCCGCCGTCGGAGAGGTTCCCCGCCGCCGAGTCGCCACCGCGCGAGGCGCTGCCCGCGAGCGCGCCGCCGCTGCGCTGCGCGTTGACCGAGGCCGCCAGCCCGCCGACGCCCAGGCCCGCGCCGCCGCGGCCGCCGTCGGCGCCGCTCGCATCGCCGCCGCGCCCGCCGCGTCCGGCATTGGCGCTGCCGTTGTTGGCGCTGCCGTTGGTGGCCGCGCCGGCGTTGGCGCTGCCGTTGCTGGCGCTGCCGCCGCTGCCGCCCATGCCGCCGTCGCCGCCGTTGCCGGCATTGCCGCCGCTGCCGCCGGTGCCGCCGTTGCCGTTGCCGGTGCCGCCGTTGCCCACGCCGCCGTAGCCGTCGCCGCCGCGGCCGCCGCGCGCGCCGTTGGCGTTGCCGGTGTTGTAGGCGTTGTTGCCCAGGCCGTAGACGCTGATGTTGCTCACCGCGCCCTCGAGCCGGCTGACCGCGATCGCGCGGTTGCTGTTGAAGGCGTCGCTGAAGGTCGAGGTGGCGGTCGAGCCGTTGTTCGCCGCGGCATTGCCGTAGTCCTGCGCATGCGCGCGGCCGCGGTTGTCGCGGTTGTCGCCGGCGCTCTTGTCGTTGTTCTGGTCGGAGCTGGTCGTCGTGTTCTGCGTCGCCGTGGAGAACTCGTTCGCCGCCGCGCCGCTGGTGCCGCTCTGCGTGGAGGTGGCGGTCGCGGTCTGGGTGGTGTCGCCGTTGTTGTCGCTGGTGTTCACCGGGTTCGCCCAGGCCGGCGCCGCCGCGCCGAAGGCCAGCGCGATGGCCGATGCGAGCATCGTCTTCTTCATGGTGGTCTCTCCTCGAGGTTGATGAACGGATTCGGTGATGGAGGCCGAATCGGGTGCCGCTCTGCAACAAGAGGGCCAGCCCCGCGCCGCATCGCCCAACCCGTTGATTCGCAACGGGAAACGCGGGACCACCGCCAGCCGTTCGTGGCCGCGGCCCGCGCGTCGCGGCGCCGACTGTCTCGGCCGTGTGACACCGCCCCGGCGCCCGGCCGCCCCGGCACGCGGGATCGCCGCCGGCACGCCGGGGCCGTGGCCCGATGGATGCGAACTGTCTCGCCGCCGTGACACCGGCGCCGCGGAGGGACGCCCGGCGCGTCAGCTGCCGATGCCGTGCTTGGACATCAGGCGGTACAGCGTCATGCGGGAGACGCCGAGGTTGCGCGCCGTCTGGCTGACGTTCTCGCCGGCATGCCGCAGGCCGATCGCGATGGCGCTCTTCTCGGCCAGGGTGCGGGCGTCGATCAGCGCCTGCACGGGCGCGGGATCGACGCGCGGCGCCAGCCCGAGGTCGTGCGGCGCGACGAGCCGGCCCTCGGCCATCACCAGGGCGCGGCGCACGCGGTTCATCAGCTCGCGCACGTTGCCGGGCCACGCGTGCGCCTGCATCGCCAGCAGCGCGCGGCGGCTGAAGCCCTTGAGCCGCGGGCTGCGCTCGCGCTCGAACTGCACGAAGAAATGCTGCGCCAGCATCTCGATGTCGTCGCGCCGCTCGCGCAGCGGCGGCACCGCCAGCGGCAGCACGTTCAGGCGGTAGAACAGGTCCTCGCGGAAGGCGCCGCGCGCCACCGCCGCCTCCAGGTCGACGTGGGTGGCGGCCAGCACGCGCACCTCCACGTGGATGCTGCGCGTGGAGCCGACGCGGTTGATCGTCTTCTCCTGCAGGAAGCGCAGCAGGTTGGTCTGCAGCTCCAGCGAGAGGTCGCCGATCTCGTCGAGGAACACCGTGCCGCCGCCGGCGGCCTCGATCAGGCCGCGCTTGTCGCGCGTCGCGCCGCTGAAGGAGCCCTTCTCGTGGCCGAACAGCTCCGACTGGATCAGCGAGGGCGGCAGGGCCGCGCAGTTGATCGCCACGAAGGGCCCGCCGGCCCGCGCGGACAGGCGGTGGATGGACTGCGCCGTGAGCTCCTTGCCGCTGCCGCTCTCGCCGCTGACGAGCACCGGCGCGTCGACCTTGGCCACGCGCCGGACCTGCCGCAGCAGCCGCTGCATGGCCAGGCTGCGGCCGACGAGCGGCTCGGCCCCGGGCCGGTGCGCCGCGACGGGCATGGCCGCCCGCAGCGCGGCGTGGCCGTGCGCATGGCCGAGCGCGAGCACCAGGCGCGACAGGTCCACCGGCGCCGTGTGGTGGTCGAACAGGCGGTCGACGATGAGCTCGCGGCACGCCGGCAGGGCGAGCGACTCGCGCGTGAACACGCCCACCCATTCGAGCGCGTGGTGCCGGTCGACGAAGGCGTCGATCTCGGCGCACAGGCGCTCGTCGGGGGCGCCGCACAGCAGCAGGCCCACGTCGGCGGGCTGCGCGGCGAGCGCGCGCCCGGCTGCGCCGAAGCCGGCGGCGGGGCAGACGGTCCAGCCGGCGTCGCGCAGGCCGTCGCGCAGGGCGGGGTCGGCTTCGCCGAGCGTGACGCAGAGGAGGCGCCGTTCGTCCATGGCATGGCGGCGCAAGGTCAGCGCGGGGCGCGCCGGGGGCCGGGCGCGGGGCGCGCCGCGGCGGGGGCTGACGGGATCTCGCGGCGTGGGCTCATGGCGGTACTTCCCCAACGCGTTCGATGCAGCCGGGCCGTGCCGCGGCGCTGCAGCCGATGGCGCACGCCATCCGCGACGATGCTAGCAACGTCGACTGCGCGCCGCCTCCTTCAACATGGGGAGGACGCCCGGCCCAGCCAGCCGCGCAGCACCGCCGTCACGGCGGCCGGCTGCTCCATCGGGCTCATGTGGCCGCAGTCGTCGATGACGTGCAGCGCCGAGCCGGCGATGGCCTCGTGCATGGCCTGGTGCTGGGGCAGCCGGCTCCAGGCGTCCTCGCGGCCGACGGCCACGGCGGTGGGGCAGGCGATGCGGCCCAGCAGCGCGGTCGCGTCGGGGCGCGCGAGCAGCGCGTGGATCTGCGCCTCGAACACCTCGGGCGTGCGCCGGCCGATCATCCGCAGCACGGCCTCGAACAGGGGCGTGCCGAGCTGGCGCGGATGCACCATGCCGCGCGCCCACTGCCCGGCCATGGCGCGCATGCCCTGGCGCTGCGCCACCTGCAGCAGCGCCAGGCGGCCGGCGCGCTCGAGCTCGCCCTCGGCGCCCGGCGCGAGCGGCTTGTAGCCAGTGTCGAACAGGGCCAGGCGCTCGACGCGGCCGGGCGCGCGGCGCACGACCTCGAGCGCCACCCGCCCGCCCATCGAATGGCCGGCGAGCGAGAACGACGGCGCGTGCACCTCGGCCAGCAGCCGCTCGGCCATGGCCGGCAGCGAATCGAGCAGCCCCCAGTCGGGCACGACGATCTCGAAGCGCTCGCGCAGGGCCTCCACCTGCGCCGCCCACACCGTGCGGTCGCACAGCAGGCCGGGCAGCAGCGCGAGCGTGGGGCGCCGGGCCGCGGGCGTCATGCGCCGGGCCCGGCGAACTCTTCGGTGTCGACCTCGGCCTGCGTCGCCGGTACGTAGCGCGGGCCGGCCACGGCGCCGGGGCGGAACATGCCGTCGAGCCGGGCCATCGTGCGCCCGCCGAGCGCCACGGCGTCGGCGCCGAGGTCGTCGTCGAGGTGGGCGATGCTGCGCATGCCGGGGATGGCGATCACGTGCGGCGCCCTGGCCAGCAGCCATGCGAGCGCGAGCTGCGCGGGCGTGCAGCCCACCTCCCCGGCGAGCGCCAGGAAGCCCTCGCGCAGCGGCGCGTTGGCCGCCGCGTTGGCGGGCTGGAAGCGCGGCATGTTGCGGCGGATGTCGCGCGGCGCGAGCGCGTCGAAGGCCGGCAGCTCGGCCGTGAGCCAGCCGCGCGCGAGCGGGCTGAAGGCGACGAAGGCGGCGCCGAGTTCGCGGCAGGCGTCGAGCACGGCGATCTCGGGGTTGCGCGTCCACAGCGAGTACTCGGTCTGCACCGCGCTGATCGGGTGCACGGCGTGCGCCTTCCTCAGGGTCGCGGCCGACACTTCCGACAGGCCGAGAGCGCGCACCTTGCCTTCGCGCACCAGGTCGCTCATCGCACCCACGCTGTCCTCGATCGGCACGCGCTTGTCCCAGCGGTGCAGGTAGTAGAGGTCGATCACGTCGGTGCGCAGCCGGCGCAGGCTCTGCTCGCAGCTCCACTTCAGCGTCTCGGGCCGGCCGTCGATGACGCGCTTGCCGTCGACGCCGTGCAGGCCGCCCTTGCTGGCGAGCGTGAACCTGGCGCGGTGCTTCGAGAGCACGCGGCCGACCAGCTCCTCGTTGACGCCGAAGCCGTAGAGCGCGGCCGTGTCGAAGAGCGTGACGCCGCGGTCCAGCGCGTGCAGCAGCAGCCGCTCGGCGGCCTCGAACGGCGGCGGCTCGCCGTAGGCGTGGCTGAGGTTCATGCAGCCCAGGCCGAGGGCGGTGACGGTGAAGGGGCCGAGGGGGCGGAGCTGTTGCATCGTGTCGTGCGAGAGGCTGGAGAGGCCGGTGAAGCGTGGCGAAGCGCCGAGTCTCGCGCATCCGCCGCCGGGCCTGCGCCGGCCGCGCGCCTTGCCGTGCCTCGCGGCAGGGAGACCCGGCTCAGGCCAGCGCGGCCTCGACCTCGCGCACCGCGTCGATCAGCGCCGCGGCCACCGCGCGGGCGCGGCGCGCGGGCAGCGGCGCGGGCGCCAGCACGCCGCAGTTCATGACGAAGCGCACCGAATCCACCGGCGCCGAGAACGGCACGGCGAAGGCCTCGATCTCCGGCCGGAAGTCGCGCGAGGAGCAGAACCCGTGGCGCTCGAACTGCGCCAGCGCGCGCTCCGCGGCGCCGTCGAAGCGGGCGAAGCCGGCCGGGTCGAAGACGCGGATCTGGTTGAGCACCGCCTCGCGCTCGGCCGGCGCGGCGCGGCACAGCCAGGCGCGGCCCATGGCCGTGGCGAGCATCGGCATCGGCGCGCCGGTGTCCGGCGGCAGCAGGCGGCCGTCGGCGCGCCACGCGGTCTCCACGTAGATCATGCCGGTCTGGTGATGCAGCCCGAGCGAGACGGCGCCGCCGGTGCGCTGCGACAGGGCGAGCATGGCCGGCCGCGCCAGCTTGCGCAGCCGCAGGGTGGAGAGCATCGGGTAGGCCGCCGCCAGCGCCGCGGCGCCGAGCCGGTCGCGCGCGGCCTGCGCGTCGCGGCGCAGGTAGCCGAGCTGGCGCAGCGTGTGGGCGAGCCGCACCACCGTCTGCGGCGACACGCCGAGGCGGCGCGCGAACTCGCGGTTGCCCAGCGCGTCGTCGCCCGGGCGGAAGCACAGCAGCAGGTCCATGCCGCGCGCCAGCGTGCGCACGAACTGCCGGTCGTGCGGATCGTCGCCCGCGCCCGCCTCGGGCGCCCAGCGCGGCAGCCGGGCGATGGCGGTGGCCGGCGCCGCGGCGGACTCGGCCCGCCACTCGCGCTCGATGCGGCGCGCCACGCCGAGCAGCCGCGGGCCGATGCGCGACTCCAGCTCGCCGCGGCGCAGCCGGCGCGCCGCCACGCCGCAGTTGAGCACCAGCCGCTCGCCGCCGAGCTCGATGTCCAGCGGGCGCGCCACCGCATGCACGTCGGGCTGCCAGTCGCCGCGCGACAGGCAGAAGCCGCGGCGCCGCAGGTCGGCGCCAGCCTCCTCGACCGCGCCCGCCCAGCGGCGGTGCTGCGCCGGCTCCGCGGTGCGCAGGCCGTCCAGGATCCGCTCGCGCTGCGCCGGCGGCGCGCTGGCGAGCCAGGCGCGGCCCATGGCGGTCTGCAGCATCGGCAGCGCCGCGCCCACGTCGGGCAGGAAGGCGGCCGGGTCGTTGCCGCGGCTGGTCTCGACGTAGACCATCCGCCCGCGCTCGCGCATGCCCAGCGACACCGAGGCGCCCAGTTCGTCCGAGAGCTGCTTCATGGGCAGCCGCGCGAGCCCGCGCACGCCCAGGCCGACCAGCAGCGGGTAGCCCAGCGCCAGCGTCGCCGCGCCGAGCCGGTAGCGGCGCGTGGCCGCGTCGAACGCGACCAGCCCGCGCGCCGCCAGCGTGTAGGTGAGCCGCGAGACGGTGGCCTTGGACAGGCCGGTGCGCTCGGCCAGCTGCTTGTTGGTGAGCGCCGCGTGCCCGCGCTCGAAGGCCTCGATCACGGCGATGCCGTGGGCCAGGCTGCTGGCGAAGCGGGGGTCGGGACCAGGGTCGGGGCGCACGGCGGACAGGGAAAGCCGCGTTCAATATAGCGAAACATGGCTTGGCCGCGCGCCGGCCGCCGGCTTAACTTGCGGCCGCTCGAGAGAGACACGGGCCGGCCGTCCGGCCGCCCCGCACAGGAGACACGCAGGAGACACGCATGCTCAAGTCACTCACCGCCGCGGCCGCGCTCGCCGCCGCCTTCGCCCTGCCCCACGCCGCCGCGCAGGACTACCCGTCCAAGCCCATCCGCATGGTGGTGCCCTTCGCGCCCGGCGGCTCGACCGACCTGCTGGCGCGCATCCTCGCCGACGAGCTGCGCGAGGACCTGGGCCAGCCGGTGCTGGTGGAGAACAAGCCCGGCGCCGGCGGCAACATCGGCGGCGACCTCGTCGCCAAGTCGCCCGCCGACGGCTACACGCTGCTGATGGCCGCGGCCGGCCCGACCGTCATCAACCCGAGCCTGTACGGCAAGATGACCTTCGACCCGGCGAAGGACCTCGCGCCGGTCTCGCTGCTGGTGCGCGACCACAACCTGATGGCGGTGAACCCCTCGGTGCCGGCCAAGACGGTGCGCGAGTTCATCGCCTACGCCAAGGCGAACCCCAAGGCGGTCGCCTTCGGCTCGCCCGGCAACGGCACGCCCGCGCACCTCGGCGGCGAGCTGTTCAACCAGATGGCCGGCACCACCATGCTGCACGTGCCCTACAAGGGCAGCGGCCCGGCGGTGAGCGACCTGATCGCCGGCCAGATCAACGTGATGATCGACAACATGCCGGCCCTGCTGCCGCAGGTGAAGGCCGGCCGGCTGCGCGCGCTGGCGGTGGCCAGCGAGAGCCGGGCCTCGGGCGCGCCCGACATTCCCACCGTCTCCGAGTCGGGCCTGCCCGGCTTCGCGGTCACGGCGTGGAAGGGCCTGATGGTGCCGGCCGGCACGCCGCCGGCCATCGTCAAGCGGCTCAACGGCGCGCTGGTGAAGGCGCTGGCCAAGCCCGAGGTGCACAAGCGGCTGGTCGAACTCGGCGCCGAGCCGGTGGCCAGCACCCCGGAGGCCTTCGGCGAGCTGATCGCGCGCGAGACCAAGTCGTGGGGTGCGCTGGTGAAGTCGACCGGCGTGCGCATCGACTGAGGCGCCGCTTCCCCTCCCGACCGACCACGCCATGACCCCTGCCGACCCCGCCCGCGGCCCGCTGCACGGCCTGCGCATCCTCGACATGGCCACCGTGGTGGCCGCGCCCTTCGCCGCCACGCTGTGCGCGGACGCCGGCGCCGAAGTCGTCAAGCTGGAGCTGCCCGACGGCAGCGACCCGCTGCGCACGCTGGCGCCGGTCGAGCCGGAGCACGCGCTGTACTGGAAGGTGCTCAACCGCGGCAAGCGCGGCATCTCGCTGGACGTGCGCACGCCCGAGGGCCGCGCGCTGTTCCTGCGGCTGATCGAGGACTTCGACGTGCTGGTGGAGAACTTCCGCCCCGGCACGCTGGAGCGCTGGGGCCTGGACGTGCCGACGCTGCAGCGGCGCAACCCGCGCCTGTCGGTGCTGCGGCTCACGGGCTTCGGGCAGACGGGGCCGTACGCGGGCCGGCCCGGCTTCGCGCGCATCTTCGAAGCGATGAGCGGCATGGCGCACCTGACCGGCGAGGCCGCGGGCGGCCCGCAGCACATGAACTTCCCGATCGGCGACTCGGTGGCGGGCCTGTTCGGCGCCTTCGCCATCGCCAGCGTCGCCGCCGAGCGGGCGCGCAACCCCGACGCGCCGGGGCGCGAGATCGACCTGTCGGCCACCGAGGCGCTGCTGCGCGTGCTGGAGCCGCTGGCGGCCGAGCACGAGCGTCTGGGCGAGGTGCGCGCGCGCGCCGGCGCCCGGGCCACCTACACCGCGCCGTCCAACGTCTACCGCACCCGCGACGATGCGTGGATCACGCTCGTCGGCTCGTCCGACGCCACCTGGCGCCGCCTGTGCGAGGCGATGGAACGGCCCGACCTGGCGGCCGACCCGCGCTTCGCCGGCAACCCGCAGCGCGTGCGCCACCTCGATGCGCTGGACGACATCGTGGCGCGCTGGTGCGCGGGCCTCGACCACGAGGCGCTGGGCGCGCGGCTCGATGCCCACGGCGTGCCCTTCAGCAAGGTCTATTCGATCGCCGACGTGCTGGACGACCCGCACTTCGCCGAGCGCCGCGCCATCGTGCGCCTGCCCGACGACGAGCTCGGCTCGCTGCCGGCGCCCGCGGCCGTGCCGCGCTTTTCCGGCCATGCACCGCCGCCGCCGCGCACCGGGCCGCGCGTGGGCCAGCACAACGCCGAGGTCTACGGCGCGCTCGGGCTGGACGAGGCGCAGCTCGCTTCGCTGCGCGCGGCCCGCGCCATCTAGGAGCTACATCGTGATTCGGGACCCGCAAGCCTTCGACGCCACCCTCGCCGCGCTGCGCCGCTTCGTGCGCGAGCGGCTGATCCCGCGCGAGGCCGAGGTGGAGCGGCTGGACGAGGTGCCGGCCGACCTCGTGGCCGACATGGCGAAGAGCGGCCTCTTCGGCTACTCCATCCCCGAGGAATACGGCGGCGCCGGCATGACGACCGAGGAGCTGGTGCGCGCCGCGATGGAGCTGTCGCAGGCCTCGGTGGCCTTCCGCGCCCGCGTGGGCACCAACACCGGCATCGGCTCGGAGGCGCTGGTGGCCGACGGCACGACAGCGCAGAAGGCGCGCTACCTGCCGCGCCTGGCCAGCGGCGAGCTGACCGGCGCCTTCGCGCTCACCGAGCCCGACGCCGGCTCCGACGCCACGGCGCTGAAGACCACCGCCGTGCGCGACGGCGACCACTACGTGCTCGACGGCACCAAGTGCTTCATCACCAACGCGCCCATCGCCGGGCTGTTCACCGTGATGGCGCGCACCGACCCCGCTGACCGCTCGGCGCGGGGCATCACCGCCTTCCTGGTCGAGCGCGGCACGCCGGGGCTCGCCACCGGCGCGCCCTACGCCAAGATGGGCCAGGCCGGCTCGCCGGTGTCGGAGGTGCACTTCGCCGGCTGCCGCGTGCCGGCCGGGCAGATCGTCGGCGGCGAGGAAGGCCTGGGCCGGGGCTTCAAGACCGCGATGAAGGTGCTCAACAAGCAGCGCATCCACCTCGCGGCGCTGTGCGTGGGGCCGGCGATCCG
This sequence comes from Rubrivivax sp., assembly GCA_044508835.1. Classification (GTDB taxonomy): domain Bacteria; phylum Pseudomonadota; class Gammaproteobacteria; order Burkholderiales; family Burkholderiaceae_C; genus JAKFDI01. The sequence goes on from JBIQHD010000042.1 coordinate 28,151, forward strand.
CCTGCTCGACGAAGCGGTGGCCTACACCTGCGGGCGGCGCCAGTTCGGCCAGCCGGTGGCGGGCTTCCAGCTCGTGCAGGCGCTGATCGCCGACTGCCAGACCGAGATCCACGCCGCGCGTGCCCTGGTGCTCGAGACCGCGCGGCAGCGCGACCTCGGCGAGGACGTGACGCTGCAGGCCTCGATGTGCAAGTACTTCGCCTCCGAGATGTGCGGCCGCGTCGCCGACCGCTGCGTGCAGATGCTGGGGGGCCTGGGCTTCATCGCCGGCCACCCGGTCGAGCGCTTCTACCGCGACGTGCGCCTGTTCCGGCTGTACGAGGGCACGAGCCAGATCCACCAGCTCAACATCGCCAGACGCACCATCGCGCAGGCGGGCTTCGACCTGGGCGAACGATGAGCGGTGACGACGCCATCTTCGGCTTCAGCGACGGCCTGCCCGCGCTGCGCGAGAAGCTGCGCCGCTTCATGGACGACGTGGTGATCCCGCGCGAGCAGCCGTCGATGGCGCACGACCTCGACGCCATCGAGGCCGCCGCCCGCGAGCTGCGCGCGAAGGCCCGCGACGCCGGCCTCTACGCGCCGCAGCTTCCGCCGCAATGGGGCGGGCTCGGCCTGTCGTGGCGCGACCGCTGCGCGGTGCTGGAGGAAGCGGGCCGCAGCTTCCTCGGGCCGCTGGCGCTGAACTGCGCGCCGCCCGACCAGCCCAACATGATCAACCTGCTGCAGCTGGGCACGCCCGCGCAGCAGGCGCGCTACCTGAAGCCGCTGGCCGCGGGCGAGTGCCGCTCGTGCTTCGCGATGACCGAGCCCGACCCCGGCGCGGGCTCCGACCCCTCGATGCTCGCCACGCGGGCCCGGCGCGTGCACGACGCGCAGGGCGACGGCTGGGTGATCGAGGGCCGCAAGTGGTTCATCAGCGGCGCCGTCGGCGCGGCCTTCGCCCTCGTGCTGGCGCAGGCGGACGAGGGCGCGACGCTCTTCATCGTCGACGCCGGCAACCCCGGCTTCCGCGTGCTGCGCGCCATTCCCGGCATCGACGGCTTCCAGATCGGCGGCCACGGCGAGATCGAGCTGCGCGCGTGCCGCGTGCCGGCCGACGCGGTGCTGGGCGAGCCCGGCCGCGGCCTCGCCTACGCGCAGGCGCGGCTGGAGCCGGCGCGGCTGTCGCACTGCATGCGCTTCATCGGCCGCGCCTCGCGCGCGCTCTCGCTGGCCGAGGACTACGTGAACCGGCGCCGCTCCTTCGGCCGCCCGCTCGCCGACTGGCAGCAGATCCAGGCCATGGTGGCCGACTCGCACATCGACCTGCACGCCGCGCGCCTGATGACCTGGCACGCCGCGGCGCGGCTCGATGCCGGACAACCCGTGAAGGATGAATCGGCCATGACCAAGGTCTTCGTCTCCGAAGCCGTGTGGCGCGTCGCCGACCGCGCCGCGCAGATGATGGGCGCGCTCGGCATGTCGGACGACAGCGTCGTCTCGCAGGTGCTGCGCGAGCTGCGGCCCTTCCGCGTCTACGACGGCGCCTCCGAGCTGCACCGCGCGACGCTCGGGCGGCGCCTGCTGCGCCGGGGGGCCGCGCAATGAGCGATGCCTCGCGCTTCCGGGCTTTCCGGCTGAACCGCGCGGAGGGTGCCGCCGCGCCGGCGGGCGAATTCGTCGAGCTCGGCCTGGACGACCTCTCGCCCGGCGAGGTGGTGATCCGCGTCGCCTACACCAGCATCAACTACAAGGACGCACTCGCCGCCGCCGGGCTGAACCAGATCGTGCGCGAGTACCCGCGCATCGGCGGCATCGACCTCACCGGCCGCGTCGAGCAGTCGTCGGACCCGCGCTTCGCGCCGGGCGACGCGGTGGTGGTGCACGGCTTCGGCATCGGCGTGGACCACGACGGCGGGCACGCCCAGTTCGCGCGCGTGCACGGCGACTGGGTGATGCCGCTGCCCGAGGGCCTGAGCCTGCGCGAGGCGGCCATCCTCGGCGCCGCGGGCTACACGGCGGCGCTGTGCGTGCACTGGATGGAGCACAACGGGCTGGCCCCGGGCGGCCTGCCGGTGGCGGTGTCGGGGGCGACCGGCGGCGTGGCCAGCGTCGCCATCGACATCCTCGCCGGGCGCGGCTACGAGGTGGCCGCCATCAGCGGCAAGGGCGACGAGGATGGCTACCTGAAGGCGCTCGGCGCCGCGCAGGTGCTGGCGCCGTCGGTGGCCGCGCCCACCGGCCGGCCGCTGGACGGCGGGCGCTGGGCCGGCGCCGTCGATTCGGTCGGCGGCGAGATGCTGGCCTGGCTGCTGCGCAGCGCCGCGCCGGGCGCGGTGGTCACCAGCTTCGGCAACGCCGGCGGCGCCGAGCTGCACACCACGGTGCTGCCCTTCATCCTGCGCGGCGTGCGCCTCATCGGCATCAACGCCAACAGCCCGATGGCGCTGCGGCGCACCGTGTGGGCGCGCCTGGCCGGCGACTGCCGGCCGCGCCACCTGGAGCGCATCGCGCAGACGGTGCCCTTCGACGAGCTGCCGGCGGCGATGGCCCGCATGCGGGAGCGGGCGACGCGGGGGCGGATGGTGGTGGCGATGGGGTGACGCCCATCCGTTCGCACCCACCCTTCGGCCACCCGCAAGAACCCCGTTCGGGCTGAGGTATCGAAGCCCCTCGCGTTCACCCTTCGATACCTCAGGGCGAACGGGTTGGTGAAGCGCGCGTCCCTCAACCTGCGGCGTTGAGCTGCTGCTCCAGCTGGTGCAGCACCCGGTAGCAAGGCAGCACCTTCGCCACGCTCGCATTCGGCTCGCGCCCCTCGCGAATCGCCGCGAAGAACTCGCGGTCCTGCAGCTCGATGCCGTTCATCGACACGTCCACCTTCGACACGTCGATCTTCTCTTCCTTGCCGTTGACGAGGTCGTCGTAGCGCGCGATGTAGGTGCCGTTGTCGCAGATGTAGCGGAAGAAGGTGCCCAGCGGCCCGTCGTTGTTGAAGCTCAGCGACAGCGTGCAGATCGCACCGGTGCTGCTCTTGAGCTGGATGGACATGTCCATCGCGATGCCCAGCGCCGGGTGGATCGGCCCCTGCACCGCGTGCGCCTGCACGATCTCGCCGCCGCTCTGGTAGGCGAACAGGTCCACCGTGTGCGCCGCGTGGTGCCACAGCAGGTGGTCGGTCCAGCTGCGCGGCTGGCCGAGCGCGTTCATGTTGGTGCGGCGGAAGAAGTAGGTCTGCACGTCCATCTGCTGGACCTTGATCTCGCCGGCGGCGATCTTCTTGTGCAGGTACTGGTGGCTCGGGTTGAAGCGGCGCGTGTGGCCGCACATGGCGACGAGCCCGGTCTGCTTCTGCAGCGCGACCACGGCCTCGGCGTCGGCCAGGCTGTCGGCCAGCGGGATCTCCACCTGCACGTGCTTGCCGGCCTTCAGGCACTGCAGCGCCTGCTCGGCGTGCATCTGCGTGGGCGTGCACAGGATGACGGCGTTCACCTCGGGCAGCGCGAGGCTGTCGGCCAGGTCGGTGGCGACGTGGCCGATGCCGTACTTGGCGGCCACCTCCTTGGTCTTGTCCAGCTCGCGGCCGACGAGCGAGACCATTTCCACGCCGTCGATGTTCTTGATGCCGTCCAGGTGCTTGATGCCGAAGGCGCCGGCACCGGCGAGTGCGACCTTGATAGTCATGACAGCCCCTCGTCCGTCGAGTACGCCGGCCGATCCCCCGAGGGGATGCGGGCCGGCTTGGGAGCGGCCCGGCGCTCGGCCCGCGAATGGGTTGACACAGGATGTCTCATGCGTTGTTCTCCAGGATCAGGTGGCCGACGGCCGTGTTCGATGCGGGCACGTGGTAGAAGCGGTGGCGCACGGTGGGCGCCTTGTCGCTCATGGCGCCGCGGGCGATGAGCCACATCACGAGCTCGATGCCTTCGGAGCCGGCTTCGCGCACGTAGTCGATGTGCGGCACCTTGGCGAGGCCCTCGGGGTCGGCGATGAGCCGGTCGAGGAACATGTTGTCGAACTCCCGGTTGATGAGCCCGGCGCGCGGCCCCTGCAGCTGGTGGCTCATGCCGCCGGTGCCCCAGATCTGCACGTTCAGCGGCTGGTCGTAGCTCTGGACGGCCTTGCGGATCGCGCGCCCGAGGTTGAAGCAGCGCTGGCCCGAGGGCACGGGGTACTGCACCACGTTGACGGCGAACGGGATCACCGGGCAGGGCCACGCATCCGGCTGGCCGCACATCAGCGACAGCGGCACGGTCAGGCCGTGGTCGACGTCCATCCTGTTGACGATGGTGAGGTCGAAGTCGTCCTGGATCACCGACTGCGCGATGTGCGCGGCCAGGTCCGGGTGGCCCTGCACCACCGGCACCGGGCGCGGCCCCCAGCCCTCGTCGGCCGGCTGGAAGCGCTCGGCGCAGCCGATGGCGAAGGTGGGGATCATCTCCAGGCTGAAGGCCGTGGCGTGGTCGTTGTAGACGAGGAAGATCACGTCGGGCGTGTTCTCCTTCAGCCACTGCCGGGAGGGCTCGTAGCCGGCGAACAGCGGCTGCCAGTAGGGCTCGGCCGTCTTGCCGAGGTCCATGGCCGCGCCGATCGCGGGCACGTGCGAGGTGTAGACGGAAGCGGTGATGCGGGCCATGGTCAAACCTTCTCGTTGCGGCCGGCCGCACCCTGCGGCTGGCGGTGGGCCTGGGCGTCGCCGTCCTCGCCGGTGCGGCGGTTGCCTTCGGCCGAGCGGCCGCCCTTGACCATCATGTCGCGGTACTCCTCTTCCGTCATGCCGGTCATGCTGCCGGCCATCTGCTGGAAGCTCTTGCCGTCGGTGGCGCCGATCTTGGCCAGGAAGTAGATGTTGCCGCCCAGCGAGATGCAGCGGTTCAGGTCGCGGTCGAGCACGGCCTGCTTCTGCTCCTGCGTCATGCCCCATTCGTCGAGGTAGGCGCGCTCGTCCGCCTTGAAGCGGGCGCGATTCTCGGCCTTCATCAGCGACATGCAGAACTGGTTCAGGTGGTAGCCGCGGCGCGACTGCTCGGCGTCGAAGATGGTCGTGCCGGGAACGTCCAGGTAGGGTTTGTCGAGCGACATCTATTTCTCCTCGGGCCAGTACAGCCGCATCGGGTTGTCGACCAGCAGCTTGCGCTGCAGTTCCGGCGTGGTGGCGATGTGCGGAATGAAATCCACCAGCAGGCCGTCGTCGGGCATGTGCCCCTTCAGGTTCGGATGCGGCCAGTCGGTGCCCCACAGCACGCGGTCGGGGAAGGTGTCGACCAGGCGCCTGGCGAAGGGCACCACGTCGCGGTAGGCGCTGCGCTCGCCGTCCAGCGCGGGCGGGCCCGAGACGCTCAGCCGCTCCGGGCAGCTCACCTTGGACCAGACGTTGCCGTGCTCGCGCATGAACTTCACGAACAGCTCGAACTCCGGCCCGTCCACGGGCTTGCTCACGTCGGGGCGGCCCATGTGGTCGACGACCACGGTGGTCGGCAGCGCGGTGAAGAAGTCCAGCAGCTCCGGCAGGTCCACCGCCTCGAAGTAGATGACGACGTGCCAGCCGAGCGGCGCGATGCGCCGGGCGATCTCCATCAGCTCGTCCTTGGGCGTGAAGTCCACCAGCCGCTTGACGAAGTTGAAGCGCACGCCGCGCACGCCGGCGGCGTGCATCCGTTGCAGTTCCTCGTCGGTGACGCTGCGCTTGACGGTCGCCACGCCGCGCGCCTTGCCGTTCGAGTGCACCAGCGCATCGACCAGCGCGCGGTTGTCGGCGCCGTGGCAGGTGGCCTGCACGATCACGTTGC
>JBIQHD010000009.1:0-144760 GCA_044508835.1 Rubrivivax sp.
ATCGTCCCCACGTTCACGTGCGGCTTCGTGCGCTCAAACTTGCCTTTTGCCATTTCTTGCTCCTAGCAACCCCGAGGGGAACTGAATTTGGTGCCCATGGCGCGGATCGAACGCGCGACCTCTCCCTTACCAAGGGAGTGCTCTACCACTGAGCCACATGGGCAGCGAATCACTCAAACACCAGTTTCGAAAAGACCCTCGGACCCTCGGAGGCCTTTTCGAGACTGGAGCGGGAGACGGGAATCGAACCCGCGTCATTAGCTTGGAAGGCTAGGGTTCTACCATTGAACTACTCCCGCCCGGGAGCCCTTCGAGCAAGCCCCGGACGCCGCAAGGCGAGCGCGCGCACCGGACACCCGACGAAGGCAACACACTGCTTTGTCGACTACCAACTACCGAATTTGTTCGCCATGGTGGAGGAGGCTGGATTCGAACCAGCGTAGGCGTAAGCCAACAGATTTACAGTCTGCCCCCTTTAGCCACTCGGGCACCCCTCCGCGGCGAACCGCAGACTATAGCACGGCTCGCGGGCGCGGCAAACAGGCGTCAGGGCGCATCGAGCGACCAGTCGAGCGGCCCGGCGCCGTCGCGGCCCACGAAGGCCGCCGCCTCGGCGAAATGGCCGCAGCCGATGAACGGCACCGGCGGCCGGGTGGCCGACAGCGGTGACGGATGGTTGCAGCGCAGCACCCGGTGCGCGGCGCCCCCCGCGGCGATCAGCGGCGCCTTGGCCTGCGCATGATTCCCCCAGAGCAGGAAGGCCTTCGGGCGCGGGTCGCCCGCCGCGGTGCGGATCAGCTCGTCGGTCAGCGCCTCCCACCCGCGGCCGGCATGGCTGCCCGGCCGGCCGTCCTCGACGGTCAGGACGGCGTTGAGCAGCAGCACGCCGCGCCGCGCCCAGCCGCCCAGGTGGCCGGACGGGGGCACGGCGCGGCCGAGGTCGCGCTGCAGTTCCTTGAAGATGTTGCGCAGGCTCGGCGGGAGGCGCACGCCCGCCGGCACCGAGAACGCCAGCCCCTCGGCCTGCCCCGGCCCGTGGTAGGGGTCCTGGCCGAGGATCACGGCGCGGGTGGATGCCAGCGGCGTCAGCGCCAGCGCCCGGAAAGGCTGCGCCGGATAGACCGCCGCGCCCGCGCGCACGCGCCCGTCGACGAAGTCGATCAGCCCGCGCCCCGCCGGGCTGTCGCGCCAGGCCCGGACCACCGGCGCCCAGTCGGTGTCGAGCCGGTCGACCAGCGCGTCGAGCGGCTCGTGCAGCCGGTTCGGCGCCTGCGGGGCGCCCGGCGCGGCCTGCGCGCTCACCGGAACAGGTCGGCCAGCGCCGCCCCGGGGTCGGGCGCGCGCATGAAGGCCTCGCCGACCAGGAACGCGTCGACTCCCGCGCCGCGCATGCGCTCGACGTCGGCCCGGCCGAGGATGCCGCTCTCGGTGACCAGCAGGCGGTCGGCCGGCAGGCGGCCGAGCAGCCCCAGCGTCGTGTCGAGCGTCACCTCGAAGGTGCGCAGGTTGCGGTTGTTGATGCCCACCAGCGGCGTCTTCAGGTGCAGGGCGCGCTCGAGCTCCGCCCCGTCGTGCGCCTCGACCAGCACGGCCATGCCGAGCGCCTGCGCCTGCGCCTCCAGGTCGGCCATCCGCGCGTCGTCGAGGCAGGCGACGATCAGCAGGATGCAGTCGGCGCCCATGGCGCGCGCTTCGTCGACCTGGTAGGCGTCGACCATGAAGTCCTTGCGCAGCACGGGCAGCGCGCAGGCGGCGCGCGCCTGCCGCAGGAACTCGGCCGAGCCCTGGAAGAACTGCGCGTCGGTCAGCACGCTCAGGCAGGCGGCGCCGTGGCGCTCGTAGCTGGCCGCGATCTCGGCCGGCGCGAAGGGCTCGCGCAGCACGCCCTTGCTCGGGCTCGCCTTCTTGATCTCGGCGATCACGCCGGCGCCGCCGGCGGCGATGCGCCCGCGCAGGCTGCCGGCGAAGTCGCGCACTGCGCCGGCGGCCTCGGCGTCGCGCCGCAGCGAGGCGGCATCCCGCCGCGTCTTCGCCGCGGCGACTTCCTCGCGCTTGACCGCGACGATCTTCTGCAGGATGTCGCTCACGACAGCGCCTGCGTGCGGGCCACGAACTGCTGCAGCTTCGCCTTTGCCCGGCCCGAGGCCAGCGCCTCGCGGGCGCGCGCTATGCCGTCGGCCATCGAGCCGGCCACGTCGGCGGCGTACAGCGCGACGCCGGCGTTGAGCAGCACGATGTCGCGCGCCGGGCCCTCCTCGTTGTCGAGCACCGCCATCAGCAGCGCCTTCGACTGCTCGGGCGTGTCGACCTTGAGCGCGCGGTTGCTCGCCATGGTGAAGCCGAAGTCCTCGGGGTGGATCTCGTACTCGTGGATGCCGCCGTCCTTGTACTCGCCCACCATCGTCGCGGCGCCGAGCGAGACCTCGTCCATGCCGTCGCGGCCGTAGACGACCAGCGCATGCTCGGCGCCCAGGCGCTGCAGCGCGCGCACCTGGATGCCGACGAGATCCGGGTGAAACACGCCCATCAGGATGTTGGGGGCGCCGGCCGGGTTGGTGAGCGGGCCCAGGATGTTGAAGATGGTGCGCACGCCGAGCTCGCGCCGCACCGGCGCAACATTCTTCATCGCCGGGTGGTGGTTGGGCGCGAACATGAAGCCGATGCCGCTGTCGGCGATGCAGCGGGCGATGGCCGCCGGCGGCAGGTTGATGTTCGCGCCGAGCGCCTCCAGCACGTCGGCGCTGCCCGACTTGCTCGACACGCTGCGCCCGCCGTGCTTGCTCACGCGCGCGCCGCCGGCGGCGGCCACGAACATGCTGCAGGTGGAGATGTTGAAGGTGTGCGAGCCGTCGCCGCCTGTGCCGACGATGTCGACCAGGTGCGTGCGGTCGGCCACGTCCACCTTGGTCGAGAACTCGCGCATCACCTGCGCGGCGGCGGTGATCTCGCCGATGGTCTCCTTCTTCACGCGCAGGCCGACGAGCAGCGCGGCCATCATGCTCGGCGACATCTCGCCGCTCATGATGCGGCGCACCAGCGCCAGCATCTCGTCGTGGAAGATCTCGCGGTGCTCGATGACCCGCGTGAGGGCGTCGGTGTCGGTGATGGTCATGGCGGTCTCCGGGTGGCGCGCGTTCACGGACAAAGCTCCAGGAAGTTCCTCAGCATCGCGTGCCCGTGCTCGGTGAGGATGGACTCGGGGTGGAACTGCAGGCCTTCGAGCGGCGTCTTCGTGCCGGCGAGCCCGCGGTGGCGCACGCCCATGATCTCGTCGTCCTGCGAGGTCGAGGTGATCTCCAGTTCGCCCGGCAGCGTGGCGCGCTCGATCACCAGCGAGTGGTAGCGGATCACGTTGAACTGCCGCGGCAGCGCGGTGTAGACGCCGCGCTCGTCGGTGGTGATGACGTCGGCCTTGCCGTGCATCTGCGTCTTCGCGCGCACGATGCGCCCGCCCAGCGCCGCGCCGATGGCCTGGTGGCCCAGGCACACGCCGAGGATCGGCAGCCGGCCGGTGAAGGCGCGGATCGCCTCCACGCAGATGCCGGCCTCGGCCGGCGAGCACGGCCCGGGCGAGAGCACCAGCCGGTCGGGCCGCAGCGCGCCGATCTCGTCGAGCGTGATCTCGTCGTTGCGCACCACGCGCACCTCCTCGCCCAGCTCGCCGAAGTACTGCACCAGGTTGAAGGTGAACGAGTCGTAGTTGTCGATCATGAGCAGCATGTCAGAAGCCCTCCTCGACCAGTTCAGCGGCGCGAATCAAGGCCCGCGCCTTGGCCTCGGTCTCCTTCCACTCCAGCTCGGGCACCGAATCGGCCACCACGCCGGCCGCCGCCTGCACGTACAGGGTGCTGTCCTTGACGATGCCGGTGCGGATGGCGATGGCCACGTCCATGTCGCCGGCGAAGCTGAGGTAGCCGCAGGCGCCGCCGTAGATGCCGCGCTTGATCGGCTCGAGCTCGTCGATGACCTCCATGGCGCGGATCTTCGGCGCGCCCGTCAGCGTGCCGGCGGGGAAGGTGGCCTTCAGCACGTCGAGGTTGGTCATGCCGTCCTTCAGCAGCCCCTCGACGTTGCTGACGATGTGCATCACGTGCGAGTAGCGCTCGACGGCGAAGGCCTCCGTCACCTTCACGCTACCGGTCCTGGCGATGCGGCCGATGTCGTTGCGCGCCAGGTCGATGAGCATCAGGTGCTCGGCGCGCTCCTTCGGGTCGGCCTTCAGCTCCTCTTCGAGCGCCTTGTCCTGCTCGGGCGTGGCGCCGCGCGGGCGGGTGCCCGCCAGCGGGCGGATGGTCACCTTGTCGCCATCGGGCGTGTGCTCGTGCCGCACCAGGATCTCGGGCGAGGCGCCGACGATCTGGAAGTCGCCCATGTCGTAGAAGTACATGTAGGGCGACGGGTTCAGCGAGCGCAGCGCCCGGTACAGCGACAGCGGCGACTCGGTGTAGCGCTTCTTCAGCCGCTGGCCGATCTGCACCTGCATCATGTCGCCGGCGGCGATGAGCTCCTTGCTCCGCAGCACCGCGGCGAGGTAGTCGTCCTTGGCGAACTCGCGCTCCACGCCGTGCGACTGACCGCGCTTCACCGCCGGGGCGGTGACGCTGTAGCGCAGCTTGTCGGCCAGCTCGGACAGGCGCTTCTTGCCGCGGAAGAAGGATTCGCTCTCGCGCGGATCGGCGTAGACGATGAGGTACAGCCGCCCCGACAGGTTGTCGATGACCGCGAGCTCCTCGCACTGCAGCAACAGGATGTCGGGCGTGTCGATGCCGCCGGACTTCCAGGTCTTGGCGAGCCGGGGCTCGATGTAGCGCACCGCGTCGTAGCCGAAGTAGCCGGCCAGCCCGCCGCAGAAGCGCGGCATGCCCGGGCGCAGCGCGACCTTGAAGCGCTGCTGGTACTGCGCGATGAAGTCGAGCGGGTTGCCCTCGTGCGTCTCGACCACGCGGCCGTCGGTGACGACCTCGGTCTTGAAGCCGCTCGCGCGCAGCAGCGTCTTCGCGGGCAGGCCGATGAACGAATAGCGGCCGAAGCGCTCGCCGCCGACCACGGATTCGAGCAGGAAGCTGTGCCGGCCGCTGCCGCCCGCGGCGGCGAGCTTCAGGTAGAGCGACAGCGGGGTTTCGAGGTCCGCGAACGCCTCGGCGATCAGCGGGATGCGGTTGTAGCCTTCGGCGGCGAGGCTCTTGAATTCGAGTTCGGTGATCACGGTGCATGGCCCTCCATGGCCGGGCGGCGCGCGAGGCGCGGCCGCTTGACGTGTGCGGTGTCGGAAGGGGCGGCGACGGTTGGCGTCACCGCCGGGGCCGGAGGGGGCTGCCGGTGTGTCGGCAGCGGCCCCCGCGGCAAGGCAGACGGGCCTGGAGCCGGGCGCAGGCGCCCGCGCTCAGGCCGGGAATGGCCGGCTGCGCCAGGGCCATGCTCCCCGGTCGTGCGACCCTTTCGTCTGCTTGCGCGGCGTGAACATCCAAAAAGTGTAGCAGGCGCGCCTTGCGCAGGAAGTCACGCTGTCCCCGAGCCGGTTTGGTACTGATCGGTACCAGCATGGATACACTTTGACACCTTCGCTCGGGGCCACTGCCATGCGTCCACACCGAATCGCTTCGCTGCTCATCGCCTCCGTGCTGTGGGCCGGTTCCGCCGCGTCGCAGGCGGTCGAGCTCGCCGGCGTGACCTACCCGCCGACGCTCACCCTGGCGAACACCACGCTGCAGCTGAACGGCGCGGGCGTGCGCCACAAGGCCGTGTTCAAGGTCTACACGGCCGGCCTCTACCTCACGGCGAAGGCCGCCACGCCCGAGGAAGTGCTCGCCGCCGGCGGGCCGCGCCGCCTGCACATCGTGATGCTGCGCAAGATCAACGCCTCGGAGCTCGGCCGGCTGTTCACCCGCGGCATGGAGGACAACGCCCGGCCCGGCGAGATGTCGAAGCTGATCCCCGGGATCCTGAAGATGGGCGACATCTTCTCGGCCCGCAAGCAGCTCGCCGAGGGCGAGTCGTTCTCCGTCGACTTCGTGCCCGGCGTGGGCGCCACCATCCTCGTCAACGGCCAGCCGATGGCCGAGCCGATCCGGGAACCGGAGTTCTTCAATGCGCTGATGCGCATCTGGCTCGGCCGCTCGCCGGCCGACGCGATGCTGAAGAACGCGCTGCTGGGCCAGTCGCCCGCGCCCGCCCCGAACGCCTACCCCTGACGCCTGGCGCACGCGAGAGGCACCTGGTCGAGCCGGTCGACGTGCGCGTCGGCGTCGACGGCGGGGACCGGCTCGCCGTGGTTGTAGCCGTAGCTGACGAGCACCACGGGGCAGCCGGCCGCCCGCGCGGCGCGCGCGTCGTTGCTCGAGTCGCCGATCATCAGCGTGCGTGACGGCCGCGTGCCGAGCGCCTTGCAGGTTTCGAGAAGCGGCAGCGGATCGGGCTTCTGCCGCGCGAAGGCGTCGCCGCCGAAGACCCGCTCGAAGCTGCCGGCCAGCCCGGTGCGCCGCAGCAGCTCGGCGGCGAACGCGCCCGGCTTGTTGGTCAGGCAGGCCAGCCGCAGCCCGTGCGCGCGCAGCCGCGCCAGCCCTTCGGGCACGCCGGGGAACACCGTCGCGTACCGGCCGTTGACCTGCGCGTAGTGCCGCTGGTAGGCCGCCCCCGCCGCGTCGCGCAGCGAGGCGTCGGCGCCGACGTGGGCGAGCGTGCTGCGGATCAGGTGGTCCGAGCCCTTGCCGATGGCGCGCTCGACGAAGCCGCGCCCGACCCGCGGCAGGCCGAGGCCGTCGAGCGTGAGGTCGAGGACGGCAACGAAATCGCCGAGGGTGTCGACCAGCGTGCCATCCAGATCGAGGATGGCGGCGTCGTGGCCGCACGGGGTATCTTCCGCTCGAAGGTCGTCAGGCATGCGGCGGCCGTGAGTTGCAACCGCCCGATTCAAGCATGCATGGGGAATCCGTGAGTCTGCGGCACCGGCCGCCGGCCTCGCTTGCGCCACCAGCGAGTACCCGCTTCGTGGCAGGGCCTCTTCTGGCCTTCGCTGCGGGAGCAGCGCAACATGCTCGCCACGGCGGGTGACAGTCACACCTGAGGAGTGCACGGTGTCAGCCTTACCCACACAAATCGCATTCCCACGGCAGGACGGCGCGCTGCGTTCGCACCTGAGCGACGACCCGAGCGGCCTGGCCGAGATCGTCGACGAGCAGCTCGGCTCGCGCATCGTCACCATCCGCGCGGCGGATTCGGGCGGCCGGCGCTCGTCGGCCAACATCCTGGTGCACAAGATGTACGCCACGCGCGGCTACACCACCTCGATGGCGCCCCAGGACGCCTCCAACCTCGTCACGCTGATCGCCACCGACCACGACGAGACCATCGGCACCATCTCGGTGCGCTTCGATTCGCCCGAAGGCCTGCGCGCGGAAGAGCTGTTCCCGGACGAGATCCGCGCGCTGCGCGACGAAGGCCGGCACCTGTGCGAGTTCACCAAGCTCGCCATGGACCACGTGGTGAAGTCCCGGCGCGTGCTGGCCTCGCTGTTCCACACGGCGTACATCTGGGCCCACCGCATCCTCGATTTCGACGACGTGGTGATCGAGGTGAACCCGCGGCACGTCCTCTACTACCGCAAGATGCTCGGCTTCGTCGTCATGGGGCCGGAGCGCATGAACCGACGCGTGAACGCGCCGGCCGTGCTGATGCGCCTGGACTTCTCGCTGGCGCGCCGGCGCGTGGAGCGCTGGGCCGGCACGGCGGAGCACCAGCCGAACGAGCGTTCGCTCTATCCCTACTTCTTCTCTCCGGCCGAGGAGGCCGGCCTGATCGCGCGCCTGCCCAAGACGCCGCTCTGAGCGGCTGCCGGCTCAGTGCACGGATCAGCGCGCCAGCTCGGCGCGCATCGCGTCGATGACCTGCCGGTAGTCCGGCTTGCCGAAGATGGCGCTGCCGGCCACGAAGGTGTCGGCGCCGGCGTCGGCCACCCGGCGGATGTTGTCGGTCTTGATGCCGCCGTCCACCTCCAGGCAGATGTCGCGCCCGCTCGCGTCGATGAGCCGGCGCACGCGCTCGATCTTCTTCAGCGTGGACGGGATGAAGCTCTGCCCGCCGAAGCCCGGGTTCACGCTCATCAGCAGGACGACGTCGACCTTGTCGATCACCCACTCCAGCACGTCCAGCGGCGCGGCCGGGTTGAACACCAGGCCGGCCTGCACGCCTTCGGCCTTGATGAGCTGCAGCGTGCGGTCGACGTGGGTGCTGGCGTCGGGGTGGAAGGTCACGCTGTCGGCGCCGGCCTTGCAGAAGGCGAGCGCGAGCGCGTCGACCGGCTGCACCATCAGGTGCACGTCGATCGGCACGCGGGTGCCGTCGGCGCGCTGCGCCACCGGCCGCAGCGCCTCGCAGATCATCGGCCCGAAGCTCAGGTTCGGGACGTAATGGTTGTCCATCACGTCGAAGTGGATCCAGTCGGCGCCGGCGTCGATGACGCGGCGCACGTCGTCGCCGAGACGGGTGAAATCGGCCGACAGGATGCTGGGCGCGATGCGGTAGGTGGCGGTCATCAGTCGATTCTAGGGAGCCTCCTAGAATCCGCCGCCATGGCTCACCCCGAATTCACCTGCACGGTCGCTGTGCGACACCTGCCCGAGCAGACGGATGCGTCGGCCGACATCTACGGCTTTGCCTACACCATCACCATCCGCAACACCGGCGATGTGGCGGGGCAGCTGATCGCGCGCCATTGGGTCGTCACCGACGCGCACGGCCACGTCGAGGAAGTGCGCGGCCTGGCGGTCGTGGGCAAGCAGCCGCTGCTGCGCCCGGGCGAGAGCTTCGAGTACACGAGCTGGACGCGCATCGGCACGCCCCACGGCACGATGCGGGGCACCTTCTTCTGCATGACCGAGGATGCGCAGCCCTTCGAGGCCGCCATCGGCGAGTTCGGCCTGACGACCGCGTCGGCGCTGCACTAGCAGCCTCCTCGCCCGCCTTCGACGCCGCGCGCATGGCACGCTCCGCCGTACCCGCCTGGGACGTCACCGCGCTGGTCAACGCGGCCGATCCCCGGGCCTCGCTGCCCGAGCGCCACCTCTGGCTCATCCGCCTGCTCGAGTGGCTGCGCCACGCGCCCGTGCCGGCCGAGGAGGGCCAGGCGCCCAGGCCGGTGCTGCGCCTGAAGCACCTGCTCAACCTGCTGGAGCGCCACCCGGAGCACCGCGAGCGCGTGGCCGCGATGCTGGCCGTCTTCTGGCGCGAGATCGACACCGCCGCGCTGTTCGCCGACTTCGGCTTCTCCTCGGGCACCAGCTTCCTGGGCGAGATCGCGCGCCGCCTGCGCCTGCAGTGGATGCCGCTGACGCCGGCCACCGCCGACCTGGGCGAGCTCTTCGGCCTGCTGTTCCCGCACGCCGACGACGCGCAATGGCTCGACGCCATCGACCACGACACGCTCGCGCGGCTGGTGCGCGTGGTCGGCACGGCCCGGGGCGCGTCGCAGTGGCGCACGCCGCTGGTCGACGCCATCCTGTTCCTGTCGAGCGAGGTGCGCGCCGCCGGGTTCTCGCCGCTGCTGCGCCAGCGCATGAGCGCGCAGCTGCTCGCCGACGCGCCGTTCCGCCAGCTCGCGCGCGTGGCCGAGCACATCGGCGAGCTGGTCGAGGCCGGCGACCATGCCGCGCTGCTGCGCGAGGGCCAGTACCTGCGCGCGCTGCTGCAGAGCTGCCGGCGCTGCGCCGACAGCGTGCACGACCACCTCGAGGAGCACGGCGTCTCGGTCAACGTGGTGTTCGAGCTGGAGCAGCTGCGCGAGCGCACGCACCGCATCGAGGACCTGCTGAACTGCATGCTGAGCCCCACGCCCGAGCGCGAGGTGGCCCGGCTCATCGCCGACCTCGTGCGCACGGCGCAGCGCCAGCGCAGCATGCGCGCGCTGTTCGCGCAGCACTACTCGCTGCTCGCGCGCAAGATGACCGAGCGCAGCGCGTCCAGCGGCGAGCACTACATCACCCGCAACCGCGGCGAGTACTGGCGCATGCTGCGCGCGGCCATGGGCGGCGGCATGGTGATCGCGGGCACCACCTTCGTGAAGTTCGCGGTGCTGGCGATCGGGCTGTCGGCCTTCTGGGGCGGCTTCTGGGCCGGCATCAACTACGCCGTCAGCTTCGTGCTCGTGCACCTGGCGCACTGGACCATCGCCACCAAGCAGCCGGCGATGACGGCGCCGGCGCTGGCCGAGAAGCTCGGCGACATGTCGCGCGACGAGACGGTGGAGGGCTTCGTCGACGAGGTGGCGAACATGATCCGCTCGCAGTCGGCGGCCATCTTCGGCAACCTCGTCATCGCCGGGCCGCTGACGCTCGCGGCGCAGCTCGCATGGACGGCCGCCTTCGGCCACCCGATCGTCGACGCCGAGCGGGCGCACCACGCCATGGGCGCGCTCACGCTGCTCGGCCCGACGGCCTTCTACGCGGCCATCACCGGCGTGCTGCTGTTCGCGAGCTCGGTCATCGCCGGCTGGGTGGAGAACTGGTTCGTCTGGCACCGGCTGGACAGCGCCATCGAGTGGAACCCGCGCTTCATCGCCCGCCTCGGCGCGGCGCGGGCGCGCCGCTGGGCGGCTTGGTGGCGCAGCAACATCTCGGGCCTCACGTCCAACGTGGCGCTGGGCATGATGCTCGGGCTCGTGCCGGTGGTGGCGCACTTCTTCGCGCTGCCGATCGACGTGCGCCACGTCAGCCTGTCCACCGCGCAGATGGGCGTGGCCGTGGGCGCCGAGGGCTTCGGCCTGCTCGCGCAGCCGCTGTTCTGGTGGTGCATGGCGGGGCTGGCCGTCACGGCCACGCTCAACGTGTCGGTGAGCTTCTTCCTGGCGTTCCGGCTGGCGCTGCGCTCGCGCGGCGTGCGCCTGGCCGATCGCAGCCGCATCTACGCGGCCATCCGGCGGCGGCTGCGCACGCGGCCGCTGTCGTTCCTCTGGCCGCCGCGTCCGCGCGACGGCAGCTAGCCGCGGTCCTCCGCGTCGTCCTCCTCGCGGCGCTCGCCCCCGCGGCGGCCGGAGAACATGGTCCACCACACGATGAGCAGCAGCAGCACGAGTGCGGCGAGGGCTTCCAGCAGAATGACCCACATGTCGAAGTTCCAGGGCGTGCGCAGGCGGTGGCGGTCGGCGGCCGCGATTCTAGGGACCGTGGGCTGGCTCGTGGCCGGCTGCGTCAGCCCGCCCCCCGCCGCCCCGCCGGCCGAGCCGCCGGCCGCGCCCGTCGACGCCCCCGCGTCCGTGCTGACGCAGCCGCAGGCGCGCTGGGTGCCGGTGGCGTTCGCCGACCTGCCCGGCTGGGAGGCCGACCGCACCAGCGAATGGTGGCCGGCGCTGATGCACAGCTGCCAGCGCGCGCCGCTCGAATGGGTGCGGCTGTGCGCCGACGCCGCCAGGCAGGCGCCGGCCGGCGAC
This sequence comes from Rubrivivax sp., assembly GCA_044508835.1. GTDB lineage: Bacteria > Pseudomonadota > Gammaproteobacteria > Burkholderiales > Burkholderiaceae_C > JAKFDI01. The sequence goes on from JBIQHD010000009.1 coordinate 11,420, forward strand.
GCGGCCGTGCGCGCCTGGCTGCAGCAGCACCTGCAGCCCTACCGCGTGGAATCGCTCGACGGGCGCGCCGAAGGCCTCGCCACCGGCTACTACGAGCCGCTGATCGACGCGAAGCGGCGCGCGGGCGGCGCCTACCGCGTGCCGCTGCACATGCCGCCGCCCGACCTCGCCACGCGCAAGCCCTACTGGACGCGCCGCCAGCTCGACACCCTGCCCGCCGCGCAGCGCAGCCTGCGCGGGCGCGAGATCGCCTACGTCGACGATCCGCTCGACGCGCTGATCCTGCAGATCCAGGGCTCCGGCCGCCTGCAGGTGACCGAGGCCGACGGCAGCCGCAGGCTGGTGCGCCTCGCCTTCGCCGGGCACAACGACCAGCCCTACCAGTCGGTCGGGCGCTGGCTCATCGAACAGGGCGAGCTGCGGGCGGACCAGGCCTCGTGGCCCGGCATCAAGTCCTGGGCGCAGCGCAACGCCGCCCGCGTGGACGAACTGCTGTGGAGCAACCCGCGCGTGGTCTTCTTCCGCGAGGAGCCGCTGCCCGACCCCACGCTCGGCCCGAAGGGCGCGCAGGGCGTGCCGCTCACGCCGCAGCGCTCGATCGCCGTCGACGCGCGCAGCATCCCCTACGGCACGCCGGTGTGGCTGGACACCACCGAGCCGCTGTCGAACACGCCGCTGCGCCGGCTGGTGATGGCCCAGGACACCGGCAGCGCCATCGTCGGCGCCGTGCGCGCCGACTACTTCTGGGGCTGGGGCGACGAGGCCGGGCAGCAGGCCGGGCGCATGAAGCAGCCCTTGCGCATGTGGGTGCTCTGGCCGAAGCGATGATCCCCTCCTGCGCGCTTCGCGCGCCCCCGAGGGGGCTGAGCCCGGACACGAAAGGTCCAGCGGACCTTTCGTGCCTGGCGAAGGGCCGGGCCGCTGGCCCGGCGCGGCCTGCAAGGCAGCACTGGCGGACCGGCGGAGCCGGATCCGCGGTGCTTGCTTGATCCCTGATCAAGCGCGGTAGAGGTGGTCGTCCGGCAGGCCCAGGCGCCGGCAGGCCTGCACCGCCGGCCCGGCGCGGAAATGCCAGCGGTCGACGCCGCGCGCCGCACGTCCGATCCACCGGGCCTCCCACGGCGCCACCGACCAGGCCGCGCCGAGTTCCAGCCGCTCGCGCACCGCCGGCGGCACCAGCTGCACCGCCGCGCGCACGAGCAGCGCCTGCGCCGGGCGCAGCGGCCGCGGCAGCGCCGGGATGCGCTGCACGATCCGCAGGAATTCCTCGACGATGGGCGACGCCCGCAGCGCGGGCTGCATGGCGTCGAACAGCCGCCGCTGGTCCGCGAGCGAGCATGGCGCGCCGGTGGCGCCGTACAGCCCGGCGGCGGGCAGGCCTTCGGCGTAGTAGCGATCGCGGTCGCCCGGCGACAGCGCCCGCACGTGCGCCGCGTAGGCCTCGAGGAAGCCGAAGCTGGCGGTGGCCTGCACCCAGTCGAGCAGCGGCGGGTCGAGCGCGCGGTAGGGCTGCCCTTCCGGCGTCACGCCCTGCACGCGCGCATGCAGCCGCGTGACGCGCGCGATCTGCGCCTCGGCCTGGCTGCGCGGGCCGTAGACGCTCAGCATCGCTGCCTGCGCGGTGCGGCGCAGGCGTTCCATCGGCCGCTCGCGAAAGCTCGTGTGCTCCCACACGCCGGTGCGCACGCGCGGCTCGGCCAGTTCGAGCACCACCGCCGCCACGCCGCCGACGAACATCGTGAGCGGGTTGCGGAACACCTGCCACGACACCGAATCGGGCGCGCACAGCGCCGGCTCGCCGGCCGGGCGGCTGAAGTCGATCGGCGCGCCCGCGGCCGGCTGCATCAGCGCGAGCACCCTGGCTTCGAGACGGCGCTGCACCGGCGCCGGGAACGCGCGCGGCGGGGAGGCGGGGCGTGATGGGTGCGGGCTCACGGCGGGATCGGTCGGGCGAAGGGTGGGTGACGAACCATCGGCACCCATGATCGCGGCGGCCGTGACGCGGCACACGGACCGGCCGCAGTGACCACGGCGCCTACCGGCGGTTACCGAATTCATCCCCGCTCCGCCGTGCATTTGACGCGGCGCGCGGCGCCGGCCCGGGCGCGGCGCCCCTAGCATCCGCCGCACTGGCTCCGCGGGCGCGTCCCGCGGTTCGCACGCAACGACAAGGGACGGCGGATGACCTGGGGGCACAAGGCCCTGCGCGCGGCGGTGGCCGCGTGCGGCCTCGCATGGGCCGGCGCGGCCACGGCGGACGATGCGGATGCGCTGCGCGCGGCGTCGGACGATGCCCGCCATGCCGTCCGCTGGATCGCGGCGTCTCGAGACGCCGACGGGCGGCCCTACGCCGTCGTCGACAAGAGGCAGGCGCGGCTCTTCGTCTTCGCCGCCGACGGCCGCCTCGCCGGCACCTCGCCCGCGCTGCTGGGCCTGGCGCCCGGCGACCACGCGCTGGCCGGCACCGGCAGCAAGCCGCTGTCGCAGATCGCGTTCGGGGAGCGCACCACGCCGGCCGGCCGCTTCGAGTCGGAGCCGGGGCGCAACCTCGGCGGCGAGCACGTGGTGTGGTTCGACTACGACGCGGGCCTGGCCATCCACCGCCTGCGCCCCGGGCCGGGCGAGGCCGCGCGCCGGCGCAGCCTCGCGTCCGCCACGCCGGCCGACAACCGCGCCTCGCTCGGCTGCGTGGTGGTGCCGGCGGCCTTCTACGACCGCGTGGTCGAACCGATGCTCGGCCGCGGCCGCAGCGTCGTCTACGTGCTGCCGGAGACGCAGCCGGTGCAGGCGTTCATCGCCGCGCGGGAGCGAGCGGCGCAGTAGCGCCGCGGCGGCCACAACCGCAAACATCTGCCCGGCCGCCGCGCCGCACCGCGGCGATACAGTGCCGCGATGCAGTTCACCCTCCAGATCGACGGCCGCGCCCATGGCCTCACGCCGTGGCTGCCGGGCACGCTGAGGCCGGTGCGCACCGGCGTCTACCAGCGCAACGATCCCGCCGGCCCCTACAGCTGCTGGGACGGCAGCTGCTGGCGCGACGATGCCGCCGACGCGCCGGCCGCGGTGAGGCAGACGCGGCCCAGCCGCTGGCAGGACGCCTCCTGGCGCGGGCTGACCGATGCGACGACGGAACACTGCGCCACCTGCCGCGGCCACGGCGTCGTCGACCGCGGCGACGACCCCGACACCGGCGAGCCGCTGATCGCGCCCTGCCCCGACTGCTGACGCGGCGGCGGGCCACAGCCCCATCGCGGATGAAGAAAGCCCGCGGGCAGCCAGCCCGCGCGGCACCCACGTTCGGCCGACAGACCCCCCTCGTCGCTTCCTGAGGGCAAACGCCTATGCGCATTCGCCGAAGCGCACCCTATGCTTCTTTGGCCATCATACGAGACGATGTCCCAATATACAGGAGCAATCATGAACGCGCCGCAAGAGATTCCGTTGTCCTCGAGCCTTCACGCACGGGCGAAGCAGGTCTTTCCCGGAGGGTTCACGCGCGCCACGCTGGTGGAGCCGGGCGAGCCGGTCTTCGTCGCGGGCGGGAAGGGGGCCTACCTGCACGCCGTCGACGGGCGCCGCTATCTCGACTGCTCGCACAACTTCACCTCCGTCATCCATGGCCATGCGCACCCGGCCATCACCCAGGCCGTGGCCGAGCAGATCCAGAAGGGGACCGCCTTCTCCCTGTGCGGCGAATCCGAGATCAGGCTGGCGGAGGCGCTGCAGAGCCGCTGCCGGACCTTCGAGAACGTGTGCTTCTCGAACTCGGGCACCGAGGCGGTGCTGTTCGCGCTGAAGGCCGCCCGGGCGGCGACGGGCCGGCCGCTGATCGCCAAGTGCGAGGGCGCTTATCACGGGCTGTCGGATTTCGCGGAGATCAGCGTCAACTCGACGCCGGCCAACTGGGGCGACGAGGAGCCGGCAGCCGTTCCCGGCAGCGTCGGCACGCCGCAGTCCGTGCTGGACGGCGTGGTGGTGCTCCCCTACAACGACGTGGAGGCCAGCCTGCGGATCCTCGAGCGCGCCAAGGATCGCCTGGCCTGCGTGCTGCTCGACCCGATGGCCAGCCGCCTCGGCCTGATCCCGGCCACGCCCGAATACCTGCGGGCGATCCGCGATTTCTGCACGCGCGCGGGCGTGGTGCTGATCTTCGACCAGGTCATCAACTTCCGCCTCGCCCACGGCGGCGTCGAGGAGTTCTTCGGCGTCGAGCCCGACCTCTCCACGCTCGCCAAGGTGATGGGCGGCGGGTTCCCCGTCGGCGCGGTCGCCGGCCGGCGGTCGGTCATGGAGGTGTTCAGCAGCGCCCACGGACGGCCCAAGGTCACCGCCGGCGGCACCTTCTCGGCCAACCCGGTGACGATGGTGGCGGGCCTCGCCGCCCTCGAGGCGCTGACGCGCGAAGCGATCGACGGCATCAACCGCCACGGCGCCCGGGTGCGCGCGAGCCTCACGCAGTTCATCGAGGAGCGCGGCCTGAACGCCTGCGTCACGGGGGGCGGCTCGCTCTTTAAGTTCCACTTCGGCGTCAGGAATCCCGCCAACCACCGCGACACCTATCCCAGCCCCGCCGAGGCGGAGCGCGGCGTGCGGTTCCGCCGGGCGATGATGGCCCGGCAGGTGCACCTCATCCCCTCGGCGTTCGGCGCGATCTCCACCGCCATGACCGACGACGACGTGTCCGCCCTCATCCGGGCGGCCTCGGAATCCATCGACGAGATCTACGCCGCCCGCTGAGGCGCCCGCGGGAATATCGACACAGGAGACTTCCATGAACCGCCTTCTTCGCCATGTCGCCCTGGCCGTGGCCTGCAGCCTGTCGATGGCTGCCCATGCGCAGGAATTCACCATCGCCTCCTGGGGCGGCGTCTTCCAGGACAACCAGCGGCTGGCCTACTTCGCGCCGTTCACCAAGGCCACGGGCATCCGCGTCAACGAGGACACCTACATCGGCGGCTGGGCGCCGCTGCAGGCCATCCATTCGACGAAGAACTTCAAGTGGGACGTGGTCCAGGTGGAAGGGCCCGAGCTCCTGCGCGGGTGCGAGGAAGGCGTCTTCCTGCCCATCGACTGGAAGCGGATCAGGAACGCCGACCAGCTGCGGCCCGAAGCGAAGACGGAATGCGGGCTCGGCGTGACCGTGACGGGCACGCTCGCCGTCTACAACACGGCCTCGGGCGCGAAGGCGCCCGCGAAGCTGGCGGACTTCTTCGACACCAAGGCCTATCCCGGCAAGCGCGCGATCCGCAAGGGCCCGAAGATCAACCTCGAGTTCGCGCTCCTGGCCGACGGCGTGCCGCCGGCGGACATCTACAAGGTGCTTCGCGCGGAAGGGGGCGTGGAGCGGGCGTTCCGGGTGCTCGACCGCATCAAGTCGGACCTCGTGTTCTGGGAGGCCGGCGCGCAGCCCGTGGAGATGCTGGGCTCGGGCAACGTCGCCATGGCGCTGATGTACAACGGCCGGTACGCCGTGGCCAGGAAGGAAGGCAAGCCCTTCGAGGCCTTGTGGGACCGCGGCACCTATTCGATGGACTACTGGGTGGTCTTCAGCGGCAGCAAGAAGCGCGAGGAGGCCTACAGGTTCCTCGACCATTTCGTGAAACCGCAGGCCCAGGCCAACTTCATCGACGCGATGTACTACGGGCCCACCATGGTCGGCGTGGAAGCGCTGGTCGCGCCGCAGACGCGCGAGCTCATGCCCACGGGCGAGCGGACAACCGGGCACCTGTTCTCGTCCAGCACCGAGGCCCTGACCTTCTGGCTCGACAACTACCCGCGCCTGCTCGAACGCTGGAGCGCCTGGGTCGCGTCGCGCTGAGCCGCCGGCCCCTCCACCGGGGAATCGCATGTCCGAAGCCTGCGTCGTCGACTTCCGCTGCGTCAGCAAGAGCTACCAGGACGGGATCTTCGCCCTGCGCGAGCTGAACCTGGCCGTCCGGCCGGGCGAGTTCCTGACGCTGCTGGGCCCTTCCGGCTCCGGCAAGACCACCGCGCTGATGATCCTCGCCGGCTTCGAGACGGCCACGTCCGGCGAGGTGCTGCTGCGGGGCCGCGAGGTCACGAAGGTGGCGCCCAACCGGCGCGGGCTGGGCGTGGTGTTCCAGAACTACGCGCTGTTCCCTCACCTCACCGTGGCGCAGAACGTCGGCTTCCCGCTGAAGGCGCGCGCCGAGCGCACGGCCGACATCCGGCGGAAGGTGGCGGCCACGCTCGAGCGCGTGCGCCTGACGCCGTTCCGCGACCGCCTGCCGTCGCAGCTCTCGGGCGGGCAGCAGCAGCGCGTCGCGCTGGCGCGCGCCATGGTGTTCGACCCGGACGTCGTCCTGATGGACGAGCCGCTCGCCGCGCTCGACAAGAACCTGCGCCACCACATGCAGTTCGAGATCAAGCGGCTGCAGCGGGAGCTGGGCATCACGGTCATCTACGTCACGCATGACCAGACCGAGGCCCTGACCATGTCGGACCGCGTGGCGGTGTTCGACACCGGCCGGCTGGCGCAGGTCGGCACGCCCGCCGAGATCTACGACCGCCCGGCCTCGCACTTCATCGCCACCTTCATCGGCGAGACGAACAGCCTGGACGGCACGCTGGTCGGCATCGACCAGGGCATCGCGACGGTCCGCCTGAACGACGGCCAGACGATCCGCGGCGTCGCGCCGCCGTCGGCCGTGCGGCCGGGCGACCGGGTGGTGGCCACCGTCCGCCCGGAGCGGGCCGCCCTGGTCGGCGCGGAGGCAGCGGCGGCCCCCGATCCGGCCAACGTACTGCACGGCGAAGTGTGCGACGAGATCTTCGTCGGCGACCACCACCGGGTCAGCGTGCGGCTGGCCGGCGGCGACGAGTTCGTCTGCAAGATCGGGCGCGACGCCGCGCCCCGCGCGTTCGAGCGGGGGCGGGCGAGCCTGAGCTTCCTGGACACCCACGCGCTCGTGTTCGCCGCCGCCGATGCGCCGGTCGTGCGCGAGGCGCCGGCCGCCGGCGCCCTGCCGGCCCACCTCGCCGGCGGCGAGCTGCTGTCGAGAAGGCAGGCCGCATGACGCCGCCGAGCCCGGCGGCCGCGGGGTCGGGCGCCGCGCGCTCGACCCGGCTCGCATCGCGGCTGTTCGTGGCGCCCGCCGCCGCGGCCTGCCTGCTGTGCGTGATCGTCCCGCTGCTCATGGTGTTCGCGAGAGCGGTCTACAACACCGACGTCGCCCAGGCGTTCCCGGCCACCTGCGAAGCCCTCGACAGCTGGCGCGAGGGCGATCCCGTCGCCTCCGGGGCCTGGGCGGCCCTGGCGGGCGACCTGCGGTCCGCCTATGCCGCCCGCACGCTGCCGGCGGCCGCGGAGCGGCTGAACCGGCAGGTCCACGGCGTGCGCTCGGCCATCATCGCCTCGGGGCGCACGCTGGCGCGCGGCGCATCCGGCGATGCCGCGCCGGCCGCCCTGCCCGCCGACTGGAAGCGCCCCGAGCTCTGGGCCGCGCTCAAGGCCGCCTGCTCGCCCCTGGACACGGGCAACTTCAGCCGCATCTTCGGCGCGGTGGAATCGGCGGGGCAGGCCGCCCCGCAGCAGGTCTACCTCGCGCTGCTGTGGCGCACCGTCACCATCAGCCTCGCGGTGACGGGGCTGTGCATCCTCATCGGCTACCCGATGGCCTACGCGTTGACGGCCGCCCGGCCGGGCGTCGCGCGGGTGCTGTTCTTCGTCGCGTTCCTGCCGCTGTGGATGTCGCTGCTCGCGCGGTCGGCCGCGTGGGTGATCATCCTGCAGAAGGGCGGCGCCCTCGACTCGCTGGCGCAGGTGGTCGCGCGCCCGCTCGACATCCTGTACACGCGGCCCGCCGTGTACATCGCGATGACCCACGTGATGCTGCCGTTCCTCGTCTACCCGCTCTACACGGCGATGAAGAACCTGCAGAAGAACCAGCTCAGCGCCGCCCTGTCGCTGGGCAGCTCCGCCCTGCGCGCGTTCCTGCTCGTCTTCGTTCCCCAGACGATGGGCGGGCTGGCCGCGGGCGCGACGCTCGTCTACGTGATCTCGATGGGCTTCTACCTGACCCCGGCGCTGGTCGGGGGCGCCTTCGACCAGATGGTCAGCTACAGCATCTCCGAACTGGCGCTGGCCATCGGCGACACCGGCTTCGCCAGCACCCTGGCCATCGCGCTGATCGTCCTGATGCTGGGCGGCGTCGTCGCGATCAACCTGTGCGCACGCGGCCTGCGCTGCGCGCTGACACGGCTCGGCTGAGGCGCGCATGAAACGGATCGACGTCATCCTCGGCTTCTGCGCGGCGCTCGGCTTCCTGTTCCTGGTGGTGCCGCTGATCGTCGTCATCCCGCTGGCGTTCTCGACCGGGGAAGCGCTCGCCTATCCGCTGCCGGGGCTGTCGCTGAAGTGGGTGCAGCACGTCCTGGCCGATCCCCGCTGGCGCGAGGCCTTCGTCAACAGCCTGCTGATCGCGGGCGCGTCGGCCTCGCTCGCCGTGGTGATCGGCGCCGCGGCGGCGATCGGGCTCGCCTTCGTCTCGCCGCGCCGCAGCGGGTGGATCCGCTCGGCGCTGCTGCTGCCCATCGCCGTGCCCTCGGTGGTGCTGGGGCTGGGCCTGTACTTCCTGACGGCCAGGCTCGGGCTGCTGTCCACGCACCTGGCCGTCATCGTCGCCCACTGCGTGATCTCCTTCCCGCTCGTCATGGTGACCGTCGGCGCCAGCCTGGACACGACCGACATGGTCGTCGTGCGCGCCGCGCAAAGCCTCGGCGCGCGCTGGCCGATGATCGTGCTGGACGTGCTCGTGCCCCTCCTGAAGCCGGCGCTGATCGCGGGCTTCGTGCTGGCGTTCCTGAACTCCGTCGACGAGGTGATCATCGCGATGTTCCTCGCGGGGCCCGAGCAGTCGACGGTGCCGCGGGTGCTGTTCGCCAACCTGCGCGACCGGCTGGACCCGTCCACCGTGGCCGTCTCCGTGCTGATGCTCCTGGTGTCGGCGGCGATCGGGCTGAGCATCCAGCTCGGCCGCCGCGCGCCGTCGGCCGAGCCCCGCTGACGGCCCGGGCGGCCGGCGCTCAGAGCGGCGACTTGCCCGACAGCGCCGCCGACAGGCGCCGCACGAGGGCGACCAGCATCGGCCCGATGCGGTCCCGCAGCAGCGGCTCGCTGCCGGGCAGGCGGATGGCCGAGCAGGTGAAGCTGAACACCTTGGAGGTCCGCGGATCGACGAAGGGCACGGCCACCGCGGACACGTCGGCGCGCCATGCGCCGGCCACCAGGCAGAAGCCACCGGCCTCGATCTGCTCGAACGACTGCGCGACCTGGCGCTCGATCGCCTTCCAACCGCTCTTGTGCCGGATGCGCAGATTGGCGAGCGCCCGGTCCCGGTCGGCGGCCTCCATGGCGTGCAGCACGGCGTGGCCGCCCGCCGTCACGTCCATCGGCATGCGCGCGCCCAGCTCGTTGGCCATGGTGATCTGCCCCACCTTGCGGGCGATCTCGAAGTAGAGCAGTTCCTCCGCGACCGGCATGACCAGGTCGATCGGCATCCCGCTGTCCTCGCTCAGCTCGCGCATCAGCGGCGCGGCGACCTTGCGGATGTCCAGGTTCGACAGCTTGGCCAGCCCCAGGCGCAGTGCCGCGGGGCCGAGCTGATAGCGGCTCGTGTCGCTCACTGCCTCGAGATAGTCCAGCTCGGCCAGGTCCAGCGTCAGGCGGGAGGCGGTCGAGCGCGTCAGGCCGACCGCGCGGGCCAGCTGCTGGCTGCTCATGGGCGACTCGGCGTTGCCCAGGGTCTCCAGGATGGACAGGGCCTTGCGCAAGGTGGTCGATATGGCGCGTGCCGGCTCCGGACGCTGGGGATCACGTGTTGGCAGCGTATCGCTCATGAGACTCCGGTTTGCACTCCCAGCATTCAGGACGGAGTGTACGAGGGCGCTTCACGAGGGGCGTGCGCCCTGCCGCTTCTCCTACGCCCCGTCGCGGCGCGTCCCGACAGCGCGCGCCCTCGCCCGCGCCTACGCTGCCGGCATTGCCACTGCAAGGTTCGAGAGATGGCGTCGTCCTCGTCGTCCCACCGTCGCCGGGGCCGGCGCGCGGAGGCGGCCGGCGACTACCGGTCCCCGCATTCCGTCGACGAGCTCACCGCACGCAACGTGCGCGCCATCGTCAAGCTCGAGGCGGCGGCGCGGGCCAACCGCAGCCGCTCCGAGCGCATCGCGCAGGGCATCGCCTCGTGCTGTGGCAGCGTGTGGTTCGTGTGGGTGCACGCGGCGTTCTTCGCGCTGTGGATCGGCTTCAACGCTTGGCCGGGGCACCGGCATTTCGACCCGTTCCCGTTCACGCTGCTGACGCTGGTGGTGTCGCTGGAGGCGATCTTCCTGTCTACCTTCATCCTCATCAGCCAGAACGAGGAGGCGCGGCTCGGCGAGCGGCGCAATGCGCTCGACCTGCAGATCAACCTGCTGACCGAGCAGGAGAACACCCGCATGCTGCGCATGCTCGAGCGCCTGTGCGAGAAGGTGGGCGTGCCCGTCGACGACCCGACGCTGTCGGTGCTCGAACAGGCCACGCGGCCGGACCGGCTCGCCGAGCAGATCGACCGCGCCGCGTCGGGTGGACGGTAGCGGCCGCCCGGCGCGGCGATGTCGCGCACGATGCACGAACCCCGGCCCGGCGGCGGTGGTAGCCTGCCGCGGCATGTCTGGACGAGAAAGGAGCGCGGCGTGCGGTGGTTCCAACGGTGTCGGTCCCTGCCCCTGGCGGCCCTGCTCGGCGCCACGCTGCTGGCCGGCTGCGCCGGCACGCCGCGCGGGCCGGCGCCGTCGTGGGAGCGCGACGGCGCGCACGCCAACCCGCCGCGGGACCTGGAGAGCCTGCCCGATGCCGAGCCGGTGATCGAGCGCATCCGCAGCGGCGGGCCGAACAAGCCCTACCGCGTGCTCGGGCGCAGCTACACGCCGGTGGCGGACGACCAGCCGATGACGGAGCGCGGGCTGGCGTCGTGGTACGGCACGAAGTTCCATGGCCGGCAGACGGCCAACGGCGAGACCTACGACATGTACGCCATGACGGCGGCGCACCCGACCATGCCGCTGCCGAGCTACGCGCGCGTGCGCAACCTGGCCAACGGGCGCGAGGTGATCGTGCGCGTGAACGACCGCGGGCCGTTCCATCCCGGGCGCGTCATCGACCTGAGCTATGCCGCCGCGTCGAAGCTCGGCCTGCTGAACCACATCGGCCGCGTGGAGGTCACGCGCATCACCCACGACGAGATCGCCAGCGGCGCCTGGCGGCGCGGCGCCCCGGACGGCCAGCCGCCCGTGGTGATGGCGGCGCGCACCGTGCCCGGCGCGGCCCCGGCCGACGACGCGGTGGCCGTGCCCGCCGACGGCGTGAGGCCGGTCGCGGCCGTCGACGGCCCGGTGCCGATTCCGGCGGCCGCCGCGGAGCCGGCGCCGGGCTTCTGGCTCCAGCTCGGCGCCTACCGCAACCGGGACGGCGCCGAGCGCTTCCAGCGCGAGGTGGCGCAGGCGCAGCCCTGGCTCGCGCCGCTGATGGGCATCCACGACGAGGAAGGCAGCACCTTCCGGCTGCGCGCCGGCCCCTACGCGAGCCGCGACGACGCGCAGGACGCGGCGCAGCGCGTGCGCGACGCGCTCCGGCTGGTGCCGCTGATCGTCGAGCGGCGCTGAGGTGCCTTCGGCGGCGTCAGGCCGCGCCGTGCGCGTGCACGCGGCCGTGCGCGTCGACCATCCACGCCTGCGTGCCGGGGTGGCGGGCGAGCAGCGCCAGGGCCTGCTCGGGCGCGAGGACCGAGAGCGCCGTCGACAACCCGTCGGCCACGGTCGCGCGTGTCGCGCCGACGGAGACCGAGGCATGGTGGTTGGCGCTGCGCCCGGTGCGCGGATCGAGCAGGTGGTGCAGGCGCGGGTCGGGGCCGAACGTCGTGCCGGCGCCCGCCGACGTGGCCAGCGCCGGCAGCGCGCCGGCCGCATCGCCCAGCGGCAGCTCGAGCAGCGTGCGCGCGGGCCGGCGCGGGTCGGCCAGCGCGGCCTGCCAGGGCCGGCCGTCGGCCCGGTGCCCGAGCGCGCGGGCCTCGCCGAGATCGACCAGCACGTCGTCGAAGCCCGCGGCGCGCAGCCGGTCGGCCACGCGGTCGGTGACGAAGCCCTGCGCCACGCCGTTCAGCGTCAGCGCCATGCCGGGGCGGCGCAGGCGGATGCGGCCGGCGCGCAGCTCGACGGCCTCGAAGCCCACGCGCGCGAGCGCGCCGGCGATGGCGCGCGGCGACGGCCCGACGGCGGCCGCGCCGGGCCGCGCGAAATGGTCGGCATAAAGGCGGTACAGCGGCTGCACCGTCGGGTCGAAGGCGCCGCCGCTGTCGCGGGCGACCGAGAGGGCGAAGCCCAGCAGCTCGACCAGCTCGTGCGGCGGATGCGCCAGCTCGCCGGCCGCGTTCAGCCGCGACAGCGCCGACCCGGGCCGGTAGAGGCTGAAGATGTTCTCCAGGCGCTCGAGCTCGGCGGCGCAGCCCTGCAGCTGTGCCTGCGCCAGCGCGCGGTCGGGGTGCACCAGCGTCATCGACGCCAGCGCCCCCAGCGCCTGGCCCTTCCAGACGCTGACGGCGGGCTGGCCGCGCACGGCGGCCCACGGGGCGAGCGGCGCCGCGCCGGCGCAGGCGGCGGCGATGGCGATGAAGCGGCGGCGGCTGGCCATGTCAGTGCCTGTGCGATGCAGGCGCGTGATGGGCCGGGGCGGATGCCGCCGCCTCGGCGGGCGGCCCGCCGGCGGTGTCGACCGGGCCGAGCACGTAGGCGTCGGGAATGCCGTCGAGCCGCACGACGCGGCCGCGGTGCTTCGCGACGAAGGCCTGCGCCGCGGCCTCGTCCGCGAACGGCACGGCCTCGGGCGCGCCCATGCCGCCGCGCATCTCGCTGTCGATGACGAACCAGGCCTGGCGCGCCTCGATCCAGGTGCCGGCCTCGGGCTGCGCCCACTGCGTGGCGCGGCCCATGTCGTTGACGTACACCGCGGCGATGTCGCGCGCCTCCTCGGGCAGGCGCAGGAAGGCGATGGTGTCGCGCACCGACGAGAACCAGACCGGCTGGCCGCGGCTGGCGAGATGGATCTGCCCCTTGGGGCCTTCGTGGTCCACCAGCAGCATGCCGCAGTAGTGGCCCGTGGCCTCGGCGCTCACTTCCAGCGGGGCTGGCGGGGCGGCGTTCGGCGCGGGGCCGTCGCAGGCGGCGACGAGCGCTGCGGCGGCGAGCGCGGCTGCGCGCGCGAACTGCAGGGCGTACTTCAAAGCGATCTCCTTCGGAAGGCGGCGACGGCCAGTGCGAGCGGCACCAGCACCCAGGCCGCCAGCACCGCCAGCAGCGTGGCGGGCGGCATCGCCGCCGGATCGCCCGGGCCGGCCATGCCACTGTAGACGGACACGCTGTCGCTCGCGCTCATGTTGAACAGGCGGTAGACGTCGGCAGGGTTGAGCAGCAGCAGCGCGTCCAGCCCCGCCTTGCCGACGGTGCGGCCCTGGTCGGCGACGAGCACGCCGAGCAGCGCGGTGTCGTAGAGCAGCACGAAGAACAGCCACACGCCCACGGCCAGGCCGGCGGCGGTGGCGCGCTCGCGCACCAGCGTGCTCGCCAGGCAGCCGATGGCGACGAACGAGGCGCCGAGCATGATGGAGGTGAGCACCATCGCGCCGTAGGCACGCGCGGCGCCGGCGCCGATGTCGCCCTGCAGCCAGAGCGCCGCCGCGGCCGCGCCGTAGCCGAGCACCGTGGCGACGGCGAGGATGGCCACCTGCCCGAGCACCTTGCCCGCCACCACCTGCCAGCGCGACACCGGGTACGACAGCAGCAGCATCAGCGTGCCGCGCTCGTGCTCGCCGACGATGGCGTCAAACGACAGCAGCAGCGCGATCAGCGGCACGAGGAAGATCGTCAGGCTCGCCAGGCTCACCACCACGACCGCCAGCGGCTCGGCCTTCACCGTGCCGGTGGGCGCGCTGCCCAGCAGCGCGAGCGACAGCGCGAGCGCGGCCAGCAGCAGCGTCATCGCGAGCACCCAGCGGTTGCGCAGGCCGACGCGGATCTCCTGCAGGGCGATGGCGAGGGTGTTCATGCGGCGTCGCCGGCGCCGCCGGTCAGGTGGGTGTAGAGCTCCTGCAGGCCGGGCGCGTGGATCTCGACGTCCTCGACCGCTGCGCCGGCCTGGGCGATGGCGCGCAGCGCGTGCATCTTGTCTGCCGGCGCGGCGCGCAGGCTCAGCGTGGTCTCGGTGCGCGCCGCGCACTGCACACCGTCGGGCAGCAGCGCCAGCACCTGGCCGGTGGTGCAGCGGCGCACGTGCACCTCGATGCGCACCGCCGCCGCGGCGCTCTCGCGCAGCTGCGCGAGCGTGCCCGCGGTCAGCAGGCGGCCCCGGTGCATGATGGCCGCGCGGTCGACGCGGCCGTCGATCTCGGCCAGCGCGTGGGTGCAGATGAGCACCGTCGCGCCGCTGCCGCGCAGCTGGTCGATCATGTCGTAGACGTCGCGGCGCGAGGCCGGGTCCAGGCCGCTGGTCGGCTCGTCGAACAGCAGCAGCCGCGGCTCGCCGATCAGCGCCTGCGCGATGCCCAGCCGCTGGCGCATGCCCTTGGAGTAGGTGGCGACGCGGCGGTGCGCCGCCCCGGCGATGCCCACGCGCTCCAGCAGCGCGGCGTTGTGCCCCGCGGGCGCGCCCTTGAGCCGGGCGTAGAAGGCCATCAGCTCGTGGCCCGTCATCGCGCCGTGGAAGGCCACGCTCTCGGGCAGGAAGCCGATGGCGCGCCGCGCCTGCGCGCCGTGGCGCCCGGCCGGGTCGACGCCGCCGATGCGCACGGCGCCCGCGCTCGGGCGGATCAGCCCGAGCAGCAGCTTGATCAGCGTGGTCTTGCCCGCGCCGTTGTGGCCGACCAGCGCCGTCGCCTCGCCGGCCGCGAGGCCGAGCGACACGTTCTCCACCGCGGTCACGCCGCGGTAGCGCTTGGTGACCGCCTCCCACTGCACGACCGCCGTCATGGCCGGGCCGGCGGCGGAACGAAGGCCGGGCGCATCAGCGGCGCGCTGTCGATGACGCCGCCGGGGTACAGCGCCGGAAAGCGCGCCTGCGCCCAGCGCACCATCTGCACGGCCGGGCTGTTGGTCAGCGCCTTGGCGGCCGGCAGCGTCCAGAGGATGCCGTCCATCACGTCGTTGGGCCGGTAGGGCCGGTCGGCGAGGCCGTCGCCGTCAAGGTCGAAGGCCGGGTTGTCGCTCCAGAAGTTGCCGCGCCCGCCGTCGGCCCAGTCGATGAAGCGCGTGCCGACGTACTTCACCTGCGTGCGGTTGCCGACGAAGGCGTTGCCGGAGAGCGCGTTGCCCTCGGAGCCGGCGGTGAAGTGCACGCCGATCGGGCAGCCCTCGAACCAGTTGTCGCGGATGGCGTTGCGGTTGGCGTTGTAGATGAACACGCACTTCTCGCCGCCCTGGCGCACCACGTTGCCGGTGATGGCGGAGCGGTTGGTGGTGTTGAGCATCAGCCCGTGGTCGCGGTCGCGGTCGGAGACGTTGTCGCGGATCTCGAGGTCGTCCGAGTACATGATGGCCCAGGCGACGTGGTTGCCGCGCGACCGGTTGCCGACGATGCGGCTGCTCTGCGTGTACATGTAGTGGATGGCGAAGCGCAGGCGGCTGAAGTCGTTGCGCGCGAAGGTGTTGTCGCGGCTCATCTTCACGAAGATGCCGTCGCGCCCGTGGGTGACGGTGTTGCCCAGCACCTGCGTGCCGGGCGCGTTCCAGATGGCCACGCCGTCGCCGGCCTCGGCCATGCGCAGGTCGTCGCGGCCGGTGATGACGTTGTCCTCGACGAGGGAGCCCGCCGCGCCGTGCACGTACACGCCGAAGAGGTTGCCGGCGAGGCGGTTGCCGCGCACCTGCGCGCGCACCGCCGTGCGCGAGAGCAGCACCCCGGCGTCCATGGCCGGCACGTCGATGCCGGAGCCGGTGATCTCCAGGCCCTCGATGCGCACGTCGGGCGCGGTCACGTGCACCACGCTGCCCGCGCCCGCGCCGGCCAGCACCGCGCCGGGCTCGCCCAGCAGCGCGAGCGGGCGCTCGATGCGCAGCGGCCCGGCGTGGCGCCCGGGCGCGAGGCGGAACGCCGCGCCCGACGGCGCCGCGTCGAGCAGCGGCTGCAGGGCCTCGCCCGGCGCGACGCGGCGTTCGTCCCCGGCCGGCGCCGCGCCCGCGAGCGCCCCCGCGCCGCACAGGGCGGCGGCGAGCAGGGCGGGGCGCATGCGGCGCACGGCGCTCACCGGCTTCAGCGCGGCTCGACGATCATGCGGCCCTTCATCTCCATGTGCAGCGCGTGGCAGAACCACTGGCAGTAGTACCAGTACACGCCGGCGCGGTCGGCCTTGAAGGTGACCGAGGCGGTGGCCTGCGGCGCCACCTCCATCGCGATGCCGTAGTTGACGATGGTGAAGCCGTGCGTCAGGTCCTCGATCTGGTCGCGGTTGGTCACGTACACCGTCACCTCGTCGCCCTGCTTCACCGTGAAGTCGGTGAGGCTGAAGGTCGGCGCGATCGAGAACATGTAGACGCGCACCTTGTTGCCGTCGCGCACGACGTTGGCCGCCGATTCCAGCTCGACCTTGTCGGCCGCGGCCTGGCGGCGGGCGTCCTCCCACATCGGGTCGTCGCGCTTCCAGATGTGGATCGGGTTCACCTTCGAGCGGTGCACGATGGTCGCGTCGTGCGGCTCGGCGAAGCTCGGCGAGTCGTGCACCAGCACCATCTGGTCGCCGGAGATGTCGATGAGCTGGTCGCACTCGGGCTTGAGCGGGCCCACGTTCAGGAAGCGGTCCTTCGAGAACTTGTTCAGCGACAGCAGCCACTTGCCGTCGGCCTCCTTCGTCTGGCCCATCGAGGTGTGGTTGTGCCCCGGCTGGTAGTGCACGTCCAGCTTCTGGATGATGGGGTCGACCTCCTTGCCGGCGTACTTCTCGATCGCACGGGCAATGGACCACTTGCAGATCTGGCTGTCGATGAACAGCGTGGTGTAGGCGTTGCCGCGGCCGTCGAAGGCGGTGTGCAGCGGCCCGAGGCCCAGCTCGGGCTCGGCCACCACGCAGTCGCGCGGCTTGATCTTGTCGTCGAACAGCTCGTCGAACTTGCGCACGTCGAATACCGTGGTGGTGGGCGACAGCTTGCCGTTGACGACGACGTGGATGCCGTCGGGCGCGGTGTTGATGCCGTGCGGGCTGTTGGGCACCGGGATGTAGCGGGTGAACGGCGAGCCCTTCTTGCCGTCGACCACCGGCACGCCGCCGATGGTCTTGGCCTTGCCGGCGGCCACCGCCTCCTCGATGCGCTTGAGGTTGAAGACGACGATCCAGTCCTGCTCGGCCGAGGTGCTTTCGCCGAGCGTCAGGCCCTCCTCGGAGTTGTAGCAGGTGGCGAAGGCGTACTTGCCCTGGTAGTCGGCGTCGACGTTGTCGAGGTTGCCGTCGACCAGCACCTGCCAGGCCACCTTCATCGAGTCGCCGTCGACGGCGGTGAAGACGCACTGGTAGCTCTTCGGGTCCTTGGCGGTGCTGCCGTCGTTCGGGATCGGCACGCGGTCCTCGCCGTTGCAGAACACGTAGCCGGTGCGCGGGTACTTCTGCACGCGCAGGCCGTGCACCGTGTGCTGGTTGGGCAGCTCGATGATCTTGTCGCACTTCATCACGTCGCAGCGCACGCGCGCCACGCGCGTGTTCGCCTTGTCGTTCATGAAGAGGTAGCGCCCGTCGTAGGTGCCCTCGGTGAACGACATGTGCGGGTGGTGCAGGTCGCCGTTGACCCAGGTGCCGCCGCGCGAGGCGAGGAACTTCTTCGTCTCCGGCGTCAGCCCCTCGGTGAGGATCTTCAGGCTCTCGTTCGTCTGGCCCCAGCCGGTGGCGCTGCAGCGGTTGAACACCGGCACGCGCATCAGCTCGCGCATCGAGGGCAGGCCCATGATGCGCAGCTCGCCGCTCTGGCCGCTGGAGAAGAACACGTAGTACTCGTCGAGCTCGCCCGGATCGACGTGGGTCTTGGCGATGGCCGCGGCCGTGGCGGAACGGGGCGCGGGCGGCGCGGCGGAGGCACCGCTGGCCGGCGCGGAGGCCGCGCCGGGCGCCGACTCCTCGGGGCGGCTGCAGCCGGCGAGCAGGCCGCCCGCGGCGCCGGCGGCCAGGGCCACGGCGCGCGCGCCGCCGCCCAGCACGGCGCGCCGCGCCGGGTTCTGGGGTTTCGGACGATCGGTGGTGTCGGTCATGGAGGTTCTCCTCAGCAAGGTTCGGTGATGTCGAAAGGAACTCGGGTCAGACGGGCTTGGCCGGCACGATGGGGATCGAGGTGCGCGGCTCGGCGCCGGGGCCGTAGGTCGCCGCCGCCAGGGCGTCGCGCTTCTCGCGCTTGAGGCGGCGCTGGATCTTCACGGGGCACTTGTAGTCGTGGTGGTAGAGCACCTGGCAGTGCAGGCAGCCGATGCACTCGTTCGGGTTGATGTGGCCCTCGGGGTGGATGGCCTCCACCGGGCACTCCTTGGCGCAGCGCTGGCAGGGGTTGCCGCACTCGCGGTAGCGCTTGAGCCAGTCGAACATGCGCAGCCGCCCGGGGATCGCCAGCGCCGCGCCGAGCGGGCACAGGTAGCGGCAGAAGAAGCGCTCGACGAACAGCCCCGCCACGAGCAGCGCCACGGCGAAGGCGACGAACCACCAGTCGCGCACGAAGTGCAGCACGATGGCCGTCTTGAAGGGCTCCACTTCCGAGAGCACCTCGGCCAGCGCGAGCGAGCCGAGCGACACGCCGAACAGCCCGAGGAAGATGATGTACTTGATCGGGAACAGCCGCTCGTGCACGCGCCAGGCGATCTTCAGCTGCGGCACCTTCAGCGCGCGCGCGATGCGGTTGGTGAGTTCCTGCAGCGCGCCGAAGGGGCACAGCCAGCCGCAGAACGGCCCGCGCCCCCAGAACAGCAGCGCCACCGCCACCGAGCACCACAGGATGAACACCAGCGGGTCGACGAGGAAGGCCGACCAGTCGAAGCCGGTGCGCAGCGCCGTGGTGAAGGTCAGCACGTTGACCACCGACAGCTGCGCATGCATCACCCAGCCGAGCCACAGCAGCGTGACCGTCAGGAAGCCGAGCCGCACGCGGTCGAACAGCGTCTCGCGCTTCACCAGCACGTCCTGGAAGAAGAAGATCAGCGTCAGCACGACCAGCATCACGACGAGCACCGCGATGGCGACGGCCTTGCTGTGCCACAGGCGCTGCCACAGCGGGTCGTCGACGGGGAAGCCGGGCAGCGCCTCGTGCGCCGCCGCGCCGCCGCCGGCCGCCTGCGCGGCGGGTGCCGGCGCGGGGGGCGCCTTGACGTAGGCGTCGGGCACGCGGTAGTCGAGCTCGAAGGAGACGAAGGCCTTGTCGAGCGCGCCGGTCGCGCGCTGCACCAGCAGCTGCAGTCGCCACGGCGCGGCCGGGTCGAACTCGGCGCCCGGCGGCACGAGGAACACGCCGATCTCGCGCAGCGCCGGCGCGCCCGCCGCCTGCAGCGTGCCGACGCGGCGGTGCAGGTGGTCGCGGAAGCGGATCGTCTCCGCGCCCTGGATCAGCTCGATGCGGTCGAAGATGCCGCCGCGCACGTAACCCGAGCCCTTGAACGAATAGCGCCCGTCGCCGGCCACGAGCACCGCCTGCTGGCCGGGTGCGAGCATGCGCGAGACGGTGGCGTACTCGTCCTCGCCGAGCAGGCTGCGGCCGATGGCCGGCTGCGAGACGAGCGCGACGTACAGGTCGATGAAGGCCTCGTCGGCGGCGCCGGGCTCGGGCCGCTGCGCCGCGACCTTGTTGCCCGAGTCGACGAAGGCCTGGTTCACCTGCCCGGTGGTCAGGTGCAGGTGGCGCACCGCGCCGTTGCCGAGCAGCGCGTCCCAGCCGGTCACCGCGCCGGCCGCGGGGTCGATCTCGCGCACCGCCGGGACCGATGCCGGCGCCGGCCCGCCGCCCGCCGCGCTGCCCTGCAGCGCGCGCGCCACGCGCACCGCCGAGCGCACCACGCTCTCGCCCATCACCAGCACGGTGACGGTGGCGCCGCTGACGATGTCCGGGTGCGGCGGCCCCTGGCCCGCCTCGGCCGCCCGCAGCGGGTTGTAGCCGACGAAGGACTTCAGGTAGGTGACGACGCGGTGCTCGGGGATGCCGATGAGCACGATCGGCTCGCTGTGCGCGACGACCTTCGCGCCGACGATGGTGCCCTCCGGGTCGAGGCCGATGAGGATGTGGATCGGCTTGCCGGAATAGCCGTTGGTGTTGACGTACTGCGAGTTGAGGTAGACGTGGCCGAGCAGCCTGTCCCCGGCGTAGGCCGGCGCCGCGGCGGGCGACTCGCGCACCGGGCCGAAGCGGTCGGCGCCCGGCACGACGTCCGACGGCTGCACCTTGGCGAGGAAATCGGCCAGCGTCGGGGCGGGCCCTTCGGCGCGGGCCGGGGTCGCGACAGTGACCCACATCAACAGAAGCAGCGCAAAAGCTGCGGTCAACCGCGCGATAAAGGACAACACCACCTCGACGGAACCGGGAAAGGTTGATACTCGAACACGCAACTGTGTCGCATTCGCAATTTTCTGACCTGACGTACATCATGCGCGAGTCATTGCTCGGACGGGACCCGGAGATTCACCCCGTAACGATTGAGGTGCTCGTGGGCATCGCCGACCGCATCGAGCGCGAGTCGGTGCAGCGCTACGCGACGCTCGTCGACGTCATGGTGCGCCGCGGCGAGGCGGCCACGGCGGCGGCCCTGCGCTACCTGCTCGAGGAGGAGCGCCGCCACGTCGACGCGGTGCAGCACTGGGCCGGCGGCCTGGGCCAGAGCGTACCGCCGGCGGAGGGCCCGGGCGCCTTCACCTGGCAGCTGCCGGCCGACCTGTCCACCTCCTGGGACGAGATCGCCGGCACGTCGCGGCTCACGCCCTATCGCGCCTTCGCCATCGCGGTCGAGAACGAGCAGCGGGCCTTCGAGCTGTACAGCTACCTGGCGGCCCACGCCGAGGAGCCCCGCGTCGCCCGCGAGGCCGAGCGGCTCGCCGTCGAGGAGCTGCGCCATGCGGCGCTGATGCGCCGCTGGCGGCGCCAGGCGTGGCACCGCGAGCGCGCCGGCACGCTGCCGGCGGCGCCGGCGAGCGCGAGCACGGCCGACGAGCTGCACCGGCTGCTGGCACGGCACGAGGCGGTGATCGCCGCGCGCCACCGCGCGCTCGCGGCCCGCCTGCGCGCCGCCGGCGACGGCGACAGCGCGGCGCTGCTCGAAGAGCTGCTGCGCTCGCCGTCATGGCCGGCCGGCGAGGCCGACGTCCCGCCGCCCGACGAGCTGCCCGGCGACGACCCGGTGCACCTGCTGGTCGCGGCGCAGGAGCCGCTCGAGGCGCTCAGCGAGGCGCTCGAGCACGTCATGCGCGCGCTGGAAGGCGAGCTCTTCGCCGAGGCGGAACGCGCGCTCGGCAACGTGGTGAAGCGCCTGTCGCGCATCGCGCTGCAGGCGGCCGACCGCATGCAGCCGGCGTAGCGCTCAATGCGCGTACCAGAGCGCCGCGAAGAAGTGGCAGGTGCTGCCGCCCAGCACGAACAGGTGCCACACGAAGTGGCCGAAGCGCAGGCGTGAATCGAACATGAAGACCACGGCGCCCGCCGTGTAGGCCAGGCCGCCGCCCACCAGCCACGCCAGCCCGCCCGCGGGCATGCGCTCGACCAGCGGCACGATGGCCACCAGCGCCACCCAG
This sequence comes from Rubrivivax sp., assembly GCA_044508835.1. Taxonomy (GTDB): domain Bacteria; phylum Pseudomonadota; class Gammaproteobacteria; order Burkholderiales; family Burkholderiaceae_C; genus JAKFDI01. Next base: position 33,202 of record JBIQHD010000009.1, read on the forward strand.
CCCATGCCCACGTACAGCCCGGTCGACCACCACGGGTGCTGCAGCCGGTTGAACAGCTTGGCCGCCACGCCCACCGCGGCGATGCCCCAGACCACGCCGAACAGCGCCCAGCCCCAGCCGCCGCGCAGCACGCCGAGCGTGAACGGCGTGTAGCTGCCGGCGATGAAGACGTAGATGGCCGCGTGGTCGAGGCGGTTCAGCACGCGCTTGGCACGCCCCAGCGGCAGCGCGTGGTAGAGCATGGACACGAAGTACAGCAGCATCGCCGTGGCCGAGAACACGCTCGCCGCCACCACGTCCATCGTGCTGCCGCGCTGCACCGCGAACACCACCAGGATCGGCAGCGACGCCGCCGCCAGCAGGAAGCCCAGGCCGTGGCTCAGCGTGTTGGCGAGTTCCTCGCCGAAGGTCTGCGGGCGGTCGAGGGCGAAGCTGCGGGCCATGGGGATGCGCGGCGCGCTCAGCGCCCGCCCGTCACGTCGACCACCGCGCCGGTGGCGTAGCTCGCCGCGTCGCCCAGCAGCCAGACGATGGCCTGCGCGATCTCGTCGGCCGTGCCGGGGCGCTGCATGGGGATCTGGTGGGCGAGGTCGCGCGCCCGGTCGGGCAGGCCGCCCGAGGCATGGATCTCGGTGTCGACGATGCCCGGGCGCACGGCGTTCACGCGGATGCCCTCCGTCGCCACCTCGCGCGCGAGGCCGACGGTGAACAGGTCGATGGCGGCCTTGCTCGCCGCGTAGTCGACGTACTGCCCGGCCGAGGCGATGCGCGCGGCCACCGACGACACGTTGACGATGGCGCCGCCCGCGCCGCCGCGCGCGGTGGACATGCGCCGCACCGCCTCGCGGGCGCACACGAAGCTGCCGATCACGTTGATCGAGAACATGCGCTGCAGCCGCGCGGCGCTCATCTCGTCCACGCGCTGCGTGCGGTCGACGACGCCGGCGTTGTTGACCAGCGCACGCAGCGGCGGCAGCTCGGCGTCGATGCGGGCGAACATCGCCAGCACCTGCGCCTCGTCGGCCACGTCGGCCTGGATGGCGAGCGCGCGCCCGCCGCCCGCGCGGATGCGCTCGGCCACCCGCTCGGCGGATGCGGCGTCGCGCGCGTAGTTCACGGCCACGGCGTAGCCGAGCCCGGCGCAGCGCAGCGCCGTGGCCGCGCCGATGCCGCGCCCGCCGCCGGTGACCAGCGCGGTGCCGTCATTCCTCATCCGCTTCCCCTTCGGCGTCGCCACCCGCGTCGCGCTGCTTCGCCTTCTCGTCCAGCGTGGCCTGCAGCGGCGCGAGGCGCTGCACGAAGGCGGCGGTGTCGACGGCGCGCGCCAGCCGCAGCGAGGGCGGGAACAGGTGCGTGAGGTAGAGGTCGCTGCCCCACTGGTCGCGCGTCTGCAGGTTGGACCACAGCGTGAGCGCGGTGGCGCCGAGGAAGGCGCAGGCCGCGACCGCGACCATCGGCGCGCGCCGGCGCGGCTCGAGCCCCTGCAGGTGGAAGTACAGCATCGCCGCGCCGATGGCGCCGGTGAGCACGAAGGCGAAGCCGCTCGCCCAGGGCCACGACAGCGAGAACGCGAGCAGGTTTGCCCCGGCCCGGGCCGCCACGATCGCCAGCGCGCCGATGGCCAGCACCCGCACGTGCCACCAGAAGTGGCTGCGCCGCGTGAACACCTTCGAGATCAGCGCCCACAGCCCGCACCAGCCGAGCGCGGCCACGCCCATGCTGATGAGGGTGGAGGTGAGCGTGCGCGTGAGCTCGTCGGGGTCGGTCTCGAGCCAGGTCGTGAACAGCAGCGCGGCCACGACCAGCAGGCCGGCCACGGCGGTGGCCCAGCCGCTGCGCACCAGGTCGGCCGAGGCGCGCAGCGGCAGCTCGGCGGCGACCGGGTGCGTGGCCAGCCGCAGCCGCAGGTGCGTGTCGCCGATGTCCAGCCGCAGCGGCGCCGCGCCCACGCGCAGGCGCTCGCCGGCGGCCAGGCGCCGGCCCTGCGCGCGCAGGCCGTTCACCGTCTCGCCCACCTGCACGAACACGCCGTCGGCATCGGCGTCGATGCGCAGGTGGCGCGCGGCCACGTGCGGGTCGTCGAGCACCAGCGCGTTGTCGAGCGCGCGGCCCACGTCGGCCGGCCAGGCCGCCACCGGCACCGCCTGGCGCACGTGGCCGTCGCGGTCCAACACTTCCAGCAATGCCAGGCGGTTCATTCCACGACTCCGTAGGCGTCGAGGTAGTGCTGCACCAGCTTCATCGCGTTGGCGAAGTCGACCCCCTGCGCGTCGAAGCGGCCCTGCACGCCCTGCTCGCTCTGGTCGAGCGTGGCGACGAGCACCGACACGTCGTAGAGCTGCGGCAGCTTGCGGTAGGCCCGCATGCACACCACGGCGCGCAGCGGCAGGCCGTGGCTCGTCACGTAGTCCTCGCGACACTGCGGCTTGGTCATGTGCTCGCCGGGCAGCCGGGTGAAGCCCTCGTTGCGAAAGCTCTGCGAATGGCGCGAGGCGAAGCGCAGCGCGCCGAGCTTGCGCCCGTCGTAGCTCTCGTGGCGCACGGCGACGGCGCCGGTGGTGAACTTGCCGACGAAGATGCGCGTCTCCATCACGCAGTCGGAGCGCTCGAAATCGAGCCCGCCGGTGGTCGACACGTGGTTCGACCCCCAGCAGCGCATGAAGCGGTCGGGCGGCACCGGCACCAGGTAGCGCGGGTGCGTGGCGCGCTTCCAGCCCTGCGAGATGAAGCGCTCGGTCAGCAGGTTCTGGTGCGCCATGAGCTGGCGCGTCATCTCGGCGTGGGCCGGCCCGGCGATCGGCGGCGCGTTGCGCCCGCGCTCGAGCAGCGCCTCGGCGAAGCGCGCCGGCACGAGGAAGCTCACCTGCTCGCCGTCGACGCGGCGCGCCACGTTGATGCCGATCACGCGGCCTTCCTGGTCCAGCGCCGGCCCGCCGCTCATGCCGCCGCTGAGCGAGCCCGAGAAGAAGATCTGCGGGTAGAAGCTGCGCTCCACCAGCCCGTTGTAGTTGCCCTCGATCACCGCGAAGCCCACGTCGAGCGGGTTGCCGAGGGAGTACATGCGCTCGCCCTGCGCCAGCTGCTGGCCGGCGGGGCGGAACGCCAGCGCATCGAAGGCCTTGGGCGCCGCCGCGTCGGCCGGCAGCGCCTTGAGCAGCGCCAGGTCGTGCAGCACGTCGAGCATGAGGATCTGCACGCGCGCCTCGCGCCCGTCGGCGGTGACGTACACCAGGTCGTGCGTCTCGGGCTCGAGCGCCACCTCGCTCACCACGTGGAAATTGGTGACGATGTGGCCTTCGGCCGTGACGAAGAAGCCCGAGCCCACCGAGGTCTGGCTGGCGCGGCCCTTGAGCACGGTGCGGATCTGCACGAGCTGCGAGCGCGCCTGCTCGTAGACCTTGCGCGCGGAAAGCGAGACGGGCGCCGCCGGCGCCGGGGCCGCGACCGGGGCCGACGCGGCAGGAGACGGCGGCTCCTGCGCCGAGGCCGCCGACGACAGCAGCCACGCCAGTGACAGGGCCAGTGACGAGGCCGGCGCGAGCGCGCGCAAGAGGGATTTCATCGCCGAAGATTCTACGGGCGGCCCCGCTACGAGCGGCCCGTCCCGGCTGCTACATTGGCCGCCGGCCCCGGCCGCACGACACCTTCGCACCACCCCGCATCACAGGAGACAGACCATGAAACGCCGCAGCTTCGTCCAGGCCGCAGGGGCCGCATCCGCCACGCTCGCCTGGCCGGCCCTCGTGCGGGCGCAGGCGATCGAGAAGCCCAAGCTCACGATCGCGGTCGGCGGCAAGAACCTGCTGTACTACCTGCCGCTCACGGTGGCCGAGACGCTGGGCTACTTCAAGGACGAGGGGCTGGACGCCTCCATCGTCGACTTCGCCGGCGGCTCGCGCGCGCTGCAGGCCGTGGTGGGCGGCAGTGCCGACGTGGTGAGCGGCGCCTTCGAGCACACGCTGAACATGCAGGCCAAGGGGCAGCGCATGCGCGCCTTCGTGCTGCAGGGCCGCGCGCCGCAGATCGTGCTCGGCGTCAACCCGAAGTCCATGCCGAACTTCAAGTCCGTGGCCGACCTGAAGGGCAAGAAGATCGGCGTCACGGCGCCGGGGTCCTCGACCAACGTGATGGTCAACTTCGTGCTCGCCAAGGCCGGCATCAAGCCGAACGAGGTGTCCATCATCGGCGTGGGCGCCACGCAGGGCGCGGTGGCGGCGATGCGCTCGGGCCAGATCGACGCCATCAGCAACCTCGACCCCGTCATCACGCTGCTGCAGCGCTCGGGCGACCTGAAGATCGTCTCCGACACGCGCCAGGTGGCCGAGGCCGACCGGGTGTTCGGCGGCCCCATGCCCGCGGCCTGCCTGTACGCGCCGCAGGCCTTCATCGACAAGAACCCGGCCACGGCGCAGGCGCTGGCCAACGCCATCGTGCGCGCCGACAAGTGGATCCAGCAGGCGGGCCCGAGCGACATCGTCAAGGCCGTGCCCGAGAGCTTCCTGCTCGGCGACCGCGCGGTCTACATCGAGGCCTTCCTCGCCAGCCAGCCGGCGCTCTCGCCCGACGGCATGATCCCCGAGGCCGGCGCGGCCACGGCGGCGCGCGCGCTGCAGAGCATCGACGCGAACCTCAAGTCGGTGAAGTTCGACCTGCGGGCGGTCTACACGAACGAGTTCGTGAAGAAGGCCAACGCCAAGTACCCGAAGGCATGAAGCGGGCCGAGCGCCGGGCCGCTCCCAAGCCGGCCCGCATCCCCTTGGGGGATCGACCGCGGTACTCCGCGGGCGAGGGGCTCACATGACCGCCCCCGCCCTGTCGCTTCAGCAAGCCACCTGCACCTTCGTCAGCGCCGACAGCCCCGGCCAGCGCTACACCGCCGTGCGCGGCGTGTCGCTGGACGTGGCGGCCGGCGAGTTCGTCTCCGTCGTCGGCCCCACGGGCTGCGGCAAGAGCACGCTGCTCAACATGGCCGCCGGGCTGCTCGCGCCCAGCGAAGGGCGGGTGTCGGTGTTCGGCGAGCCGCTCGCGGGCATCAACCGCCGCGCCGGCTACATGTTCCAGGCCGAGAGCCTGATGCCGTGGCGCACGGCGGTGCAGAACGTGATGGCCGGGCTCGAGTTCCGCGGCGTGGCCGACGCCCGCGCGCAGGCCGAGGACTGGCTCAAGCGCGTGGGCCTGGGCGGCTTCGGCGACCGCTACCCGCACCAGCTCTCCGGCGGCATGCGCAAGCGCACCTCGCTCGCCCAGACGCTGGCGCTCGACCCCGACATCATCCTGATGGACGAGCCCTTCTCCGCGCTCGACGTGCAGACGCGGCAGCTGATGGAGAACGAGGTGCTCGACCTGTGGGCGGCGAAGAAGAAGGCCGTCCTGTTCATCACGCATGACCTGGACGAAGCCATCGCCATGAGCGACCGCGTGGTGGTGCTGTCGGCCGGGCCGGCCTCGCGGCCCATCGGCGAGTTCCGCATCGACCTCGAGCGCCCGCGCGACGTGGCCGAGGTGCGCGCCACGCCGCGCTTCATCGAGCTGCACCAGGCCATCTGGGGCGTGCTGCGCGAGGAGGTGCTCAAGGGCTACCGGCAGCAGCTGGCGGCCTGAGGCGGACGGCAACCATGTGGCGCTTCATCAAACCCAATCCGCGCAACCTGCGCGTGTGGCAGCTCGCGGTGCTGGCCGTCGTGTTCGTCGTCTGGCACGTGCTCACCGCGCCGGGGCTCATCCCGCCCTTCCTGTTCGACAACGACCGGCAGGCGGCCTTCTTCTTCGGCGAGCCGCTGAAGATCTTCGAGCGCATCTGGGCCTGGTTCGTCGGCAACGCCGACATCTACCTGCACCTGTGGATCACCCTGCTGGAGACGGTGCTGGCCTTCGGCATCGGCACGGTGCTGGGCCTCGCCTGCGGGCTGTGGCTGGCGCTGAGCCCGCTGGCGGCGGCCATCTTCGACCCCTACATCAAGGCGCTGAACGCGATGCCGCGCGTCATCCTCGCGCCGATCTTCGCGGTGTGGTTCGGCCTGGGCGTGGCGAGCAAGGTGGCGCTGGGCGTGACGCTGGTGTTCTTCATCGTCTTCTTCAACGTCTACCAGGGCGTGAAGGAAGTGAGCCCGGTGGTGCTGGCCAACGCCCGCATGCTGGGCGCCACGCCGCGGCAGCTGCTGCGCCACGTCTACCTGCCGAGCGCGACGAGCTGGGTGTTCAGCTCGCTGCACACCAGCGTGGGCCTGGCCTTCGTCGGCGCGGTGGTGGGCGAGTACCTCGGCTCGGCGCAGGGCGTGGGCTACCTCATCCTGCAGGCCGAGGGCGCGTTCGACATCAACACCGTGATGGCCGGCATCCTCGTGCTCACGGTGTTCGCGCTGGTGCTCGACTGGCTGGTGGGCGTGGTGGAGAAGCGGCTGATGAAGTGGCAGCCGCGTGCCGGGGAGAGCGAGAAGCTCTGATGGCCAAGGATTTCGCCGCGATGGAGGACAGCAACGGTTCGGCGAACCCGAGCATCCACGAGGTGTCCGACCCGGCGCGGCGGGTGGTGCTGAAGGCGGGCGCCGCCTCGGCGCTGCTGTTCGCCGGCTGCGCGGCGGTGGAGCCCGGGGCGCCGGCGCTGCTCGGCTTCGCGGCCGTGCCCGCGTCGGACGCGGACACGGTGACGGTGCCGCCGGGCTACACCGCCCAGGTCATCGCGCCCTGGGGCGAGCCGGTGGGCATCGCCGGCGCCATGCCGGCCTGGCGCGACGACGCCGGCAACAGCGCGGCCGAGCAGGCCGTGCAGCTCGGCATGCACCACGACGGGCTGCACTTCTTCCCGCTCGGCGAGGGCGAGGCGGCCAGCCGCCACGGCCTGCTGGTGATGAACCACGAGTACACCGACGACGGCCTGCTGCACCCCGGCGGCCTCGCGGACTGGAGCGCCGAGAAGGTGCGCAAGGCGCAGGCGGCGCACGGCGTGTCCGTCGTCGAGGTGCGCCTAGCGAACGGCCGGTGGCGGATGGTGCGGCCGTCGCCCTACGCGCGGCGCTTCACCGCCTTCACGCCGTTCGCCCTCGGCGGCCCGGCGGCCGGCCATGCGCTGATGCGCACCGCGGCCGACCCGGCCGGCCGCACGGTGCTGGGCACGCTCAACAACTGCGCGAGCGGCATGACGCCCTGGGGCACCTACCTGTCGGGCGAGGAGAACTGGTCGTTCTACTTCGACGGGCCGGCGCAGCCCGACGCCGACCAGCGCCGCTACGGCCTGCGCCCCACCGGCTGGCACCGCTGGGGGCCGCACGACGGGCGCTTCGACGCGGCGCGGCACCCGAACGAGTTCCACCGCTTCGGCTGGGTGGTGGAGATCGACCCGATGGACCCGGCCTCCACGCCGGTCAAGCGCACGGCCCTCGGCCGCGCGGCGCACGAGGGCGCCTGGGTGGCGGTGACGAAGGACGGCCGCGCCGTCGTGTACTCGGGCGAGGACGCGCGCTTCGAGTACATCTACAAGTTCGTCAGCCGCGACCGCATCGCGCCCGGCGGGGCCGTGCCGAACCGCGACCTGCTCGACCACGGCACCCTGTACGTCGCGCGCTTCGACGCCGACGGCACCGGCCGCTGGCTGCCGCTGCTGCACGGCCGCGGCCCGCTCACGGCGGCGAACGGCTTCGCCGACCAGGGCGAGGTGCTCGTCAAGCTGCGGCAGGCGAGCGACCGGCTCGGCGCCACCCGGATGGACCGGCCGGAATGGCTGGCCATCGACGCCGCGCGCGGCGAGGTCTACTGCACGCTCACCAACAACAGCGCCCGCGGCGCCGCCGGCCGCCCCGGCGTCGACGCGGCCAACCCGCGCGCGCGCAACGTCATGGGCCAGGTCATCAAGTGGCGGGAGGCGGGCGACTTCGACGCCACCGCCATGCGCTGGACGCACTTCCTGCTCGCCGGCGACCCGGCCAACGCACGCGACGAGGCGCGCGGCAACGTGCGGGGCGACGTGTTCGGCTGCCCCGACGGCCTGGCCTTCGACCACCGCGGCGTGCTGTGGATCCAGACCGACGCCCATGCGTCGCAGATGGGCCGCGGCGAGTTCGCGCGCATCGGCAACAACCAGATGCTGGCCGCCGACGTGCGCACCGGCGAGGTGCGGCGCTTCCTCACCGGCCCGGTCAACTGCGAGGTGACGGGCGCGGCCTTCACGCCCGACAACCGCACGCTGTTCGTCAACATCCAGCACCCGGGCGAGGCGCCGGGCGACCGCGGCGACCCGGCGGCGCCGACGAAGTACTCGTCGTGGCCGGACGGCGGCGCGCGGCCGCGCTCGGCCACCGTCGTGATCCGGCGCGTGGACGGCGGCGTGATCGGGACCTAAGCGGCCGGGCCACAGCCGATCCGTTCACGCGCCTCAGGTCAGCCGGTACACGTCCAGCAGCACCCGCGACGGCTCGCGCTGCCCGCAGGCGATGGCCATCACGCGGTTCAGGTGCGCCCACTGCGGCGCGCCGGTCTGGAACGTCATCAGCGTGCGGAAGAAGTAGTCGCTGCCCGGCACCTGCTCGCCGCGCGCGAGCCGCGCCATCACCGCCGGGCTCGCGTGGCGCATGCCGTCGCTCTGCACCTCGATGAGCGCGCCGTCGTCGGCGCGGATGACGTAGTGCGCCGCGATGTCGAGCACGCCGTCGGCGCGGTGGACCTGCCAGTCGACGCCGCCCTCGACCAGCGTGCCGTTCAGCTCCGGCCCGCTCACCGTGCCGCCGCCCAGCGGCACGTAGCGGCGCTCGCCGTGCTTGCCGGGCCCGAGGTTCACGAGGTCCATCACCTCGCAGCGGATCTGCGTCATCGGAAGAAGGGCGGGCGGCGGCGGCAACGGGCTCATGGGCGGCTTTCGGAAAACGGGGGCAAGATCGGGCGGGCCGGCGGTGCGTGCGGATGCCGCACGGCGGCGGCACGCCCGGCGCGCGGATTCGTGGTCCGACCCGATGGACAGCGCACACCCGCTTCCTACCATTCGGGCCCGCGCCGCGCCGACCGGGTCCTACCTTAGGGCGCGGGCAGGCGGGGCGGCGTCATCCCAGAGGATGACGCGGCCCGGCGGCACTCTCTTCACGTTCTTCTCGGGCACGGCGGCATGGACAGTTGGACCATCGATCACAGGGGCGGCTCGGCAGCCGGGCGCGGGCTGACGGCGCTGGTCGGCTGCATCGGCGGCGACGGGTTCGCCACGGCGGGGCTGGAGAGCCTGAACGCCGCGCTGCGGGCGGCGTCGTGGTCGGTCTACCAGGTCTGGCGCGAGCGCCCGCCGGTGCTGCACCTGTCGTCCAGCCTGGGCGTCGCCGACACCACCGCCGAATGCTTCGGCGCCTACCGCGACGGCCTGTACCGGCGCGACCGCAGCTTCGACTGCGTGCGCGGCGCGCGCCCCGGCCATGCCGCCGTGCTGCGCATGAACGCCGAGGATGCGCCCAACGCCGACCACCGGGAGATCATCTACCGCCGCCACCGCATGCTCGAGCGGCTGTCGGTCGCGCAGACCGAGGACGACGGCTCGGTGCTGGCCGTGAACCTCTACCACCACGACCACCAGGGCCGCTTCGCCGACGGCGAGATCGAGAGCTTCGACAGCCTCGCGCCGGTGCTGCTGGCGTCGGTGCGCCGGCACATCGCGCTGGCGCGCCGCGAGGCCGCCGCCGTGCCCCCGCGCCGGCTGCTCGGCGACGCCTGCCCCGCGCTCACGCCGCGCGAGCTCGACGTGTGCGAGCGGCTGCTGCGCGGCTGGAGCTACGACGGCGTCGCCGCCGACATGGGGCTGAGCGTGGCCACCGTGAAGACCTACCGCGCCCGGGCCTTCGAACGCCTGGGCATCCACTTCCGCAGCGAGCTGTTCGCGCGCTTCGGGCATGGGGCTGGCACACGCGCGCCGCCGGCGGCTTGATCCCTGTCAGCCTTTCGGCTGACACCGGCGGTCTTTCCCGGAGAGGACACTGCGCGCCATCGACCCCGGCGCCGGCCGGCGCCCATTCCAGGAGAACGCCCATGTCCCGATCCCTGCGCCGCCGCGCGCTCCTCGCCGCGAGCCTCGCCGTCGCGTTGCCCGCGCTGGCGCCGGCCGCCTTCGCGCAGACCTATCCGGACCGCCCGGTCCGGCTCACGGTCGGCTTCCCGCCCGGCAGCGGCCCCGACGTGGTGGCCCGCCTCATCGGCCAGAAGCTCGGCGAGAACCTGAAGCAGACCGTCGTGATCGACAACCGCGCCGGCGCCGGCGGCCAGATCGCCACCAACGGCGTGGCCAAGAGCGCGCCCGACGGCTACAACCTCCTGCTGGCCGAGGTGGGCTCCATCGCCATCGCGCCGCCGGCCTTCAGCAAGCTGCCCTACGACCCGGCGAAGGAACTGCAGGTGGTGAGCGAGGTGGTGCGCGCCGACTTCCTGCTGGTGGTGCCCGCCACCTCGAAGTTCCAGACCGTGGCCGACTTCATGGCCGCCGGCAAGGCCAGCCGCGACCGCGTCAACTTCGCCACCTTCGGCGCCGGCACGCCGGGCCACTTCGGCGCCGAGATCCTGGCCGACGCGGGCGGCTTCAAGGCCGAGCCCATCCACTACCGCAGCACGGGCGACGCGGTGACGTCCATCGTCAACGGCGACGTGGCCGGCGCCTTCGTGTCGGTGGCGCTGGGCGCGGCGCAGATCAAGGGCGGCAAGATGCGCGCGCTCGCCACCACCGCCGGCCAGCGCCTGCCGACCCTGCCCGAGGTGCCGACCTTCGCCGAATCGAAGCTGCCGCAGGTGGACTTCTCCGCCTGGTTCGCCTTCTTCGTGCCGGCCGGCACGCCGGACGCGATCGTCGACACGCTGAACAAGGCCATCGTCTCGGCGACGCAGTCGCCCGAGGTGAAGGAAAAGCTGGTCGCCGCCGGCTTCAGCGTGACCGGCACCTCCCGCACCGACGCCGAGCGCCTGGTCAAGGCCGAGGCGCCGCGCTGGGAAAAGATCGTCAAGCAGACCGGGTTCAAAGGGGATTGAGGCCGCCACACCCCGAGGCGCCCTCACCCCCACCCTCTCCCGCCAGCGGGAGAGGGGGCCGGCCGGGCGTCTTGCGTGACTCCCTCTCCCGCTGGCGGGAGAGGGTCGGGGTGAGGGTCTTCGCGCCGCCCCGATCGGGGCCTACTTCGACACCGGCATCGCGAATTCCGCGCCCTTGCCGATGCTCGCCGGCCAGCGCTGCATCACGCTCTTCTGCTTGGTGTAGAAGCGCACGCCCTCCTCGCCGTAGGCGTGCATGTCGCCGAACAGGCTCTTCTTCCAGCCGCCGAAGCCGTGCCAAGCCATCGGCACCGGGATCGGCACGTTGATGCCCACCATGCCGACCTGGATGCGCCGCGCGAACTCGCGCCCGGCGTGGCCGTCGGCGGTGAAGCACGACACGCCGTTGCCGAACTCGTGGGCATTCACCAGGTCCACGGCGGCGGCGAAGTCGGGCACGCGCACCACGGCCAGCACCGGGCCGAAGATCTCCTCGCGGTAGATCTTCATTTCGGGCGTCACGTGGTCGAACAGCGTGCCGCCGATCCAGAAGCCGTTCTCGTGGCCGGGCACGCTGCAGCCGCGGCCGTCGACCACCAGCGTCGCGCCCTCGCTCACGCCGTGGGCGATGTAGCCGCTAATGCGCTCGTGCGCCTGGGCGGTGATCACCGGCCCCATCTCGGCGTCGAGTTCCATGCCGTTCCTGATCTTGAGCACCTTCGCGCGCTCGGCCAGCGCCGGCACCAGCCGGTCGGCCACGTCGCCCACGGCCACGGCCACGCTGATCGCCATGCAGCGCTCGCCGGCCGAGCCGTAGGCGCTGCCGATGAGCGCGTCCACCGCCTGGTCCAGGTCGGCGTCGGGCATCACCACCATGTGGTTCTTCGCGCCGCCGAGCGCCTGCACGCGCTTGCCGTGGCGAGCGCCGGTCTCGTAGATGTACTGCGCGATGGGCGTGGAGCCGACGAAGCTCACCGCGCGCACGTCGGGGTGTTCCAGCAGCCGGTCGACCGCGACCTTGTCGCCCTGCACCACGTTGAACACGCCGCCGGGCAGGCCGGCCCGCGTCAGCAGCTCGGCCATGAACAGCGGCGCCGACGGGTCGCGCTCGCTCGGCTTGAGCACGAAGGTGTTGCCCGCGGCGATGGCGATGGGGAACATCCAGCACGGCACCATGCACGGGAAGTTGAACGGCGTGATGCCGGCCACCACGCCCAGCGGCTGGCGCATCGTCCAGTTGTCGATGTTGGTGGACACCTGCTCGGTGTAGTCGCCCTTGAGCAGCTGCGGGATGCCGCAGGCGAACTCGATCACGTCGATGCCGCGCGAGACCTCGCCCTGGGCGTCGGTGAACACCTTGCCGTGCTCGGCGGTCAGCATCGCGGCGATCGTGTCGCGGTGCTCGTTCATCAGTTCGAGGAAGCGGAACAGCACGCGCGCGCGGCGCAGCGGGGGCGTGTCGGCCCAGGCGGGAAAGGCCGCCTGCGCGGCGGCGACGGCGGCGTCCACCTCCTGCGGGCTCGCCAGCGCCACCTGCCGCGCGACGGCGCCGGTGGCGGGGTTGTAGACCGGCTGACGGCGCCCGCTGGCCGAGGCGACGGCGCGGCCGCCGATGTAGTGCCCCACCTCGGCGGTGGCGGTGAATGCTTCGGGTGCGCCCATGGTGCTGCTCTCCTGCTTCGAGGCGAACGAGTCTACGCCGCAGGCCGATGCCCCCGGGCCGGCGAAGAACCCGCGCCTGGCTATGCTGGCGGCTTCCCACCGCAAGGACGAGCCGATGCTGCGACCCGAGATGACGATCGAGCAGTTCCACCAGCGGCAGCAGGGCATGCTGCCGGGCCAGTTCGGCGTGCGCATCGTGCGCATCGACGAAGGGCGCATGGACAGCGAGATGGCGATCCAGCCCTGGATGCACGCGCCCAACGGCTTCCTGCACGCCGCCAGCGTGATCGCGCTGGCCGACAGCACCGCCGGCTACGCGAGCGTGGCGCACCTGCCCCAGGGCGCCAAGGGCTTCACGACGATCGAGCTGAAGAGCAACTTCCTCGGCACCGCCCGCGAGGGCGTGCTGCGCTGCGAATGCGTGGGCGAGCACCTGGGGCGCACGACGCACGTGTGGTCGGCCACGGTGTTCAACCCGGAAGGCCGCCGGATCGCGCTCTTTCGCTGCACCCAGATGATTCTGTGGTGAGCCAAAAAAAAACAGCCCACCTGCTTGCGGCGGGTGGGCTGGGAAGTCCTTGAGAAGGACGTCGTTGGGAACCGTGCGGGCCTCTCGCCCTGTGCTGCCGCCCCCTGCGGGGTGGCCGGGCGTTGCGGGCCTCTGGTTGGCGGCCTGTTCAGGCCCCGTGTGACAGCTTGCGGGGCACTGTAGGGGCCGCCACAGGCGAGCAGCATCCCCAATACGTGGGACAGCCGGGCGCGCCTCGCGCGGGTAGGAAACGGGCTTCGCGCGGCGCACGACAATGCGCCGATGCCGACCTCCCGCCGCCCTCCTGCCCCGCCCCAAACCGTGCCGCCGCTCGGCGAAGCCGACATCGACGCGCTGCAGCGCGCGCTCGACGCGGTGCCCGCGCCGCTCGAGCCGCTGGATGTGAGCATGCTCGACGGCTACCTCTGCGGCGTGCTGCTGCAGCCGCGCCCCGTGCCCGTGTCGCGCTGGCTGCCGCACGTGTGCGACGTCGACGGGCGCCCGCTGCCGGCGGGCACGGACGCCACCGCGCTGCACGCGCTGGTGCAGCGCCGCCATGCCGAGCTCGACCGGGCGATCGCCCGCCGCGAATGGTTCGACCCGTGGGTGTTCGAGCTCGCGGAAGAGGACGGGGCGGCCGACGCGAGCGACGCGGTCTACCCCTGGGTCGCCGGCTTCGCGACGGCGCTCGAGCTCTTTCCCGGCCTGATGGCGCTCGACGCCGCGGCCTTGACCGAGCCGCTGGCGCTGGTCTACCGGCACCTCGACGCCGACGACCTCGAGGACGCCGACGCGCTGCTCGAAGTGATCGATTCCCTTGAGCCGCCGGCCGATCTGGCGGAATCGGTGGAAGGGCTGGTGCGCGCGACGCTGCTGCTCGCCGACGTCAGCCGGCCGCTGCAGCGCCCCGCGGCGGGACCGCGGCGCCGGCCCGCCGGCCCTCGGCGGCGCTGAGCGGCGGCGTCACGCGGCGAAGCGCCGCTGCGCGAACAGCCCGAGCCCGCTCGCCACGCTCGCGAAGCGGTCGCCGCGCACGGTGCGCGCTGCCGGAAAAGCCTGCGCGATGCGTTCGGCCAGCAGCCGCAGGCCGGTCGAGCCGCCGGTGAAGTAGAGCGTGTCGATGTCCGCCGGCGCGAGGCCGGCCTGCGCCGCCGCCTGCAGCGCGCCGCCGGCGATGCGCTCCACGTCGGCGGCCAGCGCCTCCCCCGCCTGCGCGGCGGTGAGCGTGCCGGCCAGCCCCGGCTCCACGTGCGACAGGTCGATGCGCGTCGCGCCGCCTTCGGCCACGTCGACCTTGGCCTGCTCGGCGCGCGCCGCCAGCTCGTGCCCGAGGCGCTCGGTGACGACGGTCATCAGCCGGCGGTGGTGGTCCGGGTCGGCGTAGAAGCGCTTCATCCGCCGCAGCTCGGCCACGCGCTGCGGCGTGTACACGGTGTTGATGAGGTGCCAGGTGGCGAGGTCGAAGTACACGCCGCTCGGCACCTCGCGCGGCGCCGCGCCGGCCGCGGCCGGGCCGAGCGCGCCGTAGCCGAAGGCCGGCAGGATGGCGGCGAGCTCGACGCGGCGGTCGAAGTCGGTGCCGGCGATGTGCACGCCGTGGTTGGCGAGGATGTCGCCGCGGCGGTCCGCCCGGGCCGCCCGCCCCGGGCCGGCGCGCACGACCGAGAAGTCGGACGTGCCGCCGCCGATGTCGGCCACCAGCACGGTCTCGTCCCGCGCCGTGCGGCGCTCGTGGTCGAAGGCGGCGGCCAGCGGCTCGTACTGGAACGCCACCTCGCGAAAGCCGACCTGGCGTGCCGCCGATTCGAGCGCCGCCTGGGCCTGCGCATCGCGCGCGGGGTCGTCGTCGACGAAGAACACCGGTCGCCCGAGCGCCACCCGGTCGATCGCCGCGCCGGCCTGTGCCTCGGCCAGCGCCTTCAGGCGCGCGAGGTAGCCGGCGATCACGTCCAGGTAGCGCATGCCGCGCCCGCCGCCGACGTCGGTGGTCTGCCCGGCGAGGCCGGAGCCGAGCACGCTCTTCATCGAGCGCATCAGCCGCCCGTCGAATCCGTCCACGTAGGCGGCGATGGCCGCCCGCCCGACGGCGGGCGCCGTGCCGTCGGCGAAATGGAACACGGCGGTGGGCATCGTGGGGTGGCCCGGCTCCAGCTCGACCAGGCGCATGCCGCCCGCGCCGTCGGGCACGGCCACGGCCGAGTTCGAGGTGCCGAAGTCGATGGCGCAGTACATGGCAAGGCGGGCGGCAGGCGAAAAGGGGCGCGATTGTAGGCAGCCGCCGGCCGCGGCCCGCCGCCGAGTGGCGGCTCAGCGGCGGCTCAGTGGTGGCTCAGCGACGGGCCAGCGCGACGCGCGCGAGGAAGAAGTCGCGCGCCGCGGCGAGCCGCTGCAGGGCCGGCCGCGCCGGCGCCTGGGCGGAGGCGGCCACGGCGCGCGGCGCCTGGCCGCTGCCCGGCGCCGTCTGCGCGGTGGAGAGCCACAGCGCGCACGAGACGGTGGCCGTCACGAGCGCCCGGCTCAGGAGGCGGAGCGCGGCGAGGGTCATGCGGCGGGGGCGGGAAGCATGCGAGGTCGGCATCGGCCCGTCGGTGCGGCGGGCCGCCAGACCCTATGACGAAGCCGGGCCGATTTCCATGCCGCCCGCGTCTCGAATGCGCACGGGTGCAACAAGGCGCGTCCGCCGGCGGGCGAGGCGCGCGCGCAACGCCGCCGCGCGGCCGCGTGAACTACCGCCGCTTCGCGCATCAATTCCTCGCATCGCGCAACGGAGGGTCGCGCACACTGCAAGGGCATCGGCCGATGTCGGCGGGTGTCGGGAGACGGCGATGAAGAAGCTGGACGCACGGGCGTGGTTCACCTCGATGGGGTTCGCACCCGAGACGGCGCCGCGCCGTCCCGACCCGGCGGACATGGGCACGGCCTTCGGCCTGGATGCCAGCATGACGCCCACGCTGCCCGCGCCGCTGGACGTCGAGCCGGGCACGGCCGACGAACCGCCGGCACCGGCCGCGGGCCGGCGCCGCTGACTGCCTGAGAAAACGCTCAGCGCACCAGCAGCACCGGCGTCTCGCACTGCGCGAGCACCTTGGTCGCCACCGAGCCGAGCACCAGGTTGCCGATGGAGCCCATGCCGCGCGAGCCCATCACCAGCAGGTCGTACTTGCCGCGGTCAGCCAGCTTGCCGATGACCTCGGCCGCGTTGCCCGTCTTGGCGACGTACTCGACGTCCAGGCCGTGCTTCTTCAGGAAGGCGCGGACCGGCTTGAACACCTTCTCCGATTCGTCGTCGTAGTAGGCCTGCAGCGTTTCCTTGTCGAACACCGCGGCGGCGCGCGTGGGCACGGCGGGCACCACGTTCAGCACGGTGTACTGGTGCTGCGGGCCCAGCCATTCGTCGTGGGCCGCGAGGTAGGCCAGCATGCGCTTGGTGTAGGCGCTGCCGTCGGCGGCGACGAGGATCTTCATGAGGTCTTCTCCAGCGTACGGGTCAGGGGTTGCAGTGTCTCGGGGCGAGGGGGCGCGGCGCTTGACGGCAGTCAAGCATCGACGGTGAGGAGGTCATCGTAGCCGGCACTCTCGCCGTTGTGCGAATGGCCGCGCCCATTGGCGACCACGCGGGTGCTGCCGCCCGCGTGCGGCACGAGGTAGTCGTGGCGGCAGTGCAGGTGGCCGTGGATCCACAGGTCGGCGAAGGGCAGCAGGTCGTCGTCGGCGTTGCAGAAGCTCGCCGTGCTGGCCTGCGAGCCGTAGCGCGGGTCGGCGCTGCGCAGGCTGGGCGCGAAATGGGTGACGACGACGGTGGCGTCGGCGCCCTCGTCCTGCCGCAGCGCCGCGGCCAGCCAGGCGCGGCAGGCCAGCGCCTCCTCGCGCACCGCCGGCGCGTCGAAGCGTCCGCCGCCGCGCTTGGCGTGCATCACCTTCATGAAGTAGGTGCCGGCGCGCATGGCGCGCTCGCGCTGCGCCTCGCCGAAGAGGTCGAAGTCGCACCAGCGCACGGTGCCGAGGAAGCGGATGCGGCGCCCGTCCGGCGCCTGCACGAGACGGCTCTGGCGTTCGAGCATGGTGAAGCCGAGCGCCTCGGCCCGTTCGCGCAGGGCGATCCAGGTGGCGTCGACGTCGCGGCCCTCGAACTCGTGGTTGCCGGCGACGTAGATCACCGGCACCGGCCAGCCGCGGAAGCGCTCGAGCCCGGCCCAGCGGCTGTCGACGTCGCCGGCCAGCACCAGCAGGTCGGCGCCGGGCGCGGGCGCGGGGTCGAAGTCTTCGGTCTCGAGGTGGAGGTCGGAGAGGATCTGCAGCCGCATCGGTTCAGGGCGCCGGCACGCCGTTCAGGCGCCATGGCACTGCTTGAACTTCTTGCCGCTGCCGCAAGGGCAGGGGTCGTTGCGGCCGACCTTGGGCTGCTCGTGGCGCACCGTCTCGACCTTGTAGCGCGCGTCCTGCGTCAGGTCCCACAGGTCGGCCACGGTGACGACGAGATCCTGGATGCCCTCCTCCAGGTCGGCCAGCGGGTGCTCGCGCTCCAGCGTGGCGACGACCTCGCGCTCCTCGTCGGTCTCGGCCGGCAGATGGCGGAACAGGCGCGCGAGCGCCGCCATCACCGCGTCGTCGTCCATCTCGGCGAGCGCGGGGAAGCAGCTCGTCGCGTGCTGGAAGCCGGCCACCCAGGGCATCAGCGACTGCGAGACCGGCGGCAGCGCCGCCAGCGGGTCGTCGGCCGCGGGCGTGGGGGCGTCGTCCTCGTCCTCGAACTCCAGCACCAGCGGGTCGAACCAGCCGTCCTCGGCCATCTGGTGGTTGAGCGCGGCATGGCGGCGCAGGATGAGCGCGGTGGTGCGCGCCTTCCAGGCCTCGTCCACGTCGCCCGGCAGCGGCTGGCCCTCGAAGTCGAAGACGTTCGGCAGCCACTGCTCGGGCGCCAGCAGCACCGGCTGCACCAGCACGCCGCACAGGTAGCCGTCGAGCATCACCGCGTCGCAGGGCGTGAGCGGCTCGGGCGTCTGTTCGAGCAGTTCGTCGAGCTCGGCGACCTCGGCGTCGGTGAGGTCGCGGGGGGTCTGGGAGAGGTGGGTCGGTGCGGGCATGGCGGGCTCTTCGGGATTGCCGGCCATTGTCGCCGCCGGGGTCGATTTACAAACAAGCACCCGCGACGGGCGCGCGGCCGATACGCTCGGGACGATGACGACGGGCCAGGTTCGCGTGGGTGTCTCGGGCTGGCGCTACGAGCCGTGGCGCGGCGAGTTCTATCCGAAGGGGCTGGTGCAGCGGCGCGAGCTGGCGTTCGCCTCGCGCGCGCTGTCGACGATCGAGATCAACGGCACCTTCTATTCGCTGCAGCGGCCGGCGAGCTTCGCCGCATGGCACGACGACACGCCGGACGACTTCGTCTTCAGCGTCAAGGCGCCGCAGTACGTCACCCACGTGCGGCGGCTGCGCGACGTGGAGCAGCCGATCGCCAACTTCCTCGCCTCGGGCGTGCTGCGGCTGAACGCCAAGCTCGGGCCCATCCTGTGGCAGCTGCCGCCCAGCCTGCGCTTCGACCCGCCGCGTATCGAGTACTTCCTCTCGCTGCTGCCGCACACCACGGAAGAGGCGCTGATGGTGGCCTGCGGGCACGACGAGAAGATGGCCGGCCGCGCCTGGCTGGAGATCGACGCCGTGCGCCCGCTGCGCCATGCGCTGGAGGTGCGGCACGAGAGCTTCGCCGACCCGGCCTTCATCGCGCTGCTGCGCCGCTACCGGGTGGCCTTCGTCGTGGCCGACACGGCGGGGCGGTGGCCGGAGAACGACGACGTCACCGCCGATTTCGTCTACATGCGCCTGCATGGCGCGGTGGAGCTGTACCGCAGCGGCTACAGCGAGGAAGAGATCGGCGGGTGGGCGGCGCGCATCGCGGCATGGCGCGACGGCGGCGAGCCGGCATCGCCCCGGCTGATCTCGAACGAGCCGCCGCCGGAAGCCAAGGCGCGCGACGTGTTCTGCTACTTCGACAACACCGACAAGCTGCATGCGCCGGCGAATGCCGCGCGGCTGCTCGGCATGCTCGGCCTGCCCCACGGCATGGGCGAGGACGGGCGGTTCAGGCCGCTCGAAGACTGAGGTTCAGCGCGGCGGCGGCAGCGGTTCGCCGCGCAGGCGCCGCCACAGCCACGGCAGGGCGCGGTCCAGGTCCGGGCGCGCGCTCAGGAGCTCGGGCGTCACCGGCCGCCAGTCGGACCCGTGGCGCGCCACGACGAAGGTGAAGGTGTAGTAGGGCTCCTGGCCCATGCGCAGGTCGGCCAGGCGCAGCTCGTCGCCATGCTGCGCCACCCGGAAGAAGCCGCGCGTGAACCACGCCATGCGCGCGACGTGCCAGTCGCCGCGCATGGCCTCGTACAGCGCCTGGCCGCGCGGGAAGGCGTCGAAATGGATCTGCACCCCGGTGTCCAGCAGCGAATGGAAGCCCTCGTGGTAGCGGTCGCCCGAGACCGCGAGCACGCGCCACAGCACGGTGTTGAACGCGGTGGGCGTGACCAGCAGGTGCTCGGCGGCGATGCCCTGCTGGCGCAGCGAGGCCTCGGCGAGGGTGCGCACGTGCTGCTGCGCGGCGGCACTCCAGGCGAGGTAGGCCGTGCTGAGCACGAGGCCGGCGGCGTTCCAGCGCAGGCCGCGCGGGCTGCGCAGCGACAGGGCCGCGATCACCCCGGCCAGCAGCGGCAGCGTGTACAGCGGGTCGATGATGAAGATGCTGCCCACGCCGAACGGACGGTCGGTGAACGGCAGGCCGAGCTGGGTGCCGTAGACCGTCATCCAGTCGAGCAGCGGGTGCGTGACGAGCGCGAGCCACACCGCCAGCCACCAGCGCCGGAACAGCGGCCACTGGCCGTGCAGCTTCGCGATCGCCGCGGCGATGAACGGCGAGGCGAGCGTGAGCCAGAACAGCGCATGGCTCTCCGCGCGGTGGAAGGTCATGTTGCGGACCGGGTCGCCGTGGTCGATGAAGGCGTCCAGGTCCGGCAGGGTGCCGCAGACGCCGCCCCACAGGGCGGCTTTCCACAAGGCCGTGCGGCGGCCCATGGCGGCCATGCCCACGGCGGCGCCGAGCGCGATTTGCGACAGGGAATCCATGGCGGCGAATTGTGCCGAGGGTGCGCCCCACACCTCCGTTCGCCCTGAGCTTGTCGAAGGGTCGCCCTGGGCGTGCCGAAGCGCGTGTCGGGGCCGCCGTGAAGAAGGCTTCGACGGACTCAGCCTGGGCCCTTCGACAGGCCCAGGGCGAACGGAGAGACGGGCGGCTCAGGCCGCCCGCTGCAGCGGCGCCTCGCCGCGCCAGCGCTGCATCAGCGCCTGCCACTTCGGCCGCGCCGCCGCGAGATGCCGCGCCTTCACGTGGCCGTAGCCGCGGATGTCCTGCGGGATGGAGGCGATCTCCACCGCCAGCGGCAGCCGTTCGGCATCCAGCCCGGCCAGCACTTCCTCGATCGACGCGCGGTACTCGCCGATCAGCGCGCGCTCCGTCCTGCGCTCCTCGGTGCGCCCGAAGGGGTCGAAGGCCGTGCCGCGCAGGCCCTTGAGCTTCGCCAGCATGCCGAAGGCCTTCAGCATCCACGGCCCGAAGGGCCGCTTCACCAGTTCGCCCTGCGCGTTGCGCCGGGCCAGCAGCGGCGGCGCCAGGTGGTAGTGCAGCGTGTAGTCGCCCTCGAACATCGCGCCGATGCGCTCGCGGAACGAGCGGTCGAGGTGCAGGCGCGCGACCTCGTACTCGTCCTTGTAGGCCATGAGCTTGAAGAGGTTGCGCGCCACCGCCTCGGTGAGCCGCGTCGTGCCCAGCGGCGACTCGGCGGCGCGCGCCTTCTCCACGAAGTGGCGGTAGGCCTGCGCGTAGGCGAGGTTCTGGTAGCTCGCCAGGAACTCGGCGCGCGTGGCGATCACGTCGTCGAGCTTGCCGCTCCTGCGCACGAACTCGATCACCTGCGCCGGCTGCGTCAGCGCCTGCACGGCGGCCAGGTCGTGGGCGGCGCGCCGGCCCCATTCGAAGGCGGCCTTGTTGTTGTCGACCTGCACGCCGTTGAGCTCGATGGCGCGCAGGAGCGCCGCATGGCCCACGGGCACGCGGCCCTTCTGCCAGGCGTAGCCGAGCAGCAGCGGGTTGGCGTAGATCGAGTCGCCGAGCAGCGCCACGGCCAGCTTGTCGGCGTCGAGCAGCCCGAGCTGCGCCGCGCCGCCCGCCGCGGCGGCGATCGCGTCCTCGCAGCGCCCGCCCGGGAACTGCCAGTTCGGGTCGCGCACGAAGGCGGCCGTGGGCGCGCCGTGGGTGTTGAGGGCCACGAAGCTGCGGCCTTCGCGCAGCACCGCCAGCGTGGCCGGGTTGGCGGCGACGATCGGGTCGCAGCCGATCACGAGGTCGGCCTCGGCCGTGCCGACCTTGGTGGCGTGGATGGCGTCCGGCCGGTCGGCGATCTGGATGTGGCTCCAGGTCGCGCCGCCCTTCTGCGCCAGGCCCGCCGCGTCCTGCGTGATCACGCCCTTGCCTTCGAGGTGCGCCGCCATGCCCAGCAGCTGGCCGATGGTGATGACGCCCGTGCCGCCCACGCCGGCGACGACGATGCCGAAGGCCTGCCCCGCCGCCGGCAGCGCCGGCTCGGGCAGCGCGGGCAGCGTGAAGGGGCTCGGGCGCTGCGCGTTCTTCGCCTTGGCCGCGCCCTTGTAGGTGCCGCCCTCCACCGTGACGAAGCTCGGGCAGAAGCCCTTCACGCAGGAATAGTCCTTGTTGCAGGTGTTCTGGTTGATGCGCCGCTTGCGGCCGAACTCGGTCTCCACCGGCTCCACCGAGAGGCAGTTGCTCTGCACCGAGCAGTCGCCGCAGCCTTCGCACACCAGCTCGTTGATGACGACGCGCTTGGCCGGGTCGGCCATGGTGCCGCGCTTGCGGCGGCGGCGCTTCTCGGTGGCGCAGGTCTGGTCGTAGACGATGACGGTGGTGCCGGGGATCTCGCGCAGCTCCTTCTGGATCGCGTCGAGCTCGTCGCGGTGGTGCACCGTGGCGCCGGGGGCGAGGCGCAGGTCGCGGTTGCCGTACTTCTCGGGCTCGTCGGTGACGATGACGATCTTCTTCACGCCCTCGGCCTCGAGCTCGCGCGTCATCTCGGGCACGCGCAGGGTGCCGTCCACCGGCTGGCCGCCGGTCATGGCCACGGCGTCGTTGAACAGGATCTTGTAGGTGATGTTCACGCCGGCGGCGATGCTCTGCCGCACCGCCAGCAGGCCGGAGTGGTAGTAGGTGCCGTCGCCCAGGTTGGCGAAGATGTGCCGGTCGGTGGTGAACGGCGCCTGCCCCATCCACGATACGCCCTCGCCGCCCATCTGGCTGAAGGTGACGGTGCTGCGGTCCATCCACACCGCCATGTAGTGGCAGCCGATGCCGGCCACCGCGCGCGAGCCCTCGGGCACGCGGGTGGAGGTGTTGTGCGGGCAGCCGCTGCAGAACCACGGCGTGCGCTCGACCGCCCCGGCCCCGGCGGCGCCCAGCGCGGCGAGGCTCTTCTCCTTGGCGTCGATGAGGGCCAGGCGCGCGTCGATGCGGGCGGCGGTGTCGGCGTCCACGCCGAGCTTCTTCAGCCGCCGGCCGATGGCGCGGGCGATGATGGCCGGCGTCAGGTCGGCCTGCGCGCGCAGCAGCCAGTTGCCGCTCGGGTTCGGCTGCGACCACTCGCCGCCGGTGGCGTCGCCCTCGGCCTCGTCGAACTTGCCGAGCACGTTGGGGCGCACGTCGCTGCGCCAGTTGTAGAGCTCTTCCTTGATCTGGTACTCGATGACCTGGCGCTTCTCCTCGACGACGAGGATCTCCTGCAGCCCGGTGGCGAAGGCGCGCGTGATCGTCGCCTCCAGCGGCCACACCACGTTCACCTTGTGCAGGCGCAGCCCCAAGCGCCGGCAGTCGTCGTCGCCGAGGCCGAGGTCGTGCAGCGCCTGGCGGGTGTCGTTGAAGGCCTTGCCGCTGGCGGCGATGCCGAAGCGGTCGTTCGGGCCCTCGATCACGTTGTGGTTCAGCCGGTTGGCGCGCACGTAGGCGAGCGCGGCGTACCACTTGTGGTTCATCAGCCGCGCCTCCTGCTCCAGCGGCGCGTCGGGCCAGCGGATGTGCAGGCCGCCGTCCGGCATGGGGAAGTCCTCGGGCAGCACGATGTCCACGCGGTCGGGGTCGACCGAGACGCTGGACGCCGACTCCACGATCTCCTGGATCGTCTTCATGCCCGCCCACACGCCGGCGAAGCGGCTCATGGCGAAGGCATGCAGGCCCATGTCGAGGATGTCCTGCACGCTCGACGGGAAGAACACCGGCAGCCCGCAGGCCTTGAAGATGTGGTCGCTCTGGTGGGCGGCAGTGCTGCTCTTGGCGATGTGGTCGTCGCCGGCCACGGCGATCACGCCGCCGTGCCTGGCCGTGCCGGCCATGTTGGCGTGCTTGAAGACGTCGGAGCAGCGGTCCACGCCCGGCCCCTTGCCGTACCAGATGCCGAAGACGCCATCGAACTTCTTGCTCTGCGGGTACAGGTCGAGCTGCTGCGTGCCCCACACGGCGGTGGCGGCCAGCTCCTCGTTCACCCCCGGCTGGAACACGACATTCTGCGCCGCCAGGTGCTTCTTGGCCGCCCACAGCGCCTGGTCGTAGCCGCCCAGCGGCGAGCCGCGGTAGCCGCTCACGAAGCCGGCGGTGTTCAGGCCGGCCATCGCATCGCGCGTGCGCTGCAGCATCGGCAGGCGCACCAGCGCCTGCACGCCGCTCATGAAGGCACGGCCGCCGGCCAGGCTGTACTTGTCGTCCAGGGAGACGGTTTCGAGCGCGCGGCGGATCGACTCGGGCAAGGGGGCGTTCATGCGGCTGGCTCCTTCTTCGGGCGGGCCCGGCGGGTGGCCGGGCCGACAGGCGGCGGTCTGCTCATGGCAAACGCCAGTGTGCGGAAAGTGTAGGTTTTCGACGGCGACAGGTGCTTTCGTTGATTGCGCCGCCAGCGGCTGCCGACGCAATAATCGTTCGTGAATTGACCCACCCGGGAAACCATGCCGCCGAAATCCGCCCTCCAGGGGAAAACCCCAGCCCCCGGCGACGCCGGCGCGGCCCTGGACCGCTACGACATCGCCATCCTGCGCGAGCTGCAGCAGGACGCGCGCCTGTCCAACACCGAGCTGGCCGGACGCATCGGCCTGTCGGCGGCGCCCACCTGGCGGCGGGTGAAGACGCTCGAGGCGCAGGGCTACATCACCGGCTACCGCGCCGAGATCGACCGCCGCCGCATCGGCCTGGGCGTGCTGGCCTTCGTGCGGCTCGATGCCGAGCGCAGCACCGGCGAGGCCACGCGGGTGCTGGAGGAAGCCATCCGCACGCTGCCCGAGGTGACCGCCTGCCACTACATCTCGGGCGCGGGCACCTTCGAGCTGCAGGTGGTGGTGACGGACCTGGACGCGTTCTCGCGCTTCGCGCTGCACACGCTGCTGAACCTGCCGAACGTGAAGGACATCCACACCAGCTTCGCGCTCGGCGAGGTGAAGGCGGCGTCGGCGTTGCCGCTCGGGCACCTGGAGCGTGGGTGAGGCCGCGCCGGCTGGCCATCAGCCCGCACGATCACGTGGAGCGACATGCCACCATGTGGGGTCGACACGGCCGATGTCTTGCTCGCCACGATGGCAGCTCAGCGTCGCGTCGGTCGGGGCAACCAGTGCAAGAACGAATTCCGGACCGCGCCATACGCGAGCGTTCGCCTCGGCAGAGCCGGCGCATTCAACGGTTTCCAGATCCGTCAGGCGCCCCGGCGTGATGCCTTCGCCGTGCTTCTTGAGCCACGCCTCCTTGAGCGTCCACGCCACGTGGAAATGTGCCGCGCGATCGTCTTCTCGCCGCAGCAGGCGGCCTCGTTCAGCAGGCGTGCAGGTGGCCTGAATCAAACCATCGACGTCGACGCGGTGCCGCGGCCGCGGCGTCTCGAGGTCGAGGCCCAGCGGCTGCGCCGACACGCCGCATGCCACCCAATCCCCGCTGTGGCTCACTGCCAGATGCAGAATGGGCGATGGCTGCGGCGCCGCCAGGCATGGCGGTCCGCGATCGGCCGCGGTAGTGCGCCAGTCGCGCAGGGCGTCGCCGCCGTACTCCGCAGCCAGCAGGTGGCGCAATGCCCAGCGGCCGGCGAGGAACTGACGCCGCCGCCGGGGCGCCGTCATGCCTTCGAGTCGCAGGCGCTCGGACGCGGAGAGCCAACGGTCACCGGCATCCACCGCCTGGGCCGCCGCAGCGGCCACCGGCGCCACCCACAGCGCCAAGGCGGGGGTGCCCATCCCGCGACGGCTACTCGGCAACCTTGGCGTAGGTCCCCTTGAGCGTCACGCCGACGACGACGGCGCCGGCATGGCACTCGTACTCGGTGGCGCTGCTGAACGTTTTCCGCTTGTAGTAGCTGACCATGTCGACGACAGCGTTCGCTCCCGATTGCTTGGCCTTTTCCTGCAAGGCCAGCAGCGCGGAGAGTGCGGCCCACTTGCAGGCCGTCACATCGTCCTTGCCCACCCCGCTGGTCTTCCGGTTCGATACATCGTCGCCGTGCTTCTCGATCACCTTCGGCGTGCTCTGCCCGGAAAGGTAGAACTTGACGGAGCCATCGAGCTTTGCCTTGGCCTCGGGCATGGCGAACACGTCCTCCAACGGCAGCCTGAGCTCGGTATTGCGTGCAAGAGCCGGCTGGGCCATGGCTGCAGCGAGAAGGGCCAGGGTCAGGGTCTTCTTCATGGTCGGGTTCTCCTCTTGGTTGTTGATGGTTTGTATCAGGCATCCCAGCGGCGGAAGATCAGCGACGTGTTGATGCCGCCGAAGGCGAAGTTGTTGCTCATCACGATGTCGGTGGCCAGCTCACGGCCATCGCCCATGATGTGGTCGAGCGGTGTACAGCGCGGGTCCGGATCGGTGAGATTGGCGGTGGGCGCGAACCAGCCGTCGCGCATCATCTCGATGGTCATCCAGGCCTCCAGCGCACCGCAGGCACCGAGCGTGTGGCCCATGTAGCTCTTGAGCGAGCTGATCGGCACCTGTTCTCCAAGCACGAAGTGGGTGGCCGCCGATTCAGCGATGTCGCCTTGGTCGGTGGCGGTGCCATGCGCATTGACGTAGCCGATCGCCTTCGCCGACACGCCGGCGTCCGCCAGCGCGAGCCGCATGGCATGTGCCATGGTCTCGGGCTTGGGATGCGTGACGTGCGCGCCGTCGCTGTTGGTGCCGTAGCCCAGCACCTCCGCGTGGATGCGCGCCCCGCGTGCCCGGGCATGCTCGAGCTCTTCGAGCACCAGGGTGCAGGCGCCTTCGCCCAGCACCAAGCCGTCGCGCGCCGTGTCGAAGGGCCGGGGCGTGCGCTCGGGATGGCCGTTGTCGACGCTGGTGGCGAAGAGCGTGTCGAAGACGGCGGCCTCGGTCGCGTCGAGCTCCTCGGCGCCACCGGCCAGCATCGCCACCTGCTTGCCTGCCTGGATGGCTTCGAAGGCATAGCCGATGCCCTGGCTCCCGGAGGTGCAGGCGCTCGACGTCGTGACGATGCGCCCGGTCACGCCGAAGAACACGCCGATGTTCACCGCCGCCGTGTGCGCCATCATCTTGATGTAGGTGTTGGCGTTGATGCCCTCGGTCGTCTTGTCGGCGATCATGCGGCCGAAATCTCCGATTGCGGCGGGCGTTCCTGCCGAAGATCCGTAGGAGATGCCCATCGCGCCGCTTCCCACCAGCGGATCACCCAGCAAGCCGGCATCGGCAAGCGCGAGCTCGCTCGCCCGCGTGGCCATCAAGGCCACACGGCCCATGCTGCGCGTCGTCTTGCGGCTGTAGTGCGCCGGAAGGTCGAACAGCTGCGCAGGCGCTCCCAGGCGGGTGTTGAGGCCCTCGTACTCGGCCCATTCGCTCATGACACGCACCGCATTGCGCCCGCTGCGCAGATGCTCCCGCACCGTGGGCCAATCATGGCCCAACGGACTGAGCGCCCCGATGCCGGTGACAACGACCCGCTTGCCGCTCATCCCGTCATTCCTCCGTTCACCGAGAGAACCTGGCGGGTGATGTAGGCGGCATCGGCACTCATCAGGAAGGCCACCAGGGCCGCCACTTCCTCGGGCCGACCCATGCGGCGCAACGGAATGAGCTTCAATGCCTCGTCGCGCACTTCGGGCGTGACCATCTCGGTGTCGATGAGGCCCGGCGCCACGCAATTGACCGTGATCTCGCGCTTGGCCAGTTCGAGCGCCAGGGCCTTGGTGGCGCCCATGAGCCCTGCCTTGGCGGCGCTGTAGTTGGTCTGGCCGCGGTTTCCCATAAGGCCCGAAACCGACGCCAGCGTCACGATGCGCCCCGGACGTCGGCGCCGGATCATCGGCATCACCAACGGATTGAGCACGTTGTAGAAGGCATCGAGGTTGGTGTGGATGACGCTGTCCCACTCCTCGCCCGACATCGCGGGGAAGGCGTTGTCACGCGCAATGCCGGCGTTGCACACCACGCCGTAGTACACGCCATGCGCCTCCACGTCGGCGAGCAGGGCCGCGCTGGCGCCTGCACGGTCCGCGATATCGAAGGGCAGGAAGCGGGCGGTGCGTCCCGATGCCCGAACTTCCCCGACGGCCGCTTCGGCTTCCGCGGAAGTACGCCGGCCGTGCAGGACCACGTCGAACCCATCGAGGGCGAGCCGTCGCGCGATGGCCCGTCCGATACCCCGCGTGGAGCCCGTCACGAGGACGGTTGCGTCGTTGTTGCGCGCCGGATTCACGCTTGCTCCCGGTGTTGCCCGCTCACTTCGCACGCTTCAGCGACAATCGCACCTCGGCCAGCAGATCGTAGACCCACCGCTCGTAGAACGGATGGATCACGGTGCGGAGGTCTGGCTTGGCATAAGGACTCTCCGGGCGGGCGGCGAACAATTCGCGCTGCTTGCGTGCAGCGCGCGCGCCCCTCGATTCCTCGAAGCTGGCTGCGCCCGCCGGCGCCGGATCTTCCGGATTCGGGCGCTTCTTCATGTTGATGCTGCCCGCGTACGTCACCGAATACTTCTCGGCGTCGTACCGAATGCTCACCAGCACGGTGTGCTTGTTCTGCTTCACGAACTTGCCGTCCAGCCGGCCCTCGCCGGCTGGCGTCATCTCCCAGTTCGCATCCTCTGCCGCGGCGACAAAGGCATCGCGGACCTGTTCGGCAGTGAGTGCGGCTGGTGTCGCAAGCGTCACGGGAATGTTCTCGAAGTTGACGACGGGCACCAAGGCACGTTGCGCATGCGCGGCGCCCGTGTGGCAGACGGCAAGAACAAGCAGCAGCAGACGTATCGCTTTCATTCGTACTCCCTCGGTTGAGTTGTTTGCAAACTGGCGGTAACACATCCAGCGGCACCGCCGCTGGTCGGCTCGAACACCGACACCATGGCGGTGGCGACCGTTTCGCCTTGCACCGTCTTGATGCGGCAATCGAACTGGCCAAGGCCATTGGCCCCAATGAGTTCGCAGCGCACCTCGATGCGCAGCGTGCAACCTACGTGGAAGGCCGCCCGGTGCGATTGATAGCGACGGCTTCCCAGCAGGAAGCCGGCTTTCGGCGCAGCACCCCGGCGCCGCGCGCGGGCGCCGGACCACGCCGCGATGGTTTGCGCCATGTATTCGATTCCGACCCAGGCGCCCACCTGGCCATCGGACACGAAAAGCCCGTCGGCCGGCACATCGACCTCCGCCACGGCTTGCTCTTCATCTGCAGCCAGCAGCCGGTCGATCAGGCGCATGGCACCACGGTGGGGAAGATAGGCCTCGAGCGCCTGTCCTTCGATCACATCCACGTCAGGCTCCCGCGAACAACAGGGCGGCGTTGCTGCCGCCAAAGGCAAACGAATTGCTCAAGACCAGCCGCGGCGCGCGCCCCAGCGATTCACCGGCACCGGCGACTCGCAACGGCGGCAGTGCCGGATCGCGCGCGCCGTCCCACCAATGCGGCGGCAGCAGTCCCCGCGGGTTGTCGACGAGAACGTGCCAGGCGACCGCCGCCTCGATGGCGCCGGCCGCGCCCAGCGCATGTCCGGTCAATGGCTTGGTGGAACTCACCGGCACATCGACGCCCAGGACCTCGGCCACGGCCCGACTTTCCATCGCGTCGTTCTGCCGGGTCGCCGTGCCATGCAGGTTCACGTAGTCGACGGTCTGCGGCTGCACGCCGGCCCGCGTCAGGGCTTGGCGCATGGCGTCGATGGCGCCGCGACCTTCGGGGTCGGGCGCGGACATGTGGTGCGCATCGGACGTCTCGCCCCATCCCGCCAGCCGCACCGGCCCGCACGCGCGGCCCATGAGGAAGAGCGCCGCGCCTTCGCCGATGTTGATGCCGCGGCGATGAACCGACAGCGGGTTGCAGCGCCCCGCGGCCACCGACTCCAGCGCGCTGAAGCCGGCCACGGTGAAGCTGCACAGCGCGTCGACACCGCCGGCCACGACCACGTCGGCGATTCCGGCGCGCAGCAGCCGGGCGCCAGACGCAAGGGCCTTGGCCCCGGACGAGCAGGCGGTCGAGATGGCGTGCGCGGGACCACGTGCGCCCAACTCCCGGGCGATGAATGCGGCCACGCTGCCCATCTCCTGCTGTGCGTAGTCGTAGTCGGCCGGAAAGCTGCCGCGCGCCGAATGCCGGCGCGCCGCGCGCTCGCCTTCTTCGACACCCGCGGTGCTGGTGCCGATCACGACGGCGACACGCTGCGGCCCGAAGCGTGCGACGGCGGCATCGGCGCCGGAACGGATCTGCGCCAGCGCGGCGGCCGCCAGCGCGTTGTTGCGACTGCGCTGGGTCAGCGGCGCCTCGGTCAGCGCGGGAAGTGGCCCGTCCGGCAGGCAGCCCAGGTGCAGTGGCCGCCCAGGGGAATAGCGCTCCGTCGGTGCCACGCCGTGAGGACCGTCGCCGCGGAAGAGTTGCTCCCGCAGGACGCCGGCACTCCGCCCCAGGGCCGAGACCACGCCCATCGCCTGAAGGTAGACCACCGTCACGAGCCTTCGCCCTCCCGCAGCGCGTGTGATTCGATGTCGAGCCGGTAGCCCAGCCGCTCGTGCGCGAGTTCGGCACGCGCGGGCGACGGATAGGCGATGGAGACGACGGCGTATCCATGATGCCGAAGCACGCGGGCATCCGCGCCGGCATCCAGTGTCCAGCCGGGAGGCAGGGCGGCGCGGATCGCGGCGTCCGGCCACAGCACCAGTTGCAGGTCGCCGAGGATGCGCTCACCCGTCACCGCCGCCGGCCACCCTGCGGCCCGCGTCTCGGCCAGTCGTCGTCCATCCCACGCCAGACGCACGGCGGTCTGGCTGAGACCGAGCACCGCGAGTCGCACGGTCTGCGCATCGGCTTCGAGCAGAACCTCGAAGCGGTGCGACTGCCCATTCGCACTCACCGTCAGGCGCTGCTGCAGGACCATAGGGTGCCCGAGGCTGGCCGGTGACAGCCGCAGCGGAGGCATGTCGTCCCCGGAAGGACCGGGACTGGCGCAGCCGAGCATGAGCGCAGCATGCGCCGCCGCAAGCAGCCATGCCAACCGACGCCAGCATCGCATGCACCGCATCTCAGGCACGCTTGAAACGCAGCAGGCTGTGGCAGTAGCCGATGCCGTCGCGCACGGTCACGAGTTTCAGGCCTGCCTCCTCGCACATGCGGATGTAGTCGCGGCTCTCGTAGACCTTGCTGTTGCCGCTCGCCATGGCGGTGAAGTACGGCGAGGTGTTGATCAGGCAGAAGGCCGCGATGTCGTGCTGCTGGCGGTCCCAGAAGGTATCGAGGATGAGGAGCTGGCCCTGCGGTGCCAGCGCGCGCACGACGCGTGCCAGGATGGAGGCGATCGCCGCCTCGCCGAAGCAACTGAGGAACTGGCTCATCCAGACGACGTCCATGCCGCCGGGCAGCGGCGCGGCGGCATCCAGCAGATCCGCCGGGTGCAGTTGCGCGCGGCCGGCAACGCCCGCGTCGTCCAGCGTGCGCTGCGCCGACGCCAGCTGTTGCGGAAGATCGACCAGATGCAACACCACCGTCGCGTCGTGCAGCAGCGCCGCGCGGCTGAACTTGCCGGTGTTGGCACCCACGTCCATGATGCGCCGCGGCGCGGTGGCAAACACGTCCGGCAGGATCAGCGGAAACGAGGTGTCGGAGTAGCTGTGGTCGAACGCGAACCAGCTCGATTTCGCCGGCTCGGACAGGTCGGCCAGGCCTTCGTAGAGCGTCGGCCACGGCCCGAGCGCGCGCAGCCCATGGGGCTTCTGCTCGTCCAGCGACTGGCCGAGCTCGATCAGCCCCTCATAACAAACGTCGTTGACGAAGTCGAAGTTCACCTGCGTGAGACCGTCGCTGAGCACGCAATAGCCGGCACGGTCGAGCACGTAGCGTCCCGCCTGAAGGCGCACGGCGCCGGCGCTCAGGCAGCTTTCCAGCACGACCTTGAGCGCATACGCATTCCACTGGCCGGTGGCGGCCAGTTCGTCGACGGTGTGCCCGCGGTCGCCGGCGTCCGACAAGGCCTGCAGGATGCCGCGCTTCCATGCGTAGCGCACGCATTGGAAGACCACTGGCCCGAAGGCGATCTTCTGGGCCTCGAAACGTGCCTCGAGCGCGGATTGCCGCGCGGGTGAAAAGCGTTTGTCGTTCATGGTGAAGACCGAGACGGACGGGAGCCGGGCTCGCAGTGCGGTGGGCCCGCCCGGCAGCAAGGGGCAAGAAGTGAAACCAGGGCGAGGCCGATCAACAGCGTCAGCCCAAAGGCTTGCAGGGACGGCGTGGCGGACAGCGCCAGCAGACCAAAGGCGAGCCAGGTGCTGGTGGCGCCCAGGGCGACCGCCAGCCAGGCGGACCCGTCGTTCCGGTGTTCGAGCAGGAAGATGCCGTAGTCGACGCCGACACCCAACAGCAGCAGCAGAGCCAGGACATTGAAGAGCTGGAAGGGCTGGCCGAGCAAACCCAGGAAGGCCAAGGTCAGGCCGGTGGCCAGCGCCGTGGGAAGCCACGCGCGCCAGGCCAGGCGGCCGAAGCGCCACCACAGCGCGGCGAACACCAGCCCATGGCCGACGACCAGCAGGTAGCCGATCACCGCCCGATAGCGGCCCAGCAACTGCGAGATCTCGGACGGCTTGTCCACCCACCGCACGCCGTCGAGCCCTTGGGCGGCACCGGCCAGCGCCGGCAGCAGCGCCGCGTCGTGAAGGCCGCGCAGCATCACCACACTGGTCTGCGCGCCGGCCACTTCACCCAGCCAGAGCGCACGCGCACCCGCGGACACGGGGCTCGCGAGCCATTCTTCGAGCGCCAATGGCGATGCAGCGAAGCCGGGCCGCGTCATCGCCTCGCCCAACGCCGCGCGGGCCGCCGCCAGTACCTGGTGCTCGACCCGTGCGGTGAGCGCCGCATCGGCGCGCTGACGCGCGGCGGACGGCACCCAGTCCGACACGGCGCTGTAGCCGGCGATGCGCCCACCGGCCACCAGCACATCGAGACGGCGCGTCAACGCCTCTTCCTGCTGCAGCACCGCCTCGGCACTGCCGGCGCGCACGACGTAGAACTGCGCCGCGCTCGGCAGCCCGAGCAACTCGCTCACCTGATGCTGCTGCTGCATCAGCTCGGTGGGGGAGTTCCGGAGTTGCCGCACATCGTCGTCGACATGCAGTCGCGACAGTCCGGCAAGGCACAGCACGGCGACGGTCGCATAGGCCGCCCACGCCCGCCGAGAACTCGCGAGCCGCGGCCAGCGTTCCAGGCTCGCGCCCACCACCGCCGCGAAACGGCTGGTCGACACCGGCCCCCGGTCGATCAAGGGGAACCAGCACGCCACGGTCGCAAAGGCTGCCACCAGGCCCACCGCCGAGAACAATGCCATCTGCCGCAAGCCCGGGAAGGGCGCGGTGCCCAGCGTGAGGTAGGCGAGGACGCTGGTCAGCAGCGCGAGCGCCAAGCCGGGCAGCAACTGCCGCATCAGGCCACGCGGCTGCGCCCAAGGCCGGCCTTGGCGCGCGGCAAAGTAGTGGATGCCGTAGTCCTCGGCCACGCCCACCAAGCTGGCGCCGAACACCAGCGTCATCAGGTGCACCTGGCCGAAAACCGCCGCCGTGGCCGACAGTGCGGCAGCCGTGCCGACCACCAGCGACAGACCGATCAGCGCGATCGCCCGGATCGAGCGGAAGGCCAGCCAGACCAGCACCAGGACTGCAGCCAACGAGCCCCAGCCGATCGTGTTGGCCTCGCGGCTGGCTTGCACCGCGGCGGCCTCGGCGTGCAAGGGCATGCCGGCGGCCAGAACCTGCGCATCAGGCAAGGTGCTGCGCACGGCCGCTTCCGCCGAACGCAAGGCGCCTCCGAAGACGGCTTTGCCGTCCAGCCTCAGCGGCGCCCCGGCAATCTCGTAGTTCAGCACCACCCATTCGCGCTGGCCGGCAAGCAGCCAGAGTTCGCCGTCGCGCGGCCGTACACGGGTCTCGGCAGCACGCGCACTCCACCACTGCGGCCAGAGCCCGAGCGGATCGGCCGACCATTCGGACAGCCGCGGCTGAGCGCCCGGCCGATACAAGGCGGCAAGCGCGGACCGGGCCAGCAGGGTTGCGTCCGCCTCGCCCAGTGTCTCGCGCTGCGACGGCGTCAGCAGGCGGTCGCGCCGGGACCGGTAGAAGGCCAGCGCCTGATCGAGCGTCGCGTCGGTGGCGAGCCGGCCTTCCTTCAAGGGCACGGCTTGCGCAAGAAGAGCGGAACGCCAGATCGCCGCAGCGTCCCGAGCTTGTTGCCATGTGGGCGCACCGAGCATCACCACGATGCGGCGCGCCGCGGCATCGGTCAGCTTTCGCGTCGCCAGATCCACCTCCGGCGCCTGCTCGTGCGCCGGCAGCAGCGACATCAGGTCGGCGTCGAGCCGGTCTGCGTGCCAGAAGCGCCACTGATGGGCCGCCACGGCCAGCACGACGGCCAGCCAGACGAGCGCGGCGACAGTCCACGCGCGCCCGCGCAACGGCACGCACTGCGATGCCACGGCAAGTTCAGTCAAAGCGCGCCGCCTCCTCGGAGGCGAGCACGTTCGCCGTCGTGTGCTCGCTGAAGCGGATCAGGCTGCTGTCGCCCCCGGCTTGAACCAGTTGCAGGACACGCACGTGGCGATCACCCTCGAGCTCGACCCGCACCAGCCATCGTGCGAGCGCCGCGTCGCGCGGCGTGAGCACCAGCCGCCATGAGGCCTGGCCCTGGAGTTCACCTTCCAGCCGAAAGCGCTGCGACAGGGCCTGCAGGTCGGCAGCCATCAGCGCGGACAGCATCTCGTTCACCGCGCGCAGTGCCGGCTCGTCGCGTGCGTCCAGCGTCGCGTCGATCCGCCCGTCGGGCTGCCGCGACGACAGGCGCTCGCGCGTGACCACCATCGTCGACTCGAACGGCTCACGCGTGTGCCACAGCACGCCCTGCCCCCGGGCGACGAGGAAGTCACCGCGCGAGACCAGCGGGTTCTTGAACCCTTCGAGGGTTCTGCGCTGCTCGAAGCGCCCGCGCAAGACCGGCGCATTCGTCAGCCGGCGGCGAATCTGCTCTGCCAGCGGCTCGGCAGCCGGCGTCGCCGCAGCAAAGCTGCCGCAGAGGAACGCCGCCAGGAGGGCGCGCCGAGACATCATGGCTGCACCCCCAGCCTTTGGCCAAGAACCGGCGGACACACGAAGCACATCTCGCGCGTCTCCAGGCTCACCGCCACCTGGATGGTGTACGCCGTGTTCACCTTGTGGCCGGTCGCTGCGTCGCGCATCACGTAGTCGATGCGCAGGCGGTTCTCCCACTCCACGATGGTCGCCCGAATTCTGAGCCTTTGGCCGTAAACGGCCGGGCGCACGTACTTGAGCCGCATGTCGACGACCGGCCACGCATAGCCGGACTCACGCATGCGCGGATAGTCGTAGTCGAACTTCGCCAGCAGGGCGGTGCGCGCCAGTTCGAGGTACTTGACATAGTGGCCGTGATAGACGACTTCCATCACGTCGATGTCGTAGAAGGCCGGCATGACCTCGATCTCGACACTCAGCCCGGGGCTTGTTTCCATGGTCATGAACGTTTCGCGCTCGCGGATGCCCCGTTCCAGAAAGGGAAGAAGTTGAACCACTCGTAGGGGGACCGGCTCACCAGCGCCTCCAGGCGTTGGACGAATGCCGCCGCATGCTGCGCCAGCACAGCGTCCCGGCGTCCGCGAGGCAAGTCAATGCGCGCCGCGATCCGATCGAAGTACACCGCGTGCCCCTCACCCTCGCGCACGCAACCGAGGAAATACACCGGGCACTCGAGCAAAGCCGCGAGCACATAGGGCCCCACCGGGAACCGGGTGTCATGGCCGAGAAAGCGCATCTGCGTCGCCCGGCCCGCCGAGACGGGCACACGGTCGGCGGCAACGGCGACGAACTCGCCTTGCGACACCTTCTCGGCCAGCATCGCCGCTGTGGCGGCGCTCAGTTCCGTCACCTGCAGCAGACGCACCCCGCCGTCGGGGTCGAGCCGATGCAGCATGCGGTTGAAGCGTTCGGCATGGTGCGTGTGCACCAGCACGTTCAGGCGCAGGCCAGGCTGGCGCTCGGCCGTCGCGCGGCACAGTTCGAGACAACCGACATGCGCGGTGAGGAACACGCCGCCCTGCCCCGCCTCGATCATGCGCAGCAGCGGTTCCTGGCCGACGAATCGCACACGCTCGAAGCGGTAGCGTCCGCTGATGGCGAGAAGCTTGTCGAGAATCGATTCGCCGAACGAGAAGAAGTGACGCAGTTCATGGCGCCACCCCGGCTGCACGCCAAAGGTGCCATGGGCGGACTGGAGATATCGCAGGTACTGGCGGGACGCACGCCGCGCGTTGCCGCGGGTGGCCCAGTAGTAGAGCGCCACCACGCACAGGCAGAGCCTGAACGGCTGCCGTCCCAGCACACGGTGCAGGTGAAAGAGGAACCACATGCCGCCGACGAACGTGCTTTCGCCGACGCCGGCCCAATGCGCCCCCGTCCTCGCCGCCGGCCCGCTCATGCCCGCACCACCTTGCGCCACAGCAGCATCGGCGCACGCGGCAGCATGCCGAGGAACAGCGCGGCGTGCATGCGCGAGATCAGCAGGTTGTCACGCCAGAGCCGGAAGTGCGAAACGCCGTCCTGCGGATAGCTGACCCGTGTAGGCAGGCTTTCGATGCGCACGCCACGCCAATGCAGCCGCACGAGCACCTCGCAATCGAAATCCATTCGTCGCCCGACATTCACCTGTTCGACAAGGGCGAGCACGCTCGCGAGCGGGTAGACGCGGAATCCGCACATCGAATCACGGATCGCGAATGACAGCGTGTTGATCCAGACCCAGACGTGGGTGAGGTAGCGGGCATACAGGCGGCCCCTGGGCACCGAGGCATCGTAGACGGGGCGGCCGCAGATCACCGCCTGCGGGTCGCGACGTGCGCGCTCGACGAAGCGGGGGATGTCGTCCGTCTCATGCTGGCCGTCCGCGTCGATCTGCACCGCATGGCTGAAACCCTGGCGCTGCGCTTCCAGCAGGCCTGCAATGAGCGCACCGCCCTTGCCCTGGTTGCGCGACAGACGGATCAGCATGACCTGCCCGGAGTAACGCGCCGACACGCGGTCCAGCACGGCAGCACAGCCGGGTTCACTGCCATCGTCCACGAGGATGCTGCACAGCCCATGGGCGCACACCGCCGCAGCCATCCGTTCGATGGTGTGCGGATGGTTGTATACGGGAATGACGACGACGGGCACAAAGCTCATGACGCCGCTCGGTGCCTCGATGAATCCGCGAGCGTTCTCATTCGCCGAACACGACGCGACCACTGGCGTGGGCGCCGGCCTCGGAGGAGAAGCGAAATCCCAGCACGCCGGCGGCCGCCGTCCATTGCAGATCGAGCCGCAAACGCATGCCCGGCAGCACCGGGCGCTGAAACTTCAGCGCGTCGAGGCGCTCGAACCCCGCCGGCAGCACGAAGCATTCGCGGGCAAGCCGCATCACCCAGTCGATCTGAGCGACACCCGGCACCATGGGTCGGTCGGGAAAATGCCCGTCGAAGACGAGCAGGTCGGGCGCGATGTCGAGCCAGGTCTGCGCCGTATCCGCCTCGCGAACAACCCATTGCGCCACGGGCACGACCGGACGGAACAGCGCAGCCAGCAAGGCTTCGGTGCTCTTGCCCTGAGCATTCACCGGAATCGTCGGCACGTAACGCCAGCTGCGCGGCAACACCACCCGCTCGAAGCCTTGCAGCAAGGCGCTGCGCAGGCGCTCGTTGAGCGCGCGCTTGCCTTCGTGCTGCAGCACCTCGCGCCCCAGATCGGTCAACCGCGCAACCACGGCAAGACGCGGCGTGGCGTCGCCACCGAGCACGATCACCCGGGCTTCAGCCACTTCGACGCAGCGGGAAAGCGCAGCCTCGAGGGCGGACAGCGAGACGCGCTTCTCCTCGACCTTGACGATCCGGTCCACACGGCCGAGCAGGACGAAACCGCCGCCATCGGCGGGCGCAAGCGCACGCACCCGGTCTGTCGTGGTCAGCCATTGATCGTCCGGCAGATGGCCGGAGCGCACCGCGAGCAGTTCACCATCGACCCGCCAGTCGACTTGGCTCAGAAGAGTCCAACGCTCGCCATGCGCGGCCCGTTGACGCCATGCAATGCCGCCGGTCTCGGAACTGCCGAACACTTCGACCGGAGACTGGCCCAGCAGATCGAGGCAGGCTTGCGACGCCTCGGCAGGCAACGGCCCGCCGGACGAAAAGACCGCCCGCAGCCGGCGGCGCGCGGCAATCCATCCGGACATCTCGCCCAACCGCTTCAGGTGCGCCGGGCTGGACACCAGGACGCACGCATGTTCTGCGAGGCGAGCAGCCATCTGCTCGGGATAGACGAGCCGCTCCGACGCGAATGCACGGCCGGCAGCCAGCGGCCAGAGCGTGCAGAAAAGCAGGCCATAGATATGCTGGTGCGTGACCGTCGCATGGATCCGGGCCGAGCCGTCCGCATCGAACCGGCTGCCGAGATCGGCCTGGAGCGCGTGAACCTCGGCATCCAGTTGCGCCAGGCACTTGTGGATGGCGACCGGTTCGCCGCTCGATCCCGAGGTGTAGATGACGAGCCCCGTCTGCCGAAGATCGAGCGGCGCGAGTGTGCCGGCCGCACCCAGGCTTCCCGCCGCGGTCATCGCACCGGGAAGATCGCCCGCGTAAGCATCGACTTGCGGCAGCAGCCGCCGCAAGGTGTCCGGCTGGGCATCGCCCGGCAGATAAACGAGCTTGCCCGCGTGCCAGGCGCCGTACAACGCGGCGGCGAAGTGATACCCGTCTTCGAAATACAGCGCGACGCGCGGCCCCGCTTGTGCCGCAAAGGCCGCCTGCCATGCATGAACGTCGGCCAGAAAAGCTTCGCGCAGGACAAGCCGGCCTGCGCGCAGGGCGATCGGCCGTCCGCTCAGCCCGGACCGCGCCGCCACGTCGGGAAGTGCCAGCCACTCAGACATGCACGCCTTCCGACGCCACGCGCGCCTTCATCCGGCGTCGTACGCACCATTCACCCGCAAAGAGCGCGCCCATCAGACCGTAGGCCACGAGTCCGTTGTACAGCGCCCATGTCTCATGCGAGCCGCACAGCGCCGTCGCGATGGCCAACATGCCGTTGACCACGAAGAAGCCACACCACACCTGCGTGACCCGGCGGGTGTAGGCCACGGCTGCCGGGAGCAGGTGCGGCTCGCTCAGCCGGGCCAGCCGTTCGATCACCGGGGGGCCGTTCAGCAGGCTCGCACCGAAGACGGCGAGAAGCACGCCATTCACAAGCACCGGATAGAGCTTCAACGGCAAGGCATCGTGGCTCAACACGCTGGTCAGCCCAAGCAAGGCCGCACCGGCCGCGGCTGCCAGCCAGACGGCATCCCGCGCGACCCACGCCCGCGCCATGGCAGGGCCGACCAGCAGCAGCGCGAGCCAGTGCAGATCGACAAGGCCGAGCGCCGCGTAGACCATGAGCGGATAGCTCACGGTCATCAGCGCCAGCAACACGAGGACAAGCTTGCGCAAGGGTTGCCTTCAGGCCAGGGCGGGGTTGTCGACGAGCCCGAACAGGGCATCGACCACGTCCTGCACGGTTCGCACCGACTTGAACGCATCGGGTTGCAGGCGCTTGCCGGCCAGCGGCTTCAACTGCACGATCAGGTCGATCGCATCGATGCTGTCGATGTCGAGATCGTCATAGAGCCTGGCTTCGGGTGTGATGCGCTCGGCGTCGATGTCGAAGGTCTCCTGCAGGATCGCAGTGATGTGCCGAAGGATGTCGTCTTTGGTCATGGATGGCCTCGTGTCGTGAATGGGGTGACGAGACGTGAGGAATGGGCGTGACGTCAGGTATTTCGCGATGCCGCCACGAAGGCGGCCAGCGTCTGGACGCTGGCGAACTGGCGGCGTGTTTCCTCGGCGTCGGCCGACATGCTGATGCCATAGCGCTTTTGCAGCGCGAGGCCCAGTTCGAGCGCATCGATGGAATCGAGGCCCAGCCCGTCGCCGAACAACGGGGCCGTGGCATCGATGTCTTCCGCACGAGTGTCTTCGAGCGTCAGCGATGCGATGATGAGTTCCTTGATTTCTTGTTCAAGACGCTGCACGGCAGGGCTCCAGGAAGAAGTAGTCGGTGAGGTGGTCGGTCAGTCGCCGGGCCGCCAGGGCTTCGCCGCAGTCGCCGGAGACAAAACGGTCGATGCGGATGTCGTCGCAGATCTCGATGCAGAAATGGGCTCGTCGCGGCGGGACGTGATACCAGCCGACGCCCTTGGTCAGCACCGGAGGCGAACAGGAAATGCGGACCGGCGTGATGTCGATGGCTCCACGCACGGCAATATTGGCCGCGCCCCGCTGCAGCCGGGCCTTGCCGTTCAGCGGCGTGCGCGTGCCTTCGGGAAAGATGATGAGGTTGCTGCCCGCACGCACGGAAGCGATGCAGTCGCTCACCAGTTCCACGCCGGCATCGTTGCGCACGAAACCCGCGGCCCGTATCGGCCCGCGCGTGAACGCATTGCGCGCCAGACCGCCCTTGACGACGCAGTCGGCGCACTCGATCAACGAAATCAGGAAGACCACGTCGATCAACGAGGGATGGTTCGCCAGCACCAGCATTCCCCGGCGATGCCGTAGCCTGTGCGCGCCGTGCACTTCGACGCTGATCACCCCGACGGCCATCATCAGCCGCACGAAGAGCCGAAAGGCATGGTGAATGATCCAGCGGGAGAAAAGCATCCGGCGATGCGATTCGCGCACGAACAACGACAAGAGCGGATAGACCGCCAGACGCATCAGCAGGCCACCCAGCCCGAAGGTCAGGAAGCACACCGCCGTAGCAACGATTCGCCAAAGGCGTCCGAGTCGGTCAAGCATGGCGGCGCCAGGTCCACACACGGTCATCGTCGTCGCGCCGCAGTTCCGGATCGCCGGACAGCATGAAGCGAAGCACGTCCAGGCCGAAGGGGAGCCGATGCTGCGCACTCACCGGCTGCGAAGCCGTACACGCCTCGACGCTCAGTTCGAACCGGCATTGATCGCCGGCTTGCGGCAGCGCCACACGCCAGGCCCAGGCGTAGCGGCACGCCGCCGCATCGTCGAACGCCGCATAGGGTTCAGGCAACGGCGCGTCGTAGCAGACGATCAACACGTCGTCGGCGCCGTCATGAAGCAGCGCCACGGCTTCGACCACTGCCGCTGCGGCGCTGGCCGCGCCCGCCGAAACCGAGACATGGTTGCCGCGATCGG
This sequence comes from Rubrivivax sp., assembly GCA_044508835.1. Classification (GTDB taxonomy): domain Bacteria; phylum Pseudomonadota; class Gammaproteobacteria; order Burkholderiales; family Burkholderiaceae_C; genus JAKFDI01. The sequence continues at coordinate 74,155 of JBIQHD010000009.1, forward strand.
CGCGCGAGATCGAATACAGCGCACCAATGGCGTTGTGTACCGACAGCCCGAATGCCGTCGGGGAAAGTGGCTGGTCGCGCGCCTGTTCAGCCAGCAATGCCAAGGACCGGCCGGCATCGCCGTAGCGAGACGCCATCACGACAGGGGCATCGGCGAGCCCCTCGGCACACCAGTAAGCGGCCTGCAACGCGGTCTTGCCGAGCAGGCTCAGGCGTCGGCGCTCCATGGCACCCATCTCGCCAAGCTGCGGTTGCTCGTCTCCAGTGGGCAGCCACGGCCGCGCCGCCCACGCCACCCACTGCGCGGACGATGACAACGCTGGAGCGCATCCCCCCCATGTCTTGATAGTGAATCCGAGGCTCACGATTGCAACGTAAACACCTCGACACGCTTGATAACGTGCCGGCCGAGGCGTCGGCTTCTCCCTCAGAAGCCGATCGGCGCGCCTCGTTGTTATAGGGAAAATTCTACGCGCTCGATTCGGCGGCGGCGGATGCGAGAACTGGCAAAGTCGGCGCCGACGAAGCCGTCAGCCAGATCGCAGACCTATGAAGGATCGTGAAAGTGGACAGCTTTGATCAAGCTCAAAGCTGTCCACCTGCCGGATCCCATTGGAGCCAAGGTCTGGCGAACTGCAGAAGCGCCCGGCATGTCGCCGCAGCACGAAGAACTCTCGACCGAGGAAGGATTCCCCATGGCTTTCGGAAGAACAATCACCACGGGTTTGCTGGTGTCTGTCGCACTGGGCGGATGCGCCATCCACCAAACCGTCAAGCCCGTCGAAGGGCTTGAAGGCCGGCAAGTGTGCATCATCGAGAATCCTGCGGTGAGAGCAGGCTTCATTGAGGCGTACAAGAGGTCCCTCGTGAACAAGGGCTATGTCGTGCGCCAATTGCCCGCATCAGCGGCCATGACGGATTGCCCTGTCACGTCGACTTATTCGGCGAATTGGCGCTGGGACCTCGCCCTCTATCTGGCCTACGCAGAGATCAAGGTCTATCGAGACGCCAAACCCGTGGGCGAGGCGAAATATGACTCGCAGCGCGGCGGTGCCAATTTGGCAAAGTTCATTGATGCCGAGCAAAAAGTCGACGAGCTCGTGAATCAGCTCTTCCCGGCGACCGGAAGTTGAGAGCGCCGAGGGCGAACGCTGCCGCCAGCTTGCGTGGCCCAAGCATCGCCTTGTCGCGCTGACGGCTAGCCTTCAATGCCACCTCGTCACCCGAATCAGTCTCGACTGAGGCCGCGCGGGACGGGGACGCCACGTGGTGCTGGCCGCGGCAGGCAAGGCTGGCGCTCATCCCCGGCGTTCACCGCACGCCAGCGCGCGGTGCTTGCCCTGACGAATGCGATGACCCGCGAGGTGCAGGTCGACCCGGGCGTCTTCGACGAGGTGCACCGGCACTTCGATGACCGGCAGCTGGTCGAGCTCGCCGCGACATCGCTGCCTACAACATGGTGTCGAGGTTCCTGGAAGCGCTGGCCATCCATTCCGACGATCGGCGCTGAGCCCGCCGCCATCGGCGCCGACCTCCCGCGCGCCTCAACGCTGCATGACGGCGATGTTGTCCGGCCGCGTACCGACGCCGAACCGGCCACTCGGAATCTCGGTGAGCTGTCCCGTGGTGGCATCGACGCGCGTGATCGAGATGGTGACATCCCAGGCATTCGCCAGATAGGCATACGTGCCCGTCGCACTGAACGTGACGTCGCTGAACCCCGTGAAGCCGTACGCAAGCGCCGGATCCTCCGTCAGTGCGCCCGTGGCGGGGTCGATGTCGAAGCCCAGAAGCTGCCCGCCGTTGCCCGTCGCCACATAGGCTCGCGTTCCTGCGGGATGGATGACGACGGATTTCCAGCCCCAGCCGTTGTACGACGCAGTGAAGGGACTGCCGGGAACGGCGGTGAGGGCACCGGTGCCGGCGTCGACGCTGAAGGCTGCCACGCTGGCCTCCCCGTTCACGGCATACACCACCGTTCCTGCGGCATTGACCGTGATGCCATTGGGCGATCCGCCGGTTCCGGCCGAAGCCTTGAAGGTGAGCGCGCCCGTGGCGGGATCGATGCCATAGGCCCAGACGTCGCCGCTGTTCTGATTGGTCACGTAGGCGCAAATCCCGGCCGCGCACCACCATCTTGCTCGGCACGGTGCCGGCGGCAAACGGGCTTCCGGCAACGGCTGCCAATGCGCCGGTGACCGGGTCGATGCTGTAGGCCGAGATGCTGTTGTCGTTGGCGTTCGCCACGTAGACGAAGGTTCCGACCGCATTGAGGGCGATGGCGTTGGGGCCCGCGCCAGCCGCGAACGGGCTGCCGGCCACCTCCGTGAGTGCGCCGGTGGCAGGGTCGATGTCGTAGGCCGACACCGTGTTGTCGCTGCGATTGGTCACGTACGCGAAGGTCCCCGCCGGGTGGAGGGCGATCCAGTGCCGCTGCGTCCCTGCCGCGAACGGGCTGCCTGGAATGGCGCTGCGAGCGCCCGTGAGGGGATCGACGCGATACCCCTGGATCGTGGCGGGGCACATACACATACAACGGATCGGCCGCGCACGTCACGCTCACGCTGGACACATGCGCGGCGATGCCGGCGCCCGAGCCGTTCGAGACGGTGCAGGTCTGATCGACGGGTTGCGTCCCCACGATGACGGCGTAGCTGCTGCCATGGGCCACCGGCGTGGAGAAGCCGAACGCACGTCGGCCTGACGGTCCTGGGATCGCTGCCGTTATTCAGCAGAGTGACCTGGGCTCCGCCGGCAAGGCCCGTGACCGTGCCGCCGATGGTGTAGGTGTGGGTCGAGCAGGTGACGATGGCGTGGGACACCGCTGCCGTGATACCCGCACCCGAGCCGTTGGAGACCGTGCAGGTCTGACCGGCAGGCTGCGTTGCCACCGTGATGGCATAGCTGCCGTCGTGCGCCACCGGCGTGGCGAAGGTGAATGGCCCATTGGCACTCACCGAGAGCGGGTCGTCGACCTGGTTGTTCAGGACGAGCTGCGTCCCGCTCGCCAAGCCCGTGACCGTGCTGCCGATCGCGCGGACTGCCGGGACCTCCGGTCTTTCTTCGCCTCCGCCGCAAGCAGCCAGGAGCATGGAAAGCCCGGTGAAAACTGCCAGGAGCAGGAATGTGGAATGCAGGGGTTCGTCGGGTAGTGACCGCCCGCATTCTGGTCAGGCCTCACCATTCGATACCCCGAAAAGCCGGCCATCCGCACCACATATGACCGACGGGTCGGTTCGTGCTCAAAGCCCGGCTACCGGAACTCGCCGATCCTTCAGGTTCCGGCGATTCGTGTCCGTTCGGCGAGGGGTTGCCGAATCCCACGACAGCGTGCGCTGGTCGCCCGATGCCCCGATGGCGCGCCCGGCTGGGATCGAACCAGCAACCCCTGCCTTCGGAGGGCAGTACTCTATCCATTGAGCTACGGGCGCAGAAGGCGCGGATTCTACCTTCCGCCCTCGCCTTCGAGGCGGGCTCAGCCGAGCGGCGGCGGCGCGGGGTCGCGGTTGTTCCGCCGGCGGAAGAGCGCGGCGCGCGCGAGCAGCATGGTGGTGATGGGCGCGGTGATCGACAGCAGGATGATGATCACCCAGGCATGCAGCGCGAGCTGCCCGCGATGCGCCGAGAAGTAGACGACGGACGCCAGCGTCACGCTCCACGCGCCGAGCGTGTAGGCCAGCGCCGGCGGGTGCATGCGCTGGAAGTAGTCGGGAAGCCGCACGAGGCCGATCGCGCCGGTGAGCGCGGAGATGCCGCTCAGCACCAGCAGCACCGACACCACGGCCTCGACCCAGAACGGGATGCCGTTGCTCATTCGATCACCTCCCCGCGCAGCAGGAACTTCGCCATGGCCGCCGAGCTGACGAAGCCGAACAGGGCGATCAGCAGCGCCGCCTCGAAGTACATGCTGCTCGCGAAGCGGATGCCGAGCACCAGCATGGCCAGCATGGCGTTGATGTAGAGGAAGTCGAGCGCCAGCACCCGGTCCTGGGCGGTCGGCCCGCGCAGCAGGCGCACGAGCGTGAGGCCCATGCCGAGCGCATAGCAGAACAGCGTGAAGACGATCGCGCCCAGCAGCATGGCGCTCATGTGCGGCTCCCCGCGCCGCGCGTGCGTGGCGTCATTCGAAGATCTCCTTCAGCGGCCGCTCGTAGCGCGCCTTGAAGTACGCGATGAACTCGGCCTCGTCGGTCAGGTTCCAGACGTGCAGCAGCAGCGCGCTGCGGTCGAAGGCCAGCTCCGACCACACGGTGCCTGGCACGACGGTGGTGATGGTGGCGAGCGACGCGAGCGCGGCCGGGTCGCGCAGTTCGAGCGGGATGCGCACGAAGCGGCTGTTGGGCGCGTGCCGGTCCATGCGCAGCACGTCGCCGCCGACTTCCAGCGCCGACAGCACCACGTCCCAGCCGACGGTGAAGATCAGCCGCACCAGCACCACCGGCCGGCGCATGCGCACCGGCCGCGGGCGCAGCGAGGCGGTGAGCAGCGGGATCGCGATGCCGACGGCGAGGCCGAACAGCACGTGGCCGGGCGACAGCGATTCGTGCAGCACCAGCCACAGCGCCCACAGGGACGCCGACAGCAGCGGCGCGGGCAGCAGCCGGCGGATCACCGGATGCCTCCTTCGACCGGCACGCGCTGCGGCGACGCCGGCGCCTGCACGGGGCGCGCCGACATCACCGTGGCGATGTACTGCGTCGGCCGGTGCAGCGCCTCGGCCGCGGCGCGCGTGTAGTGCATCACCGGCTCGGCGCGCACCGTCAGCGCGATGCAGGCGCCCACGAGCGCGGCCACCGGCAGGCACTCGATGATGCGCAGGCGCGGCACGGGGCGGTCCTGCGGCGCCCAGAAGAAGCGGATGCCCGCGCGCACGAGCGCCAGCATCGCCGCCAGCCCCGAAACGATGAGCAGCACGAACAGCGCCCAGGCCGCCGCCGTCATCGGCGCCGCGGCCGACGGGCCGCCCAGGCCCATGGGGTCGAGCAGCGCCGAGAGGATGCCCAGCTTGCCGATGAAGCCCGCCAGCGGCGGCAGGCCGGCGATCAGCAGCGTGCAGGCGATGAAGCTCAGGCCGAGGAAGGCCATGGCCGCCGGGATGGCCTTGCCGATCAGCGCCTCCTGGTCGTCGTCGAGGTTCGTGCCTTCGGGATGCGCCAGCAGTTCGACGGCGAACGGCGCGGCGTCGCCCTCGTCGTCGGGCAGGCGCACCTCCTCCTCGATCTGGCGCGAACGCTCGATCAGCTCGTTGAGCAGGAAGAGCGCGGCCAGCGCGAGGCTGGAGCTCAGCAGGTAGAACATCGCGCCGGCCGTGAGCGCCGCCTGCCCGAAGCCGATGGCCGCGAGCAGCGTGCCCGACGACACGATGATGGAGAAGCCCGCGAGCCGCCCGAGATGCTGCGACGCCATCACGCCGATCGCCCCGAAGACCAGCGTGGCGAGGCCGCCGGCCACCAGCGCCTCGCCGCCGAAGAAGGCCGACGCGCCGGCGCCGCCGGAGAACAGCAGCGTCCACAGCCGCAGCACGGCGTACACGCCCACCTTGGTCATCAGCGCGAACAGCGCGGCCACCGGCGCGCCGGCCGCGGCATAGGCCGGCGCGAGCCAGAAGTTGAGCGGCCACATCGCCGCCTTGGTGAGGAAGGCGATGGCGAGGATGGCGGCGCCGGCATGCATCAGCCCGCGGTTCGCTTCCTCCACCAGCGGGATCTTCTGCGCCAGGTCGGCCATGTTCAGCGTGCCGGTGGCGCCATAGAGCACCGCCACGCCGATCAGGAACAGCGACGAGGCCAGCAGGTTCACCGCGATGTAGTGCAGCCCGGCGCTCACCCGCGCACGCCCCGAGCCGTGCAGCAGCAGGCCGTAGGAGGCGGCCAGCAGCACCTCGAAGAAGACGAAGAGGTTGAACAGGTCGGCGGTGAGGAAGGCGCCGTTCAGGCCCATCAGCTGGATCTGGAACAGCGGGTGGAAGTGGATGCCGGCTCGGTCCCAGCGGGCCACGGCGAACAGCACCGAGGCCAACCCGACCGACGACGAGAGCACCAGCATCAGCGCCGACAGCCGGTCGACGGCGAGCACGATGCCGAAGGGCACTTCCCAGTTGGAGGGCAGGTACACGCCGACGGCGCCGGCCGCGTCGTGCGCGTCGACCCACGCCAGCAGCGCGATCGACACGGCCAGGCCGATCGCGCACGACGACACGTTGATGACCGCCTTCCACGCGCGCCGGGGCTCGCTGAGCAGCAGCATCAGCGCCGCCGAGAGCAGCGGCAGCAGGATCGGGATCACGATCAGGTCCGGCACGAAGGCCTGCAGCGCGGCCGTCACGGCGCCTCCTCCTCGCCGTCCACGTGGTCGGTGCCGGTGAAGCCGCGCGAGGCGAGCAGCACCACGAGGAAGAGCGCCGTCATGGCGAAGCCGATGACGATGGCCGTGAGCACCAGCGCCTGCGGCATCGGGTCGGTGTAGTGCGCCAGGTCCGGCGGCACGCCGGGCGCGATGATGGGCTCGCGGTCCATCGACAGGCTGCCCATGCTGAAGATGAACAGGTTCACCGCGTACGACAGCAGCGACAGGCCCATGATCACCTGGAAGGTGCGCGGGCGCAGGATGAGCCACACGCCCGAGGCGCACAGCACGCCGATGGCCAGCGCGATCACGGCTTCCATCAGGCCGCTCCCTTCTCGGGGGCCGCCTTGCGCCGCGCGCGCACCGACTGGTGGGCGAGCGCCGTGAGGATCAGCAGCGTCGCGCCGACGACGACGGCGAACACGCCCGCGTCGAAGAAGGTGGCGGTGGGCAGGTGCACCTCGCCGACCAGCGGCAGCGCGCCGTGGGCCGTGTGCGTGGTGAGGAACGGGTAGCCGAAGAACAGCGCGCCGAGCCCCGTGCCGGCGGCCAGCAGCAGCCCGACGGCCACCCAGCGGCGCGGGTTCAGGTCGATGTGCGCCTCGGCCCACTGGGTGCCGGCCACCATGTACTGCACGGTCAGGCCGATCGCCACCACCAGGCCGGCGACGAAGCCGCCGCCCGGCTCGTTGTGCCCGCGCAGGAACAGGTAGATGGCGATCACGTAGGCGATCGGCAGCACCAGGCGCGCGAGCACGGCGGGCACCATCATGTAGCCGAGCGCCGAATCCACCGCCGTGCGCGGGTTGACGAGGTCGGTGACGAGGTCGGTGGGCAGGTCGCGCTGCTGCGTCGGCGGCTCGACGCTCTCCTGCGGCGGGCGGAAGCGCCGCAGCAGCGCGAAGATCGTCAGGCCCACGGCGCCGAGCACGGTGATCTCGCCCAGCGTGTCGAAACTGCGGAAGTCGACCAGCATCACGTTGACGACGTTGCTGCCGCCGCCCTCGGGCAGCGCGCGGCTCAGGAAGAAGGGCGAGATGCTCTGCGGCGCCGTGCGCGTGAGCATGGCGTAGGACAGCACGGCCAGGCCCGTGCCGACCACCGCCGCGAGGATGAAGTCGCGCACGCGCCGCACGCGGGCACGCACCGTGGCCAGGTCGCGCGCATAGACCTCGATGCGCTTGGGCAGCCAGCGCAGGCCGAGGAGGAAGAGCACGGTGGTCACCACCTCCACCGTCAGCTGGGTCAGCGCCAGGTCGGGCGCCGAGAACCACACGAAGCTCAGCGCCGTGGAGATGCCGGCCACCGACATCATCGTGAGGGCCGCGAGCCGGTGGTACTTGGCCTGGGCCGCCGCGGCGATGGCGCAGGCCATGCCGATGAGCCAGAACATCACGAACTCGGGCGAGGCCGGCACGCGCGTGCGGTCGCCCCAGCTCACGCCGGTGGCCCACAGCGGCGCCGCGCCGGCCAGGAAGCCGAGCACGATCAGCGCGAGCATCTGCGGCTGCAGCCGCCGGGTGCCGAACAGGCGCAGCCCCGCGCGCGCCGCGAGGTCGAGCCGCGCGAAGGCGGCGACGAACAGGCGCTGGCCGTCGAAGTGGCGGATCACCGGCGCCCGCTCGAGCTGCCCGCGGCGCAGCGCGCGGCGCAGCAGCAGGTAGCCGAGCACGCCGCCGGCCATCGCCACCAGGCTCATCACCAGCGGCGCGTTGAAGCCGTGCCACACCGCCAGCGTGTAGGCCGGCAGCTGGCCGCCCACCACCGGGCGCGCGGCGGCGGCCAGCGCGGGGCCGATGGAGACCATCGGCGCCACGCCGATGACGATGCAGCACAGCACCAGCAGCTCGATCGGCACGCGCATCCAGCGCGCGGGCTCGTGCGGCGCGCGCGGCAGGTCGGTGGCGACGGGGCCGAAGAACACGTCGTAGCCGAAGCGCAGCGAATACACCACGCCGAACACGCCGGCCAGCGTGGCGACCAGCGGCAGCGCCCACTCCACCCACGGCAGCGACTCCATGTAGACCGTCTCGGCGAAGAACATCTCCTTCGAGAGGAAGCCGTTGAGCAGCGGCACCCCGGCCATGGCGCCGCTGGCCACCATCGCCAGCGTGCCGGTGATCGGCATGGCCTTGTAGAGGCCGCTCAGGCGGCAGATGTCGCGCGTGCCGGTCTCGTGGTCGATGATGCCGGCGGCCATGAACAGCGAGGCCTTGAAGGCCGCGTGGTTCATGATGTGAAAGACCGCCGCCACGGCGGCGACCTGGCTGTCCAGCCCGAGCAGCAGCGTGATGAGGCCGAGGTGGCTGATGGTGGAATAGGCGAGCAGCCCCTTCAGGTCGTGCTGGAACATCGCCGCATAGGCGCCCAGCAGCAGCGTGCAGGCGCCGGCGCCGCCGACGATCCAGAACCACTGCTCGGTGCCCGCCATCGCCGGCCACAGCCGCGCCAGCAGGAAGACGCCGGCCTTCACCATCGTCGCCGAGTGCAGGTAGGCCGACACCGGCGTGGGCGCGGCCATCGCCCGCGGCAGCCAGAAGTGGAAGGGGAACTGCGCGCTCTTGGTGAGCGCGCCCAGCAGCACCAGCACCAGCGTGGGCGTGTACAGCGCGTGGTCGCGGATCAGGTCGCCGGCGCCCAGCACGGCGTCGAGCTCGTAGCTGCCGACGATGTGGCCGATCAGCAGCACGCCCGCCAGCAGGCACAGCCCGCCGGTGCCGGTGACGGTGAGCGCCATGCGCGCGCCGCGGCGGGCGTCGGCACGGTGGTGCCAGTAGCCGATGAGCAGGAAGGAGAACAGGCTCGTCAGCTCCCAGAACACCACCATCTGGACCAGGTTGCCCGAGAGCACCACGCCCAGCATCGCGCCCATGAAGGCGAGGAAGAACGAGAAGAAGCGCGGCACCGGATCGGCCGGCGACATGTAGTAGCGCGCGTACAGCGACACCAGCACGCCGATGACGGTGACCAGCATGCCGAACATCCAGGCGAAGCCGTCGACGCGGATCAGCAGGTCGAGCCCGAGGCTGGGCAGCCACTCGATGCGCTCGCTGAGCATGCCGCCCTCGCGCACCTCGGGAAACAGCCACGCGAGCTGCGCCGCCCCCGCCAGCGCGACGAGCCCGGACCACACGGCCGCGGCATTGCGTGCGTTCGCGGGCAGCAGCGCGGCGACCAGGCTGCCGAGGAACGGCACGGCAATCAACAGGCTCAGGGGCATGCGGCGAGTCTAGCGGCCGGCCTGCCGCGGCTGCAGCGGGCCGCGCGGGAGCGGGACGCGTTGTTTACAGTGCGGGCTCCCGCCCGCCCCGCCACGATGCCCGCCCCCGCCATGAAGATCCTGCTGCTGAACGGCCCCAACCTCAACCTGCTCGGCACGCGCCAGCCCGAGGTCTACGGGGCGACCACGCTGGCCGAGGTGGAGGCGGCGTTCCGCGGCCACGCGGCGACGCTGGGCGCCGAGGCGGCGTGCTTCCAGAGCAACCACGAGGGCGCGCTGGTCGACCGCGTGCACGCGGCGCGCGCCGACGGCACGGCCGCCATCGTCGTCAACGCCGGCGCCTACACGCACACCAGCATCGCGCTGCGCGACGCGCTGGCCGGCGTGGCGATCCCGTTCATCGAGGTGCACATCAGCAACGTGTACCGGCGCGAGCCCTTCCGCCACCACTCCTACCTGTCGGACATCGCCGACGGCGTGATCGTGGGCGTGGGCGTCAGCGGCTACCGGCTGGCGCTGGAAGCCGCGGTCGAGCGCGCGAAGCGCTAGGATGAAGCGATCCCCACGCTCGCTGCGTTCGCGGCCCCCCGAGGGGGCGCGTCAGTGGCTTCGGGCGGCCGGGCGCCACTGACATGCCCCGCTTCGCCGCCAACCTCTCCCTGATGTACGGGGAACACGCGTTCCTCGACCGCTTCGCCGCCGCGGCGGCCGACGGCTTCGACGCGGTGGAGTTCCTCTTCCCCTACGAGCACGCGCCCGCGGACATCGCCGCCGCGCTGCGGCGCCACGGGCTGACGCAGGCGCTGTTCAACCTGCCGCCGGGCGACATGGACGCCGGCGAGCGCGGCCTGGCGGCCCTGCCGGGGCGCGAGGCGCAGTTCGCCGCCTCGCTGGAGCAGGCCCTGCCCCATGCGCAGGCCACCGGCTGCCGGCGGCTGCACGCGATGGCCGGCGTCGCCGCGCCCGGCGCCGACCGCGCCGCCATGCACGCGACCTACGTCGCCAACCTGCGCCGCGCCGCGGCCCGCGTGGCGCCGCTGGGCATCACGCTGCTGATCGAGCCCATCAACACCCGCGACATGCCCGGCTACTTCCTCACCCGGCAGGCCGAGGCGCATGCGGTCGTGGCCGAGGTCGGCGCGCCCAACCTCGCGGTGCAGATGGACCTGTACCACTGCCAGATCACCGAGGGCGACCTGGCGGCGAAGCTGCGGCTGTTCGTCGGCGGCGCCGGCTCGCGCGTCGGCCACGTCCAGATCGCCGGCGTGCCCGGGCGCCACGAGCCGGACGACGGCGAGGTGCACTACCCCTTCCTCTTCGACCTGCTCGACGAGCTCGGCTACGAGGGCTTCGTGGGCTGCGAGTACCGCCCGCGCGCGGGCACCTCGGCCGGCCTCGGCTGGCTGCGGCGCCGGCGCGGGGCGCAGGCCCCGCCGGGCCGCCCGGGCGAGGGCCGCGCCCTATAATCGACAGGTTTTGCGTGGCGCGCTTCGCGTGCCGCACGCCCAAGGATTTTTGCGCGGCGCTCCACGCACCGCGTGTGCGTTCCGTTCGCACCTCTTCCCGCCGTCAAGGACTGTTATGAGCGACCCCAAAAGCACCCATGAAGAAGGGCCACACGAAGGCCCCATCAAGACGCCCAAGCAACTGGTGCTGGCGGTGTTCTTCGCCACCGTCGTGCCGATCGTGGTCATCATCCTGCTGGCGACCTTCGTCTCCAGCGGCTCGCGCGACGCGGCCGGCAGCGACGCGATGAGCGAGCAGGCCGTGGCGGCCCGCCTGCAGCCGGTGGGCGCCGTCGAGGTGCGCGACCCGACCGACACCGCCTCGCTCAAGACCGGCGAGCAGGTCTACGCCGCGCAGTGCAGCGCGTGCCACGCCGCGGGCGTGGCCGGCGCGCCGAAGTTCGGCGACACCGCCGCCTGGGCTCCGCGCCTGGCGCAGGGCTTCGAGGCGCTGGTGAACAGCGCGCTCAAGGGCAAGGGCGCCATGGGCCCGCAAGGCGGCGGCGACTTCAGCGACTTCGAGATCAGCCGCGCCGTCGCCCACATGGCGAACCACAGCGGCGGCAAGTTCGAGGAGCCCAAGGCCCCGGCCGCCGCCGGCACCACCACCGCTGCTGCGGCACCGGCCGCCGCGCCGGCGCCTGCCGCCCCCGCCCCCGCGAGCGAAGCGCCGGCCCAGGTGGCGGCCGCGGCGCCGGCCCCCGCGGCCGCGCCCGCTGCTGCGGCGGTGCCGGCGCTCTACACCCAGTCCTGCGCCGTCTGCCACGGCGCCGGCATCGCCGGTGCGCCCAAGCTCGGCGACAAGGCGGCCTGGGCGCCGCGCATCGCCGAGGGCATGGACGCGATGGTCGCCATCGCCATCAAGGGCAAGGGCGCCATGCCGCCGCGCGGCGGCACCAGCGCCAGCGACGCCGAGATCAAGGAAGTCGTGACCTACATGGCGAACGCCGCGAAGTAAGGCGCCCCTTCCCGTCCGGAGCCGGCCCGCGGGCCGGCTTTTTCATGCCCGCGCGGCCGCAGGGCTGAGCCGGTAGCCGAAGCGGGCCGGCAGGTCGGCGAAGGCGGTCTCCACCGGCGCCCACTCGCCGCGCTCCACGGCGCGCGAGGCGCATTCCATGTCGAGCGTGTGCACGATGCCGAAGCCGGCATCGGTGGCCAGGAAGAGCCGCCCGCCTTCGTCGATCCACACCGACTCGACCCGCGACGCCGGCCGGCCGGTGTGGCCGTGCACCGCCGTCGCGCCCTGCGCATCGTCCAGGCGCCACACCCAGGGGGCCGCCTCCAGCTCGGCATAGACGCGCTGCGGCCCGTTCTGGAAGAACCAGCCGCCGGCCTCGTCGGCCAGGTAGTTGCGGGCGATGAACTCGCGCAGCTTGTCGTGCTCGATGCGGCTGCCCTTGACGGCGGGGAACGCGCCGGCGGCCTGCGCCCGCTCGTCGCGCAGGTACCAGTCGCCGCGGGCATCCAGCCCGAGCCAGCCGTAGCTGTAGGGCACGTTGGGCCACTTCTTCAGCGCGGCCTTGACGATCTCGTCCATCAGCGCACTCCTTCGGCAGGCGGCAGGTGCGCGGCGAGCCAGCCCATCACCTGCTCGGGCAAGTTGAGCACATGGCCGGGGAAGCGCCCCGCCGGGAAGCCCACGTGGCCGCCATGGGCCGGCTGCCACAGCGTGACCTGCGTGCCGACCTGGTGCGGCGCGGGCAGCGAGCCGGCCGGGACGAACGGATCGTTGCGCGCGTTGAGCACCAGCGCCGGCACGCGGATGTCGGCCAGCCGCGGCTTGGCCGAGCCGCGCGACCAGTAGTCGTCGGTGTCGCGAAAGCCGTGCAGCGGCGCGGTGAAGACGTTGTCGAATTCGTAGAGGTCGCGCGCGGCCAGCAGCGCATCGCGGTCGAAGAGGCCGGGATGCTGCGCCAGCTTGGCGAGCGCCTTCGGCTTCATGGTGCGCAGGAACATGCGGGTGTAGACGAGGCGGTTGAAGCCGCGGCCGATGGCGGCCCCGCCGGCGGCCAGGTCGATGGGCGAGGACACCGCGGCCACCGCGCTCGCGATGCGGGGCGCCGTGCCGCCGGCCTCCTCGGCCCAGCGCAGCATCGCATTGCCGCCGAGCGACACGCCCACCACCAGCAGCGGGCCGCGATGCGCGGCGCGAAAGCGCTCCAGCACCCAGCCCACCTCCTCGAAGTCGCCCGAGTGGTAGGCGCGCGGCGCGAGGTTCAGCTCGCCCGAGCAGCCGCGGAAATGCGGCACGGCGAAACGCCAGCCGCGGCGCTGCGCGAGGTGGGCGAAGGCCTGGGCGTAGTGGCTGGACGACGAGCCTTCGAGGCCGTGGAACAGCACGAGCAGCGGCACCTGCGGCGCGAGCGCGTCGCGCAGCCAGTCCACGTCGATGAAGTCGCCGTCGGGCGTGGCCCAGCGCTCGCGGTCGAAATCGGGCGGCACGCCCTCGAAGCGGCGCGACCACAGCGCCGGCCAGATGGTCTGCAGGTTGCCGCCCAGGGCGCCGGCACCGAGGAGCCAGCGTGGTGAGCGATAGCCATTCATCTCAGCGGTCCTTCTTCGATCCACCCGTGACGCATGAAACGGGGTTCAAGCAAACGCCGCGGATCCGGCTTTGCCGGGCCGCCGGCGTTGCCCCCTTGAGGGGGCTGAGCCCAGGCACGAAAGGTCCAGTGGACCTTTCGTGCCTGGCGAAGGGCCGGGCCACTGGCCCGGCGCGGCCTGCGAGGCGCGCGAAGCGCGTAGGGGGTGGTCAATGAAGTGTTGCGCTGGCCTCCACCAGCTCCTGCACCTCGCCGGGCGTGCCGGGGCTGGCGTGGTGCGCGACGAGGCGCCAGCCCTGCGCCGTCTTCACGTACACGTTGGTGCTGACCACCCACGCCGTCTGCACGCCTTCCGACGTGCTGACGTGGATGCGCTCGAGCACGCTGTGCACGGCGCTCGTGAGGCCGGCGACGCGGCGCACCTGCTCGGGCACCGCGGGGATCGGGCCGATGGCGAACATGGCCTTGAAGCTCGCGCGGATGGCCGCCGCGCCCATCACGCGCGGCCCGCCGGGGTGCACGCAGGCGATCTCGTCGTCGTCGGACCATACCGCCATCAGCCGCTCGAGGTCGCCGCGCTGCAGCGCCTCGTAGAACTGCTGCTCGGTGTCGTCGGGCGAGGCGAAGGGCGCGAGCGCCGGGGGGCGGGACATCACGGGCTCCTTGCGTCGGCGGCCGTCAGGCGGGACTCACTTGAACACCACCGTCTTGTGGCCGTTCATCAGCACGCGGTGCTCCACGTGCCAGCGCACGGCGCGCGCGAGCACCACGCATTCCACGTCGCGCCCGACGGCGGTGAAGTCCTCGGGGCCGTGCGCATGGTCCACGCGCTCGACGTCCTGCTCGATGATCGGGCCTTCGTCGAGGTCGGCGGTCACGTAGTGGGCGGTCGCGCCGATCAGCTTCACGCCGCGCGCATGCGCCTGGTAGTAGGGCTTCGCGCCCTTGAAGCTGGGCAGGAAGCTGTGGTGGATGTTGATCGCCCGGCCCTTGAGGAAGGCGCAGAACTCGGGGCTCAGGATCTGCATGTAGCGCGCGAGCACCACCAGGTCGACCTCGTGCGCGTCGACCAGCGCCTCGACCTGGCGCTCCTGCGCGCGCTTGGCCTCGGCGCCGGAGCCGGCGGCCAGCGGGAAGTGGTGGAAGGGGATGCGGTAGCTCGCCGCGAGCTCGCCGAAATCGGGATGGTTGGAGACGATAGCCGCCACGTCGGCCTCGAGCTGCCCCGACTGCGTGCGGAACAGCAGGTCGTTCAGGCAGTGGCCGTGCTTGCTCACCATCAGCAGCAAGCGCGGGCGGCGGGCGAGCGAATGGAACTTCGCCTCCATGCCGAAACGCTCGCGCACGTGGGTGAAGAGCTGGTCCAGCGTGCCCGGCGCCGAGAGGTGCTCCGGCGCCTCGAAATGCACCCGCATGAAGAAGAGCCCGGTGCCGTCCTCGGCGAGCACGTCGCCGAACTGCTGCGAGTCGACGATGTTGCAGCCCGCCTGGTAGAGCAGGCCCGAGACGGCGTAGACGACGCCCTTGGCGTCGCGGCAGGACAGGGTGAGGACGAATTCTCGAGCGGTGGCCATGAGGGTGCGCAAAGTTCGCTCGATTGTACGAACGCCCCCTCGTCCGACGGGGGCGGCGAGCGGGCGTTCAGGCGGCCCGGCCGGCCTCGTCGAGCTGCCGCTGCACGCGCTCGGGCGCGATCTGCGCGAGGCAGGCCGTGTCGCCGAAGCGGCACACGCGGTCGAAGCACGGGATGCAGCCGCGCGCGAGCTCGCCCTTCAGCCAGACGACCCGCGCGCGCGGGTTCAGCGGCGGCGTGTGCTCGGGGCTGGTGGAGCCGAACACCGCGACCTGCGGGCGGCCGAAGGCGGCGGCCACGTGCATCAGGCCCGAGTCGTTGCTGACCACGCCGTGCGACGCGGCGATCAGCGCCATGGCCTGTTCGAGCGTCGTCCGGCCGGCCATCACGCGGCAGGCGCCGGGCGCGAGCGCCGCGATCTGCCCGCACAGCGCGGCCTCCTTGCCCGAGCCGAGCAGCAGCACCGGCCGGCCGTCGGCGGCGTGCAGGCGCTTTGCCAGCTCGCCGTAGTGCGCGGGCGGCCAGCACTTGGCCGGGCCGTATTCGGCGCCCGGCGCGAACACGGCGTAGCCGCCGGGGCGCACACCGGCGGCCGCGCAGGCGGCCTGCACCGCGTCGCCGGGCAGTTGCAGTACCGGGCGCTCTTCGCCAGCATCGCCCCCGGCCAGCGCGCTGTAGAAGGCCACCATCGGCGGCCGTCCCGGCACGTTGGCGAGCCGCTCGTTGAGCAGCACGAAGCGCCCCTCGCCGTGGTAGCCCACGCGCCGCGGGATGCCGGCGAAGAAGGGCAGCAGCGCCGACTTGATGGAATTGGGCAGCACGTAGGCGGCGTCGAAGCGGCCGCGCAACGCGGCGCCGAGCGCGCGCCGCCCGGCCCAGTCGAGCCGGCCGTGCGCGAAGGGCAGCTCGATCACCTCGGCCACCTGCGGCATCGCGCGGTACACCGGCGCGACCCAGGGCAACGCGCCCACCGCCAGCGCCTCGCCGCGGGCCGCGAGGCGGCGCAGCAGCGGCTCGCTCATCACCGCGTCGCCGATCCACTGCGGCGCGATGACGAGGCTGCGGCTCATCTCAATGGCCGGCGTGGATCTTCTCGCCGGCCTTGAGGCGGTACAGCGTGCTGCAGTACGGGCACTTCGCCTCGCCCGTGGTGACGACGTCGAGGAACACGCGCGGATGGTTGCTCCAGCGCGGCATCTTCGGATTCGGGCAGTACACCACGCCCGGGCCCTGCAGGTCGGCGGCGCCGACCTCGACGGTGGCTTTGGCTTCGTCCATCGTGCTCAGACCTTGGTGAGCCATTCGCCGTACTTGGCGTTGCGGCCGTTGACGATGTCGAAGAAGGCGTTCTGGATCTTCTCGGTGACCGGGCCGCGCGAGCCCTGGCCGATCTCGATGCGGTCGAGCTCGCGGATGGGCGTGACTTCGGCGGCGGTGCCGGTGAAGAAGGCCTCGTCGGCGATGTAGACCTCGTCGCGCGTGATGCGCTTTTCCACCAGCTTCAGGCCCAGGTCCTGGCAGATGGCGAAGATGGTGTTGCGCGTGATGCCGTTCAGCGCGCCGGCCGACAGGTCGGGCGTGTAGAGCACGCCGTTCTTCACGATGAAGATGTTCTCGCCCGCGCCCTCGCTCACGAAGCCGGCCGCGTCGAGCAGCAGCGCCTCGTCGTAGCCGTCGTCGGTGGCCTCCATGTTGGCGAGGATGGAGTTGCTGTAGTTCGACACCGCCTTGGCCTGCGTCATCGTGATGTTGACGTGGTGGCGGGTGTAGCTGCTGGTCTTCACGCGGATGCCGCGCTTCAGGCCCTCTTCGCCCAGGTAGGCGCCCCAGGACCAGCCGGCGACCATCAGGTGGATCCTGTTGCCCTTGGGGCTGACGCCGAGCTTCTCGGAGCCGATCCACACCAGCGGTCGCAGGTAGCAGCTTTCAAGCTTGTTGGCGCGCACCACCTCGAGCTGGGCCTGCATCACCTCGTCGAAGCCGAAGGGGATCTTCATGCGCAGGATCTTGGCGCTGTTGAACAGCCGCTCGGTGTGCTCGCGCAGGCGGAAGATGGCCGTGCCGTTGACCGTGTTGTAGGCGCGCACTCCCTCGAACGCGCCGCAGCCGTAGTGCAGCGTGTGGGTGAGCACGTGGATGCGGGCGTCGCGCCACTCGACGAGTTCGCCGTCCATCCAGATCTTGCCGTCGCGGTCTTCCATGGACATCTCGGTCCTCTTCAGCAGTCGTTGGGAAGGGGCGATTCTAAGGTTCGGGCCCCCGTCCGGCGCCCCGCCGCGCGCGGCGCGCGGGCGTGCTTCACGCCGGCGGCGAAGCGGCTTCGCCGGGCGCCGCCTCGTGGCGGCTGAAGCTCCAGCGGTCGAGCCGGGCGCCGGCCATCACCAGCGTGACGGTGACGTCGGCGTCGCTCCAGGCCCAGGTCTCGGGCGCCTCGGCCACGTGCCGGCCGAGGCTTCCCGCCATCGAGACGATCTGCATCATCGTCATGCCGCGCCTGAGCCGGGCGTTGAACGTCACGGCGTCGTCCACGCGGCCCACCGGCCGCTCGGCGGCGCGGCGCATCGCGCGCATCGCGCTGCTGAACTGCAGCAGCAGCCAGAACACCACCACCGTGGCGGCCAGCGCCACGCCGGGCCATCCATAACTCATCCAGCCTGCCGCGAAGGCGGCGGCCACCAGCATCCATCCGACGGTTCCATTCATCGGCGCGATGGTAGCGGCGGCTTCCCGCCGCCCCGCCGCGGCCGGCGCGGCGAACAGCCGGTGACAAGACCACACAGATCCGCCACAGACGGCCGCGGGATCGGCCGATAGGGTGCGCGGCTTCCCCCACGACACGACCGCAGGAAGCCTCCGCATGCGCCGCCACCTCCTCCCTCGCCCGGCATCGTTCGCCCTCGGCGCCTGCATCGCCGTCCTCGCCGCCGCATGCGGGGGTGGCGGCGATGCGGGCGACCCGGCCGCCGGGGAGGCGGAATCGCCGCCCGCCGCCGCGGACGGCACGCCGGCGGGCCCCTGCGCCGTGCCGCCCGCGGCCCAGGCGGCCGACACCTCGCGCCCGGACCGCGTCGTCGGCAACGGCAGCGCGGCGAGCTGCACCGCCGACGCCGTGGCCGATGCCGTCGCGCAGGGCGGCGTCATCACCTTCGACTGCGGCGCCGCGCCGGTCACCATCACTATGACGCGCACCGCCAAGGTCTTCAACGACAAGCCCGACGTGGTGCTCGACGGCGGCGGCAAGGTCACGCTCAGCGGCGGCGGGGTGCGCCGCATCCTCTACCAGAACACCTGCGACCCGGCGCAGGTGTGGACCAGCGCGCGCTGCGACCTGCAGGAGACGCCGCGCCTCACGGTGCAGCACCTCACGCTGGCCGATGGCGATTCGAGCGGCCAGCGCTACGGCCGCGACGACGTCGACGGCGGCGGCGCGATCTACGTGCGCGGCGGGCGGCTGAAGATCGTCGACACCCGCTTCCTGCGCAACCGCTGCGAGGCGGCGGGGCCGGACCTGGGCGGCGCGGCGGTGCGCGCCGTCGGCATGCCGGGCAGCGTGCCGGTGTACGTGGTGGGCAGCCGCTTCGGCGGCTCGGCGGCCGACGGCAACCAGTGCGCCAACGGCGCGGGCCTGAGCGGCCTCGGCGCGTCGTTCACCGTGATCAACAGCGTCTTCGGCCACAACCAGGCCACCGGCCGCGGCGCCAACCCGGCGCGCGCCGGCACGCCCGGCGGCGGCAGCGGCGGTGCGATCTACCAGGACGGCAACGGCATCCACCTGCGCCTGTGCGGCACGCACCTGCACGACAACCGCGCCAACGAAGGCGGCGGCGCCGTCTTCTTCGTGAGCAACGACCGCAGCGGCACGCTGTCCATCACCGATTCGCTGCTGGAGGCGAACGTGAGCGCCGGCTTCGAGACGGCGGGGCTGCCGGGCATCTTCAGCCTGGCGGCGAGCGGCCAGCCGGTGGTGGCGAACTCGATCCTGCGGCCCTGAGCCCGCCGCCGCGGCTACAGGCCGCGCGTCAGCTCGATGGCCTGCTCGATGCGCTCCACCGCATGGATGACGAGGCCCTCGATGGGCTTCTTCGGCGCGTTGGCCTTGGGCACCAGCGCCACGCTGAAGCCGAGCTTGGCGGCCTCCTTCAGCCGCTCCTGGCCGCGCGGCGCGGGGCGCACCTCGCCGGCCAGGCCCACCTCGCCGAAGGCGAAGAAGCCGCGCGGCAGCGGCCGCCCGCGCAGGCTGCTCTGCACCGCCAGCATCACCGCCAGGTCGGCCGCCGGCTCGGCGATGCGCACGCCGCCGACCGCGTTGATGAACACGTCCTGGTCGAAGCAGGCGATGCCGGCGTGGCGGTGCAGCACCGCCAGCATCATCGCCAGGCGGTCGCGGTCCAGGCCCACGGACAGGCGCCGCGGGCTCGGCCCGCCCGAATCGACCAGCGCCTGGATCTCCACCAGCATCGGCCGCGTGCCCTCCAGCGTGACCAGCACGCAGGAGCCCGGCACCGGCTCGCCGTGCGTGGACAGGAAGATCGCGCTCGGGTTGGCCACGCCCTTGAGCCCGCGCTCGGTCATCGCGAACACGCCGATCTCGTTGACCGCGCCGAAGCGGTTCTTGATCGCCCGCACCAGGCGGAAGCTCGAGTGCGTGTCGCCCTCGAAGTACAGCACCGTGTCGACGATGTGCTCCAGCACGCGCGGGCCGGCGAGCGCGCCCTCCTTCGTCACGTGGCCGACGAGCACGATGGTCGTGCCCGTGCTCTTGGCGATGCGCGTGAGGTGGGCCGCGCA
Organism: Rubrivivax sp.; assembly: GCA_044508835.1. Taxonomy (GTDB): domain Bacteria; phylum Pseudomonadota; class Gammaproteobacteria; order Burkholderiales; family Burkholderiaceae_C; genus JAKFDI01. The sequence continues at coordinate 94,128 of JBIQHD010000009.1, forward strand.
TTCGCGCACCTGCGCCACCGAGCCGGGGGCGGAGCTGAGCTGCTCGCTGTAGACCGTCTGGATGGAGTCGACCACGCACACCGCCGGCTGCTCGGCCTCCAGCGTGGCGGCGATCTTCTCGAGCTGGATCTCGGCCAGCACGCGCACGCGGCTGCCGTCCAGCCCGAGGCGGCGCGAGCGCATCGCCACCTGCGCGCCGCTCTCCTCGCCGGTGACGTACAGCGCCTTCATCTGCCGCGACAGCGCGTCCAGCGCCTGCAGCAGCAGCGTGCTCTTGCCGATGCCCGGGTCGCCGCCGATCAGCACCACGCCGCCCTCGACGATGCCGCCGCCGAGCACGCGGTCGAGCTCGTCGATGCCGGTGGGCTGGCGCGCCACGTCGGCCGCCTCGATCTCCGACAGCGTGGCCACCGGCTGGCTGGCGTTGAGCCCGCGCGTGAGCGACTGCATGCGGTTCTTCGCCGGCGCGGCGGATTCGGCCACCGCCTCGACCAGCGTGTTCCAGGCGTCGCACTGCGGGCACTTGCCCAGCCAGCGCGGGCTGGTGCCGCCGCATTCGCTGCAGAGGTAGTGCGTCTTGGCTTTGCTCATGGGGGCTGGCACTGTAGCGGCGCGCCGCGGGCGGTCAATCCTGGACCTTGCCGCGCAGCGCCTTCACCTGCGACCGCTGCGTCTTTCCTTCGAGCCGCCGCTGCCTGGAGGCCAGCGTCGGCCGCGTCGCCTTGCGCACCCGCGGCGGGCGGGCGACGCCCTGCACGAGCGCGTTGAGCCGCGCCATCGCGTCCTGCCGGTTCTTGTCCTGGCTGCGAAAGCGCTGCGCCTTGAGCACCACCACGCCCTCGTCGGTGATGCGCGTGTCCTTCAGCGCCAGCAGCCGCGCCTTCACGTCCGCCGGCAGCGACGAGGCATGGACGTCGAAGCGCAGGTGCACCGCGCTCGACACCTTGTTGACGTTCTGCCCGCCGGCGCCCTGCGCGCGGATGGCGCTGACCTCGACCTCGTCCTCGCGCACCTCCAGCAGATCGGCAGGCATCGGCTCACTCGGCGGCGCGCGCGGGCACCCGCGGCGCCAGCGCGCACATCAGCTCGTAGCCCACGGTGCCGGCCGGCAGCGCCACTTCGTCGATCGGGAGCACGGCGCCGTCCGGGCCCCGGCCCCACAGCGTGACCTCGCTGCCGGGGCCGGCCTGCGGCACGGGGGTGAGGTCGACCGTCACCATGTCCATCGACACCCGCCCGACGAGCCGCGTGCGCACGCCGTCCACCAGCACCGGCGTGCCGGTGGGCGCGCTGCGCGGGTAGCCGTCGGCATAGCCGCAGGCCGCGATGCCGATGCGCATCGGCGCCTCGGCGGCAAAGGTGCTGCCGTAGCCGACGCACGCGCCGGCGGCCAGCGCCTGCACGCCGAGCAGGCGGCTGCGCAGCGTCATCGCCGGCTGCAGCGCCCAGCGTGCCGCGTCGTGCACGGGGAAGTCGGGCGAGGAGCCGTAGACCATGATGCCGGGACGCACCCAGTCGCTCGCGAGCTCGCGCGCGAAGCGCAGGGTCGCGGCGCTGTTGCACACGCTGCGCTCGCCGGGCAGCTCGCGCGTGGCGGCGTCGAAGACGGCGAGCTGGGCGGCGATGCCGGCCTCGCCGTCGGCATCGGCGAAGTGCGTCATGTGCGAGACGGATTCCACCTGCGTCAGGCCCGACAGCCGCAGCCACGCCGAGCGGTAGGCCGCGGGCGTGAAGCCGAGGCGGTTCATGCCGCTGTTGAGCTTGAGGAACACGCCGTGCGGGCGCTGGGTCTTGTGCGCGGCCAGCCAGTCGATCTGCGCCTCGCAGTGCACCACGTGCCACAGGTCCAGGCGCGAGCACAGCTCCAGGTCGCGCGGCTCGAAGCAGCCTTCGAGCAGCAGGATCGGCCCGCGCCAGCCGAGCGCGCGCACGCGCTGCGCCTCGTCGAGGTCGAGCAGGGCGAAGCCGTCGGCGCCCTGCAGGCCGGCATAGGCGCGCTCGATGCCGTGGCCGTAGGCGTTGGCCTTGACCACCGCCCACACCTTGGCGTCGCCGGCGGCGGCGCGCGCGCGGGCAAGGTTGCGGGCCAGCGCCTCGGTGTGGATCAGCGCTTCGATGGGGCGGGGCATGGCGGGGTCGTGCGGGGGCGGAACGCGCGTGCGGCGAGCCTGCCGAATGCGCCACGGCATTCTGCCGCAGCACCCCTTTCGCCCTCTTCGGCACGGGCGGAACGCCGGAACCCGCGTGCTATAACCCGCGCCGCGGGGGAGGGATGGACCCGAGGCCACATCGGGGAAAGACAGCGCGCCTGCCGACGAATGAAAAAAGGTTTCTACACCATCATGTCGGCGCAGTTCTTCAGCTCGCTGGCTGACAACGCGCTGCTGGTGGCCGCCATCGAATTGCTCACGACGTCCGACGCCCCGGCCTGGGCCGTGCCCGCGCTGTCGCCGATGTTCGCGCTCTTCTACGTGCTGCTCGCGCCCTTCGTGGGCGCCTTCGCCGACGCCGTGCCCAAGGGGCACGTGATGTTCGTCTCCAACCTCATCAAGGTGGGCGGCTGCCTGCTGATGCTGTTCGGCGGCCACCCGCTGCTGGCCTACGCCATCGTGGGCCTGGGCGCGGCGGCCTACTCGCCGGCCAAGTACGGCATCCTCACCGAGTTGCTGCCGAGCTCGCAACTGGTCAAGGCCAACGGCTGGATCGAGGGCCTGACCATCGCCTCCATCATCCTCGGCATCCTGCTGGGCGGGCTGCTGGTGGGGCCGGCCTCCGGCGCCATGCTGTGGGCCTTCGACCTGCCGCGCTTCCACACCGGCATCGCCACGCCGGCCGAGGCCGCCATCGCCTCGATGGTGCTGCTGTACGCCATCGCCGCGGTCATCAACCTGCGCATCCCGCGCACCGATGCGCCGCTGCAGCCGCTCACGCTCAACGCCGTGACGCTGGTGCGCGACTTCTCCAACTGCAACGCGCGGCTGTGGGGCGACAAGCTCGGCCAGATCTCGCTGGCGACCACCACGCTGTTCTGGGGCGTGTCGGGCAACCTGCGGGTGATCGTCTTCGCCTGGGCGGCGGTGGCCCTCGGCTACAGCACCACGCAGGCGTCCACGCTGGTGGGCGTGGTGGCCATCGGCACGGCGATGGGCGCGGTGGCGGCGTCCCTGCGCATGAAGCTCGACCGGGCCACCGCCGTCATCCCCCACGGCATCGCGATGGGCGTGCTCGTGATCTGCCTGAACTTCATCGACAGCGTGTGGGTGGCCGTGCCCTTTCTCGTCGTGCTGGGCGCCATCGGCGGCTACCTGGTGGTGCCGATGAACGCGCTGCTGCAGCACCGCGGCCACAACCTGATGGGCGCCGGCCGCTCGATCGCGGTGCAGAACTTCAACGAGCAGGCCTGCATCCTCGGCCTGGGCGCGGCCTACACCGGCATGACCCGGCTCGGCTTCTCGGCCTTCACCGCCATCGCCGTCTTCGGGCTGCTGGTGGCCGGCACGATGTGGCTGATCCGCCGCTGGCACCGCAGCAACTGCGTGAACCACCGCGACGAGGTGGAACACCTGCTCGCCCTCGCACGCACGGACAAACACCACTGAGTGCGCGCCCGGCGCGGCGAGAATCGCGCCGTGCCTCGACCCCCCGCCCCTTCGCCGGCCGCGCTGCTGCCGGTCCTCGCCCTCCTCTTCAACGCCTTCGTCTGGGGCAGCTCGTGGTGGCCGTTCCGCGCGCTGCAGGCGCGCGGCGTGCATCCGCTGTGGGCCAACGTCATCGTCTTCACGGTGGCGGTGCTGGCGATCGGGCTGCTGCGCCCGCGCGCCTTCGGCGTGGTGGCGCGCGCGCCGGCGCTGTGGCTGCTGGCCCTGGCCGCCGGCGCCACCAACGCCGCCTTCAACTGGGGCATCGTCATCGGCGACGTGATGCGCGTGGTGCTGCTGTTCTACCTGATGCCGCTGTGGACGGTGCTGCTCGCGCGCTGGCTGCTGCACGAGCCGGTCACGCGCGCGGCCGCGCTGCGCGTGCTGCTGGGCGTCGCCGGCGCCGCCATCGTGCTGTGGCCGGACGGCGCGGCCACGGGCTGGGCGGCGCTGCCCCTGCCGCGCTCGGGCGCCGACGTGCTGGCCCTCGTGGGCGGCATGACCTTCGCGCTCAACAACGTGCTGCTGCGCCGCGAGGCCGCGCAGCCGGAGGAGGCGCGCGCGATGGCGATGTTCGTCGGCGGCGCGCTGGTGGCCGGCGTGCTGGCCGCCGCGCTGGCGGCCGGCTCGCGCGTCGCCTGGCCGCCGCCGGCGGCCGCGGGCTGGGTGCTGATCGTGCTCGCCCTCGCGGCCGCCTTCCTGTTCAGCAACATGGCGCTGCAGTTCGGCGCCGCGCGGCTGCCGGCCAACGTCACCTCGGTGGTGCTGCTGAGCGAGGTGCTGTTCGCCTCGGCCACCTCGGTGCTGTGGGGCGGCGGGCGGCTGACGGCGGCGCTGCTCGCCGGCGGCGGGCTGATCGTGGCGGCGGCGCTGCTGTCGGCGCGCGCACGCACGCCTGCGCCGGCGTAGCCCTACGATGGCCCCACTTGCGGAGGCATCGCCATGACCCAGACCGTGTACGACTTCGAGGCCGTCTCCATCGACGACCGGCCCGTCGCCCTGTCGGCGCACCGCGGCCAAGTGCTGCTGATCGTCAACACGGCCAGCGCCTGCGGCTTCACGCCGCAGTTCGCCGGGCTGGAGGCGCTGTGGCAGGCCTACCGCGGGCGCGGCCTCGCCGTCGTCGGCTTCCCGAGCAACGAGTTCGGCCGGCAGGACCCGGGCAGCAACGAGGAGATCGCGTCGTTCTGCCAGCGCAACTACGGCGTGAGCTTCCCGATGATGGCCAAGGTCGAGGTCAACGGCAACGGCGCGCACCCGCTGTGGCGGTGGCTGGAGGCCGAGGCGCCGGGGATCTTCGGCAGCCGCGCCATCAAGTGGAACTTCACCAAGTTCCTCGTCGGCCGCGACGGCCGGGTGCGCCGCCGCTACGCGCCCAGCGACACGCCGCAGTCGCTCAAGGCCGACATCGAGGCCGCGCTCGCCGAAGAGGCCGCCGGATAATCGCGGCTTCCCCGCAGGAGCCTCCATGTTCGAACACGTCGACGCCTACCCGGGCGACCCCATCCTCACCCTCAACGAAGCCTTCGGCCACGACCCGCGGCCGCACAAGATCAACCTGTCGATCGGCATCTACTTCGACGACGACGGCCGCCTGCCGGTGATGCGCGCCGTGCGCGAGGCCGAGGCCGCGATGCTGCAGGCGATCGGCCCGCGCCCCTACCTGCCGATGGAAGGCGCGCCCGACTACCGCCAGGCGGTGCAGCACCTGCTGTTCGGCGCGCAGCACGAGGCGGTGCGCAGCGGGCGCATCGCCACCATCCAGACGCTGGGCGGCTCGGGCGGGCTGAAGGTCGGCGGCGACTTCCTGAAGCGCTACTTCCCCGGCAGCAGCGTGTGGGTGAGCGACCCGACCTGGGACAACCACCGCGCGATGTTCGAGGGCGCCGGCTTCGCGGTGCACACCTACCCGTACTACGACGCCGCGAGCGGCGGCCTGCGCTTCGCCGAGATGCTGGACGCCCTGCGCGCCCTGCCCGAGCAGAGCATCGTGCTGCTGCACGCCTGCTGCCACAACCCGACGGGCGTGGACCTGAGCGCGGCGCAATGGCGCGAGCTGATCCCGGTCATCCAGGCGCGCCGGCTCATTCCCTACCTCGACATCGCCTACCAGGGCTTCGGCGACGGCATCGACGAGGACGCCTTCGCCGTGCGCGCGCTCGCCGACGCGGGCGTGAGCTTCTTCTGCGCCAGCTCCTTCTCCAAGAGCTTCTCGCTCTACGGCGAGCGCTGCGGCGCTTTGAGCGTGGTGTGCCCCGACGCGGCGCAGGCCGAGCTGGTGCTCGGCCAGATGCGCGCCACCATCCGCCGCAACTACAGCAGCCCGCCGACGCACGGCGGCCGGATCGTCGCGCGCGTGCTCGGCACGCCGGCGCTGCGGGCGCAGTGGGCGGGCGAGCTCGACGCCATGCGCGCGCGCATCCACGCCATGCGCCAGACGCTGCACGCCGTGCTCTCGGCCCGGCTGCCGGGGCGCGACTTCGGCTACTTCGTCAAGCAGCGCGGCATGTTCAGCTACACCGGCCTGTCCGCCGAGCAGGTGGACCGCCTGCGCGAGGAGCACGCGGTGTACCTCGTGCGCTCGGGGCGCATGTGCGTGGCGGGGCTCAACTCGTCCAACGTCGAGGCCACGGCCATCGCCCTGGCGGCCGTGCTGGGTCAATAGTCGATGCGGTAGCGGTACGCCTTGAAGCGGAGCACCGCCGAGCGCAGCTGGATCTGCTCCAGCGTCAGGTCCTTCGCCACCTCGGCGTTCTCGCGGAACAGCTGGCCGTCGAGGATGAGGTAGCGGCTCGCCGGGTCCTTCGAGTAGACCGAGCCGCCCACCTTCAGCGGCGGCAGCTGGCTGCGGATGTGCGGCGGCAGGTCGGCCTGCTTCACGACGGGCGCCTCGAGCGCCGGCGCGGCGGCCGCCTTCGGCGGCTCGGCCTCGCGCTTGGCCGGCCGGCGTGCGGGCGAAGGCGGCGGGGCCGCGTCGCGCACGGGCGCTTCGGCGGCGGGCGCCGGGACGGGCGCGGGAACGGGGGCAGGGACAGGGGCGGGCGCCGGCTCGATGGCCTGCGGCACCGGCGGCGCGGCGGCCACGGCCACGCGCGCCGGCGCGGTGTGCAGCAGCTGCCACGCGAGCACGCCGACGAGCACCAGCAGGCCGGCGAGCGCCACCCAGGCCAGCGGCAGGCGGCGCGGCGCGTGGCCGGGGACGCCGGCCGCGGCCGGCACGGGCTGCGCATGCACGCCGGGCACCGCGCCGCGCGAGCGCTCCGCATCGGCGCGCCGCAGCGCATCGAGGATGTAGGACATGGCTATCTCGCCCGCAGCAGGCGCGGCTCGTCGATGCCGCTGGCCCGGTTGAGCTGCATGAAGGTGGTGGGACCGGCGAGCCCGTCGGGCTTCAGCCCGTGGGCGACCTGGAAGGCGTAGACGCGGGACTTCAGCGCCTCGTCCACGCGGTGCGGCCCCGGCGCGGGCGCGCGGCCGTCGAGCGCGGCCAGCCGCTCGGCGAGCCAGTCGACGGCCGGCCCCGACTGGCCGTCGAGCAGCGTCTTCACGTAGCCCGGCGGGGCGCGCCAGAAGGTGGCGAAGTCGCCGCGCCAGGCCTTGGCGAGCACGGTCAGCGGCACGGTGCTCGCCGTCTCGCCGATGCGCAGGGTCGCCGCGTCCTCGCCCAGGCCGACGAGCAGCGCATAGGCCGGCGCCTCCCGGCCCGCGCCGCCGTGCAGCGTCAGCAGGCCGGGCCGGTCGAGCGTGCGCAGCAGCGCCAGGCTGCTGCCGGCGCTGCGAAAGCACTGCAGCTGCCGGCGCTGCGCCGCCTCGCAGGCGTCGCCGCCGTCGAGCGCGAGCTGCCAGGCGCCGGCCAGCGCGCGCCATGCGGCGTCTTCGTCGGCGATGAGCGCGTCGAAGCCGCTCGCGGGATCGAAGGCCGCGGGCGCCGCCGCGAGCTTGGCCGCTTCCGGCGCCGACGCACCGGCGGCCGCGGGCGCCTCCTGCGCGGGGCGCCGCCACGGCCCGCTGCCGAGCGTCGCCGCGCCGGCCAGCACGGCGGCCCCGGCCGCGCCCGCCAGCGCCCAGCGCCGCACGCGACGAAGCGGCGGGCGGCGCGGGCCGTCGAACACCTCGCGCGCGGCCTGGGCGACGATCTTGTCGTCCACCGCCGTGCGGCCCGAGGCGTAGGCGCCCAGCAGCGCACGGTCGCACAGCAGGTTGATGCGCCGCGGCACGCCGCCGGCCAGCGCATGCACGCGGCGCAGCGCACGCCGGTCGAAGGGCAGCGGCCCGGCGAGCCCCGCCACCTCCAGCCGGTGGCGCACGTACTGCGCCGTCTCGGCCTCGGACAGCGCCTCCAGGTGGCAGCGTGCGATCACCCGCTGCGCGAGCTGCTCCAGCCCCGGGCGCGCCAGCATCTCGCGCAGCTCGGGCTGGCCGATGAGCACGATCTGCAGCAGCTTGCGCTCGTGGGTCTCGAGGTTGGTGAGCAGGCGCAGCTGCTCCAGCACCTCGGCCGAGAGGCTCTGCGCCTCGTCGATGATGAGCACGCTGTTCTGGCCGACCGCATGCGTCTTCAGCAGGAAGGCGTTGAGCGCGTCGATGTAGGCCTTGGCCGTGGCCTCGCCCGGGCCGGCGGCCGGCGGCGGGATGCCGAACTCGTCGCACACCGTCTGCAGCAGCTCGGTGACGGTGAGCTGCGGGTTGAAGATGTAGGCGACGTTGCAGCGCTTGGGGATCTGCTCCAGGAAGCAGCGGCACACCGTGGTCTTGCCCGCGCCGATGGCGCCGGTCAGCAGCACGAAGCCGCCGCCGGCGCGCACGCCGTACAGCAGGTGCGCGAGCGCCTCCCGGTGGCGCTCGCTCATGAAGAGGTAGCGCGGGTCGGGCGCGATGGAGAAAGGCTCGCGCGCGAGGCCGAAGAAGCGCAGGTACATCGGCGCGAGCTTAGCGGCGCGGCGAGGCCGTCAGATGCACCGCCCGCCGTCGATCTCCATCGCCACGCCGGTGATCATCGAGGCTTCGTCGCTGCACAGGAAGCAGGCGGCGTTGCCGATGTCCTCGGGCGTGGACAGCCGCCCGAGCGGGATGGTGGCGAGGAAGCGCGCGCGGTTCTCCGGCGTGTCGCCGCCCATGAAGGTGGCCAGCAGCGGCGTCTCGCCGGCCACGGGGTTGAGCGCAACCACGCGGATGCCGAAGGGCGCGAGCTCCACCGCCATCGCGCGCGTGGCGGTGATGACCCAGCCCTTGCTGGCGTTGTACCAGGCGAGTTTCGGCCGCGGGCTGACGCCGGCGGTGCTGGCGACGTTGAGGATGACGCCGCCCTTGCGCGCCTTGAAGCGCGGCACCACCTCGCGCGCGGCGAGGTAGATGGCCTTCATGTTGACGCCGGCGATGCGGTCGAAGTCGTCCTCGGGCAGCCCTTCCAGCGGCTGCGGCAGGTGCGCCACGCCGGCGTTGTTGACGAGGACGTGCAGGCCGCCGAAGGCGCGCTCGGCCTCGTCGAGCATGGCCTTGGCGTCGGCGGCGCGGCTCACGTCGGCCACCACGTGGCGCGCGCCGGTGGCCTCGGCCACGCGCTTCGCGTTGGCCTCGTCGCGGTCGGCGATCAGCACCTTCGCGCCCTCGGCGACGAACTTCCTCACGATGCCCTCGCCGAAGCCCGAGCCGCCGCCGGTGACCACGGCCACCTTGTCCTTCAGTCGCATGTCCGTCTCCTGTCGTGTTCGATCAGTCGTGCTGGATGGCCACGGTCTTGAGCGTCGAGAAGCCGTACAGCGCCTCGAAGCCCTTCTCGCGGCCGTGGCCGGAACGCTTGACGCCGCCGAAGGGCAGCTCCACCCCACCGCCGGCGCCGTAGTTGTTGACGAACACCTGGCCGCAGCGCAGCGCGTGCGCCAGGCGCAGCTGGCGGCCGCCGTCGCGCGTCCACACGCCGGCCACCAGGCCGAAGTCGGTGCCGTTGGCCAGCGCCACGGCCTCGGCCTCGCCGTCGAAGGGCGTGAGCACCTGCACCGGGCCGAAGATCTCCCGCTGCGCGAGCGCGTGGTCGGCGGGCACGGCGTCGAGCAGGGTCGGCGGCAGGTAGTGGCCGCCCTCGGGCGCGTCGTTCACCAGCTGCGCCTGCGCGGCCACCTTCAAGCCGCCGTCGCGGGCCAGCGCGAGGAAACCGCTCACGATGTCGTGCTGCCGCTTCGAGATCAGCGGCCCGACGTCGAGGTCGCGCATCGCCGGGCCGACGCGCAGGGCGCGGATGCGCTCGGCCATGCGGTCACGCACGGTGTCGTACACCGCCCGCTCGACCAGGATGCGCGAGCCGGCCGAGCAGGTCTGGCCCGCGTTCTGGATGCCCGCGTTGACGAGGAAGGGCAGCGCGCGCTCGATGTCGGCATCGGCGAAGACGATCTGCGGGCTCTTGCCGCCGAGCTCCAGCGTCACCGGCACGGCGTTTCGCGCCGCCGCCGCCTGCACCAGCGCGCCGGTGGCCACCGAGCCGGTGAACGAGACGTGGTCGATGCCGCGATGCCCCGAGAGCGCCGCGCCGGCCTCCTCGCCCAGCCCCGTGACCACGTTGAGCGCGCCGGGCGGCAGGCCGGCCTCGGTGGCGATGCGGGCGAAGGCGAGCACGGTGAGGCAGGCCTCCTCGGCGGGCTTGAGCACGCAGGCGTTGCCCATGGCCAGCGCCGCGCCGACGCTGCGCCCGACGATCTGCATCGGGTAGTTCCAGGGCACGATGTGGCCCGTCACGCCGTGCGGCTCGCGCAGCGTCATCACCGTGAAGCCGCGCTGGTAGGGCAGCGTCTGGCCGTGCAGCTTGTCGGCCGCGCCGCCGTAGAACTCAAGGTAGCGCGCGAGCGCCAGCGCGTCGGCGCGGCCCTGCCGGAGCGGCTTGCCCACGTCGAGCGCTTCGAGTTCGGCCAGCAGGTCGGCCTGCTCGGCGATCTTCCGGCCGATGGCGGCGAGCAGCCGGCCGCGCTCGGTGGCGGTGAGGCGGCCCCATTCGCCGCTGTCGCGCGCAGTGCGGGCCGCGGCCACGGCGGCGTCGACGTCGGCCGCGCCGCTGCGGGCGATGCGCGCGAGCGGCGTGCCGTCGGAGGGGTTGTCAAGCGGCAGCGTCTGGCCGGATTCGGCGCCGCGCCAGCGGCCGCCGATGAGCAGCTCGGTGGTGTCGAACGGGATGGTGGATGTCATGCCTTCGTCTCCAAGGCTCCCCGGGGTGCCGTCGGTGCGGCGTTTTTGGGCATGATATTGAACAGCGCGCACCTTCCCACGCCGTTCGCGCTGAGCTTGTCGAAGCGCCCGATCATCCTGAGCTTGTCGAAGGGGCTGAGCCTGTCGAAGCACCTCGTGCACCGGCACACGGCTTCGGCAAGCTCAGCCGGCCCTTCGACAAGCTCAGGGCGAACGGAACGAGGGAGGAGCGGCGCACGAAGCACAACCCAATCGGGACGCCCCACCATCGCCCTCTTCCTCCTCAAGCGCTTCGCCGCCTTCGCCGCCACCCTGCTGGCCGCGACCGCGGTGATCTTCGCGGTCCTCGACATCCTGCCCGGCAACGCCGCCGAGGTGATGCTCGGCGAGAGCGCCACGCCCGAGGCGGTGGCGGCGCTCACGGCGAAGCTCGGGCTCGACCGCCCGCCGCTCGTGCGCTACGGCGAATGGCTGCGGGGCCTGGCGGTGGGCGACATGGGCACGAGCATCGCCTACGACACGCCGGTGCTCGAGCTCGTGCTCGAACGGCTGGAAGTGACCCTCCCGCTGGCCGTGATGGCGATGGCGCTGACCACCGTGCTCGCGCTGGCGCTGGGCCTGTACGCCGCCTCGCGCCACAACCGGCTCGGCGACGTGGGCGTGATGGCGGCCAGCCAGGTCGGCATCGCCATTCCGAACTTCTGGTTCGCCATCCTGCTGATCCTGCTGTTCTCGGTGCGGCTGCAGTGGTTCTCGGCCGGCGGCTTTCCCGGCTGGACGGAAGACGAGGGCGGCGGTCTGCGCGACGGCCTGATGGCGCTGCTGCTGCCGACCGTGGCGCTGGCGGTGGTGCAGGCGGCCATCCTCGCGCGCATCACGCGCTCGGCGGTGCTGGAGGTGCTGCGCGAGGACTTCGTGCGCACCGCGCGCGCCAAGGGCCTCAGCCAGCGCCAGGTGATGTGGCGCCACGTGCTGCGCAACGCCTTCGTGCCGGTGCTCACCATCATGGGGCTGCAGTTCGCCAACCTGCTCACCGGCACGGTGGTGATCGAGAACGTGTTCAGCCTGCCGGGGCTCGGCCGCCTCGTCTTCCAGGCCATCGCCAACCGCGACCTCGTCGTGGTGCGCAACGTGGTGATGCTGCTCGCGGCGGCGGTGATCGTCATCAACTTCGTCGTCGACGTGCTGTACGCCGTCATCGACCCGCGCCTTCGGGTGACGCATGGCTGAGGCTGCCCTCGCCTTCTCGCGGCGCGCGCGCCGTCACGCGAGCTTCGTCGTCGGCGCCGCGCTGGTGGCGCTGCTGGTGGCGAGCGCCCTGGTCTCGCTCGCGTGGACGCCGCATTCGGCCACCGAGATCGACGTGCCGAACAAGCTGCTGCCGCCCTCGCCCGCCCACTGGCTGGGCACCGACAGCCTCGGGCGCGACATCGTCTCGCTGCTGATGGTGGGCGCGCAGAACTCGATCGCGGTGGGCGTGATCGCGGTGGGCATCGGCATGGGCGTCGGCGTGGTCTTCGGCCTGCTCGCCGCCGCGCGGCGCGGCTGGGTGGAAGAGGCGGTGATGCGGCTGTCGGACTTCACCTTCGCCTTTCCGGCGCTGCTGTCGGCCATCATGCTCACCGCCATCTACGGGCCGGGGCTCGTGACCTCCATCGTCGCCATCGGCATCTTCAACATCCCGGTGTTCGCGCGCATCTCGCGCGCCGCGGCGCTCGGCGTGTGGTCGCGCGACTACGTGCTGGCCTCGCGCGCCTGCGGCAAGGGCGCATGGCACATCAGCGTGGCGCACGTGCTGCCCAACATCGCGAGCGTGCTCATCGTGCAGGCCACCATCCAGTTCGCCACCGCCATCCTGGCCGAGGCGGCGCTGAGCTACCTCGGCCTCGGCACGCAGCCGCCGCAGCCCTCGTGGGGCCGCATGCTCAACGAGGCGCAGACCATGATGTTCTCGGCGCCCACGCTCGCGATCTGGCCGGGGCTGGCGATTGCGCTCAGCGTGCTCGGGCTCAACCTGATGGGCGACGGGCTGCGCGACCTGCTCGACCCGCGGCTGGCGAGGGCGCGGTGAACATGAGCAAGAGCGGCGACCTCCTGCTCGACGTGCGCGACCTGCGCGTGCACCTGAACACCGCGCGCGGCCCGGCCGACGCGCTGCGCGGCATCGACCTGCAGATCCGCCGCGGCGAGACGGTGGGGCTGATCGGCGAATCGGGCTGCGGCAAGTCGATGACGGCGCTGGCGCTGATGGGCCTGCTGCCGCACGGCGCGGTGGCGAGCGGCAGCATCCGCCTGCACGGGCAGGAGCTGGTGGGCGCGGGCGACGCGGCGCTGTGCGCGCTGCGCGGCAACCGCCTGGGCATGGTGTTCCAGGAGCCGATGACGGCGCTCAACCCGCTGCACACCATCGGCGCGCAGGTGGCCGAGCCGCTGCGCCAGCATCGGGGCCTGTCGCGAACGGCCGCGCGTGCCGAAGCGCTGCGCCTGCTGGAGCGGGTGCGCCTGCCGCAGGCGGCGCAGCGGCTCGATGCCTACCCGCACCAGCTCTCCGGCGGCCAGCGCCAGCGGGTGATGATCGCCGCGGCCCTGGCCTGCGGCCCCGACCTGCTGATCGCCGACGAACCGACCACGGCGCTGGACGTGACCATCCAGCGCGAGATCCTCGACCTCATCGACGAACTGGTGCGCGAGAGCGGCATGGCGCTGCTGCTCATCAGCCACGACCTGGGCGTGATGGCGCAGCGCGTGCAGCGCGTGCAGGTGATGTACGGCGGCACGGTGGCCGAGTGCGGGCCGACGGCGGCGGTGTTCGGGCGCCTGGCGCACCCGTACACGCGCGGGCTGTTCGCGGCCCGGCCGCGGCTCGGGCTGTCGCGCCGCCAGCGGCTGGCGACGATCCCGGGGCGGGTGCCGGAACTGGCCGACCTGCCGGCGGGCTGCCCGTTCGCCGATCGCTGCAGTTGGGTGGTGCCGGCGTGCACGGCCGCCTTGCCGCCACTCGTGGCTGTGGGCGAAGGGCATGCGGCGCGCTGCATTCGCGTTGACGAGGTGTTGCGTTCGGGCACGCCGACAGCCCTCACCCCAACCCTCTCCCGCCAGCGGGAGAGGGTGCCGGACGGTGACGCCTTGCCCCCTCCCCCCCTTGCGGCGAAGCCGGACGGTGGTGCATTGCCCCCTCTCCCGCTGGCGGGAGAGGGTAGGGGTGAGGGCACGGCCTCTGGCGGCAAGGAAAAGCCGTGACCCCACCCCTCCTGCACGTCGAACACCTCAGCAAGCACTACCGCCTGCCGCGCGAAAGCCTGCTGCGTCCGGCACCGCTCATCGAAGCCGTGAACGACGTGAGCTTCACGCTGCAGCCCGGCCGCACGCTGGGCATCGTCGGCGAATCGGGCTCGGGCAAGTCGACCCTCGCGCGGCTGGTGATGGCGCTGGAGGCGCCCACGCGCGGTCGCGTAACCCTGCTCGGGCGCGACCTGCACGCGCTGGCCCCGCGCGCGCTGCGCGACGCCCGGCGCGACTTCCAGATGGTGTTCCAGGACCCCTTCGGCTCGCTCGACCCGCGCCAGCGCGTGGGCCGCATCGTCGCCGAGCCGCTGCCGCCGACGCCGCGCGCGCAGCGCGAGAAGCAGGTCGCCGAGGCGCTGGACGCCGTCGGCCTGCGCGCCGCCGATGCGGCCAAGTACCCGCACGAATTCTCCGGCGGCCAGCGCCAGCGCATCGCCATCGCGCGCGCGCTCATCACGCGGCCCCGGCTCATCGTCGCCGACGAGCCGGTGAGCGCGCTCGACGTCTCGGTGCAGGCGCAGGTGCTCAACCTGCTGCTCGACCTGCAGGCGCAGTTCGGCCTCGGCTACCTCTTCATCAGCCACGACCTCGCGGTGGTCGACCACCTGTGCGACGAGGTGATCGTGATGAAGTCGGGCGTCGTCGTCGAGCAGGGCGCGCCCGAGACGCTGTTCCGCGCCGCACGGCACCCGTACACCCGCGCGCTGCTCGCCGCGGTGCCGCAGCCGGCGGGCGCCCCGCTTTAGTAGAGTCGCACGGCGCAGTTGCCACGGCCTTTCCTCACCGACCCCGCAGGAGAAACACCATGACCCGGCCCACTTCCTGGATCGCCGCCTTCACCGTGGCCGCCGTCGCGGCCGCCGCCGCCGCGCCCGCCGCGGCGCAGAGCCGCAAGGACAGCGCGGTGCTCGCCATGACGCTCGAGCCCGCGCCCGGCCTCGACCCGACCACGGCCTCGGCCGCGGCCATCGGCGAGGTGGTGCACTACAACGTGCTGGAGGGCCTGACCAAGATCGGCATGGACGGGCGCGTCGGCCCGCTGCTGGCCGAGAGCTGGACCATCTCGCCCGACGGCAAGGCCTACACCTTCAAGCTGCGCTCCGGCGTGAAGTTCCACGACGGCGAGGCCTTCGACGCCAGCGACGTGAAGTTCAGCTTCGAGCGTGCCAAGGCCGAGGGCAGCACCAACAAGGCGAAGAAGGCCGTCTTCGACAACATCTCGCGCATCGACACGCCCGATGCGCACACGGTCATCATGGTGCTCAACCAGGCCGACGGGAACTTCCTGTTCCGCATGGGCGAGAACACCGCCGTCATCCTCGACCCCAAGACCGCCGCCACCGCCGCCACGCAGCCGGTGGGCACCGGTCCCTACCGCTTGAGCGACTGGCGCAAGGGCTCGTCCATCACCCTCGTGAAGAACGACGCCTACCGCAACGCCGCGGCAGTGAAGCTCAAGCGCGTGACCTTCCGCTTCATCAACGACCCGGCCGCGCAGGTGGCGGCGCTGCTCGCCGGCGACGTGGACGCCATGCCGCGCTTCGGCGCGCCGCAAAGCCTGGCGCAGTTCCGCGCCGACAAGCGCTTCAAGGTGGAGGTCGGCGGCACCGAAGGCAAGACCATCGTCGCCATCAACAACAGGAAGAAGCCCTTCGACGACGTGCGCGTGCGCCGCGCCATCGCCGCCGCCATCGACCGCAAGCAGGTGATCGACGGCGCGATGGAAGGCTTCGGCGCGCCCATCGGCAGCCACATGGTGCCCAGCGACGCCGGCTACATCGACCTGACGAAGGTCAACCCCTACGACCCCGACAAGGCGCGCGCGCTGCTGAAGGAGGCGGGCGTCGCCACGCCGCTGAACGTCACGCTCACCCTGCCGCCGCCGCAGTACGCGCGCAAGGGCGGCGAGATCGTGGCGGCGCAGCTCGCCAAGGTGGGCATCGTCGCGAAGATCGAGAACGTCGAATGGCCGCAGTGGCTGTCGGGCACCTTCAAGGGCAACTTCGACCTGTCCATCATCAGCCACGTGGAGCCGCTCGACTTCGACCGCTACGCCGACCCGGCCTACTACTGGGGCTACGACAACCCGGCCTACCGCGACCTGCTGGCGAAGTACAACGAGGCGACCGACGCCAAGACCCGCGAGAAGCTGCTCGGCGACATCCAGCGCCACCTGGCCGAGAACGCCGTCAACGCCTACCTGTTCCAGCTGCCGCAGTTCGCGGTGTCGAGGAAGAACCTGAAGGGCGTGTGGAGCAGCTCGCCGATCTTCGCGAACGACCTGGCGGCGCTCAGTTGGCAATGACGCTGGCAGTGAGCGCAACGCCATGCCCGCCCTGCACGACCTGAGCGCCGGCGAGCTGCTGCTCGCCTACCGCGACAAGCGCCTGTCGCCGGTCGAGGTCACGCGCGCCGTGCTCGACCACGTCGCCGCGTGGGAGCCGCACCTGCACGCCACCTACGCGCTCGACGCGGACGGCGCACTCGCCCAGGCCCGCGCCAGCGAGGCCCGCTGGCTGAAGGGCGCGCCGCAAGGCCCGCTCGACGGCGTTCCCGCCACGCTGAAGGAGAACATCGCCACGCGCGGCGTGCCCATGCCGCTGGGCACCGCCGCCACCGTGCTCGCGCCGGCCGAGCGCGACGCGCCGCCGGCCGCCCGCATGCGCGAGGCCGGCGCCGTGCTGCTGGGCAAGACC
The DNA here is from genome assembly GCA_044508835.1 of Rubrivivax sp. GTDB lineage: Bacteria > Pseudomonadota > Gammaproteobacteria > Burkholderiales > Burkholderiaceae_C > JAKFDI01. The sequence goes on from JBIQHD010000009.1 coordinate 110,920, forward strand.
ACCATGCCTGACTACGGCATGCTGTCGTCGGGCCTGTCGAGCTTCCATGCGCTCACCCGCAACCCGTGGGACCTGTCGAAGAACCCCGGCGGCAGCAGCGCCGGCGCGGCGGCGGCGGCCGCGGCCGGCTACGGCCCGCTGCACGTGGGCACCGACATCGGCGGCTCGGTGCGCCTGCCCGCCGGCTGGTGCGGCATCTTCACCTTGAAGCCCAGCCTCGGGCGCATCCCCATCCACCCGCCCTACGCCGGGCGCGTGGCCGGGCCGATGACGCGCACGGTCGCCGACGCGGCCCTGCTGATGCAGGTGCTCTCGCTGCCCGACGCGCGCGACACCATGAGCCTGCCCCACCAGCCCATCGACTGGCAGCAGCTCGACCGCGAGGCGCGCGGCCTGAGGATCGGCCTGCTGATGGACGCCGGCTGGGGCTTGGCCGTGGAGCCCGAGGTGCGCGCGGCGGTCGAGGCCGCGGCCCGCGCGTTCGAGGCGGCCGGCGCCGTGGTCGAGCCGGTGCGCCCCTTCATGACGCGCGAGATGGCCGACGGCATGGACCGCTTCTGGCGCATGCGCTCGTGGCTGGACATCTCGGCCCTGCCGGCCGAGCGCCGCGCCAAGGTGCTGCCCTACATCACCGCCTGGGCGCAAGGCGGCGAGCACCTGACGGGCGCCGAGGTCTTCCACGGCTACAGCCAGATGGGCGCCATGCGCGAGGCGGCGGTGGCCGCCTGCCGGCCCTTCGACGTGCTGCTGTCGCCCGTCTCGCCGATGCCGGCCTACGCGGCCGAACTGGCCTCGCCGACCGACGACCCGCAGCGGCCGTTCGAGCACATCGCCTTCACCCTGCCCTACAACATGAGCGAGCAGCCGGCCGCGAGCGTCAACTGCGGCTACACGGCCGGCGGCCTGCCCATCGGGCTGCAGATCGTCGGCGCACGGCACGACGACGTGGGCGTGCTGCAGGTGGCGCGGCTGTGGGAACGGCTGCGGCCCGCGCAGCGGCCGTGGCCCGAGCCTCCTGCTGCCTGAGCTAGACGAGCGGCTCGCCGAGGCCTTCCTGCGCGAACGCGCGCTGCACCGCCGGGCGCGCGAGCATGCGCTGCAGGTAGGCACCGAGCCGCGGCAGGCTGCGCGCCGGCCGGGCGAAGCCGCGCGTCCAGCGGCACAGCATCAGCACGTACGGATCGAGGGCGCTGTACGCCCCGCCCAGCAGCCACGGCCCGCCGTGGCGCGCGAGCTCGGCCTCGAGCCGGTCGAGCATCGCGCCGACCTTGGCCTCCGCATGCGCCTTGACCTGCGCGATGGCGGCCGCGTCGTCGGCCCAGCGCTCGGGGTAGAAGTAGACGATGAGCGCCGCCTGCAGCGTGTTGGTGAGCCACGCCAGCCACTTGTAGAAGTGCGCGCGCCCGGCCGTGCCCAGCGGCGGCGCGAGGCCCGCCTCGGGGTGCGTGTCCGCCAGGTGCAGGCAGATGGCCGCCGTCTCGTACAGCACCAGCTCGCCGCCGCCGCGCGTGTCGACCAGCACCGGGATCAGGCCGTTGGGATTGAGCCGCAGGTAGTCGGGCGCCTTGTGCGCCTGCCGCGTGCGGTCGACGAGGCACAGCTCGTAGGCGGCGCCCAGTTCCTCCAGCAGCAGGTGCGGCGCCATGCTGGCGTTGCCGGGGTAGTGGTGGAGTCGCAGCATGGGAGATCGGCGTGTCCGCGCGTGTTCGTGCGAGAGGCGCGCCATTGTGGCGGCTGGCGCCCGCCCGGCCATCGTTCAAAGGCCTTGCACGCCGCATTGCGCCCGGCTGCTTCACGCAATGCCCCGCAATGACGCACACTGCGGCCCTCATCACTTCCGAGGACCGACGATGGCCCAGGCCCGCCCCCAAGAACTCCCCGTCTCCGGCGCCGACGACACCGGCAAGCTGCTGCTGCGCGTCGGGCTCGGCGTGCTGATCCTGCTGCACGGCATCGCCAAGATCATGAGCGGCCCCGGCTTCATCCTCGGGCTGATGGAGAAGTCCGGCCTGCCGCCGGTGCTCGGCTACGCGGTCTACATCGGCGAGGTGCTGGCGCCGCTGCTGCTGATCGTGGGCGTGTACGCGCGCGCCGCCGCCGTCCTCGTGGCGATCAACATGGTCGTCGCCGTGGTGCTGGTGCACATGGGCGACCTCGGCACGCTCACCAAGACCGGCGGCTGGGCGCTCGAGCTGCAGGGCATGTTCTTCCTCGCCGCGGTGGTGGTGGCGCTGATCGGCGCCGGCCGCTACAGCCTGGGCGGCATCAACGGCCGCTGGAACTGACCCCATGAGTCGGGACAACGATCCGGCGGTCGAGCGGGTCGTCGTCCCGCGCACGCACGATCTGGGCGACGGCTTCGAGGTGCGGCGCGCGCTGCCCTCGACGCAGCGCCGCATGGTCGGCCCCTTCGTCTTCCTCGACCAGATGGGGCCGAGCGTGCTCACCGCCGGCCAGGGCCTGGACGTGCGGCCGCACCCGCACATCGGCCTGTCCACGCTGACCTGGCTGCTCGACGGCGAGATCGTGCACCGCGACAGCCTGGGCGTGGTGCAGCCCATCCGCCCCGGCGAGGTCAACTGGATGACGGCCGGGCGCGGCATCGTGCATTCCGAGCGCAGCGCCGCGCAATCGCGGGCTCGCGACCAGCGCCTCTTCGGCCTGCAGTGCTGGGTGGCGCTGCCCCAGGCGCACGAAGAGCGCGAACCCGGCTTCGCGCACCTCCGCGCCGACGAACTGCCGCGCGAGGAAGGCGAAGGCGTCAGCGCCACCCTCGTCGCCGGCGAGTTCTTCGGCCGGCGTTCGCCCGTCGAGACGTTCTCCCCGCTGTGCTACGTGGACGTGCACCTGTCGCCGGGCGCCCGCCTGGCCGTGCCGGCGCTCTACCCCGAGCAGGCGCTGTACGTCGTCGACGGCCGCCTCGACCTCGGCCCCGACGGCGTGCACGAGGCCGGGCGGCTGCTCGTCCTCCGCCCCGGCGCCGCCATCGACCTGCGCGGCGCCGGCCCCGGCGACACGCGCGTGATGCTGCTCGGCGGCGAGCCGATGGACGGCCCGCGCTATCTCAGCTGGAACTTCGTCGCGAGCTCGGCCGAGCGCATCGAGCAGGCCGAGGACGACTGGCGCGCCGGCCGCTTCGCGGCGGTGCCGGGCGAGACGGAGTTCATTCCCTTGCCGGTGCGCGAGGGGAAGCCGGTGCGGTATCCCTGATCGAGCCGGCCCCCGGCCGAAGGCAACGCGGGTGGCGTCCCGCGTCGACGGCGAGGGGCCTGTTCTCTTGGGGGCCGTGGCGCGGCTACCACCCACACGCCCTGGGGCCACCGTGGCATGCCGCGGCCCGCGACCTACACTGGCAGGGCCTCGCTCCAGAGGCATGCCGCGGAACGAGCTTCTCGCGGCCGGCCGGCCAGGACGACCTTGCCGGCACGTCGATCTCCCGGGACGACCCAGACGTCGGGCGCTCATGCGCAGAGGAGATGTTCCATGGCCTGGTTCCTGCTGGTCGTCGCCGGCCTGTTCGAGATCGGCTGGGCGATCGGGCTGAAGTACACCGAAGGATTCGCGCGGCTCTGGCCGACCGTGGGCACGGTCGCTGCGATGGTCGTCAGCATCGGGTTGCTCGGCGCGGCGATGCGGTCCTTGCCCGTCGGCACCGCCTATGCGGTCTGGACCGGCATCGGCGCGGTGGGCACGGTGGTTCTCGGGATGGTCCTCTTCGGCGAGCCCGCGACGGCCGCGAGGCTCGCCTGCATCGGCCTCATCCTGGCGGGAATCGTGGGCTTGAAGCTGACGGCTTGAACGACGAAGCGTCGAACGGCAGCGGTTCGATCGCGAGCCGGCGCCGGCCTCTTGCGGCGCCTCGAAGCGCCGTCAATCGGATGCGCGCGGGTTGCGTCCCGCCAGCGACGCCGCGATGAAGCCCTGCGCCAGCCAGTAGGTGCCGAGGATCCACAGCGACGCGAGCGGGATGGGCGCGTCGAACTTGTTGAAGGCGAGCAGGCTGTCGGAGGCGAGGAAGAGCAGGCCGCCGAGAGCCGCGTGGCGCGCCAGGGGCGCATCGGCCGTGCCGCGGGCGCGGGACCACCACACCGCCGCCTGCGCCGCCATCGCGGCGATGCACAGCACGTAGGCCAGCACCGGCCACGTCAGCCCCGGCGGGATGCTGGCCCACAGCAGCGACACGATGCCCGCCGCCGCTGCGGCATAGAGCACGAAGAACGCCGGCCGCGCCGCGAAGCGCACCGGCACGCTGAAGGCGGCGATGTACGCCAGGTGCGCCAGCAGGAAGGCGACGAGCCCGGGCAGGAAGCCCTCCTTCGGCCACAGCAGGGCCACGTCGCCGACGAGCGAGAGCAGCAGCCCGAGGCGCACGAAGCGCTGCTGGCGCGGCCGCCCGGCACCGCGCGGCCAGGCCCAGGCGAGGATGGCGATGGTCGCGAGCGGCTTGAACACCACCACCAGCGCCGGCACGGCGAAGAGGCCGCCGGCGATGCACAGCAGGGCGAAGAGCAGGGCGGCCCAGGGGAGCAGGCGGTCGAAGGGCAGACGCATGAGGGGAACGGCGCGCGGCCGGCAGCGGGGACGCCGGATTCTGCGACGCCGCGCCGGGCGCCGGCCGAGGCCTTTCCCTGGGCCGCGGCCGCGGCGGGCTCAGCGCGTATCGGCGGGCGCCGTCGCGGCGGCGCGGGCGGCGGCCGCGGCGCGCAGCGCCTTGAGCTTCTCGCGCGGATCTTCCCTGGCCACCACCTCGTGCAGCTTCATCTCGGCGATGAAGCGGCTGGGCACGCCCTGCACCGTGTCGCGGCCCTTCTTGCGCCGTCGCAGCGTGCTCACGGCGAGCGTGCTGCGCGCGCGGGTGATGCCCACGTACATCAGGCGGCGCTCTTCCTCCAGGCGCTGCGGCGTCATGTCCTCGTCGTCGCCCTTGAAGGGCAGCAGGCCCTCGTTCACGCCGGCCAGCACCACGTGCGGCCACTCCAGGCCCTTGCTCGCGTGCAGGGTGGACAGCGTCACCACGTCCTGCTCGTCGCCGCGCTCGGCCAGGCTGATGATGACGGAGATGGTCTGCGCCACTTCGAGCACGCTCTTCTTCTCGGTCTCGACGGCGAGACCACCGTCGTTCTCGATCTCGCCCCCACAGCGCTTGGCGATCCAGTCGACGAAGTCGAGCACGTTGCTCCAGCGGCTGGCGGCGAGCTTGTCGCTGTCCTCGCCGTCGTGCAGGTGCTTCTCGTAATCGATGTCCTTGAGCCAGCCCATGAGCAGCGCCTTGGCGTCCTCGCTGCCCACGGTGTGGCGGGCGCGGTACTCGAGGTCGTTCACGTAGCGGCCGAACTCGTGCAGCGAGCCGATGGCGCGCGCGCTCACGGCCGTTCCCAGGCTCTCGGCGAACAGCGCCTCGTACAGGCTGGTCTTCCACTTCGACGCGAACTCGTTGAGCTGGGCCAGCGTCTGGTGGCCGATGCCGCGCTTGGGCGTGGTCACCGCGCGCAGGAAGGCCGGGTCGTCGTCGTTGTTGACCAGCAGGCGCAGCCAGGCGCACAGGTCCTTGATCTCGGCGCGGTCGAAGAAGCTCTGGCCGCCCGAGACCTTGTACGGGATGTTGGCCTTTCGCAGCGCCTTCTCGAACGCGCGCGCGAGGTGGTTGGCGCGGTAGAGGATGGCGAAGTCCTTGAACTGCGCCTGGGCGTCCTGGCCTCTCAGGGACTGGATGCGCGCCACCGCGCGCTCGGCCTCGTGCTCCTCGCCGTCGCACTCGACCACGCGCACCGGCTCGCCGTCGCCGAGGTCGCTCCACAGCTTCTTCTCGAACAGCTTGGGGTTGTGGGCGATGACGGCGTTGGCCGCGCGCAGGATGTGGCCGGTGGAGCGGTAGTTCTGCTCCAGCGGGATGACCTTCAGCGCCGGGAATTCCTGCGGCAGGCGGCGCAGGTTCTCGATGGTGGCGCCGCGCCAGCCGTAGATGCTCTGGTCGTCGTCGCCCACGGCGGTGAACATGGCGCGCTCGCCGACGAGGCTCTTGAGCAGCTCGTACTGGATGGTGTTGGTGTCCTGGTATTCGTCGACCAGCACGTAGCGCAGCGTCTGCTGCCACTTGGCGCGGCACTCGGCGTCGCGCAGCAGCAGCTTGTGCGGCAGGCCGAGCAGGTCGTCGAAGTCCACCGCCTGGTAGGCGGCCAGGCGCTCCTCGTAGCGCACCATCACCTGCTGGGCGACGCGCTCGTCCTCGTTGCGCGGGGCGATCTGCGCGCCGTGCAGGCCCTGGTTCTTCCACAGGCTGATGGCCCACTGCCAGCGCCGCGCGAGGTTGTTGTCGCTGGTGCCGCCGGCTTCCTTGAGGATGCCCAGCACGTCGTCGGCGTCGAGGATGCTGAACTGCGGCTTCAGGCCCAGGCGCTCGCCCTCCTCGCGCAGGATGCGCACGCCCAGCGAGTGGAAGGTGCTGACGGCCAGCGGCTTGGCCGCGCGCGGCCCGATCAGGCCCTTGGCGCGCTCGCGCATCTCGGCCGCGGCCTTGTTGGTGAAGGTGATGGCGGCGATCTGCCCCGGCGCGTAGCCCGCCTGCAGCAGCCGCGCGATCTTGTGGGTGATGACGCGGGTCTTGCCCGAGCCGGCGCCGGCCAGCACCAGGCAGGGGCCGTCGAGGTGGTGCACCGCCTCGAGCTGGGCGGGGTTCAGGGACGGGGGCGCGGAAGACACGAAGGCGGGGCGGAAAGAGCCGGTCATCATAGCCAGCGCCTGCGCGCCGGCCTGCCGGTTGCGATACTCCCCGGCGCCGCATGCAAGCCATCCTCGCCGTCACGATCCCGTTCTTCGCCCTGGTGCTGTGCGGCTGGCTGGCGGCGCAGCGCCGCGTGCTGCCCGAGGCGGCGATCCCGGGGCTGAACGCCTACGTGCTGTTCTTCGCCCTGCCCTGCATGCTGTTCCGCTTCGGCGCCAGCATGCCGTTCTCGCAGCTCATCGACCCGGCGCTGGTCGCCATCTACACCGTGTGCGCGCTGGCGACGGTGGCGCTCACGGTGGCGGCCACGCGCCGGCGCGTCGACCTGAAGAACGCCGCCTTCGGCGCCCTGGTGGCGGCCTTCCCGAACACCGGCTTCATGGGCGTGCCGCTGCTCGTCGCCCTGCTGGGCGAGCGCGCGGCGGGGCCGGTGATCAGCACCATCCTCGTCGACCTGGTGCTCACCAGCACGCTGTGCCTGGCCATCGCGCAGATGCCGGCCACCGATCCCGGCGCCGGCCTCGGCCGCTCGATCGTGCGCTCGCTGCGCGCGGCGCTGACCAACCCGCTGCCCTGGGCCATCGGCCTGGGCGCGCTGGCTGCGGCGCTGGACCTGCGCCTGCCCGGGCCGGCGGCGGAGGTGGTGCGCATGCTGGCCGAATCGGCGACGCCGGTGGCGCTGTTCACCATCGGCGCCGTGCTGTGGCGCGCCGGCCAGCACGTGCACACGCGCACGCCGGTGGCCGATTTCCTGCCGGTGGCGCTGTTCAAGCTGCTGCTGCATCCGGCGCTGGTGATGGGCGCCGGGCTGGCGGCGCGCGCCGCCGGCGCCGAGGTGCCCGCCGCGGGCCTCACGGTGCTGGTGCTCGCCGCCGCCCTGCCGAGCGCCAGCAACGTCTCGCTGCTGGCCGAGCGCTACGGGGCGGACAACGGCCGGGTGGCCCGCATCATCATGGCGAGCACGGTGCTCGCGTTCGCCAGCTTCTCGCTGCTGGCCTGGGTGCTCGGCGCCGGCAATTGAGTTCCGCTATCGCAGCGCTTTAGTCAATCAAGTTCCCAAAAGACCGGCCGGTCGCCAGACTTCCTTTCCAACGCGGCTCCCCCCGCACACCCCGGAAAAGGAAACCCATGAGCGACACGCGCGCCGAACCCCGCCTGACCACCGCCTCCGGCATCCCGGTGGCCGACAACCAGAACTCGATCACGGCCGGCGCGCGCGGGCCCGTGCTGCTGCAGGACTTCCACCTGATCGAGAAGCTGCAGCACTTCAACCGCGAGCGCGTGCCCGAGCGGGTGGTGCACGCCAAGGGCGCCGGCGCCTACGGCACGTTCACCGTGACCCACGACATCACGCGCTACACCTCGGCCCGGCTGTTCGGCGAGATCGGCAAGACCACCGAGACCTTCCTGCGCTTTTCCACCGTGGGCGGCGAGAAGGGCAGCGCCGACAGCGCCCGCGACCCGCGCGGCTTCGCGCTGCGCTTCTACACCGAGGACGGCAACTGGGACCTGGTGGGCAACAACACGCCGGTGTTCTTCATCAAGGACGCGATCAACTTCCCCGACTTCATCCACACCCAGAAGCGCGACCCGCAGACGAACGTGAAGTCGCCGACGGCGATGTGGGACTTCTGGTCGAAGGCGCCGGAATCGCTGCACCAGGTGACCATCCTGTTCAGCAACCGCGGCACGCCCGCCGGCTACCGCCACATGGACGGCTTCGGCAGCCACACCTTCAGCCTGGTCAACGCCGACGGCGAGCGGGTGTGGGTGAAGTGGCACCTCAAGACGCGCCAGGGCATCCGCAACCTCAGCGCGGCGCAGGCCACGCAGCTTGCCGGCACCGACCCCGACCACGCCACGCGCGACCTGTTCGACGCCATCGCGCGCGGCGACTTCCCGCGCTGGGACGTCCATCTGCAGGCGATGCGCGAGGACGAGCGCCTCGCCTGGGAGCGGCGCACCGGCTGGAGCGCCTTCGACCTCACCAAGGTGTGGCCGCATGCCGACTTCCCGCGCATCCCCGTGGGCGTGCTGGAGCTCAACCGCAACCCGCAGAACTTCCACGCCGAGGTGGAGCAGGCGGCGTTCTCGCCCGCCAACATCGTGCCGGGCATGGGCTTCAGCCCCGACAGGATGCTGCAGGGGCGCCTGTTCGGCTACCACGACGCGCAGCTGTACCGCGTGGGCACCAACCACCAGCACCTGCCGGTGAACCGGCCGCGCTGCCCCTTCCACACCCACCAGCGCGACGGCGCGATGACGGTGCTCAACCCGGGCGGCGCGAAGCACTACCAGACGCTGCAGGCCGGCGGCTCGGCGCCGAGCGGCTTCGGCCACGGCGACCCGGGCTGGGCGATCGAGGGCGAGGCCGGCCGCTTCGACCCGCGCGGCGGCGACGACGACTACACCCAGGCCGGCAACCTGTATCGGCTGCTCCCGCCCGCCGAGCGGCGCGACCTGGTGGAGAACCTCGCGGCCTCGCTGGCCTCGGTGCCGGCCGACATCGTGGCGGCACAGCTCGAGCACTTCGACCGGGCCGACCCGGCCTACGGCGACGGCGTGCGCAGCGCACTGGCGGCCCACCCGGCCCTGGCGCGCTGACGGCCGGCCTCGACGGGCGTCAATAATAGCCTCACGCTATTTGCCACATTCCGTCAATCAATTCGACAAATGCTGCACCGCGGTCGAAAATCGACTCTGTTTCAACCCACCCAACCCAGGAGATCCCCCGAATGTCCGTGATCAACACCCAAGTGAAGCCGTTCAAAGCCACTGCCTACAAGGGCGGCAAGTTCATCGACGTGAGCGACGAGAACCTGAAGGGCAAGTGGTCGGTGGTCGTGTTCTACCCGGCCGACTTCACCTTCGTGTGCCCGACCGAGCTGGAAGACCTGGCCGAGAACTACGCCGAGTTCCAGAAGCTGGGCGTCGAGGTCTACAGCGTCTCGACCGACACGCACTTCTCGCACAAGGCCTGGCACGACACCTCGGACGCGATCCGCAAGATCCAGTACGCCATGATCGGCGACCCGACCGGCACCATCACGCGCAACTTCGAGACCATGCGCGAAGACCAGGGCCTGGCCGACCGCGGCACCTTCATCATCGACCCGCAGGGCGTGATCCAGGCCGTGGAAATCACCGCCGAGGGCATCGGCCGCGACGCCAAGGAGCTGCTGCGCAAGGTCAAGGCCGCGCAGTATGTGGCCGCCCACCCGGGCGAGGTCTGCCCGGCCAAGTGGAGCGAAGGCGCCAAGACGCTGAAGCCTTCCTTGGACCTCGTCGGCAAGATTTAAGGCGCAGCGCCTTGCAGACACCCAGCCGGCCCACGAAGCCGGCCGGCTGGTCCGCCCGCCCCGGCATCCCGGGGCGTGGCAGGCCGGCTCTCGAAGTCGCTTGAACAGAACCAAAGGACACCACGACATGCTGGACGACAACCTCAAGGCCCAACTCGGCGCGTACCTCGAGCGCGTGACGCAACCCTTCGAGATCGTCGCCTCGCTGAGCGACTCCGAGAGCTCCCGCGACATGCTCTCGCTGCTGCAGACCATCCAGGGCCTGCGCAGCGACAAGATCACCCTGCGCACCGACGGCCAGGCCGCGCGCAAGCCCTCGTTCACCCTGCAGCGCGCCGGCACCGACACGCGGCTGCGCTTCGCCGGCCTGCCGCTGGGCCACGAGTTCACCTCGCTGGTGCTGGCGCTGCTGTGGACCGGCGGCCACCCGCCCAAGGTCGAGCCCGAGGTCATCGAGCAGATCCAGGCACTGAAGGGCGACTTCGACTTCGAGGTCTACATGTCCCTGACCTGCCACAACTGCCCGGACGTGGTGCAGGCACTGGCGCTGATGGCCATCCTCAACCCCGACGTGAAGACCACCGTCATCGAGGGCGGCACCTTCCAGGACGAGGTCGAGGCGCGCCAGATCATGGCCGTGCCGATGGTCTTCCTCAACGGCGAGAACTTCGGCTCGGGCCGCATGACGATCGAGGAGATCCTCGCCAAGCTGGACACCGGCGCCGCCGCGCGCGACGCCGAGAAGCTCTCGGCCCGGGACCCGTACGACGTGCTGATCGTCGGCGGCGGCCCGGCCGCGGCCGCGGCCGCGGTGTACGCCGCGCGCAAGGGCATCCGCACCGGCATCGCGGCCGAGCGCTTCGGCGGCCAGGTCAACGACACGCTGGCGATCGAGAACTACATCTCGGTGCTGGAGACCGACGGGCCGAAGTTCGCCCTTGCGCTGGAGGCCCACACGCGAGCCTACGACGTGGACATCATGAACCTGCAGCGCGCCGAGAAGCTGGTGCCGGCGGCGCAGCCGGGCGGCCTGATCGAGCTGCACCTGGCCAACGGCGGCGTGCTCAAGGGCAGGTCGGTGATCGTCTCCACCGGCGCGCGCTGGCGCAACGTCAACGTGCCGGGCGAGCAGGAGTACCGCAACAAGGGCGTGGCCTACTGCCCGCACTGCGACGGCCCGCTGTTCAAGGGCAAGCGCGTGTCGGTGATCGGCGGCGGCAACTCCGGCGTCGAGGCGGCCATCGACCTGGCCGGCGTGGTGGCGCACGTCACGCTGATCGAGTTCGCCGACCAGCTCAAGGCCGACGCGGTGCTGGTGAAGAAGCTGCAGAGCCTGCCCAACGTGACCATCCACACCAACGCCCAGACGACCGAGATCACCGGCGCCGACGGCCGCGTCAACGGCCTGCGCTACAAGGACCGCGCCACCGGCGAGGAACACCTGGTCGAACTGGAAGGCGTGTTCGTGCAGATCGGCCTGGTGCCCAACACCGAATGGCTCAAGGGCACGGTGGAGCTGTCCAAGTTCGGCGAGGTGATCGTCGACGCCAAGGGCGCGACCAACGTGCCGGGCGTGTTCGCTGCGGGCGACTGCACGACGACGCCGTACAAGCAGATCGTCATCGCCGCCGGCGACGGGGCGAAGGCGGCGCTGTCGGCGTTCGACCACCTGATTCGCAGTTCGGTGGGGGCGTGAGCCCTCCCTCCTTCGTCCGTTCGCCCTGAGCCTGTCGAAGGGTCAGTGCGAACGGTTCTCTGCGGACGACCGTCGGGGCGGGGTCAGATCGTCAACGGATCCACATCCACCGCCCACCGCAGAATGCGCTGCCCCGGCCCCTTGCGCTCGCCGCGCATCGCATGCAGCGCCGGCAGCCAGGCCGCGAGCAGCCGCTGCAGCGCCACCCGCGACGGCGACTCCACCAGCATCTGCATGCGCTCCACGTCCGCCACGCGCGAGACGCTCATCGGCACCGGCGAATAGATCGCCACCGCATCGGCGCCCGGCAGCGCCGCGGCCGCGTCAGACGCTGCCTGCAGGAAGTCGCGCGCCGCCTCGGCCGTCCTCGCCTCGGCGCGCAGCATGGCCAGGTGCGCGTACGGCGGCAGGCCGGCCGTCTCGCGCTCCTTCAGCTGGCTCTCGGCGAAGGCCGCGAAATCGTGCCGCCGCAGCGCCGCGTACAGCGCATGCTGCGGGTGCCAGGTCTGGATCCACATCTCGCTGGCCGAGGCCTGCGCCGCATCCCGGCCCGCCCGCCCGGCCGCCTGCTGCAGCAGCGCGAACAGCCGCTCCGGCGCGCGGAAGTCGCTGCTGAACAGCGCCCCGTCCGGGTTCACCGCCGCCACCAGCGTGATGCGGCGGAAGTCGTGGCCCTTGGTCACCATCTGCGTGCCCACCAGCACGTCGACCTCGCCGGCGTGCACGGCGCCGAGCTGCGCTTCCAGCGCGCCCTTGCGCCGCGTGGAGTCGGCGTCGATGCGGGCGATGCGCGCGCCGGGCAGCAGCGCGCCGAGCTGCTCCTCCAGCCGCTCGGTGCCGCGGCCGATGGGCGCGATGTCCAGGTTGCCGCAGTCGGGGCAGGCGCGCGGCACGCGCTCGGCCAGCCCGCAGTGGTGGCAGCGCAGCGTGCGGTCGAGCTTGTGGAACACGCGCCAGGCGCTGCAGTGCGGGCAGGCGCTCTTCCAGGCGCAGTCGCCGCAGTGCAGCACCGGCGCGTAGCCGCGGCGGTTGAGGAAGACGAGGCTCTGCTCGCCGCGCTCGATGCGCTGCTGCAGCGCCGCCACCAGCGGGGCCGACAGCGGCGCGGTGCCGCCGCGGGTCTTGGGCTGCAGGTTCATGTCGACCAGCCGCACCTGCGGCAGCGCGCCGCCGCCGATGCGCGCGGGCAGCGCCAGCTTGCGGTAGCGGCCTTCGGCCGCCCGGTGCCAGCTTTCGAGCGAGGGCGTGGCCGAGCCGAGCAGCACCTGCGCGCCGTCCAGCCGCCCGCGCATCACCGCCAGGTCGCGCGCCGAATAGCGCGCGCCCTCCTGCTGCTTGTAGGACGGGTCGTGCTCCTCGTCGATCACGACCAGCCCGAGCCGCGGCATCGAGGCGAACACCGCCAGCCGCGTGCCCAGCACCAGGTCGGCCAGCCCCAGGTGCGCGGCCAGCCAGTGGCGCAGGCGCTGCGCCGGCGTGAGCGCGCTGTGCAGCGAGACGATGCGCCGCCCGGCGAAGCGCTCGGCGAAGCGCGCCTCCAACTGCGGCGTGAGGTTGATCTCGGGCACCAGCACCAGCGCCTGGCGGCCGGCCTCCAGCGCCTGCTGCGCGGCGCGCAGGTAGATCTCGGTCTTGCCGCTGCCGGTCACGCCGTGCAGCAGCACGGGAAGCGGCGGCCCCGCGTCCGGCCGCTGCGCCAGCGCGGCCAGCACGTCGGCCTGCCCGGCGCTCAGGGCCGGCAGCGCGGCCGGCGCGGCGCCGGCCGGCGCGGCCGCCATGCGCGCCTGCAGCTTGGCGACGCGGTTGGCGAGCTGGCGGTCGTCGAGCCTGCGCAGTTCCGGCGGCAGCACCGCGAGCGCGACCTCGCCGACGCCGCGCTGGTAGTAGGCGGCCGCGAACTCGACCAGCCGCCGCCAGGGCTCGCCCAGCGGCGGCAGCGCGCGCAGGGCCTGGCCGAGGGGGCGCAGGGCCACGTCCGGGCTCGGCGCCGCCGCGGACCACACCACGCCCGGCACCTCGCGCCGGCCGAGCGGCACGCGCACCAGCGTGCCGGGCGGCACCGCGGCGTCGGCCGCATAGCTCAGCAGCGAGCCGACGGCGGCGTGCTGCGGCGTGTCCACCGCCACGGCGACGACGGTTTGCGCCGCGGTGTCAACCCCCGTGGATTCCGGCATAGCGCTGAAAGCTCACCTGCTTTCGAGACAGTTGCAGCAAGTCCATGATTCGCAAGGCATTTGAAAGATTTCCAGCCAAGCTGTGGATAACTTTGTGGGAAAGATGCCTGGAATCGCGCTAAAGCCTTGATTCATCGCCCGCTCCGCTGGGCTGCCCTTTTTATGAGCAGCCGAGCGAAATCAATGAAATCAATGACTTAGCTCACTCCTCGGCGGCAGGGGATGTTGCGATGCAACAGTCGGTGACTGGGCGCTCTCCCACTTGACTTTTGGGGATAAGTCAAGCCCTGAGCGTCTACTTACTCGGCAAAACTCACAAACGCTGGGGTCCGGCGGCGGGCGCTGGCGCCCGGGCACGCGAATGCGCGTGCACGGCGTCCACCAGGGCGGCCACGGCCTCGGGCGGCGTGTGCTGGCTGATGCCGTGGCCCAGGTTGAACACGTGGCCGCCGCGGCGGCCGGCCGCGTCGACGGCCGGGCCGAAGCTGTCCAGCGTGCGCGCCGCCTCGGCGCGGATCTGCGCCTCGCCGGCGAACAGCACGTTCGGGTCGAGGTTGCCCTGCAGCGCCACCTGGTCGGCCACGCGCCGGCGGGCGTCGCCAAGGTTCACCGTCCAGTCGACGCCGAGCACGTCGGCGCCGATGTCCGTCATCTGCTCCAGCCACGGGCCGCCGCCCTTGGTGAAGACGATGCGCGGAATGCGCTGGCCGTCGTGCTCGGCCTTCACCTGCGCCAGCACGCGCCGGGTGTAGGCGAGGCTGAACTGCTGGAACGCGCCGTCGGCGAGCACGCCGCCCCAGCTGTCGAAGATCATCACCGCCTGCGCGCCGGCGTCGATCTGCGCGTTCAGGTACGCGGCCACGGCGTCGGCGTTCACGGCCAGCATGCGGTGCATCAGGTCCGGCCGCGCGTAGAGCATGGTCTTGACCAGCCGGTAGTCGTCGGAGCCGGCGCCTTCGACCATGTAGCAGGCCAGCGTCCAGGGGCTGCCCGAGAAGCCGATCAGCGGCACGCGCCCGTTCAGCGCGCGGCGGATGGAGGCGACGGCGTCGAACACGTAGCGCAGCCTGTCCAGGTCGGGCACCGCAAGCCTGGCCACGGCCGCCTCGTCGCGCACCGGATGGGCGAAGCGCGGGCCCTCGCCGAGCGCGAAGCTCAGGCCCAGGCCCATGGCGTCGGGCACGGTGAGGATGTCGGAGAACAGGATGGCCGCGTCCAGCGGGTAGCGCTCGAGCGGCTGCAGCGTCACCTCGGTGGCGAAGCCGGTGTTCGTGGCCAGGCCCATGAAGCTGCCCGCACGGGCGCGCGTCTCGCGGTATTCGGGCAGGTAGCGGCCGGCCTGGCGCATCAGCCACACCGGCGTGTGATCGGTCGGCTGGCGCAGGCAGGCGCGCAGGAACGTGTCGTTCTGAAGGGGCGCAAACATCCGGCGATTGTCGCAGCCGCCCCGCGCCGGCAGGCCCCGCCGCCCGCCTATCATCCGGGCGATCCGCCGCCCCCAGACAGGAGCCCCCCATGCTTGCGAACGACGTCCTGGCCACCATCGGCAACACGCCGCACATCCGCATCAACCGGCTGTTCGGCAGCACCCACAACGTGTGGGTCAAGAGCGAGCGCAGCAACCCCGGCGGCTCGGTCAAGGACCGCATCGCGCTGGCCATGGTCGAGGCGGCCGAGTCCGCGGGGCTGCTCAAGCCCGGCGCCACCATCATCGAGCCGACCTCGGGCAACACCGGCGTCGGCCTGGCCATGGTCGCCGCGGTCAAGGGCTACCGGCTCGTGCTGGTGATGCCCGACAGCATGAGCGTGGAGCGCCGCCGCCTGATGCTGGCCTACGGCGCGAGCTTCGAGCTCACGCCGCGCGAGAAGGGCATGAACGGCGCCATCGCCCGCGCCCAGGAGCTGCTGGCGCAGACGCCCGGCGGCTGGATCCCGCAGCAGTTCGAGAACCCCGCCAACGTCGACGTGCACGCGCGCACCACGGCCGAGGAGATCGCCGCCGACTTCCCGAGCGGCGTGGACGCGCTCATCACCGGCGTGGGCACCGGCGGCCACATCACCGGCTGCGCGCAGGTGCTCAAGAAGCGCTGGCCGAAGCTGAAGGTCTATGCGGTGGAGCCCACGGCCTCGCCGGTCATCGGCGGCGGGGCGCCCGGGCCGCACCCGATCCAGGGCATCGGCGCCGGCTTCATCCCGAAGAACCTGCACGTCGACCTGCTCGACGGCACGATCGCCGTCGAGGCCGAGGCGGCCAAGGAGATGGCCCGCCGCTCGGCGCGCGAGGAAGGGCTGCTCGTCGGCCTGTCCTCCGGCGCCACGCTGGCCGCCATCGCGCAGAAGCTGCCCGAGCTGCCGGCCGGCGCCACGGTGCTCGGCTTCAACTACGACACCGGCGAGCGCTACCTGTCGATCGAAGGCTTCTTGCCTGCATGACAGCCCCTCGCCCGATGAGTACATCGGTCGGCCTTGCAGGCCGCGCCGGGCCAAGTGGCCCGGCCCTTCGCCAGGCGCAAGCAGTCCACTGGACTGCTTGCGTCCGGGCTCAGCCCCCGAGGGGATCGCCGCCCGGCTTGGGGCGGCCCGGCGCTCGGGCGGCGGGCGCTTCGATCCGCACCTGATGAAGCCCCGCATCCTCATCGTCGAAGACGAACCCGGCATCGCCGACACGCTGCAGTACGCGCTGCGCACCGACGGCTTCGAGCCGGCGTGGTGCGCCACCGGCGAGGCGGCACTCGCGGCGGTGCGCGCCGAGCCGCCGGCGCTGGTGATCCTCGACGTGGGGCTGCCCGACCAGAGCGGCTTCGAGGTCTTCCGCCGGCTGCGCGAGACGGCCGATCTGCCGGTGGTCTTCCTCACCGCGCGCAGCGACGAGATCGACCGCGTGGTCGGGCTGGAGCTCGGCGCCGACGACTACGTCGCCAAGCCCTTCTCGCCGCGCGAGCTGGTGGCCCGGGTGCGCTCCATCCTGCGGCGCTCGGCCCGCCCGCCGGCCGGCGAAGCGGCGCCGGCGCAGCCGCTGCAGGTCGACCAGGGCCGCCGGCAGATCCGCTTCTACGGCCGGCTGCTGGAGCTGTCCCGCTACGAGTACGGCCTGCTGGAGACCCTGGCGGGCCGGCCGGGCCACGTCTTCACCCGCGACGCGCTGCTGGAGCGCGTGTGGGACGACCCCGGCGACAGCCTCGACCGCACGGTCGACGCGCATGTGAAGACCCTGCGCGCCAAGATGAAACAAGTGGCGCCGGGACTGGAGCCGATCCGCACCCACCGGGGCCTGGGCTACGCCCTGGCCGAGGACCTGCCGCCCGCGCCGCACTGAAATCGTGCCTCGCCATTTCGCATGGCGAGTGTTCACTCCGTTTCTGTATCCCACAGCAACAAGCACGCGCCGCAAAGACCCGTCCGGCCACCCGGATTCGCATATTCTTGCGGCATGCCCAGCCGGCCTGCCGTACCCGATCCGCTCGCCGAGCAGCGCGAACTGCTCGGCCGCGCGGCGGCGCTGCTGGCCTCGGCCGCGACCTTCGACGACACGCTGGCGCACACCATCGGCGCGTGCCTGCCGGCGCTGGGCGATTTCGGCGTCTTCGACATCCTGCACAACGGCAGCGTCCGGCGCACCGCCCGCGCGCACGAGGCGCCCGAGCTCGAGGCCCTGCTCGCCGCCACGGCGCGCCCCGACGGGGCGCCGCAGCCGTTCGTGCCCGAGGGCGACGAGCCGATGCTGCACGCCCCCATCGACGACGGCTGGCTCGACCGGCTGGCCGCGGGCGACGCCGGGCAGCACGCCCGCCTGCGGGCGCTCGGCCTGCGCTCGGTGCTGAGCGTGCCCATGCGCTACCGCGCGGAGCGGGTGGGCACGCTCACGCTCTTCATGGGCCGCTCCGGCCGGGCGCACAGCCGCGAGCACCTGCTGCTCGCCTCGGAGCTGGCCAACCTGGCCGCGCCGGTGGTGATGAACGCGCGCCTGCTGGAGCAGCACCGCCACGCCGAGATGGCGCTGCGCGAGAGCGAGGAGCGGCTGCGCCTGGCGGTCGACGCCGGCGAGCTCGGCATCTGGGACTGGGACATCGACGCCGACCGCCTGGCCTGGTCCGACCGCGTGTTCGCGCTGCACGGGCTCACGGCCGGCAGCTTCGGCGGCTCGATGGACGACTTCGTCGCCTCGGTGCACCCCGACGACGAGGCGGCCCTGCGCCGCATCCTGCGCGACGCGCTGCAGGACGAGCGGCCCTGCGCCACCGAGTTCCGGGTGCAGCTGCCCGACGGCAACACCCGCTGGCTCGCCACCCGCGCCGACGTGCTGCGCGACGAGACCGGCCGCCCGGTGCGCATGGTGGGCGCCACCTCCGACGTGACCGAGCGCGCCCAGCTGCTGGAGGCCGAGCGCCGCGCCCGCGCCGAGGCCGA
Source organism: Rubrivivax sp. (assembly GCA_044508835.1). Taxonomy (GTDB): domain Bacteria; phylum Pseudomonadota; class Gammaproteobacteria; order Burkholderiales; family Burkholderiaceae_C; genus JAKFDI01. Next base: position 129,217 of record JBIQHD010000009.1, read on the forward strand.
GGCGGCGCGCCGCCGGCTGGAGCTGCTGTCGATGGCCGGCGCCGTGCTCGCGCGCTCGCTCGAATCGGGCACCACGCTGGAGGCCATCGCCTCGATCGTGGTGCCGAGCGTGGCCGACTGGTGCCGCATCGACCTGATCGACGCCGACGGCGTGCTGCAGCGCGCCGTCACCTTCAACCGCGACCCGCAGCGCACCCGCCGCGGCGAGGCGCTGGCGCAGCGCCTGCGCGGCGCCGTCACCACGGCGGGCTCGATGGCCTGGGTGGCCGCCCACAGCCGGCCGTACTTCCAGCGCTTCGACCTGCAGAACGACATCGACGACGCCGGCGACCCGGCCATCCGCGAGGCCGTGCGCGAGCTCGAGCTGCAGTGCGTGGTGGTGGTGCCGCTGATGGCGCGCGGGCGCACGCTGGGCGTGATGGCGGCGATGCAGGCCGAATCGGGCCGCGGGCTCGAGGAGGAGGACCAGGCGCTGGTGGCCGAGCTCGCGCACCGCGCCGCGCTCGCGCTCGACAACGCCCGGCTCTACGCCGAGGCCGAGACCGCGCGCCGGCAGGCCGAGGCCGCCAACCGCGCCAAGGACGAGTTCCTCGCCATGCTCGGCCACGAGCTGCGCAACCCGCTCGCGCCCATCGTCACCGCGCTGTCGCTGATGGCGCGCCGCGGCGACGACGCGCACGTGCGCGAGCGGCGGATCATCGAGCGGCAAGTGGCGCACCTGCTGCGCCTCGTCGACGACCTGCTCGACGTCTCGCGCATCACGCAGGGCAAGGTGCAGCTGCAGCGCGAGCGCGTCGACATGAAGGCGGTGGTGGCGCGCGCGGTCGAGCTCACCGAGCCGGTGTTCGAGCGCCGCCAGCGCCCCATCGAGCTGCACCTGCCGCAGGCGCGCGCCCACGTCATCGGCGACGCGGTGCGGCTCGCGCAGGTGCTGTCGAACCTGCTCACCAACGCCGCCAAGTTCACCCCGCCCGACGGGCTCATCGCGATGCGCATGACGGTGGCCGCCGGGCAGGTGGACGTGGAGGTGGCCGACAGCGGCAGCGGCATCGCGCCCGACCTGCTGCCGCGCGTGTTCGACCTGTTCTCGCAGGGCAACCAGCCGATCGACCGCACCAGCGGCGGCCTCGGCCTGGGGCTGGCCATCGTGCGCACCCTGGCGCAGATGCACGGCGGCAGCGTACGCGCCGCGAGCGACGGCCCGGGCCGCGGCAGCCGCTTCACCGTCAGCCTGCCGCTGGCCGACGACCACGGCGAGATCACGCCCGAGCCCGAGCCGCGCGAGACCTCGCCGGGCAGCGGCAGCGTGCTGGTGGTCGACGACAACGTCGACGCCGCCGAGACGCTCGCGCTGCTGCTCGAGCAGGCCGGCTACGTGGTGCAGATCGCCGGCGACGGCGACGAGGCGCTGCGCCTGCTCGACCACTTCGAGCCGGAGCTCGCCCTGCTCGACCTCGGCCTGCCCGCGATGGACGGCCACGAGCTCGCGCGCCGCCTGCGCGCCGACCCGCGCACCGCCCACATCCGGCTGGCCGCGCTCACGGGCTACGGCAGCGCCCGCGACCGGGCGCGCACCAGCCTGCACTTCGACGAGCACCTGGTGAAGCCGGTGGCCGCCGACGTGCTGCTCGAAGCCGTGGCGCGGCTGCTCGGCGCCAGCCCGCACGAGGCGCCCCCCGCGGCCTGACGGCCGGCCCGCCGGGGCCGGATGCACCCGCGCCGGCAGCGGCCTTGCGTTCGCCGCATTGCCCCTCATCTTTCATCTGGCCTATGATCGACCGCATGTGCTCCCTCGCCACCGTCTCGCGTCGCCCGGCCGCCCTGGCCGGCGGGCGCATGCGCGCGCCCGTCGCGCGCGCCGGCGTGGCGATGCGACCCCGTCTGCCGGCCGCACATCCCTGAGCCCGGCGATCCCCCTTCCCACCCGTTTCTGCGCAACCTTCGATCGCCGGGCCACACAGCCCGGCGCAACGGTGTCCGCCTCGCGTCATGACGGCGCGCCCACCACGATCCGACAGGAGTGCCCCATGCAAGCCACCACCACCCTCGAGCGCACGCTCACCGAACTCGACCACGTGCGCCTGACCAACCTGATCCACCGCACGCCCGACGCCGCGCCGCCGAAGGCGCTGGAAGACCTGCTCGACAACGCCGACCTCGTGCCCGTGCGCGAGGCCGCGCCCGACCTGGTGACGATGTACTCGCGGGTGCTGGTCGAGGACATCCCGGGCGGCGAGCGCCACGAGCTCACGCTGTGCTACCCCGCCGACGCGAAGCCGGCCTCGGGCTTCGTGTCGATCCTGTCGCCGGTGGGCGCCGCGCTGCTCGGCCAGCGCGCGGGCGCGACCGCCCGCTGGACGCTGCCCAACGGCGCCGAATCGGCCGCCCGGATCGTCGAGATCCTGTTCCAGCCCGAGGCCACGGGCGACTTCACCACCTGAGCCTGCGCCCGCCCGGCCCCTGACCACCGGCCCGCCCTGCGCGGGCCGGCTGCTATCGTGCGCTGCCGTGAGCAAGCGCACCCGCATCTTCGCCGCCGTCCTGCTGGCCTACGCCATCGGGATCGGCGTGCTGATGTACCACCTGCTCGGCGCCATCGACCCGCGCTACCGCGAGTCGGCGGAAGAGTCGCTGGTGGAGACGGCGCACCTCATCGCCGCGACGATCGAGAACGCCTCGCACGACGGCACGCTCGAGCTGGCCGCGCTGCGCCCGGTGTTCGACTCGCTCTACGCGCGGCGCTTCGAGGCCGACATCTTCGGCTTCGTGAAGACGCGGGTGGAACTGCGCCTGACGGTGGTCGACGCGCGCGGCATCGTCGTCTTCGACTCGCTCGGCCGCCACCAGGGCGAGGACTATTCGCGCTGGCGCGACGTGCACCGCGCGCTGCGCGGCGACTACGGCGCGCGCGCCTCGCCCGACATCGACGGCGACCCGACGACCTCGGTGATGTACGTCGCGGTGCCCATCCGCGCGGGCGACCGCATCATCGGCGCGGTGAGCGCCGGCAAGCCGGTGCAGAGCCTCGGCCAGTTCGTCGACGCCGCGCGGCGCAAGACGCTGCTGGTGGGGGCCACCTCGGTGCTGGCGGTGCTGCTGCTCGGCGTGATCCTGTCGGTGTGGCTGGTGCGGCCCTTCGGCCTCACCGCCGACTACGTGCGCTACGTGCGCGCCCAGCGCTCGATCAGCCTGCCGCGGCTCGCGCGGCGCGCGCTCGGCATGGTGCGCGTCGCCTTCGACGAGGTGCGCGACGCGCTGGCCGGGCGCAACTACGTGGCCGACTACGTGCAGACGCTCACCCACGAGGTGAAGAGCCCGCTGTCGGCCATCCGCGGCGCCGCCGAGTTGCTGCAGGAGCCGATGCCCGACGCCGACCGGGTGCGCTTCGCCGGCAACATCGCGCGCGAGACGCAGCGCATCCAGGAGCTGGTCGACCGCATGATGGAGCTGACGGCGCTCGAATCGCGCCGCAGCCTGGTGCACACCGAGCGCGTGCCGCTGCGCCCGCTGCTGGAAGACCTGGCCGCCAGCGCCAATGCCGCCGGCGCGGCGCGCGGCGTGCGGGTCGTGCTGCAGCCGGGCGAGGCGGCGCAGGTCGAGGGCGACGCGCTGCTGCTGCGCCGCGCGATCGGCAGCCTCGTCGACAACGCGCTCGACTTCTCGCCGGCCGGCGGCACGGTGCAGCTCGCGCTGGCGACGCGCGGGCAGCGCGTGGACGTGAGCGTGCGCGACCACGGCCCCGGCGTGCCCGAGTACGCCGAGGAGAAGGTGTTCGAGAAGTTCTATTCGCTCGCCCGCCCGCACGGCGCCAAGCGCAGCACGGGCCTGGGCCTGAGCTTCGCGCGCGAGATCGCGCAGCTGCACGACGGCCGCGTCACGCTCACCAACGCGCCCGACGGCGGCGCGCTGGCGGTGCTGACGCTGCCGCTGGCCGGCCCGCGGGCCGCGGCGTAGCGGCGCGGCACTTCACCGGGACTTCACGCGGACTTCACACAGCCCGCCGGCACTTCCTACGCGCTTCGCACACGGCGCCCATCCTGCGCGCATGCCGCTGCCTGCGGCGACGACAGGAGACCCGCCCATGCCGCTTCCCCTTCTTCCGGTCCGCCCGCTCACCGCGCTCGGGCGCGTGCTGCTGTGCATCGCGCTGGCGCTGTTCGCGGCCGTGCTGCTGGTGCTCTCGCCGCCGGCGCAGGCCGACGACGCCGAGGCACGGCCCGCCGAGAGCCCGTACTTCCTCATCCACAGCGATGACCCGGCCACCGACCGCCTGCCGCTGAAGGCGACGACGGTGGACGTGCGCATCACCGGCGTCATCGCCGACGTGACGGTGACGCAGCACTACCGCAACGAGGGCCAGCGCCCGATCGAGGCGCGCTACGTCTTCCCCGGCTCCACGCAGGCGGCGGTGCATGCGATGACGGTGCGCCTGGGCGGGCGCGTGCTGACGGCGCGCATCAAGGAGAAGCAGGCCGCGCGCATCGAGTACCAGGCGGCGAAGCAGGAGGGCCGCACCAGCGCCCTGCTGGAGCAGCACCGGCCGAACGTGTTCCAGATGAACGTGGCCAACATCCTGCCGGGCGACGACGTGCGGGTGGAGCTGCGCTACACCGAGCTGCTGCGCCCGACCGAGGCGCAGTACGGCTTCGTCTTCCCGACCGTCGTCGGCCCGCGCTACAACAGCCCGCAGGGCGCGGCGGCGAACGAGCAGTGGATCGCGATGCCGTTCCGCAAGCGCGGCGAGCCGCCGGCGGCCAGCGTCGACATCCGCGTCGCCATCGACGCGCCGATCGCCGTGAAGGAGGTCAGCTCGCCCTCGCACGCCATCACCGCCGAGGGCCTGTACACCACGCAGGCGCGCGTGGCCGTCGAGGCCGATGCGGCCAACGGCAACCGCGACTTCATCCTGAACTACCGCCTCGCGGGCGACCACATCGAGTCGGGCCTGCTGCTGCACCGCGGCACCAACCCGGACGGCGAGGCGGAGAACTTCTTCCTCGCCATGGTCGAGCCGCCCCGGGCCGTGCCGCCGCGCCTCATCAACCCACGCGAGTACGTGTTCGTCGTCGACGTCTCCGGCTCCATGCACGGCCACCCGCTGAACACGGCCAAGACGCTGCTGCGCCACCTGATCGGCAGCCTGCGCCCGAGCGACACCTTCAACGTGATGCTGTTCTCCGGCAGCAACCGCATGCTCTCGCCCGAGCCGGTGCCGGCCACGCAGGCCAACATCGACCGGGCGCTGCGCACCATCGACGACACCCGCGGCGGCGGCGGCACCGAGATCGTGCCGGCGCTCAAGCGCATCGCCGCCCTGCCCAAGCCGGGCGAGGTGTCGCGCAGCGTGATCGTGGTGACCGACGGCTACGTGAGCGTGGAGGCCGAGGTCTTCCAGCTCGTCCGCCGCAACCTCGGCCACAGCAACGTCTTCGCCTTCGGCATCGGCAGCAGCGTGAACCGGCACCTGATCGAGGGCATCGCCCGCGCCGGCCAGGGCGAGCCCTTCATCGTGACGAAGCCGGAGCAGGCGGCCGCGCAGGCCGAGCGGCTGCGCCGGATGATCGATTCGCCGGTGCTCACGCAGGTGACGGCGCGCCTGGAGGGCATCGAGGCCTACGACGTGGAGCCGGCGGTGCTGCCCGACGTGCTGGGCGGCCGCCCGGTGGTGGTGTTCGGCAAGTGGCGCGGCGACGCGCGCAACGCCCAGGCCGCGATCGAGGGGCTGGCCGCCGAAGGGCCGTACCGCGCGCTGGTGGCGCCGGCCGGCCCCGCGGCCGACGCCGGCGCCGCGCTGCGCCACCTGTGGGCGCGCCAGCGCATCGCCGCGCTCACCGACCAGGAGGCGCTCGAAGGCGACCAGGCGCACAAGCCCGCCATCACCGAGCTCGGCCTGCGCTACGGGCTGCTGACGCAGTACACCAGCTTCATCGCGGTGGACGAGATCGTGCGCAACCCCAACCCGGCGCTGGCGCCGACGGTCGACCAGCCCTCGCCGCTGCCCGAAGGCGTGAGCCCGCTGGCGATCGGCGCCCAGGTGCCGAGCACGCCGGAGCCGTCGGCGTGGCTGGCGCTGGCGGTGGTGCTGGGCATCGTGGTGTCGGCCCTGGCCGCACGGCGGCACGGGTGAGCGCCATGCCGCAGGTCATCGCCCTCGGACGCGGCGCGCGCTGGCAGCGGCGCATCGACACCCTGCCGCCGCTCGCCTGGCTGGCGCTGCACGCGGCGGCACTGTGGCCGCACTGGCGCTGGGCCGCCGCGCGCGTGGCCGACGGGTCGGACGATCCGCTGGGTCTCGCGGCGCTCGCGGCGCTGCTGTTCTTCGTGGCCGGCGAGGCGTCGCGCCTGCGGGCGTCGCCGCGCGCCGGCTGGCTGCTGGCGGCGCTCGGCCTGAGCACGGCCGCCACCGCCGCCGGCTTCGCCGCGCCGCCGCTGGCCGGCGCGCTGCTGGCGGCGCTGGCGCTGGCCTGCAGCCTGCAGGCCTTCCGGCCGGCGGGGCAGGCGCTCGTGCCCTTCGCGGGGCTGGCGGTGCTGGCGCTGCCGCTGGTGTCGTCGCTGCAGTTCTATGCCGGCTATCCGCTGCGCGTGCTCACGGCGCAGGCCAGCGCCTGGCTGCTGCAGCTGGCCGGCATGTCCGCGCAGCGCGCCGGCAGCGCGATGCAGGTCGACGGCCTGTGGGTCATCGTCGACGCGCCCTGCTCCGGCGTGCAGATGGTGTGGACGGCCTATTTCTGCGCCTTCGCCGTGGCCGCGTTCGACGGGCTGCGCGACGGCGCGCTGCTGCGCCGCCTGCCCGCCGTCGGCACACTGGTGCTGGCCGGCAACGTGCTGCGCAACACCGTGCTGGTGGCGCTGGAGGCGCGGGGCGAGACGGTGGCGCTCACTGACAACCCATGGGTGCACCAGGGCGTGGGCCTCGCGGTGCTGGGGCTGGTGTGCGCGGGCACGGTGCGCGTGATCCATGGAGGACGCCATGCCGGGGCTTGATCGCTGTCTCCTCTCGCCGCAGGCGCTGCGCGCGCTGTTCGCGCTCGTCCTCGTGGCCTGCGCGGCGCTGCCGCTGGCCCGCGCGCCGCAGGCCGCGTCCGACAGCGGCGCGCACGCCGAGTGGCCGTCCACCTGGGAAGGCAAGCGCCTGCGGCCGCTGGCGCTGAGCGCGGTGGAGCAGCGCTTCGCCGCGCGCTTTCCCGGCACGCTGACGCGGCTGACCGACGGCGAGCAGGTGCTGGTGTGGCGCGAGGTGCGCGCGCCCACGCGCATGCTGCATCCGGCGGCCGACTGCTACCGGGGCCTGGGCTACCGCATCGAGCAGGCGCGGCTCGAACGCGACGCGCAGGCGCGGCTGTGGCGCTGCTTCGTCGCCGAACGCGACGGCCGGCGGCTGCGCGTGTGCGAGCGCATCGTCGACGCCGACGGCACGGCCTGGACCGATGCGTCGAGCTGGTTCTGGGCGGCGCAGCTCGGCCAGTCGCACGGGCCGTGGCGGGCCATCACCACGGCGAGGGCGCTGTGAGGCGCGCTCGCCGGCTCGCGCTGCAGGGTGCGGCCGCCGCCGTGCTCGTCCTGGCGCTGCTCGCCGGCATGGGGTGGCTCGCCCTGCGCCCGGCGCCGGGCGAGGCGCGCTACCCGGTGCGCATCGGGCCGTGGCAGACCGAGCTGGGCGTGTTCGCCACCTGGCGCGTGGCCACGCACCCGATCGCGCTGCAGGTGCTGTCGGGCCGCGGCGTGCCCACGCCGCTCGGGCGCGTGCAGGTGCGCTCGGGCGCGGCCCCCGGCACCTGGACCGCGGCCTGCGCGCCGTGCACCCTGCGCATCGGGTCGCTGGACGAGGCGCCGGTGCGCATCGCGCGGGCGGAGGTCCGCTTCCAGCGCCTCGGCCAGCGCGAGATGCGCGGCACGTTCGCGCTCGGCGAACCGGCGCGGGCGGTGCGCGGGCGCTTCTTGTGGCACATGGCGGCGGATTCGGCGGAGTTGCGCTTCGAGGGCATCGACGCGCCGATGGCCGATGCCTACGCGCTCTTCGCGCAGGCGATCCCCGAGCTGCGCTACGCCCGCATCGACGGCCGGCTGCGGCTGGCGGGCGAGCTCGCGTTGCCGGCGGGCACCTGGACGATCGCGCCGGCGATCGAGGGCTTTCGCGTCGCCGGCCTCGGCACCGAGGTGCTGCTGGACGCCGAGCCGGCGTGCGGGCGCCGCATGGCGGGCGCGGGCTTCGGCCGCTGGCTGCCGCGCGCGGTGATCGCCGCCGAGGACCAGCGCTTCCACGAGCACGCCGGCTACGACCTCGCCGAGATCACCGCCGCCTGGTCGCAGCGGCGCCACGGCGGCGGCAGCACCCTGTCGCAGCAGCTGGCCAAGCTGCTCTTCACCGGCGACGCGCCCGGCCACGTGCGCAAGCTGCGCGAGCTGCTGTACGCGGTGGAGCTCGACCGCACGCTCGGCAAGGCGCGGGTGCTGCACCTGTACCTCTCCATGGCGCCCTGGGGCCAGGGCCAGTGCGGCGCGCACGCGGCGTCGCTGCACTATCTGCGCAAGCCGGCCCGCCGGCTGAACGCCACCGAGGCCGCGTGGCTGGCCAGCCTGCTGCGCAACCCCGACCGCGCGGTCACGCGCATGGTCAGCCGCCAGCGCATCGACGTGGAGCGCGTGGGCTGGGTGATCGAGCACCTGCGGCCGATGAGCCCCGGCCGGCGCGAGGCGCTGCGCGAATCGCTGGCGACGTGGGACGCGCCGCTCGGCATCGAGTGACGGCGGCGCGCTACAGCCGCCGCCGCGGCGTCGGCGGCACCTCGGCCGCCTCGCCGTGCAGCCAGGCCCGCGCCAGCGCGGCCACGTCGCGGCTCTGCGCCGCCTGCCACACCAGCTCGGGCGCCGCCACGCGGGTGCCGGGCGGCGCCTGCGCGAGCTGCACGGCCAGCGCCGCCACGAACTGCGCCACCTTGAGCGCACGCACGGGCCGCTCGCGCTCGTTCACCATCAGGTGCAGCTGCGACAGCATGGCGTCGGCCACGCGCTGCAGCACGTGGCCCGGCCGCGCCCCCGCGGGCGCCTGGGCCGAGCGCACGAAGACGAGCTGCTCGAAGCCGAGCGCCGCCACGGCCTGCTCGTCGAGGCTGGCGAGGCCGCGCTTGAGCGCCTCGGGCAGGCTCGCCTGCGTGTGCGGCATGACGACGACGAGCCGGCGCACGCCGCGCTGCAGCAGCCACCGCGCCAGCGTGCACAGCTCGCCGGGCTGCGGCCGGTAGAACGCCTGCTCGCGGCCGTTGGCGTGGCGCTCGCGGTCGAACACCACGAGCGCCGTGTCTTCGCTGCGCCCGGCGCCCGGCGCCGTGCCGTACCGCACCGGCACCAGCGGGCGCAGCGCCGCGTTCAGGGGCTGGGTGACCAGCACCTCCACCGGGGCGAAGCGGCCGCTGGCGAGCAGCTGCTCGAGCACCGCCGCGCCGAGCACGCCCGCCCCGCCGGCGACGAGCACGCGGCGCGCGGCCTCCGGGCGCCGCGGGGGCCCGGCCCGTCCGGCACGCAGGGCTTCGTCGAGCAGGTTCATCGCCGCAGTATCGGCACTTGCCGCGGCCGGCGGCGAGTTAGCATCCCCGTCGATCGATCACCCTGGAGGACACACCATGATCCAACGACTCTGGCTGGGCGCCCTGGCCCTCGTCGCGGCGCTCGGGCTTTCGGGCTGCGGCTACAACGACTTCCAGCGCCTGGACGAGCAGGTGAAGGCGAGCTGGTCCGAAGTGCTGAACCAGTACCAGCGCCGCGCCGACCTGATCCCGAACATCGTGGCCACGGTCAAGGGCGAGGCCAACTTCGAGCAGGAGACGCTCACGCGCGTGATCGAGGCGCGCGCCAAGGCCACCAGCATCCAGGCCACGCCGGAGCTGATCAACGACCCGGCGGCGTTCAACCGCTTCCAGCAGGCGCAGGGCGAGCTCAGCGGCGCGCTCAGCCGCCTGATGGTGGTGAGCGAGCGCTACCCGGACCTGAAGGCCAACAAGGGCTTCCAGGACCTGCGCGTCCAGCTCGAAGGCACCGAGAACCGCATCACCGTGGCGCGCAACCGCTACATCAAGGCGGTGAGCGACTACAACGTGCTGGCGCGCAGCTTCCCGAGCAACCTGACGGCCATGGTCTTCAACTACGACCCCAAGCCGCAGTTCACGGTGCAGAACGAGGCCACGATCTCGGCGCCGCCGACGGTCGACTTCGGCCAGCCGGCCTCGGGGCCGCGCTAGCCGCCGCGGGACCGCACGGGATGCTCCTGCTCCTCGGGCCCGGGCGCCTGCGGCGCATCGCCGGACGGCTCGGTGCGCTCGGCCTGGCGTGGGCGCTGGCCTGGTCTTCGTCGATCGGCGCGGCGCTCGCGCAGGACGTGCTGCCCGTGCCGCCGCTGAACGCGCGCGTGATCGACCAGACGGCCACGCTGACCGCGGCCGAGCGCGGCGCGCTCGACGCCAAGCTCGCCGCGCTGGAGCAGCAGACGGGCGCGCAGCTCGTCGTGCTGATGGTGCCGAGCACCGCGCCCGAGGACATCGCCGCCTACGCCCAGCGCGTGGGCGACACCTGGAAGATCGGCCGCCGCGACGTCGGCGACGGGCTGCTGCTCGTCGTCGCCAAGAACGACCGGCGCGTGCGCATCGAGGTGGCCAAGACGCTGGAGGGCGCGATCCCCGACCTGATGGCCTTCCGCGTGATCGACGAGCACATCACGCCGGCCTTCCGCGCGGGCGATTTCGCCGGCGGGCTGGACGCCGCGGTCGATGCGCTGTCCACGCTCGTCAAGGGCGAGAACCTGCCGCCGCCGAAGGCCGACGCGCCGCGCGGCAGCCCCGGCCTGCAGCTCGACGAGCTGATGATGTTCTTCTTCATCGGCGTGCCGGTGATCGGCAGCCTGCTCACCGCCGTCCTCGGGCGCCGGCTGGGCTCGCTCGCCACCGCCGGCGCGGCGGGCGGCATCGGCTGGTGGCTTTCGGCCAGCCTGCTGCTGGCGGGCGCGGCCGGCCTGGCGGCGCTGGTGCTGGTGGGCGTGATGGGCGTGGGCGCCGCGCGGCGCGGCGGCGGGCTCGGCGGCGGCCCGGTGATCTGGGGCGGCGGGGGCGGCGGCCGGGGCGGCGGCGGCTTCGGAGGCGGCGGCGGGTTCGGCTCCGGCGGCGGCGGCGATTTCGGCGGCGGCGGCGCCTCCGGCGGCTGGTAGGAGGACGCACGATGAACCGTTGGCTGCGCATCCTCAGGCACCGCTGGCTCGACGAGACCGATGCCCGGCGCGCGCTCGGCCATGGCGCGCTCGAACGCATCGAGGCGCGCGTAGCCGAGAGCGAGCGCCACCACCGCGGCGAGATCCGCGTGTGCGTGGAGGCGGGCCTTCCGCTGTCCTACCTGTGGCGCGGCGCCAGCGCGCGCGAGCGTGCCGTCGCGATGTTCGGCAAGCTGCGCGTGTGGGACACCGAAGAGAACACCGGCGTGCTCATCTACCTGCTGCTGGCCGAGCACCGCATCGAGCTGGTGGCCGACCGCGGGCTCGCGCGGCACGTGGACCCGGCGAGGTGGCAGGCGCTCGTCGAGGAGATGTCCGCGCACTTCCGCGCCGGGCGCTTCGAGGACGGGCTGGGCCTGGCGATCGACCGCGTCGACCGCCTGCTGGTGCAGCACTTCCCGGCGGACGGCGCGCACAATCCGAACGAATTGCCGGACGCGCCGGTGCTCGGCTGACGCGGCTCCGGTCCGCGGGAATCCCGCTTGCTCCGGAGGTCCGCATGCGCATCCGCTGCCTGCTCCCGTTCCTGATCGCCACCGCCCTCGGCGCCCACGCGCAGGACGCGCCGCCCATCCGGCCCGGCCTGTGGCAGGTGAAGAACGACATGCGCATGCCCGACGGCAGCGCGATGCCCGACATGCGCGAGCACCTGCAGAAGCTGCCGCCCGACATGCGCCGGCAGATGGAGGCGCGCATGAAGCAGCAGGGCGTCGACCTGAGCGGCGGCGTCGGCGACATGAAGATCTGCCTGAGCAAGGCGTCGATCGAGCAGAACAACTGGCAGGGCCGGCAGGGCAACTGCGACACCACCGTGCTGAGCCGCAGCGCCACCGCCTGGACGTGGCGCTCGGTGTGCACCGACCCGCAGGCCGAGATCGACGGCGAGGCCCGCTTCGAGAGCGCCGAGGCCTACACCATGCACACCGTCATCAGGCGCCCGGTGGACGGCCGCCAGCAGACGGCGCGCATGACGACCCGGGCGCAGTGGCTCGGCAGCAGCTGCGGCGACCTGAAGCCGATGGCGCCGCGGCGCTGACCCTGAATCCACGTCACCCGAACCAATGAAAAGGCCGCCCGAAGGCGGCCCGTGCGCTTCGCATCGGCGGGCGCAGCGCGCGCCGCCGGCCGAAGACTTTATTTGCGGCGGAAGCGGCGCAGCGCGGCGATCTGCGCCGCCATCGCGGCGAACTCGCTCTGCGCCTTGGCGAAGTCGATGTCGCTCTTGGCGTTCTTCATCGCTTCTTCGGCCAGCGCCTTCGCCTCGCTGGCCTTGGCCTCGTCGAGGTCCTTGCCGCGGATCGCGGTGTCGGCGAGCACCGTCACCGTGCCCGGCTGCACTTCGAGAATGCCGCCGGCCACGAACACGAACTCTTCCTCACCGTTGTCGGCACGCTCGATGCGCACGGCCCCGGGGCGCACGCGCGTGATCAGCGGCGTGTGCCGCGGCAGGATGCCGAGCTCGCCGTTCTCGCCCGGCAGCGCGACGAACTTCGCCTCGCCCGAGAAGATGCTCTCCTCGGCACTGACGACGTCCACGTGAATGGTTGCCATGCGCGACCTCGCTGGTTATTGGATCTTCTTCGCCTTTTCGAGCGCCTGGTCGATCGTGCCGACCATGTAGAACGCCTGCTCGGGCAGGTGGTCGCACTCGCCTTCGACGATCATCTTGAAGCCGCGGATGGTTTCCTTCAGCGGCACGTACTGGCCCGGCGTGCCGGTGAACACCTCGGCCACGTGGAAGGGCTGCGACAGGAAGCGCTGGATCTTGCGCGCGCGCGCCACGGCCAGCTTGTCTTCCGGCGAGAGCTCGTCCATGCCGAGGATGGCGATGATGTCGCGCAGTTCCTTGTAGCGCTGCAGCGTGCCCTGCACCGCGCGCGTGACGCTGTAGTGCTCCTCGCCGACGACGTTCGGGTCGACCTGGCGCGAGGTCGAGTCCAGCGGGTCGACCGCGGGGTAGATGCCCAGCGCCGCGATGTCGCGCGACAGCACCACCGTGGCGTCCAGGTGGGCGAAGGTGGTGGCCGGCGACGGGTCGGTCAGGTCGTCCGCGGGCACGTACACGGCCTGGATCGAGGTGATCGAGCCGACCTTGGTGGAGGTGATGCGCTCCTGCAGGCGGCCCATTTCCTCGGCCAGCGTCGGCTGGTAGCCCACGGCCGACGGCATGCGGCCCAGCAGCGCGGACACTTCCGTGCCGGCCAGCGTGTAGCGGTAGATGTTGTCGACGAAGAACAGCACGTCGCGGCCTTCGTCGCGGAACGATTCGGCGATCGTCAGGCCCGTCAGCGCCACGCGCAGGCGGTTGCCCGGCGGCTCGTTCATCTGGCCGTAGACCATCGACACCTTGGACTCGCCCAGGCTCTCGAGATTCACGACGCCCGACTCGGCCATCTCGTGATAGAAGTCGTTGCCCTCGCGGGTGCGCTCGCCCACGCCCGCGAACACCGACAGGCCGCTGTGCGCCTTGGCGATGTTGTTGATGAGCTCCATCATGTTCACGGTCTTGCCCACGCCCGCGCCGCCGAACAGGCCCACCTTGCCGCCCTTGGCGAACGGGCAGATCAGGTCGATCACCTTGATGCCGGTCTCGAGCAGCTCCTGCGAGGGGCTCAGCTCGTCGTAGCTCGGCGCCTTGCGGTGGATGCCGGCGGTGAGCTTCTGGTCGATCGGGCCGCGCTCGTCGATCGGCGTGCCCAGCACGTCCATGATGCGGCCCAGGGTGGCGGTGCCCACCGGCACCGTGATCGGCGCGCCGGTGTTGTCGACCATCAGGCCACGGCGCAGGCCGTCGGACGAGCCGAGCGCGATGGTGCGCACGATGCCGTCGCCGAGCTGCTGCTGCACTTCCAGCGTGAGCGCCGAGCCTTGGAGCTTGAGCGCGTCGTACACGCGGGGCATCTGGTCACGCGGGAACTCCACGTCGACGACCGCGCCGATGCATTGCACGATCTTGCCTTGGGCTTGGGTGTTGGCCATGTCGATTTCCTTGAACAGTAGTCTGGTGCGAGGTCAGACGGCGGCGGCGCCGCCGACGATCTCGGAAAGTTCCTTCGTGATCGCGGCCTGGCGGGTCTTGTTGTAGACCAGCTTCAGTTCGGCGATCAGGTTGCCGGCGTTGTCGGTGGCGGCCTTCATCGCGACCATGCGCGCCGACTGCTCGGACGCCATGTTGTCGGCCACCGCCTGGTACACCAGCGCCTCGATGTAGCGCGTGAGCAGTTCGTCGATGACCGAGGGGGCGTCGGGCTCGTAGAGGTAGTCCCAGCCGTACTGCGCCTTCTCGGCGGCGGTCTGCTCCAGGTGCGAGGCGGCCAGCGGCAGCAGCTGCTCGACCATCGGCTCCTGCTTCATCGTGTTGATGAAGCGGGTGTAGCAGAGGTAGACGGCGTCGAGCCGGCCCTCGACGAAGGCGTCGAGCATGACCTTGACCGGGCCGATCATCTTCTCGAGCTGCGGCTTGTCGCCCAGCTGCGTGACGTGCGAGACGATGGTCGCGCCGATGCGGTTCAGGAAGCCGAAGCCCTTGTTGCCGATGGCCACCGCCTCCACCGAGCCGCCCGCGCCCTGGACCTCGCGCATCTTGTTGGTGACCGCGCGCAGCACGTTGGTGTTCAGGCCGCCGCACAGACCCTTGTCGGTCGTGACGACGATGAAGCCCACGCGCTTGGCCTCGGACACCGCCCGCATGTAGGGCGAGCGGTACTCCGGGTTGGCCTGCGACAGGTGCGCCGTGATGTTGCGGATCTTGTCGCTGTAGGGCCGGCCGGCGCGCATGCGGTCCTGCGCCTTGCGCATCTTCGAGGCGGAGACCAGCTCCATGGCCTTCGTGATCTTCTTCGTGTTCTCGAAGGACTTGATCTTTCCGCGTATTTCCTTGCCTACCGCCATGACGGTACTCCTTTCAGGTCCGTTCCGTCGGTGTCGTCAGGCGAAGGACTTCTTGAACGCTTCGATGGCCTGCGTCAGCTGCGTCTCGGTGTCCTGGTCCAGCGCCTTGCCGCCCTCGAGCGTCTGCAGCAGCGCCGCATGGCTGGACTTCAGGTGCTGGTGCAGGCCGTGCTCGAACGGCAGCACCTTCTTCACGTCGATGTCGTCGAGGTAGCCCTTGTTGGCGGCGAAGATCGACGCTGCCATCAGGCTGATCGGCAGCGGCGAGTACTGCGGCTGCTTGAGCAGTTCGGTCACGCGCGCGCCGCGGTCGAGCTGCTTGCGGGTGGCCGGGTCCAGGTCGGAGGCGAACTGCGCGAAGGCCGCCAGCTCGCGGTACTGCGCCAGGTCGGTACGGAT
>JBIQHD010000066.1:0-3933 GCA_044508835.1 Rubrivivax sp.
TGAAGTCGGTGAAGCCGTTGTTGCCGCCGAAGCCCGTCTCGTTGCGGAAGAAGAGCAGCATGGCGGCGAAGGTCATCGCCTGCGTGATGATCGAGAAGTACACGCCCTTGATGCGCGAGCGGAAGGCGAAGAAGCCGAACACGAAGGCCAGCAGCCCCGGCACCAGCACCACCAGCAGCATCTGCGCGGCGAAGGAATCGCTCAGCGCCCAGTGCCACGGCAGTTCCTTCCAGTCGAGGAAGACCATGAAGTCCGGCAGGTCCGCGCCGTAGTTGCCGTCGCGCCCGATCTGGCGCATGAGGTACATGCCCATCGCGTAGCCGCCGAGCGCGAAGAACACCCCATGGCCGAGCGACAGGATGCCGGTGTAGCCCCAGATCAGGTCCATCGCCAGCGCGCAGATCGCGTAGCACATGATCTTGCCCACGAGCGAGACGGCGTAGTCGCTCAGGTGCAGCGCGCTGGTCTCGGGCACCAGCAGGTTGAGCACCGGCGCGACGACCGCGACCGCGAGGAAGGCGGCCAGCACGCCGGACCAGGCGCGCAGGCTCAGCAGCTTCGGGCGGGCGATCGGCGGGGTGGCGGGAAGGGGAAGGACGGCGCTCATGGGGAAGGTCACAGTGGCCGTGCACAGGTTAGGTGCGGATGAGGCGGCGGCCTATACGCAAGGTGGCGTAGCCCGATGAGTGCCGACGCCTGGATTCCTTCACGCCCCCGATGAACCGCAGTCGCGCCGTCGGCTCGCGGGAAATACCCAAATTGGGTAGGATCATGCCCAATATGGGTAGAACCACCAACCCTCCGGCACAACCCTCAAGCCTGGCTGCGGCGCTGTTCTCCGCCACTCAACAACGCGTGCTCGGCCTGCTGTTCGGCCAGCCTCACCGCAGCTTCTATGCAAGCGAATTGATCGCCCTCGCCGGCAGCGGGTCCGGGGCGGTACAGCGCGAACTGGCACGCCTGGCACACAGCGGGCTCCTGACGGTTCGCATCGTCGGCAATCAAAAGCACTACCAGGCAAATCCGGCGTCACCGATCCATGCCGAGCTGTGCAGCATCGCGACCAAGACCGTGGGCCTTGCGGAGCCGCTGCGTCAGGCGCTCGAATCCCTCGCGTCGCAGATTGGCGCCGCGTTCGTCTACGGCTCGGTCGCCAAGCGCGAAGACACCGCATCGAGCGACATCGATCTCATGCTCATTAGCGACACCCTGAGCTACGGAGACACGTTCTCGGCACTCGAAGCAGCGAGCGCGCAACTCGGCCGACAGGTGCACCCCACCATTCTTTCGCGCGGCGCGTTTCGCAAACGTGTCAAGGCCCAAGATGCCTTTCTGACACGCGTGCTGGCGCAACCCAAGATCTGGTTGATCGGAGGCGAGGATGACCTCATCGTTTGAGAACCTCTGCGGTCCGGGCAAGCCGCTCAGGCTCGAGCCGCCCGACGCCAAGGAATTCGAGGGGCTGAAGCGTTCCGGCCATGCCCGCTTGAAAGACGCCACCGCAGCCGCTCTTGCGTTGGAGAGCCGCTTCGACCTTGCCTACAACGCCGCACACGCGCTGTCGCTAGCGGCCTTGCGATGGCATGGCTATCGCGCCGCACATCGGTACATCGTCTTCCAGTTGCTGCCGAACACGCTGGGTCTCGGTCCCGAAGTCTGGCGGGTGCTGTCGAAGTGCCACGACATACGCAATCTCAGTGAGTACGAAGGCGACCTCAACATCGACGAGCGTCTTGTCATCGATCTGGTGGCTGCCGCTCGAGCGGTGGCATCGAAGGTCGATGCACTGGCGCCCCTCCCACGCGCGTGAGCGCATGCCGGCTACGCCGGCTCAAGCCTCCGCGCTGCGCCCCTTCATCGCGAACAGCCCCTGCGGCCGCTTCTGGATGAAGACGACGATCACGACCAGCACCATGATCTTGGCGAGCACGGCGCCGGTCCAGCCTTCGAGCAGCTTGTTGAGCACGCCCAGGCCGAGCGCGGCGTAGACGGTGCCGGCGAGCTGGCCCACGCCGCCGAGCACGACCACCATGAACGAGTCGACGATGTAGCCCTGCCCCAGGTCCGGGCCGACGTTGCCCACCTGCGAGAGCGCGCAGCCCGCGAGCCCCGCGATGCCCGAGCCGAGGGCGAAGGCGCAGGTGTCCACGCGCGCCGTGTTCACGCCCGTGCAGGCGGCCATCGGCCGGTTCTGCGTCACGCCGCGCACGAACAGGCCCAGCCGCGTGCGCGCCACGAGGAAGGCCAGGCCGGCGAGCACCAGCGCCGCGAACGCGATGATGGCGAGGCGGTTGAAGGGCAGCGTGAGGTTGGCCAGCACCTCCACCCCGCCCGACAGCCACGGCGGATTCTCGACCTGCACGTTCTGCGCGCCGAAGAGCGAGCGCACCAGCTGCATCAGCACCAGGCTGATGCCCCAGGTAGCGAGCAGCGTCTCCAGCGGGCGGCCGTAGAGCCAGCGGATCACGCCGCGCTCGAGCACGGCGCCCACCAGCGCCGAGGCGAGGAACGACGCGGGGATCGCCGCCAGCACGTACCAGCCGAAGGCCGCCTCGGGCAGGAACTGGCGGAACAGGTTCTGCACCACGAAGGTGGCGTAGGCGCCGATCATCATCAGCTCGCCGTGCGCCATGTTGATGACGCCCATCAGCCCGTAGGTGATGGCCAGGCCCAGCGCCACCAGCAGCAGGATGGAGCCGAGGCTCACGCCGGTGAAGACGACGCCCAGGCGCTCGCCCCAGGCCAGGCGCGATTCCAATGCGTCGAGCGCGGTGCGCAGCGCCTCGCGCACGGCGGCGTCGGGCTCGCCGCCGGGCCCGAGGCGTTCGAGCAGCAGCGTGCGCGTGGCGGGCAGGCGGCTGCCGGCGAGGGTGCGGGCCGCTTCGAGGCGCTGGCCCTTGTCGGGCGAGGCGACGAGCAGGCGGGCGCGCAGCAGCGCGAGGCGGTCCTTCAGCGCGGCGTCGGTCTCCGCCTGCCAGGCGGCCTCGATCAGGGGCAGGCCGGCTTCGTCGGCGGCATCGGCGAGTTCGCGGATCGCCTGCGCGCGCTCCGCCCGGTCGGCGGAGCGCAGCTTGAGCGCGGCCAGCGCGGCCTCGATCTCGCCGCGCAGGCGGTTGTTGACGACGACGTCCTCCGCGTCGTCGGGCAGCACGGCCGCGGCGCCGGTGGCGGCGTCGCGCACGGCGCCGCCCCGCACGACGAAGACGCGCTCGCCCGCGACCTTCACCTCGTCGTCCCGCAGCGCCTCGAGGAAGGCCTGCGCCGCCGGATCGGCGGTGGCGGCCGTGCGCGCGATGGCGGCGGCGCGCGCGTCGTTGTCGCCGGTGGCCATGTCGCGCGCCTGGTCGGCGGTGAGGGCCTGGGCGGAGAGGGCCAACAGCGCGAGGGCGAGGGCGGCGAGCGTCTGGACGAAGGGGCGCCGGGCGGGGGCGGTCATAGGGGCGGAGTCAGGGAGTCGGAGAAGGTACGTGCGGCTTCGACAAGCTCGGCCCGGTCCTTCGACGGGCTCAGGACGAACGGTTCGGGGACACGATCACACCACCCCACCCCCCGTTCGCACTGAGCTTGTCGAAGTACCCGTGCATCCTGAGCCTGCCGAGGGGACTGAGCTTGTCGAAGTGCCTGCGCCTCGGCACAGGCACCACACGTGGCGCCTACTTCATCGCCACCGACTTGCCCTCCGGCTCGTCCTTCTTCTTGTCGTTGCCCTCGATGAACGGGCTCCACGGCTTGGCCTTGACCGGGCCGGGCGTCTTCCACACCACGTTGAACTGGCCGTCGGCCTTGACCTCGCCGATGAACACCGGCTTGTGCAGGTGGTGGTTCTTCTCGTCCATCTTGGCGACGAAGCCGCTCGGCGCCTTGAAGGTCTGGCCGGCCATGGCGGCGATCACCTTGTCGGTGTCGGTGCTCTTGGCCTTCTCCACCGCCTGC
>JBIQHD010000043.1:0-31399 GCA_044508835.1 Rubrivivax sp.
CCCCGGGGCTTGCCAGGCATCGGCGCGAGCCCTCCCATAGCGTTAACAGGCCCTAGGCCGCGGCCCTCACCCCAGCCCTCTCCCGCAAGCGGGAGAGGGGGTCATACGGGCCGCATCGGCGCCAGCGAATGGCTCCCTCTCCCCTTTGGGGAGAGGGCTGGGGTGAGGGGCCGCCGGGCCGCGCATCGCCACATAGCGAACACAAGGAGTACCACCATGAAAACCAGCCGCCACTGGCACCCCGCCCACGTCCGTGCCCTGCGCGACCTGAGCCCCACCGTGCGGGAGTTCGAGATCCGCCCCGAAGGCGGCGTGAAGCCGTGGACGGTCGGCAGCCACCTCAAGCTGCGCGTGAGCATCGACGGCGCCGAGGACGAGCGCTCCTACTCGCTGGTGGGCCTGCCCGACCCGGAGGTCTACCGCATCGCCGTCAAGCGCGCCGAGCCCGGCCGCGGCGGCTCGCGCCACCTGTGGGCACTGCTGGCCGGCGACGAGCTGCAGGTCGGCGAGCCCGACAACCATTTCGAGCTGCCGCTGAACGCCGGCGCGCCGGCGCCGCAGACGCTGCTGGTGGCCGGCGGCATCGGCATCACGCCGCTGGTGGGCATGGCGCAGCTGCTGGCCGCCCGCGGCGCGCCGGTCGCGATGCGCTACGCCGCGCGCAGCGCCGCCGAGCTGGTCTACCGCGACGCGCTCGGGCAGGCCCTGGGCGAGCGCCTGCGCACCTTCTGCAGCGATGCCGGCGAGCGCCTCTCGCTCGACGCCGAGATCGCCGCGCTGCCCGCCGGCGCGCAGATGCTGGTGTGCGGCCCCCTCTCGCTGCTCGACGCGGCCGTGGCCGCCTGGGCCCGCGCCGGCCGCGACCCGGCCGCGCTGCGCTTCGAGACCTTCGGCAACAGCGGCCGCCACGCGGCGGAGCCGTTCTGGGTGGAGCTGCCGCGCCACGGGCTGCGCATCGAGGTGCCCGCCGGGCGCAGCCTGCTGCAGGCGCTGGAGGCGAACGGCGTCGAGATGCTGTCCGACTGCCAGCGCGGCGAATGCGGGTTGTGCGCAATGGACATCGTCGAGGTAGCCGGCACCATCGACCACCGCGACGTGTTCCTCAGCGCCGAGGAGAAGCACGGCAACCGCCGCATCTGCGCCTGCGTGTCGCGCGTGAGCGGCGGCGGCGTGGTGCTCGACTCGGCCTACCGGCCCGACTGAGCGGCCGGCAGGGGCGGCGATCCCGCCCGTGCCGTCATGCCGCGGGGGCATAGCAGCTAGACCCAAACGCGTGGCGGCGCGGACGTAGAGTGCGCCCCACCCCTTGTAGGAGAAACCAAGTGCAACGACGTCAACTCATCGGGCGCCTCGCCGCCGCCGGATTCGCGCTCTGCGCGACGCTGCCGGCCATCGCACAGGACACGCTGAAGATCGGCCTGATCCTGCCGATGACCGGCCCCTTCGCCTCCACGGGGCGGCAGATCGACGCCGCGGTCAAGCTCTACCTCGCGCAGAACGGCGACAAGGTCGCCGGCAAGAAGGTCGAGGTGCTGCTCAAGGACGACGGCGGCGTGGCCGACCAGACCCGCCGCATGGCGCAGGAGCTGGTGGTCAACGACAAGGTGGTGGCGCTGGCCGGCTTCGGCCTCACGCCGCTCGCCTTCGCCACGGCGCCCATCGCCACCCAGAGCAAGACGCCGATGGTGGTGATGGCCGCGGCCACCGCCGTCATCACCGAGCGCTCGCCCTACATCGTGCGCACCGGCTTCACCCTGCCGCAGGTGACGGTGCCGATCGCCGAGTGGGCGCCGAAGAACGGCATCAAGAAGGTGGTGACGCTGGTGTCCGACTACGGCCCCGGCATCGACGCCGAGAAGGCCTTCAAGGACCGCTTCATGCTCAACGGCGGCACCATCGCCGCCGAGCTGCGCGTGCCGATGGCCAACCCCGACTTCGCGCCCTTCCTGCAGCGCGTGCGCGACGCCAAGCCCGACGCGGTGTTCGTGTTCGTGCCCTCGGGCATCGGCGCGGCCTTCATGAAGCAGTTCTCCGAGCGCGGGCTCGACAAGGACGGCATCAGGATCATCGGCCCGGGCGACGTGGTCGACGACGACATCCTCAACGGCATGGGCGACGTGGCGCTCGGCGTGGTGACCTCGGGCCACTACTCGGCCGCGCACAAGTCGGCGCTGAACAAGAAGTACGTCGAGGGCATGGCCAAGACCGGCCAGCGCGCCAACTTCCACAGCGTGGGCGGCTACGACGGCATGCGCGTCATCATGAAGGGCCTGGAGGCCAGCAAGGGCCAGGGCGGCGACGCGCTGCTCGCCGCCATGAAGGGCCAGACCTTCGAGAGCCCGCGCGGCAACGTCTACATCGACGCGCAGACGCGCGAGACGGTGCAGGACGTGTACATCCGCAAGGTCGAGCGCGGCGCCGACGGCCAGCTGTGGAACGTCGAGTTCGACGTGATCAAGGAAGTCAAGGACCCGACGCACAAGCGCAAGTAGATGGGCACTCCGGGTGAGGCCTCGGCCCTCACCCCAACCCTCTCCCGCAAGCGGGAGAGGGAGCAAGACCCGCATTTCTCCCTCTCCCCTTGGGGAGAGGGCAGGGGTGGGGGCCGCCGGCCCATGAAGTCCCACCACCTCCCATGCTGACCCTCCTCTACGACGGCATCGCCTACGGCATGCTGCTCTTCGTGCTGGCCGTCGGGCTGGCCGTGACGCTCGGGCTGATGAACTTCATCAACCTCGCGCACGGCGCCTTCGCCATGGCCGGCGGCTACATCACCGTGCTGCTGATGGGCCGCCTGGGCGTGCCCTTCGTCGCCACCCTGCCGCTCGCCTTCCTGGGCGCGGCGCTGCTGGGCGCGGTGCTCGAGCGCACGCTGTACCGGCCGATGTACGCCAAGCCGCACCTCGACCAGGTGCTGTTCTCGCTGGGCCTCGTGTTCATGTCGGTGGCCGCCGTCGACTACTTCGTCGGCTCGCAGCAGCAGATCATCCAGCTGCCCGACTGGCTGCAGGGACGCTTCGACGTCGCCGCGGTGGGCATCGGCAAGTACCGCCTGTTCATCATCGTGGTGTGCGCGGCGCTCACCGTGGCGCTGCAGTGGGTGCTGGCGCGCACGCGCTTCGGCAGCCGGCTGCGCGCCTCGGTCGACGACCCGCGCGTGGCGCGCGGCCTCGGGCTCGACGTGAACCGCATCTTCCTGCTCACCTTCGCCGTCGGCTCGGGGCTGGCCGGCCTCGGCGGCGCGATGGGCGCGGAGGTGCTGGGGCTGGACCCGACCTTTCCGCTCAAGTTCATGATCTATTTCCTGATCGTCGTCTCGGTCGGCGGCACGACCACGATCACCGGCCCGCTGGTGGCCGCGCTGCTGCTGGGCATCGCCGACGTGGCGGGCAAGTACTACGTGCCCAAGCTCGGCGCCTTCATCGTCTACAGCCTGATGATCGTCATCCTCGTCCTGCGCCCGCAGGGCCTCTTCGCGCGGGCGGGCGGCAAATGAGCGCGGCGAACGTTGCCGAGCGCCTTCGCGCGCAGGCGCGCTGGCGCTGGTGGGAGATCGCCCTCGGCGTCGCGGCCCTGGCCTCGTGGTTCCTGCTGCCCGGGCATGCGCTGCTGCTGGGCGAGATCGCGGTGCTGGCGCTGTTCGCCGTGTCGCTCGACCTGGTGCTGGGCTATGCCGGCATCGTGTCGCTCGGGCACGCGGCCTTCTTCGGCCTGGGCGCCTACGGCGCCACGCTGTTCGCGACGCACGTCATGCCCGATCCGCTCGCCGGCCTGGCGGTGGCCACCGCCATCGGCGCGGTGGCGGGGCTGCTGTCGAGCGTGCTCATCCTGCGCGGCTCCGACCTCACGCGGCTGATGGTGACGCTGGGCGTGGCGGCGGTGCTGTACGAGCTTGCCAACAAGCTCGACCACATCACCGGCGGCGCCGACGGCCTGCAGGGCGCGCCCATGGGGCCGCTGCTGGGCATCTTCGAGTTCGACATCCAGGGCCGCGTCGCCTACGGCTATGCGCTGGCGGTGCTGGCGATCGCCGTGATCGTGGCGCGGCGCGTGGTCAAGTCGCCGTTCGGCGTGTCGCTGCAGGCGCTGCGCGACAACCGGCTGCGCGCCGCCTCCATCGGCCTGTCGGTCAACGCGCGGCTGGTGGCGGTGTACGCCTTCTCCGCGGCGCTGGCCGGCGCGGCGGGCGCGCTCGCCGCGCAGAAGAGCGGCTTCTCCTTCGCCTCGCTCGACGTGCTCGCCTTCCACCAGAGCGCCGACGTGATGCTGATGCTCGTCATCGGCGGCACCGGCTACCTGTACGGCGGCATCTTCGGCGCCATCGCCTTCAAGCTGCTGCACGACCTGGTCTCCAACTGGACGCCGCAGTACTGGCTGTTCTGGGTCGGGCTGTTCCTCGTGGTGCTGATGCTGGTCGGCCGCGAGCGCCTCTTCCGCCCCTGGACCTGGTGGAGGGCGGCGAAATGACGGTCGTGCTCGAAACCCGCAACCTGACCAAGCACTTCGGCGGCATCACCGCCACCAACAACGTGTCGCTGAAGGTGGTGCGCGGCGCGCGCCATGCGCTCATCGGCCCCAATGGCGCCGGCAAGACGACGCTCATCAACCTGCTCACCGGCGTGCTCGCGCCGAGCGAGGGCAGCATCGCGCTCGACGGCGAGGACATCACCCGCGTCGCGCCGCACCGCCGCGTGCGCCGCGGCATCGTGCGCACCTTCCAGATCAACCAGCTCTTCAACGAGCTGACGCCGCTGACCTCGCTGGCGCTGGCCGTCTCCAACCACCTCGGCCGCAGCGCCGGCTGGTGGCGCCCGCTCGGCCACGATGCGCGCGTCGCCCAGGCCGTCGAGGAACTGCTCGTGCAGTTCCGCCTCGACGACGTGATGGACATGAAGGTGTCGGTGCTGCCCTACGGCAAGCGCCGGCTGCTGGAGATCGCCACCGCCATCGCCTGCCGCCCGCGCGTGCTGCTGCTCGACGAGCCGGTGGCTGGCGTGCCCGACGGCGAGCGCCAGGAGATCTTCGAGACCATCAACGCGCTGCCGGCCGACGTGACCATCCTGCTCATCGAGCACGACATGGACCTGGTGTTCGGCTTCGCGAAGACGGTGTCGGTGCTGGTCAACGGCGCGGTCTTCGCCGAGGGCGACGTGCAGAGCATTTCCAACGATCCGCGGGTGAAGGCGGTGTACCTGGGCGAAGGCGAGGGGCGGGCCCATGGCTGAGCTGCTGAAGGTCGAGGGGCTGAAGTCCGGCTACGGCGAGGCCGTGGTGGTGCAGGGCGTCGACCTGTCGATGGACGAGGGCGAGTCGCTCGCCCTGCTCGGGCGCAACGGCACCGGCAAGACCACGCTGCTCAACACGCTGGTGGGCGTGACGCGCCGGCATGCCGGGCGCATCTGGCTCGGCGGGCGCGAGATCACACCCCTGCCCGCGCACCGCCGCGCCGAGGCCGGCATCGGCTGGGTGCCGCAGGAGCGCAACATCTTCAAGTCGCTCACCGTCGACGAGAACCTGACGGCCGTCGCGCGCCCGGGGCCGTGGACGCCGCAGCGCGCCTACGAGATGTTCCCGCGGCTGGCCGAGCGCAAGGCCAACATGGGCAACCAGCTCTCCGGCGGCGAGCAGCAGATGCTGGCCGTGGCGCGCGCGCTGGTGCTCAACCCCCGGCTGCTGCTGCTCGACGAGCCGCTGGAAGGCCTGGCGCCCATCATCGTGGAGGAGCTGCTGCGCTCCATCGCGCGCGTGGTGCGCGAGGAAGGGCTGTCGGCCATCATCGTCGAGCAGAACCCGCGCATGATCCTGCCGATCACGCGGCGCGCCGTGGTGCTCGACCGCGGCGCGGTGGTGCACACCGGCGACAGCGAGGCGCTGCTGGCCGACCCGACGACCCTCGACCGCTGGCTCGCCGTCTCGCACGGCTGACCGCCGGCGCGGCGCCGGCCTACGCGGCGGCGCGCTTCGCCGGCGGCTCGCCCAGCCAGCGCAGCAGCCGCGCCTCGAGCTCCGCACGGCGGTAGGGCTTGGCGAGGTGGTCGTTCATGCCGGCGGCCAGGCAGCGCTCGGCATCGCCGGCCAGCGTGCTGGCCGTGAGCGCGATGATGGGCACCGGCGGCACGTTGCGGCGCCGCTCGCCGGCGCGGATGGCGGCGGTGGCGGCATAGCCGTCGAGCACCGGCATCTGGCAGTCCATCAGGATCAGGTCGAAGCGCTCGCGCTCGGCCAGGCGCAGGGCCTCGATGCCGTCGTGCGCCTCGGTCACCGCCACGCCCAGCGGGCGCAGCATCTCGATCGCCAGCAGGCGGTTCACCGCGTTGTCCTCCACCAGCAGGCAGCGGCGCCCGGCGAGCCCGGCGCGCGACGGCGCGGCCGCCGGCAGCACCGGCGCGGGCGGCGCCTCGGCGGCCTGCAGCGGCAGGTCGACGTGGAACACCGAGCCGCGGCCCGGCACGCTCTCGACGGCGATGCGCCCGCCCATCGCGGCGACGAGCCGGCGGCAGATGGCCAGGCCCAGCCCCGTGCCGCCGTGGCGGCGGCGGTCGCTCTGGTCGACCTGGTAGAAGGGATCGAACAGCCGCGCCTGCGCGTCCAGCGGGATGCCGCAGCCGGTGTCGTGCACCGAGAAGCGCAGCCCCAGCGGGCCGTGCCCGACGCGCAGGCGCACGCTGCCCGCCTCGGTGAACTCGAGCGCGTTGGCGAGCAGGTTGCACAGCACCTGGCGCAGGCGCTGCGCGTCGGCGCGCACGAGCGGCGGCAGGCCGGGGGCGAACTCCGCGGCCAGCGCGAGGCGCCGGGCCTCGGCCCGGCCGCGGAACAGCGCCACCGTGTCCTGCGCGAAGGGCTGCAGGGCCACGGCCTGCGGCTCGGGCGGCGGCGTCCCGGCCTCGATGCGCGAGTAGTCGAGCACCTGGTTCACCACGTGCAGCAGGGCGTCGCCGGAGCCGGCGGCGATGCGCAGCCATTCCTGCTGGCGGGTGTCGAGCGAGCTGTCCTCGACCACCTGCAGCGCCCCGAGCAGCCCGTTCATCGGCGTGCGGATCTCGTGGCTCATCGCCGCGAGGAAGCGCGACTTGGCGGCGCTGGCCGCGTCCGCCCGGTCGCGCGCGACGCGCAGCGCCTCGTTGGCCTGCGCGAGCGCCAGGCGGCCGCGGATGTTCTGCACGTTCATCGCGAGCTGCTGGCGCGCCGAGCCCACGAGCATCGCGATGAACAGTGCCATCGCCGCCAGCAGCGGCCCCGGGGCGTTCACGTACAGCACCAGCGCCGCCAGCGCGGCGGCGGTCTGGGGCGCGGTGTGCGCCACCAGCGCCCAGCGCACCAGCACCATGTACTGCGCGCCCAGCGTGAGCGCGCCGCAGAACATCAGGCCGACCAGCAGCTGCACCCCCAGCCCGCCGAGCGGAAAGACGGCCAGCAGCGCGAAGGACCAGCCCAGGCCCGCGGCCGCCATGTTGGCGACGAAGCTGCGGCGCAGCGGCTCGAGGCGCCCGGCCTCGAGGGCCGCGCCGGCCGGCCAGCCCGCGAGCCGCCAGCCGACCACCAGCGCCGTGAACGCGAGCATGCCGAGCGCCGCGCCCGCCGCGCCCTCGCGCCAGGCGACGGCGGCGATGGTGAGCCAGGCGAAGGCCAGCCCCGCGGTCGAGCGGCGGCCGCGCGAGAGGGCCGCCTGCAGCAGCTCCCGGTCGACGATCCCGGCCGTGCGCGCTTCCTGCTCGCAGGCGGAAACGGCGGGAGGCGGCGCGGGACGGTCGGGAGCGTCGGGGGGCATCGGCGGGAAGGGGACGGCGGGGGCCCTTTCGGACCACCGGCCATTGTCCCGGCGACGGCCGGCCGCGTTCAAAACACTTTTGGTAACAAATACCGGAACCGGCCGCGGCAGCGCGCCGCCGGCCCGGCAGGCTCAGTGCATCGGCAGGCCGACGTAGTTCTCGGCCATCGCCGTCGAGGCCGCCCGCGAGTGCACCAGGTAGTCGAGCTCGGCCGCTTGCATCTTCTGGCCGAACTCGCCGGTCTCGGGAAACTTGTGCATGAGCGAGGTGAACCACCACGAGAAGCGCTCGGCCTTCCAGACGCGGCCGAGGCACTGGGCGGAGTAGCCGTCGATGCCGGCCTCGTCGCCATGGCCGGCGTAGTAGGCGGCCAGCGCCTGCGACAGGAAGCCCACGTCCGAGGCCGCGAGGTTCAGGCCCTTGGCGCCGGTCGGGGGCACGATGTGCGCCGCGTCGCCGGCCAGGAAGAGCCGGCCGAAGCGCATCGGCTCGGCCACGAAGCTGCGCAGCGGCGCGATGCTCTTCTCGATCGACGGGCCGGTGACGAGCGATTCGGCCGCCTCGGGGTCGATGCGGCGGCGCAGCTCGTCCCAGAAGGCGTCGTCCGACCACTGCTCGACCTTGTCGTCGAGCGAGCACTGCACGTAGTAGCGGCTGCGCTTGAGCGAGCGCTGGCTGCACAGCGCGAAGCCGCGCTCGTGGTTGGAGTAGATGAGCTCGTGCGAGACCGG
The DNA here is from genome assembly GCA_044508835.1 of Rubrivivax sp. Classification (GTDB taxonomy): domain Bacteria; phylum Pseudomonadota; class Gammaproteobacteria; order Burkholderiales; family Burkholderiaceae_C; genus JAKFDI01. The sequence goes on from JBIQHD010000043.1 coordinate 8,501, forward strand.
CGGCGTGTCCGACAGCAGGCCGAGCCAGCCGAAGGGGTAGACCCGCTCGAAGGTGCGGATGGCGCCCGCCGGCACGCTCGCGCGGCTCACGCCGTGGTAGCCGTCGCAGCCGGCGATGAAGTCGCACTCGACGGTGTGCTCGACGCCGTCCTTCGTGTAGCGCACGCTCGGCGCGGCGGTGTCGAAGTCGTGCAGGCTCACGTTCTCGGCCTCGTACACGCTCTTCAGGCCCAGCGCCTTGCGGTGCTCCATCAGGTCGTGGGTGACCTCGGTCTGGCCGTAGACCATGACCTGCTTGCCGCCCGTGAGGCCGTGCATGTCGATGCGGTGGCGCTTGCCGCCGAAGCACAGCTCGAAGCCGCCGTGCACCAGCCCTTCGGCGTGCATGCGCTGGTTCACGCCCACCTGGTCGAGCAGGTCGACGGTGGTCTGCTCCAGCACGCCGGCGCGGATGCGCCCGAGCACGTACTCGGGGGTGTGGCGCTCCAGCACGATGGCGTCGATGCCGGCCTTGTGCAGCAGGGCGCCGAGCAGCATGCCGGCGGGACCGGCGCCGATGATGGCTACCTGGACTCTCATGGTTTCACTCCTGGGGTATGGGCGGACGGCTCAGAGCACCGCCCGCAGGTCGGCCTGGGCCTGCAGCAGCGGCGGCAGGCAGTTGGACAGCAACTGGTCCATCGTCATGCGCGAGGCATGCACGCTGATGTTCATGGCGGCCAGCACGTCGCCGCGGTAGCTGAGCAGCGGCACGGACAGCGTGCGCAGGCCCACCTCCAGCTCCTGGTCGACCATGGCGTAGCCCTGCTGGCGCGCCTGCAGCAGGATCTCGAGCAGGGCCTCGCGGCGGGTGATGGTGCCGGGCGTGAGCGCGTCCAGCGTCTGCCGCGCGATCCAGGCGTGCATCTCGGCCGCCGGCAGCGAGGCGACCAGCATGCGGCCGTTGGCCGTGCAGTACGCCGGCACGCGCGTGCCCGGCTGCAGGGTGAGCGAGACGGCCCGCCCGGCGGTGGTGGCGGCCACGCAGATCACGTCGTCGCCGTCGAGCACGCCGGCCGACGAGGCCTCCTTGAGCGTGTAGGCGAGCTTGTGCAGCTCGGGCTGCACGATGCGCGGCAGCCGCGCCGACGACATGTAGCTCTGCGCGAGGCGCAGCACCTTGGGCGTGAGCGAGAACATCTTGCGCTCGCTGCGCACGAAGCCCAGGTGCTCGAGCGTGAGCAGGTAGCGGCGGGCCGCGGCGCGCGTGAGGCCGCACTGCGCGGCCACCTCGCTCATCGTCATGCGCGGGCGCTCGTCGTCGAAGGCGGCGATGACGGCCAGCCCCTTTTCCAGCCCGGCGATCAGGTCGCGCCGCATCGGCTCGGCGGGCGCTTCCGGCGCGGCGGAAGCGCCTGCGGAAGGCGTCTGGAATGCGTTCAAGCCACGGCTCCTTGGCAACTCGCCCGCCGCGGCGGCCGGATGACCGGCGGCCCGCGGGGCGAGGCGTTTCAGCCGAAAACTCTAGCGCTCAGCGCCGTTTGATATTGCTCATGGTGGGTTCAATGTGCGAATAGCGCGCACAGTGAGCGGATTTCCTGCCCGGCGGCGCTTGCGGGCCGCCGAAACGCTTCACTTCCGGTAGGGATGTCTCCCTCTCCCGCGAGCGGGAGAGGGCCGGGGTGAGGGCCGGCGGCACGCAGCCGCCCGCCGTCACACCCGCTCGACGATCAGCGCGATGCCCTGCCCCACGCCGATGCACATCGTGCACAGCGCATAGCGCCCGCCGCCCTGCTGCAGCTGGCTGACCGCGGTGGTGACCAGCCGCGCGCCGCTGGCGCCCAGCGGGTGGCCGAGCGCGATGGCGCCGCCCCAGCGGTTGACGCGCGCGTCGTCGTCCGGAAGGCTCAGGTCGCGCAGCACCGCCAGGCCCTGCGCGGCGAAGGCCTCGTTGAGCTCGATCACGTCCATCTGGTCGAGCGACAGGCCGGTCAGCGCCAGCACCTTGCGCGTGGCCGGCGCCGGGCCCATGCCCATGACGCGCGGCGCCACGCCGGCCGTGGCCATGCCGACCACGCGCGCCTTGGGCACGAGGCCGTGCTTCTTCGCGCCGGCCTCGTCGGCCAGCAGCAGGGCGCAGGCGCCGTCGTTCACGCCGGAGGCGTTGCCGGCGGTCACCGAGCCGTCCGGCCGCACCACGCCCTTGAGCTTGGCCAGCGCTTCCAGCGAGGTCTCGCGCGGGTGCTCGTCCTTGGCGAAGACGACCGGGTCGCCCTTCTTCTGGGGAATCGTCACCGGCGTGAGCTCGGCGTCGAAATGGCCGGCCTTCTGCGCCGCCACCGCCTTCTGCTGCGAGGCGAGCGCCATGCGGTCCTGGGCCTCGCGCTCGATCCTGTGGTCGGTGGCCACGTTCTCGGCCGTCTCGGGCATGGAGTCGACGCCGTACTTCTCCTTCATCAGCTTGTTGACGAAGCGCCAGCCGATGGTGGTGTCGTAGACGGCGTTGCTGCGGCTGAAGGCCGTCTCGGCCTTGGGCATGACGAAGGGCGCGCGGCTCATGCTCTCCACGCCGCCGGCGATCATCAGGCTCGCCTCGCCGGCCTTGATGGCGCGCGCGGCGGTGCCCACGGCGTCCATGCCCGAGCCGCACAGGCGGTTGATCGTGGCACCGGGCAGGTCGATCGGCAGGCCGGCCAGCAGGCTGGCCATGCGCGCGACGTTGCGGTTGTCCTCGCCGGCCTGGTTGGCGCAGCCGTAGATCACGTCGGTGACGGCGGCCCAGTCGACCTCCTTGTTGCGCGCCATCAGCGCCTTCAGCGGGATGGCGCCGAGGTCGTCGGTGCGCACGGACGACAGCGCGCCGCCGTAGCGGCCGAAGGGGGTGCGGATGGCGTCGCAGATGAAGGCTTGCTGGCTCATGGTGGGTCTCGCTCGATGCCGTTGGGGATGCGCGAAGTGTGCCTCACCCATCCGGCCGGCCGGCAGCAGGGGTTGTCAGTCGCCGCCGAGCCTGAGCCGGCTCGGCTGGCGCTTCTCGATCGCCCACTTCAGCAGCGCCGCCATGCGGAAGAAGCCGTGCGCGAACTTGCCGTAGGGCAGGGTCAGGAACAGCGCCATCACCACGCCCAGGTGCACCGCCAGCAGCAGCGCCATCGCGCCGGTGTCGCGCCAGGCGAGCAGCGCGAGCCCGGTGGCGCTGACGAGCAGCAGCAGCGCGATGAAGCCGCGGTCCATCGGCCGCTGCGCCGCGTCGCCGTGCTGCGGGTCGCGGTGCAGGTTGAGCCACAGGAGCCCGGCCGGCCCGATCAGCAGGCCGATGCCGCCCGCGGTGCCCAGCAGCACCGGCGCACTGGTGAGCGGATACGGCGCCTGCCAGCCGAGGAGGTAGTGGTAGAGCGTGGCCACGCTGGTGGAGGCGAAGCACAGCGCGAAGCCGTAGAAGGTGAAGTGGTGGAAGCGCCGGCGCCACAGGGTGAAGCGGTCGTCGGCCTCGTTGCAGCCGTGGCCGTGGCCGCCGTCGAGGTACTTCAGGCGCAGCGTGTCGTGCACCGCCTCGGCCACCGCCGGCGGCGACGCCGCCCCCGGCGACACCTCGCGCCAGAAGCGCCGCACGCCGAGCGCCAGCGCGAGGCAGGCGAAGCCGAAGACGCTGCCGAACATCGCCACCAGCAGGTTGTGCGGGAACACCGCGTAGAAGTTGCCCGCCAGCGGCTCGTGGACCAGCGAGCCGGTGAGCGCCAGCGCCAGCACGAGGAACAGCGCCAGGCCCGCCGCCGCGGCGAGCGCGACGGTCAGCCCGTTGCGCCGGTACAGCGCGCCGAAGGCCGGCGGCCAGGCGAAGCCGGCGTAGGTCTCGCCGCGCACCTGCGCCATCGCCCGCGGCACGTTGACGGCGAACTCGTGCGGCGGCGCGTACTGGCAGGCGTGCAGGCAGGCGCCGCAGTTGTGGCACAGGTTGGCCAGGTAGTGGATGTCCGCCAGCGGGAATTCGAGCCGGCGCGTCATCGCCGGGAACACGGCGCAGAAGCCCTCGCAGTAGCGGCAGGCGTTGCAGATCTGCAGCACGCGGGCGACTTCCTGCTCCGGCGGCGGCATCGCGCCGGCGCCGGTCGCCAGCGCGCGGGCTTCGCGCGTGAGGGCCTCAAGCTGCTGCACGTCGTGCTCCCTGTTCGTGCCGCGCCGCGGCCGCGGCCTGCGTGCCGGCGATGCGCCCGAAGGCCGTGCCGATGCTCATGCCGACGCCGGCGGTGTAGCCCTGGCCGAGCACGTTGCCGGCCATGATCTCGCCCGCGGCGAAGAGGTTGGGGCTGGGCGCGCCGCCGAAGTGCACGGCCGCCCGCTCGTCCACCTTGACGCCGAGGTAGGTGAAGGTGATGCCCGGCTTGAGCGCGTAGGCATGGAAGGGCGGCGTGTCGATCGGCCGCGCCCAGTGCGTCTTCGGCGGGGCCAGGCCGTCGGTGCGGCAGTCGTCCAGCACCTCGTGGTCGAAGGTGCCGGCGCGGCAGGCGGCGTTGTAGTCGGCGAGCGTGCGCACGAACGTGGCCTCGTCCAGGCCGAGCTTGCGCGCCAGCTCGTCCAGCGTGGCCGCCTGCACGCCGGGGAACACCGGCGGCATGAAGCGGCCGATGGCGTGCGCGTCGATCACCGAATAGGCGATCTGCCCCGGCTGCTGCGCCACCAGCCGCCCCCAGATGGCGTAGCGCTTGGGCCAGAAGTCCTCGCCCTCGTCGTAGAAGCGCTGCGCGTTGCGGTTCACCACCACGCCCAGCGAGACGCAGTCCACGCGGGTGCAGATGCCGCCGTCGTAGAGCGGCGCGCGCGCGTCGATGGCCACGCAGTGCGACTGCGTCGGGTCGCCGATGGCGTCCGCGCCGCTGTCGATCAGGTGCCGCAGCAGCACGCCCTGGTTGAAGCGCGTGCCGCGGATGGCGAAGTTGTCGGCCACCCACTCGCCGTTGACCTGCCCCCAGGCCTCGCGCAGCCACTCGCGGTTGGACTCGAAGCCGCCGCTGGCCACCACGCAGGCGCGCGCCGCGATGCGCTCGCCGCCCACCCAGGCAGCAACGAAGCGGCCGCCGTCGAGCTCGAGCCGGTCGACCGGCGCGTCGTAGCGCACGCGCACCCCCAGGGCCGCGGCGCTGCGGTAGTAGGCGTTGACCAGCGCCTTGCCGCCGCCCATGAAGAAGGCGTTGGTGCGCGACAGGTGCAGCGTGCCCGACAGCGAGGGCTGGAAGTTCACGCCGTGGCGGCGCATCCAGCCGCGGCAGGTCGACGATTCGCGGATGGCGATGCGCGCGAGCCGCTCGTTCGTGCGGCCGCCGGTGACCTTCTGCAGGTCGGCCCAGAACTCCTCTTCGGGGTAGGCGCCGGTGAGCACGTCCTGCGGCGCCTCGTGCATGCAGCGCAGGTTGCGGGTGTGCTGCGAGTTGCCGCCGCGCCATTCGCGCGGGGCGGCCTCGAGCATCAGCACGTCGGCGCCGGCTTCGCGCGCCATCAGGGCGGCGCACAGGGCGGCGTTGCCGCCGCCGATCACGAGCACGTCGGGTGGGGTGGGGGGCATCGGTGGTCTTGGAAAGGGACTTCGGCAGGCTCGGGACGAGCGCACGGGAGTGCCGCACTCTAGGAAGGCCCCCGGCGCCGCGCCAGCCCGGCCGCGGCAAGAGGTGTTCAGTCTTCGTGAAGACTGGCGCCGGCCCAGCGGCCGTCGCGCACCAGCGTGCGCGCCACGTCGGCGATGACCACGCGCGCGGCCAGCGCCGCGGGCGAGAGCTCGTCGTCCGACACGCTGGCGAGCAGGTTGCGCCGGCGCACGTGCGCGTCGGCCACCTGGGACAGCGCGAAGTCGGCCTGGGGCAGGCGGGCCACGGCCGCGCCCGGCTGGATGGTGGCGCCCAGGCCCTCGCGTACTGCGTCCATCAGCATCGCCAGGCCGTCGACCTCGGCCACGACGGCGGGCGAGACCCGCGCGCGCTCGAAGGCCGCGTCCAGCACAGCGCGCAGGCCGTGCGGCCCGCTGGGCAGGATCAGCGGCAGCGTGCCCAGCTGCGCCAGCCGCACGCGCTTCGTGCGCGGCAGGCCGGCCAGGCCCGGCGCGCCGATCACGAACAGCCGCTCGTCGAGCAGCGGCGTCACGCTCCAGCCGCGCGCCGGTTCGGCGCGGAACAGCACGGCCAGGTCGATCTGGCGCGCGTTCAGCATGGCGGCCAGGTGGCCCGACAGGCTCTCGACCAGGTGCAGCCGCACGTCGGGGTAGCGCTCGCGCATCGCGCGCATCAGCGGCAGGCCCAGCACCGAGGCGGTGGAGGGCGCGAGCCCCACGCTCACGTGGCCCGACAGCCGCGCGAGCTGGGCGGCGCGCGCGGCATCGTCGGCGTGGCGCAGCGCGAGCTGCGCCTGACGCCAGAAGGCGAGGCCGGCGTCGGTGGGCTGCACGCCGCTGGAGGTGCGCCGCAGCAGCCGCGTCGACAGCTCGTTCTCGAGCCGGCTGATCTGCTGGCTCAGCGCCGAGGTGACGACGCCCAGGTCGGCGGCCGCGCGGCCCATGCCGCCCAGCTCGATCACGCGAACGAAGTAGCGCAGTTGCCGCAGTTCCATCTCGGGCGGGGTGGGGAAAAAGGGGGGTGAAGCCGCGGCGATGTTCGCATGCGCGCCGGGGCCGCCGGCACCTGCACACGCCGGCCGCGACGCGTAGCGATACGTCAGTGTTAGCCCCCACAGTGCTTTCCCGAAACCGCGCCATCGACGCATGACAGGGCGCATTCCGGTGCCTAGACTTCCGTTCCATTGATCGAACTCAGTTCAGTCTATTGAACGAACTGGGCTGACCGAACCGGGCGGAATCCGCCCTCACCCGACAGCGATGACGCAACGCACCGAAGGCCGCCGAAGCGGCGCCGCGCCCCGGGCGGCGCGTGCGCCGATGGTGCCGGCGGTCACCCGCGCGCTGACCCTGCTCGAACGCCTGGCCCAACTCCGCGAACCGATGACGCTTGCCAAGCTCGCCGCCGATCTCGCGCTGCCCAAGAGCAGCGTGCACGGCCTGTGCAGCACGATGCTGTCGCTCGGCTACCTGCGCCGCCAGCCGGACGGCGCCTTCCTGCTCGGCCCGCGCGTGATGGGGCTGGCCGAGGCCTTCGTCGCGGGCACCGACGTGGCGCAGGAGTTCAACGCGCTGTGGGCCGGCATGGCCGCGCCCGACGAGACGGTCATCCTGTCGCTGCTCGACGGCGCCGACGTGATCTACATCGCCGTGCGCAACGGCTCGCGCCCGCTCGGGCTGGCGTTCACCGTCGGGATGCGGCTGCCGGCGCACCTGGCGGCCACGGGGCGGGTGATGCTCGCCTACGCCGACCCGAAGGCGGTGCGCGAGCTGCTGCCGGCGCGCCTGGCGCGCATGACCGGCTGCGGCCCGGCGACCGTCGAGGAGCTGCTGGACGACCTGCAGCACACGCGCCGCCGCGGCTACAGCATCGACGACGAGGCGGTGCGCGAGGGCGTGTTCTGCTACGGCGTGCCGGTGTTCGACGCCGCCGGCCGCGCCGTGGCGGGCCTGGGCATGCCGATGCACAAGCCGCTGCTCGGGGCCGACCGCGGCAAGCGCCACCTGGAGCGGCTGATCGACGTGGCGCACGCCCTGTCGCTGCGCCTGGGCGGCAGCGGCGAGCCCGCGCCCGCCCCCTCCAACGCGCCGGCGCGCAGGACCGCCCGTCGCCGCTCCGCCAAGGCACTCACCGAATGAGCGACCCGATCATTCTCGAAACGCGCAACCTGACGAAGGAGTTCAAGGGCTTCGTCGCGGTGAACAACGTCAACCTGCGCGTCAGGCGCGGCAGCATCCATGCGCTGATCGGCCCCAACGGCGCCGGCAAGACGACGTGCTTCAACCTGCTGACGAAGTTCCTGAAGCCGAGCTCGGGCCAGATCGTCTACGACGGCCACGACATCACCCACGAGTCGCCGGCGCCGATCGCGCGGCGCGGGGTGATCCGCTCGTTCCAGATCTCGGCGGTGTTCGCGCACCTGTCGGTGCTCGAGAACGTGCGCGTGGCGCTGCAGCGCAAGCTGGGCACCTCCTACCACTTCTGGAAGCCCGAGCGCTCGCTCGACCGGCTCAACCAGCGCGCGCTCGAGCTGCTGGGCGCGGTCGACCTCGAGCCCTATGCCGACCTGGCCGCGGTGGAGCTGAGCTACGGGCGCAAGCGCGCGCTGGAGATCGCCACCACGCTCGCCATGGAGCCCCAGCTCATGCTGCTCGACGAGCCCACGCAGGGCATGGGCCTGGAGGACGTGGACCGCATCCGGCAGCTCATCAAGAAGGTCTCGGCCGACCGCACGATCCTGATGGTTGAACACAACATGAGCGTGGTGTCGAGCATCGCCGACACCATCACCGTGCTGCAGCGCGGCGCCACGCTGGCCGAGGGGCCGTATGCCGAGGTGTCGAAGAACCCGGCGGTGATCGAGGCCTACATGGGCAGCGCGAACACCGAATTGCAGGGAGCGCACTGATGGCTTCGCGCTTCATCGAGATCAAGGACCTGCACGGCTGGTACGGCGAGTCGCACGTGCTGCACGGCGTGAACCTGCACGTCGACGAGGGCGAGGTGGTCACGCTGCTGGGCCGCAACGGCGCCGGGCGCACGAGCACGCTGCGCGCCATCATGGGCCTGATCGGCAGCCGCAAGGGCTCGATCAAGGTGCACGGGCAGGAGACGACCGGCCTGTCCACCCACCGCATCGCGCGCCTGGGCATCGGCTACTGCCCGGAGGAGCGCGGCATCTTCGCGAGCCTGTCGGCCCAGGAGAACCTGATGCTGCCGCCCGCGCTCGGCGCCGGCGGCATGAGCACCGAGCAGATCTACGCCATGTTCCCCAACCTGCGCGAACGCGGCGCCAGCCAGGGCTCGCGGCTGTCGGGCGGTGAGCAGCAGATGCTGGCGGTCGCGCGCATCCTGCGCACCGGCGCCAAGCTGCTGCTGCTCGACGAGATCTCCGAGGGCCTCGCGCCGGTGATCGTGCAGAAGCTCGCCGAGACCGTGACCGCGCTGCGCAAGGCCGGCTACACCATCATGATGGTCGAGCAGAACTTCCGTTTTGCCGCACCGCTGGCCGACCGCTTCCTCGTGATGGAGCACGGCCAGGTGATCCAGGAATTCACGCAGGCCGAACTGCCACAGCGGATGGCGCAGCTGCACGAATACCTCGGTGTCTGAACCGGACGCCGAGTTCTCGCCCACCCTCCCCACACCCACGGAGACACACATGAAGCTCAACAAACTCACCGCCGCCTGTTCCGTCGCGCTGGTCGCCGCCTTCGGCATGGCCGCGTCCGCCCACGCGCAGATCTCCGGCGACGTGATCCGCATCGGCCTGATCACCGACATGTCGGGCCTGTACGCCGACATCGACGGCCAGGGCGGCGTGGAAGCCATCAACATGGCGATCGCCGACATGGGCGGCGCCATCAACGGCAAGAAGATCGAGCTGCTCTCGGCCGACCACCAGAACAAGGCCGACATCTCCGCCGCCAAGGCGCGCGAGTGGTTCGACACCCAGGGCATGGACATGCTCATCGGCGGCACCACCTCCAGCACCAACCTGGCGATGGCCGGCATCGCCAAGGAGAAGAACAAGCTGTTCATCTCCATCGGCGGCGCCACCTCGGCGCTGACCAACGAGCAGTGCGCCCCGACCACCATCCATTACGCCTACGACACCGTGGCCCTGGCCAAGGGCACGGGCGGCGCGGTGGTGAAGAACGGCGGCAAGGACTGGTTCTTCCTGACTGCGGACTACGCCTTCGGCCACGCGCTGGAGGCCGACACCTCCAAGATCGTCAAGGAGGCCGGCGGCAAGGTCATGGGCGCCGTGCGCCACCCGCTGGCGACGAGCGACTTCTCGTCCTACCTGCTGCAGGCGCAGGCCAGCAAGGCCAAGATCCTCGGCCTCGCGAACGCCGGCGGCGACACCATCAACTCGATCAAGGCGGCCAACGAGTTCGGCATCACCAAGACGATGAACCTCGCAGGCCTGCTGATGTTCATCACCGACATCCACTCGCTCGGGCTGAAGCAGACGCAGGGCATGTACCTGACCGACAGCTGGTACTGGGACATGAACGACGAGACCCGCGCCTGGGCCAAGCGCTTCGAGGCCAAGATGAAGCGCAAGCCGACGTCGATCCAGGCGGCCGACTACTCCGCCACGCTTCAGTACCTGAAGGCGGTGAAGGAACTGGGTACCGACGATCCTGCCAAGATCAACGCGCACCTGCGCACCGCCAAGTTCAACGACATGTACGTCAAGGGCGGCTGGGTGCGCGCCGACGGCACCATGGTCCACGACATGTACCTCATGCAGGTGAAGACGCCGGCCGAATCGAAGGGCCCCTGGGACTACTTCAAGATTGCCCAGGTGATCAAGGGCGAGGCCGCCTGGACCACCAAGGAAGAGACCAAGTGCTCCCTCTGGAAGTGAAGCTGCAGCGCTTCCGGTAGCGACGCAGTGGGACGGGGCGCAGCCCCGTCCACATCAAGCCGTGACCGGCGGGCGGGTTTCCCGGCCGCCGGTTGGCGCCCCCTGGGGCAGGAGCGGAGCGACTGCGGGCTTACTGACTTATGGAAATCTTCGGCATACCCCTGTCCGCCTTCCTGGGCCAGCTGCTGCTGGGCCTGGTCAACGGCTCGTTCTACGCCATGCTGAGCCTCGGCCTGGCGGTGATCTTCGGCCTGCTGGGCATCGTGAACTTCGCCCACGGCGCGCTCTACATGATCGGCGCCTTCGTGGCGTGGATGGGGCTCGAGTACCTCGGCATCAACTACTGGGCGTCGCTGGTCATCGCGCCGCTCGTGGTCGGCGCGCTCGGCGTGCTGATCGAGCGCACGCTGCTCAAGCGGCTGTACAACGTCGACCCGATCTACGGCCTGCTGCTGACCTTCGGCCTCGCGCTGATCTTCGAGGGCGTGTTCCGCGAGCAGTTCGGCGTCTCGGGCCAGCGCTACGCGACGCCCGAGCTGCTGCAGGGCGCCACCGACGTCGGCTTCATGATCCTGCCCAACTACCGCGCCTGGGTGGTGGTGGCGTCGCTCACCATCTGCCTGGGCACCTGGTTCCTGATCGAGCGCACGCGGCTGGGCGCCTACCTGCGCGCCGGCACCGAGAACCCGAAGCTGGTGCAGGCCTTCGGCGTCAACGTGCCGCTGATGGTGGCGCTGACCTACGGCGCCGGCGCGGGCCTCGCCGCCGTCGCCGGCGTGCTGGCCGCGCCCGTCATCCAGATCACGCCGCTGATGGGCAGCAACCTCATCATCGTGGTCTTCGCCGTCGTGGTGATCGGCGGCATGGGCTCCATCCTCGGCTCTATCCTGACCGGCGTCGCCCTCGGCCTCATCGAGGGGCTGACCAAGGTGTTCTATCCCGAGGCCTCGAACATCGTGGTGTTCGTGATCATGGCGATCGTGCTCGTCATCCGACCGGCGGGTCTGTTCGGCAAGGAGAAGTGATGAACCCCGCCTCGCAAACGCGCGCCGCGCACATCGCCTGGGGGGTGGTGTTCGCCATCCTGCTGGCCGCGCCCTTCATCGGCCTGTACCCGATCTTCATGATGAAGGCGCTGTGCTACGCCATCTTCGCGATCGGCTTCAACCTGCTGCTCGGCTACACGGGGCTGCTGTCGTTCGGCCACGCTGCCTTCTTCGGCTTCGCCGCCTACGCGAGCGGCTGGCTGGTGCGCAGCGCCGGCCTGACGCCCGAGCTCGGCATCCTCGGCGGCACGCTGGTGGCCGCCGCGATGGGGCTGGTGGTCGGGCTGATCGGCATCCGCCGCGAAGGCATCTACTTCGCCATGATCACGCTGGCGATGGCGCAGATGGTCTACTTCGTGTGCCTGCAGGCGCCCTTCACCGGCGGCGAGGACGGGCTGCAGGGCGTGCCGCGCGGCGAACTCTTCGGGCTGATCCCGCTGAACAACGACCTGCTGTTGTATTTCGTGGTGCTGGCGGTGTTCGCCGCGGTGTTCCTGTTCGTCATCCGCGTCGTGCACTCGCCCTTCGGGCAGGTGCTCAAGGCCATCCGCGAGAACGAGCCGCGCGCCGTCTCGCTCGGCTACGACGTGCACCGCTACAAGCTGCTCGCCTTCGTGCTGTCCACCGCCATCGCCGGGCTGGCCGGCTCGATGAAGACGGTGATCCTCGGCTTCGCCACGCTGTCCGACGCGCACTGGGCGCTGTCGGGCGAGGTGGTGCTGATGACGCTGCTGGGCGGCATGGGCACCTTCGCCGGGCCGGTGCTGGGGGCGTTCACCATCATCGGCCTGCAGAACTTCCTGGCCGACCGCGTCGGCTCCTGGGTGACGGTGATCATCGGCGCCACCTTCGTCGTGTGCGTGGTCGCCTTCCGGCGCGGCTTCGTCGGCGAGGCGCTGGCCTGGCAGCAGCGGCGGCGCAAGAAGGCCGCCGGCGCGGCCCACCCCTGACGGCGGGCCGCGCCGGACTCGTGCGCGAGGCGGCCTAGCGGCCGTCGCGGTCCGCGTCGCCCGGCACCGCGCGCTCCACGCCGTCGCTCACGCGCTGCCAGGAGTCGCGCGCGGCGTGCCGGGCGTCGCTCCAGCCCAGGCGCGAGCCGCCGCGGGCACGGTCCCAGCCGCGGTCGAGGTCGGCGTCGATCTCTTCGAAGCTGCGCGCGCCGTACGAGCCGTAGGCATCGACGCCGTAGCGGTAGGCGGGGCCGTAGTCGTCGTAGCTGTAGTCCTCGCTCACGTAGGGGCGGTCGGCGTAGTTCTCGGCCCAGTACGCATCCTCGGCGGTCGGGTCGATGCGCTCGGCGATGCCCTTGCCGGCCAGGCCGCCCACCACGGCGCCCACGGCGCCGCCGATGAGCGTGCCCACCGGGCCGGCCACCGTGCCCACGGCGGCACCGGCGGCCACGCCGCCTGCCGCCGCGCCCACGGCCGTTCCCACCGGGTGCGCGCCCGGCTTGCCGGTCAGCGGGTCGCGGTTGGCGTCGCGCGCGTCCTGTCGGGCGAGGGGTCGTTCGTTGTTCATGAGGAATCTCCTTTGTCGTACGGCTGATCGACCGGCCCGGCGTCCTTGCCGGGCCATGGAGCGAAATCCGCTCGGCGCCGCGGGCGCGGCACCGGATTCGCAGGCTCCATTCCACGCCAGGCCGGGCGGCCCGCCCATCGGACCGGCACGCCATCGGCTGTAGGACGGACCGCGGTGCGCCGGGAACGAAAGCTGCCCGGCACGGGTCAGTCCCGCTTCCCGGCGCCGCATCGAGCGGCCTCCGGCCCGCGCCGTGCACGAACCGCCGTTTCGCACCCTGCTGTACCGCTACTTCTTCTTCGGCTGGCTGTTCCGCGACGTGAACCGCGGCAACCTGCTGGAGCGCGCCGCCGCCTGGCGCCACAACCAGGCGCAGGCGCACTGGCTGCCGACCTACATGCGCCGCTGGGTGTGGTTCGGACTGTTGTTCTATGGCATCGGTGCGGCGGTCGAATTGCTCTTCGCGCAGCCGTCGCTGTCGGCGCTCTTCTACGTGCCCAGCGCCATCAGCGTGCCCGCCAACGTGGTGATCGCGGCGGCGTGGGTGGGCTTCAAGGTCATGCGTTCGCCGCAGTAGCGATTGCTTACATCGATGCGCTCCCGGTGCCGTGCCCTCGACGTTTCGACGGCATCGCCGCGCCGGCCCCTCCCCCCGGATTGGGTATGGGAGGCCGCGATTCGCGCTGCCAAGCTGCTCGTCACAAGAAGTTTCGGGGTCAGGGACAGGACGGCCGATCCGCTCGTAAAGGAATCATCATGTCTTGGTTGAACGGTCTCATGCGCGGCTCATTCCTGAGCGAGGACAGCCTGCTCCAGGCGCGCGATCACTACCAGCCCCGCGACGCCGCGCCCACGGCCGAATCGGCCCTGGCGCAGTGGGCCGAGCGCGCGGCCAGCCAGCCCGAACACACCCTCGTGCGCGAGCTGGCCGGCCTGCCGAACGACACCCTGTCGGCGCTGGCCTCCGCCTTCGTGCGCGAGCCGGTGCGCCGCCGCACGGATGCGCTGCGCTTCGCGCTGCCGGGCGGCGTGGCGCTCGCCGCGTTCGGCGGCCTGCTGTTGCTGCTGCAGGCGAGCCTCGGGGCCTCGCCGGCCGTGCGCACGCTGGCGGAGATGCAGGCGCTCGGCCTGGCCGTGCTGCTGGCCGGCGTGGCGGCCGCCTGCGTGGGCGCGCTCAGCGCCTTCAAGGCGGCGCCGGTCGAGCTGGCCTACGGCCGCGTCGGCCTGTACGTCGGGCCGCTCAACGAGCAGCATCCGTGGCTCTACGACACGCTGCTGCTGATGCGCAACGCCGCCGCCGAGACCTACCGCCGCCGCACGCTGCGCGAACGCGGCCCGCTGCGCGGCCTCGACTGCCTGATGATGCGCGAGATCGCCCGCGCCGAGCAGGGCCTCGCCGCCACCGAGACCGCGCGCCGCGTGGCCGAGGCGGTGCAGCAGCTGCCCGAGATCGACGCGGCCGTCACCGAGGTGGAGGACCGCCCGGCGCCGATGATTCCCGCGCTGCGCGAGGCGCCCCAGCTCGGCGCGCGCAGCGAGCTGCGCCCCCTGCGCGGCGGGCTCGATGCCGTGGGCGCTTCGGTGCGGCCCTTCGGCAACTCGGCCTTCGACCGCCGCCGCGCCGACGACGCGCAGTCGGCCTAGCCTTTCAGATGCGCCGCTGCGTGCCGGCCCAGTAGGGCTCGCGCAGCCGGCGCTTGAAGATCTTGCCGGTGTCCTCGCGCGGCAGCGCGTCGTGGAAGGCCACGACCGACGGCACCTTGTAGCCGGCGAGCCTTTCCTTCAGCCACGCCTTCACGCCGTCCTGCGTGAGCGCCGCGCCGGCGCGCGGCTGCACCGCGGCGGCCAGGCCCTCGCCGAACTCGGCGTCGGGAATGCCGAACACGGCGCAGTCCTCCACGCCCGGCATCGCCTGCAGGGCCGCCTCGATCTCCGCCGGATAGATGTTCACGCCGCCGGAGATCACCATGTCGGCCGAGCGATCGACGATGAACAGGAAGCCGTCCTCGTCGAGGTAGCCCACGTCGCCCATCGTCAGGTAGCCGTCGCGTTCCATGCTGCGGCGCGCGGCGTCGTTGTCGTTGTAGGTGAAGTCGGTGAGCGTGGGCTGGTGCACGTAGATGAGCCCGGCCTGGCCCTGCGGCAGCTCGCGGCCCGCGTCGTCGAGGATGCGGATGCGCACGCCGTCGAGCGGCCGGCCGGCGGAGCCGGGCTTGCGCAGCGCGTCGCGGCTGTCGAGCCGCGTCATGTAGCCGAGCTCGCTCGAGCCGTAGGCCTCGTGGATCACCGGCCCCCACCACTCGATCATGGCGCGCTTCACGTCCGGCGGGCAGGGCGAGCCGGTGGAGCTCACGAACTTCATCGAGCCGAGGTCGTACCGGCGCTTCACCTCTTCGGGCAGGCGCAGCAGCCGCACGTACATCGTCGGCACCAGGTAGGCATGCGTGATGCGGTGCCGCTCGATGAGGCGCAGCGTGTGCTCGGCGTCGAAGCGCGGCTCGATCACGAGGTAGGCGCTCTTCTGCGCCGCGCCCAGGGTGAAGGAGTTCGGCGCGCTGTGGTAGACCGGCGCGCACAGCAGGGCGCGCATGCCGTCCTCCAGGCCGACGATCTGGCGCAGCTTCTCCAATGCCAGCGCCGCCTGCTCCGGCGTCGACGGCCGGCGGCGGATGCCCTTGGGCCGCCCCGTCGTGCCCGAGGTGTAGAGCATGGCGCCGCGCGGGCGCTGGGTGGGCGGGCCGGCATCGGACGCGGCGGCGGCGTCGCGCAGCGCGTCCCAGGTGCCGGCCGCCGCCGGGCCGCCCGAGGGCGGCACCGCGGCCAGCACCCGCACGCCGGGCGGCGCCACGTCGCCGATCGACTGCAGCAGGTCGGCATCGCAGACGAAGAGCTTCGCGCCGCTGTCGGCCAGGATGTGGCGCACCTCGTCGGCCTTGAAGTGCCAGTTGACGGGGCACCAGTACGCCCCGAGCCAGCGCACGGCGAGCATGGCCTCGAGCACCGACGGGCCGTTGCGCATCATCAGCGCCACCACGTCGCCGTCGCCGATGCCGAGCGCGCGCAATGCGGCGGCGGCGCGCTGGTAGCGCTCGAAGAAGTGCTCGGGGGCGATTTCCTGGTCCTGGAAGACGACGGTGGGCTTCATGTCGATGGCGGTCGAGGGGGCGGGTCACTCTAGCGTCGCCCGCCGGGCATGCCATTGCGGCGAACACCCATCGGCCCGGCGGGCATGCGCATTGCCCGTGCGGATCACGCGCCACTGCCGAGAGATGTGATGAGCTATCCGATCGACATGCTTCAGGCCGCCGCCCAGCACGCGCGGCAGGTGGCGACCCTCATCGACGCGGCCCGCGTGCTCACCTTCACCGCGCAGGCCAAGAGCCGCGAACGCATGGTGCAGCCCGACGCCTGTTCGGTGGCGCAGATCGACGCGCTGCTCGCCACCGCCGGCGCGACGACGCTGCATGCGCGCCAGATGGCCGCCGACACGCGCCGCCTGCTCGGCCCGCTGGAGGCCGACGCCGGGGACGAGCCGCCGCCCGAGGACCCGGACGAACTGACGCTGGAACTGGACGCCATGCGGCGCATGCTGGCGCACTCCATCGAGGATGCGCTGCGGGCGCTCGACATGCTGGAGACGGTGCAGGAATTCGGTGAGCGCTCGCTTCACAGCGACGACGACCCCACCCTGTCCGAGGACGACGAACGCGCCATGGCGCAGCTGTTCGAGCGCCTGCGCTCGTCCGGGCCGGCGGACTGACGGCGGGCGCCGCGGCGGATCGGCCCACGCCGGCCGCGTCCGCGTGACGCACTGGGCGCGCCGGTGCGCGCCGCCGCCGCATGACGGCTGCACAATCGGCGCCTTTGCGTGGTGGCCGAGCGAACCCGATGTGGCGACGAATCTTCTGCGGGCTGATGCTGCTGGCGGCCGCCGCGGCCCGGGGTGCGCCCGCGCCCGAGCCGATCGGCGTGCTGACCATCCTCGACGGCGAGGTGCAGCTGGTGCGCGACGCCGCCACGTGGCGCGCGGCCGAGGGCCTGCGGCTCGCTGCCGGCGACATCGTGCAGACCGCGGCCGCGGCGCGGCTGGTGCGGCTGGAGCTCGCTTCCGGGCAGGCCGTCGACCTCGGCCCCGCCACCCGCGTGCAGCTCGCGCCGCAGCTGCGCGGCGACCGCGCCCGCCGCGCGCCGGTGCTCTACCTGCTCGACGGCTGGCTCAAGCTCACGCAGCCCGGCGCCGCGCGCGGCGAGGGGCTGCTGGTCGCCGCCCGGGCGCTCGACGTGACCGGCGTGGCGCGTGACGTGGTGCTGGCGGTGCGCGGTGACGCGGCCTGGGCGTTCGCCGAGTCGGGCGCCGTCGCCCTCGCGCCGCGGCGTGGCGGCAAGGCGCCCGCGCCGCTGGCGCTGAAGGCGGGCGAGTTCTTCGAGCGCGCCGGCGACGGCAAGGACCTCGTCGCCGCCCGTCCCACCGCGGCCTTCCTGCAGCAGGTGCCGCGGGCGTTCCGCGACACGCTGCCGCTGCGCGCCGCGCTGTTCAAGGCCGACGCTCCGGCGCCGGAGCGGCTCGCGCCCATCACCTACGCCGACGTGCAGCCCTGGCTCGCCGCCGAGCCCGACCTGCGGCGCGGCTTCGTCGCGCGCTGGCGCGGCGCGGCGCGCGACGCCGCCTTCCGCCGCGCGCTGGCGGACCACCTCGCGGCGCACCCCGAATGGGACCGCGTGCTGAACCCGGAGAAATACCGGCCGCAGCCCGCGACGACGCCCGCGCCGCGGTACTAACTAGATAGACGATAGATAGACGACACCTCCGGGACCTTCGCCCATGAAGCTGCTGCTCAAGTTCAACCTCGCCTTCCTGCTCGTCTTCGTGATCGGGCTCGCGGTGTCGGGCACCATCGCGCGCGACCTGCTGCAGCGCGACGCCAAGAACGAGGTGGTCGACCGCGCGCGGCTGCTGATGGAGCAGTCCGGCGTGGTGGCGCAGTACACCGCCAACCAGATCGCGCCGCTCCTGCAGACGCAGATGAAGTACACCTTCCTGCCGCAGTCGGTGCCGCAGTACTCGGCCACCGAGATCCTGAACGCGCTCAAGAGCACCTATCCCGAGTACAGCTACAAGCCCGCGATGCTCAACCCCACCAGCCCGCGCAACCGCGCCCAGGCGTGGGAAGCCGACATCGTCACCCAGTTCCGCAACGTGCCCGACCTGAAGGAATTCATCGGCGAGCGCGACACGCCCACCGGCCGCTCGCTGTACGTGGCGCTGCCGATCAAGATCACCAACCCGGCCTGCCTGCAGTGCCACAGCACGCCGGCCGCGGCGCCGGCCACGCTGATCGAGCGCTACGGCGCGAACAACGGCTTCGGCTGGACGCTGCACGAGGCCATCGGCGCGCAGATCGTCTCGGTGCCGATGTCGGTGCCGCTGGAGCGCGCCGACAAGGCGCTCGGCGTGGTGATGCTGATGCTCACCGGCGTCTTCCTGCTGATGGGCGCGGCGCTCAACCTGCTGCTGTGGAAGCTGGTGATCCAGCCGGTGAGCCGGCTGTCGGCGCTGTCCGACCGCGTGAGCCTGGGCGAGCTCGACGCGCCCGAGTTCGAGACGACGTCGAAGGACGAGATCGGCGTGCTCGCCGGCTCCTTCGCTCGCATGCGCAAGAGCCTGGTGCATGCGATGAAGCTGCTCGACAGCTGATGGCGCATCCCATGGCGCACCCGGAACGGCTCGGCAAGTACGCCATCACCGGCGTGCTCGGCGAGGGCGCGATGGGCGTGGTGTACCGCGGCTTCGACCCGGGCATCCAGCGCCAGGTGGCGATCAAGACCATCCACCGCAGCCTCGCCGCCGGCGACGACGCCGCGGCCGTCGATTCGATGGCCGCGCGCTTTCGCAACGAGGCGCAGGCCGTGGGGCGGCTGTCGCATCCCGGCATCGTGGCGATCTACGACTACGGCGAGGACGCCGACACGCGCTTCATCGCCATGGAGTTCGTCGCCGGGCCGACGCTCGCGCAGATCCTGTCGGCCACGCCGCGCCTGCCCGAGGCCCGGGCGCTGGACATCGCCGTGCAACTGCTCGACGCGCTGGGCGCCGCCCACCGCGCCGGCGTGTGGCACCGCGACGTGAAGCCGGCCAACCTCATCGTCACGCCCGAGGGTCGGGTGAAGGTGACGGACTTCGGCATCGCGCGCATCGAGAACGTCTCGCTCACGCAGGTGAGCGCGGCCATCGGCACGCCCGGCTACATGGCGCCCGAGCAGTACGTGGGCGAGGGCATCGACCACCGCGTCGACCTCTTCGCCGCGGGCGTGCTGCTCTACCGCATGCTGGCCGGGCGCGCGCCCTTCAGCGGCTCGCCGGAGACGGTGATGTACCGCATCCTCAACGAGGAGCCGGTGCCGCCCAGCCGCGCGGAAGGCAGCGCCTGCGCGCCGCGCTTCGACGCCGTGGTGGCGCGCGCGCTGGCCAAGGCGCCGGCGCAGCGCTTCCAGAGCGCGGCCGAGTTCCGCGCGGCGCTGCAGGCGCTGGCCGGCGCGGACGACGCGACGGTCATCGTCGGCCGCCCCGCCGCGCCCGTGGCGCCGGCGCCGGTCGAGCGCACCACCGGCGGCCTGTCGGGCCGGGGCACGGGCGGCACCTTGCTGCAGGCCTCGTCCATCGCCGGCTGGGAGGCCGCGGCGCTGGCGCCGGTGGAGCATGCGCTGGCCGAGCGGCTCGGCCCCATGGCCCGGCTGCTGGTGCGCGAGGCGGCGCGCACGTGCGGCGATCTGGCCAGCCTGGTGCAGCGCGTGGCCGAGCACCTGCCCGACGCCGGCGAGCGCGCGGCCTTTCTCGCGCGCTTCGCCGCGCCGGGCACGGGCGGCACCGGCGCCGGGCCGCGCACCGGCGGCACGGCCGGCCCGCCGCCCGCCGCCACCGTCAGCGGCACCGGATCGAACGCGGCGACGGCGCTCACGCCCGAGCTGCTGCAGAAGACCGAGCGCGTGCTCACGCAGCACATCGGCCCCATCGCCCGCGTGGTGCTGAAGAAGACGGCCCAGGCGCCCACGGCCGAGGCGCTGTTCGAGCGCCTGGCCGAGCAGGTGGCCGACGGGCCGGAGCGCGAGCGGCTGCGGGCCGACCTGCGGCGCCTCGTCTGACCGGCCGCCGTCAGGCCGCGGCGATGCGCGCGGCGATGGCCTCGCCCATCTGCGTGGTCGAGGCCGTACCGCCCAGGTCCGGCGTGCGCGGGCCGCCGGCGAGCACCTGCTCGATGGCGCGCACGATGGCGTCGTGCGCGTCGCGGCGGCCGAGGAAGTCGAGCATGAGCGCCGCCGACCAGACCATCGCCACCGGGTTGGCGATGTTGCGGCCGTAGATGTCGGGCGCCGAGCCGTGCACCGGCTCGAACAGCGAGGGGAACGTCCGCTCCGGGTTCAGGTTGGCCGAGGGCGCGATGCCGATGGTGCCGGTGCAGGCCGGCCCCAGGTCCGACAGGATGTCGCCGAACAGGTTGCTCGCCACCACCACGTCGAAGCGCTGCGGCTGCAGCACGAAGCGCGCGCTCAGGATGTCGATGTGCTGCCTGTCGTGCGTGATGCCGGGGTAGCGCGCGGCCATGGCCTCGGCGCGCTCGTCCCACCACGGCATGCTGATGGCGATGCCGTTGCTCTTGGTCGCCACCGTCACGTGCCTGCGCGCGCGGGCCTGCGCCAGCTCGAAGGCGAACTTCAGCACGCGGTCGGTGCCGTGGCGGGTGAACACCGATTCCTGGATCACCACCTCGCGGTCCGTGCCCTCGAAGAGGCGCCCGCCGAGGTTGGTGTACTCGCCCTCGGTGTTCTCGCGCACGACGAGGAAGTCGATGTCGCCCGGCTTTCGCCCGGCCAGCGGGCAGGGCACGCCGTCGAACAGCCGCACCGGCCGCAGGTTGACGTACTGGTCGAACTCGCGGCGGAACTTCAGCAGCGAGCCCCACAGCGAGACGTGGTCCGGCACGGTGGCCGGCCAGCCCACGGCGCCGAAGAGGATGGCGTCGTGCCCCGCGAGCTGCGCCTTCCAGTCGGGCGGCATCATCGCGCCGGTCTTTTCGTACCAGTCGCAGCTGGCCCACTCGATAGGCGTGGGTTCGAGCGCGATGCCGAAGCGGCGCGAGGCCGCCTCCAGCGCGCGCAGGCCCTCGGGCATCACTTCGCGGCCAATGCCGTCGCCGGGGATGACGGCGATCCTGAATGTCTGGCTCATGGTGTCAGGTGAGGAGGTTCAGTAGACGGAGGCCGGGGCGGGCCGCGCGGCGGCGCCGTCGCCGAGGCCGAACTCGGCCGCGCGCTGGCGCGCCGCCTGGGCCAGCAGGCCGACGTCGATGCCGACGGCGACGAAGCGCGCGCCCAGGTCGAGGTAGCGGCGCGCGAGCGCCGTGTCCGAGGTGAGCGTGCCCGCCGCCTTGCCGCTGGCGGTGATGGTGCGGATGGCCGTGTCGATGGCCGCCTGCACCTGCGGGTGGCCCGGCTGGCCGCGGTGGCCCATCGACGCGGCGAGGTCGGCCGGGCCGATGAACACGCCGTCGACCCCGTCCACGTCGCAGATGGCGGCCAGGTTGTCGAGCGCGGCCACCGTCTCGGCCTGCACCAGCAGGCAGCAGTCGTCGTTGGCCGTGTCGAGGTAGTCGCGCCGGCCGCCCCAGCGCGAGGCGCGCGCCGCCGCCGCGCCCACGCCGCGGATGCCCTGCGGCGGGTAGCGCGTGGCCGCGACCAGCGCACGGGCCTTCGCGGGCGTGTCGACCATCGGCACCAGCAGCGTCTGCGCGCCGATGTCCAGCAACTGCTTGATGCGCGCCGGGTTGCCGTCGGCGGGGCGCACCACCGCATGCCCCGGGTAGGCGGCCACGGCCTGCAGCTGGGCCAGCGTGCTGCGCACGTCGTTGGGCGCGTGCTCGTTGTCGATCAGCAGCCACTGGAAGCCGGTGCTGGCGCAGATCTCGGCGCTGTACGGCTGCGCCATCGACAGCCACAGGCCGACCTGGCGCTCGCCGCGCGCGAGCGCGGCCTTGAACGGGTTAGTGGTCATGCCAGTTGCTTCACCGCGCGTGGCGCGACCCACGACGCATGAACCATGGGGCATTCCCAAGCGAACACCGCGGATCCGGCTCTGCCGGTCCGCTGGTGTTGCCCCCTCGAGGGGGCGCGCGAAGCGCGTAGGGGGTGGTTCATTCCAGGCTTCCCTGGCAAAGGTATTTGGTGTGCATGTAGTCCTCGAGGCCGTAGCGCGACCCTTCGCGGCCGTAGCCGGATTCCTTGATTCCGCCGAAGGGCGCCGCCTCGGCGGCGAGCGCGCCTTCGTTGATCCCGACGATGCCACATTCGAGCGCGTCCGCCACGCGCCAGGCGCGGGCGATGTCGCGCGAATAGAAGTACGCGGCCAGCCCGTAGGGCGTGTCGTTGGCCAGCGCCACCACCTGCGCCTCGGTGTCGAAGCGGCACACCGCCGCCACCGGGCCGAAGGTCTCCTCGTGGAACAGGCGCATCGCCGGCGTCGCGCCCGTCAGCACCGTGGGCGCCACGTAGTGCGGCCCGTCCGCCGTGCGCACGCGCGTGCCGCCGGTGGCGAGCCGGGCGCCGTGGGCGAGCGCGTCGGCGATGTGCTGCTCGATCTTGTTCACCGCGCGCGCGTTGATCATCGGGCCGATCTGCGAGGCGGCGTCGCCGGCCGGGCCGACCACCAGCGCGGCCACGCGCGCGACCAGCCGCCGCGCGAACTCGTCGTGCACCGCCGCCTGCACGAACACCCGGTTCGGGCACACGCAGGTCTGGCCGCCGTTGCGGAACTTCGCGGCCATCAGGCCGTCGACGGCGGCGTCGAGGTCGGCGTCGTCGAACACGATGAAGGGCGCGTTGCCGCCGA
>JBIQHD010000001.1:0-376541 GCA_044508835.1 Rubrivivax sp.
CCTGTGCCTGATGGCCGAGGCCTTCATGGGCTACCTGCTGCCCTGGGGCCAGATGAGCTACTGGGGCGCGCAGGTGATCGTCAACCTGTTCGCCGCCGTGCCCTTCGTCGGCCCCGACCTGGCGCTGCTGATCCGTGGCGACTACGTCGTCTCCGACGCCACGCTGAACCGCTTCTTCAGCTTCCACGTGATCGCGGTGCCGCTGGTGCTGCTGGGCCTGGTGGTGGCGCACATCATCGCGCTGCACGAGGTGGGCTCCAACAACCCGGACGGCGTGGAGATCAAGGCCAAGAAGGACGCGCGCGGCGTGCCGCTGGACGGCATCCCGTTCCATCCGTACTACACCGTGCACGACATCTTCGGCGTGTCGGTGTTCCTGCTAGTGTTCTCGGTGATCGTCTTCTTCGCCCCCGAGTTCGGCGGCTACTTCCTCGAGTACAACAACTTCATCCCGGCCGACCCGCTGAAGACGCCGGCGCACATCGCCCCGGTCTGGTACTTCACGCCGTTCTACTCGATGCTGCGCGCCACCACCGGCGACCTGATCAACGTGCTGTGCGGCATCGTCGCCGTGGCGGCCGTGCTGGCCGTCGTCAAGGGCCGCTTCGGCGGCGCCGCCAAGGTCGGCGTGCTGGTCGCCGCGGCCATCGCGGTGTTCCTGCTGCAGGTCTTCGACGCCAAGTTCTGGGGCGTGGTGGTGATGGGCGGCGCCGTCATCATCCTGTTCTTCCTGCCCTGGCTGGACCACAGCCCGGTCAAGTCGATCCGCTACCGCCCGAGCTGGCACAAGTACGTCTACGGCGTCTTCGTGATCTTCTTCTTCGTGCTCGGCTACCTCGGCGTGCAGCCGCCGTCGCCCGTCGGCAACCTGGTGTCGCAGGTCGGCACCCTGCTGTACTTCGGCTTCTTCCTGCTGATGCCGTGGTGGAGTCGCCTCGGCACGTTCAAGCCGGTCCCCGAGCGGGTGACCTACGCAGCGCACTGAAGGCCGAATCGAGCAACACCATGAAGAAACTGATCCTGTCCCTGTTGATGGCGCTCGGCCTGGTGAGCGGCGCCGCCGCCTCCGAAGGCGGCATCCCGCTCGACCGCTTCCCGGTCGCCAAGCTGACCGACCTGCCCTCGCTGCAGCACGGCGCCAAGCTCTTCGTCAACTACTGCCTGAACTGCCACAGCGCGGCCTACATGCGCTACAACCGGCTGCGCGACATCGGCCTGACCGAAGACCAGATCAAGCAGAACCTGCTGTTCGCGACCGAGAAGGTCGGCGACACCATGCAGGCCGCGATCGACCCGAAGCAGGCGAAGGCGTGGTTCGGCGGCAATCCGCCCGACCTGACCGTCATCGCGCGCTCGCGCTCCGGCGCGGGCGGCACCGGCGCCGACTACCTCTACACCTACCTGCGCACCTACTACCGCGACGACACCAAGGCCACCGGCTGGAACAACCTCGCCTTCCCGAGCGTCGGCATGCCGAACGTGCTGTGGGAACTGCAGGGCCAGCGCGCGGCCACGTTCGCGGAAGAGAAGGACCCGCACGACGCGGCCAAGACGGTGCACCGCTTCGCCGGCTTCGAACAGCTCACGCCGGGCACCCTGAACCCGCAGCAGTTCGACGAAGCCGTGGCCGACCTCGTGGCCTACATGCAGTGGATGGGCGAGCCCGCCCAGAACGACCGTGTGCGCCTCGGCGTGTGGGTGCTGCTGTTTCTCGCGTTGTTCACCGTCATCGCCTGGCGCCTGAACGCCGCGTACTGGAAAGACGTGAAATGACGCCAGCGCGCCCGTAGCCCGCACCGGGGTTCGGGCCCGCCGCGCAGTGGAGGGCTTGCCGGCGCTCCACTGCGTTCTTGTTTTCCGCCCGCCGTCTCACTAGGAGCCCACGCCATGATGGTGCTTTACTCCGGAACCACCTGCCCCTATTCGCACCGCTGCCGCTTCGTCCTGTTCGAGAAGGGCATGGACTTCGAGATCCGCGACGTCGACCTCTTCGCCAAGCCCGAAGACATCGCGCTGATGAACCCGTACAACGAGGTGCCCATCCTCGTCGAGCGCGACCTCATCCTGTACGAGTCGCACATCATCAACGAGTACATCGACGAGCGCTTCCCGCACCCGCAGCTGATGCCCGGCGACCCGGTGGCGCGCGCGCGCGTGCGGCTGTTCCTGCTCAACTTCGAGAAGGAGCTGTTCGCCCACGTCAACGTGCTCGAGTCGCGCGGCGTCAAGCCCACCGACAAGCAGCTCGAGAAGGCGCGTTCGCAGATCAAGGACCGGCTGACCCAGCTCGCGCCGATCTTCCTGAAGAACAAGTACATGCTCGGCGACGACTTCTCGATGCTCGACGTGGCCATCGCCCCGCTGCTGTGGCGCCTGGACTACTACGGCATCGACATGTCGAAGAACGCGGTGCCGCTGCTCAAGTACGCCGAGCGCATCTTCTCGCGCCCGGCCTACATCGAGGCGCTGACGCCGTCCGAGAAGGTGATGCGCAAGTAGGTCGCGCACGGGCCCCCGCCATCGCATGAGTTCGCCCAGCACCCCCGCGCCTGCCGGCTCGTCGACCCGGCCGTATCTCATTCGTGCGCTGCACGACTGGTGCACCGACAACGGCTTCACGCCCTACGTCGCGGTCTTCGTCGACGCCAGCGTGCAGGTGCCGCTCGAGTACGCGAAGAACAACGAGATCGTTCTCAATATCGGCTTCGAGGCGACGACCGGGCTCAAGCTCGGCAACGAGTTCATCGAGTTCAAGGCCCGCTTCGGCGGCACCTCGCGCGACATCGTGGTGCCGGTGGACCACGTGATCGCGATCTACGCCCGCGAGAACGGCCAGGGCATGGCCTTTCCCGCCCCGGCGGACGTGCCTGCCGGCGTGATGCCCGACGGCGACGCCGGCACGGCGGCCTCGAAAGGCCCGCGCCTGGCACTCGCCGACGCCGCGCCGGCCAAGCCGGCCGCGGGACGGGACGACGACCCCACGCCGCCGGAACCGCCGGCGGGCGGCGGCCGGCCCGCGCTCAAACGGGTCAAGTAGCCCGCTACGCGCTGCCTGCGCCGGGGGTCGGCGCGGGGTGCCGATCTATACTGCCCGCCTTTCGCCGCACGGCCCGCGCGCCGTCGCAGCGCCGGCTTAGCTCAGCTGGTAGAGCACCCGCCTTGTAAGCGGAAGGTCGTCCGTTCGATCCGGACAGCCGGCACCAAGAAGAATGGCGCAGCGGCGGGGCGGCCCTGCACCGGCGCACGCCGGGTTCACCCCGCCTCAAGCCCCAGCAGATTCCGCCGAAAACAGGCGTGACGGAATGCGCGGTTCGGCGGGGCGGGACGAAGTGTTTCCCCTGTCACGCCGGCCGAACGTCAGGTCGATTGAACCTTGATGCGCACGGCGCTAACCTGCCAGCCTTGGTCCTGCAAGCTCTGCTGAAGCCTCGGCGCCAACTGCCTCGTCTTGGCCGCGACGGCGGTGTTGGCGGCCAGCAGCGTCCAGCCCGATTCGTCCACCGGACCGGGTTTGAGGTGCACCAGCAGGGGGGCGGGAACCAGCGCGCGAATGGCGTCGAAGCGGGCGTTCGAGTCCCGCAGGCGCTCACGCAGCAGGGCCAGCGGTGCGCTGCGCTGCAGCGCGGCGGCAATGGGCAGGGAATCGGGAACAGCGGGCGCGGGCTTGGAGCTCACGCGAGGGAGTTTAGCGATGCAGATCCTCATCACGCACGGCACCTTGGCGCGTACGCGGGTGCTGCGCCTGAGCCGGCTGCAGGTGGCGGCGGGGTTCGCGGCGCTGGTGGCCGCGCTGATGGTCGCCTCCGCAGGCCTCTACCACCTGGTGGTCGTGAAGGCCTCGCAGGGCGGGTGGCCCGTCGCCGCCCTGACGGCGGGAGCCGCCGCGAGCGACGACGCCGAGGCGCGCGACCGCGTCATGCGCGAGAACCTGGACGCCATGGCGCGGCGCGTGGGCGAGATGCAGGCGAAGCTGGTCCGCCTGCAGGCCATGAGCGAGCGGGTGTCGGGCCTTGCGGGCATGACGTTCGAGGAGTTCACGAACGCCGGCAAGCGGGCCGCCGAGGCCGGCGCCTCGCGGGGCGCCGGGGGGCCCTTCGTCCCCGCCTCGCCGCCGGACGCCGCACTGTCCTTCGATGCGCTCGACCACTGGGTCGGCGCGCTCGACGCGCAGGCCGACCTGCACGCCGACCTGTTCGCCCTGATGGAGTCGCGCCTGTTCGAGGACCGCCTGCAGCGGCTGATGGTGCCGAGCACCTCGCCCGTGGCCGGGGTCGTGGGCTCGGGCTTCGGCTTCCGCTCCGATCCGTTCTCCGGCCGCGCGGCGCTGCACACCGGCCTCGACTTTCCGGTGAACACCGGCACGCCGATCGTGGCGGCCGCCGGCGGCGTGGTGCTGTGGAGCGGCCATCACCCGCAGTACGGGAACATGGTCGAGCTCGACCACGGCAAGGGCCTCGTGACCCGCTATGCCCACGCCTCGAAGCTGCTGGTGGCCAGCGGCGACTTCGTCCGGCGCGGGCAGACGATCGCCAGGGTCGGCTCCACCGGGCGCTCCACCGGCCCGCACCTGCATTTCGAGGTGCTCCTCAACGGCACGCACCAGGACCCGACCCGGTTCCTGGCAGGGAAGGCGGCGCACCCGCCCGTCGCCGGTTCCGGCCGCGCCGGCGGCACGCAGCTGGCGCTGCACTGAGCCGATCCGTCGAGCGGCGGCACCGAGCGATTCCCCGGGCGAAACCCGGGGCGGCCCGCGGCCGGGGTGCGGCCTCCCCAGGGCGGCCCGCGAAGCCCGGCAGCTAAAATCTGACGCTTTTGCGGTTTCCGCGCGGCTTGCGTCCTGCCGTGCCTGCCCCCATGTGGGCCGGGACCGCTGTCTCTTCCGGCGCGCGGAGTCGATCCGCAGTCCCGCCGGCCCTGTCCCCAAACACGTCGCCGCATGTCGCTCAAGTTCCTTACCCAGATCTTCGGTAGCCGCAACGAACGCCTGCTGAAGCAGTACCGGCGGGTGGTGGCGCAGATCAACGCGCTCGAATCCAGGTTCGAGGCGCTCGACGATGCGGCGCTGAAGGCCAAGACCGACGAGTTCCGCGAGCGCTTCGCCAAGGGCGAGACGCTGGCCGCGCTGCTGCCCGAGGCCTTCGCCGTGGCGCGCGAGGGCAGCAAGCGCGTGCTCAAGATGCGCCACTTCGACGTGCAGCTCATCGGCGGCATGGCGCTGAACGACGGCAAGATCGCCGAGATGCGCACCGGCGAAGGCAAGACGCTGATGGCGACCCTGCCGGTGTACCTCAACGCCATCGCCGGCAAGGGCGTGCACCTGGTCACCGTCAACGACTACCTGGCGCGGCGCGACGCCGAATGGATGGGCCGGCTCTACAACTTCCTCGGCCTGTCGGTGGGCGTGAACCTGGCGCAGATGTCGCGCGAGGAGAAGCAGGCCGCCTACGCCGCCGACGTGACCTACGGCACCAACAACGAATTCGGCTTCGACTACCTGCGCGACAACATGGTGCAGGACGTGGCCGACCGCGTGCAGCGCGGCCAGAACTACGCCATCGTCGACGAGGTCGACTCGATCCTGATCGACGAGGCGCGCACGCCGCTCATCATCAGCGGCCAGGCCGAGGACCATACCGAGCTCTACGTGCGCATCAACGCCGTGGTGCCCGGGCTGAAGAAGCAGATCGGCGAGGCCGACCCGCGCACCGGCGAGGGCGTGATCGAGCCGGGCGACTTCACCGTCGACGAGAAGACGCACCAGGTGTTCCTGACGGAGGCCGGCCACGAGAACGCCGAGCGCCTCCTCGGCGAGGCGGGCCTGCTGGCCGAGGGCGCGAGCCTGTACGACCCGGCCAACATCGCGCTCATGCACCACGTGTATGCGGCGCTGCGCGCCAACCACCTCTACAACCGCGACCAGCACTACGTGGTGCAGGACGGCGAGGTGGTGATCGTCGACGAGTTCACCGGCCGCCTGATGACCGGGCGCCGATGGAGCGACGGGCTGCACCAGGCGGTGGAGGCCAAGGAAGGCGTGCAGATCCAGAGCGAGAACCAGACGCTCGCCTCGATCACCTTCCAGAACTACTTCCGCATGTACGGCAAGCTCTCGGGCATGACCGGCACGGCGGACACCGAGGCCTACGAGTTCCAGTCGATCTACGGCCTCGAAACTGTCGTCATCCCGCCCAACAAGCCGACCATCCGCAAGGACGAGCTCGACCTCATCTACAAGACCTCGCGCGAGAAGTACGACGCGGTCATCGCCGACATCCGCGACTGCGTCGAGCGCGGCCAGCCGGTGCTGGTGGGCACCACCTCGATCGAGAACTCCGAGCTGGTCTCGGGCCTGCTCGACAAGGCGAAGCTGCAGCACCAGGTGCTCAACGCCAAGCAGCACGCGCGCGAGGCCGAGATCGTCGCCCAGGCCGGCCGGCCCGGCGTGGTGACGATCGCCACCAACATGGCCGGCCGCGGCACCGACATCGTGCTCGGCGGCAACGTCGAGAAGCAGGTCCAGTTCATCGACGCCGACGAAAGCCTGAGCGACGACGAGAAGCGCTCGCGGGCGAAGCAGCTCCAGGACGAATGGCAGGGCCTGCACGAGCAGGTGAAGGCCGCCGGCGGCCTGCGCATCATCGCCACCGAGCGGCACGAGTCGCGTCGCATCGACAACCAGCTGCGCGGGCGCTCCGGCCGCCAGGGCGACCCGGGCTCGTCGCGCTTCTACCTGAGCCTGGACGACCCGCTGATGCGCATCTTCGCGGGCGACCGCGTGCGCGCCATCATGGACCGCCTGAAGATGCCCGACGGCGAGGCCATCGAGGCCGGCATCGTCAGCCGCAGCATCGAGAGTGCGCAGCGCAAGGTCGAGGCGCGCAACTTCGACATCCGCAAGCAGCTGCTCGAGTACGACGACGTCGCCAACGACCAGCGCAAGGTGATCTACCAGCAGCGCAACGAGATCCTCGAGGCCGAGAGCATGGTCGAGCAGATCGCCAACCTGCGCCGCAGCGCCATGACCGACGTGGTGCGCACCTACGTGCCGGTGCAGAGCGTCGAGGAGCAGTGGGACCTGCCCGGCCTGGAGAAGGTGCTGCGCGAGGAGTGGCACGTGGAGCTGCCGCTGAAGGCCGAGGTGGAGCAGAGCAGCTCCATCGACGACGAGGACATCGTCGAACGCGTGGTCAAGGCGGCCGACGAGATGTTCGGCTCCAAGCTCGAGCGCGTGGGCCTGGAGCAGTTCACGCCCTTCATGCGCATGATCCTGCTGCAATCCATCGACTCGCACTGGCGCGAGCACCTCGCGGCGCTCGACTACCTGCGCCAGGGCATCCACCTGCGCGGCTATGCCCAGCAGAACCCGAAGCAGGAATACAAGCGCGAGGCCTTCGAGCTGTTCAGCCAACTGCTCGACGTGGTGAAGATGGACGTGACGCGCCTGCTGATGACGGTGCGCATCCAGTCGCAGGAAGAGGCGGCGCAGGCGGCCGAGGCGATCGAGCGCCAGGCGGAGCGCATCAGCAACGTGACCTACACGCATCCGAACGAGGACGGCAGCGTGTCGCAGGAGGCCGATCTGGCCGCGGCGGCCCTCGGCGGCATGGCGGCCGGCGCCGTGCCCAAGGTGGGCCGCAACGACCCCTGCCCCTGCGGCAGCGGCAAGAAGTACAAGCAGTGCCACGGCAAGCTGGTGTGATGGCGCCCCCACGTCGCTTCGCTCCTGCCCCCCGAGGGGGCGCTGGCCTGCCCTTGGGGCGGCCCGGCGGGCGGCCGGGCTTGATGGATCAGCTTCGCTGCGCTTGCTGATTCTTAGAATCGACAGCCTTCTTCATCGTTCGAGTCCGCCATGGCCGTCAACCTGCTCGCCCCGAAGCCCGAAGACCTCCACGCCGTGCCCGGCGTTCGCCTGGGCATCGCGATGGCGAGCGTGCGCAAGGCCGGCCGGCGCGACCTGACCGTGATCGCGCTCGACGAGGGCACGCGGGTGGCCGGCGTGTTCACGTCCAACCGCTTCTGCGCCGCGCCGGTGCAGCTGTGCCGCAAGCATTTGGCGGCGTCGACGAGCCCGCGCGCGCTGCTCATCAACACCGGCAACGCCAACGCCGGCACCGGCGACGACGGCCTGGCGCGCGCCGGCGCGACCTGCGCGGCGCTCGCGCGCCACCTGGGCGTGGCGCCGGAGCAGGTGCTGCCGTTCTCCACCGGCGTGATCATGGAAAGCCTGCCGGTCGACCGCATCGAGGCCGGGCTGCCCGCGGCGCTCGCGGACCTGAAGGCCGACAACTGGGCCGCCGCGGCCGAGGCCATCATGACGACCGACACCCTGCCCAAGGCGGTGTCGCGCCAGGTGCAGATCGGCGGCAGGACGGTCACCGTCACCGGCATCAGCAAAGGCGCCGGGATGATCCGGCCCAATATGGCGACCATGCTCGGCTTCGTGGCCACCGACGCGGTGATCGCGCCCGAACTGCTGCAGCCGCTGGTGCGCGACGCGGCCGACCATTCGTTCAACCGCATCACCATCGACGGCGACACCTCGACCAATGACTCGTTCCTGCTGATCGCCACCGGCCGCGCCGGCCATGCGCCGATCACGCAGGTGAACGAGGGCGACGGCGCCGCGCTGCGCCAGGTGCTGATCGCCGTGAGCCAGGAGCTGGCGCAGGCCATCGTGCGCGACGGCGAGGGCGCCACCAAGTTCATCGCCATCGCCGTGAACGGCGGCCGGACCGAGGCCGAATGCCGCCAGGTGGCCTACGCCATCGCCCATTCGCCGCTGGTGAAGACGGCGTTCTTCGCGAGCGACCCCAACCTCGGGCGCATCCTCGCGGCCGTCGGCTACGCCGGCATCGACGACCTCGACCAGACGCGCATCGACCTGTTCCTCGACGAGGTGCACGTGGCCCGCAACGGCGGGCGCCACCCGGCCTACCGCGAGGAGGACGGCCAGCGCGTGATGAAGCAGAGCGAGATCAGCGTGCGCGTGGACCTGCACCGCGGCAGCGCCGAGACCATCGTCTGGACCTGCGACCTGAGCCACGACTACGTGAGCATCAACGCGGACTACCGCAGCTGAGCGCGGCGCCGGCGCCGCTTCGCGCGCCGGCCGGCTGTCCGGGCGCGGCTACGCGGCCGGCGGGAAGCGGTCCACCGCGTCGGTGATGATCCCGTCGATGCCGCCGCGCAGCAGCCATGCGGCATTGGCCTCGTCGTTCACGGTGTAGGCGAGGGCGTGCAGCCCGGCGGCATGCAGGCGCGCGATCACCGCGCCCGACATGGCGGGGTAGTCGGCCACGACCGCGGCGCAGCCGAGTTCCTGCGCACGCTCGAACCAGCCCTCGGGCAGGCCCGCCAGCAGCAGCGCGCGCGGCAGCTCCGGCGCCTGCGCCCGCGCGGCGGCGAGCGCCGCGGGCTTGAACGAACTGAGCAGCGGCCAGGCCGGCTGGCCCTGCCACAGGCGCTGCACGGCCTCGGCGACGACGCGGCCGGTCGCCTCTTCGGCGCCCGGCGTGGGCTTGATCTCGATGTTGAGCGCGAAGCCGTTGCGGATGCAGAAGCGCGCCACCAGCGCCAGGCTCGGGATCGGTTCGCCGGCCCAGGTGCGGCCGAGCCAGCCGCCGGCATCGATGCGCGACAGCTCGCTCCAGGGGCGCTCGCCGGCCACGCCGTGCTCGGGCGTGGTGCGCTGCAGGGTGGCGTCGTGCAGCAGGAAGGGCACGCCGTCGGCGCTCAGCTTCACGTCGCACTCGAAGGCGCGGTAGCCGTGAGCGGCGCCCACGCGGAAGGCGGCCAGCGTGTTCTCCGGCGCCAGCTTGCCGGCGCCGCGGTGGGCGATCCAGCGGGGGTAGGGCCAGTCGCCCATCAGGCCGCCTCCACCCGTTGATGGGTGGCGGCGTCGAACCAGTGCAGGCGATCGTTCGACATGCGCAGGTGCACCGTGTGGCCGGCCTCCGGCGGCACCCGCGTGCCGTCGATGCGCAGGGTGAAGAGGCCGTCGCCGAGCTGCCCGTGCACCAGGCGCTCGGCGCCCAGCATCTCGATCATCTCGACCTTCAGCGGCCAGCCGGCGGCGCCGTCGCCCGCCACGTCGGCGTGCTCGGGCCGCAGGCCGAGGATGAGCTCGCCGTCGCGCGGCGCGGGGCCGGGCAGCTCCAGCACCTGGCCGCCCACGGTGAAGCGGCGGCCCTCGGCGCGGCCGGCGAGCAGGTTCATCGGCGGCGAGCCGATGAAGCCGGCCACGAAGGTGGTGGCCGGCCGCTCGTACACCGCCTCGGGCGTGCCGATCTGCTCCATGTGGCCGGCGTTCATGACGATCATGCGCTGCGCCAGCGTCATCGCCTCCACCTGGTCGTGCGTGACGAACAGCGAGGTGACGCCAAGCTCGCGGTGCAGCTTCTGGATCTCCAGCCGCGTCTGCGCGCGCAGCTTGGCGTCGAGGTTGGACAGCGGTTCGTCGAAGAGGAACACCTGCGGCTGGCGCACGATGGCGCGCCCCATGGCCACGCGCTGGCGCTGCCCGCCCGAGAGCTCGCGCGGCTTGCGGTGCAGCAGGTTGGCGAGCTGCAGGATGCCGGCGGCCTTGTCCACGCGCGCCTTGATCTCGGCGGCCGGCACCCTGGCGATCTTCAGGCCGTAGGCCATGTTGTCGAACACGCTCATGTGCGGGTAGAGCGCGTAGTTCTGGAACACCATCGCGATGTCGCGCTCGGCGGGCTCGACGTCGTTGACGACGCGCTCGCCGATGGCGATCTCGCCGCCGGAGATCTCTTCCAGGCCGGCCACCATGCGCAGCAGCGTGCTCTTGCCGCAGCCCGAGGGGCCGACGATGACGACGAACTCGCCGTCGGCGATTTCGGCGTCCACGCCGTGGATGACCTGCACGGCCTTCGGCCCGGCGCCGTAGCGCTTGACCACCGAACGAAGCGAGATGGATGCCATGTGTCAGTCGATGTATTTCTTTTCCCGAGCCGCTGCCGGGAGGGTCATTTTTCCGTGTCCACCAGGCCCTTGACGAACCACTTCTGCATCAGCACCACCACGAGCGCGGGCGGCAGCATGGCGAGGATGGCGGTGGCCATCACCACGTTCCAGTCGTTGGCGGCGTCGCCGCCGGCGATCATGCGCTTGATGCCGATGACCACCGGGTACATCTCCTCGGTGGTGGTGGCCAGCAGCGGCCACAGGTACTGGTTCCAGCCGTAGATGAACTGGATGACGAAGAGCGCCGCGATCGAGGTCTTGGACAGCGGCACCAGGATGTCCTTGAAGAAGCGCATCGGCCCGGCGCCGTCCATGCGGGCGGCCTCGACCAGCTCGTCGGGCACGGTGAGGAAGAACTGGCGGAACAGGAAGGTGGCCGTGGCCGAGGCGATCAGCGGAACGGTCAGGCCGGCGTAGGTATCGAGCATGCCGAGGTCGGCCACCACCTTGTAGGTCGGCATGATGCGCACCTCCACCGGCAGCATCAGCGTGACGAAGATGGCCCAGAAGAAGAAGTTCTTCAGCGGGAAGCGGAAGTAGACGATGGCGAAGGCCGACAGCAGCGAGATGGCGATCTTGCCGATGGCGATGACCAGCGCCGTGACCAGGCTCACCCACATCATGCGGGCCACCGGCGCGGTGGAGCCGGCGCCGTCGCCGCCGCCGAAGAGCGCGGTCCTGTAGGTCTCCCACAGGTTGGTGCCGGGCAGCAGCGGCATCGGCGCCTGCACGATCTCCTGGGCCGTGTGCGTGGAGGCCACGAAGGCCAGGTACAGCGGGAAGGCCACGATCGCGACGCCGAGCAGCATCACGAGGTGGCTCAGCACGCTCAGGGCGGGGTTGCGCTCAACCATGGCGGGCGGCTCGCATCAGTACTGCACCTTCTTCTCGACGTAGCGGAACTGCACCACGGTCAGGGCGATGACGATGGCCATCAGGATGACCGACTGCGCGGCCGAGCCGCCGAGGTCGCCGTTCTTGAATCCGTCGTTGTAGACCTTGTAGACGAGGATCATGGTGTCCTGCCCCGGCCCGCCCTGCGTGGTGGCGTCGATGATCGAGAAGGTGTCGAAGAACGCGTACACCATGTTGATCACGAGCAGGAAGAACGCCGTGGGCGACAGCAGCGGGAACTGGATGCTCCAGAAGCGGCGCCAGGGGCCGGCGCCGTCGATGGCGGCGGCCTCGATCAGCGACTTCGGGATGGCCTGCAGCCCGGCGAGGAAGAACAGGAAGTTGTAGGAGATCTGCTTCCACACCGCCGCCATCACGATCAGCGCCAGCGCATGGCCGGAGTTGAGCAGGTAGTTCCAGTCGTAGCCGATCTGGGCCAGCGCGTACGCCACCACGCCCAGCGCCGGCGAGAACATGAAGATCCACAGCACGCCCGCCACGGCCGGCGCCACGGCGTAGGGCACGATGAGGAAGGTCTTGTAGGCCATCGCCCCCCGGACGATGCGGTCGGCGAACACGGCCAGCGCCAGCGAGATGGCGATGCCCAGCCCCGCCACCAGCACCGAGAACAGCGCCGTGACCTTGAACGATTCGAGGTAGGCCTCGTCGTCCAGCAGGGTCTTGAAGTTGTCCAGGCCCACCCACTCGGTGGAGATGCCGAAGGCGTCCTGCAGCTGGAACGACTGCAGCAGGGCCTGGCCGGCGGGCCAGAAGAAGAAGACGCCGATCACGGCCACCTGCGGCGCGAGCAGCACCCACGGCAGCCAGGCGGATCGGAAGAGGACGCGCTTTTCCATCGATGGAATCAAGAAGACCCTCCCCGCGGGGCGCGGGAAGGGTCGGAACGATACATGCTCGCCGCGCCCGGCAGGCGCGGCGGCGCATCAGCCCTTGTTGGCGCGCTGGAAGCGCTCGAGCTGGTCGTTGCCGCGCTGGATGGCGGCCTTGAGCGCCTCCTGGGCCGTCTTCTTGCCGGTCCAGATCTGCTCGGTCTCCTCGTCGATGATGGTGCGGATCTGGTTGAAGTTGCCCAGGCGGATGCCGCGCGACTTGTCGGTGGTCTTGCGGATCATCTGCGTCACGGCCACGTCGGTGCCCGGCTTCTCCTTGTAGAAGCCCGACTTCTCGGTCAGCTGGTAGGCGGCCATGGTGATGGGCAGGTAGCCGGTGCGCTTGTGGCTGGCCGACTGCACCTCGGCGTTCGACAGGAAGTTGAAGAAGGAGGCCACGCCCTTGTAGGTCTCGGCCTTCTTGCCGGCCATGACCCACAGGCTGGCGCCGCCGATCACCGTGTTCTGCGGGGCGCCCGGCACGTCGGGGTAGTAGGGCAGGGTGGAGATGCCGTAGGCGAACTTGGCTTCCTTGCTGACGCGCGAATACAGGCCCGACGAGGCGGTGATCATGGCGCACTCGCCGGAGGGGAAGGTCACGTCGGCCTTGTTGTCGCGGCCCTTGTAGACGAACAGGCCCTGCTTGGCCATGTTGGCCAGGTTCTCGAAGTGGCGCACGTGCAGCGGCGAGTCGAAGGCGAGCCGCGCCTTGGTGCCGCCGAAGCCGTTGTTCAGCGTGGCGAACAGCACGTTGTGCCAGGTGGAGAAGCTCTCGAGCTGGGTCCAGCTGATCCAGCTGGTGGTGAAGGGGCACTTGTGGCCGCTGGCCTTGAGCTTGGCGGCGGCGGCGACGACCTCCGGCCAGGTCTGCGGCGCCTTGTCGGCGTCGATGCCGGCGGCCCGGAAGGCGTCCTTGTTGTAGTAGAAGATCGTGGTCGAGCTGTTGAACGGCAGGCTCAGCATCTGCCCGTTGGGCGCCGTGTAATAGCCGGCGACGGCCGGGATGTAGGCCTTGGCGTCGAACTTGGCGCCGCCGGTGGTCATCACCTCGCCCACCGGCTTGACCGCACCCTTGGCGGCCATCATCGTGGCGGTGCCGACTTCATAGACCTGCAGGATGTCGGGCGCCGTGCCGGCGCGGAACGCGGCCATCGCGGCGGTGAAGGTCTCGCCGTAGTTGCCCTTGTAGGTGGGCACGACGACGTAGTCCTTCTGGCTGGCGTTGTATTCCTTGGCGAGGTCGTTGACCCATTCGCCCAGCGGCCCGCTCATGGCGTGCCACCACTGGATCTGGGTCTGGGCCTGTGCCGGGCCGCTGAGGGCCGCGGCCAGCAGGCCCGAGGCGAGCGCGAGTGATGTGGTCTTCATGTGAACTCCGTGAGGGTGGTCGTCCGGCACAAGTGTGCACCAGCCGTGTGACATCTGTTCAAGGGCACAAGAATGGCTGTCCGCAGGGGACGCGGCAAATGGGGATAACCCGTCACGCCGGCGCCGCCGCGCCCCGCCCGGCGGCCGGGTCCCGCAGGGGGGTGAGCTACCATTCGCCCTCACGTGCCTGAGGGTGGCCGAAGCGGCCGCCCGCGATCGATGAACGCGCCCTCCACCCTGACCGAACTGGCCGCTGCCGCGACCGCAGCCACCCCAGCCGAAGGCGCCCCGCGCCTGCGCGAGATCCCCTACAACTACACCTCGTTCTCCGACCGCGAGATCGTCATCCGCCTGCTCGGCGCGCGGGCGTGGGAGCTGCTGGACCGCCTGCGCAGCGAGCGCCAGACGGGCCGCTCGGCGCGCATGCTGTACGAGGTGCTGGGCGACATCTGGGTGGTGCAGCGCAACCCCTACCTGCAGGACGACCTGCTCGACAA
This sequence comes from Rubrivivax sp., assembly GCA_044508835.1. GTDB lineage: Bacteria > Pseudomonadota > Gammaproteobacteria > Burkholderiales > Burkholderiaceae_C > JAKFDI01. The sequence goes on from JBIQHD010000001.1 coordinate 14,633, forward strand.
CCCGAAGCGCCGCCGCCAGCTGATCGAGGCGCTGCGGCACCGCCTGGGCGAGGTCGAGCGCCGCCGCACGCCGGCCGACGCGGCGCGCGACGAGCTCGTGGGCGAGCTGCTCGCCGCGGCGGCCGAGGCCGTCAAGCGCTTCGACCACCGCTTCGACGACACCGCCGAGCTGCGCCGCCGCGCCGTGCGCACGCTGGGCCGCTACACCCGGCGCGACAACATCAAGTTCGACGGGCTGTCGCGCGTGTCGCACGTGACCGACGCCACCGACTGGCGGGTCGAATACCCCTTCGTCGTGCTCACGCCCGACACCGAGGCCGAGATGGCCGCGCTCGTGAAGGCCTGCATCGAGCTGGGCCTGACCATCATCCCGCGCGGCGGCGGCACCGGCTACACCGGCGGGGCGATCCCGCTCACCTGGAACAGCGCCGTCATCAACACCGAGAAGCTCGAGGCGATGAGCGCGGTGGAGAGGGTGCGGCTGCCGGGCGTCGCGCACGAGGTCGCGACCGTCTGGACCGAGGCCGGCGTGGTCACGCAGCGCGTGTCCGACGCGGCCGAGAAGGCCGGCTTCGTGTTCGCGGTGGACCCGACCTCGGCCGAGGCCTCGTGCATCGGCGGCAACATCGCCATGAACGCCGGCGGCAAGAAGGCGGTGCTGTGGGGCACGGCGCTGGACAACCTGGCGTCCTGGCGCATGGTCACGCCCGAGGCGAAGTGGCTGGAAGTCGTGCGGCTGGACCACAACCTCGGCAAGATCCACGACGTGGAGGTGGCCAGCTTCGAGCTGCGCCACTTCGACGCCTCGGGCAAGACGCTTACGCGCACCGAGCGGCTGGACATCCCGGGCCGCGTCTTCCGCAAGGAAGGCCTCGGCAAGGACGTGACCGACAAGTTCCTCGCCGGCCTGCCGGGTATCCAGAAGGAAGGCTGCGACGGCCTCATCACCAGCGCGCGCTGGGTGGTGCACCGCATGCCGGCGCACACCCGCACCGTCTGCCTCGAGTTCTTCGGCAATCCGAAGGGCGCGGTGCCGAGCATCGTCGAGATCAAGGACTACATGTTCGAGCAGGCGAAGCAGGGCGGGGCCATCCTGGCCGGCCTCGAACACCTGGACGACCGCTACCTCAAGGCCGTGGGCTACGCGACGAAAAGCAAGCGCGACGGCCTGCCCAAGATGGTGCTGATCGGCGACATCGCCGGCGACGACGCCGACGCCGTGGCCCGCGCCACCTCCGAGGTGGTGCGCATCGCCAACTCGCGCAGCGGCGAGGGTTTCGTCGCCGTGAGCGCCGACGCGCGCAAGAAGTTCTGGCTCGACCGCAAGCGCACGGCGGCCATCAGCCGCCACACCAACGCCTTCAAGATCAACGAGGACGTGGTGATCCCGCTGCCGCGCATGGGCGAGTACACCGAGGGTATCGAGCGCATCAACATCGAGCTGTCGCTGCGCAACAAGCTGGCGCTGGCGGACGCGCTGGAAGCCTTCTTCGAGACCGGCAACCTGCCGCTAGGCAAGAGCGACGACGCGGGCGAGATCCCCTCGGCCGAGCTGCTGGAAGACCGCGTGCAGCAGGCGCTGGCGCTGCTGCGCGAGGTGCGCGCGCTGTGGCAGCACTGGCTGGAGCACCTGGACATCGTTCAGGACGATACGGGCCGCAGCCTCTTCGCCCAGCTGCAGGACCACAGCCTGCGCGCCTCGTGGAAGACGCAGCTGCGCGCCCCGCTGCAGGCCATCTTCTCGGGCGCGGCGCTGCAGCCCATCCTTGCCGCCTGCCAGGCCATCCACAAGGACGTGCTGCGCGGGCGGGTGTGGGTGGCGCTGCACATGCACGCCGGCGACGGCAACGTGCACACCAACATCCCCGTCAACAGCGACAACTACGCGATGCTGCAGACGGCGCACGAGGCGGTGGCGCGCATCATGAAGCTCGCGCGCAGCCTGGACGGCGTGATTTCGGGCGAGCACGGCATCGGCATCACGAAGCTGGAATTCCTGAGCGACGAGGAGCTGGCGAACTTCACCGAATACAAGAAGCGCGTCGACCCCGAGGGCCGCTTCAACCGCGGCAAGCTGCTGCGCAACGTTGCTCTCAAGGCCGACCTCACCAACGCCTACACGCCCAGCTTCGGCCTCATGGGCCACGAGTCGCTGCTGATGCAGCAGAGCGACATCGGCGCCATCGCCGATTCGGTGAAGGACTGCCTGCGCTGCGGCAAGTGCAAGCCGGTGTGCGCCACGCACGTGCCGCGCGCCAACCTGCTGTACAGCCCGCGCAACAAGATCCTCGCCACCTCGCTGCTGGTCGAAGCCTTCCTGTACGAGGAGCAGACGCGCCGCGGCGTGTCCATCAAGCACTGGGAGGAGTTCGAGGACGTGGCCGACCACTGCACGGTGTGCCACAAGTGCCTCACGCCCTGCCCGGTGAAGATCGACTTCGGCGACGTGTCGATGAACATGCGCAACCTGCTGCGCAAGATGGGCAAGAAGAGCTTCCGCCCGGGCAACAAGATGGCGATGACCTTCCTCAACGCCACCAGCCCGCAGACCATCAAGCTGATGCGCGGCGCCATGGTCGACGTGGGCTTCACCGCCCAGCGCACGGCCAACAAGCTGCTCGGCGGGCTGGCGAGAAAGCAGACCGCCGCGCCGCGCTCCACGGTGGGCACCGCGCCGATCAAGGAGCAGGTGATCCACTTCATCAACAAGCAGATGCCCGGCGGCCTGCCCAAGAAGACGGCGCGCGCGCTGCTCGACATCGAGGACAAGGACTACGTCCCCATCATCCGCGACCCGCAGTCGACCACGGCCGACAGCGAGGCGGTGTTCTACTTCCCGGGCTGCGGCTCGGAGCGGCTGTTCTCGCAGGTGGGCCTGGCCACCCAGGCGATGCTGTGGCATGCCGGCGTGCAGACGGTGCTGCCGCCGGGCTACCTGTGCTGCGGCTACCCGCAGCGCGGCAGCGGCCAGTTCGACAAGGCCGAGAAGATGATCACCGACAACCGGGTGCTCTTCCACCGCGTCGCCACCACGCTCAACTACCTCGACATCAAGACCGTGGTGGTGAGCTGCGGCACCTGCTACGACCAGCTCCAGGGCTACCAGTTCGACAAGATCTTCCCCGGCAGCCGCATCATCGACATCCACGAGTTCCTGCTGGAGAAGGGCATCACCCTGCCGGGCGGCGGGGGCTACCTCTACCACGAGCCCTGCCACAGCCCGATGAAGCTGCAGGACTCGATGAAGACCGTGAAGGCGCTCGTCGGCGACCACGTCATCAAGAGCGAGCGATGTTGCGGCGAGAGCGGCACGCTCGGCGTGACGCGGCCCGACATCGCCACCCAGGTGCGCTTCCGCAAGGAGGAGCAGCTGCGCGCCGACGCCGCCGCGCTGCGGGCCGGCGGCGCGGTGCCGGCGCAGGGCGACGTGAAGATCCTCACCTCCTGCCCGAGCTGCCTGCAGGGCCTGAAGCGCTACGGCAACGACCTCGACAACGGCCTGCTGGAAGCCGACTACATCGTCATCGAGATGGCGAACCGGATCCTCGGCGCCGACTGGATGCCCGAGTATGTGAAGCGCGCCAACGACGGCGGCATCGAGCGGGTGCTGGTCTGAACGCCATGACCGGGCCGCATCCCGCTTGCGAACTCTGCGCGCAGGACGCCGCGCCGGCCGTGTGGTGCGACGACGACTGGCGCGTGGTGCGCGTGGCCGACGCGGCGTTCCCGGCGTTCTACCGCGTCGTCAGCCGCGCCCACGTGCGCGAGATGTCGCAGCTCTCGCGCCCGGCGCGGCACCGCGCGATCGACCTGGTGTGCGCCGTCGAGCGCGTGCTGATCGAGCGGCTGCAGCCCGCCAAGGTCAACCTCGCCTCGCTGGGCAACCTGGTGCCGCACCTGCACTGGCATGTGATCGCCCGCTTCGACGACGACAGCCATTTCCCGCAGCCCATCTGGGGCGCGCCGCAGCGCGCGGCGGGCGACGCGGCCGCGCGGCTCGCGCTCGGCCTCGACCGCCTGGACGACGCCGTCAGAGAAGCCCTTCGGGCGGCCTGAGCGCGTCCTGCACCGCCGTGCGGCTGCCCTACACTGCCCCGCCACCCACCCGCAGACCATGGCCGGACTCACTTCCACCACCCCGCAGCCGACGGCGATCACCCTGCACCAGCAATCGCGCGTGCTCGAGATCGGTTTTTCCGACGGCCAGACCTTCCGCATCCCGTTCGAGCTGATGCGCGTGTATTCGCCCTCGGCCGAGGTGCAGGGCCACGGCCCGGGGCAGGAGGTGCTGCAGGCCGGCAAGCGCGAGGTGGAGATCACCGGCGTCGAGCCGGTGGGCAACTATGCGCTGCGGCCGGTGTTCTCCGACGGGCACGACTCGGGCCTCTTCTCGTGGGAGTACCTGCACTTCCTCGGCAGCCAGCAGGCGCGGCTGTGGCGCGAGTACGAGGAGCGCCTGGCCAAGGCCGGCGCGAGCCGCGATGCGCCGCTGCCCGGCGCCGGCGCCGGCGGCCCGGCCTGCGGCCACTCGCACTGAACCTGGACGGGACACGACGATGAGCAGCACGCATTTCGGCTTCGAGCAGGTGGACGAGACGCAGAAGTCCGGCCGCGTGCGCGGCGTCTTCGACTCGGTCGCCGGCAAGTACGACCTGATGAACGACCTCATGTCCCTGGGCATGCACCGGGCGTGGAAGGCGTACACGATGGCCGTGGCCGCCGCGCGCGAGGGCGACCGCGTGCTCGACATCGCCGGCGGCACGGGCGACCTGGCGCGGGCCTTCGCCAGGCGCGTCGGCCCGCGCGGCACGGTGGTGCACACCGACATCAACGAAGCCATGCTGCGCCGCGGCCGCGACCGCCTGCTCGACGAAGGCCTGGTGCTGCCCACCACGATCTGCGACGCCGAGAGCCTGCCCTTCGCCGCCGGCAGCTTCGACCTGGTGAGCGTGGCCTTCGGCCTGCGCAACATGACGCACAAGGACCGGGCGCTGGCCGAGATGAACCGCGTGCTGCGCGACGGCGGGCGGCTGCTGGTGCTGGAGTTCTCCAAGGTCGCCGCGCCGCTGGAGAAGGCCTACGACTGGTACTCCTTCAACGTGCTGCCCCGCATCGGCAAGTTCGTCGCCAACGACGAGGCGAGCTACCGCTACCTGGCCGAATCCATCCGCATGCACCCCGGCCAGGCCGAGCTCAAGGCCATGATGAAGGCCGCCGGCTTCGGCCACGTGGACGTGCACAACCTGAGCGCCGGCGTGGTCGCGCTGCACGTCGGAATCAAGTGCTGACGCCGCACGGCGCCCCGCGCGCCCGTGCGTGACCCCACCCCGCGAGGCCCCTCATCCAGGGGCCTTTTTCATGCCGCCGCGAAGGCCGCCGCGGGCCGTGGGCACACCGCTTGCCAACGCTGTTCCGCACGCGTGTAGGAACGTGACGCAGGGTGCGGCAGTACAGCTCTGAGGGGTCGGCAGGGAGGCCGTTCGGGCCGTCCGCCGGTGCCGGGCGCACCGCCCGTTCTTCCTGCACGGGGAAGGCCCATCGCCGCTCCCGAAGGCGCGGCGTCGGGAATGCGGCCGGACCGAGGGCCTGTTTCCGGATCGATGACGACGACCACCACCGACAACCATGCCAACGACAGCCCCCACGCCCCGCCCCCTTCTCCTTCGCCTGGCCGCCGCCGGCGTGCTGGCGCTCGCGCTGGCCGGCTGCGGCGGCGAGGCGAAGGACAAGCCCGCCACGCAGACCGCCGCCAAGGTGAACAAGGAAGAGATCACCGTCCACCAGATCAACTTCGTGCTGCAGCAGCAGCGCCGCGCCGTGCCGGAGGATCGCGCCGCCTCGGCCAGCCGGGTGGTGCTCGAGCGCCTGATCGACCAGGAGCTGGCGGTGCAGAAGGCCGAGGAGCAGAAGCTCGACCGCGACCCGCGCGTGATGCAGCAGCTCGAAGCCGCGCGCCGCGACGTGATCGCGCGCAACTACGTCGAGCGCATCGCCGCCGGCGCGCCCAAGCCGAGCCCGGAGGAAGTCAAGGCCTACTACGACGAGCATCCGGCGCTGTTCTCGCAGCGGCGCATCTACACGCTGCAGGAAATCAAGATCGAGTCGACGCCGCAGCAGCTCGAGGAGCTGCGCGCCAGGCTCGCGGCGGCGAAGAACGTCAACGAGTTTGTAAATTTTCTACGCGGCGCCAACTACCAGTTCGCCGCCGACCAGGCGGTGCGCGCGGCCGAGCAGCTGCCGATCGCCACGCTGCCGACCTTCTCGAAGATGGAGGACGGCCAGGCCCTCATCAACCCGACGCCCAGCGGCGCGACCGTGCTGGTGCTGGCCAGCTCGCGCAGCCAGCCGCTGAGCGAGGACGCGGCGCGCCCGTACATCGAGCAGTTCCTGCTCAACGAGCGCCGGCGCAAGGTGGTGGCCGACGACCTGAAGGCCCTGCGCTCCACGGCCGAGATCGCGTACGTCGGCGCCTTCGCCGCCGACCGGCCGGCGTCGGCGCCTTCGCCGCTGGAGGTGACCGAGCGCAAGTCGCCGCTGATCGCCGCGCCGGCCTCGGCGCCGGAGATCGTGCCCATCCGCCCGGCCGCCTCGGCACCCGCCGGCTCGGTGCTCGACCGCGGCCTGCAAGGCCTGAAATGACCCCCCCTACGCGCTTCGCGCGCCCCCCGGGGGGCCGAGCCCGGACATCGAAGGTCCGGTGGACCTTCGATGCCTGGCGAGGAGGCGGGCCACTGGCCCGCCGCGGCCTGCAAGGCAACGCCGGCGGACCGGCAGAGCCGGATCCGCGGCGTTCGCTTGATCTCCGGGTCGCTGGCGCCGCCGGGATGAACGCCCTGGGACACGACGTGCACGGCGCGGCACACGCCGTCTGCTCTTTCTGACTCTCGACCCCTCCACCGGACATCACCATGCGCCATCTGCTCCGCTTCCTGCTCCTGGCGGCCTGCTTCGGCAGCGCCGCCTTCGCCCAGACCGCGCCCAAGGGGGAGCACACCCTCGGCCCGGGCGACGTGATCCGCATCTCGGTCTACCAGAACCCCGACCTGTCGCTCGAGACGCGGCTGTCCGAGAGCGGCGAGATCTCCTTCCCGCTGATCGGCTCCGTCAAGCTCGGCGGGCTGACGCTGCCGCGCGCGCAGCAGCGCATCGCCAAGGCGCTGCTGGACGGCAAGTACGTGATCCGCCCGCAGGTGAACATCCAGCTGGTGGAGATCCGCAGCAGCCAGATCTCGGTGCTGGGGCAGGTCGGGCGCCCCGGCCGCTACCCGATCGAGACCACCGGCAGCCGCGTGTCCGAGATGATCGCGATGGCCGGCGGCGTGGCGCCGGGCGGCTCGGACGTGGTCACGCTGGTCGGCATGCGCGACGGCCAGCAGGTGAAGTACAGCATCGACCTGCCGGCGGTGCTGCAGGCCGGGCGCGCCGAGTCCGACGTGATCGTCGCCAACGGCGACATCCTCTACGTGGACCGTGCGCCCATCCTCTACATCTACGGCGAGGTGCAGCGCCCCGGCCAGACGCGGCTGGAAGGCGGCATGACGGTGCGCCAGGCGCTCGCCTCGGCCGGCGGCATCACCCCGCGCGGCACGCAGCGCGGCCTGCGCATCCACCGGCGAGACCCGGACGGGACGCTGCGCGTCATCGAGCCGAAGCTGGACGACCTGGTCGAGCGCGACGACGTCATCTACGTCAAAGAATCCTTGTTCTGACGCCGGAGGGGCCGACCCATGACACCCATGCAGTTCCTGCGCATCCTGTGGGCGCGCAAGTGGCTGGCGCTGGCGCTGGCGGTCGTCGTCGCCGCGGCCGGCATCGCCTTCACGCTGACGATGCCCAAGCGCTACTCGGCCGACGCCTCGCTGGTGGTCGACGTGCGCGTCGATCCGGTGCTCGGCGCGCTGGCGCCGGGCCTGGCCTCGCCCGCCTTCATGGCCACGCAGATCGAGGTGCTCAAGAGCGACCGCGTGGCCTCGCGCGTGGTGAAGATGCTCGGCGTCGAGCGCTCGCCGGCCGCCGTCCAGCAGTGGCGCGAATCGACCGAGGCGCGCGTGCCGCTGGAGCGCTACTTCGCCAACCTGCTGAAGACCGGGCTCACGGCCGCGCCCAGCCGCGGCAGCAACGTCATCAACGTCGGCTTCTCCTCGGCCGACCCGGTGTTCGCCGCGGCCGCGGCCAACGCCTTCGCCCAGGCCTACATGGACGTGTCGGTCGAGTTGCGCATCGAGCCGACGCGGCAGACGCAGGGCTTCCTCGACGAGCAGACCAAGGCGCTGCGCGCCAACCTCGAGCAGGCGCAGGCGCGGCTGTCGAAGTTCCAGCAGGACAAGGGCATCGTCGTCTCGGACGAGCGCGTCGACCAGGAGATGGCGCGGCTCAACCAGATCAACGCCGACCTGTCGGCCGCGCAGGTCGAGCAGATCGAGAACGCCACCCGCCAGCGCAACAGCGGCGGCGAGATGTCGCCCGACGTGATGCAGAGCGGCCTGGTGCAGAGCCTGAAGTCGCAGATCGCGGCCACGCAGACCAAGCTGAGCGAGATCAGCGGCATCGTCGGCGTGAACCATCCGCAGCGCAGGGCGCTGGAGGCGCAGGTCGCCGAGCTGCGGCGCCAGCTCTCGGCCGAGATGCGCCGCGTCTCCGGCGGCACCTCGGTCGTCAGCCGCGGCAGCGCGCAGAAGGTGGAGGAGCTGAAGGCGCTGGCCGAGCTGCAGAAGCGCAACGTGCTCGCGCTGCGCAACGAGCGCGACCAGATTGCCGTCTACCGCCGCGACGTGGAAGCCGCGCAGCGCGCCTACGACGCGGTGAGCCGCAGCGCCAACCAGGCGGGGCTGGAGAGCCAGAACACGCAGGCGAGCGTGCGCCTGCTCAGCCCCGCGGTCGAGCCGATCTCTCCCTCCAAGCCGCGCGTGACGGTGGGCATCCTCGCCTCCATCGCCGGCGGGCTGCTGGCGGCGGCGCTCGTCGCGCTCGGCCTCGAACTGCTCGACCGCCGCGTGCGCAACCCCGAAGACCTGATGATGGTGGCCGGCGTGCCCGTGATCGGCGTGCTGCGGCCCGCCGACTCCAAGCGCCCGGTGTTCCGCCGGCTCGCCTCGGGCATCCCGCCCGGGGGACGCCCCGCCCTTGCAGCGCCTGGAGCCTTCCGATGAAGATGACCGTATCCATGCCGACGAGCGCGCCGCGCGCGAGCCGCTCCATCGGCGCCATCCTGATCGACAGCGGCGCGCTGTCGCCCGAGGACGCCGAGCGCATCCTGCTGCTGCAGCGCGAGCAGGGCCTGCGCTTCGGCGAGGCGGCCATCCAGCTGGGCATGCTCAGCGAGGCGGACATCCAGTACGCGCTGTCGCGGCAGTTCTCGTACGCCTACCTGCGCACGGCGGGCGGCGACAAGCCGCTGTCCGACGAGCTGGTGGCGGCCTACCAGCCGTTCAGCCCGCGGGTGGAGCAGATCCGCGCCATCCGCAGCCAGCTCATGCTGCGCTGGTTCGACAAGGCCGAGCAGCGCCAGGTGCTGGCCATCATCGGCGCCGAGCGCGGCGAGGGGCGCTCCTACCTCGCGGCCAACCTGGCGGTGGTGTTCTCGCAGCTGGGCGAGCGCACGCTGCTGATCGACGCCAACCTGCGCTCGCCGCGCCAGCACGAGCTCTTCCTGCTGCAGAACAAGGTGGGCCTGTCGACGGTGCTGGCCGGGCGCTCGCGCGAGGAGGCCATCATCCGCATCTCCGACCTCGCGGGGCTGTACGTGCTGCCGGCCGGGCCGATCCCGCCCAACCCGCTGGAGCTGCTCAGCCGCCTGAACTTCGACGAGTTCCTGATCCATGCGCGCGAGACCTTCGACGTGGTCATCTTCGACACCCCGGCGCTGAACGCCGGCGAGGACGGCGCCATGATCGCCATGCGCGCGGGCGCGGCCGTGGCCGTGGCGCGCAGCGGCGTGACGCACGCCAACGCGTTCAACGACATGCTGCAGGGCCTGATGGACGCGGGCGTGGCGATGGTCGGCTCGGTCATGAACGAAGTGCCGCCCAGGAAGAAGGGCGCCGTTCGGTGAACTCCACCTCGCTGCCCGGCGGCGCGCGAAGCATGCGCGCGAGTCCGGTCTGGCTGATCGCGCTCGCCGGCTTCGCGGCGATGTACGTGCCCGTCTACTGGTGGGCGGCCCACGGCATCTGGGAGACGGAGGAGCACGGCCACGGCCCGATCGTGCTGGCCGTGCTGCTGTGGCTGTTCTGGAACAAGCGCGAGACCATCGCCGCCGCGCCCTCGCGCCCGAACCCGGCGCTCGGCTGGCCGGTGTTCCTCGCCGGGCTGCTGGTGTACCTGACGGGGCGCGCCTTCAGCATCTCGATCTTCGAGTTCGCCTCGCAGATGCTGGTCGTGGCCGGCATGCTGCTGCTGCTCAAGGGCACGCCCACGCTGCGCGCCCTGTGGTTCCCGGTGCTGTACTTCATCTTCATGGTGCCGCTGCCCGGCATCCTGGTCGACGCCATGACCGGGCCGCTGAAGCAGTGGATCTCGGTCATCGTCACCCAGATGCTGCACGCCGCCGGCTACCCCATCGGGCACACCGGCGTGATGATCAGCATCGGCCAGTACCAGCTGCAGGTGGCGGACGCCTGCTCCGGCCTGAACTCGATGTTCAGCCTCACGGCGCTCGGCACGCTGTTCATGTACATCATGAATCGCCGCAGCCGGCTGCACAACGTGATCATGCTGGCGTCGATCCTGCCGATCGCCTTCGCCTCCAACATCGTGCGGGTGATCGTGCTGGTGCTCGTCACCTACCACCTGGGCGACGAGGCGGGCCAGGGCTTCCTGCACGGCGCGGCCGGCATGGTGCTGATGGGCGCCGCGCTCGTCATCTTCTTCATGCTGGACGCGCTGCTGGCGCTCGTGATCCGCCCGCGCCGCGCGAGCGGCGGGGGCGCGAGGCGCACCGATGCCTGAGCACCTGCGGGCGCTGGTCGTCATCCTCGTGCTCGCCGGCGTGGTGTACGCGCTGGCGCGCCGCCCGGCCTGCGAGTGGGCGATCGCGCCGCACGACTTCCTGCGCCGGCGCAACCTGTGGTTCGGCGTCACGCTGATCGCCTTCTTCGCGCACGACTTCTGGGTCTTCATGCTCGTCACCGGCGTGCTGCTGGCCCTGGTGCGCGGCCGGGAGGCGAACATCGTCGCGCTCTTCGTGTGGCTGATGTTCGCCGTGCCGCCCTTCGGCGCCACCCTGAGCGGCTTCGGGATCGTCAACCAGCTGCTCAAGCTCGACTACGTGCGGCTGCTGGCGCTGGTGCTGCTGCTGCCGGCGTACTTCCGCCTGCGCCGCGGCAGCGAATGGACGCTGCCCGACCTGCTCGTCGCCGGCTACCTGCTGATCCAGCTCGCGCTGCAGCTGAGCGTCGACTCGCTGACCAACACCGTGCGCTACGCGATCTATGCCGTGCTCGACGTGGTGCTGCCGTACTACGTGGCCAGCCGCTCGCTGCGCGACATGCGCGCCTTCCGCGACCTGGCCATGTGCTTCGCCGTGGCGGGCATGGTGCTCGCCGCCATCGCGCTGGTCGAGACGGCGCGCGGCTGGCTGCTCTACTCGGCGCTCGACCGCGTGCTCGACGCCCGCTGGGGCTACGGCCACTACCAGTCGCGCAACGCCCTGCTGCGCGCGCAGGCCAGCACCGGGCACCCGATCGCGCTCGGCTACCTGATGGTGGTCGCCATCAGCCTGTACGCCTACGTCGCGACGACGGTGGGCGACCGCACGCGCCGCTGGCTCGGGCACGCGCTGCTGTTCGGCGGCCTGGTGGCCTCGCTGTCGCGGGGGCCGTGGGTGGGCGCGCTGGTGGCCCTGATCGGCTACCGCGTGTGCGGGCCGCGGCTCGTCGGCGGCACGTTCAAGGCGGCGCTGTGGGTGGGCGGCGTCGTCGGCGTGGTGCTGCTCTCGCCCTGGGGCGCCCAGGTGCTGGACTACCTGCCCTTCGTCGGCACGATCGACGAGTTCAACGTCACCTACCGGCGCCAGCTGATGGACCTGTCGATGGGCATGATCGCGCAGGAGCCCTGGTTCGGCGTGTCGCAGTTCTACTACCGCCTGGCCGACCAGGACATGGTGGCCGGCGGCATGGTCGACATCGTCAACACCTACATCGGCATCGCGCTGTCCAGCGGCGTCATCGCGCTCGGCTGCTTCATGGGCACCTTCGGCGTCGTCATGCTGCGGATGGTGCGCTCGATGCGCTTCTTCGACGCCCCCGGCGACGAGCGCCGCGCCCTCGGCTGCGGCCTGATGGCGGCGCTGCTCGGCACCGTGGTGACCATCGCCACCACGAGCAGCATCACCGTGATCCCGGTCGTGTACTGGGTGCTGCTCGGCATGGGCGCGGCGTACGTGCGCTTCCTGCAGGAAGAGCTGTACGGCGCGGGCGAGGAGATCATCGAGATGCAGGCGCCCCGGCGGCAGCGCTTCGCCTATGGGCGGGGGGCGCGGGCGGTCTGATCGGCTATCGGAGCGCCACGCTGCGAAGCGCGATCTTGGCCAGCTGCACCCATGACCCGGCCACCCGCGGCCGGGTCGCCACCGCGCGCCAGGCGGTGGCCAAGGCCTCGCGACGCCGCCCGCTCGCCAGCGCGCGCCATGCGCCGCCGATCAGCATGCCCTGGATCTGCAAGGCGGCTGCCGAAGGGCGCGAGTCGCTGCCCGCGGGCGGCGCCGGCGGCGCGCCGTCCATCAGCGCGTCGGTTCCGCGGGCGGCGCGTTCGCGGCCGAACTCGCGTGCGGCTTCCTCGAAGAACACGCGCCGTGCTTCGCGCTGGGTGTGCGTGGCCGACGACTCGTGCAGGCGATACAGATATGTGTCGCGCGCCCGGAAGCCCACGGGCCCGATGCCACCCAGCCGAAGCGCGAAGTCGATGTCCTCGGCCGTCTCGAAGTACTCGCGAAACCGCAGCCCCGTTCGAGCCAGCGCGGCCGCGCGGACGGCGTAGCAGCACAGGTGCGTGCGCGTGGTGCCGGCCTTGAGCTCTGCGCTGATGTCTTCCTCGTCGGCCGCGCTGCCGCTCCAGAGCCGGGCGACCAGGCGGCCGCGTGCGTCGATGGTGCTGAACGGGCCGCACACCGCCGCATGTGCGGGCCGGGCGGCCAGCCACGCCGCCTGATCGGCAATGCGACCGGGCGGGTACAGGTCGTCGGCGTCGCAGCGCATGACGATCGCGCCACGGGCGGCATCGAGGCCGGCATTCATGCAGGCGGCGATGCCGCGGCGCGGCCCGTCGATCACCCGCACGCGCGGATCGCCGAGTGCCTCGACGCGCGCGCGCGAGGCGTCGCTGGAGCCGTCGTCGACGACCACCAGCTCGAGCGGCACGTCGCGCGTCTGCAGCACCGAGGCCGCGGCCGCGGCCACGTAGTCCTTTGCATTGCGCATCGGCATGACGACGGTGACCAGCGGCGGCGCCTGCATCACGCGTGCTCTCGATCGCGCGGGGCCGGGCGAGGCATCGGCTTGGCGAGCCCCGCGGCCAGCAGCATCCAGGCGTCGCGCGAGGTCGGCAAGGTGCGCACCGCCTTCAGCCCGTAGGCGAGGCAGGTGCCGCGTTCCCGGCTGTTGAATGCCCACCAGCCGTAGCGCAGCAGGAAGCGCAGCCGCGATGCGCGCTCGCTGCCGGGCCGCCACGGTTCGGTGGCGTCGAACTGCATGTCGTGCAGGCCGCGCCGTCTCCAGGCGGCCTCGCAGCATCTCAGCCCGGCGGCGCGCTGTCGGCCCGATGCGGCCGACTCGCTGATCGACTGCGTGTGCAGGCGATAGCGCAGCACCGCGCCGCACAGGTTGGCGAGCTCGCCGATCTCGCCGAGCCGCAGCCACAGGTCGAGATCCTCCGCCGGGTAGAACTCGGGGCGGTAGCCGCCGATGCGGCGCAGCGCCTCGGTGCGGATCATCGCGCTCGGGTGGCAGATGCTGCCGTGCCCGCGCAGCGCCTGCTGCTGGATCTCGGCGTCATGCGGCAGCGTGCGCACGGTGGTCAGCCGCCGGCCGCGCTCGTCGATCAGTTCATGGTCGCCGCCCACGCACACCACGCCGGGGTGGGCGCGCAGCCAGGCGACCTGGCGCTCGAAGCGATCAGGCAGGCAGATGTCGTCGGCATCCATGCGGGCGACGAACTCGCCGCGTGCGAGCGACAGCATCTCGTTGAGCGTGGCGACGAGGCCCCGGTTCTCGCGCGTCAGGACGCGCAGGCGCGGGTCGAGGCGGGCGTACGAACGGACGATCTCGAGCGTGCGGTCCGTCGACCCGTCGTCGAGGACCAGCAGTTCGAAATTGTGGAATGTCTGCGCGAGCACGCTGTCCAGTGCCGTGCGCAGGTAGCGCTCGCCGTTGAACACCGGCAGGAGGACGGAAACAAGGGGCATCTTCTCGTTGTTCACCAATGGGCTGCGACCGACCAGTCGGCGGTCATGACCACGAACGTGGCGACGGCGGCAGCGACGACGAACACCGCCGCATCGGTGCGCGGATGCCACAGTCCGAAACGACGGAACACCCAGGCGTTGACCGGATAGAACACCCAGCCCGACATGGCGCTGCCCACGACCACGCCGAGCGGCCCAGCAAGTTGCGAGCCAATGACCATCGAGAGGACGTTGATCGCCACCTGCGTGGCCAGCAGCGCAGTGCCGACACCGGGCCGCCCGATCGCCCACAACACGCCGCTGTACGAAGCCGACAGCAGGCCGCCCATCACGCCCGGCCCCTGGATCTGCAGGATCAGCCCGGCGTCGGCATAGCGCGGGTCATAAAGCAGCCGGATGATCAGCGGACCGCCGAACGCGAAAAGGGTGCTCACGAGGCAGGCCGGGAGAAGCTGCGCACGCCGTGTGCGCTCCACCACCCCCGACAGCCGCGACGGGTCGGTGCGCACCACTTCCGAATAGGCCGGGAACAGCACCTTGCCGGCGACCTGCTGGATGGTCGACCACGCCGCCAGCGTCAGCGTCGTGGCCAGCCCCAGCAGGCCGAGCAGCCGCATGTCCACGAGCGCGGCCAGCAGCAGCTGCCGCCCTTCGCCCGACAGGTAGCTGATCGCGGAGCTGAGCAGCACCCAGCCGCCGAAGCTGAATACCTCGTGCGCGGCGCTGCGGTCCCATGCGAAGCGATTGCGGCCGCCGGGCAGCACCAGATGCGAGGCGAGCACGCGTACCGACGTGCCCACCACGTTGCCCCAGACCAGCGCCCAGGGCGTCGGATCCATCCAGGCAAACAGGATCATCGCGGCGATGCCGACGGCCTGCGAGCCGATCTCCATCATCGTCAGCCGTGCGGCATCGACATTGCGCTTGGCGAGATCGATGTTGGTGGAGACGAAGCCGCCGATCAGCGCCACGAGCCCCATCATCGGCATCATCTGCGCCAGTTCGGCTTCGCCGTAGGCACGCGCGATCGATGCCGCGGCGATCCACATCGCCGCCGCGACCAGCGCGCCCTTGATGACCTGGATGGTCCAGACGGTGTTCAGGAACTCCGCGCCGTCGCCGCGCTTGCTGCGGATGATGCCAAGCGAAAGCCCGACGTCCGACAGCATGTTCAGGCCGATGAGCACCGCATTGAGGATGGCCATCAGCCCGAAGGCTTCCGGGAACAGCAGCCGGGTGAGAACGAGGTTGCTGCCGAAACGCAGCAGCTGGCTCGACAGGC
Organism: Rubrivivax sp.; assembly: GCA_044508835.1. Lineage (GTDB taxonomy): Bacteria > Pseudomonadota > Gammaproteobacteria > Burkholderiales > Burkholderiaceae_C > JAKFDI01. The sequence continues at coordinate 30,313 of JBIQHD010000001.1, forward strand.
TGCCGGCAACCGTCCAGCCGCCGGCCTTCAATACCCGTTGGCGCAAGCTGCCTGTCGATCGTGTCACGCTGGGATGGCTCGCCATGGTGGAAGGCCGCGATCCTAACGACTGCGGTGCGCAGGCGCTGTTGCAGGCCGCGGCGACCGTGCCGCCGTAACGATTGAAACGTCACGCACCTGGCCTCGTCGCTAGACTGGCCGCCCGCCGCGTGCAGGCAGCACCAGGAGAAGAGACATCCGTTCAGCAAGCGTTCGCATGGCCGGCGACCAGCCTTCGACACTTCATGCGCGCGGCCTCGCGCAAGGCGTCCTCGAGACGCTGTCGCGCGTGCTGCCCGCGGGCGGGAACTGCGCGCTGCTCGACTTCCCCGACTACAGCAACGTGGGCGACAGCGCCATCTGGGCGGGCATGGGGCGTTTCCTCGCCGAGCACCGCATGAGGCGGCGCTACGTCGGCTCGCTGCAGACCTTGTCCGCCGCGGTGCTTCGCCGCGCCATGCCCGGCGGCGTGGTGCTCATTCTCGGCGGCGGGAACTTCGGCACCTTGTGGCCGGCGCACCAGGCGCACCGCGAGCGCGTGCTGCGCGAACTGCGCGACTACCGCGTCGTGCAGCTGCCGCAAAGTCTCCATTTCGACACTGAAGAGGCCTTGCGCACCATGCGCGAACTCATCGCCTCGCATCCGGACTTCACGCTCATGGTGCGCGACCGCGCAAGCGAGCGCATCGCCGTCGAGTCGCTCGGCGCACGGACCGTGCTGTGCTGCGACTCGGCGCTGCTGCTGCAAGGCACGCTCCAGCGTGCGGCGCCGGATGTCGATTGCTTCATCCTCGCGCGCTCCGACAAGGAGCGAGCCATCGGCGGCCTCGGCGAGGCGCTCGCCGGCGAACGCATCACGACCGCCAGCGCCGACTGGCTCGACGAGCCGGGTTCGATCACGCGAACGCTGGCGCTGCACCTGCGTCGGCGCGCGCTCGGGCGTCATGCGCATCACGCATGGTTCCAGCAAAGCCTCGCCGGGCAGTGGGACCGCCTCGCTGCGCTGCGCGTGCGCCGCGGCTGCCGGCTGCTGTCGCGCGGGCGCGTCGTCATCACCGACCGCCTGCATGCGCACATCCTGTGCACGCTGCTGGGCGTGCCGCACGTCGTGCTGGATAACAGTTACGGCAAGATTTCCTCATTCATGGACGAATGGACGGGAGGCAGCCCGCTCGTGCGCCGCGCCGGCAGCGCCGAGGAAGCGGCGGCGATCTGCCGCGAACTGCTGCAGACGACACGCCAGCAGGGGCTTGCGGCCGAAGTCGCTGCTTGAACGGAGGGCGCGGCGGGGTCGTCCGCCGGTCTCGAGGTCCGGTTGTTGCTTTGTGTCCTGTTGGCGCATGACAGCCGCGCGACAACACCTACACCTCGAAGATGAGAGCACTGCACATCGAATCACTGGACGCGGAGGTCCGCGACAACCAGCACCGACGATCGTGCAGCCTGCGCCGCATGGACGGCAGCGTCGAGACCGGCCGCGCCGGGCTGTGGTTCGAGTTCGACCGATCGGTCGAGCCGCCGGCGCGCGATGACGGCGAGGCCTATCTGCTGTGCACGCTCATGGAGGCGATGCGCGAGGGCCGCGAACTGTTCCTCCACGGCACCGCGAGCGCGCAGCTGCTGTCGAACCTGACCGAGTTCCGCGACGCCTGGTGCGCCTGGGCGCCGGCGCTGTACTCGCCGGTCGGCATTCATGCCGATCGCATCGCGCCGCCCACCCAGCCCGGGCCGGGCGGCAAGGGCGTGTTCGCGTTCTCCGGCGGCGTCGACGCCACCTTCAGCGTCTGGCGCCATCACCAGCGGCAGGCCGGCCATCGCTCGCGCGACGTGGCCGCCTGCGTGCTGGTGCAGGGCTTCGACATTCCGCTCGGGCGCGATGAAGCCTTCGAGGTGGCGTCGGCGTCCGCCGAGAAGGTGCTCGGCTCCATCGGCGTGCCGATCGTCCGCCTGCGCACCAATTACCGCGACGTGGCCTCGGTCATGTGGGAGCACGCCTTTGCCGCAGCCCTGGTCGGCGCGCTGCTCAACCTGCGCCGGGCCGCCGCTGCGTGCGTCGTCGGCAGCAGCGAGCCCTACGCGCATCTCGTTCTGCCGTGGGGGTCGAACCCGGTCACCGACCCGCTGCTGAGCTCGCACGGGTTCGAGGTTCTTCACGACGGCGCGGCGTACAGCCGCACGATGAAAGTGAAGGCGATTGCCGAATGGCCCGAAGCCGCGGCCTCCTTGCGGGTGTGCTGGGAAGGCGACGTCAGCGGGCGCAACTGCGGGGTGTGCGAGAAGTGCATGCGCACCAAGTTCAATTTCCTTGCCAACGGACTCACGCCGCCGGCCTGCTTCGACGACCCCACGCTCGATCTCGGTCGGGTGCGCCTGCGCAACCAGGCGGTGCGCACGGAGTGGGCCACGGTGCTGCAGCAGGCGAGGGCCAATGCCGCCGGGCCGGCCGTCATCCGGCCGCTCGAGGCGCTGCTTGCGCCGGCGCCGCTCATCGTCCGTGGCTGGAGCCGCCTGCGGCGCGAGCTGCGGCAAGGCGCGTTCGTGCGTGCGCCGGGTCATCGGTGATGGCCGCTTTGCCGCGCGCTCCCGATCGCCGCGCCTGAAGGCGCCGGTGGCGTCGCCGCCATGAAACCCGTCCGCGACGAATCCATGAAGATCACATTCGTTCTCCCCCCCGTGAACATGAGCGGCGGCATCCGCGCCGCCGCCATCCACGCGCGCCTGCTCGTCGCGCGCGGCCATGAGGTGGTGCTGGTGTCGCCCCCGCCGCAGCCGAAGCGGGCGCCGCTGCGTGCGCGGCTGCGGCGGCCGTTCTCGGCCTTCGGGGCGGCGAACGAGGCGACGCCGCGCTCGCACCTGGACGGCGCCGGCCTCGACCATCGCGTGCTCGAGGCGTGGCGGCCGGTGGCCGACGCCGACGTGCCCGATGCCGACGTGGTGGTCGCCACCTGGTGGGAAACGGCCGAGTGGGTGGCGGCGCTGTCGCCGCGCAAGGGCGCCAAGGCGTACTTCGTGCAGGGCCACGAGGTCTACCCGTGGCTCGCGCAGGAGCGCAGCCGCGCCACCTACCGGCTGCCGATGCACAAGATCGTCGTCGCCCGCTGGCTCGCGCGCACCATGGCCGAGGCCTACGGCGACCACGACGTCGACGTGGTGCACAACAGCGTCGACCACCGCCAGTTCTTCGCCGCGCCGCGCGGCAGGCAGCCGGTGCCGACGGTCGGCCTGCTCTATTCCAGCGTGCCGCTCAAGGGCTTCGACACGGCGCTGCATGCGCTGCGGCTGCTGCGCGAGCGGGTGCCCGTGCTGCGCACCGTGTGCTTCGGCAGCGAGCGGCCGCCGGCCGGGGCGATGGCGGGCATCGCCTACAGCCTGCATCCGCCGCAGCACGCGCTGCGCGAGCTCTACGCAGCCTGCGACGTGTGGCTCACCGCGAGCCGGGTCGAGGGCTTCAACCTCACGGCGATGGAGGCGATGGCCTGCCGCACGCCCGTGGTCTCCACCCGCACCGGCTGGCCGGAGGAGGCCATCGTCGACGGCCGCAACGGCGCGCTGGCCGACGTCGACGACGCGCCGGGGCTGGCCGCGGCCGCGCAGCGCTTCCTCGAGTTGGCGGATCCCGCCTGGCGGCAGTGCTCGCAGGCCGCGTTCGACACCGTGCGCGACAGCTCGTGGGACCGGTCCGGCGACCTGTTCGAGGCGGCGCTGCACCGCGCCGTCGAGCGCGCGGCCGCCGGCGCGCTGAAGGCGGCAGCATGAGGCTGGGGGACATCGCCTGGGCCTGGTCGCAGTCGCGCGCCGTCGCGGGGCCGGGCGGCCTGCGCGCGCTGCGGCGGCGGCTCGGCTTCGTGCGGCAGGCGGTGCGCGTGCAGGACGCGCTGGCGCCGCTGCGCAAGCCGCCCGCCGGCAGCGCGCTGGAGCGGGCGCTGGCACAGCGGCCGCAGCTGGTGGGCGCGGTGGCCTGGCCGTACGTGTGCGCCGAATGGAGCGCCGCGCGGCGGCTGCGGCACCTGGCGGAGCATTTCCAGGCGGTCGGCCGCACGCCGGTGCTCGAGGTGGCGGTCGATGCCGAGTTCGAGCTGCTCGACCTGGGCGAGCTCGCCCCCGGCCTGCGCATGGTGCTCGACCAGCCGGCGTGGTTCATGCGCGAAGGGCCGCTGGTGCTCAACCTGTTCGAGGGGAAGACGCGGCTGTACTCGCTGGCCTTCTCGCTCGGCAGCGTCGACGGGCGGCCGGTCGCCTACGTCGGCGCGGTTCAGGGCGTCACGATCGAAGGGATCCTCGAGCGCTACCGCGACCTCACCAAGGTGCTGCACGGCCTGCGCCCGCGCGACTTCCTGGTCGAGGTCTTCCGCATGCTGTGCCGCGGCATCGGCGTGAAGGACATCCTCGCCGTCGCCGATGCGAGCCGGGTGCACCGCAGCGCCTACTTCGGCGAGGCCAAGGCCAGCGCGCTGCAGGTCGACTACGACGAGATCTGGCGCGACCGGGGCGGCGCGGTGCACGACGCGCAGTTCTTCGCCCTGCCGGTCGAGGTGCCGGCGCGCGACCTCGAGCAGGTGCCGTCGAAGAAGCGGGCGCTGTACCGCCGCCGCTACGAGCTGCTGGCCGCGCTGGAGGCGCAGGTCGGCGCGGCCTGCGCCGTGCGCAGCGGCGGCCGCGCGAGCGAGGCGGCCGTGCCCGCGCAAGGATTCGAGCATGTCGCACAGCACGCATGAGGCGCGCGGCTGGCGCTGGGACCCGGCGGGCTCGCTGCTGGCGAGCATCCACGCCTTCCAGCGGCATCGCGCCGCCGGCGGGCCGATGGCGGCGCTGCGGCGCAAGCTGGCGCGCCTGCGCCACCGCTTCTGGAGCGTGCTCACCGCCTCCGACATCCAGCCCGAGGCGCGGCTCGGCGACAACCTGCGCCTGCCGCACCCGACCGGCGTGGTCATCCACCGCGACGCCGTGATCGGTGCGAACTGCATGCTGATGCAGCAGGTCACCGTGGGCCAGCTCGCCGACGGCGCGGCGCCGGTGATCGGCGCGGGCGTCTACATCGGCGCCGGCGCCAAGGTGCTGGGCGGCGTGGTGGTCGGCGACGGGGCACGCATCGGCGCCAACGCCGTGGTGCTGCGCGACGTGCCGGCGGGCTGCACGGCCGTCGGCGTGCCGGCGCGGGTGATCGCCGGCGGCGACGCGGCGAGCGTGCAGGAGGCCGCATGAACGAGGCGGTCGACGTGTCGGTGGTGATCGTCAACTACAACACCGCGCACCTGCTGGTGCCGATGCGCGATGCGCTGCGCGCCTCGCAGGACGGTCTGCGGCTGCAGCTCATCGTCGTCGACAACGCCTCGCGCGACGATTCGCTCGACGTCATCCGCCGCGAGCTGCCCGAGGCGCTGCTCATCGTCAACGAGACCAACGTCGGCTTCGGCCGCGCCAACAACCAGGCGCTGCCGCACGTGGCGGGGCGGCACGTGCTGCTGCTCAACACCGACGCCTTCGTCGCGCCCGACACGCTCATGAAGACCGTGGCCTACCTGGACGCGCACGCCGACTGCGGCATCCTCGGCGTGCGCCTGGAAGGGCGCGACGGCGAGCTGCAACCGTGCTGCCGCCGCTTCCCCACGCCGTGGAACGTGTTCGTCGCGCGCGCCGGGCTCGCGCGCTGGCTGCCGCGCACCCGCATGGTCGACGACATGGCCTGGGACCACGCCAGCGTGCGCGAATGCGACTGGGTGCCCGGCTGCTACTACCTCGTGCGGCGCGCCGTGATCGAGCAGGTGGGCCTGTTCGACCCGCGCTACTTCCTCTACTGCGAGGAGGTCGACCACTGCCGCGCGGCCAGGAGCGCCGGCTGGAAGGTGGTGTTTTATCCGCACACGACGGTGGTGCACCTCGGCGGCGAGAGCGCGAAGTCCGATGCGGCGCTGTCGCCCGCCGGCAAGCAGATCCCGGTGCTGCAGCTCGAGAGCGAGCTGCTGTACTTCCGCAAGCACCACGGCGCCATGGGACTGGCCGCGGCGATGGCGCTGGGCACGCTCGGCAACCTGGTGCTGGCGCTCAAGTGCCTGCTCAAGGCGGCGCCCGCGGGCCTGCGCCACTGCTGGCGCGACGTGCGCATGCGCTGGTCGCTGTTCCTTCGCACCGGCTGCGGCCGGCGCGCGACGCGATGATGCCGGCCGGCGTGGTGGTCATCGGCCGCAACGAGGGCGAGCGGCTGCGGCGCTGCCTGCAGTCCATCGACCGGGCGGTGGCCATCGTCTACGTCGACTCCGGCTCCACCGACGGCTCGCCGGCGCTCGCGCAAAGCCTGGGCGCGCACGTGGTGGCGCTGGACATGGGCCGGCCCTTCACCGCCGCGCGCGCCCGCAACGCCGGGCTGCGGCGGCTGCGCGAGCTGGCGCCGGCCACGCAGCTCGTGCAGTTCGTCGACGGCGACTGCGAGCTCGCCCCCGGCTGGCTCGACGCGGCCCAGGCCTTCCTGCAGCAGCATGCCGACGTGGCCGCGGTGGCGGGCCGGCTGCGCGAGCGCTGGCCGAACCGCTCCATCTACAACCTGCTGTGCGACATGGAGTGGAACGTGCCCGCCGGCGAGTCGCGCGCCGTCGGCGGCAACGCCATGCTGCGCATCGCCGCGCTGGCCGAGGCGGGCGGCTACCGCGACGAGCTCGTCGCCGGCGAGGAGCCCGAGCTGTGCGTGCGGCTGCGGCAGGCCGGCTGGCGCGTGTGGCGCCTGCCCGGCGACATGGGCTGGCACGACGCCGCGATGACGCGCTTCGGCCAGTGGTGGCGCCGCGCGGTGCGCAACGGCCATGCCTTCGCCGAAGGCTCGCTGCTGCACGGCGCGCCGCCCGAGCGGCACTACGTGCCCGAGGCGCGGCGCGCGCTGCTGTGGGGCCTGGTGCTGCCCGCCGCCATCCTGCTCCTCGTGCTGCTGGACGGCGACGCCTGGTGGCTGTTGCTGCTCGCCTACCCGGCACAGATGCTGCGCCTGATGCTGCGCCACGGCATCGAGGACCCGGCGCAGCGCTGGCGGTCGGTGTTCCTCGTGCTCGCCCGCTTCCCCGAGGGGCAGGGCGTCTTCACCTTCTGGCTGCACCGGCTGCGCGCGCAGCGGGCGGCGCCCATCGACCCCAAGTGAGCGCGTCCCATGAGCGTGGTTGTCAGTACGCGGCGGGCCGAGCGCCGGGCCGCTCCCAAGCCGGCCCGCGTCCCCTCGGGGGACCGGCCGACGTATTCGTCGGACGAGGGGTCGACATGACACTCCAGCCTTCGACGCGCATCGCCTACCTGGCGCCGGAGATCCCCGCGCTGTCCGCCACCTTCGTGTACGAGGAACTGCTGGCGCTGGAGCGGCGGGGCCTGCCGGTGCTGCCGGTGTCGGTGCATCGGCCGGCCCATCCGGCGCAGGCGCAGCAGGCGCTGGCCGAGCGCACGCGCGTGCTCTATGACGGGCGCTGGAGCGTGCGCCTGGCCGCGTCGCTCTCGGCGCTGCCGCGCTTCGGCGCGCGCGGCCTGCGGGCGTTCGCGATGCTGCTGGGCGACATGTCCGCCGTCGGCCCGTGGCGGCCCGCGGCCTGGAAGCTCGGCTGGCAGTGGCTGGCCGGCGCGCGCCTCGCGCAGTGGCTGCAGGAGGCGGGCTGCACGCACCTGCACGTGCACTTCGCGCACGTGCCGGCGCAGATCGCGATGTACGCGAGCGCCTTCTCGGGCGTGCCGTTCACCGTCACCGCGCATGCCAACGACATCTTCGAGCGCGGCCTGCTGCTGCCCGAGAAGGCGGCGCGCGCACAGCGGCTGCTGACGATCTCCAGGCACAACCTGCGCTACCTGCAGGCCTGCGGCGTGCCGCCCGGGAAGCTGGCCGTGGTGCGCTGCGGCGTGAGCATCCCCGCGCTCGCCGACCGGCCGCTGTACCAGGCCAAGCTGCACTACCGCATCGGCACGCTCGGGCGCCTGGTCGAGAAGAAGGGCTTCGACGACCTCCTGCGCGCCGTGGCGCTGCTGCGCGACCGGCGCCACGACGTGCAGCTGTCGATCGCCGGCGACGGGCCGCTGCGCGGGCCGCTGGCGTCGCTGGTGGCGGAACTGGCGCTGGGCGAGCACGTGCGCTTCGAGGGCGCGCTCGGCCACGAGGCGGTGAACGGCTGGCTGCGCACGCTCGACGTGTTCGCGCTCGCCTGCAAACCCGACGCGCGCGGCGACGTCGACGGCATCCCCGTCGTGCTGATGGAAGCCATGTCGCAGCGCGTGCCGGTGGTGTCGACGCGGCTGTCGGGCATTCCCGAGCTGGTGATGCACGAGCGCACCGGGCTGCTCGCCGGCGCGGCCGATCCCGAATCCCTCGCGCAGGCGCTGGCGCGGCTGCTCGACGACCCGGCCCTGCGCGCGGCCCTGGCCGGCGAGGCGGCGCGCCACGTGCAGGGCGAGTTCTCGCAGGCGGCCAACGTCGACCGGCTGCTTCTCCACATCGGCCACGGCGCGGAGCAGACCGTGGCGCAACCCGTACCGAGCACATGAGCCGCAGATACGTTCTCATTTCTCCTTGCCGCAACGAGGCGCAGTACATGCGCCGCACGCTCGACACCGTGGTGGCGCAGAGCGTGCGCCCCGCGCTGTGGGTCATCGTCGACGACGGCTCGACCGACGACACGCCGCGCATCCTCGCCGAGTACCGGGCGAAGCACGACTGGATCACCGTCGTGACGCGCCGGGACCGCGGCCGCCGCGCCGTGGGCCCCGGCGTGATCGAGGCCTTCTACGCCGGCTACGAGACCATCCGCCCCGCCGACTTCGACTATCTGTGCAAGCTCGACCTCGACCTCGACCTGCCGCCGCGCTACTTCGAGATCCTGATGCAGCGCATGGAGGCCGAGCCGCGCATGGCCACCTGCAGCGGCAAGGCCTACGTGCGCCACGGCGAGGCGCTGGTGCCCGAGAACCATGGCGACGAGACCTCGCTCGGGATGACCAAGTTCTACCGCGTCGACCGCTTCCAGGCCATCGGCGGCTTCGTGCGCGAGGTGATGTGGGACGGCATCGACTGCCACCGCTGCCGCATGCACGGCTGGATCGCCTGCAGCTGGGACGAGCCCGCGCTGCGCTTCGAGCACCTGCGGCCCATGGGATCGAGCCAGGCCGGCATCCTCACCGGCCGCATGCGCCACGGCTACGGCCAGTACTTCATGGGCACGGGCTTCGTCTACATGCTGGCGAGCGCCGTGTTCCGCCTGACCGAGCCGCCGCTCGTCATCGGCAGCGCGGCCATGCTGTGGGGCTGGGTGAAGAGCGCGCTGCAGCGCAAGCCGCGCTACGACGCCCCCGAGTTCCGCCGCTTCCTGCGCCGCTACCAGTGGCGCGCGCTGCGCGTGGGCAAGCGGCGCGCGGCGCAGGAGCTGACGCCCCCCGCGCCGGCGCCCGACCTGCCCGCCGGGAAGCGCCTTGGCACCTGACTTCGAGCGGGACGTTCGCTGCATCCTCGGCCTGCCCTTCGACATGGTCGACCTGGGCGGCGCCGCCGGGCGGGTGCGCCGGGCGGTGCGCGAGCGGCGGCCGTGCTTCCTCTCCACGCCCAACCTCGACTTCGTCGTCACCGCGCAGCGCGACGCCGCCTTCCGCGACTCGGTGCTGCGCAGCGACCTGAGCCTGGCCGACGGCATGCCGCTCGTGTGGGTGGCGCGGCTGATGGGGCTGCCCCTGCCCGAGCGGGTGGCGGGCGCGAGCCTGTTCGAGCGGCTGCGCGACGCGGCGGCGGCGCCGATCCGCGTGTTCTTCTTCGGTGGGCCGGACGGGGCGGCCGAGCAGGCCTGCCGGCGCCTGAACGCCAGCGCCGCCGGCCTGCGCTGCGTCGGCTTCGATTCGCCGGGCTTCGTGCCGGTGGAGGCGATGAGCGAGCCCGAGCGCATCGGGCGCATCAACGCGAGCGCGCCCGATTTCGTGCTCGTCTCGCTCGGCGCGGCCAAGGGGCAGGCGTGGATCGAGCGCAACCGCCCGCAGCTCACCGCGCCGGTGCTGAGCCACCTGGGCGCCGTCGTGAACTTCGTGGCCGGCAGCGTGCGGCGCGCGCCGGCATGGGCGCAGCGCGGCGGGCTCGAATGGCTGTGGCGCGTGAAGGAGGAGCCGGCGCTGTGGCGGCGCTATGCGCGCGATGGCCTCGGCTTCGTGCACCTGCTCGCCGCGCGCGTGCTGCCCTACCTGCTGCATGCGCGTCGCCATGCGCCCACGGCGGCGCAGCTCGCGGCCGCGTCGGCCGAGCGGCGCGGCGCGGTGCTGCACCTGCGCGGCGCCTGGGCGGCCTCGAACGCCGCGCCGCTGCGCCGCGCCTTCGCCGAGCTGGCGGGCGCCGACGGCGAGTCCGTGCTGGACTGCGCCGGGCTGTCGCACGTCGACCCGGCCGTGGTCGCCCTGGTCGGCCTGCTGTGGATGAGCCGGCGCGAGCGCGGCGCGCCGCTGCGCCTGGCGGGCGTCCGGCCGGCCGTGCGGCGCAGCTTCACCCTGCTGTGCGCGGGCTACCTGCTCGAACCGCAGGGCGCGGCATGACGCCGCCGCCGGCCGCCGGCCGCCGCCTGGGCGTGCTGCTCGTGAGCGAGCACGCCTCGGCGCGCTTCGGCGGCGAGGCGGCGCTCGGCCTGCACTACTTCCGCGTGCTGCGCGAGCGCGACGTGGACGTCCGGCTCGTCACCCATGCGCGCACGCGCGAGGAGCTGGCCCGCCTGTTCGGCGACGACCCGCGCATCCACTACGTCGAGGACACGCGCGCGCACCGCGTGCTGTGGCGCCTGGGGCGGTGGCTGCCGGCGCGGCTGGCGCATTTCACGCTCGGCTTCCTGTCGCGACTGCTCACCCAGCGCGCGCAGCGGCGCCTGGTGCGCCGGCTCGTGGCGCAGCAGCGCGTCGACGTGATCCACCAGCCGATGCCGGTGTCGCCGCGCGAGCCGTCGACGCTGCACGGCTTCGGCGTGCCGGTGCTCATCGGGCCGATGAACGGCGGCATGCGCTACCCGCCCGGCTTCGCCCGGCGTGACGGGCTGGTCGGGCGCGCGCTGCTCGCGGCCGGCCGCGCCGCGTCGGAAGGGCTGAACCGGCTGATGCCGGGCAAGCGCGAGGCGGCGCTGCTGATGGTGGCGAACGCGCGCACGCGCGCGGCGCTGCCGCGCTGCGCCTCGCCGCGCGTGGTGGAGGTGGTGGAGAACGGCGTCGACCTGCGGCTGTGGGCCGAGGCCGGCGAGGCGGCCGCCGACGCCGTGGACGGGCCGGCGACCTTCGTCTTCATGGGCCGGCTCGTCGCCCTCAAGTGCGTGGACGTGCTGCTCGAAGCGTTGGCCGATGCGCTGGCGCGCACGCCCATGCGGCTCGTGGTGGTGGGCGACGGCCCCGAGCGCGAGCGCCTGCAGCGGCTGGCCCGGCGCCTCGGGCTCGCCGGCCGCGCGGACGGCGGCGACGCGGTGCGCTTCACCGGCTGGCTGCCGCAGGCCGAATGCGCGGCGCAGCTGCGCCGGGCCGACGCGCTGGTGCTGCCCAGCGTGCACGAATGCGGCGGCGCGGTGGTGCTCGAAGCGATGGCGATGGGCCGGCCGGTGATCGCCGCGGCCTGGGGCGGGCCGGCCGACTACATCGACGCGGGCTGCGGCGTGCTCGTCGAGCCCACCGACCGGCGCGCGCTGCGCGACGGCTTCGCCGCGGCGATGCAGCGCCTCGCGGCGGCGCCCGACCTGCGCCGGGCGCTCGGCCGCGCCGGGCGCGAGAAGGTCGTGCGCGACTTCGACTGGGAGGTCAAGGTCGACCGCATGCTCGCCCGCTACCGCGAAGTGGCCGAGGCCGGGGCCGGCGCGGCGCGGACGCCCGCGGCGTGACCCCGCGCTGCCCGGCGGGGCTCCCGCGGGTTTTGTTACCAGGCCGGGCCGGGGCGCATGCCACAGTGCCCGCCGCAGGGCCGTGGCGGTGCGGACAGGGTGCCGTGCCGCGCCCTGGACGAGAGCACACACAGAGGAGGTCGCGATGCATTCCCCGTTGCTGCGGCGGCGTGCCGTTCTCGCCGCCCTCGCGCTGGCGCGCATGGCGGCCCTGGCCGGCGCGGTGCAGGCGCTGCTGGCGCGGCGGCGCCTGGTGCTGCGCTCGGGCTGGGTGATGAAGGCGGACGACCGGTGATCTTCGGCGACCTCGCCGCGCTCGACGGCGCGGGCTTCCGGCCGGCCGTGTGCATCGTGGGCTCCGAGCCGGCGGGGCTGTCGCTGGCGCTGCAGCTGGAGCGGCACCGGATCCCGTGCCTCGTGCTCGAGGCGGGCGGCTTCGCCTACGACGCCGACACGCAGGACGCCTGCGGCGGCGAGGTCGTGGGCGACCGCTACGCCGAGCTGGCCGCCACGCGGCTGCGCGTCTTCGGCGGTGGCTCGGGCCACTGGGAGGGCTGGTGCCGCGCGCTCGACGCCATCGACTTCGAGCCGCGCGCCGGCATCGAGGCAGGCGGATGGCCGATCCGCCGGCGCGACCTGGCGCCCTTCGCCGCGCGCGCCGACGACATCCTCGACCTGCCGCCGCCGGCGCGGCCCGACCGGCCGGTGAACGAGGACCTGCAGGAGATCGGCCTGCGCGTCAGCCGCCCGGTCACGCGCCTGGGCACCAAGTACCGCCGGCAGGTGGAGGACTCCCCGTCGATCGGGCTGCTGCTGGACAGCCCGGTGACCGACCTCGTGCCCGAGCGCGGGCGCATCGCCGCCGCGCGCATCGGCGCCGAAGGGCAGGGCGGCGAGGTCCGCGCGCCGTTCTTCGCCGTGTGCGCCGGCGGCATCGAGAACAGCCGGCTGCTGCTGTGGGCCAACCGCCTGCACGACGGCGGCGTGGTGCCGCGGCCGGCGACGCTCGGGCGCTACTGGATGGAGCATCCGCGCGTCGACGTGGGCGACGTGATCGTCTTCGACTTCACGCGGATGCGGGCCGCCGGCGGCATGCGCTTCTACGCGCCGAGCGAGGCCTGGCTGCGCGGCCGCCCGGCCACCGGCAACTTCGGCATGCGGCTGCAGGTGGGCGAGGGCCTGCCCAGGGCGCTGCTGCGCGACGCGATGTGCGTGGCGCCGGAACTGTTCAGGAAGGTGGCGAAGGACGGCCTCGCCTGCTCCGCCAGGGCGCGCCTGGCCTGGGAGCAGGTGCCGCTCGCGGCCAACCGCGTCGAGCTCGGCCGCGCCCGCGACCGCCTGGGCATGCCGCGCACCGTGCTGCACTGGAGGAAGTCGCCGCAGGACCGGCGCACGGCCGAGGTGGCGTCGGTGCTGTTCGGCAACGGCGTCGCGGCCAGCGAGCTCGGGCGGATGAAGATCCTTCCCTGGATCACCGAGGGCGGGCCCTGGCCCGACGAGCACCCGGTGGCCGGCTTCCACCACATGGGCGGCACGCGCATGGCCGACGGCCCCGCCCGCGGCGTGGTCGACCGCGACTGCAAGGTGTTCGGCGTGGACAACCTGTACGTGGGCGGCGCGTCGGTGTTCCCGACCGGCGGGCATGCGCCCCCGACCTACGCCATCGTCCAGCTCGCGCTGCGCCTGGGCGACCACCTGGCGGGTCGCCTGGCGAAGGAGTGACGTGCCCTAGTGGACGCTCAGGCCCGACGGCGCCGCGGGCCGGGCCGCGCGCTCGACGGCGCCGATGTCGGGCAGCGCGTCGCGCTGCACGCCGGCCTGGTCGCGCGGGCTGCTCAGGGTGCGGTGGCCGGCGTTGACCGCCGGCGAGGCGGTGGACAGCACGCTGCCCGCCGCGGCGCCCGCCGCCTGCCTGAGCGTGGACAGGCCGGGGTCGACGGCGAGGCTCGACTGGTCGAAGCCGGCGGCCTGCGCCGCGCCGAGCGTGCCGGCCTGGTCGCTCCACGAGAAGGCCGCGCCGCCGCTGCGCCAGCACAGGTTGTTGTCGATCGCCTTGAAGCTCTGGATGGAGCGCCCGCGCGTCTGCAGGCACTGGGCGCGGTTCGACTGGCTGCCGAACAGCACGAGGTTGGAGACGACCACGTCGCTGGCCGAGCCCGGCGCCAGCGAGATGCCGGTCGGGCGGTCGGGCGCCTCGATGTGGAGGGTGTTGTTGCGCACGGTGACGCTGTCGTCGGCCGCGTCGCCGCGCGCGGCGCTGGGCGTGCCCGAGGGGATGTGCACGCCGGTGAAGCTGCCGCCGTCGCCGGTGCGCACGATGGTGTTGTTCTCGATCACCGCGCCGGGGCAGGAGTCGCAGGTGATGCCGACGTTGCCCGCGCCGTGGATGGACACCGTGTTGCCGCGGATCACGAGGCCGGGGAAGGCCTGCACGACGTTCGAGGCGGTGACGCCGTTGATGGCGATGCCCCAGCACACGGCGCCGGACGCGGTCTCGGTGATGGTGTTGTTCTCGATCGTCAGGCGGGGCATGTGCCCGTGGCCGACCAGCGACACCGACTTGCAGATCGCGCCGGCATAGGCGGTGTTGTTCGTCAGCGTGTTGCCGCGCACCAGGATGTCGGGCACCTCGTAGGGCCCGCTGCTCAGGTAGATGTTGTGGTCGCGCGTGCCGTTGTCGCTGCCGTTGCCGTCGAACAGGTTGTCCTCGATCAGCAGGCCGTTGGCGCCGCCGAGGAAGCCCTGCGCCTTGTTGTGCCGGATGGTCGAGCCGCGCAGCGTGACCCGCTCGGACGGCGTGCCGTTGTGGCCGTAGGCGACGTGCACGCCGATCACGAAGTCGCTGATCTCCAGGTTGTCGAGCGTGATGTCGCTCGAGCCCTGCGACATCACGCCGTAGCCCTCGCCGCCGCCGTAGCCGCGCAGTTCCAGGTCGCGCACGGTGCTGCCGCGCTTGAACCAGAAGCGCACGGCGTCGTCGCCCCGGCCGTCGGCCTTGGCGCGCGCCTTCAGGATCGGCCGCGACTGCGCGCAGCTGCCGCTGCACCACGACGGCCGGTAGGCCTCGAAGACGGCGCCCGAGGGGGCGTCGATGTAGACGTTGGCGAACGAGCCGCCCCGGGCGAAGCGGTAGGCGTGGCCCGAGCCCGCGGGGAACTTGAACCCGGCCAGGTTCTGCCGGGGCGCCTCGGGGCTGGTGCCGGCGTTGCCGTTGCTGCCGGCCACGCAGGCGGGCGCCGCGTCGGCCTGGCAATCGGAGAAGTAGTAGGTGGCGGCGGCGGCCGGCAGCGCGCCGAAGGCGGCGGCCAGCAGGGTGAGCAGGGCGAGTACGGCTTTCATGCAGGAAGGGGTTCCGGAACGTTCGGTCCAGCGTAACGCGGGCCGGGGCGGCTCTCGTTACTGAATGGTCTTGCTCGCCTCGGGCGAGGCGATGCTCTGGGCGCCGGCGCTGTTGACCGCCTTCACCACCACGTAGTAGGTGCCCGGGGCGAGCGATTCCAGGCGGTGGCTCAACGCGGCCGGGTCGTCCACCGCCACCGCCGCGGTGTAGTGGCCCGGGCGGCTGCCGTAGTAGATGCGGTAGCCCGCCAGGTCCGTGAGCGGGCTGCCGTCCTCGTTGGTGCGTGGCGCTTCCCAGGCCAGGACGAGGCTGCGGTCGCCGCTCGGCACGGGCGCGGCAGGCAGGGCGTCGTCCACGACGTCGCCCACGGCGTCGGCATGGCCGGGCGCATCGGCCGGGGCGGCGATGGCCGGCGGCTCGGACGAGGCGCCGCCCGAGCCGCCGCCGCAGGCCGCCAGTCCGGCCGCGGCCGCGAGGGCGAGCAGCAGGGGGAGGCGGCGGAGGGTGGGCCGGGGCGTCGGGGCGTGGGGGGTCATCGGGCGTCGAGGGATCGGTGGCATGGAAGGGGAGGCGGGCCGCGGCGGCTGCGCGTGGCGCCCGCGGCTACCCGGGGAGTCGGCTGCGCCGGAGGCCGGAAATAGCGGCGGGTTGTTACCGGGCGTCGATGGATGTGTCTTGCGGTGTCCTGCGTAAGCGGGTGCTGCGCCTGCGTGGAGACCTCGCGCAACACCCGGGCCACTGGCCGGGCGGCGATGAACGGACCCGATGCGTCGCCGCGGCCGGCCCTCGCGCAGCACTCTGGATGCCGACGCTTACATGTTCGACAACGAGAGCCCCGCGAGCGGCGTGAAGCGCCGCGCCGACGCTGCCGCGGGAAACCCGGCTGCCTAGAATCGACGGTCCGTCACCGCCGAGGCTCTGGCCCCATGTCCGTGCTGCGCATCTCCGTCGTTCTCGCGGGACTCATGCTGGCGTCGGCCGTGGCCGGCTTCAATGCGCGGCCCGAATCGAAGCCGCCGGGCAGCGCGCCGCGCTACGTGCTCGAAGACACGGTGCCCACGCAGTTCGGCGACTGGCGCGCCCTGCCCGACCAGGGCGGGCTGGTGGTGAACCCGCAGACCCAGGAGCTGCTGGACAAGCTCTACAGCCAGGTGCTCACGCGCACCTACGTCAACGGCAGCGGCTACCAGATCATGCTGTCGCTCGCCTACGGCGACGAGCAGCGCGGCAACCTGCAGGCGCACAAGCCCGAGGTCTGCTACCCCGCGCAGGGCTTCGTGCTCAGGAGCAACCAGGAGGGCGTGATCCCCACGCCCTTCGGCGACATCGCCGCACGCCGGCTCGACACCCGCCGGGGTGAGCGCCAGGAGCCGGTGACCTACTGGTTCACCGCCGGCGACACGCAGGTGCGCAACAAGCTCGAGCTGCGCATGGTCGAGATCAAGATGGGCCTGACCGGCGAGATCCCCGACGGGCTGCTGTTCCGCGTGTCGTCGATCGACGGCTCGCCCGAGCGCGCCTTCAGGATGCAGGAGCAGTTCGCCACCGCCCTGCTGCAGGCCGTCTCGCCGATCGACCGCAAGCGCCTGAGCGGCCTGGACGGCACCGGGGCGCCCGGCTGAGCGGCGCGGCCCCCGGCGGCCGGCTTCAGCCGTCCACGCCGACGACCGGCGCCTGCGCCGCCTGCCCGCGGCCGATGCCGCTGTACTCGATGCCGAGCGTGGCCATCAGCGCCGGGTCGTAGAGGTTGCGCCCGTCGATGACCACCGGCTGCTTCAGGCGGCTGCGGATCTGGTCGAAGTCGGGGCTCTTGAACTCCTTCCACTCCGTCACGATCAGCAGCGCGTCGGCGCCTTCGAGCGCTTCGGCGGCGGTGTCGACGATGTCCAGGCCCGCCAGCCCCGCGAAGACGCGGCGCGCCTCGGTGCCGGCGACCGGGTCGTAGGCGCGGATGGCCGCGCCGCGCTCGATCAGCGCGCGCACCACCACGCGGCTCGGCGCATCGCGCATGTCGTCGGTGTTGGGCTTGAAGGCGAGGCCCCACACGGCGAAGCGCCGCCCGGCGAGGTCGTCCCCGAAGCGGGCGACGACCTTGTCGACCAGCACTTCCTTCTGCCGCTGGTTGGCCGATTCCACCGCCTGCAGCACCTGCAGCTCGATGCCGTGGTCGCGCGCGGTGCGCACCAGCGCCTTCACGTCCTTCGGGAAGCACGAGCCGCCGTAGCCCGCCCCGGCGTAGAGGAAGTGGTAGCCGATGCGCGGGTCGCTGCCGATGCCCTTGCGCACCCGCTCGATGTCGGCGCCCACGCGCTCGGCCAGCAGCGCCAGCTCGTTCATGAAGCTGATGCGCGTGGCCAGCATGGCGTTGGCGGCGTACTTGGTGAACTCGGCGCTGCGCACGTCCATGAGGTGCAGCCGGTCGTGGCTGCGGATGTAGGGCGCGTACAGCGCCCGCATCAGCAGGGTGGCGCGCTCGTCGTCGGCGCCGATGATGATGCGGTCCGGGCGCATGAAGTCCTCGACCGCCGCGCCCTCCTTGAGGAACTCGGGGTTGGAGACCACCGCGAAGTCGACCTTCACGTCCCGCGCGGCCAGCTCGTCGGCGATGGCGGCCCGCACCTGGTCGGCCGTGCCCACCGGCACCGTGCTCTTGTCGACCACCACCTTGTAGTCGGTCATGTGGCGGCCGATGTTGCGGGCGGCGGCCAGCACGTACTGCAGGTCGGCCGAGCCGTCCTCGTCGGGCGGGGTGCCCACGCCGATGAACTGCAGGGTGCCGTGGTCGACGGCGGCCGCCACGTCGGTCGTGAACTGCATGCGCCGCGCGGCGACGTTGCGCTTGACGATCTCCAGCAGCCCCGGCTCGTGGATGGGGATGCCGCCGTCGTTGAGCTTGTGGATCTTGGCGGCATCCAGGTCCAGGCACAGGACGTGGTTGCCCATTTCCGCCAGGCAGGCGCCGGTGACGAGGCCGACATAGCCCGTCCCGATGATCGTGACCTTCATCCGCTGCTTCCCGAGTTGCGTGACCCGGGAAGCCCTTGGCAATCAGCTTGCCCGGCCGTAGGTGTCGTCGAAGCGCACGATGTCGTCCTCGCCGAGGTAGCTGCCCGACTGCACCTCGATGATCTCCAGCGGCACCTTGCCGGGGTTGGCCAGGCGGTGCGTCGCGCCCAGCGGGATGTAGGTGCTCTGGTTCTCCGTCAGCAGCGTGACGGTGTCGCCGTTGGTGACCTCGGCCGTGCCGCGCACCACGATCCAGTGCTCGGCGCGGTGGTGGTGCTTCTGCAGGCTGAGCGAGGCGCCGGGCTTGACCATGATGCGCTTGACCTGGAAGCGCTCGCCGGCGTCGATGCCGTCGTACCAGCCCCAGGGGCGGTGCACCTGGCGGTGCAGCGAGTGCTCGCTGCGCCCCGCGCCCTGGAGGTGGGCGACGACGTGCTTCACGTCCTGGCAGCGGCTGCGGTCGATGACCAGCACCGCGTCGGGCGTCTCGACCACCACCACGTTGCTCACGCCCACGCAGCCCACGAGCCGGCTGGTGGCGTGCACGAGCGTGCCGCGGCTGTCGCGCAGCACCGCGTCGCCCACGGCCACGTTGCCGTCGGCGTCCTTCGTGCCGACCTGCCACACCGCGTCCCAGGCGCCGAGGTCGGACCAGCCGGCGTCCAGCGGCACCATGCGCACCTCGAAGGCGCCGTCCCCGCGCGGCGCGGCGGCGGCCGGCTCCATCACCGCGTAGTCGACCGATTCGGCCGGAATGGCGGCGAACTCGGCCGGGCCCGGCCGCAGGAAGCTCGCATCCGACGTGCGTGCCGCCCAGGCGGTGCGCGTGGCGGCGGCGATGTCGGGGCGGAAGCGCCCGATGGCCGCCAGCCAGACGGAGGCGCGCACGACGAACATGCCGCTGTTCCAGTAGTAGTGGCCCTGCGCCAGGTAGCGCTCGGCGGTGGCCAGGTCGGGCTTCTCGACGAACTCGGCCACCGTGCGCGAATCCTCCGCGCCCGGCTCGGCGCCGGCGCGGATGTAGCCGAAGCCGGTTTCCGCCCGGTCGGGCCGGATGCCGAGGATGACGATGGCGCCGGTGCCGGCCACCCGCACGGCGCGGCGCAGCGCCTGGGTGAAGGCGGCCTCGTCGGTCACCGTCTGGTCGGCGGGCGTGACCACGAGCACCGGGTCGGCGCCGCCGTCCATGGCGTGCAGCGCGGCCAGCGTCATCGCCGGCGCGGTGTTGCGCCCGGCCGGTTCGAGCAGCACGGTGGCCGGCGGCAGCTTCGTCTCGCGCAGCTGGTCGAGCACGAGGAAGCGGTGCTCCTCGTTGCCGACGACGCACGAGCCGCCCACCGCGATGCCGTCGCCGGCCAGCGAGGCGAGCCGCATGGCCGCCTGCTGGAACAGGCTGCGGTTGCCCTGCAGCACCAGGAACTGCTTCGGATGCTGCGCGCGCGACAGCGGCCACAGCCGCGTGCCGCTGCCGCCGGCCATGATGACGGGCTGGATGGTGATGGTGGTCATGGGGTCGATGCGAAGTGGCCTGCGGGGAGCCGGCGAAGCGGGGGATTTTCGTCCAAGCCCGTGTCGTCCGGCCCCCGGCGATCGGGGGCCGGACGGATCGATTCGATTCAGGCGGCGAAGCCCCGCGGGTTGTCGCGCTGCCAGCGCCAGCTGTCCTCGCACATCGCGGCCAGGCCCCGGGTGGCCTGCCAGCCGAGCACCGTGCGCGCGAGCGACGGGTCGGCATAGCAGGCGGCCACGTCGCCCGGGCGGCGGGCGACGACGTCGTAGGGCACGGGGCGCCCGCTCGCCTGCTCGAAGGCGCGCACCAGCTCGAGCACGCTGTAGCCGCGGCCGGTGCCCAGGTTCACCGTGATGCCGCGCCCGGCCTCCAGCAGGTGGCGCAGCGCCGCCACGTGGCCCTCGGCCAGGTCGAGCACGTGGATGTAGTCGCGCACGCCGGTGCCGTCGGGCGTGTCGTAGTCGTTGCCGAAGACCTGCAGCCGGGGGCGCTTGCCCACGGCCACCTGCGCGACGTAGGGCATCAGGTTGTTGGGCGTGCCGCGCGGGTCCTCGCCGAGGGTGCCGCTCTCGTGCGCGCCCACCGGGTTGAAGTAGCGCAGCAGGGCGATCTTCCAGGCCGGGTCGGCGCGCTCGACGTCGCGCAGGATGTCCTCGCTCATCAGCTTGGTGGCGCCGTAGGGATTGGTGGCGGACAGGCGCGCCGTCTCCGGAATCGGCAGCCGCTCCGGGTCGCCGTAGACGGTGGCGCTGGAGCTGAACACCAGCGCCTTGCAGCCGTGGCGCTCCATCGTGCGGCACAGCGCGAGCAGTCCGCCGAGGTTGTTGGCGTAGTAGGCGAGCGGCTTGTGCGTGCTCTCGCCCACCGCCTTGAAGGCCGCGAAGTGCACCACGGCGTCGATGCGCTCGCGCTGGAACAGGCCGTCCAGCCCGGCAGCGTCGCCCACGTCGGCCTGCACGAAGCGCGGCTCCTGCCCGGCCAGGCGGCGCAGCCGGTTCAGCACCTCGGGCGAGCTGTTGGAGAAGTCGTCCAGGCCGATGACCCGGTAGCCGGCCTGCAGCAGCGCCAGCCAGGTGTGCGAGCCGATGTAGCCGGTGGCGCCGGTCAGCAGGACGGTTTTCATCTTCATTTCATCAGGCGATGTGAGAACCGGGAATCAAGCAAACGCCGCGGATCCGGCTCTGCCGGTCCGCCGGTGTTGCCTTGCAGGCCGCGCCGGGCCAGTGGCCCGGCCCTTCGCCAGGCACGAAAGGTCCACTGGACCTTTCGTGTCCGGGCTCAGCCCCCTCGGGGGGCGCGCGAAGCGCGTAGGGGGGGTCACCTCAACACGAACTGGCCGAAGCAGCCGAAGACGTCGGCGTCGTAGGCGTTGTCGCGCGATTCGCGGGCGATGTTGCAGCCCACCGTGATGGCGCGCGTCGGCGCCCAGTTCACGCCGAGCCCGTAGCTGTCGGCCGAGCTGCTGGCGTTGTTGGCGAAGGAACTGCTGCGGTGGCGGATGCGCGCGTTCAGTGCGGTCTTGGCCGTCAGCTCGTAGAACGCCTGCAGGCCGTACTGCGTGCTGATGCGGGCGTTGTCCACGCTGATCGGGTTCTGGTCGGGCGCGAACTGGAAGAAGCTGGTCTCGGTGCCGGTGTCGCGGATGGCCGAGGCGCTGAAGCTCAGCCGCCCGCCGGGGTTGAAGCCCCAGATGAGCGAGCCCGTCACGCCCGACACGTCGGGGGTAATGCCGGTGGAGTACTCCTGGTCGGTCAGGCTGATGCGGCCGTCGAGCGTGCTGCGGCCGGTGGGCTTCCAGACGGCGGTGAAGTCGATGTCGCGGCGCTTGGACTTCTGCGGGCCGATGATGTTGGGCGCGGCGATCAGCGCGTTCGGCCGGTCGACCTCGGTGTAGCGCACGCCCACGCCCAGGCTCAGCAGGTCGGAGCTGCTCCAGCGCAGGCCGATGTTGGCCGTGTCCTGGGTGTGCTCGCGCACGATGTACTCGACCGTCGAATAGTCGACGCGGCGGTTCGCGTAGCCCGCCTCGATCGCGAGCGAGGCCGCGATGCCGTAGCGCACCCGCGCGGCCACCTGGCGGGCGTTCTCGATGTTCTTGCGGTTGATGACGATGGGCTGCAGGTCGGGGGCGGTGTCGTTCGCCAGCCGCTGGCTCGCGCCCACGCTCAGGCTGCCCGACAGGCGCTCGACGGTTTCCCATTGCAGGCCGGCGCCGAGCGAGTAGCTCACGTTGTCGAGCAGCGACAGGCCGCTGTACGCGTTGTTGTAGACCGAGCCGCGGGCGTACACGCGCTGGCGGCCGAACTGCTGGTCGATGCCGCCGATCAGGCCCGCGCTCGTGACCGTGGTGGACTGCTCGTTGGCGCGTGCGCGGAAGACGTTCGATTCGTGCGTCACCCCGAGGCTCGCGCCGAGGTAGTACGGGCGCGCCTGGGCCCAGGCGCCGCTGGCGCAGGCCGCCGCCGCGGCCAGGGCGAGGAGGCGAAGCGGAAGACGGCGCACGCGGCGTGCTTGACGAATCATGGGGAGTCTCCAGGGGTGGTTGTGCTTCGAGGCCCGCGCTCGCGAGCCGGCGTGACGAGCTCAGTAGGCATGCCGGTCGAAGAAGACCAGCCGGATGGTACGCACAATGATCTGCAGGTCGAGCCCGAGGCTCCAGTTGCGCAGGTACTCCAGGTCGTACTCGACGCGCGCCTTCATCTTCTCGACGGTGTCGGTCTCGCCGCGGTGGCCGTTGACCTGCGCCCAGCCGGTGATGCCCGGCTTCACCTTGTGGCGCACCATGTAGGCCTTGATGATGCGGCGGTACTCCTCGTTGTGCGCCACCGCGTGCGGGCGCGGGCCGACGATGCTCATGCGCCCCTGCAGCACGTTGAAGAACTGCGGCAGCTCGTCCAGTGAGGTGCGGCGGATGAAGGCGCCGAAGGGCGTGATGCGCGGGTCGTCCTTGGTCGCCTGGCGCACCACCGGGCCGTTGTCCTGCGCGCGCATGGAGCGGAACTTGTAGACGGTGATCTCCTCGCCGTCGAGCCCGTTGCGCCGCTGCTTGAAGATCACCGGCCCGGGCGAGGTGAGCTTCACGCCGATGGCGATGACCAGCAGCAGCGGCGAGATGAGGATCAGGATGACGGTGGCCAGGATGATGTCGCTCACCCGCTTGACGAGGTCGTTGGTGCCGGTGAACGGCGTCTCGCAGATGCCCACCACCGGCACGCCGTTCATGTCCTGCAGCCGGCCCTGGATGATGCTGATGCCGAACACGTCGGGCACGAAGAACAGCGAGGCCGTCGTGCCCTGCAGCTGCTCCAGCAGCTCGACGATGCGCGGCTGCGAGCCGAGCGGCAGGGTGATGTAGACCTCGCGGATGCCGTGGTGCGTGACGTACTCCGAGACGTCCCGCAGCCCGCCCAGCCGGCGCGTGATGGCGGCCTGGTCGAGCCGGTCGTCGGTGCGGTCGTCGAAGTAGCCGACGAAGTCGACGCCGAGCTCGTGGCTCGCGCTCAGCGCGCGCGACACCTTCACGCCCAGCGGCCCCGCGCCCACCACCACGGCCGAGCGCCGCGCCTCGGGCTTGGCCGCGTGGTACTTGACGATGCGGCTGCCGATCCACACCGCCGTCCACTGCAGGATGGGCGTGGCGATGCCCCAGATCAGCAGCGCGTCGCTCGCGAAGTAGCGCAGGCTGCTGGTGGCGTAGCCGCACAGGGCGAGGATGACCAGCAGCGTGACCCACGACACCGTGAGGTCCACCGCGCCGGCGAGCAGGTTCTCGCGGAAGCGGTTGCGCCCGGGGAAGGTGAGCGCGAACACGAGCAGGCACAGGGTCAGTTCGGGCCGGCCCATCGACACGCCGACCCAGGCGTTGGCGGCGGCCAGCGTGAGCACGGTGATGGCGGGCTCCAGGAACGCCGCGACCAGCGAGGTCACCGATTGGGGTGCGCTGTAGAAGGTTCTCTTGTAGGTGCGGTCTTCGAACATCGTTCCGAGGTGATCCCATGCCGGGCCGCTCTGCGGCGGATCCTCGGCACCTGCGTGCAACGATCGGGCCAGGCCGCCGCCGCACGCCGGGAATCGGAGGGCCCGGCGTGCCGCTACACGCCCGGTCCCCGGTCCAGTGAGCGTGGATTCTCCCGCGATCCGCCGGCACGCCTGTGACCGTTTCCTACCGGGCGCGCCGACCCCGTCTGCCTACAATCCGGCGATGTTCCGCACCCTGCAGCAACTGGCCGCCACCGCCGCGATGGAGCGCCTCGTGCTCCTGGCCAACCACGTGATCGCCAGCGAGGACGCGGCGGTGCGCCGGCTCGCGCCGCATGCCGGGCGCAGCCTGCGGGTCGAGCTGGCCGGCTGGCCGTCGCTGCTGCCGGCGCTGCCGCCGCTGGTGTTCGGCATCACCCGCGCCGGCCTGCTGGAGTGGGCGGCCGCAGATCCGCCGGCCGCATTCGACCTGGCGCTGCGCATCGACGCCTCCCGCCCGGCGCAACTGCTGATGGAGGCCGCCTCGGGCCGGCGCCCGGCGGTCGAGGTCTCGGGCGACGCCGCGCTCGCCGCCGACGTGAGCTGGCTGATGGACAACCTGCGCTGGGACATCCAGGACGACCTGGCGCGCCTCGTCGGCGACGGCCCGGCGCGCGAGCTGGGCCGCATCGGCCGGCTGGCGGCGAACGGCCTGCGCGAGTCGATCGCGGCGCTTGCCCGCGTGCCCGGGCGCTGGCAGCGCCGCGACGGCGACCCTTCCGCGGGCGCCGGCCAGCCGTCAGCGCGATGAGGCACCTCGCCCGGCTCGTCTTCATCGTCTTCACGGTTCTGCGATTCGGGCTGGACGAGCTGGCGCTCTCCGGCTTCAAGCGGCGCCGCGTGCGGCTGCTCTCGCGCCTGATCACCGTCGGCCGCAACCTCGACGCCCCGCGCGGCCAGCGCCTGCGCATGGCGCTCGAGCGCCTGGGGCCGATCTTCGTCAAGTTCGGGCAGGTGCTGTCCACCCGGCGGGACCTTCTTCCGGCAGACATTGCCGAAGAACTGGCGAAATTGCAGGATCGGGTGCCGCCGTTCCCCGCCGCGCAGGCCCGGCGCATGGTCGAGCTGGCCTTCGGCAAGCCGATCGACGCGGTGTTCGCGAGCTTCGACGCCGAGCCGGTGGCGAGCGCGTCCATCGCGCAGGTGCACCTCGCGGTGCTGCGCGACGGACGCGAGGTGGCGGTGAAGGTGCTGCGCCCCGGCATGCTGGCGGTGATCGACGACGACCTCTCGCTCATGCGCACGCTGGCGCGCTGGATCGAGCGGCTGTCGCCCGACGCCAAGCGGCTCAAGCCGCGCGAGGTGGTGGCCGAGTTCGACAACTACCTGCACGACGAGCTCGACCTGGTGCGCGAGGCCGCCAACGCGGCGCACTTGAGGCGCAACATGCTGGGCCTCGACCTGGTGCTGGTGCCCGAGATGGTGTGGGACTACTGCACCTCCACGGTGATCGTGATGCAGCGCATGCACGGCGTGCCCATCAGCCAGCTGCAGCGCCTGCGTGACGCGGGGGTCGACATCCCCCGGCTCGCGCGCGACGGCGTGACGATCTTCTTCACCCAGGTGTTCCGCGACGGCTTCTTCCACGCCGACATGCACCCGGGGAACATCCAGGTGAGCGTCGCGCCCGAGACCTTCGGGCGCTACATCGCGCTCGACTTCGGCATCGTGGGCACGCTCACCGAGGTCGACAAGGAATACCTCGCGCAGAACTTCATCGCCTTCTTCCGCCGCGACTACAAGCGCGTGGCCGAGCTGCACGTCGAGTCGGGCTGGGTGCCGCCGAACACGCGCGTGGACGAGCTCGAAGGCGCCATCCGCGCGGTGTGCGAGCCGCACTTCGACCGGCCGCTGAAGGACATCTCGCTCGGCCAGGTGCTGCTGCGGCTGTTCCAGACCTCGCGTCGCTTCAACGTCGAGATCCAGCCGCAGCTGGTGCTGCTGCAGAAGACGCTGCTCAACGTGGAAGGCCTCGGGCGCCAGCTCGACCCCGAGCTCGACCTGTGGAGCACCGCCAAGCCCTTCCTCGAACGCTGGATGCACGAGCAGATCGGCTGGCGCGGGCTGGTCGAGCGCTTCAGGAAGGAGGGGCCGCGCTACGTGCAGATGCTGCCCGAGCTGCCGCGGCTGGTGCACCAGGCCCTGCGCCAGCAGGCCGATCCGCGCGCCGACCGGCTGGCGCAGCTGCTCGTCGAGGAGCGCCGCGCGCGCCGCCGCTGGCAGGGCTGGTTCTACGCCGCGGCCGGCTTCCTGCTGGGCATGCTCGCCATGCAGGCGCTGTGGCATCTGCCACACGGCTGACGCCCGCGGGCCGGGTTGCGCCCGTGCGCCGCGGCGGGGCGTTGCGCACATAATCCGCGCTCCCGAAACAGGCCGGCACGAAGCCGGAGCACCGGCCTGCCGTCCGCGTCGTCGTTCCACCTGCTGCCCGCCATGCTGCTGACACTGGTCGTCTTCTACCTGCTCATCACCATCGCCGTCGGCCTGTGGGCCGCCAAGCGCGTCAAGAACACCGCCGACTTCGCCATCGCCGGGCGCAACCTGCCGCTGATCATGATCGTCACCACGACGTTCGCGACCTGGTTCGGCTCGGAGACGGTGCTGGGCATCCCGGCCAAGTTCGTCGAGGAGGGCCTGGGCGGCGTGGTCGAGGACCCCTTCGGCGCCGGCACCTGCCTCATCCTGGTCGGCCTGTTCTTCGCGGCCAAGCTCTACAAGATGACGCTGCTCACGATCAGCGACTACTACCGCGAGCGCTACGGCCGCGGCATCGAGGTCGTGTGCTCGCTCATCATCATCCTGAGCTACCTCGGCTGGGTCTCGGCCCAGGTCACGGCGCTCGGCCTCGTGTTCAACCTGCTGTCGGGCGGCGCCATCAGCGTGCCGCTGGGCATGGTGATCGGCACCGCCTCCATCCTCGCCTACACGCTCTTCGGCGGCATGTGGTCGGTGGCGGTGACCGACTTCATGCAGATGATCATCCTGGTGGCGGGCCTGTCGGTCATCGCCATGTTCGCCGCCGAGCAGGCCGGCGGCGCCGACAAGGTGGTGGCGCTGGCCGTCAGCCGCGACCTGTTCGACTTCCTGCCCGAGCCCGACTTCACGCAGATCGTCTTCTTCGTGGCGGCGGCGATGACGATGATGCTCGGCTCCATCCCGCAGCAGGACGTCTTCCAGCGCGTGATGTCGGCCAACAGCGTGAGCGCCGCCACCAAGGGGCCGGTGATCGGCGGCGTGGCCTACATCCTGTTCGCCTTCGTGCCGATGTTCCTCGTGACCAGCGCGCTCATCATCATGCCGGACCAGGCCGCGGCGCTGATCAAGGACGACCCGCAGAAGGTGATCCCCACGCTCGTCATGGAGCACATGCCCTTCGTGATGCAGGTGCTGTTCTTCGGCGCCCTGCTGTCGGCGCTCAAGTCCACCGCCTCGGCCACGCTGCTGGCGCCCTCGGTCACCTTCGTGGAGAACATCTGGCGCCAGTTCGTCCCGCGCACCAGCGACCGCCAGGAGCTGTGGACCATGCGCGTGGCGGTGCTGGTGTTCAGCGTGTTCGTGTGCATCTACGCCATCGCCTCGCAGGGCACCTCGATCTACGACATGGTCTCGGGCGCCTACCAGGTGACGCTCGTCGGCGCCTTCGTGCCGCTGGCCTTCGGCCTGTACTGGCAGCGCGCCACCACCCAGGGCGCGGTGTTCTCCATCGTGCTGGGCATCGTGGCCTGGCTGATGTTCATCGTCACGCCGGCCGGCGAGACCTTCCCGGCGCAGCTCGCCGGCTTCCTGATGGCGGTGGTCGGCATGGTCGTCGGCTCGCTCGGGCCGCAGGCGGTGCGCAACCGCCGCGGCGCGCACCACGGCATCGTCGGCGTCACCAGCACTTGAAGAGGCGCCCGGGCGCCCCGAGATGAGGCGGGTCGCCGGGCGGCCGCCGTACAATCGCGGGTTCCGCTCATCGGGCGTTTTTCCATTCTGATTCAAGGGCTTGGGCCATGCCGATCTACGCTTACCGCTGCGAATCCTGCGGCCACGCGAAGGACGTGCTGCAGAAGATTTCGGATCCGCTGCTCAGCACCTGTCCCGCCTGCGGCGCCGAGACGTTCAGGAAGCAGGTCACCGCGGCCGGCTTCCAGCTGAAGGGCTCGGGCTGGTACGTCACCGACTTCCGCGGCGGGTCGGGCGCGGCGGGCAACGGTGCCGACGACAAGGCCAAGGCCGACAAGGCCGACAAGCCCGATGCGGCCAAGAGCGATGCCGCCCCCGCCCCGGCGCCGGCTGCGGCCCCCGCCCCGGCGCCCGCGGCCTCCGGCGGAAGCGGCGGCACGCCGGCCGCATGAGCGCGTTGCTGCCGCACACCCGGACGGGCGCGTGAAGAAGTACTTCATTGCCGGCTTGCTGGTGTGGCTGCCGCTGGCCGTCACCATCTGGGTGCTGGGCTCGGTGCTCGGCCTGCTCGACGGCGTGTTCGCCTGGCTGCTCACCGGCGGCCAGGCGCTGCTGCCCGAGGCCGCCCGCCCGCCGCTGGAGATGCTCAAGCAGATCCCCGGGCTGGGCGTGATCGTGATGGTGCTCGGGCTGCTGCTCACCGGCGTGTTCGCCACCAACATGGTGGGCCAGTGGTGGCTGCGCCAGGGCGCCAAGGTGCTGCACCAGATCCCGATCGTCAAGTCGATCTACAGCTCGGTCAAGCAGGTGTCCGACACGCTGTTCTCCAGCAGCGGCAACGCCTTCCGCGAAGCGGTGCTGGTGCAGTACCCGCGCGCGGGCGCATGGACCATCGCCTTCGTCACCGGCAAGCCCGGCGGCGAGGCGGCCTACCATCTCGACGGCGACTACCTCAGCATCTACGTGCCCACCACGCCGAACCCGACCTCGGGCTTCTTCCTGATGGTGCCGCGCAGCGAGGTGGTGCCGCTCACGATGAGCGTCGACGAAGCGCTGAAATACATCATCTCGATGGGCGTGGTCGCGCCGCCGGTCTCCGTGATCCCGGTCGCGCGAAACCAGCCCGGTTGAGCGCGCGCCACCCGCTCAACCGCCGCGGCCGGACCGACAGGCACCCGCTTCGCCGCCCGCCCCGGTGCGCGGCGCTCGAACCCGACACTGGAGTGAACCCATGAGAACAACGTACTGCGGCCTCGTGAGCGAGGCACTGATGGACCGGACCGTCACGCTGATGGGCTGGGCCCACCGCCGGCGCGACCACGGCGGCGTGATCTTCATCGACCTGCGCGACCGCGAGGGCCTGGTGCAGGTGGTGTGCGACCCCGACCGCGCCGACATGTTCGCCACCGCCGAGCACGTGCGCAACGAGTTCTGCCTGAAGGTCGTCGGCAAGGTGCGCGCGCGCCCGGCCGGCACCGAGAACGCGCACCTGACCAGCGGCAAGGTCGAGGTGCTGTGCCACGAGATCGAGGTGCTGAACCCGAGCGTCACGCCGCCGTTCCAGCTCGACGACGACAACCTGTCGGAGACCACGCGCCTGACGCACCGCGTGCTCGACCTGCGCCGCCCGCAGATGCAGAAGAACCTCATGCTGCGCTACCGCGTGGCGATGGAGGTGCGCAAGTTCCTCGACGCCCACGGCTTCATCGACATCGAGACGCCGATGCTCACCAAGAGCACGCCCGAGGGCGCGCGCGACTACCTCGTGCCCAGCCGCGTCAACGACGGCATGTTCTTCGCGCTGCCGCAGTCGCCCCAGCTCTTCAAGCAGCTCCTGATGGTCAGCGGCTTCGACCGCTACTACCAGATCACCAAGTGCTTCCGCGACGAGGACCTGCGCGCCGACCGCCAGCCCGAGTTCACGCAGATCGACATCGAGACCAGCTTCCTCACCGAGGAGGAGATCCGCACGATGTTCGAGGGCATGATCCGCACGGTGTTCAAGAACACCATCGGCGTCGAGCTGCCCGCCTACCCGGTGATGAAGTACGCCGAGGCCATGCAGCGCTTCGGCTCCGACAAGCCCGACCTGCGCGTCAAGCTCGAGTTCACCGAGCTCACCGACGTGATGGCCGACGTCGACTTCAAGGTCTTCAGCACGCCCGCCACCACGCCGGGCGGTCGCGTGGCGGCGCTGCGCGTGCCCAAGGGCGGCGAGATGAGCCGCGGCGAGATCGACGCCTACACCGAGTTCGTGAAGATCTACGGCGCCAAGGGCCTGGCCTGGATCAAGGTCAACGACCTGGCCAAGGGCCGCGAGGGCCTGCAGAGCCCCATCGTCAAGAACCTGCACGACGCGGCGGTGGCCAGGATCATCGAGCGCACCGGCGCGCAGACGGGCGACCTCATCTTCTTCGGCGCCGACAAGGCGCGCGTCGTCAACGACGCGCTCGGCGCGCTGCGCGTGAAGATCGGCCACAGCGAGTTCGGCCGCACCCACGGCCTGTTCGAGGACAAGTGGGCGCCGCTGTGGGTGGTCGACTTCCCGATGTTCGAGCACGACGACGAAGGCCAGCGCTGGAACGCGGTGCACCACCCCTTCACGGCGCCGAAGGACGGCCACGAGGACCTGATGGACACCGACCCCGGCGCCTGCGTGTCCAAGGCCTACGACATGGTGCTCAACGGCTGGGAGCTCGGCGGCGGCTCGGTGCGCATCCACCGCGCCGACGTGCAGAGCAAGGTCTTCAACGCGCTCAAGATTGGCCCCGAGGAGGCGCAGCTCAAGTTCGGCTTCCTGCTCGACGCGCTGCAGTACGGCGCGCCGCCGCACGGGGGCCTGGCCTTCGGCCTCGACCGGCTGGTCACGCTGATGACGCGCGCCGAGTCCATCCGCGACGTGATCGCCTTCCCCAAGACCCAGCGCGCCCAGGACCTGCTCACCGGCGCGCCGAGCCCGGTGGACGAGAAGCAGCTGCGCGAGCTGCACATCCGGCTCAGGAGCGCGCAGCCGGCGGCTTGAGCGTGCCGTGCCACGAAAGGGGGCGTCCGATCGGACGCCCTTTTTCGTGGACGCTCCCGCGGGAGGTCGATGGCTAAAATAGCCAATCCCACTGCAAGAAGGAGCCGGCGATGGATGTCACCGCGACCGAAGCGAAGAACCGTCTGGGCCAGGTACTGCAGCGTTCCCAGCGTGAGCCGGTTTTCATCGAGAAGGCCGGGCGGCGCCACAGCGTGGTGATCTCGAACGAGCGCTACGAGCAGTTGCTGCTCGCGGAAGCCGGCGGGTCGATGGCGGAACGCCGCCGTCGCTTCAACGAACAGCACAAAGACTGGATCGACGAGCAGAACCGTCACTTCGACGAACACGGCTTGTGGAACGAGGAATTTCGGATCTGGTGATGGCGCAGTACGACGTCTATCCGAATCCGAACCCTCGTTCGCGCGAAGCCGTGCCTTATGTCGTCGACGTTCAAAGTGCGCTGCTCGATGGCTTGCGCACACGCCTCATCGTGCCGCTGTCGCGCGTGGGGGTGGTTGCGCCTGGATTGCCGCGGCGCTTGATCCCTGTCTTCGTGATTCGTGGCGAGCGGCTTGCGCTTCATGCGCACATTGCCGCGGGCATCGACGCGAAGCTTTTGCGCGGCAAGGTGGACTCGCTGTTGGCACACGCCGGCGATATTCGCGATGCGTTCGATGCGGTGATGAGCGGCGTGTGAGTTGATTGCCCAAGGCATGCGCCCCTTCAAGATCCCCGAATCCGTCCTCGTGGTGATCCACACCGCGGACCTCGAGGTGCTGCTCATCGAGCGCGCCGACCGCCCCGGCTTCTGGCAGGGCGTGACCGGCTCGAAAGACCGTCCCGACGAGCCGCTCATCGAGACCGCGGTGCGCGAGGTGGCCGAGGAGACGGGTATCGTCGTCGGGTCCGCCGAGGTTCCGCTGGCGAACCTGCGCGACTGGAACATGCGCAACGTCTACGAGATCTACCCCGTGTGGCGCCACCGCTATGCGCCGGGCGTCACGCACAACACCGAGCACCTGTTCGGCCTGCGCGTGCCGCGCGGCATCGCGGTGAGGCTCGCCCCGCGCGAGCACCTGCGCCACGAATGGCTGCCGCTGCGCGAGGCGGCCGACCGCTGCTTCTCCCCCTCCAACGCCGAGGCGGTGCTGCAGCTGCCCCGCTTCCTCGACCTGCCATGAAGTCCACGCCCGCGCCGTTCGCCCCCTCCACGCTGATGAGCAGCACCCGGCTGCGCGTGGCCACCTACAACATCCACAAGGGCGTGCGCGGCGTCGGCCCGCGCCGGCGGCTGGAGATCCACAACCTGGCGCTGGGCGTCGAGGCGCTCGACTCCGACCTCGTGTTCCTACAGGAGGTGCGCTCGTCGAACCAGCGCGAGGCGCAGCAGTTCCCTGACACCATCGTCGGCTGGCCGCGCTCGCCGCAGGCCGATTTCCTCGCGCCGCTCGGCTACGACGTGGCCTACCGCACCAACGCGGTGACCAGGCACGGCGAGCACGGCAACGCGCTGCTCTCGCGCTGGCCGCTGGGCGACGTCGGCCACCACGACGTGTCGGACCACCGCTTCGAGCAGCGCGGCCTGCTGCACGTGCCGGTGCGGTGGAACGACGTGACGGTGCACGCCATCGTCGCCCACCTGGGGCTGATGCATTCGAGCCGCGTGCGCCAGGTCGAGCGCATCGCCGCCTTCATCGACGGCGTGGTGCCGCGCGGCGAGCCCATCGTGCTGGCCGGCGACTTCAACGACTGGGGCGAGAAGCTCGACGCGCCGATGACGCACATGGGCCTGCAGCGCGCGCAGTGCGAGGCCTCGCCGGTGCCGCGCACCTTCCCGTCGCGGGTGCCGTTCTTCTCGCTCGACCGCATCTACCAGCGCGGCTTCCACTGCGTTTCCTGCCATGCGCCGCGCGGCACTTCGTGGGCGCGCATGTCGGACCACCTGCCGCTGGTGGCCGAGCTCGAGTTCGCCTGAATGCGCGGCGGCGTGTCGCCCCACCGTCGCCTGCGCGCCGCGCGGCAGGCCGATGGCTGAGACCCCGCCGCCGGCCACGCTGTGGCGCGCCCTGCCGCGCGCGCTGTTCACCGGCGGCAACGAGGTGCGGCTGCTGAGTGGCGGCGACGACATGTTCCCGGCGATGTGCGCGGCCATCGAGCGCGCGCACCACGACGTCTGGCTCGCCACCTACATCTTCCACGACGACGACAGCGGCCGGCAGGTGATGGCCGC
The DNA here is from genome assembly GCA_044508835.1 of Rubrivivax sp. Taxonomy (GTDB): domain Bacteria; phylum Pseudomonadota; class Gammaproteobacteria; order Burkholderiales; family Burkholderiaceae_C; genus JAKFDI01. The sequence goes on from JBIQHD010000001.1 coordinate 63,196, forward strand.
GCTCGCCGCCGCCGCGCGCCGCGGCGTGCGCGTGCGCGTGGTGGTCGACGGCTTCGGCTCCAAGGCGACGCTCGGCCACCTGCGCGCGCAGCTCGAGCCGGCGGGCGTGGCGCTGGCCGTGTTTCGCCCCATCGGCCGCTGGTGGGACTGGATGCAGCCCGGCCAGATGCGCCGGCTGCACCAGAAGCTGTGCGTGGTCGACGGGCTCGACGCCTTCGTCGGCGGCATCAACATCCTCAACGACCGCTACGACCTGCGGCACGGCCTGGGCGACGCGCCGCGGCTCGACTTCGCCGTGCAGGTGCGCGGCGACGTGGCCCGCCCCATCGAGCAGGCCGCGCGCGCGGCGTGGACGCGCGCCTGGTTCGGCCGAGACTTCCGCGAGGAGATCGCGGCGCTCGCGCGCAGCGCCGAGCCCGTCGCCCGGCTGCGCAGCCTGCTGCGGCGCATGCGCATGCCCGGGCGGCGCGACCTGCGCATCGGCTTCGCCGACCTGCCGCCGGTGCAGGTCGCGTTCGTCGTGCGCGACAACCTGCGCCAGCGCCGCACCATCGAGCGCAGCTACATCGACGCCATCCGCGGCGCGCGCGAGCGCGTCGACCTGATGTCGCCGTACTTCTACCCCGGCCACCGGTTCCGCCACGCGCTGCGCGACGCGGCCCGGCGCGGCGTGAAGGTGCGCCTGCTGCTGCAGGGCAAGCTCGACTACCGCATCGCGGGCCTGGCCGCGCGCGTGCTCTACGACGAGCTGCTCGCCAGCGGCGTGCGCGTGTTCGAGTACACGCCGGCCTTCCTGCACGCCAAGGTGGCCGCGGTCGACGTCGATTGGGCGACGGTGGGCAGCTCCAACATCGACCCGCTGTCGCTGCTGCTCAACCTGGAGGCCAACGTCATCGTGCGCGACGCCGGCTTCAACGCCGCGCTGTCGCGCCGCTTCGAGGACGCCATCGCCCTGTCGCGCGAGGTGCGCAACGAGCACCTGGCGGGCAACAACTTCGGCTGGTTCCTGATCCGCGGCTTCGTGGCGTGGTGCGCGCACGTCTACCTGCGCATCGGCGGCGCCACAGGGCGGTACTGAAGCGCCCGGCATGCCGTCTGCTCCGCATGCCCCGATGACCGACGCCCGCCCCAGCGACCTGATCGTCGAGCGCCCCGAGGGGCTGTACTGCCCGCCGGGCGGCTTCTACATCGACCCGTGGCGGCCGGTGGACCGCGCCGTCGTCACCCATGCCCACGCCGACCACGCGCGCGCCGGCCACGGCCACTACCTCGCCGCCGCGCCGGGCGAGGGCGTGCTGCGCGCGCGGCTGGGCGACATCGCGCTGCAGACGCTGGCCTACGGCGAGGCCATCGAGCACCACGGCGTGCGCCTGAGCCTGCATCCCGCCGGCCACGTGCTCGGCTCGGCGCAGGTGCGGCTGGCGCACGGCGGGCGCGTGTGGGTCGCCTCGGGCGACTACTTCGCCAGCGGCGCGGGCGACGACAACGCCACCTGCGCGCCCTTCGAGCCGGTGCGCTGCGACTGCTTCATCACCGAGTCGACCTTCGGCCTGCCCATCTACCGCTGGCGGCCGCAGCGCGAGGTGTTCGCGGACATCGACGCATGGTGGCGCGCCAACGCCGACGGCGGCCGCGCCAGCCTGCTGATGGGCTACAGCTTCGGCAAGGCGCAGCGGCTGCTGGCGGGCGTGGATGCATCGATCGGGCCGATCGTCGTGCACGGTGCGGTGGAGCCGCTGAACCGCGCCTACCGCGCGGCCGGCGTGGCGCTGCCGCCCACCTTCAACGTCGCGGAGATCACCGACAAGGCGCTGCTCAGGCGCGCGCTCGTGATCGCGCCGCCCTCGGTGCACGGCAGCGCCTGGGCGCGCCGCTTCGGCGAGGCGGGCGACGCCTTCGCCAGCGGCTGGATGCAGCTGCGCGGCGCGCGCCGCCGGCGCGGCATCGACCGCGGCTTCGTGCTCAGCGACCACGCCGACTGGCCCGGCCTGCAGCGCGCCATCGAGGCCACCGGCGCCGAGCGCGTGATCGTCACCCACGGCTACGAGGCGGTGATGGTGCGCTGGCTGTCGGACCAGGGGCTGGACGCCGGCGCCTTTCGAACGGAGTACGACGACGAGCGCGAGGACGCGGCCGCCGGCGAGGCGGTGCCGGCGCATCCCGGCGTGGAGCCGCCGCAGGAGGCCGGCGACACGGCGGCGGGGCCGGTGGCATGAAGCAGTTCGCCGCGCTGTTCAACGCGCTCGACGCGAGCACGGCCACCACGGCCAAGGTGGCGGCGCTGCGTGCGTACTTCGACGCCGCGAGCGATGCCGACGCCGCCTGGGCCGTCTACTTCCTCGCCGGCGGGCGCCCGCGCCAGGTGGTGCCGACCGCGCTGCTGCGGGCGCTGGCCTGCCGCGCGGCGCGCATCGACGAGTGGCTGTTCGAGGAGTGCTACCAGGCCGTGGGCGACCTGGCCGAGACGATCGCGCTGGTGCTGCCGCCGCCTTCGCGCGAGAGCGACGTGGGCCTGGCCGAATGGATCGAGGTGCGCCTGCTGCCGCTGCGCGAGGCCGGCATCGAGGCGCAGTCCGAACGCATCCTCGGCTGGTGGGACGAGCAGGGCACCGCCGGCCGATTCCTGCTCGCCAAGCTCGTCGGCGGCGGCTTTCGCGTCGGCGTGAGCCGGCTGCTGGTGCAGCGCGCGCTGGCCGCGCATGCCGGCATCGACGCCAAGCTCGTGGCCCAGCGCATGATGGGCTACACCGACAAGACGGTGCGGCCCACGGCCGGCGCGTACCGGGCGCTGCTGTCGACGGAGGCCGTGGCGGCGGGTTCTTCCGGCCAGCCCTATCCGTTCTTCCTCGCGCATGCGCTCGATGCGCTGCCGGCCGATTTCGCGCAGCGCATCGGCGAGCCGGCGGACTGGCTGGTGGAGTGGAAGTACGACGGCATCCGCGGCCAGCTCGTGCGCCGAGGCGGCCAGACCTGGGTCTGGTCGCGCGGCGAGGAGCTGGTGACCGAGCGCTTTCCCGAGCTGGTGGCGCTGGCGCTGCACCTGCCCGACGGCACCGTGCTGGACGGCGAGATCGTCGTCTGGAAAGACGACCGGCCAGCGCCTTTCAACCTGCTCCAGCAGCGCATCGGCCGCAAGATGCTCACGAAGAAGATCCTCGCCGACGCGCCGGTGGGCTTCATCGCCTACGACCTGCTCGAATGGCGCGGCGACGACCTGCGCGGCTGGCCGCAGCACGAGCGGCGCGCGCTGCTGGAGCAGGTGGCGGCGGCGCACGGGCTCACGGTGTCGCCGGTGGTGGCGGGCGACACGTGGGACGAGCTGGCGGCGCTGCGGGCCGAGTCGCGCGCGCGCGGCGTCGAGGGCTTCATGCTCAAGCACCGCGCCTCGCGCTACGGCAGCGGCCGCACCAAGGCCGAGGGCACGTGGTGGAAGTGGAAGATCGACCCGCTGAGCGTCGACGCGGTGCTCATCTACGCCCAGGCGGGGCACGGCCGGCGCGCCAGCGTCTACACCGACTACACCTTCGCGGTGTGGAGCCGCGCGCCCGCCGATGCGGCCGAGGCGCAGGCGGTGGCGGAGGCCATCGCGGCCCGGCAGCCCGCCGAGCCGGGCGCGCTGCAGCTCGTGCCCTTCGCCAAGGCCTATTCCGGGCTCACCGACGAGGAGTTCCGCGAGGTCGACCGCGAGATCCGGCGCCACACGCTGGAGAAGTTCGGCCCGGTGCGCAGCGTGCGGCCGACGCTGGTGTTCGAGCTCGGCTTCGAGGGCATCAACCGCAGCACGCGGCACAAGAGCGGCATCGCGGTGCGCTTCCCGCGCATGCTGCGCATCCGCCACGACAAGCCGCTGCACGAGGCCGACACGCTGCAGGCGCTGGAGGCGCTGCTGGGGGACCGTTCGGGCTGAGCCTGCCGAAGCCCGAACCCGTTCGTCCTGAGCTTGTCGAAGGGCCGGGCTGAGCTTGCCGAAGCCCTCGTTGCACGCTGGCACTTCGACAAGCTCAGTGCGAACGGTTTTCTCGCTCAGGCGAAAGCGCCCGCCTGGAAGTCCCGCACCGCCTGGAATATCTCTTCCTGCGTGTTCATCACGAACGGCCCGTACTGCGCGATGGGCTCGTTCAGCGGCTGGCCGGCGATCAGCAGCGCGCGCGCCGGCGCGTCGCCGGTGGCCTGCAGCACCACGCCGTCGCTGCCCGGCGTGTTGGCGAACAGGGCCATGCGCTGGCGCTCCACCGCCTTGTCGCCGATGCGAAGCGCGCCGCGGTACACGTAGACGAAGGCGTTGTGCGCCGCCGGCAGCCGCTGCTCGAAGCGCGCGCCGGGCGCGAGCTCGATGTCGAGGTAGAGCGGCCGGGTGGCCTCGCGCTGCACCGCGCCGGCCACGCCGTGGCTCTCGCCGGCGATGACCTGCACCGTCACGCCTTCATGCGTGAAGCGCGGGATCTCGTCCGCCGGGATGTCGCGGTACCAGGGCGCACCCATCTTGTCCCGCGCCGGCAGGTTGAGCCAGAGCTGGAAGCCTTCCATGCGGCCGTCCTCCTGCTCCGGCAGCTCGCTGTGGACCACGCCGCGGCCGGCGGTCATCCACTGCACGCCGCCGTTCTGCAGCAGGCCCTCGTGGCCGGCCGAGTCGCGGTGGCGCATGCGCCCGGCGATCATGTACGTCACCGTCTCGAAGCCGCGGTGCGGGTGGTCGGGGAAGCCGCCGATGTAATCGTCCGGGTTGTCGGTGCCGAAGGCGTCCAGCATCAGGAAGGGGTCGAGCCGGCGCTGCAGCGGCTGCGTCAGCACCCGCGTGAGCTTGACGCCCGCGCCGTCGCTCGTGGCCTGGCCGGTGACCAGGCGCTCGACGGCGCGCGGTTGCGAGACGGTGGCGGGAACGACGGCGGATGCGGTGCTCATGAAGTGCTCCTGATGAAGGTGAAAGCGGGTCAGACAGTGGCGGTCTCGGGCGCCGGCGCCTCGGCCGGGCGGCCCAGCACGGCGCCGATCTGCGCGCGCGCCTCGGCCAGCGCCCGGGCCTCGGCCTCGGGCCCCATGGCGATGCCTTCGGCGTAGATGAACTCGATGTCGGTCATGCCGAGGAAGCCCAGCACCGTGCGCAGGTAGGGCACTTGGCTGTCGGTGGGCGTGCCGCGGTAGATGCCGCCGCGCGTGAGCACGGCGTAGACCTTCTTGCCGCGCAGCAGCCCCTCGGGGCCGGCGGCGGTATAGCGGAAGGTCACCTGCGCGCGGGCGATGGCGTCGATCCAGTTCTTGAACTGCGTGGTCACGCCGAAGTTGTACATCGGCACCGCGAGCACCACCACGTCGGCGGCGAACACCTGCGCGATCAGGGCGTCGTCCAGCGCCACGCGCTCCGCTTGGCTGGCAGTGCGCTGTTCCGCTGGGGTGAACAGCGCCTGCAGCGCGGCTTCGTCCAGGGCCGGGTGCGGCGCGCGCGCCAGGTCGCGCACCTGGACTTCGGCGCCGGGATGGGCGGCGGCCAGGCCGGCGACCAGCTCGTTGGCCAGGCGGGTGGAGTTCGAGCCCGCGCCGTCGGCGAAGGGGCGGGCGCTGGAGTTGATCTGCAGGATGTTCATGGTGGGCGGTTCCTCGTGTCGGATCGGATGGTGTCAATGTATTGATCCGAACCAGCCAAAAGAAGCCCATGGAATGGATTACATTGTTCCGATGAAGGAACGATGAGGCCGCCCGCGATGATCGAACCCAACGACCTGCTCCTGTTCGCCCGCGTGGCCGAGACCGGCTCCTTCAGCCGCGCCGCCGAGCGCCTGCGGCTGCCGAAGTCGACGGTGTCGCGCCGCATCGCGGCCCTGGAGCGGCAGCTCGGCGAGCGGCTGATGCAGCGCACCACGCGCAAGCTCGCGCTCACCGAGTTCGGCCTGGCGGTGCTCGACCATGCGCGCCAGGTGGCCGCCGAAGTGGACGGCGCGCTCGCCCTGGCGCTGCACCGCCAGGCCCGCCCGAGCGGCAAGCTGCGGGTGTCGATGCCGGGCGACTTCGCGAGCGTGAGCCTCGCGGACATGCTGGCCGGCTTCGTGCGCGACCACCCGGCCATCGAGCTGGAGCTGGACCTGACGCCGCGCCGGGTGGACCTCGTCGGCGAAGGCTACGACCTCGCCATCCGCATGGCCGACCGCCTGCCCGACGACACGCAGCTCAGCGCGCGGCGGCTGGCCGTCTTCACCACCGGCCTGTACGCGGCGCCCGGCTACCTCGCCGTGCACGGCGAGCCGCTGGCGCCCGAGGCGCTGGCCGACCTGCACGGCCTGCTGGTGCTCGGCCGCTCGGGCGAGCCGCTGCCCTGGACGCTGGAGCACGACGGCGTCCTGTGGTCGGGCATGCCGGCGCAGCGCACCGTCGCCAACTCGCCCGACCTGCTGATCCGCCTGGCCCGCGCCGGCGCCGGCGTGGCCGCTGTCGCCCACCACTTCGCCGAGCCGCACGTGCGCAGCGGCGAGCTGCGCCGGCTGCTGCCGCACTGGCAGCACCAGCCCTCGGTGGCCTGGGCCGTGTTCCCGGGGCGCCGGCTGATGCCGGCGAAGACGCGCGTCTTCCTCGACGCGCTGGGCGAGGTGCTGTCCGTCTCGCCGGAGGTGGAGGCGCAGTGCGTCGCGGCCGAACGGCGGGCGCGCGAGCGCGAGGTGGCCCAAGCCCTAAGCCAGTCCGGCGCGCAAGGCGGGTGAGGCCGCCAGCCGGCCCACCTCGAGGCCGTTGCAGTTGCGCAGCCCCGCGTCGCTGAAGCCGCGCATGAACGCGGCCTCGCCGTCGTCCAGCGGCAGCAGCGCCTCGATCGCCGCGGCCATCACCACCTCCGCCGCGCGGGCGTTGTTGCCGTCGTCGATCTTGATCGCCACGCCCAGCCCGCGCCCGGGCAGCGCCGCGCAGTACACGCCCTCGGCGCCGACCTTGCAGAACACGCGCTCGCCCAGGCGCTCCATCACCCGCGTGTCGAAGCGGCCGCTGCCGGCCACCATGAAGGGCGAGGCCGCCACCGCGGCGCGCAGCCGCCGCGCCGCGCGCGCATGGCCGTTGGCCAGGCCCGTGCCCGTGCCGAAGCGCGCGAAGGCAAGCGCCAGGCGGCGCAGCGGGATGGCGTAGGTCGGGATCGAGCAGCCGTCGGTGCCGCGCGGCGCCTTGGCGAGATCGACGCCGGTCGCGGCCTGCAGCGCCGCGCCCACCTCGTGCATCACCGGATGCTCGGCCGCCACGTAGCCGCGCATGTAGTCGCGCAGGCCGAGGCTGCCGCCGTGCAGCGCGCAGGCGAGGCACACGAAGCCCGCATGCTTGCCCGAGCAGTTGTTGTGCAGCGGGTTGGCCGCTTCGCCGCCGGCCGCCAGCGCCCGCGCGGCCTCGTCCAGCCGCGGCCAGTGCGTGCCGCATTCGAGCGCGCCCGTGTCGACGCCGGCCTTGGCGAGCATGGCCTGCGCCGTGCGCACGTGCGCCGGCTCGCCGTTGTGCGAGGCGCAGGCGAGCGCCAGCTCGTCGTCGGTGAGGCGAAGGCGTTCGGCCGCGCCGCTTGCCACCAGCGGCAGGGCCTGCAGCGCCTTCACCGCCGAGCGCGGGAACACCGGGCGGTCGACGTCGCCGAGCGCGGCGAGCACCGCCCCGTCGGCATCGACCACCGCCACCGCGCCGGCGTGCGCCGACTCCACCGCATCGCCACGCCACGCCTGCACCAGCACCGGGTTCATCGTTGTCGCCACCTGTCGCCTCGATGGCGCAAGCGTAGCCGCGGCGAGCGGGCGGCGCGGCGAGAATGCCCGCTTTCGCCCCATGCCCGCTTCCGCCGTCGCCCTCGTCCTCGCCGCCGCGCTGCTGCATGCGCTGTGGAACATCGCGCTCAAGCGGGCGGGCAGCGACCGCTGGATGCCGCTCATCACGGCGCTGACGATCCTGGGGGTGTGGGCGCCGGTGGGCCTGTGGTTCGGCATCGACGCGGTGCCGCACTGGGGCGCCACCGAGTGGGGGCTGATGCTGGCCAGCGGCCTCACCCACGTCGTCTACTTCCACGTGCTGCTGCGCGGCTACCGCCAGAGCGACCTCACGGTGGTCTACCCGGTGGCGCGCGGCACTGGCCCGCTCATCAGCGCCTTCGGCGCGCTGCTGCTGCTCGGCGAGGCGATGACGCCCGTGGGCGTGGGCGGCGTGCTCGCCGTCACCTTCGGCGTGTTCCTCATCGCCGGCGGGCCGGGCCTGTGGCGCGCGGCGCACGAGCCGGCGCAGCGCGCCCGCGTGCACGCGGGCCTGGGCTACGGCGCGCTCACCGGCTGCCTGATCGCCGGCTACACGCTGATCGACGGCTACGCCGTGAAGGTGGCGCTGATCTCGCCCATCCTCGTCGACTACATGGGCAACCTGCTGCGCATCCCCTTCATGCTGCCCTCGGCGGCGCGCGAGCCGCGCGGCTTCATGCAGGCCTGGCGCACGCACTGGCGCACCGGCCTGTTCGTGGCGGTGGTCAGCCCGCTCGCCTACGTGCTGGTGCTGTATGCGGTGCGGCTCGCACCGCTCAGCCACGTGGCGCCGGCGCGCGAGGTGTCGATGCTGTTCGCCGCGCTGCTGGCCGGCAGCCTGCTCGGCGAGGGCGACCGCGGCCTGCGGCTGCTCGGGGCGGCCTTCATCGCCGGCGGGGTCATCGCCCTGGCGCTCGGGTGAGGCGATGAACGTCCCGCTTGCCGGCGTCGACTTCACCAGCCGCCCCACGCGGCGCAAGCCGATCACGGTGGCGCTCGGGACGCTGGACGACGCCGGCGCGGTGACGCTCGCGCGGCTCGACGAGCACGCCGGCTTCGACGGCTTCGCCGCCTGGCTGCGCGCGCCCGGGCCGTGGGTCGGCGGCTTCGACTTCCCCTTCGGCCTGCCGCGCGAACTGGTCGAGACGCTCGGCTGGCCGCGCGAGTGGCTGCCGCTGGTGCGCCACTACGCCGGCCTCACGCGCGCCGAGATCCGCGCCACCTTCGCCGCCTTCTGCCAGGCGCGGCCGGCGGGCGGCAAGTTCGCGCACCGCGCCTGCGACGGGCCGGCGGGCTCGTCGCCGTCGATGAAATGGGTGAACCCGCCCGTCGCCTACATGCTGCATGCCGGCGTGCCGCTGCTGCTCGACGCCGGCGTGCACCTGCCCGGCCACCACGCCGGCGACCCGTCGCGCGTGGCGCTGGAGGCCTATCCCGGCCTGCTGGCGCGCGAGGTCCTCGGCCATCGCTCCTACAAGAGCGACGACCGCGCGCGCCAGACGCCCGAGCGCCTGCTCGCGCGCAAGGACCTGGTCGAGGCCCTGGCGCAGGGCCGCACCCGGCTCGGCCTGCGGCTGCGGCTGAGCCATGCGCAACGCGACGCGCTGGCGGACGACGCCTCGGGCGACCGGCTCGACGCGGTGCTGTGCCTGATGCAGGCGGCGTGGGCGGCGGGGGAGGTGGGTTACGGCGTGCCGCCAAACGTCGACCCGTTGGAAGGGTGGATCGTCAGCGCGTAGGGAGGCGATGACGGACATGGCTCCCTCGGTTGTCAGCGGGGCTGCTCGTCGATGAAGAGTCCTCGGCGCAGCCTGCACGAAACGATCGTGAGCGTCGAGCGCGGCGGCTCGTCAGCGATGAATCCCGGCAGTGCTGACCTGCCGGGCAGATGGCCGACAGAAGAAGGGCCAGTGGAACTTCAATTTCTGTATTGACAGAAATAACAGGCACTCCTAGAGTGCTCCGCATGAACCTCTCGCCGACCCTCTCCCGCTTCGTCCTGCACTGGGGCGAGATGGGCACGCGCTGGGGCGTGAACCGCACCGTGGCGCAGATCCATGCGCTGCTCTACATCACCGGCCGGCCCATGCATGCCGAGGAGATCGTCGACACGCTCGGCGTCGCGCGGTCCAACGTCAGCACCAGCATCCGCGAACTGCAGAGCTGGAAGCTGGTGCGGCTCGTGCATCTGAACGGCGACCGGCGCGACCACTTCGAGGCGTCCACCCACGTGTGGGAACTGCTGCGCACCATCGTGCGCGAGCGGCAGCAGCGCGAGATCGCGCCGACCATCGACGTGCTGCGCGAACTGCTGGCCGACCCGGCCCTCTCGCGCGATCCGGCCGATGCGAGGCTGCGCATGCGCGAGACGCTGGACCTGCTGGAAACGCTCACCGCCTGGAGCGACGAAATGCTCAAGCTCGATACCGCCACGCTGACCAAGGTGCTCAAGCTCGGCGCCCGCATCCAGAAGCTGCTGGGGCGCGGCGCTTGATGCGACGGCTCGTTTTTTTTGCGCTGTTATTTCTGTTTTGACTGAAATTACTGGAGGAATCATGGGCCTGTATCCGCTGACGCTGCTGTACGACGCCGCCTGCCCCGTGTGCTCGCTCGAGATGGACAACCTGCGGGCGCGCGATGCCGGGGGCCGCCTCGTGTTCGTCGACATCTCGGCGCCGGGTTTCGATGCCGGCCGCTTCGGCTTCGCCCATGCGGCGGTCGATGCCCAGCTGCACGCGATCCGCGCCGACGGCACGGTGGCCATCGGCGTCGAGGCGCTGAGGCTCGCCTACGGCGCGGTCGGCCTCGGCTGGCTGCTGCGGCCGACGGGCTGGGGGCCGCTGCGCCCGGCCTTCGATCTCGGCTACCGCGCCTTCGCGCGCCATCGCCGGCGCATCTCGCGCGCGGCGGCGCCGCTGATCGATGCGATCCGCGCCGCGCGTGCCCGGCGCATGGCCGCGGCGATGCACGCCTGCCGCGGCGGCGCATGCGCGGTGCGGCCGGGCGAGGGGAGCGAATCATGAGAGTGCTCGTGTGCGGGGCGACCGGCTGCGTGGGCCGCGCGGTGGTGAATGCGCTGCGCTCGCGCGGCCACCAGGTGATCGAGGGCGCGCGCTCGGTGCCCGACGAGAGCGGCACGCTGCACGTCGATTTCATGCAGCCCATTGCGCCAGCCGAATGGGCGCGGCGGCTGGGCGCCGCGCGCGTCGACGCGGTGGTGAACTGCGTGGGCATCCTGATGGCGGTGCGGAGGCAGCGCTTCGAGCGCGTGCATGCGGCCGGCCCGATCGAGCTGTTCCGCGGCGCGGCGCTCGCGGGCGTGCGGCGGGTGGTGCAGGTTTCGGCGCTCGGCGTCGGGCGCGATGCGGCGGCGCTCGCCATGCCATACCTGCGCACCAAGCTCGAGGCGGACGACGCGCTCGCCGCGCTGCCGCTCGACGGGGCGGTGGTCCGGCCCTCGCTGGTCTACGGCCCGCGCAGCCAGAGCGGCGCGCTCTTCGCGCTGCTGGCGAGCCTGCCGGTGGTCTCGCTGCCCGGCCGGGGCGAGCAGCGCGTGCAGCCGCTGCATGTGTTCGAGCTGGCCGAGGCGATCGCGCGGCTGCTGGAGCAGGCGGCGCCGGCGCGCGGGGTGTACGAGCTCGGCGGCGCCGAGGTGCTGCGCTACCGCGACATGCTCGCCCGCTACCGCGCCGCGATGCGGCTCGGGCCGGCGTGGTGGCTGCCCTTGCCGATGCCGCTCATGCGCCTGTCGGCCTGGGCGGCCGAGGCGCTGCCGCAGAAGGTGCTGTGCGGCGACACGATCCGCCTGCTCGAACGCGGCAGCGTGGCTGCGCCCAACGCCGCGGCGGCGCTGCTCGGCCGCGAGCCGACGGCGATGGCGCGCGGCCTCGCGGTCACGCCGCCGGCGCCGCTGGTCGACCTGTCGGTGCGGCTGAGCCCCGGCGTCGCGGTCCTGCTGCGTGCCTCGCTCGCCACGATGTGGCTCTACACCGCCTTCATCAGCGCGCTGCTGCCGCACGAGTCGGGCGTGCTGCGGCTGCTCGAGCGCTGTGGCTTCGAGGGGGCGGCAGGCTGGGCGGCGCTGGCGGCGTCGTGCGTGCTCAACGCCGGGCTTGGCGTGGCGACGCTGCGGCATCCCGGCGCGCTCACGTATGCGGTGCAGGTGGCGGCCATCGCCGGCTACACCGGCATGGCCGCCTGGCACATGCCCGAACTCACGCTGGACCACTGCGGACCGCTCGTGAAGAACGTGCCGGTGCTGATGCTGGTGCTGCTGCTGTGGAAGGCCGACGGCGCGGTCGAAGTCACACGTCCGGCTTCCTCGCCCAGAACAGCCCGGTACGCGCCGTGAACGAGCCGTCCGCCTCGACGCGCAGCGCCTGCTGCACCTCGCGCGGCGCCTCCTGCTGCAGCGTGCGCAGCATGGCCACGCGCCCGGGCGGGGTGCGCATGCGCTCCACCCAGGGGGTGAAGTCCAGCCGCAGCGGCCAGTGCTCGTGCGCCACGTCGACGAGGCCCGCGCCGTGCAGCAGCGCCTGCCACCGCGAGGCGCTGCGGTTGCGCACGTGCGAGCGGTCGCGCAGCAGCTCCATCGCCTGCAGGTGGGTGTCCACCAGCGCGTCCTCGTCGCCCAGCACGTCGATCACGAGCAGGGCGCCGCCGGGCTCGAGCACCCGCACGAGCTCGGGCAGCGCCTGCTCCAGCCGCGTCCAGTGGTGCGCGCTGTAGCGCGTGGCGACGACGCGAAAGCTCCCGTCGCCGAAGGGCAGCGACTCGGCGCTCGCCTGTGCCGTCTCGATGTGCGCCCAGCCGCGCTCGCGCGCCACCTCCTGCACGCAGGCCAGCATGGCCGCGGACGGATCGGCCGCCACCAGGCGGGCGACGGCCGGCGCCAGGGCGAAGCTCAGGTGGCCGGCGCCGCAGCCGACGTCCAGGGCGCTGCCGCCGCCGGCCGGCACGAAGGCCGCGACCCGCTGCGCCGCGCGCTCGAGGTCCGGCCCGCGGGCGTGCACCGCGCTGGCGAGGTAGGCGCGCGCCTGCGGATCGAACTGCGCGTGGGCGGTCTGGTCGTGGGAAATCATTCGCGGTCTCCGTCGAAGGGCAGGAAGCGGCCACGATAGACGCACCCGGATGCTGGTACAAGACTGCTGCTTATCCTATGAGTGGAAGCCACCCCTTCCGTCCTCCACGCCCATGCCCATGCCACCTGCCGCCCCTGCGACCAGCAATGCCGCCGAGCCCAACCTGCTGGGCGACTTCCTGCGCGCCCGGCGCGAGCGCCTGCGCCCGGACGACTTCGGCCTGCCGCGCGGCGCGCGCCGCCGCGCGCCCGGCCTGCGGCGCGAGGAAGTGGCCGCCCTGTGCGGCGTGAGCCCGACCTGGATCACCTGGATCGAGCAGGGCCGGGCCGCGTCGGTCTCGCCGCAGACGCTGGCCGCCATCGCCGACGGCCTGAAGCTGTCGGCCGCGGAGCGCGCCTACCTGTTCGGCATCGCGCCGCCGCGCGCCGGCGCGGCCGGGCCGGTGGCCGAGCCGGAGCCCGGCCCGCAGCCGCTGTCGATGCTCGTCGAGGCGGTGCGCACGCCCGCCTACGTGCTCGACCGGCACTGGGACGCGGTGGTATGGAACAGGCCGGCGGCCGAGCTCTTCGCCGACTGGCTCGGCCGGCGCGGGGCGGGGCAGGGGCACAGCCGCAACCTGCTGCGCTACGTGTTCACCGACCCGCGGGCGCGCTCGCTCATCGTCGACTGGACCGAGCGCGCGCCGCGGCTGGTCGCCGAATACCGCGCCGACACCGCGGCCTGGCACGACGACCCGGTGCGCCGGGCGCAGGTGGAGGCGCTGTGCTTCGCGAGCGCCGATTTCGCGGCGGCCTGGCGCTCGCAGCAGGTGCTGGCGCGCGAGGGCGGGCTGCGCCGCTTCCTGCACCCGAAGCGCGGCCCGTGCCGCTACCGGCAGTTCACGCTGCGGGTGGCGGGGCGGGCGGAGCTGAAGTTCGCGGTGCTTGCGCCCGAGAGCTGATCCCGGAAAACCGTTCGCACTGAGCTTGTCGAAGTGCCAGTGCGCAGCAGGGGCTCCCTTCGTCAAGCTCAGGACGATCGGAAATGCCAGGCTCGGCCCGAACGGTTCTTCTCGTTGGGCCTCACGCCAGCGCGGCGCCGCCCCACCACCCGCTCATCAGCCCCTCGGGCCGCATGCCGGCGTGCACCTGCGCGCTCGATTCCCAGGCGTCGACGCGCACGTTGAGCCCGGCGTAGACGCCGTAGCCGGCGCCGGCGCGGATCTCCTGCCGCGCGAACAGGCTCTCGCCGGCCTTGATGGCGCCCTCGGCCACGATGGCCTCGCCCGCGCGGATGCCCCAGCCGGCCTCGAGGTGCATGCCGCAGCGGATCGCGGCGCCCGACTCGATGCCGTGCACGGCCTGGATGCTCTCGGGGCTGGTGAGGGTGCCGCCCACGCGCAGGCTCTTGGCGCAGCGCACCGCGCCCAGCGCGACCAGGTCGTGCCCGACCGCCGTGTTGCCGCCGAGCGTGAGCGGGCCGCCGCAGCGCAGCTCCCAGCCGGCGCGCAGCTCGCCGCCGCAGCGGAGGGCCTCCTCGGCCTCCACGTGCCAGCCGGCCCTGAGGTCGCCGCCGCAGTGCAGCGTGCCGCCGCTGCGGATGCCGCCGCCGGCGACGAGGTCCTCGCCCGCCGTGATGGCGCGGCCGGCGCGGATGCTGCCGCCGGCGCGCAGCGTGCGGCCGGCGCGCAGCACCGAGCCGGCCTCGATGCCGCCGCGCACGTGCACCGTGCCGGCGAACACGAGGGCATCCACTTCCAGCTCGTCGAGTTCGAGCACGGCGTCGGTGGGGCCGAACTGGTCGAGCAGCCAGCAGGCGTCGTCGATGCGGTGGTCGGCGACCAGCGCGTCCAGCAGCTCCTGGTAGTCGCCCCCGTTGTGATGGTTCCGCACGAACCAGCGGAAGCCGTCCGCGCAGGGGCGCTTGGCCTTGACAGTCTTCTTGGTGAGATCCATGGCGATGAAGGCATGCGAAGTGCCGCGAACGCATCGCGGCGGAACGTGCAGCGCTTCGGGACGGGGTGGCATGACGGGCCGGCCGTCCTCGCGCCGCACGGCGCGTGCAGGAGCCGCGGGGCTCCTCCGGTCGATGCCGTGCGGGGAGGCCGGGGGGTCAGCGTGATGCGCCCGGGCCGCCGCGCACGGCCAGGAAAGGCACGGCGGTGACACCCGGGGCATCGAGGTTCGCGGCGGCGCGGCGGCGCACGCTCGGGGCCTCTTGCGCCGCGCACGACCGGGCCGCCGCGGGATGCGGGGCATGGGCGCGGGCGGCGAGGGCGCGGAGGGCGGCGGGCATGGCGGCGAAAGGGGGCGGAAGACGGCGGCCCGCGGGCGGGCGCAGGGCATGGATTATCGCCGCGGGGCCGGGCCGCCCGGGGCCGCCGCTTAAAATCGCGGCCTCCATGCTGCTACGCGCCGTCGCCCTCGTTCTCGCCCTCGTCCTGTCGTGGCCTGCCTTCACGGCGCACGGGCAGGCCGCGTCGGCCGTGGCGACGGGCGCCGAAGTGGCGGCCCTGGCGACGGGCCATGACGGCCCGGTGGGCGACCCTCTGCTGGACGACGCCGCTACGGCGCAGGCCGAAGGGTCTCCCGAAATCCAGGCGCTGATCCTCGCGGCCGCCGCGGCGCCCCTGCCGCCGTGCGGCATGGCGCATCCCCGCCCCTACGCGGCGGCGGTGCGCGTGGCGCCCTACCTCGACGGGCCCCAGCGCCCGCCCAGCGCCCGGCTCGCCTGACCGGCGCCGGACCCCGCACCCGGCGCGGCGCGCGCGGCTGAAGCCGCCGCCCCGCCGCCCACGCAGATTCCCGCCCGCCGCGTGCGCGCCGTCGCCGGCGGCATGCCGCATCCGCGTCCCCAGCGTTCCCCGCGTCTTGCAACGCCTTCCACGTTCCCACCCACCGAGGTCCCCTCATGAACCACCCCCTGCAATCCACCGCCGCCGGCTACGGCTACGGCGTTTCCTCCGCCGCCGAACGCAACCGCGTGCTGCGCAACACCTACTGGCTGCTCGCGCTGTCGATGGTGCCCACCGTGCTGGGCGCCTGGGTCGGCATGGCCACGGGCATCGCGCGCGCGATGTCGCCGGGCGTGGGCCTGGTCGTCTTCCTCGCCGGCGCCTTCGGCTTCATGTTCGCCATCGAGAAGACCAAGAACTCGGCCGCCGGCGTGCCGGTGCTGCTGGGCTTCACCTTCTTCATGGGCGTGATGCTGGCGCGCCTGCTCGGCACGGTGCTGGGCCTGGCCAACGGCGCGAGCCTGGTGATGATGGCCTTCGCCGGCACCGGGGCCATCTTCCTGGGCATGGCCTCGCTGTCGTCGGTGATCAAGCGCGACCTCACCGCGATGGGCAAGTGGCTGTTCATCGGCATGATCATGGTGCTGGTGGCGGGCATCGCGAACTTCTTCATCCAGTCGAGCGCGCTGATGATCACGCTGTCGGTGCTGGCCATCGGCATCTTCTCGGCTTTCATCCTGCACGACCTCAAGCGCGTGCAGGACGGGCTGGAGACCAACTACATCACCGCCACGCTGGGCGTGTACCTGAGCATCTACAACGTGTTCCAGTCGCTGCTGGCGCTGTTCGGCATCTTCGGCGGGCGCGACGAGTGACGGCCGGCCGGCCGGGGCCCGAGGGCGGCTCCCAGCCGCTGTCGGCGCTGCTGGTCGAGCTGGCGACGGACCTGTCGCGCGAGCAGGTGTCCATCGCGGACCTGCTGGCCGCGCTGCACGACCGGGCGCTGGCGGCGCTTCTGCTGATCTTCGCGCTGCCGAACGTGGTGCCGGTGCCGCCCGGCACCTCGGCCGTCCTCGGCGCGCCGCTGCTGTTCCTTGCCGCGCAGCTCACCTTCGGCAGGCGGCCGTGGCTGCCCGCCGTGATCGCCAACCGCTCGATGCCGCGCCGGCACTTCGCCGTGCTCGTCACCCGCGCGGCGCCGTGGCTCGCGCGCGCGGAGCGCATGCTGCGGCCGCGCCTCGGGTTTCTCGCGCGGCCGCCGGCCGAGTACCTGGTCGGCTTCGTCACGCTGGTGCTGGCGCTGATCGTGTTCCTGCCGATCCCCCTGGGCAACATGCTGCCGGCGCTGGCCATCTGCCTGTGCGCGCTGGGCATCCTCGAACGCGACGGCGTGTGGGTGGTCGCCGGGCTGGTGACCGCCGTGGCGGCCGTGGCGCTGGTCTGGGGCGTGCTGTACGCGCTGCTCAAGAGCGCCGTCTTCCTGCTCGCCAACGCGTTCGCGTGAACGCCGCGCCGCGGGCGTGGCGGAAACTCGCCCCATGACCCGATCCCTCCGTTCGCCGGGGCCGTGGCTGGCCGGCTGCGTGCTCGCGCTGGCCGGCACGGCGCTGCAGGCCCAGGTCCGCACGCTCGACGGCACCGTCACGCGCGTGAGCGACGGCGACACGCTGTGGCTGCGCCCGGCGCCGAGCGCGCACGAGCCCCGCCCGCGCCCGGTGAAGCTGCGCCTGCTCGGCCTGGACGCGCCCGAGCGCTGCCAGGCCTGGGGCGCCGAGGCCACGGCCGCCCTGAAGGCGCGCGTGCTGAAGCGCCGGGTGACGGCCGAGCGCCGCGCCACCGACGACTACGGCCGCGGCCTCGTGGTGCTGCGGCTCGACGGCGAGGACGTCGGCGCCTGGCTGGTGGCGCAGGGCCATGCCTGGAGCTACGGCCGGCGCCCGGCCACCGGCATCTACGCCGCGCAGGAACTGCAGGCCAGGGCGGCGCGGCGCGGGCTCTTCGCCGATGCGCGGGCGATCGAGCCGCGGGTGTTCCGCAGGCAGCACGGGCCGTGCGACGCGCGGCCCGCCGGTCGCTGATCAGCCCGCGCGATCGCGTCTTGCCCGCTCGAACAGCGCGTTCAGCTCGCCCTGCGGGATCTGCTGCCCGGCATAGGTCACCGTGCCGTGCTCGCGCAGCTCGCGCGCGCTGCGGCGCACGAGGCCCAGCGCCGAGCGGGCGATGGAGCCACCGACGCTGACGCGCTGCACGCCCGCGTCGATCAGCACCCGCGCGTTCGCGCCGGCCTCGTTCAGCCCGACGACGAGGGTGACCGGCCCCCGGATGCCGCGCACCAGTTCGGCGGCGCGCGCCGCGTCGGTCACGCCGGGCGCGAACACGCAGTCGGCGCCGGCGTCGAGGTAGCGGTTGCCGCGGCGGATGGCGGCCTGCATCGCGCCGTCGCCGCCGGCCTGGAACACGTCGGTGCGGGCCGTGAGCACGAAGGGGCGGCCCGAGGCGGCGATCGCGGCGTGCGCCGCGGCGATGCGCGCGGCGGCGGCGTCCTCGTCGAACAGCGTGCCGTGCGCGCCGTCGGCGTCCTCGAGGTTGCAGCCCGCCGCGCCGGCGTCGATGGCCAGGCGCACCGTCCTGCCGACCGCGTCGGGCGTGTCGCCGTAGCCGGCCTCCAGGTCGGCGTTGACGGGAATCGCC
This sequence comes from Rubrivivax sp., assembly GCA_044508835.1. GTDB lineage: Bacteria > Pseudomonadota > Gammaproteobacteria > Burkholderiales > Burkholderiaceae_C > JAKFDI01. The sequence goes on from JBIQHD010000001.1 coordinate 81,420, forward strand.
ACCGCGGCGGCGATGCGGCGGATCGCGTCCAGCATCTCGTCGCGCGAGACGGCCAGGGCCGCGTCGCGCACGGCGTAGTCGGGCTTGCCGAGCGAGAAGGCGATGCCGGCGCTGGTGGTGCCGAGGGCGGCGAAGCCTTCGCTCGCGAGCAGCACCGCGCTGCCGGCGTCCCAGGCGTTGGGCATCACGAAGCCGCGGGCGGCGCGGTGCAGGTCGAGGAAGGTGCGGCCGGGGCCGGCGATCGGGGCGTGCGTCATGCGGGGCGTCTCCGGTTGAACGAGGCGCCATCGTGCGGTGCGCCGTGCCGTGCGTCAAACGCATAATCTTTCTCGAACACATCGAGTTTGCGCATGGATGGAGCACGCATGGATTCGTCCGCCCTCGAGACCTTTCTGGCGGTGCACCGCTGCGGCGGCGTGTCGGCCGCGGCCGCCGCGCTGTCGCGCACGCAGTCGGCCATCAGCCGGCGCCTCGCGCTGTTGGAGCAGCAGGTCGGCGCGCCGCTGTTCGAGCGCGTGGGCCGCGGGCTGGTGTTGAGCGAGGTCGGCGCGGCGCTGCTGCCGCATGCGGAGCGGGTGGCGGCGGCCGTGGGCGACGCGCAGGCCGCGGCGCAGGCGGCGATGACGGGCAGCGCGGGCAGCGTGCGCGTGGCCGCGGTGGGCACGCTCGCCAACGCGGCGCTCGCCGGCGTGCTGCGCCGCGTGCACGCGCAGCATCCGGGGCTGGACCTGCGGCTACGGACGGCCACCAGCGCCGAGGTCAGCGCCAAGGTGCGCGCGGGCGAGGCGACGCTCGGGCTGCGCTACTTCGAGGACGCCTCGCCCGACCTGGACTGCCGCGTCATCCAGCACGAACGCCTGGTCGTGGCCTGCCCGCCCAGCCATGCGCTGGCGGGCCGGCGCGTGAAGTCGCTCGCGCGGCTGGCGGGCGAGCGCTGGCTGGCGTTCGCCCCGGACGAGCGGCGCGGCGAGGCCTTCGCCGCCTCCGTCTTCGCCCAGTTCCTCACGCGCGGCATCGACCGCATCGACTGGGTTGCCATCGACGGCCTGACGGCGCAGAAGCGCCTGGTCGAGGCCGGCTTCGGTCTGGCGCTGCTGCAGGCCGGCGCCATCGAGGACGAGCTGGCGCGCGGCGAACTGGCGGTGGTGCGCGTCGACGACCTGGACGTGCGCATCCCCGTGGCGCGCGTCGTGCGGCGCGGCGGCTACCTCAGCGGCGGCACGCGGGCGGTGATCGAGGCGCTGGAGGGCGGTGGGCCGTAGCGCTCAGGTCCGCGGCCGCATGAGCGTGCTCTTGCCGAACAGGCTCTCGATCAGGTCGACGGCCACCTCGGCCGTGGCGTTGCGCACGTCCAGCGCCGGGTTCAACTCCACCACGTCGAGCGAGGCGAGGCGGCCGGTGTCGGCGATCATCTCCATGCACAGCTGCGCTTCGCGGTAGGTGGGGCCGCCCTTCACGGTGGTGCCCACGCCCGGCGCGACGGCGGGGTCGAGGAAGTCGACGTCGAAGCTCACGTGCAGGTGCGTGTTGGCGTCGAGCGTGGCGAGCGCGAGCTCCATCGCATGGCGCATGCCCATCTCGTCGATGTAGCGCATGTCGAAGACCTCCAGCCCCATCTCGTGCACGAAGCGCTTCTCGCCGGGGTCGACGCTGCGGATGCCGATCTGGCGGATCCATTTCGGGCTGATGGCGGGGACCTGGCCGCCGATCTCGATCAGCTCCTTCGGCCCCTTGCCGCACAGGCAGGCCACCGGCATGCCGTGCAGGTTGCCGCTGGGGGTGAGCGCGTCGGTGTTGAAGTCGGCGTGCGCATCGAGCCAGAGGATGCGCAGCTTGCGCCCGCTCTCGCGGCAGCGGCGCGCCACGGCGCTGATCGAGCCGAGGCCGAGGCAGTGGTCGCCGCCGAGCAAGATCGGCAGGCGCCCGAGCGCCAACTCGCCGTACACCGCGTCGTGCACCAGCCGGTTCCAGGCGGCCACCTCCGCCAGGTGGCGGTAGCCGCCCACCGGCGGCAGCCCGGGGTTGGGCGGGCCGGCGAGGTTGCCGCGGTCGACGACCTCGAAGCCCAGCGCCTGCAGCACCGGCCCGATGCCGGCCACGCGCAGCGCCTCCGGGCCCATGCTCGCCCCGCGCGTGCCCGCCCCCACGTCGGTGGGGGCGCCGATGAGGCTGAGGGTCGGGTCCATCGCGGGTGGGACGGGTGGGGCGGGGTGGTGGGCGGCGTCACACGATGCCGGAGAAGTCTCCGTCGAAATCGTCGACGCCGAAGCCGTACTCGGCTTCCAGCAAGGCCCATGCCTCCTCGGCGGTCTCGACGAAGCGGAACAGCTCCAGGTCGCCCGGCGAGATCATGCCGGTCTCGACCAGCACCTCGAAGTTGATCAGCCGCGTCCAGAAGTCGCGCCCGAAGAGCAGGATGGGGCGGCGCCGCGACTTGCCCGTCTGCACCAGCGTCATCACCTCGAACAGCTCGTCGAGCGTGCCGAAGCCGCCGGGAAAGCACACCAGCGCCACGCTGCGCATCAGGAAGTGCATCTTGCGCAGCGCGAAGTAGTGGAACTGGAAGCACAGCTCCGGCGTGATGTACGGGTTGGGCTGCTGCTCGCGCGGCAGCACGATGTTCAGCCCGATGCTCTTGCAGCCGGCCTCGTGGGCGCCGCGGTTGCCCGCCTCCATGATGCCGGGGCCGCCGCCGGTGACGACGTGCACCGGCGCCGCGCGCGCCGCGGTGCGGCTGCTGATGATCTCGGCGAAGCTGCGCGCCTCGTCGTAGTAGCGCGACATCTTCACCTGCATGCGGGCGTGGGCCACGAGCGCGTCGTCGTCGAGCGCCAGCGCCTGCTCGAGCGAGCGCTGCGCCACGTCGGGCGGCAGGATGCGCGCGCTGCCGAAGATCACCACCGTGGAGACGATGCGGTGCTCCTGCTGCACCATCTCGGGCTTGAGCAGCTCGAGCTGGATGCGCACGGGGCGCAGTTCCTCGCGCAGCAGGAAGTCGGTGTCGGTGAAGGCGAGGCGGTAGGCGCTCTCGGGGCCCTCGTAGCGCGAGGGGGGTTTCGCCACGGCGGCCGATTCCTCGGCCGTGGGGAAGTTGCGGGCGGTCAGGTCGGTGCGTTGATCCATGGTTCAGCTTAACGCCGGGGCTGCGGCCCGCGGGCGTGAAAAAGGCATTGCCGGCGCGTTGCGCGCTTCAGGCCGTGGCCAGCAGCCCGAAGATGGTGTCGCGCGCGGCCGGCGTGCTGGCGAGCACCGAGCTGCTGCGCAGCACCGGCGCCCGGTCGCGCGCCTCGATCAGCGCGCCGCTCTCGCGCACCAGCAGCGCCCCCGCGGCGGCGGCCCAGGGGCGCACCTCGTGTTCCCAGAACGCATCCACGCGCCCGGCGGCCACGTGGGCGAGCTCGAGCGAACGCGAGCCCGAGCGCCGCACCCGGCCGAAGCGGCTGGATACGCGGCCGAGCTCGCCCATGTAGACCGGCATGCGCGGGCTCGACAGCGGGGGGAACACCGTGGCGGCGCGGCCCTGCGCCGGCGCGGGCTGCGGGGCGCAGCGGATCGGCACGCCGTTGAGCACGGCGCCGCGCCCGCGGATGGCGCCGAAGAACTCGTTGCGGCAGGGGTCGTAGACCACGCCGACCTGCGGCTCGCCGTCGGCCACCAGCGCGATCGACACGGCGTACTGCGCGATGCCGCGCAGGTAGTTCTCCCGGCCGTCGAGCGCGTGCACCACCCACACCGGGCCGGCGGCATCGGCCGGTACCGGGTCGAGCCGGCCCATGAAGCCGTGCGCCGGGAAGTGCCGCAGCACCACGCCGCGCACCAGCGCCTCGGCCTCCCGGTCGATGTCGTCGGCGACGGCGGCCGGCTGGTCGTGCGTGAACAGCACCTCGTTGAGCCGCGAGCGCGAGGCGAGCAGGTGCGTGCCGGCGGCATAGGCGGCCTGCTCGGCGGCCTGCGCGGCACGGGATAGGTCGATCATCGTGGCGGCTCCAGCAGGTTCACGTAGTCGTGCTGCGCGGTGTTGATCACCGAGCTGCGGAATTCGACCGGCTGGTCGCCCAGCCCGATGGCGGTGCGGCGCACCACCAGCACCGGCGCGCCGACCGGCAGCGCCAGCGCGCGCGCGGCGCGGCGGTCGGCCGCGCCGGCCCGGGCGCGCTCGCGGGCGCGCACGACCGTGAGGCCGAACTCGGACTGGTAGAGCGGGTACAGGCCGCCCGGCTGCGCGGCCAGCCGCTCGCGCAGCGGCTTCTCGGCGAGGCCCTTGAAGGCCGCTGCCGGCAGCGACACCCGCTCCAGCGCCACCGGCGTGCCGCCGAGCGAGGTCAGGCTGTCGAGCTGCAGCAGCGGATCGCCCTCGCGCAGCCCGAGGGCTGCCGCCGCCTCGGCGCCGGCGCGCACGCGCTCGAACGCCAGCAGCTCGCTCGACGGTGCGGGGCGCTGCCCGTCGCCGGGCTCGAGGTTGAAGAACTGCAGCATGGAGCGCTCGCGGCTCAGGCTCGCGACGAAGGTGCCGCGCCCCTGGCGCCGCGCGACGATGCGTTCCGAGGCCAGCTCGTCGACCGCCTTGCGCAGCGTGCCGATGGACACCTGGAAGGCGCCGGCGAGCTCGGTCTCGCTGGGCAGCGTCTGGCCGGCGCGGTAGGTGCCCGACTGGATGGCGCCGAGCAGCGCGCCCTTGACCGCCCGGTACAGCGGCATGCCGGCGGCGTCGGGCGCGACAGGCGCGAAGACCGCAGCGGGGGAGGGGGCCGGCATGGGCGTGAATGTATCCAGCTGAGCTGGTTGAAGCAAGTGATCTATATGAGTTGGGTGAGATGGTGGGTGAGTGTGGAATGAAGGGGCCGTTGCATGGACCGTCGGAGGTGTTCTCCGCGACCCTCACCCCGGCCCTCTCCCGCCAGCGGGAGAGGGAGCCACCGCCCTTCGCCAAGGCGGGCCGTATGCGCCGACCCTGCAGGGTCGAGCCGGGCGACTCCCTCTCCCGCTGGCGGGAGAGGGCCGGGGGTGAGGGCAGCAGCTTCGGGCCGCGGCCTCACGCCGTGCGAGCCGGACGCGCCCCCGCGCCCCCGCACACCGCGCAGCCCGCCTGCCGCGCCACCTTCAGCTGCGTCCACTCCATCGTGCGCGCGTCCAGCATCAGCAGCCGCCCCGCGAGCGAGCCGCCCACGCCGGCCAGCAGTTTCAGCGCCTCGGCCGCCTGCATCGCGCCGATGATGCCCACCAGCGGCGCGAACACGCCCATCGTGGCGCAGCGCGCCTCCTCGAAGACGGCGTCGGGCGGGAAGAGGCAGGCGTAGCACGGCGAGTCGGGCTCGCGCGCGTCGTAGACCGAGACCTGCCCGTCGAAGCCGATCGCGGCGCCCGCCACCAGCGGCCGGCGCTGCCGCACGCAGGCCGCGTTCACCGCCTGGCGGGTGGCGAAGTTGTCGCAGCAGTCCAGCACGACGTCGGCGTCGCCGACGAGCGCGTCGAGCTCGGCCGCGCCCACGCGCCGGCGCACGGTGACGATGTCCACCTCGGGGTTGATGGCGGCCATCGCCTGCGCCGCCGAGTCGGCCTTGGGCGTGCCGATGCGGGCGGTGGTGTGCGCGATCTGGCGCTGCAGGTTGGTGAGGTCGACCACGTCGTCGTCGACGACGGTGATGCGCGCGAGGCCGGCCGTGGCCAGGTACAGCAGCGCCGGCGAGCCGAGGCCGCCGGCGCCGATCACGAGCGCGCGCGAGTCCAGCAGGCGCTGCTGGCCCTCGACGCCGAGCTCGTCGAGCAGGATGTGGCGCGAGTAGCGCAGCAGCTGATCGTCGTTCATCGCCGCAGCATAAAAGCAAACGCCCGCGCGGGGCGGGCGTCCGGGCAGCAGGGGCGGGCCGCTCAGTTGGTCGTCGTCTCGGGCTTGCGCTCGGTCATCGTCTTGCTGACGGCGACCTGCTTGCCCTTCAGGCGGTTCAGCGCCTGGATGAGCTGGAAGTCCTCTTCCGAGCCGAACTGCGGCAGGGGCTTGGGCGGCGCGTTGTTGTGCTTGGCCGCTTCTTCCTCGAGGCGCTTGCGCGCTTCCTCGCGGGCCTTGATGCGCGCGGGGTCCTTCTCCTCGGCGCCCTGGCCGCTCTGCAGGTGCTGCTCGAGGTCGGCCTCGCGCACGCGCAGGGCGGAGAAGAGGTTGCCCTCGGCGGTCTCGTCGAGCATCACGTCGGGCACGATCCCCTTGGCCTGGATCGACTTGCCGCTCGGCGTGTAGTAGCGCGCGGTGGTGATCTTCAGCGCCGTCTCGGGCGAGAGCTGGCGCACCGTCTGCACCGAGCCCTTGCCGAAGGTCTGCGCGCCCATGATGACGGCGCGCCGGTGGTCCTGCAGCGCGCCGGCGACGATCTCGCTGGCCGAGGCCGAGCCTTCGTTCACCAGCACGACCAGCGGCACGGTCTTGACGCCCTCGGGCAGCCGCGCGAGCGGGTCGGCGCCGCCGCGGCGCAGGTAGTCGTCGGGCGTGGCCTTGAACACGGCCTTCGATTCGGCGATCTGGCCCTTGGTCGAGACCACCACCACGTCGGCGGGCAGGAAGGCGGCGGAAATCGCGACCGAGGCCTCCAGCAGGCCGCCCGGGTCGTTGCGCAGGTCGAGCACCAGGCCCTTGAGGTTCGGGTCTTCCTTGTAGAGCTCGTCGAGCTTGCGCACGAAGTCGTCGACCGTGCGGTCCTGGAACTGGCTCACGCGCAGCCATGCGTAGCCGGGCTCGACGAGCTTGGAGCGCACGCTCTGCACGCGGATCTCCTCGCGCGTGATGGTCACGGGGAAGCTGCGGCTCTCCTTCTTGCGGAAGACGGTGAGCGTGACCTTGGTGCCCGCCTCGCCGCGCATGCGCTTGACGGCCTGGTCGAGCGTGAGGCCCTTGACGATGGTGTCGTCGATCTTGGTGATGAGGTCGCCGCTCTTGATGCCGGCGCGGAAGGCGGGCGAGCCCTCGATCGGCGAGACGATCTTCACGAGGCCGTCTTCCATGCCGATCTCGATGCCCACGCCGACGAAGCGGCCGGTGGTGCCCTCGCGGAATTCCTTGAAGGTCTTCTTGTCGAAATACTGCGAGTGCGGATCGAGCCCGGAGACCATGCCGCCGATGGCGTCGGTGATGAGCTTCTTCTCGTCGACCACTTCGACGTAGTCGCTCTTAATCATGCCGAACACCGCGGCGAGTTGCTGCAGCTCCTCGAGGGGGAGCTGCGCGACCGAGCTGCGGGCGATGGCCTGCACCTGGATCGTCGCCATCGCTCCAGCCAGGGCGCCGACCGCCACCCAACCCGCGACCCTCAGTTTCACGCCCATGACCGTTCCTGATTTCGACAAAGAAAACTCCTGGTCAGTATAGGACTGCGCAATGCAGCAATGGCCGCTTGGAGGGCCGCGAAAGACCGGAAGTTCAACGCCTTGGAACGGGGCGTGCAGGGTGTCGCGGCGCATGCGGCGTGGAACTTTCTACACGCGTCCCGCATGCGGGAGGCCCGCCGGCCACTCGGCCCGCAGCCGCGGCGCCGACATGAAACTTTCTTCGTCCGCCCTTGACGCATCGCATGATGAGCACTATTCTTCATGTGCCGTTGACGAGACGTAGGCATTATTTTGCGTCCACCCGGCGGACCGTGCCAAGGAGAGCCATGAACGCCACCGACACCCCGCTCGCCGATCCTCGTGTGGACTACCGCACCGAGCCGGCCGCCTACCGCCACTGGAAGCTCGCCGTCGAGGGCGAGGTGGCCCGCCTGTCGCTCGACATCGCCGAGGACGGCGGCATCCGCCCCGGCTACAAGCTCAAGCTCAACAGCTACGACCTGGGCGTGGACATCGAGCTGCACGACGCGCTCAACCGCATCCGCTTCGAGCACCCGGCGGTGAAGAGCGTCATCGTCACCAGCCGCCGCGACCGCATCTTCTGCTCGGGGGCCAACATCTTCATGCTCGGCCTGTCGAGCCATGCGTGGAAGGTGAACTTCTGCAAGTTCACCAACGAGACGCGCAACGGCATCGAGGACTCGTCGAAGCACTCGGGCCTGAAGTTCGTCGCCGCGGTGAACGGCGCCTGCGCCGGCGGCGGCTACGAGCTGGCGCTGGCCTGCGACGAGATCGTGCTGGTGGACGACCGCTCGTCCTCCGTCTCGCTGCCCGAGGTGCCGCTGCTGGGCGTGCTGCCCGGCACCGGCGGCCTGACGCGCGTGACCGACAAGCGCCGCGTGCGCCACGACCTGGCCGACATCTTCTGCACCAGCGTCGAGGGCGTGCGCGGGCAGCGCGCGGTCGAGTGGCGGCTGGTGGACGCGGTCGTCAAGCCGGCGCAGTTCGCCGCCCACGTGCAGGAGCGCGCGACGGCGCTGGCCGCCGCGAGCCATCGCCCGGCGGGCGCCCGGGGCGTGGCGCTGCCGCGCATCGAGCGCGAGGAGGGCGCCGACGCACTGCGCTACGAGCACCTGGCGGTCGAGATCGACCGTGCCCGGCGCACCGCCACCCTCACCGTGAAGGCGCCCACGGGCGCCCAGCCGCAGGACGTCGCCGGCATCGAGGCCGCCGGCGCGTCGTGGTGGCCGCTGGCCATGGCGCGCCAGCTCGACGACGCCATCCTCACGCTGCGCACCAACGAGCTCGACATCGGCACCTGGCTGCTCAAGACCGAGGGCGACGCCGCCGCCGTGCTCGCCGCCGACGCGCTGCTGCTCGCCAGCCAGGACCACTGGTTCGCGCGCGAGACGCTGGGCGCGCTGCGCCGCACGCTGGCGCGGCTGGACGTGTCCTCGCGCAGCCTGTTCGCGCTGGTCGACGAGGGCTCGTGCTTCGCCGGCACGCTGGCGGAACTGGCCTTCGCGGCCGACCGCGCCTACATGCTGGCGCTGCCCGACGACGCGACGCGCGCCCCGAAGCTCACGCTGGGCGAGATCAACTTCGGCCCGCTGCCGCTGGTCACCGACCAGTCGCGCCTGGCGCGGCGCTTCCATGAGGAAAGCGAGCCGCTGAAGGCCGCGCGCGACGCCGTCGGCCGCGCGCTCGACGCCGACGAGGCGCTGGCGCTGGGCCTCGTCACCGCCGCGCCCGACGACATCGACTGGGCCGACGAGATCCGCATCGCCATCGAGGAGCGCGCCAGCATGTCGCCCGACGCGCTCACCGGCCTGGAGGCCAACCTGCGCTTTTCCGGCCGCGAGAACATGGTCACGCGCGTGTTCGGGCGGCTGACCGCCTGGCAGAACTGGATCTTCCAGCGGCCCAACGCCGTGGGCGAGAAGGGCGCGCTCAAGGTCTACGGCAAGGGCGAGAAGGCGCAGTTCGATCTGAACAGGGTGTGACCCCCTCCCGCCCCGCGGGAGAGGGATCAAGACAGCAACAGGCCACGGAGAGCTCCATGTCCACCATCAACTACAGCGAGAAGATCCCCAACAACGTCAACCTCGGCGAAGACCGCACGCTGCAGCGCGCGCTCGAGCAGTGGCAGCCGAACTTCATCGACTGGTGGGGCGACGTCGGCCCCGAGGGCTCGACCGACTACGAGGTCTACCTGCGCACGGCCGTCAGCGTCGACCCGCAGGGCTGGGCGCAGTTCGACTACGTGAAGATGCGCGACTACCGCTGGGGCATCTTCCTCAACCCGGGCGACGCCGAACGCCGCGTGCATTTCGGCGACCACCTGGGCGAGAAGGCCTGGCAGGACGTGCCCGGCGAGCACCGCGCCAACCTGCGCCGCATCATCGTGACGCAGGGCGACACCGAGCCCGCCTCGGTGGAGCAGCAGCGGCACCTGGGCCTGACCGCGCCGTCGATGTACGACCTGCGCAACCTCTTCCAGATCAACGTCGAGGAAGGCCGCCACCTGTGGGCCATGGTCTACCTGCTGCACAAGCACTTCGGCCGCGACGGGCGCGAGGAGGCCGAGGCCCTGCTCGAGCGCCGCTCGGGCGACGAGAACAACCCGCGCATCCTCGGCGCCTTCAACGAGAAGACGCCCGACTGGCTGGCCTTCTTCATGTTCACCTACTTCACCGACCGCGACGGCAAGTTCCAGCTCTCCGCGCTGGCCGAGAGCGCGTTCGACCCGCTCGCGCGCACGACCAAGTTCATGCTGACGGAAGAGGCCCACCACATGTTCGTGGGCGAGAGCGGCGTGTCGCGCGTGATCGCGCGCACCTGCCAGGTGATGAAGGAGCTCGAGACCGACGACGTGCAGAAGGTGCGCGCCGCCGGCGCCATCGACCTGCCGACGATCCAGCGCTACCTGAACTTCCACTACAGCGTGACCATCGACCTCTTCGGCGCCGACCAGTCGAGCAACGCCGCCACCTTCTACAGCTCGGGCCTGAAGGGCCGCTACGAGGAAGGCAAGCGCGCCGACGACCACGTGCTCAAGGGCCAGCACTACAAGGTGCTGGAGGTGCAGGGCGGGCAGCTCGTCGAGAAGGAGGTGCCGATGCTCAACGCGCTCAACGAGGTGCTGCGCGACGACTTCATCAAGGACTCGATGGCCGGCGTGGAGCGCTGGAACAAGGTCATCGCCAAGGCCGGCATCCCGACGCGGCTGCAGGTGCCGCACAAGGCGTTCCATCGCAACATCGGCGCGCTGGCGGGCATCAAGATGTCGCCCGAGGGCCGCGTGGTGAACGACGCCGAGTGGGCCGCGAAGCAGAACGAGTGGCTGCCCTCCGCCGAGGACCGCGCCTTCGTCGCCTCGCTGATGGGCCGCGTGGTCGAGCCGGGCCGGTTCGCCGGCTGGATCGCGCCGCCGGTCATGGGCATCAACCGCCAGCCGGTCGATTTCGAGTACGTGCGCTTCGGCTGAGGCGGCACGTTTCGGAGAGACTCATGGACATGGCCGTCGACCTGCCGGTGATCAGGCAGCACCTGATCGACCCCGAGATCTGCATCCGCTGCAACACCTGCGAGGCGACGTGCCCGATCGGGGCGATCACGCACGACGACCGCAACTACGTCGTCAAGGCGGACGTGTGCGGCGCCTGCATGGCCTGCATCTCGCCGTGCCCCACGGGCGCCATCGACAACTGGCGCGACATGCCGCGCGCGCAGGCCTATCCGATCGAGGAGCAGCTGCTGTGGGACGAGCTGCCGGCGCCGCTGAGCGCCGAACAGCTCGCGGCGGCGGGCGCCGCGGCCGCGCCCGAGCCCGAGCCGTCACCCGCGCCGGCGGCACCTGCCGCGGCAGCGGCGGCGGCCGGCGAGGAGGCGCCCTTCGATTCCGCCGCCTGGGGCGCCACCGTGCCGCCGTGGTCGGCCGCGCACGCCTACAGCAAGCTCTACGGCCCGAAGCAGCCGACCACCGCCACCGTCGTGGGCAACTTCAACTGCACCGAGGCCGGCTTCACCAGCGAGACGCACCACATCGTGCTCGACTTCGGCGCCATGCCCTTCCCGGTGCTGGAGGGCCAGTCCATCGGCATCGTGCCGCCGGGCGTCGACGCGCGCGGCAAGCCGCACGTGGCGCGCCAGTACTCGGTGGCGAGCCCCCGCAACGGCGAGCGCCCCGGCTACAACAACGTCTCGCTCACGGTCAAGCGCGTCACCGAGGACCACCACGGCCAGCCCACGCGCGGCGTGGCCTCCAACTACCTGTGCGACCTGAAGGTGGGCGACACGGTGCAGGTCATCGGCCCGTTCGGCACCACCTTCCTGATGCCCAACCACCCGAAGTCGCACCTGGTGATGATCTGCACCGGCACCGGCAGCGCGCCCATGCGCGCCATGACCGAATGGCGCCGGCGCCTGCGCAAGACGGGCAAGTTCGAGGGCGGCAAGCTGATGCTCTTCTTCGGCGCGCGCACGCAGCAGGAGCTGCCGTACTTCGGCCCGCTGCAAAGCCTGCCCCGCGACTTCATCGACATCAACCTCGCCTTCTCGCGCACGCCGGGGGAGCCCCGCCGCTACGTGCAGGACCTGCTGCGCGAGCGCGCCGCCGACCTGGCGCTGCTGCTCAAGGACCCGAACACCCACCTCTACGTGTGCGGGCTCAAGAGCATGGAAGAGGGCGTGGTGCTGGCCCTGCGCGACGTGGCCGAGGACGCAGGCCTGGCCTGGGAGACGCTGGGCGCCGCGCTCAAGGCGCAGGGGCGGCTGCACCTGGAAACCTACTGAGCGCGCCCGCGGCGCCAGGGAGGCTCGGCGCGGCCCGGCGCTTGCCAGGGCGCGCGTAGTCCGCCACCTACGCGAGGACACGGAGTCGGCTGATCGCCGCCCGCCGGGCGGTTTCGCACACTGCGGCGAAACCCACCCGAAAGGAGATCACCATGGCTTCACCGTTCAAGACCTCGCTGCTGCTGGCCGCCCTGCTCGCCTGCTCCGGCGGCTATGCGCAAAGCACCATGACCCGCGACCAGGCCAAGGCCGAGCACGACCGCATCGAGGCCACGGCCAAGGCCGACAAGAAGGCCTGCGACACGCTGAAGGGCAACGCCGAGGACGTGTGCGAGGCCGAGGCGAAGGCCAAGGAGAAGGTCGCCAAGGCCGAGCTGCGCTACCAGCAGTCGGGCAAGGAAGGCGACCGCATCAAGGTGGACGACGTCAAGGCCGAGGCCGCGTACGAAGTCGCCAAGGAGAAGTGCGAGGACCTGCAGGGCGACCAGCAGTCGCAGTGCAAGAAGGACGCGAAGGCCCAGGAACAGGCGGCGCGCAAGGCGGCCAAGGCTGGGGCCGGTTCGACGGCCGGGGCGGGCGGCATGCGCTGAGGCTGGACACTCTCCACCACCGTTCGCACTGAGCTTGTCGAAGTGCCTTGGCGCATACGGGGCTTCGACAGGCTCAGCCCGAACGGTTCCTATCGTTAGCCAGAGCGGATCCTTCGGGGGCGTCACACCCCGAGGTGCCGGTGCAGCGTCCCGGTGTCGGCGGCGAGTTCGTCCGAGGCGCCGTCCAGCACGACGCGGCCCTTCTCCAGCACCACGGCGCGGTCGGTGTGCGCCAGCACCGCGCGGTAGTTGCGGTCGACCACCAGCACGGCGATGCCGCTGTCGCGGATGGCGCCGATCACGCGCCAGATCTCGGCCACGATCAGCGGCGCCAGGCCTTCGGTGGCCTCGTCGAGGATCATCAGCTCGGGGTTGGTCATCAGCGCGCGCCCGATGGCGAGCATCTGCTGCTCGCCGCCGGAGAGCTGGCCGCCGCCGTGCGCCAGCCGCTCCGCCAGGCGCGGGAAGGTGGCCAGCACGCGCTCGAGGGTCCAGTCGCGCTGGCCGCGCACGCCGGGGCGCGCGGCCATGAGCAGGTTCTCCCGCGTGCTGAGGTTGGGGAACACGCCGCGGCCCTCGGGCACTACGCCGATGCCGCGCAGCACGATGCGCTCGGTGGGCCAGCGCGTCACCTCGCGGCCGTCCACGAGCACGCTGCCCTGCGTGGCCGGCACCTGGCCGAGCAGGGTGCGGATCAGCGTGGTCTTGCCCATGCCGTTGCGCCCGAGCAGCCCCACCGCCTGGGCGCGCGCGATGCGCAGGTCGATGCCGTGCAGGATGTGGCTCTGGCCGTAGTGCGCGTGCAGCCCGCGCGCCTCGATGAAGATGCCGGCCCCTCGGCCGGCGGATGCGTCGGCCGATCCCCCGAGGGGATGCGGGCCGGCTTGGGAGCGGCCCGGCGTCCGGCCCGCCAGCGGTTCCTGTGTCATGTCACTCGCCCTCGCCGAGGTAGGCGGTCTGCACCTCGGGGCTGCGGCGCACCGCGGCGGGTGCGTCGCTCGCAATCACGCGGCCGTTGACCATCACCGTGATGCGGTCGGCCACGCGGAACACGGCGTCCATGTCGTGCTCCACCAGCAGCAGGGCGTGGCCCTGCTTCAGGTCGGCCAGCAGCGCCAGCATGCGTTCCGATTCCTCGGCGCCCATGCCGGCCAGCGGCTCGTCCAGCAGCAGCACCTGCGGGTCGCCGGCCAGGCACATGGCGATCTCGAGCTGGCGCTTCTGGCCGTGCGAGAGCGCGCCGGCGGTCTGCCGGGCATGCGCCGACAGGCCGGCGCGCGCCAGCGCGTCGTGCGCCGCGCCGGTGCTGTCGGCGCAGCGCGCGGCCGGCTCCCACCACTGCCAGGCCCGCGGCCAGCGCGCCTGTGCGGCGAGGCGGCAGTTCTCGAACGCGGTGAAGGCCGGGAAGATGGTGTTGCGCTGGTAGCTGCGGCCCAGCCCCGCGCGCGCGCGGCGCGGCTGCGTCCAGCGGGTCACGTCCTCGCCGCGCAGTTCCACCTGCCCGGCGGTCGGCGGCAGCTCGCCCGACAGCAGGTTCACGACGGTCGACTTGCCCGCGCCGTTGGTGCCGATCAGCGCATGCAGGCTGCCGCGCTCCAGCGTGAGCGACACGCCGTCCACCGCGGCCAGCCCGCCGAAGCGGCGCGAGAGGTGGGTGGCCCGCAGGAGCACCTCGCTCATGATTGCCCCTCGTCCGACGAGTACGTCGGCCGGTCCCCCGAGGGGACGCGGGCCGGCTTGGGAGCGGCCCGGCGCTCGGCCCGCAGCGCGCAGCTCTTCATCGAATCCCCCGCTGCGCGAGGCCGATCAGCCCGCGCGGCATCGTCGCCACGATGGCGATGATGGTGAGCCCGAGCGTGAGCTGCCAGTGCTTGGCGAAGCTGCCGAAGAGGTCGTGCGACTGGAACAGCTCCTGCAGCAGCGTGAAGGCCAGCGCCCCGAGCATCGCGCCGCGCAGGTGGCCCAGGCCCCCCAGCAGCACCATGATGAGCACCGCGCCGCTGTTGTGCCAACTCACGATCTCGGGCGTGACGAAGCCGTCCTTCACCGCGTAGAAGAAGCCCGCGAGGCCAGCCAGCATGGCCGAGAGGATGAAGGCCGCGAGCTTGTAGCCGAAGGTCGGGAAGCCCGCGGCGCGCATGCGCTGCTCGTTGGCCTTGATGCCGGCGAGCGCCCGGCCCCAGCGGCTGCGCAGCAGCACGGCCAGCAGCGCGAAGCAGGCGGCGAGCGCGGCCAGCAGCACGTAGTACAGCGTGTGGCCGGCGTCGAGGTCGACGGGCTGCCAGCCGAGCAGCGACACCACCGGGCGGAAGTAGACGTAGATGCCGTCGCTGCCGCCGCCCACGTCGGTGTCGTGGAACACGAAGTAGGCCATCTGCGCGAAGGCGAGCGTGATCATGATGAAGTACACGCCCCGGGTGCGCAGCGACAGTGCGCCCACCGCCGCCGCGTACAGGCCGGCAAGCCCCATCGCCGCGCCGAGCGTGAGCCAGGCCGAGGCCGGCCCATCCTGCGGCGACAGCAGCGCCACCGCGTAGGCGCCGATGCCGAAGAAGGCCGCGTGGCCGAAGCACACCAGCCCCGTCTGGCCGACCAGCAGCTCCAGGCTGAGCGCGAAGATCGCGAAGATCATGATCTTCATCGCGAGGCCGACGTGGAACTCGCCGCCGACGAGCGGGAAGGCCGCGAGCAGCGCGAAGGCGAGGGCGACGGGAGCCGCCTTGAAGAGGAAATCCCGATCCATCATGACGACCCCTCGGCCGACGTGTACGTCGGCCGATCCCCCAGGGGGATGCGGGCCGGCTTGGGAGCGGCCCGGCGCTCGGCCCGCGGTTGATGATGTGAGGCAATGGATTTCATGCTGCCTTGAACAAGCCCTCGGGCTTCCACAGCAGCATCGCCGCCATCAGCACGTAGACCGCGACGCCCGCGGCGGCCGGGAACAGCACCTTGCCGAAGGTGTCGACGAAGCCCACCAGCAGCGCCGCGACGAAGGCGCCCTTGATCGAGCCGATGCCGCCGATCACCACCACCACGAAGCAGATGATGAGCACGCTGCCGCCCATGTTCGGATAGACCGAGGACACGGGCGCCGCGATCATGCCGGCCAGCGCCGCGAGCGCCACGCCGGCGGCGAAGACGAGGCGGTACAGCAGCGTGATGTTCACGCCCATGGCCCGCACCATCTCGCGGTTGCTGGCGCCGGCGCGGATGCGCATGCCCAGGCGCGTCTTCGTGATGACCGCCCACATGGCCAGCGCCACCGCCACGCACACGCCCGAGATGAAGAGGCGATAGACCGGGTAGGTCATCACGTCGCCGAGCGGCACGCTGCCGGTGAGCCATGCGGGCGCGGCCACGCCGTGCACGTCGTCGCCGACGAGGATGCTGCGCAGTTCCTCGAACACGAGGATGAGGGCGTAGGTCATCAGCACCTGCTGCAGGTGCTCGCGCTCGTAGAGGTAGCTGAAGAACACCCATTCGAGCAGGTAGCCGAGCAGCACCGACAGCGTGATGCCCAGCGCCAGCGTGGTGAAGAAGCCGCCGCCCAGCCAGCGCTCGGCCACGGGCGCGAGCGCGTAGGCCATGTACGCGCCGATCATGTAGAAGCTGCCGTGCGCGAGGTTGATCACGCCCATGATCCCGAAGATCAGCGTGAGGCCGGAGGCGACGAGGAACAGCAGCAGCCCGTACTGCAGCGAGTTCAGGCACTGGATGAGGAAGGTGGGGAAGTCCACGCGGGGTCGGGGCTGGGGTGGGGCGGGAAGGTGCGAGGCGGGCGGTGTCGTGCGGGCGTGATGGTCCCACAGGTCGCCCCTGCCATCCCACCCCGTTCGGGCCGAGCTTGTCGAAGCCCTGGCCCTTCGACAAGCTCAGGGCGAACGGCCGGGCGGCGGAGCCCGGTGCGGGCCCATGCACGGGCCCTTCGACGAGCTCAGGGCGAACGGCGCGGGAGGCACGGGGCGGATCGCGCGCGGTCCGCCCCGTGCCCCGGCGATCACAGCTTGCAGCCGCGCCCCGGGTCGGCCAGCGCCTTCACGGCCACGCCCATGCTCTTGTTCTCCTTGCCGTCGACCTTGCGCAGGTAGATGTCCTGTACCGGGTTGTGCGACTTGGAGATGGTGAACGGGCCGCGCGGGCTGTCGATCTTGGCCTTGGTGAGCGCCGCCGAGAACTCGGCCTTCTTGCTCACGTCGCCCTTCACCGCGGCCAGGCCGATGCCCAGCATCTGCGCCGCGTCGTAGCCCTGCACGGCGTACACGTCGGGCTGCAGCTTGTAGGTCTTGGCGTAGGCGGTGCGGAAGTCGTTGTCGCGCGGCGTGTTCAGGCCGTCGGCGTAGTGCAGCGTGGTCTCGAGCCCCTGCGCGGCGTCGCCCTGCGCCTCCAGCGTGCCGTCGGTCAGGAAGCCGGCGCCGTACAGCGGGACGGTGTTCTTCAGGCCCGCGGCGGCGTAGTCCTTGACGAACTTCACCGCGCCGCCGCCGGCGAAGAAGGTGTACACCGCGTCGGGCTTGGCGGCGGCGATCTGCGTGAGCAGCGCCTGGAACTCCACGTTCGGGAACGGCACGGTGAGCATCTCCGTCACCTTGCCGCCGTGCTTCTCGAAGGCTTCCTTGAAGCCGTTGACCGACTCCTCGCCGGCCGCGTACTTCCAGGTGATGGTCATCACCTTCTTGTGCCCCTTCTTGGCCGCCACCTCGCCCATGGCGTAGGCCGGCTGCCAGTTCGAGAACGAGCTGCGGAAGATGTTCTGCGCGCACATCGGGCCGGTCACCGCGTCGGCGCCGGCGTTGGGCACGATGAGCAGCGTGTTGCTCGCCTTGGCGGCGCGCGCCATCGCCATGGCCACGCCCGAGTGCACGGTGCCGATGATGACGTCGACCTTGTCGCGCTGGATGAGCTTGTTGACGTTGTCGGTGGCCTTGGACGGGTCGGACTCGTCGTCCACCTTCACGAACTCGATCTCGCGCCCGCCGAGCTTGCCGCCCTTCTCGTCGACGTAGAGCTTGAAGCCGTTCTCGATGGCGTTGCCCAGCGCCGCGTAGGTGCCGGTGTAGGGCAGCATGAAGCCGACCTTGAGCTTGGCGCCCTGCGCCTGCGCCGCAGCGCAGGTGAGCAGCGCGGCCGTGGCCAGCAGGGTGCGGGTGGCGGTGTTCATGTCGTCGTCTCCTGGGGTTGGGATGTGATGCGGTCGATGAATTCTCTCGTGGCGGCGATCACGCGCTCGGGCTGGTCGCGGTGCGCCGAATGGCCGCAGTCGGCCATTGTCAGCAGCCGCGTGCCCGGCACGACTCGGGCGATTCCCTCGATCTGCGCCAGCGTGCCGTAGGGATCGTCCAGGCCCTGGATCGCGAGCACGGGGCAGCGGATGCGCGGCAGCAGCGCCTCGATGTTCCAGTGCACGAAGGCGGGCGCGAGCCAGATGTCGTTCCAGCCCCAGAAGGCCGAGTCGACGTCGGCATGGTGCTTGGCCAGGCGCGGGCGCAGGTCGGTGCCGCCGAGGTAGGCCTCGCGCGCCTCGCGGATGTTCGCCAGGCCGAACGCCTCGACCAGGATGTGCGGCGCCAGCACCACCGCGCCGGCCATGCGCGCGCCGAAGTGCGCCGCGTGGATGAGCGCGATGGAGCCGCCGTCGCTGTGGCCGAAGAGCACATAGGGCGCGGGCACCGCGAGCACTTCGAGCAGCGCGGGCAGCAGCTCGATCGCCTGCACGTGCATGTAGTCCGTGCCCCAGTGCTCGCCCGGCGCGCGCGGCGTGGAGCGGCCATAGCCGGGGCGCGAATACACGAGGCCGCGCCGGCCGAGCGATTCGCACAGCTGCGCGGGAAAGTCCTTCCACGCCGACACCGAGCCCAGGCCCTCGTGCAGGAACACGACCACCGGGCCCGCCGCGCCGGCCGGGCCGACCCAGGCGAACTCGATGTCGAAGCGGCGGCCCGCCGCCGCCACGTTCACGCGCTGCGCGTCCATCAGCCGGCGCGCTTCTCGGAGTCGCGCAGGCGGAAGCGCTGGATCTTGCCCGTCGCCGTCTTGGGCAGCTCGTCCACGAAGGCGAGCAGCCGCGGGTACTTGTGCGGCGCGAGCCGCGACTTGACGAAGGCCTTGAGCTCGTCGGCCAGCGCCTCGTTCGCGCCGGCGCGCTCCTTCAGCACCACGAAGGCCTTGGCGCGCGTGAGCCCCTGCTGCTCCACGCCGATCACCGCCGCCTCCAGCACCGCCGGGTGC
This sequence comes from Rubrivivax sp., assembly GCA_044508835.1. Lineage (GTDB taxonomy): Bacteria > Pseudomonadota > Gammaproteobacteria > Burkholderiales > Burkholderiaceae_C > JAKFDI01. The sequence goes on from JBIQHD010000001.1 coordinate 100,343, forward strand.
TGCATCAGCGTGGACTCCACCTCGAAGGGCGAGACGTACTGGCCGCTCACCTTGAGCATGTCGTCGCTGCGCCCGGCGTAGACGTAGTAGCCCTCGGCGTCGCGGCTGTACTTGTCGCCGCTCCGGGTCCAGGCGCCCAGGAAGGTCTCGCGGCTCTTCTCGCGGTTGCCCCAGTACATGAGGGCCGACGACGGGCCCTTGATGTAGAGGTCGCCCACCTCGTCGGCGCCGTCGAGCACGCGGCCGTGCTCGTCGCGCAGCTCGACCTCGTAGCCGGGCACCGGCTTGCCGGTGCTGCCGTAGCGCACGTCGCCGGGGCGGTTGGAGATGAAGATGTGCAGCATCTCGGTGGAGCCGATGCCGTCGATGATCTCGGCGCCGAAGTGGGCGGTGAAGCGCTCGCCGATCTCGCGCGGCAGCGCCTCGCCGGCCGAGGAGCACAGTCGCAGCGCCACCTCGCTCTTCTTCGGCAGGTTCGGCGAGGCCAGCAGGCCGGCATAGCCGGTGGGCGCGCCGAAGAAGACGGTGGGCCGGTGCGTCGTCCAGCGCGCGAAGCAGGCGTCGGGCGTGGGCCGCTCGGCCATCAGCACGACGGTGGCGCCCACCGACAGCGGAAAGCTCAGCGCGTTGCCCAGGCCGTAGGCGAAGAACAGCTTGGCGGCCGAGAAGCACACGTCGCGCTCGGTCAGGCCCAGCACCGGCTGCGCGTACAGCGCCGCCGTGGCGTGGAGGTTGCCGTGCGTGTGCACCGTGCCCTTGGGCCGGCCGGTGGAGCCGGAGGAATAGAGCCAGAAGCCGATGTCGTCGCGCCCGGTGGCGGCGGGCGACCCGAGCGCCGCCTGCGCCTCGATCCAGCGGCCGAAGGCCTGCGCGCCCGCGGGCAGGGCGGCGTCGCCGGAGACGACCAGGTGCTTCACCTCGTGGCCGCCGCCTTCCATCGCCGCCTGCAGGGTGGGCAGCAGCGCGCCCGAGACCAGCGCCGCCTGCGCGCGGCTGTGGGCCAGCATGTAGGTGTAGTCGGCGGTGGACAGCAGCGTGTTCACCGCCACCGGCACCACGCCGGCGTACAGGCAGCCGAGGAAGGCCACCGGCCAGTCGTTGTTGTCGTGCATGAGCAGCAGCACGCGCTCCTCGCGCCGCAGGCCCAGCGCCAGCAGGCCGGCGGCGCAGCGCCGCACCCGCTCGGCCAGCTCGCCGTAGGTCAGGGTGCCGGCGTCGTCGATGTAGGCCGCCTTGCCGGCGCGCGCCCGGTTGATCTCGATCAGGTGCTGCGCGAAGTTGAAGCGTTCGGGGGCGGTGCTGGCGGCGAGGCTGGCGCTCATGCTGGATCTCCGTGGCTCCCTCGGGTCGTCTTTTCACCGGGTTGTGACCTGGCGCAAGGCAACTTGTGGAAATTTAATGCATGAACGAAACTTAGCTGCTAGGCTACGCGGCGTCAAGCAATATATTGCATATCGGGGTTAGCACTGAGCATGGACGACCTGGACCTCCCGCTCGCCGAGCGCACCCCGGCCGAGCCGCGCGCCGCCGAGCGCGACCCGTTCCTCGCCGCCCTGGGCGAGCGGGTGCGCTCGCTGCGCGCGCGCCGCGGCATGACGCGCCGGGCGCTGTCGATCGCCTCCGAGGTCTCGGAGCGCCACCTCGCCAACCTGGAGCTGGGCGTGGGCAACGCCTCCATCCTGGTGCTGCGCCAGGTGGCGCGCGCGCTCGGCTGCGAGCTGGCCGAGCTGCTGGGCGACGAGACCGCCGCCTCGCCCGAATGGCTGCTCATCCGCGACCTGCTGCGCGGGCGCGGCGACGACGACCTGCGCCGCGGCCGCCTCGCGCTGACCGAGCTCTACGGCCAGGCCGGCCCGCCCGACGCGCGGCTGGCGCGCATCGCCCTCATCGGCCTGCGCGGGGCCGGCAAGTCCACCCTCGGCCAGATGTTGGCCGACGAGCTCGACGTGCCCTTCGTCGAGCTCAACCGCGAGATCGAGCGCGTGGCCGGCTGCGGCCTGGCCGAGATCCACAACCTGCTCGGCCCCGCCGCCTACCGCCGCTACGAGCGCCGGGCGCTGGAGGAGACCATCCAGCTCTACCCCGACGCGGTGATCGCCACGCCCGGCGGCGTGGTCTCCGACCCGGCCAACTTCAACCTGCTGCTGGCGCACTGCTACACGGTGTGGCTCAAGGCCAGCCCGGAGGAGCACATGCAGCGCGTCGTCGCCCAGGGCGACCTGCGCCCGATGGCCGGCAACCAGGAGGCGATGGACGACCTCAAGCGCATCCTCGCCGGGCGCGCCGCCTTCTACGGCAAGGCGGACATGAGCTTCGACACCAGCGGCAAGAGCGAGGAAGCGGCCTACCAGGAACTGCGGCAGGCCCTGCGCGGCGCCCTGCGGCGCTGACGGCGGGCCGGCCCCGCCGCGGCCGGTGCGCGCGGCCCGGCATGCAGCATGTTGCTAGCGTTCGCCCGGCGTTCCTTCGCCGAGCCAGCCGAGCACCGCGGCGTTGAAGGCCGCCGCCTGCTGCCGCATCAGCCAGTGCCCGGCCTCCAGCGGCACGACGCGGCTGCCGGCGCGCCCGGCCAGCGCCTCGGCCCACTGCGGCGAATGGAACATGAAGGGCTTGCGCCGGCCGTAGACGTACAGCATCGGGCAGGGCGGGTCGAAGCGGGTGCGCTGCCGGTACGAGCCGTGGCTGCCGGTCCAGGCGATGTCGTACGGGTAGTTCATGCACGCGCCGACGAGGGCCGCCTCGGCCGGCGCGCGGGCCAGCCGGGCCATGCGGCGCGTCATGGCGTCGCCCCAGCGCCCGCCGAGGCGCCACGCCAGCACCAGCCACCACTGGTAGGCCAGCACCATGGCGCGCGCCTTCCAGCCGAGCGAACGCACGTGGGCGGCCGACCCGGCGTCGCCCACGTCCACGCCGACGATGCGCCGCACGCGCGACGGGTGGCGCATCGCGTACTCGTAGCCGAAGGCGCAGCCCCAGTCGTGCAGCAGCAGGATCACCGGCCGGCCGGGCGAGGCCGCGTCCACCACCGCCGCGATGAACGCCACCACCTCGTCCAGCGACGAGGCGCGCCGCGGCCTGGCCACGTCGAAGCCCGGCAGCGTGAAGCGCACGCAGCGGTGGTGCGCCGCGAAGGCCTCGACCTGCGTGTCCCACAGCCGGTAGGTGTCGGGCCAGCCGTGCACCATGACGAGGGTGTCGGCGCCGTCGCCTTCCACGTGCACGTCGATGCCGTCGATCACGAAGGAGGGTGCCATGGCGGTGCTCGCAGGGGCGGGTTGCGCAGGCGCCGGGCGGGCCCTCGCGCTGGTCCCGCCGGCAGGAATCGAACCTGCATTTGCCGCTTAGGAGGCGGCCGTTCTATCCATTGAACTACGGCGAGCGGGGGCCGGGATTCTCGCATGCGCCCCCGGGCGTCACTGCCAGCGCCAGGTCCAGATCACGTCCAGCGAGTTGTCCAGCCCCGACTGCGCGCGCAGGGTGAAGCGCTGGGCGATGCGGTAGATGAGCTGCCAGGTGCCGGTGGTGGCGTTGAGGCTGCGCTCGTAGCCCACGTACCAGCGGCGCGAGAGCTGCTTGCCCAGGCGCACCACGGTGTCCTGCACGTCGCCGTCGTCGCTCTGGCCGACGGAGAGCTCGTCCAGGCCGATGGCGCGGGTGAGCTGGTCGCCGGTGCCCTCGCCCTCGCCGGCCAGCAGCGCCAGCGCGGCGCGCTGCAGCAGCGCGGTGTCGGCGCCGCCCAGGCCGCTGCTGGCGCGCCCGAGCACGAGCCAGCTCAGCTTGTCCATCTCGGACATCTCGGGGTCGGAGAAGAGCCGCACGCGCGGATCGAGCGCCGTGCCGGTGACGGCCACGCCGACGCGGATGTCGCTGTTGCGGCGCGTGGCCTCGATGTCCAGCCGCGGGTTCTCCACCGGGCCGTTGAAGAGCAGGTTGCCGCGGTCGATGGCGAGCTTCTGGCCGTAGGCGTCGTAGGTGCCCTCGACGGTGCGCACGGTGCCCGCGAGCGCGAGCTGCCCGCCGGGCGCGGTGATGTGCAGCTCGCCGGCGAGCCGCGTGTCGAGGCCGCGGCCCTTCAGGCGCAGGTGGTCGCCGAGGTCCACGCGCAGGTCGACGGCGACGTCGCGCTTGGTGGCGGCCTTGGGCCTGTCGGCCGGCTCCTCCCCGCGGGCGCTGCCGGCGCGCACCACGACCACGTCGTCCGACAGCGCCGGGGCGTCGCTTCGGGTGAAGTCGACCAGGCCTTCGTCGACGCGGAAGCGGCCGTCGAGCGCGAGGCGTTCGGCGTCGAGCTGCAGCTGCGCCTGGCCGCTCACCACCACGCGGCGGTCGACGCGGCCGAGCAGCCGGAAGCGCTCGGCCGCGAGGGCGAGCCGCGCCTGCGGCGCGTCGCCCAGCGTGGCCGTGCCGTCGAGCGAGACCGTGCCGTCGCCGGCACGCGCGGCGAAGCGCTCGATCCGCGCGGTGGCGCCCTGCAGCGCGATGGCGAGCTCGCCGTCGCGCACGTCCACGCCTTCGAGGAAATTGCGCACGCCCAGGCCGTGGCCGCGCACCTCGCCGGTGTATTCGGGGGCGCCGAAACGGCCGCCGATGCTGGCGCTCGCGCGCAGCGCGCCGGCCAGGCGCCAGCCCGGCGGTACCCAGTTGCCCCAGGTGCCGAGGTCGGCGACCTGGACTTCGAGCACGCCTTCGATCGGCGTGTCGGCCCCGGGCCAGGCCGCCTCGGGCGAGGTGCGCGCCACCACGGCGCCGGCAGCCACGCCGAGCGTGCTGCCGGCCAGCGCCTGGGTGAAGGTCCACACGCCGTCGCTGGCGGTGAGGGCCAGGCGCAGGTCGGTCAGGCCGAGCGCGCGGGTGCCGGTTTCCTCGGTCACCTGCAGGTCGCCGCCGCGCCGTTCGAGCACCACGTCGGCGTGGAAGCCGGGGGTGCTGCGGACGTCGAGGGTGCCGCCGACGGCGAGGTCGCCGCCCCAGCCGAAATTCGGCTGCAGCCGCGCGAGGATGGGCGCCACCGGCAGCGGCTCCAGCTCGGCATGCGCGTCGATCCGCGCCGGCTGCCCGGCGGTGGCCGCCTGCCAGTGGAGGCGGCTCCAGCGCAGCGCGGCGCCGAGCACTTCGGCCCGGCCGGGCTGCACCGTGGCCTGCGGTGCGCTGCCGCCGATCCATTCGAGCGCGACGTCGCGGGCGCCGACCCAGGGCACGGCGCCCGCGGCGCTGCTGCGCAGGTCGAGTTGCCGCAGCGTGCCGCGCCAGCCGGCGATGCGCCAGGGGCCGGCCGCCGGCGCGGGCGGCTCGATCACGCCGCCCTCCAGCGTCAGCTGCGCCACCGTGCGAGCCGGTGCGCCGGGTGCGGGGGCGGCCGCGGCGCCGGGCGGGGGCTGCACCAGCTCGGTCCACGCCGGCGGCAGCGCCCGCGCCTCGGCACGGAGTTCGGCCGTGTGCCCGGCGAGGCTGCCGCCCACGGTGAGCCGCACGGACTCCACCGCCTGCGACGGCTGCGCCGGCTGCCCCGGCGAGGCGGCCGCCCCGCCGATGACGAGCCGAGACAGCGTCGCCCGCACGTCGAGCGGCGCCCGCGGCGAAGCGGCCACCTGCCATTGCGCCTGCGCCTGCGCGACGGAAATGCCGCCGGCCACCAGCCCCTCGCCGTCGAGCCGGCCCGTCGTCGCGAGGGCCGGCCAGCGGCCGTCGACCCGCGCCTGCGCGGTGAGCGAGCCGGCCAGCGCCGCCCCGCCCGGCAGCAGGCGGTAGACCGGTTCGAGCCGCGCCAGCGCCGGTGCGGCGACGGACAGCGTCCAGCGGTCGCCCGCGCCGTCGGCGGCGGCGACGAGCCGGCCTTCGGCCTCGACGCGGTTGCCCGCCAGGTCGAGCGTCAGCGCCGCATCGGCCGTGCGGGCGCCGCCGCCGTTGAACGACACCTCGCCCGACAGCGGCACGCCGGCGAGCCGGCTGTCCGCCAGCGTGAGCGAGGCGCTGCCGCGCAATGCCGCCAGCCGGCTCGGCAGCGGCACGCCCGGCGCCGGCGCGGGCAAGACGAGATCGAAGGTGCTCCGGGCGTTGAGCCGGTGCGGCCCCTGGCGCCAGGGCGAATCGTCGCGGCCCGGCCACCATGCCGCCGGGTCGAAATCGGCCAGCGCGGCCTTGCCGGCCACGCGCCAGGGCGTGGTGGCCGCGTCGCGCACGGCGCTGCCTGCCAGCGTGGCGCGCGACGCGCCCGCGGCGAGCGTGGCGCTGCGCAGCTCGATGCGGTGCAGGCTGCCGCTGCCGGCCAGCGCGGCGCGCACGCCGCGCCCGGCGAGCAGCCGGCCGCGCGCGTCGGCCAGGCCGCCGGACAGCGATGCCTCGAGCTCGACCCGCGCCTGCTCCAGGCCGGCGCTGTCGAAGCCGGTGCCGGCGAGCGTCACCGGCCCGGCGAGCCGCATCGACGGCGCGCGCGCATCGAGCTGCGACGGCTGCACGTCCTCGAGCGCCGCCTCCACGCGCCATCGCGCGGCCGTCCACTGCCCGCCGCCGCGCAGCCGGCCGGCGGCCTGCTGCGCGTTGCCGAGCTCGACGTCCGCGCCCTGCACCTCGACCCGCACCGACGCGCCGGGGTGCGCCTGCAGGGCGAGATCGAGCCGGCGCACCGGCAGGCGGCCTTCGTTCCAGCGGCCGGCCGCGGCGTTGACGAGCGCGATGCGCGCGGTGGCCGGCTGGTCGGCGGCGCGGCTCTCGATCGCCACCTCGCCGCTCAGCGCCGTGGCCGGCGCGGCGGCGACCAGCGTGGACAGGTCGAGCCCGGCGGTGCGCGCGCGCAGGCTGGGCAGGGGCCAGGCGGCGAAGGGCTGCAGAGTGCCGGCGGCGTCGAGCGTCTGCTCGGGGCGGCCGCCCGCGGGCTGGGCGCGCAGCGTGGCGCGCAGCTCCGGGCGGGCGAGCGGGCCGACGAGCGTGGCGCTCGCCTGCCAGGGCGCGCCGAGCGGCGAGGCCGCCGCCTCCTGCGCCACCGCGGCCGAGGCCTGCAGCGCGAACGGCGGCTGCGTGGCGATGTGCAGGCGCCCGCTGGCCTGCAGCTGGCCCCAGGCGAACGCGAGCTCGTCCACCCGGTGCAGCCCGCCGTGGTTGGCGCCGAGCTGCACCTGCGCCCGCAGCCCGCGCAGCGGCGTGCCGCCGAGCGCGGGCGTGTGGAACTCGCCGATGCGCAGCGAGCGGACCTGCAGCTCGACCGGCAGCGCCAGCGAATCGGGCGGCCGGCGCGGTTCGGCCGAGGGCTCGTCGGGCAGCGGGTCGAACTGCACACGCGCGGCGCGCAGCTCGTCGATGACGAGGCGCCAGCGTCCGCCGAGCGTGCGCACGACGTGAAGGCCCTGCCAGCCGGCGTCGTCCAGGACGAGCAGCGGCGCGCCGCCGCCGGGGCGATAGGCCAGCCGGCGCGCCTCGAAGTCGCCGAGCAGGCGGCCCCGGCCGCCGCTGACTTCGAGGCCGGGCACGCGGGCCAGTACCCACGCGGTGCCGCCTTCGGTGCGCAGCGCGGCCCACAGCGCGAGCGCCGCCAGCAGCACCGCCGCCAGCACCCCGCCCGCGAGCCACAGGCCGGCGCGCAGCCACCGCCCCGCGCGGCGCGGCAGCGGCGGGGGGGCGGCGGGCGGGGCGTCGCGGCTCATCAGAAGGCGATGCCCACGCTGAGGTGCAGGCGGGTGCGGTGCACGTCCAGGCCGTGCGCGAGGTCGAGGCGCAGCGGCCCGACCGGGCTGCGCCAGCGCAGGCCCACGCCCACGCCGACGGCCGGGTCGAGCCCCTTCCAGTCGGCCGCGGCGTTGCCGGCGTCGATGAAGGTGGCCCACCAGAAGGCCGGCCGCTTCGGCGAGATGGGGCGGGCGATCTCGATGCTGCCGGTGGCGATGACGCGCCCGCTCGTGACCACGCCGTTCACGACCGGGCCGAGCGTGCGGTAGGCGTAGCCGCGCACGGATTCGTCGCCGCCGGCGCGGAACAGCAGCGTGTCGGGCAGGCCCACCGCTTCGCGCGCGAACACCTGGCCGGCTTCCGCGCGGACCGTGGCGTACCAGCTGCCGAGGGGCCGGTACCAGGTGTAGCGGCCCCAGGCGCGGGTGAACGGGCCGCTCGCGGCATTGCTGCTGCGCGCCTGGCCGACCGCGCCCTGCAGCGCGAGCGTGTGCCCGCGCGTGGGCAGCAGCACGCTGTCGACGTCGCGCAGCACCCAGTGGTAGTTGGCCGAGACGGCCGTGCTGCGCGCCACGCCGTTGGCGTTGCGCAGCCAGGTGTGCGCGACTTCGCCGAAGTACAGGCGCTCGAGGCGCTCGGTGTCCTGCGTGCGGCCGATGCGCGCGGTGTGCGCGCGGCGCAGTTCGTCGGCCGTGCGCAGCTCTTCGGCGCTGCCCGAGACCAGGTTGCGGTAGAAGCCGTCGAGCGGGTAGGAGGTGAGTTCGCCTTCCCATGCCTTGCGGTCGCGGCCGACCTCGAACTCGTTCTTGGCGATCCAGCGCAGGCCGAAGGGGCGGCGGTGCAGGTGCTCCAGCGTCACCCGCGGCCCGGTGTTGGCGCTGACGCCGACGCCGAAGGTCGCCTGCTGCAGCGGCTGCTCGCGCACCTGCACCGTCACCGGCGCGGCCTCGGCCTTCGCCGGGTCGGGGTCGATGCTCACCACCGCGCCCTCGAACAGGCCGACCTTCTGCAGCCGCTCCTGGAAGTCGAGCAGCGTCTTCTCGCTGTAGGGCGCGCCGGGCGTGAAGTTGGCGGCGCGGCGCACGCTGTCCTCGTCGTAGCGCGCGATGCCTTCGATGCCGATCTCGCCCAGGTGGAAGAGCGGCCCGCTGTCGGCCACCGCCGAGAGCTGCGCGCGGTTGGCGTCGGCATCGACGCGCGCCGAGGTGCTGGCCCAGCCCGCGGCCGGGTAGCCCTCGGCGCGCAGGCGCGCGAGCGTGCCGCTCTTGGCGCTGCCCCAGTCGGCCTGGCGGAAGGGCTCGCCCGGCTTCAGCGGCCAGTGGCGGCGCAGGCCGTCGAGCGTCGCGGCGGCGGCGGGGTCGCCGGCCTCGGCCGCGGTCTTCAGCGCGCCGGCGGCGTCCACCTCGACGCTGCGCACGAGCGTGCGCGGCCCCGGCTCGACGTGCACGCGCAGCAGCGGCGCGGCCTCGCCGGCGGCGGCCGGCACCTGCTCGACGCGCACGGCCGCGTTGAAGTAGCCCTCGGTCTCCAGCAGCGAGCGCGCCTGCGCGGGCGCGGCGGCGATCAGCCGGTCGAGTTCGGCCTGCGTGATGCGCTCGGTCTGCGGCGCGTCCTGGAAGCGGGCCAGGTCGAGGTAGGTGGACAGCAGGGTGCGCAGATCGCCGGGCGCCGCGACCTCGAGGCGGTAGACGGGCGCGGCGGGCGGCGCGGCCGGGGCCGGCGCGGTTGCGTTGCCGGCGTCGTCGGCTTCATCGCCGAAGGGCAGGCCGGCGCAGCCGGCCAGCAGCGCCGCGCAACACAGGGCGAGAAGCGCTGCGAGCCGAACCGCGGGTGCTGCTGCGGCCATGCGAGCGCCCGGGTCGCGGCTACTTGCTCAGCAAACGCATCGCGCCTTCGAGGCCTTGAAGCGTCAGCGGGAACATGCGCTGGCTCATGAGCTGCTGGACGATGGAGATGCTCTGGCGGTAGCCCCACACGCCCTGCGGCTCGGGGTTGATCCAGGCGAACTTGGGGAAGGCGTGCGTGAGGCGCTGCAGCCACTCGGCGCCGGCTTCCTCGTTGTTGTATTCGACGCTGCCGCCGGGCTGCAGGATCTCGTAGGGGCTCATGGTGGCGTCGCCCACGAAGATCAGCTTGTAGTCCTTGTTGTACTTGCGGATCACGTCCCAGGTGGAGAACTTCTCGCTGTAGCGGCGGCGGTTGTTCTTCCACATGAAGTCGTAGACGCAGTTGTGGAAGTAATAGAACTCCAGGTGCTTGAACTCGGTCTTGGCGGCCGAGAAGAGTTCTTCCACGCGGTGGATGTGCTCGTCCATCGTGCCGCCCACGTCCATGAGCAGCAGCACCTTCACCTTGTTGTGGCGCTCGGGCACCATCTTGATGTCCAGCCAGCCGGCGTTGGCGGCGGTGGAGCGGATGGTGTCGTCCAGGTCGAGCTCTTCCTCCGAGCCCTCGCGCGCGAAGCGGCGCAGCCGGCGCAGCGCGACCTTGATGTTGCGCGTGCCCAGCTCCAGCGTGTCGTCGTAGTCCTTGAACTGGCGCTGGTCCCACACCTTCACGGCGCTGCGGTTGCGGCTCTTCTCCTGGCCGATGCGGATGCCTTCGGGGTTGTAGCCGTAGGCGCCGAAGGGCGAGCGCCCGCCGGTGCCGATCATCTTGTTGCCGCCCTCGTGGCGCTCCTTCTGCTCCTCGAAGCGCTTCTTCAGCTCTTCCATGAGCTTGTCCCAGCCCATCTTCTCGACCAGCGCCTTCTCCTCGGGGCTGAGCTCGAGCTCGAACTTCTTCTTCAGCCAGTCGAGCGGGATGTCCTTGGTGAAGTCGGCCAGCAGCTCCACGCCCTTGAAGTAGGCGGCGAAGGCCTTGTCGAACTTGTCGAACTGGGCCTCGTCCTTCACGAGCGAGGTGCGGGCGAGGTAGTAGAACTTGTCGACGCTCGGGCCGGCCTCGTCGTCGATCACGCCGGCCTTGATGGCTTCGAGCAGGACGAGGTATTCCTTGACCGAAACCTTCAGCTTGGCCGCTCGCAGGGTGAAGAAGAAGTTGATCAGCATGATGAGCCGCGACAGCGCGCACGGTGGTGCCCGAAACGAGGATACATGGGCGGGCGCGAAGGGGTCATGGCAAGCGGCATGCTCAGCGCGGGCGCGCGAGCTGCCACCGCAGGTGCGTCCGGACGGTCGGCCACTCGGGCGCCGTGATGCTGTAGACGGCGGTGTCGCGCAGGGCGCCGTCCCGGGTGCGCTGGTGCGCGCGCAGGATGCCGTCCAGCTGCGCGCCCAGGCGCTCGATGGCGCGCCGGCTCTGCGTGTTCAGGCGGTGCGTGCGGAACTCCACCGCGATGCAGTCGAGCGCCTCGAAGGCATGGCCGAGCAGCATCAGCTTGCATTCGGTGTTGAGTGCGCTGCGCTGCACGCTGCGGGCGTACCAGGTGGAGCCGATCTCCACGCGCCTGTTCGTGGCGTCGACGTTCATGTACGTCGTCATGCCCACCGGGCGGCCGGCGGCGTCGAGCACGGCGAAGGGCAGCATCGAGCCCGCGCGCTGCAGGCCCAGGCGGCGCTCGATCTCGGCCGCCATGGCGTCGGGCGCCGGCACGTGGGTGTACCAGACGCGCCAGAGCTCGTCCTCGCTCGACGCCTCGCCCAGGGCCTGAGCATGCTCCGGCGCGAGCGGCACCAGCGAGGCATGCGCGCCGGCGAGCGTGACGGGTTCGAGCCAGGCCATGGTGCGCTCAGCGGTTGTGGCGTTGCATGAAGACGAGCTTCTCGAACAGCGACACGTCCTGCTCGTTCTTCAGCAGCGCGCCCACCAGCGGCGGCAGCGTCACCTTCTCGTCCTTGTTCTGCAGCACTTCCAGCGGAATGTCCTCGGCCACCAGCAGCTTGAGCCAGTCCAGCAGCTCGGAGGTGGAGGGCTTCTTCTTCAGGCCCGGCAGGTTGCGCACGTCGTAGAAGCTCTTGAGCGCGGCGCCCAGCAACTCCTTCTTGAGGCCGGGGAAGTGCACGTCGACGATGCTCTGCATCGTCTCGGCGTCGGGGAACTTGATGTAGTGGAAGAAGCAGCGGCGCAGGAAGGCGTCGGGCAGCTCCTTCTCGTTGTTCGAGGTGATGAAGACCAGCGGCCGGTGCTTCGCGCGGATCAACTCGCGCGTCTCGTAGCAGTAGAACTCCATGCGGTCGATCTCGCGCAGGAGGTCGTTCGGGAACTCGATGTCGGCCTTGTCGATCTCGTCGATCAGCAGCGCCACCGGCTTGTCGGCCGTGAAGGCCTGCCACAGCACGCCCTTGACGATGTAGTTGTGGATGTCCTTCACCCGCTCGTCGCCGAGCTGGCTGTCGCGCAGGCGACTCACCGCGTCGTACTCGTACAGGCCCTGCTGCGCCTTGGTGGTGCTCTTCACGTGCCACTGCAGCAGCGGCATGTCGAGCGCCTGCGCCACTTCCTCGGCCAGCATCGTCTTGCCGGTGCCGGGCTCGCCCTTGACGAGCAGCGGGCGCTTGAGGGTGATGGCGGCATTGACGGCCAGCATCAGGTCGTCGGTGGCAACGTAGTTCTGGGTGCCGGTGAATTTCATGGGTTGCAGCGCGTGCACGCGGGCTTTGAACTGGATCAAACCAGTATAAGTGCCCCCCTATAATCCGTTGTTTGCCCGCAATCAGCCGTCAGTGAACATGAGAAAAATCGTTGCCCCGATCGTCGCCATGCTGGCGTCTGCCGGCTTCCTGGCCGGCTTCACTTCCACCGTCCAGGCCCAGGACGCTGCGGCGGGCGAGAAGAAGGCCACGCTGTGCGCCGGCTGCCACAACATCCCGCGCTACCAGGCGAGCTTCCCCGAGGTGCACAAGGTGCCGATGATCGCGGGCCAGAGCGCCAAGTACATCGAGACGGCGCTGGCGGCCTACAAGAAGGGCGACCGCAAGCACCCGACGATGCGCGGCATCGCCGCCTCGCTGTCCGACCAGGACATGGCCGACCTGGCCGCCTACTACGAAGCCCAGGGCAAGGGCGAGGCGGCGCCCAAGACGGTGGCCGCCCCGAGCGCCGCGGTGGCCGAGCTGCTGAAGAAGACCAACTGCGCTTCGTGCCACGGCGAGAACTTCAGCACGCCCATCGACGCGAGCTACCCCAAGATCGCCGGCCAGCATGCCGACTACCTGTACGTGGCGCTGAAGTCGTACCAGGTCGACAAGAACCCGAACATCGGCCGCAACAACGCCATCATGTCCGGCATGGCCCGCCAGTACACGCCGGCGCAGCTCAAGGAGCTGGCCAACTACCTCGGCTCGCTGCGCGGCGAGGTCTCGACGGTGGCGCGCCCGGCCTTCAAGTAGCCGCAGCGCTCGCGCACGACCCGGGGCCGCCGATCAGCGGCCCTTTTTCTTTGGCGCGCGGTCCATGCCCGCCGCCGGGATGCGCGCGCGGCCTACACTGCGCCCGATTCCACTCACGGGAGTACGCATGAAACGTTGGTTGTCGGTGCTGTGCCTGAGCGTGGCGGCGGCAGGCGCCGCGCACGCGCAAACCCTGCGCTGGTCCAGCCAGGGCGATCCGCAGACCATGGATCCGTTCTCGCAGAACGAGAGCCTGACCAACATGATCAACGCGCAGATCTACGACTTTCTCGTCGCGCGCGACAAGAAGCTCGAGATCGTGCCGTCGCTCGCCGCCTCGTGGCGCCAGGACGGGCCGCTGAAGTGGACCTTCAAGCTGCGCCCGGGCGTGAAGTTCCACGACGGGCGGCCCTTCACCGCCGACGACGTGGTGTTCTCGCTCGAGCGCGCCAAGGCGCCGACCTCGCAGATCGCCGTCTACGCCAACGCGCTGGGCACGGCGAAGAAGATCGACGACCTGACGGTGGAGTTCACCCTGCCGCAGGTGAACCCCATCTTCCTGCAGCACCTGAACACGCTCTACATCATGAGCCGCGGCTGGGCCGAGGAGCACAAGGTCACCGCGCCGCAGAACTTCGCGGGCAAGGAAGAGACCTACGCCGCCTTCCACACCAACGGCACCGGCCCCTACATGCTGGTGAGCCGGCAGCCCGACGTGAAGACGGTGCTCAAGCGCAACCCGAACTACTGGGGGGCGATCGAGGGCAACGTGCAGGAGGTGGTCTACACCCCGATCAAGAGCCCGGCCACGCGCGTGGCGGCGCTGATCTCGGGCGAGATCGACTTCGTGCTCGACCCGCCGCCCACCGACCTGCCGCGCCTGAAGGCCGCGCCCGGCCTGCAGGTGATCGAGGGCCTGGAGAACCGCGTCGTCTTCATCGGCATGGACCAGGGCCGCGACGAGCTGCTCTACGGCAGCGTGAAGGGCAAGAACCCGTTCAAGGACCTGCGGGTGCGCCAGGCGCTCTACCACGCCATCGACATCGAGACCATCCGCACGCGGCTGATGAACGGCCAGGCCGTCCCGACCGGCGCGCTGGTGCCCTCGCCGCTGGCCAGCTTCGGCGACCCGCAGGTCGAGGCGCGCCTGCCCTACGACCTGGCGCTCGCGAAGAAGCTGCTGGCCGAGGCCGGCTACGCCGACGGCTTCGAGGTCACGCTCGACTGCCCGAACAACCGCTACATCAACGACGAGCGCATCTGCGTGGCGCTGTCGGGCATGTGGGCCAAGCTCAACCTGAAGGTGCGGGTGAACGCGATGCCGCGCGCGGTGTTCTTCCCCAAGCTGGAGAAGCTCGACACCAGCCTGTACATGTTCGGCTGGGGCGGCTCCATCACCGACGCCGAGACCACCTTCACGCCCATCTACCGCAACCGCGGCGACAAGGGCGTGGGCGCCTACAACTACGGCAACTACACCGACGACAAGCTCGACGCGATGGCCGCCGCCACCAGCGTGGAAGCCGACCCGGCCAGGCGCCGCGAGCTCATCAAGGCGGTGTTCCTGGAGCACAACGCCAAGGTGCGCCACATCCCGCTGCACCGCCAGTTCATCCCGTGGGCGGCGCGCAAGAACGTGTCGGTCGTGCACCGCGCCGACAACTGGCTCGAGACGAAGTGGGTGACGGTGAAATAAGAGCTGGCGAGAGGCGTATCGGCCGCGAGACGCGCAGGGACCATCAAGCGACTGCCGCGGATCCGGCTCTGCCGGTCCGCTGGCAGTGCCCCCTTGAGGGGGCGCGCGAAGCGCGTAGGGGGTGGGCCTATCTCACGCCGAGCTTGAAGGCGATCATCGCGCGCAGCTTGTTCGGCACCACCGGCTTGATGAGCAGGTGGAAGTCCTTCTCCTGCGCCTCCCTGTCGTGGCCGGTCATGGTGCTGCCGGTGACCACGATGGCCGGCACGTCGGCGCCGAAGCGGCCGCGCACCGCCTCGATGGCATCGACGCCGCTGCGGCCCTGCTCGAGCCGGTAGTCGACGATGAGCAGGTCGGGCCGCGCCGCGGCATCGCCCGCGGCCCAGGCGCTGCATTCGGCCACGCTCGCGAACGACGCCAGCGTCGCGCCCCAGCCGCGGATCAGCACTTCCAGGCCGCTGCGCACGGCCGGCTCGTCCTCCACCACCACGATCAGCCGCCCGGCGAGCGTGAGGGCGAGCGGCCCCTTGCCCGAGGGCACGGCCATGGCCGGCGCGCCGGCGCGGCCGACCGGCACCTCCAGCGTGAACACCGAGCCGTGCCCGGGCTGCGAGCGCAGCGTGAGCGGCGCGCCCATCAGGCCGGCCAGCTTCCTGACGATGGCGAGGCCGAGCCCCAGCCCCTTGCGCTGCTCGGGCGTGGCGACCGCGGCGTTGCTCTCGAGCTGGTAGAACTCCTCGAAGATGCGCTGCCGGTCGGCCTCGGCGATGCCGGGGCCGGTGTCCCACACCGACAGCCGCAGCACCTCGCCGCGCCGCTGGCAGCTCACCAGCACGCCGCCGTCCTGCGTGTAGCGGATGGCGTTGGAGACGAGGTTGCGCAGGATGCGCTCGACCAGCAGCGGGTCGGCATGCGCCACGTGCCGCCCGCCGCGCAGGCGCAGCGCCAGGCCCTTCTCGAAGGCGGTGGGCTCGAAGTGCAGGCGCAGCTTGCGCAGGATGTCGCCCACCTCGAAGTGCGCCGGCTTCACCTCGATGCCGCCGCTGTCGATGCGGGTGATGTCGAGCAGCTCCGAGAACAGCCCCTCCAGCGCGTCGACCGAGCTGTTGATGCTGTTGACGAGCGGGGCGATCTCGTCGTCGTGGATCTTCTGGCGCAGCGCCTCGGCGAACAGCCCCATGGCGTGCAGCGGCTGGCGCAGGTCGTGGCTGGCGGCGGTGAAGAACTGCGTCTTGGCGCGGTTGGCGACCTCGGCCTCGCGCCGGGCCTCGTCGGCGGCCTGCTTCTCGGCGCGCAGCTGCAGCAGCAGCGCGTCGGCCTCGAGCTTGAGCGCGATGGCGCGCTGCAGCGCCTGGCGGAAGTTGCCGGCCAGCATCACCGTGAGCGTGATGATGACGAGCAGGATGCCGGCGAGCTGGTAGCTGTCGTTCGTGCCCTCGCTCGCGATGCGCAGCGCGAGCGGCCCGAACAGTAGCGTGGCGTAGACGATGTAGACGCGCGGCTGCGTGGCCAGCACCGGCACCGCGACCACGCAGAAGGTGTAGACGACGACGATGAGGCCGATGCGCTGGATGCTCTCGCCGTGCGGGTAGAACACCCAGGCCGTCAGCCCCCACATCACGGCCGAGGCGAAGGTGCCGGCGTTGCTGTGGCGGCGCCAGCGCTGCCAGTCGGGCAGGGTCGCCGGGCGGGCGCGGTGGAAGCGCAGCGTGGTCCCGCCGCGGGCGAGCAGCACCACGATCCAGGCAGCGAGCCACGCCGGGATCACGCCCGGCGGCGCCATGCCCCAGAACAGCAGCGTGACGACGGCCACGCCCGCGGCCGTGCCCGACAGCGTGGCCGGCATGTAGTCGAAGCTGCTCTGCACCTCCTCGGGCAGCGGGGACGGCTGCGGCGGCGCCGCGGCCTGGGCCGGATCGCCGGCGGGAAGCGCGGGAACGATGGACACGGCGCCGGCTCCCGCTACTGGCTCTTGCGCCAGGCCAGCGGCGTGCCGTTGAGCTGCTGCGACATCTGCCCCACCGCCAGCACCGCCTGCGTGCGCGAGCTCACCTTGAGCGCGCGCAGGACCGCGGCGACGTGGTCCTTCACCGTCTCGACCGACAGGTTCAGCTCGCGCGCGATCAGCTTGTTCGGCTTGCCCTGCAGCAAGAGCGCGAGCACGTCGGTCTGGCGCGGCGTGAGGCCGAGCGACTTGAGCGGCGGATGGGTCTGGTAGGGGCCGGCGGCCGCGCTGTCGTGCACGCTGCGCGCGTCGCCGGGCGTGCCCTGGCGCCGCTCGACGTCGGGCGCTCGCTCGCTGCCCATGGTCATCGACGGCACGAAGATGCCGCCGGACATGACCATGCGCAGCGCGTCGAACAGCGTCTCGTTCGAGGCGCGCTTGGGCACGAAGCCCATGGCGCCGAGGTCGATGCAGCGGATCACGTCGCTCGCGCGGTCGCTGGCCGAGACCACCACCACGGGCAGCGCCGGGTAGCTGTTGCGGAACTCGGCCAGCACGTCGAAGCCGTCGGCGTCGCCCAGGTGCAGGTCGAGCAGCACCAGGTCGAAGTCGGGGTTGCGCTGCAGCGTCTCGCGCGCCGCGCGGGCGCTGCTCGCGCCTTCGACGGTGACGTCGTCGCCCAGCCCCTGGATGACCGTCTGCAGCGCCGAGAGAATCAGCGGGTGGTCGTCGATCAGCAGCACTTTCATGGCAATCTCCCTGTGGGCGCCGGCCCCTTCTGGCGGGGGCTCGGCGCGGATGGACCGGCGGATCAGGTGTAGCGGCGCGCCACCGTCTCGGCCACGCACACCGGCTTGGGCGAGCCCTCGCGCTCGATCGTCACCTCGGTCGTGACCTGGGCGCCGCCCTCGATCGGCTCGTACGCGACGAGCTTGACCACCGCGCGCACGCGGCTGTCCACCGGCACCGGCGCCGGGAAGCGCACGCGGTTCAGGCCGTAGTTGACGCCCATGCGCGTGTCGTTCACGCGCATCGCCTTCGCGGCCAGGTCGGGAATCAGGCTGAGCGTGAGGAAGCCGTGCGCGATCGGCGTGCCGAAGGGGCCCTTCGCGGCCTTCTCGGGATCGACGTGGATCCACTGGTGGTCGCCCGTCGCGTCGGCGAACAGGTTGATGCGCTGCTGGTCGATGGTGACCCAGTCGCTCTCGCCGATCACCTGGCCCACGAGGGGCTGCAGGTCGGTGGCTTTCTCGAAGACTCGCATGAACTTCCTTCGTTTCAGTTGTTGATCCAGTCGAGGATCGGTTGCCATTGCGCCAGGTCGCGTTCCACGCGGCTGGGCGCCACGTCCCACAGCGTCAGGCCGCGGGCCGCGAGGTGGACGTAATTCTGCGTGTCGCGCACGTACCCGAGCACCGGCACCGCCAGCTCGGCCAGAAAGGCCTTGAGCTGGTCGGCCGAGATGGTGCCTTCCCGGGTGCGCATGCCCACCACGCCGATGCGCACCTTGTCGCTGCGCCTGTGCGCGAGCAGCTCGCGGACGAAGGCGTGCGTGGCGTGGATGTCGAAGATGCTCGGCTGCAGCGGCACGATGACGCGGTCGGCGATGCGCATCACCTCGTCGAGCCGCTTGCCGTGCAGGCCGGCGGGCGTGTCGAGCACGACGTGCGTCGTGCCCTTGGGCGGGCGCACGATCTCGCCCTGCACCACGTCCCAGGCGCGGATGGCCGGCAGGTGGGGCGGGCGCAGGCCGAGCCAGGTGCGCGCCGACTGCTGGCGGTCCACGTCGCCCAGCATCACCGCATGGCCCTGGTGGGCCAGGTAGCCCGCGATGTTGGTCGACAAGGTGCTCTTGCCGACGCCGCCCTTCGGGTTGGCGACCACGATCACTGGCATGCGGAACCTCCGTGGAGAGCCGCCCTTGCGCCGCGGCGACGGGGTGGCCGTTGCTTTTCAGTTATGTTAGCGGGGCCCTCCGCACGACCGCCATTCAGACTAACCACAGCATGGCCGACACCTCCCCGCCGAGCCGGCCGTCCGTCCTCGTGCTCGTCGCCCATCCGGCCATGCAGCATTCGCGCATCAACCGCCGGCTGATGCAGGCGGCGCGCGGCGTGCCCGGCGTGGCGGTGCGCGACCTGTACGCGCTCTATCCCGACTACCTGATCGACATCGCCGCCGAGCGCGAGGCGCTGGCGCAGGCGCGCCTCGTGGTGTGGCAGCACCCGATCCACTGGTACGGCATGACGCCGATGCTGCGGCTGTGGGCCGACGAGGTGCTCGCCTTCGGCTGGGCCTACGGCGCGGGCGGGCGCGCGCTGCGCGGCAAGGACCTGTGGCTCGTGGCCAGCACCGGCGGCGACGCGGCCTCGTACCGGCCCGATGCCTACAACCGCTACCCGTTCGACGCCTTCCTGCCGCCCTACGAGCAGGCCGCGGCGCTGTGCGGCATGCGCTTCCTGCCGCCGCGCATCCTCTACGGCGTGCACGGCGCGACGCCGGCGCAGCTGGAGGCGCATGCGGCCGCGTACGCGCAGCGCCTGGCGAGCTATCCCGACTGGCCGGAGATCGCGGCGATCCCCCCGCGCCGCGAAAGCGCGGTGCCCGACAGCGCCCGCCCGCACGGGGCGCCCGAGGGGGAGGCGGCGTGACCGAGCACAACCCCTGGCTGCTGGGCATGCTGGTGTACCTGGCGGCCGCCGTCATCGCCGTGCCGCTGGCCCGGGCCCTGGGCCTGGGCACCATCATCGGCTACCTCGCCGCGGGCATCCTCATCGGGCCGTGGGGGCTGCAGCTCGTCACCGACGCGCAGACCATCCTGCACGTGGCCGAGTTCGGCGTGGTGCTGATGCTGTTCATGGTCGGCCTGGAGCTCGAGCCGCGCCGGCTGTGGGCCATGCGCAAGCCCATCTTCGGCTGGGGCAGCGTGCAGCTGTTCGGCTCGGCGCTGGTGATGGGGGGCGTGGCCGCGGCCTTCGGCATCGACTGGCGCGTGGCGCTGGCGGCGGCGCTGGGGCTGGCGATGTCGTCCACGGCCATCGGCCTGGGCGAGCTGGCGCAGCGCAACCTGCTGCCCACTTCCTCGGGGCGCAGCGCGCTCAGCGTGCTGCTGCTGCAGGACGTGGCGGCGATCCCCGTGCTCGCCTTCGTGCCGCTGCTCGCGGCCGGCGCGGCGCGCGCCGGCCACCCGGGCGGCTGGCTGGGCGCGGCCAAGGCGGGCGGGGTGGTGCTGCTCATCGTGCTCGGCGGGCGGCTGCTGGTGCGCCCGGCGCTGCGCTGGATCGCCGGCAGCCGCACGCCGGAGATCTTCACCGCCGCCGCGCTGCTGCTGGTGATGGCCACCGCGGCGCTGATGAACGCGGTGGGGCTGTCGATGGCGCTGGGCGCCTTCCTCGCCGGCGTGCTGCTGGCCGAGAGCGAATACCGGCGCGAGCTCGAGACCGACCTGGAGCCCTTCAAGGGCCTGCTGCTGGGGCTGTTCTTCATCGCGGTGGGCATGAGCATCGACTTCGCCGTCGTCCTGCAGCGGCCGCTGCTGATCGCCGCGCTGGTCGTGGGCTTCGTCGGCCTCAAGGCGCTGGTGCTGTGGGCCATGTCGCACGCCATCCCGGTCCCCAGGCCCGAGCGGCCGGCCTTCATCCTGCTGCTGGCGCAGGGCGGCGAGTTCGGCTTCGTGGTGTTCCAGAGCGCCACCGGCGGCGGCGTGATCGACGCCGCGACCGGATCGCTGCTGGTGGCCGTGGTCGCGATCTCGATGCTGCTCACGCCGCTGCTGCTGGCGGCGGCCGACCGCTGGTGGATCCCGCGGCTCGCCGCCGCCGGGCGCCGCCGGCTGCCCGAGATCAGCGAGCCGCAGGACGCGCCGGTCATCATCGCCGGCTTCGGCCGCTACGGCCAGATCGTCGGGCGCCTGCTCTATGCCAACGGCATCCGCCCGACCGTGCTGGACCACGACGCCGAGCAGATCGAGGCCATGCGCCGCTTCGGCTGGCGCGTGTTCTACGGCGACGCGACGCGGCTCGACCTGATGCGCACTGCCGGCGCCGACAAGGCGCGCGTGCTCGTGCTCGCCATCGACGATGTCGAGCAGAGCGTGCGCGCCGCGAAGATGCTGCGCGAGCACTTCCCGCACCTCACCATCGTGGCGCGGGCGCGCAACCTGCAGCACGTGTTCTCGCTGCGCGAACTCGGCGTGACGCTGGTCGAGCGCGAGACGCTCAACTCGGCGCTGCTGAGCGCGCGCGGCGTGCTGGAAGCCATGGGCTGGGAGCCGCACGAGGCGCGCACGCTGGCGATGCGCTTTCGCCGCCACACCCTGGCGCAGATGGAGCGCATGGCCCCGTTCTGGAAGGACGAGGCGCGCGTGGTGGCCGCCACCAAGCAGGGCCGGCGCCAGCTGGAGGCGCTGTTCGCGCAGGAGCGCGAGGCGGAAAAACAGCGCAGCGAGCGCCCGGAATGGAATGGTGGCGCGTAGACCGGCGATCAAGCGACCGCCGCGGGTCCGGCTCCGCCGGCCCGCCAGCGGTGCCCCCTCGAGGGGGCGCGCGAAGCGCGTAGGGGGTGGGTCAATTCACGCCGTCCCAGAGGAGCTTGATGCCGGTGAGCAGCAGGCCCAGGTTGAAGAGGCGGTAGAACACCGCCGGGTTCATGCGCCGCACCAGCCGCACGCCCAGCCACACGCCCACCGGCGCCAGCGGCATCAGCACCAGCGAGGTCGCGAGGTTGCGGCCGTCGATGAGGCCCAGCCACAGGTACGGGATCCACTTCGACAGGTTCACCGCCGCGAAGAAGATCGCCATCGTCGCGGTGAAGCGCAGCGGCGAGAGCTTGAGCGGCAGCACGTAGGCGCTGATCGGCGGGCTGCCGGCATGGGCCACGAAGCTGGTGAAGCCCGAGGCGATGCCGAGCACGAAGCCGAGCCAGCGCGGCGGCGGCGGGGCGTCGACGCGGGGCGGGAACAGGGTGCGCTGCGCGAGGAAGAGCAGGGTCAGCCCGCCCACGATGCCCGCCACGGCCGCGGCCGACAGCAGCCCGAACGACAGCGTGCCCACCACCGTGCCCAGCAGCCCGGCCGGCAGCAGCAGGCGCAGCAGCTCGCGGTCGCGCTCGAGGAAGAGCGCTTTCACGCCGGCCGCGTCCATCACCAGCAGCAGCGGCAGCATGATGGCCGCGGCCTGCGGCACCGGGATCGCGAGCGCCATCAGCGGCGTGGCCAGCGAGCCGAAGCCCGCGAGCCCGCTCTTGGCCAGGCCCATCAGCAGCACGGCGGGCACGGCCACCGCGTAGAAGGCGGGGTCGTCGATCAGCGGCAGGTTCACGCGATGCGGCAGGCTTCGTCGAACGCGAGGCGCGGGCTGCGCGGGAAGATGCCCGCCGGGTCGCCATGGCCGAGGTTGCACACGAAGTTGGCGGTGATGCTCGTGCCGGCGAAGAAGGCGGCGTCCACCTTGGCGGCGTCGAAGCCGCTCATCGGCCCGCAGTCCAGGCCGAGCGCGCGCGCGGCCATGATGAAGTAGCCGCCCTGCAGGCTGCTGTTGCGGAACGCCGTGGCGGCGATCACCTCGGGCTTGCCGGCGAACCAGGCGCGCGCGTCGGTGTGCGGGAAGAGCTGCGGCAGCTTGTCGTGGAAGGCCATGTCCATGCCGATGATGGCCGTCACCGGCGCCTGCTTCGTCTTCTCGTGGTTGCCGGCCGACATGCACGGCAGCAGCTTCGCCTTGCCCTCGGGCGAGACGACGAAGACGATGCGCGCCGGCGAGCAGTTGGCCGAGGTCGGGCCCCACTTCATCAGGTCGTACAGGCGGCGCAGCGTCTCGGGCGGAACGGGTTCGTTCGTGAAGGCGTTGTGCGTGCGGGCGTGGTCGAAGAGCTGCTCGGTGCTGACGTTCATGGGTGGGGATTTGCGCGGGGAGTCGACAATTGTGGGATGTTTGCCCCCTCCCAGAACGACGTGAGGCGATTCTTCTGCGACGCCTTCGCCAAGCGCCGTGACGGCCGGCCGATGACGGCGATGGAAATGCTCGCCGCCGACTGGATCGCCCAGCACCCCGAGTACGACGCCGACCTCGCCGACGTCGACGCCGCGCTGGCCGCGGTGTTCGACGTGGAGGCGGGACGCACCAACCCCTTCCTGCACCTGTCGATGCACCTGTCGATCAGCGAGCAGGTGGCCATCGACCAGCCGCGCGGCATCAAGCAGGCCTACGAGCTGCTGGCCGCGCGCCTGGGCTCGGCGCACGAGGCGCAGCACGAGGTGATGGAGTGCCTGGGCGAGATGATGTGGGCCTCGCAGCGCAGCGGGCTGCCGCCGGACGGGGAGAAGTACATTGACTGCGTGCGGCGCCGGGCCACACGCGGATAGGACCTGGGAGGCGCGAACCAGCGATCAAGCGACCGCCGCTGATCCGGCTCTGCCGGTCCGCCAGCGGTGCCCCCTCGAGGGGGCGCGCGAAGCGCGTAGGGGGTGGTCAAACATTACTGGTCGCCCGCACTTCCTCGATGCTCGTGACCCCCGCGAGCACCTTCTCGATCCCGTCCTGCCGCAGCGTGTGCATGCCCTCCGACATGGCCGTGCGCTGCAGTGCCTCCGCCCGCCCGCCGGTCTGGATCAGCCGGCGCAGCTCGCGCGAGATCACCATCAGCTCGTGCAGCCCGGCGCGGCCCTTGAAGCCGGTCTGGTCGCACTTCTCGCAGCCGGGGCTGCGGTGCACCTGCACCTGGCCGTCGCGGCCGAAGCGTTCGGCCCAGTCGCGCAGCAGCATCTCGCGCGGCGGGCGGAACTCGGCGTCGCCGTAGGCGTGCTGGTAGTCCTCGACCAGCTCGTCCGTCTCCTCGCGCGTGGCCGGGCGCGACTGCCGGCAGTGCGGGCACAGGCGGCGCACCAGCCGCTGCGCCAGCACGCCCAGCAGCGAGTCGCCGAAGTTGAACGGGTCCATGCCCATGTCGAGCAGGCGCGTCACCGTCTCGGGCGCGCTGTTGGTGTGCAGCGTGGACAGCACCAGGTGGCCGGTGAGCGAGGCCTCCACCGCGGTCTGCGCGGTTTCCTCGTCGCGGATCTCGCCCACCATGATCACGTCCGGGTCGGCGCGCAGGAAGGCGCGCAGCGCCTTGGCGAAGGTCCAGTCGATCTTCGGGTTGACCTGCACCTGGCGCAGCCCGGGCTGGGTGATCTCCACCGGGTCCTCGGCCGTCCAGATCTTGCGCTCGGGCACGTTGATGTGGCTGAGCGCCGAATGCAGCGTGGTCGTCTTGCCGCTGCCCGTGGGGCCCACGCACAGCACCATGCCGTAGGGCCGCTCCACGGCCGCCTTCAGCTGCGCCAGGTTGCGCGGCGACAGCCCCAGCCGGTCCAGCGGGATCGGCTTGGCCGAGGCGAGGATGCGCATCACCACGTCCTCCAGCCCGTTGTTGGTCGGGATGGTGGCCACGCGCAGCTCGATGCGGTGCTGCGGCGAGAACTTGGCGAAGTTGATCTTGCCGTCCTGCGGCTTGCGGCGCTCGGAGATGTCGAGGTCGCACATGATCTTCACCCGCGCGATCAGCGCGTTGCGGTAGTTGGACGGCAGCTCCAGGTGCGTGTGCATCAGGCCGTCCTTGCGGAAGCGGATGCGGA
Source organism: Rubrivivax sp. (assembly GCA_044508835.1). Classification (GTDB taxonomy): domain Bacteria; phylum Pseudomonadota; class Gammaproteobacteria; order Burkholderiales; family Burkholderiaceae_C; genus JAKFDI01. The sequence goes on from JBIQHD010000001.1 coordinate 124,585, forward strand.
TCTTCTCGCGCCCCGGGTAGCTCTCGAGGTGGATGTCGGACACGCCCGCCTTGTGCGCCTCGATGATGGTGTTGTTGATCAGGCGCACCAGCGAGTTGTCGGACTGCTCGATCGGCTTGTCGTCGAAGCCGTCGGACGTGTCGTGCGAATCCTTCTCCAGCGTCTCCACCAGCTTGTCGGTGTCGGGCAGGTCGAAGTCGAGCGGCACCGAGGCGTCCTCGATCACGAAGCGCTGCGTCTGCGCCGCGCCGATGCGCTCGTAGGCGGCGAACAGCACGTCCTCGATGCTCTCGCACTGCGCGAGCACGGGCACCACCTTCAGCTGGGCGATGAACTCGGCCTCGTCCACCGCGGCGCGGCGGCGCGCCGGGTCGTCGAGCGCGACGACGAGGCGGCCCTCGCGGATGAGCAGCGGCATCACGCGCAGCCGCACCGCCGCCGCGTAGGGAATCTTGCGCAGCGCGTCGGCCTCGACCGGGAAGGCGCCGACGTTGACGAGCGGGTAGCCCATCTTGCGCGCCAGCGCCACCTGCAGGTCCTGCGGCGAGACCACCTTCATGCGCACCAGCACCTCGCCCAGCGGCACGTCGCGGTCGCGGCTCTGCTGCGCGAGCGCCTGCTCGAGCTGCGCCTGCGAGACGAGGCCGAGCGAGGTCAGCGCCTCGCCGATGCGCACCATCGGCATCGTGGCCTGGGCGTCGAGCGCCGCGGCGAGCTGCTCGCGCGTGACCACCTGCTGCGACACGAGGATGTCGCCGATCTTCTGGCTGCGCAGGTCCTTCTGCACCTGCGCGGCCTGCTCCACCTGCTGCGGCGTGGCCGCCTGCTGGGCCACCAGCACCTCGCCGATGCGCGGGCCGACCTCGAAGCCGGTGAAGGCCGCGCGCGGCACGAAGACGCGGCGCACGCCGCCCTTGTCGTCGGCCGGCGGGAAGAGGAACAGGCCCTCGGGCGTCTCCACGTGGCCCACCGTCTCGCCGCTCATGCGCTCGCCGCCGGCCAGCTGCACGGCGTAGGACGCGGTGTCGCGGAACCCCACCACGCCGGCGCGCGGGTCGGTGCTCGGCACGTCGGCCGCGGGCAGCACGGCGCTGAGCGTGATGGCGCGGAACTGGTCGAAGCGCAGCGGCAGCGTGGTGCGCGCCGGCGGCACCTGCACGTGCGCGACCGATTCGCCCGGCACGAAGAAGGTCAGCCGCCCCGAGGTGCGGGTGCCGTTCAGGCCGGTGATCTCGCACGGCAGCGGATCGGTCTGCGCCACCGGGGCGGGGTAGCAGGCGAACGGCGGGGTCGGCCAGCGGAAGGTCTCGGCGCCGGGCTTGTCGTGCAGCGCCTCGGCGGCGGAGGGAACGGTCTCCCAGTTCAAGGCGGCCAGCGTGTGTGCCATCGGATGTCCTTCGTTCGCGGGCGGCGCAGGGCGCACGACCGCTTGTCGATGGCCAATGCTAGGCGGGCGCGCCCGCGCGCAAGCGCCGAAAAGAGGGATCCCAGCCCGCTTCTTGCCGCGCAGGCGCCGCCGCCCCGGTCAGGGGCGGCGGGCCGCGGGCATGCAGACCAGCGCCACGCCCGCGCAGGTCACGGCGATGCCGGCCAGGCTGGTGGCGCTGGGCACCACGTCGAACAGGATCCATTCGAGCACCACCGCCACCACGGGGGTGAGGAACAGCAGGCTCGTCACGCGCGCCGCGTGGGCGCCGCGCATCAGGCGGTGCAGGGCGTTGACGGCGAGGATCGAGCCGAACAGCACGAGGAAGCCGAGGGCGCCGGCGAGCGCCCAGCTCCAGCGCACGACGAACCCCTCGACCGTCCACGCCAGCGGCGCCAGCACCAGCAGCGAGGCGGCGAACTGGATCAGCGAGGCGCTGCGCAGGTCGGCGTGCGGGCTGAACTGGCGCTGGTACAGCGTGCCGACGGTGATGGCGGCCAGCGAGACGAGCACGGCCAGCAGGCTGGCGAGCGAGCCCGCCTGCGCGTCGATCTTGTGCCACACCACCAGCGCGACGCCGGCCAGGCCGATCAGCACCCCGGCCCATTGCGGCGCCGCCAGCCGCTGGCCCATGAAGCGGTGCGCGAACACCGCGGTGAACAGCGGCTGCGTCGCCAGCAGCAGGGCGGCGATGCCGGCCGACATGCCGAGGTACTGCGCGTAGTGGCTGCCGCCCAGGTTGACGGCGTGCATCAGCAGCCCGGCCACGCACAGGTGGAACCACTCGCGCGGTCCGGCCGGCCAGCGCGGGCGCACCGCCAGCACCCACGGCACGAGGCAGGCGATGCCGATGGCGAAGCGCAGCGACAGGAAGGTGAACGGCGGCGCGTACTGCAGCGCCACCTTGGTCGCGAGATACCCCGAGCCCCAGACGACGACGAAGTACCAGGCCAGCGCCGCGTCGAGGCGGTCGCCGGCCCGGGGGGCGGCGGCGGCGTTCACGCCGCGGGCGGGCCGTACCCTCCGCCGCCCGGCGTCTCGATCACGAAGGCGTCGCCCGCTTCCATCTCGACCTGGCCGATGTGGTCCAGTGCCTCGACGCGGCCATCGGCACGCAGCACGCGGTTGCGGCCCACGGCGCCCGCCTCGCCGCCGGCCAGGCCGAAGGCGCCGTGGCGGCGGCCGTTCGAGAGGATCGACGCCGTCATCGGCTCGAGGAAGCGGATGACCCGCGTGCCGCCGTGCCCGCCCTGCCAGCGCCCGCGACCGCCCGAGCCCTCGCGGATCTCGTAGCGCTCGAGCAGCACGGGGAAGCGGAACTCCAGCACTTCCGGGTCGGTGAGGCGCGAGTTCGTCATGTGCGTCTGCACCACGCTCGTGCCGTCGAAGCCGGCCTCGCCGTCGGGGTCGCCGCCGATGACGGGGCCGGCCCCGGAGCCGCCGGAGATGGTCTCGTAGTACTGGTACTCGTCGTTGCCGAAGGTGAAGTTGTTCATCGTCGGCTGGCTGCCGGCGAGCACGCCGAGCGCGCCGTACAGCGCGTTCGTGATGCACATCGAGGTCTCGACGTTGCCCGCCACGACGCCTGCCGGATAGTCGGGGTTGAGCATCGAGCCTTCGGGAACGATCACCTCGATCGGCTTGAGGCAGCCGGCGTTGAGCGGGATGTCGTCGTCGACCAGCGTGCGGAACACGTACAGCACGGCCGCCATGGTGACGGCGCGGGGCGCGTTGAAGTTGTTGTCCAGCTGCGCCGAGGTGCCGCTGAAGTCGACCACGGCGGAGCGGGCCGCGCGGTCCACGTGGACGGCGACCTCGATCCTCGCGCCGTTGTCCAGCGGCACCGTGAAGCGGCCGCTGCGCGTCAAGGCCGGGTCCAGGCGGGAGATGGCCGCGCGCACGCTTTCCTCGGCGTTGTCCTGCACGTGGCGCATGTACGAGTGCACCGTGTCGAGCCCGAACTGGGCGACCATCGCGTGCAGCTCCTGCACGCCCTTCTCGTTGGCGGCGATCTGCGCGCGCAGGTCGGCGAGGTTCTGGCCCGGATTGCGCGCCGGGTACGGGCCCGCCTCCAGCAGCGACACGACGGCGGCCTCGCGGACCCGCCCCTGCTCGACCAGCTTGACGTTGTCGAGCAGCACGCCTTCCTCGTCGATGGTGCGCGAGAACGGCGGCATCGACCCCGGCGTGGTGCCGCCGATGTCGGAATGGTGGCCGCGCGAGGCGACGTAGAACAGGACGTCGCTCGTGCAGGCGTCGGCGCGCGCGCCTTCGGGGAACACCGGCGTCACCACCGTCACGTCGGGCAGGTGGGTGCCGCCGTGGTAGGGGTCGTTGAGCATGTAGACGTCCCCGGGGCGCATGGCGGGGTTCTCCGAGATCACCGTCTTGATCGACTCGCTCATCGAGCCCAGGTGCACCGGGATGTGCGGCGCGTTGGCGATGAGGTTGCCGTCGCGGTCGAACACCGCGCAGGAGAAGTCCAGCCGCTCCTTGATGGTCACCGAGTAGGCCGTGTTCTGCAGCCGCAGCCCCATCTGCTCGGCGACGTTCATGAACAGGTTGTTGAACACCTCCAGCAGGATGGGGTCGGCGTCGGTGCCGGCCGCGCGGCGCGCCTGCCGCGGCATGCGCCGGGTGAGCAGGAGCTGGTCGCCGGCCGTGAGCTCGGCCATCCAGCCGGGCTCGATCACGGTCGTGGCGGTGCGCTCGGCGATGATGGCCGGCCCTTCGATGGCGGCGCCGCGCCGGAGCTCGTCGCGCAGGTACAGCCCGGCGTCGCGCCATGCGCCGTCCATGTAGACCTGCACCGTCGCCGCGGCCACGGCCGCGTGCGCCTGCGCGTGGCCGCCGGCCGGCTCGTCGGCATGGCCGCTGCCGCTCGCCTCGACCGACACGGCCTCGATGACCAGCACCTTGTCGGGCATGAGGAAGGAGAAGCGCTTCCGATAGGCGGCCTCGAAGGCCGCGCGGATCTGCGCCGCGCTGCCCATCGGCACCAGCAGGGCCGTGTCGGTGCCGTCGTAGCGCACGTGCACCGAGACGACGAGGCGGATGTCGCCGCGGGCGAACTCCTGCGCCTGCAGCTCGGCGACGGCCTCCTCGCCGAGGGCGTCGGCGGCGGCGCGCGCGGCCTCCAGGCCGGCCTCGTCGAGCGGCCGCTCGACGGCGGCCTGGCGCATGGCGATCTGATCGGCCAGCCCCATGCCGTAGGCCGACAGCACGCCGGCCAGCGGATGCACGAGCACCTTGGTCATGCCCAGCGCGTCGGCGACCAGGCAGGCGTGCTGGCCGCCGGCGCCGCCGAAGCATTGCAGCGAATAGCGCGTCACGTCGTAGCCGCGCGCCACCGAGATCTTCTTGACCGCGTTGGACATGTTGGCCACGGCGATCTGCAGGAAGCCTTCGGCCAGGCGCTCGGGGGTGGTGTCGCGGCCGGTGCGCCGCTGCACCTCGCGGGCCATGTCGGCGAAGCGCCGCACGACGATGTCGCGGTCGACGACCTGGTCGCCGCCGGCGCCGAACACCTTGGGAAAGTACGCCGGCTGGATCTTGCCGAGCAGCACGTTGGCGTCGGTGGTGGTCAGCGGGCCGCCCCGGCGGTAGCACGCCGGGCCCGGGTTGGCGCCCGCCGATTCCGGGCCGACGCGCAGCCGCGCGCCGTCGAAGCTGAGTATCGAGCCGCCCCCCGCCGCCACGGTGTGGATGCTCATCATCGGCGCGCGCATGCGCACGCCCGCCACCTGGGTCTCGAACGCGCGCTCGAACTCGCCGGCGTAGTGCGACACGTCGGTCGAGGTGCCGCCCATGTCGAAGCCGATCACCCGGTCGTGGCCGGCGGCCAGCGCGGTGCGCACCATCCCGACGATGCCGCCGGCCGGCCCGGACAGGATGGCGTCCTTGCCCTGGAACCGGTGCGCGTCGGTGAGGCCGCCCGACGACTGCATGAACAGCAGCTTCACGCCCGGCATCTGCCCGGCCACCTGGTCGACGTAGCGGCGCAGGATGGGCGACAGGTAGGCATCGACCACGGTCGTGTCGCCGCGCGAGACGAACTTCATCAGCGCGCTGGTCTCGTGCGAGGTGGAGACCTGCCGGAAGCCGATCTCGCGCGCCACGCGCGCCGCCGACGCCTCGTGCGCGGTGTAGCGGTAGCCGTGCATGAAGACGATGGCGCAGGCGCGGATGCCGGCGTCGAAGGCCGACTGCAGGTCGCGGCGCAGCGCCGCCTCGTCGAGCGGGCACAGCACGTCGCCGTGCGCGCCGATGCGCTCGCCGGCCTCGATCACGCGCTCGTACAGCACGTCGGGCAGGACGATGCGGCGATCGAACAGCCGCGGCCGGTTCTGGTAGGCGATGCGCAGGGCGTCGCGGAAGCCGCGGGTCGTCACCAGCAGCGTGCGGTCGCCCTTGCGCTCCAGCAGGGCGTTGGTCGCGACCGTGGTGCCCATCTTCACGCACTCGACCTGCTCCGGCCGGATGAGCTCGCCCCGCTCGAGGCCGAGCAGGCGGCGGATGCCCTCGATGGCGGCATCGGGGTACTGCTCGGGGTTCTCGGACAGCAGCTTCGTCGTCACCAGGGAGCCATCGGGACGCCTGGCCACGATGTCGGTGAACGTGCCACCGCGATCGATCCAGAACTGCCAGCGCGGGCCGAGGGAACTCATCTGGTTTTCTCCGTGGTCGATGGGACGAAAGGTCAGAGCGACGCCGCCGCGCGCGCGGCCTGGTCGTACACGCCCGACAGCATGCGCAGCAGCGTGGCGAGGTTGCCGATCTGCTTGTTCAGCGAGTCGTCCGCCTTCAGGGCGGCGATCAGGCAGGACTCGCGGATCTCGCGGTAGCGCGCGACGTAGGCGCGGCCCTCCGCGGTGGCCGCATAGGTCACCTCCTTGCCGTTGCGGCTGGAGACGACGACGCCCAGGGCCTGCAACTTCTTGAGCGCGTAGTTGATGAGGTGCGTGTCCTCGACGTTCATGATGAAGCAGATGTCGGCCAGGCGCTTGTCGCGGGCGCGGTGGGTCACGTGGTGCAGCACCAGCACGTCCAGCGGCGTCAGCTCCCGCAGGCCCGCGGCGGCCATGCAATGGACCACCCAGCGCGAGAACGCGTTGTTGGAAACGATCAGGCCGTACTCGAACTCGCTCAGCTCCTGGCTTCGCGGCGACACGAGGTGCGCCGACGAAACGATCTTCGGGTGTTCCTGGCTCGGGGATTCGGGAGGGGCCGCCTTGGTCTTGCGGGTCATGGATGAAGCCTTTCTGTGCGTAGCGGAACGGCGCACCCCGCACAGACTGCATGCGCCACGCGCCGGCGATGCCACCTGCGCTGGCGAGGGTGGCACTGTAATTTATCTTCTCGACAAAACATCAACAAAATATCGTGAAGCAGTACAAACACTGATAAGAAAGTGTCATGTTGCAAATACGATCCCCCTGCTTGTTCGCGCCCTCGGTTCCGCGGGGCAGCGAGGCAGCGACGCCGCGGCCATGGCCGCACCAACAGGAGCCCTCCGATGCTTAGAAATTCATTGCTCGCCCTTGCTCTCGCCAGCGTCGCCGCAGGCGCGGCCGCCCAGACGAAGTGGGATCTTCCGACCGGCTATCCGGCGACCAACTTCCACACCCAGAACATCAACCAGTTCGTCGACGACGTCGACAAGGCCACGGCCGGCAAGCTGAAGATCACGGTGCATCCCAACGCCTCGCTGTTCAAGGCGCCCGAGATCAAGCGCGCCGTGCAGGGCAACCAGGCCCAGGCCGGCGAGGTGCTGCTCGGCAACTACCAGAACGAATGGCAGCCCTTCGGCGTCGACGGCCTGCCGTTCCTCGCCGACAGCTACGCCGCGGCGCGCAAGCTCTACGACGCCCAGAAGGCGGTGCTCGCCAAGAAGCTCGACAGCCAGGGCATGGCCGTGCTCTTCACGGTGCCGTGGCAGCCGCAGGGCATCTTCACCAAGAAGGAGCTCAACAGCGCCGCGGACCTGAAGGGCCTGAAGTGGCGCGCCTACAGCCCGGCGACCTCGCGCATCGCCGAGCTCGTCGGCGCGCAGCCGGTGACGGTGCAGGCGGCCGAGCTGTCGCAGGCGCTCTCGACCGGCGTCGTCGAAGGCTTCATGACCTCCAGCGCCACCGGCGCCGACGCCAAGGTCTACGAGCAGGTGAAGTACTACTACACCACCAACGCCTGGCTGCCCAAGAACGCCGTGCTGGTCAGCAAGCGCGCCTTCGCCGCGCTCGACAAGCCGGTGCAGGACGCCGTGCTCGCCGCGGCCGCCGCCGCCGAGCAGCGCGGCTGGGCACTGTCCGAGCAGAAGGACCGCGAGTACATCGACACGCTCAAGAAGAACGGCATGTCGGTCCTCGAGCCCTCCGCGCAGCTGAAGGCCGACATGCACAAGGTCGGCGCGACGATGCTGCAGGAATGGCTGCAGAAGGCCGGACCCGATGGCCAGGCCATCGTGGACGCCTACCGCAAGAACTGAGCCGGACCATGCGCCGAGGACTCGACGGTTTGTACGCGAGCGCCGCGGTCCTCGCTGCGCTGTGCATGATCGCCACGCTGGCCATGGTCATGGCCAGCGTGGTCGACCGCTACATCTCGCTGCCCCTCAAGGGCACGGACATGTATGCCGGCTATGCCATGGCCGGCGCCGGCTTCCTGGCGCTGGCGCACACGCTCAAGCGCGGCGAGCACATCCGCGTCACGCTGGTGCTCAACGCGCTCGGGCCCGTGGCCCGGCGCAGGCTCGACCTGTTCGCGCTCGCCGTGGCCTGCGTGATCAGCGCGGCGTTCGCGTACTACAGCGTGCGGCTGGTCGTCAATTCATACGCCTTCGAGGACGTCTCCACCGGCAACGACGCGACGCCGCTGTGGATTCCCCAGCTGGCCATGGCCTTCGGCGCCATCGTCTTCTTCATCGCATTCCTCGACGAGCTGGTTCTCGAGCTGCGCGGCCTGCGCAAGCCCGTGACCGCCGACGAGCCGATGCACAACGAATGAGCGCCGCGCCATGAACGACATCCTGGTCACGACGTTCCTCGTGCTCTCGCTGTTCGCGATCCTCGCGAGCGGCGTGTGGATCGGCCTCGCGCTCGCGGGCTCGGCCTGGATCGCGATGATGCTGTTCAGCTCGCAGTCGGCGGGCGACGCGATGGCGATCACCATCTGGGGCTCGTCCTCGTCATGGACGCTCACCGCCCTGCCGCTGTTCGTGTGGATGGGCGAGATCCTGTTCCGCACGCGGCTCTCGGAAGACATGTTCCGCGGCATCGCGCCCTGGATGCAGCGCATCCCCGGGCGGCTGCTGCACACCAACGTCGTCGGCTGCACGATCTTCGCGGCGGTGTCCGGCTCCAGCGCCGCCACCTGCGCGACGGTCGGCAAGATGACGCTGCCGGAGCTGCGCTCGCGCGGCTATCCCGACGGCATCGTGATCGGCTCGCTGGCCGGCGCGGGCACGCTGGGCCTCTTGATCCCGCCGTCGCTCATCATGATCGTCTACGGCGTGTCCGCCGACGTGTCGATCGCGCGCCTGTTCGCCGCCGGCGTGTTCCCGGGGCTCATGCTCGCGGGCCTGATGATGGGCTACATCGCCCTCTGGGGGCTGCTCCACCGCGACCAGATTCCCGCCAGCGAGGACGTCGGCGGCCTGCTCGACAAGATCAAGGCCTCGTCCAGCCTCATCCCGGTCGTGCTGCTGATCCTGGGCGTGCTGGGCTCGATCTACTCGGGCGTCGCCACGGCCACGGAGGCCGCGGGCCTCGGCGTCGTCGGCGCGCTGCTGCTGTCGGCCGTGCAGGGCTCGCTGAGCATGAAGACATTCGTCGACTCGCTCATGGGCGCGACGCGGCTGTTCTGCATGATCGCGCTCATCCTCGCGGGGGCCGCCTTCCTCACGCTGGCCATGGGCTACATGGGCCTGCCGCGGCAGCTGGCGGAATGGATCGGGCACCAGGGCTTCACGCCCGCGGCGCTGATCCTCACGCTGGCGGTGTTCTACATCATCCTCGGCTGCTTCCTCGACGGCATCTCGATGATCGTGCTGACCATGGGCGTGGTGATGCCCATCGTGCACACGGCGGGCATCGATCCCATCTGGTTCGGCATCTTCCTGGTCTTCGTCGTCGAGATGGCGCAGATCACGCCGCCCGTCGGCTTCAACCTCTTCGTCCTGCAGGGCATGACCGGCAAGGAGCTGCCGTGGATCGCGCGCGCCGCCCTTCCGATGTTCCTGATCCTGGGGCTGGGCATCGCCCTGATCTACCTGTTCCCCGGCATCGCCACCTGGCTGCCGAGCCGAATGATGGGCTAGTCGCTGCGGGCTCGTCCCGCGTCTGCATCACCAACAACGAGGAGACAACCACATCGAGCCCCGTACCCCTGTCCCCGCGCGGCCGCTCTCCGGCCCATCGACACCCCTCGCCTCACGACAAGGAATCAAGATGTTGCCCAACGTAGACCTGAAACGATCATCGTCCCTGACCGCCGTCGCCGCGGCCACCGCGCTGCTCGCCGCGTGCGGCGGCGGCGGTGGCGGCGACGACGCCACCCCGCCGCCGCCGGCCCCGGCGCCCACCGTCGCGTGCACCGTGGACACGGCGGTGCCGCTGGCGTACGAGGAACGCCGGCTCGAGACGCCGCTGCCCTTCACCGGCGCGAACGTCACCACCAACGACCAGACGCCCATCGCCGAGCGGCTGCTCAAGGACACGGGGTTCGACGAGTTCGCCCCGAAGTTCGCCGCCGTCCTGTGCGGCGACGACGGCAAGACGACCGTGGCCAGCTACGAGGCGGCGCTGGAGACGGTGAAGACCCACGGCGCCGAGCTGTGGCGCGCCGCGGTCGACCGCGTGCAGGGCCGCCGCGCCTCGCCCGCCGGCAGCGTGCTGCCCAACAGCGAGGACCGCATGCTCTACTGGGCGCGCGTGCAGATGACGAAGGCACTGCGCCAGTGGGCGCCGGACTTCGCCATGACCGACGCCCAGCGGGAAGAGCTGCAATGGCAGCTCGAGCGCTCGTCGCGCGGCCAGTACGACATCGACCTGCCCGAGGGCTACACGGCCGACGGCAAGAAGTACCGCCGCATGATCGTCAGCGGCTTCGACACCTTCACGCTGGGGACGCCGGGAACGCCCAACACCGGGCTGCGCAACGGCAACCCCTCGGGCGCCACGGCGCTCGAGATGGACGGCCGGGAGTTCGAGCTCTCCGACGGCACCATCCTGCGCGTCGAGTCGTACATCCTGCCGGTGAGCTACGACCCCTTCCACAAGGGCATGCAGGAAGACACGCTCGGCCCGTTCTTCAAGGAGGGCCCGAAGCGCGTCGACGCGTCGATCTCCATGAGCCAGGGCGGCGCCAACCAGTTCTGGCTCGAGGCCTGGAACGCGCGCTTCCACGGCATCAGCGCGGGCAACGACGGCATCGTCTACTGTCCGTCCGGGGCCAACCGCCTGCCGGCCTTCGTGCATCCGATCGGGGCCATCACCAGCGCCAACCCGGGCGTGGCGCCGATCACCCTGGCGGGGTCGGGCTGCAACATCAACCCGCAGCAGCGCTGGCTCGGCTACGACGCCATCTCCACGTGGATGAAGGACTTCCCGCCCCAGTTCACGGCGGCGTCGCTGCCGGGCGCGGCCATGATCACCGCCAACACGGCCAAGGGCATCGTGCGGCCGCCGGGCGCCACCAGCGAAGGCACGGAAGGCTTCAACGTCACCTGGCACACCAACTACACCTACTTCGCGGACTGCAACGCGACGGCGACGACGTCGGTGCCGACCACCGGGCTGATGAACCGCATGCCCGACATGTCGACCCTGCAGCCGCCGAACCCGGCGTGGTGCTCCCAGGCGGGCGGCGGCGGCAACTACCTCTCGAACGAGAGCGCGTACCGGAACACGCTGCTGCGCGACGTCTTCGGCCTGAACATCCCGGCCGGACACATCCACGTGCCGGTGATGACCAACTTCTTCGGAGGAACGCCCACCACCGGCGGCGGCGTGCGCAACGACAACGCCATCACGGACGCCCGCTTCGAGGCCTACCGCACCGCCATCGTCGGGCAGACCAAGGCGCTGCTGATCTCGATCGGCGAGTCGTTGACGAACAGGTGACCACGCCATGAAGCCGCGCTTGCCGCAATGTCTCGTTTCCGCGAAATAGACTAAGTCGGCAGCGCTCTCTTTTCCCTTGTCAGGAGTCATTCATGAAACTCAAGTTGGCCCTTCTGGCCGCGACCGTGACGCTGTCATGCGTGGCGACCGCGCAGCCCAGCATCTACTATCTCTGGAAGCATCAGCACACGGGCCAGACCGCCTGCGAGCCGGAGGCCCTGGACGCGAACTGGGTGAAGGTGGGCGGTCCGTTCCAGGACGCGAACTGCTCGATCCCGATGCCCGAGTAAACGCTCCCGGAGCAGACCTTCGCTCCTGTTGGCCGGTCGCCATGCCCCATGGCGACCGGTTTTTTTCGACCTTCCCTCGTGGTTTGGCGGCGGGGCGGCCGCGGCGGACGGGCGCAGGCAACGTAGAAACAGACACCGCGTCGGCCGCCGTGCCGCCCGCCCGGTTCGGCGGCGACGGCGGCACGCACGCACCGACCGAGGAATCCGAATGACGTCCCCCCACCCCGAGCGCTGGCAGTTCTGGATCGACCGGGGCGGCACCTTCACCGACATCGTCGGCCGCCGGCCCGGCGGGGGGCTCGTCACGCTCAAGCTGCTGTCCGACAACCCGGAGCAGTACCGCGACTCGGCCGTGGAGGGCATCCGCCGGCTGCTCGGGCTGGCGGCGGGCGAGCCGATCACGCCCGAGCGCGTCGAGAGCGTGAGGATGGGCACGACGGTCGCCACCAACGCGCTGCTCGAACGCAAGGGCGAGCCCACGCTGCTCGTCACCACGCGCGGCTTCCGCGACGCGCTGCGCATCGCCTACCAGGACCGCCCGCGCCTGTTCGAGCGCCGCATCGTGCTGCCCGAGCTGCTGTACGGCCGCGTGATCGAGGCGCAGGAGCGCATGGCGGCCGACGGCAGCGTGGTCCAGCCGCTGGACGAAGGGCATCTGCGCGAACGCCTGTGGGCCGCCTTCGACGCCGGCCTGCGCAGCGTGGCGGTGGTCTTCATGCACGGTTGGCGCCACACCGCGCACGAGGCGGCGGCGGCGCGCATCGCGCGCGAGATCGGCTTCGCGCAGGTGAGCGCCTCGCACGAGACCAGCCCGCTGATGAAGTTCGTGAGCCGCGGCGACACCACGGTGGTGGACGCCTACCTCTCGCCCATCCTGCGCCGCTACGTCGGCCAGGTCGGCGCCGAGATGCCGGGCGTGAAGCTGCTGTTCATGCAGTCCTCAGGCGGCCTGGCCGACGCGCACGCCTTCCAGGGCAAGGACGCCATCCTTTCCGGCCCGGCCGGCGGCATCGTCGGCATGGCGCGCACCGCGCAGATGGGGCTGGCGGGCATGCTGGCGCCCGACGAGCCGCTGCGCGTCGTCGGCTTCGACATGGGCGGCACCTCCACCGACGTGAGCCACTTCGCCGGCGAGTTCGAGCGCGCCTTCGAGACGCACGTGGCCGGCGTGCGCATGCGCGCGCCGATGATGAGCATCCACACCGTGGCCGCCGGCGGCGGCTCGGTGCTCGGCTTCGACGGCGCCCGCCTGCGCGCCGGCCCGCACAGCGCCGGCGCCAACCCCGGCCCGGCGAGCTACCGCCGCGGCGGCCCGCTCACCGTGACCGACGCCAACGTGATGGTCGGCAAGATCCAGCCGGCGCACTTCCCGGCGGTGTTCGGCCCCGCCGGCGACCAGCCGCTGGACCGCCACGTGGTGCTGGCGCGCTTCCAGGACATGGCCGACGACATCGCGCGCGCCACCGGCACGCGCCGCACGCCCGAGGAAGTGGCCGAGGGCTTCATCGACATCGCGGTGGGCGCGATGGCCAACGCCATCAAGAAGATCTCGGTCGCGCGCGGCTACGACGTGACGCGCTACACCCTGCAGTGCTTCGGCGGCGCCGGCGGCCAGCACGCCTGCCGCGTGGCCGATGCGCTGGGCATGGACCGCGTGTTCGCCCATCCGCTGGCGGGCGTGCTCTCGGCTTACGGCATGGGGCTGGCCGACCAGAGCGTGATGCGCGAGGCGGCGATCGAGCGGCCGCTGGCCGCGGCCGGCGAGGCGCTCGCGGCCACGCTCGACCGCCTGGCGGCCGACGCGTGCGGGGAACTCGAGCGCCAGGGCGTCGCGGCCGGCCGTATCGACGTGCACCGCCGCGTGCACCTGCGCTACGAGGGCACCGACTCGGCGCTGGTCGTGCCCTTCGGCGACGCGGCGGCGATGGGCGCGGCCTTCGAGGCGGCCTACCGCCAGCGCTTCGCCTTCCTGATGCAGGGCCGCCCGCTGGTGGCCGAGTCGGTGTCGGTCGAGGCGGTGGGCGTGGCCGACGCGCCGCGCGAGCCGGCCGCGGACGCGCTCGTCGACGCGCCCATGCCGGCCGCGGCCGGCGTGCGCCTGTACAGCGGCGGCGCCTGGCACGACGCGGCGCTGGTGCTGCGCGCCGACACGCGCCCGGGCCAGTGGATCGACGGGCCGGCCATCGTCGCCGAGCGCAACGCCACCACGGTGGTCGAGCCCGGCTGGCGCGCGCGCGTCACCGCCTTCGACCACCTGCTGCTCGAGCGCACGGTGCCGCGCGAGGCGCGGCGCGCCATCGGCACCACGGTCGACCCGGTGATGCTGGAGGTCTTCAACAACCTCTTCATGAACATCGCCGAGCAGATGGGGCTGCAGCTGCAGAACACCGCCTACTCGGTGAACATCAAGGAGCGGCTCGACTTCTCCTGCGCGCTGTTCGACGCCGAGGGCAACCTCATCGCCAACGCGCCGCACATGCCGGTGCACCTGGGCTCGATGAGCGAGTCGATCAAGACGGTGATCGAGCGCAACCGCGGCAGCATGCGCCCGGGCGACGTGTACGCGCTCAACGACCCGTACCACGGCGGCACGCACCTGCCGGACGTCACGGTCGTCACGCCGGTCTACCTCGATGCCGCCGAAGGCGCCGCGCCCACGTTCTACGTCGGCTCCCGCGGCCACCATGCCGACATCGGCGGCACCACGCCCGGCTCGATGCCGCCGTTCTCCACGCGCGTGGAGGAGGAAGGCGTGCAGATCGACAACGTCAAGCTGGTCGAGGCCGGCCGGCTGCGCGAGCAGGAGATGCTGGCGCTGCTGTCCGGCGGCGAATACCCCTCGCGCAACCCGGCGCAGAACCTCGCCGACCTGAAGGCGCAGATCGCCGCCAACGAGAAGGGCGTGCAGGAACTGCGCCGCATGGCCGCGCAGTTCGGCCTGGAGGTGGTGCAGGCCTACATGCGCCACGTGCAGGACAACGCGGAGGAGTCGGTGCGCCGCGTCATCACGAAGCTGCGCGACGGCGCGTTCACCCTGCCGCTGGACAACGGCGCGCGGATCAGCGTGTCGATCCGGGTCGACGCCGCGGCGCGCACGGCCGTCATCGACTTCAGCGGCAGCTCGCCCCAGCTCGAGAACAACTTCAACGCGCCGCGCGCGGTGTGCATGGCGGCGGTGCTGTACGTCTTCCGCACGCTGGTGGACGACGACATCCCGCTCAACGCCGGCTGCCTGAAGCCGCTGCAGGTCATCATCCCCGAGGGCTCGATGCTCAACCCGCGCCCGCCGGCCTCGGTGGTGGCGGGCAACGTCGAGACCTCGACCTGCATCACCAACGCGCTCTACGGCGCGCTCGGCGTGATGGCGGCCGGCCAGTGCACGATGAACAACTTCACCTTCGGCAACGCGCGCCACCAGTACTACGAGACCATCTCCGGCGGCAGCGGCGCGGGCGAGGGCTTCGACGGCACGAGCGTGGTGCAGACCCACATGACCAACTCGCGCCTCACCGACCCGGAAGTGCTGGAGTTCCGCTTCCCGGTGCGGCTGGACAGCTATGCCATCCGCCGCGGCTCCGGTGGCGCCGGGCAATGGCGCGGCGGCGACGGCGGCGTGCGGCGCGTGCGCTTCCTCGAGCCCATGACCGCCTCCATCCTGTCCAACGGGCGCCATCACGGCGCCTTCGGCATGGCCGGCGGCGAAGCCGGCGCGCCGGGCATCAACCGCGTGGAGCGCGCCGACGGCCGCGTGGAGCCGCTCGGCCACATCGCCTCGGTCGAGATGCAGCCGGGCGACGTGTTCGTGATCGAGACGCCGGGCGGCGGGGGCTACGGGCCGGCGGCGGGCTGATCGCGGCACGCGGCGGGGAGGCGCCGCGCCAGCACGCAGAATCGGGTCATGCGCCGGGCGGTTCGCGCCCCGGCCGACATGGAACGACCGCGGCATGACCCTCACCGCCTCTCCCTGCGTTTCCCCGCCGCTGCCCGTCGCGGCCCGATGCCCATGAAGCACCTCGTCCTGCTGGGCGGCGGCCTCGCCCATGCCGAGGCGCTGCACGCCTTCGCGGCCGAGCCGCCGGCGGGGACGCGCATCACCCTGGTCACGCCGCATCCGCGGCGGCTGTACCCGCCCCTGCTGGCCGGCTTCGTGGCCGGCCGCTACCCGCTGGACGACTGCGCGCTCGACCTCGCCGACCTGGCACGCCGCGCCGGCGCCGAGCTGCGCAGCGCCGCCGCCGTGGCGGTGGATGCGAACGCCCGCACCCTCACGCTCGCCAACGGCGACACCGCGCCCTACGACGCGCTCAGCGTGGACGCCGCAGACCACGTCGACCGCGACGCGATCCCCGGCGCGCGCGGCCTCGCGCTGTTCGTGCAGCCGACGCAGACCTTCGCCCGGCTCGTCACCGACCTGGTCGAGCTGGCGCAGGGCAACAGTCTGAACGTGGTGGTGATCGGCGGCGAGCCGCGCGCCATCGAGCTGTCGATCGCGCTGCAGCTGCGGCTCGGCCAGCGCGCCCGCGTCTGCCTGGTGACGGGCGGCAGCGCGCCGCTCGCCTCGCACGGCGCGAAGGTGCAGGCCCGCGTGGCCGCGGCGCTGCGCCGGTGCGGCGTGACGGTGATCGAGGACCGCTGCGCCGCCGTCGACGCCGCGCACGTGCAGCTGGCCGGCGGCGCGCGCCATGCCTGCGACGCGCCCATCGTCGTCATGCGCGGCGGCGAGCCGGCCTGGATCGCCGCCAGCGGGCTGGCGCTGGATGCGAAAGGCGGCATCGCCGCCGGCGCGACGCTGCAGAGCACGTCGCATGCGGAAGTGTTCGCGGCCGGCGAGGCGCCGGGCGCCGCGCTGGCCCTGAACCTGCGCCGCTTCGTCGCCGGCGGCGCGCCGCAGCCGCTGCCCGCTGCGCGAACGCCGCCGCTGCTGATCGACTGCGGCGAGCGCCGGGCGCTCGCCGTGCGCGGCGACCACGCGGCCGAAGGGCGCTGGGTGGGATGGTGGAAGGAGCGGCGCGACCGCCGCGACCTGCGGCGGCTGCAGGCCCCCGCTACATCTGCGGGCGGAAGCTGAGCACCATCGACGACGGCACGCGGCCGTCGGTGTCGCGCGGCAGCACCTCGGTGCGGTCGATCGCCCGCTGCACCGCGTCGTCCCAGGCCTTCACGCCGCTGCTCTTGGTCAGGCGCTGGCTGAGGATGCGGCCGTCGGGTGAGAGCGTGATGCGCACCTCGGCTTCCGGGTTGCCGCTGATCGAATCGGTGAAGACGATGTTGGGCCGCACCCGCGCGACGATGCGCCCGGCGTAGCCCGCCGACGGCCCGGCGCTGTGCTGCGCCGAGCCGGTGGCGCCGGGGCCGCCGCTCGCGCCCGCCTGGCCGAGGATGCGCTTGAGGTTGGCCTCGCGGGCCTCGGCCAGGCGCTTGTCGCGCTCGGCCTCTTCCTTCTTGCGGCGCGCCTCGGCCTCCTGCTGCTTCTTCTCGGCGAGCTTGCGCGCCTCCTCGGCCTTGGCCTTTTCGATGCGCTCGCGCTCGGCTTCTTCCTTGGCCAGGCGCTCCTTCTCGGCCTTCTCCTCGGCGCGCTTCTTCGCGAGCTCCTTTTCCTTGCGCTCGGCCTCCTCGCGCTGCTGCTCGCGCCGCTCGGCCTCGCGCTTGGCCTTCTCGATGGCGATCTGCGCATCCGCCGAGGGGCGCGGCGGCGCCGTCACCTTGGGCGGCGGGGGAGGCGGCGGCGGCTCGGGGGCCGGCTCGGGCTTCGGCTCCGGCTTGGGGTCGGGCGCCGCCGCCTTGGGCGCCGCGGTCTGCGGCACGGCGGCCCACAGCTCCGCCTCGACGGCCGCCGGCTCGCTGCTGCGCCAGTTCACGCCGATGGCCAGCGCGATCACCAGCAGCACGTGGATCGCCAGCGCGATCACGAGCCCCGGCCCCATGCCGCGCGGCGGGCGCGGCATCAGGGCGTCGCGCGACGCATCCGGCTTGTGCACCTCAGCCACCGCTCTTGACCATCAGGCCGACGCGCTGCACGCCGGCGCGCTGCAGCGTGTCCATCACCTTGACCACGGCCTCGTACTTCACGGCCTTGTCGGCGGAGATGATGACCGGCGTGTCGGCCTGCCCGCCCTGCGCCTCGCGCACCGTGGCGGCGACGTTGCGCAGCGGGATGCTGGCGCCGTCCTTGTTGTCCACGCGCAGCTTCACCGACTCGTCGGTGCCGACGACCAGCTCGATCACCTTGTCGGGCCGCTGGCTGCTCTTGCCCACGGTGGGCAGGTCCACGACGCCGGTGGTGATGAGCGGCGCGCTGATCATGAAGATGATGAGCAGCACCAGCATCACGTCGATGAACGGCACCATGTTGATCTCGTTGATGGTGCGGCGGCGTGCGCCGCGGCCCTGGACGGCAGGCATGGCGCGGTCCTCAGCGCGGCGCGGGCGCGGGCGCGGAATGGCCGGCGTTGCGCTGCAGGATGTTGGAGAACTCCTCGATGAAGGTGTCCTTCTGCATGGCGATGCGGTCGATGTCGCGCGCGAAGCGGTTGTAGGCGATCACCGCGGGAATGGCGGCGAACAGGCCGATGGCCGTGGCCACCAGCGCCTCGGCGATGCCCGGCGCCACGGTGGCGAGCGTGACCTGCTGCAGGTTCGACAGGCCGATGAAGGCATGCATGATCCCCCACACCGTGCCGAACAGGCCGACGTAGGGCGAGACCGAGCCGACGGTGGCGAGGAAGGACAGGTGCGACTCGATCGCGTCCATCTCGCGCTGCAGGCTGGCGCGCATGGCGCGGCGCGCGCCGTCGACCAGCGCGCCGGCGTCGACGACGCGGCGCTCGCGCAGCTTGAGGAACTCGCGCATGCCGGAGGCGAAGATGCGCTCCATGGGCGCGGCGCGGTCGCTGTGGCGGGCGGCGTCCTCGTAGAGGTCGGACAGGTTCTTGCCGGCCCAGAACTCGCGCTCGAACTCCTCGTTCTGCGCGCGCACGCGGCGCAGGCCGAAGAGCTTGCCGAAGATCACCGTCCAGCTCGCGAGCGAGGTGAGCAGCAGTCCGCCCATGACGAGCTGCACGACGAAGCTCGCGTGCAGCACCATGGAGACGATGGAGAGGTCCTGGTTCATGCGATGGCCTGAAGAATGTCGGTCGGAAGCCGGCGCGGGCGGAAGGTTCCCGCATCGACGCAGCCGGCGCGGATCGTGCCCTCGGCCAGCAGCTCGTCGCCGCGCCAGGCCTGCTGCGCGAAGCGCATCGAGGCCGGGCCGATCTGCACCGGCTCGGCCGTGATTTGCAGCTGGTCGTCGAGCCGGGCGGGGCGCAGGTAGCGCACGGCGGTCTCGCTCACCACGAAGATCGCCCCCGTGGCGTCGCGCAGCGCCTGCTGGTCCACGCCGCGCGCACGCAGCCATTCGGTGCGCGCGCGTTCGAAGAACTTCAGGTAGTTGGCGTAGAACACCACGCCGCCGGCGTCGGTGTCTTCCCAGTAGATGCGGATGGAAATGCGAAAGGGCGTGGGCGTCATCGGCAGCAGGCCGCACAGCGCAGCGGCGCGTAGGCTGGATTATCCCGGAGGCGCCGCCCCGGACTTCGTTCGCGCCGCGACGCATGAACGGGGATCGAGCGAACGCCGCGGATCCGGCTTTGCCGGTCCGCTGGTGTTGCCCCCTTGAGGGGGCGCGCGAAGCGCGTAGGGGGTGGTTCTTAGCGCGTGACGCGCTGATACACGGGGCCCCACAGCGGGTGGCCGGCTTCCGACTTGCTCAGGCCAAAGCCCGGGTCGGCCAGGCGCGCCGCGCGGAACTCGACCTCGCACTTGTCCATGCGCTCGCTCGTGCAGTAGATGAAGGCGAGGTGCTTGTGCGCCGCCGCCTTGTCGCGCGGCGACACCAGCCCGGCGAGCAGGGCCGCGTTGAGCTGCTTCTCGGCTTCGGCGTACTGCGCGTCGTCGTAGGCGCGCAGGCCGGCGAGCAGCGCCTTCTCGGCCGGCTGGTCGGTGACGTCGAGCAGGCCGCGCGGGGGGCTGATCTCGGGGGAGGGCGCGCAGGCGGAAAGCAGGGCGGCGGCGGCGAATGCCGCGACGAGGAGCGATCTCATGATCCGAACTTGTGCCTCAGGGTGACCGGCTGGCCGGGTGTCACGGTGACCGACGCACTGTAAGGGGGAAAGTCGGTGTTCCGGACGGTGACCTGGTGCCGGCCCTCGGGCAGGTTCAGTTCGGTGAGCGGCGGCGCCGTGCCGGCACGCGTCCCGTCGACCTCCACCTCGCCCCAGGGGCTGATGGCCAGGCGCACCATGCCGACGGCCACGGGCGCGGCGGCCACGGCCTGCGCCGAGGCCTCGCGGGCACGGCGCTGGCGCGGGGTCTCGCGCGGCGGCGTGCGCTTGGCGGCCGGGCGCTCCGGCCGTGCGCCGGCGGCAGCGCCCGCGGGCGCCGGCGGCGTGGCCGGCGCGGCGCCTGCCGTGGCCTCGTCCGCCACCGGCGCGGCGGCGGCCGTGGCGTCCGGCGCGTCGTCGTCGGCATCGGCCGTGGCCATGGGCGCGGCTTCGGCCGCCGCCGGCACGGTCGGGGCGGGCGGCGCCGTCGCGACGGTTGGGGCCGCGGGCGCCGGTGCGGCGGCGGGCGCGGCAACCGGCGGTGCGCTGCCGGCACCCAGCACCGCCCAGCCCGCCAGGCCGAGCGCCGCCACGCCGGCGGCGACGCCGGCCCAGACCAGCGGCCGGCGCTGCGGCGCGGCGGCCTCGGCGCTTTCGCCGGCGCTGCCGTGTTCGTCGAGCCAGGTGCGCAGCTCGCGCGACAGCGAGCGCGCCGAGCGGAAGCGCTGGTCGGGGTCTTTCTGCATCGCCCGCTCGGCGATCTCGGACAGGCCCCGGGGCAGCTCGCGGTTGACGAGGTGTGCCGGCGGCGGCTGCTCGTCGAGCACCGCCGCGGTGATCTCCTCGAGCGTGTTGCCGCGGAACGGCTTGTGCTCGGTCAGCAGCTCGTACAGCACCACGCCGAGCGAGAACACGTCGGAGCGGCGATCGACCGGGCCCTGCCGCACCTGCTCGGGCGACATGTAGTAGGGCGAGCCGCCGGCCACGTCCTGCGCGGGGTCGTGCTGGTGCGCGACGCGGGCGATGCCGAAGTCGAGCACGCGCGGCTGCGTGCGCCCGACCATGAAGATGTTGGCCGGCTTGATGTCGCGGTGCACCACGCCCTTGCTGTGCGCGTAGGCCAGCGCGTCGGCCACGCGGCGCACGATGAGCGCGGCCTGCGAGGGCGTCGGGCGCCAGCCGTCCTGGCGCAGCTGGCGCAGGTCGCGGCCCTTGAGCAGCTCCATCGCGATGTAGGCGTTGTTGTCGCTCACGCCCGCGTCGAACACCGTGACGATGTGCGGATGGCTCAGGCCCGCGGCGGCGCGGGCCTCGTTCAGGAACATGGCGTTGAACTCGGCGCGCTGGTCGGCGGCGATCTCGACGTTCAGCGTCTTGATGGCGATGAGGCGCGACAGCAGCGGGTCGTGCGCCGCATAGACGGTGCCGAGCCCGCCCTCGCCGATCTTGTACTTGAGCGCGTAGCGGCCGATGTGGCCGATGGTCGTGAGCGGCTCGCCCGCCTTGCCCAGCCCCCCGGCGAGCGCCGGCTGCGACGTGCCGGGCAGCACGTCGGAATCGCTCCACAGCGCCGGCGGCACGCTCGGCGGCGGCGCGGGTTCGCTGTCGGGCGGCACGCTGGATTGCGGGTTGCTCTGCGTCATCACGGCGGCAGCTTAGACGAGCGTGCAGAAGGCGCTGTTCGGAAAAGCGGCGCTTCTGCGTCCTAGTAACACGTTCTCACCATTCACCCGCGGGGACGGGGACGGCCTTCAGCGGCGAAGCGACAGCGCGTCGTGCAGGCGCTCCACGGCCTGCTGCAGCCGCGCCATCGAGCTGGCGTACGACAGGCGCACGAAGCATTCGGTGCCGTGGCGGCCGAAGTCGCGCCCGGGGGTGATGGCCACGTGCGCGCGCCGCATCACGTCGAAGGCGAAGTCCCAGCTGCTGCCGGCGAAGGCCGAGCAGTCGGCCCAGGCGTAGAAGGCGCCGTCGGGCATGACGGGCACGCGCAGGCCGAGCGATTCGAGCGCCGGCACGAGGAAATCGCGCCGCGCCCTGAACTCGCCGCGGCGCTGCTCGTAGGCGGCGATCGACTCGGCCTCGAAGCAGGCGAGCGCCGCATGCTGCGCCACGGTGGAGGCGCAGATGTAGAGGTTCTGCGCCAGCTTCTCGACCGGCGCCACGAGCGCCTCGGGCACCACCAGCCAGCCGAGCCGCCAGCCGGTCATGTTGAAGTACTTGGAGAAGCTGTTGATCGAGACCACGTCGTCGCCGTGCATCAGCGCGCTGTGGCCGAAGCGCTCGTCGAAGCTCAGGCCGAGGTAGATCTCGTCGACCAGCGTGAAGCCGCCGCGCCGGCGCACGGCCTGCACGATGCGGCCCATCTCGTCGGGGTCGATCGAGGTGCCGGTCGGGTTCGACGGCGAGGCGAGCAGCACGCCGCGCGTGCGCTCGCCCCAGGCGGCCTCGACGCCGGCGGCGCTCAGCTGGAAGCGCTCGGCCGCGGTGGTGGGCACGAGCACGGCGCGGCCCTCGGCGGCGGCCACGAAATGCCGGTTGCAGGGGTAGCTCGGGTCGGGCAGCAGCACCTCGTCGTCGCGGTCGACGAGCGCGGCGCAGGCGAGCTGCAGCGCGGCAGACGCGCCGGCGGTGACGACGATGCGCCGCGGCGGGATGTCCAGCCCGAAGCGCGTGCGGTACCAGTCGCTGATGCGCTCGCGCAGCGGCGCGAGGCCCGTCGCCTCGGTGTACTGCGTGCGCCCGGCGCGCAGCGCGCGCTCGGCGGCCTCCTGCACCAGCGGCGGCGCGGTGAAGTCGGGCTCGCCGATGTTCAGGAAGATCATCGGCGAGTCGGCGCACGCCGGGCTGCGCGCCAGCTCCACCGCCGCCTTGGCGCACTCCATCACGTAGAACGGTTCGATGTGGTCGAGGCGGCGCGCGAGCTTCATGCGGATCTCGTGGGGGTTCTTCGAGCCGGCGCGGGCCGGGCCGCGCGGCGGATCAGCGGCGCGCCGCGCGCGCGGCCTGCACCTCGACCGGGCGCAGCTCGGCCGCCGCCTTGTCGAGCACGCCGTTGACGTACTTGTGGCCGTCGGTGCCGCCGAAGTTCTTGGCCAGCTCCACCGCCTCGTTGATCGCCACCTTGTAGGGAATGTCGATGCAGTGCTTGAGTTCGTAGGCGCCGATCATCAGCACGCCGTGCTCCACCGGCGAGAGCTCGGTCGTCTTGCGGTCGACGTGGCGCGCCAGCACGGCGTCGAGGTCGCCCGC
Source organism: Rubrivivax sp. (assembly GCA_044508835.1). Lineage (GTDB taxonomy): Bacteria > Pseudomonadota > Gammaproteobacteria > Burkholderiales > Burkholderiaceae_C > JAKFDI01. The sequence goes on from JBIQHD010000001.1 coordinate 147,752, forward strand.
CTCGGCGATGCAGCCGTGGATCAGCGCGTCGAAGTGCGCCGAGTCGCATTCGCCGAAGCCGTCCTGCTCGCGCATGTGGGCGTCGATCACGCCCGCGTCGGCGCCCGAGACCAGCCATTCGTACAGGCCCTGCAGCGCCACTTCGCGCGAGCGGCGGCGGTTGGCGTTGGCCGGCCGGCGCGCGCCGCCGTGCTTCTTCGGGGGGGTACTGCTCACGAGAGATCGTCCAGGAGATTCGCCATCTCGACCGCCACGCGGGCGGCGTCGCGCCCCTTCTCCTCGGCGCGGGCCCAGGCCTGCGCCTCGTTCTCGACGGTCAGGATGGCGTTGGCAACGGGAAGCTCGTGGTCCAGCGAGACGCGGGTCACGCCCGCGCCGCTCTCGTTGGCCACCAGCTCGAAGTGGTAGGTCTCGCCGCGGATGATGCAGCCGAGCGCGATCAGCGCGTCGTAGTCGTCGCTCGCCGCCATGGCCGCCAGCACGACGGGCACCTCCAGGGCGCCCGGCACCGTCACGTGCTCGATGTGCTTGGCGAGCACGCCCAGCGCTTCCAGCTCCGCCAGGCAGCTTTCGGCCAGCTTGCCCGTGAGCGCCGCGTTGAAGCGCGCCTGCACGATGCCGATGCGCAGGTCGCGCCCTTCGAGTCGGCCTTCGCGGCCCTTGTCTGCGCCTTGCATGCGTGTTCCGTTCAGTGTTCCGCCACGAAGCCGGTGACCTCGAGCCCGTAGCCCACCATGCTCGGCATGCGGCGCGGGCTGCCGAGCAGCTTCATCTTCGCCACGCCCAGCTCGCGCAGCACCTGCGCGCCGATGCCGTAGGTGCGCAGGTCCATCGGCTTGCGCGCCGTCTCGACGGGCTCGCGGGCCGGCTTCAGCCGGGGCAGCAGCGCCTGGGCGTCCTCGCCGCAGTTCAGCAGCACGGCCACGCCGCGCTCGGCGGCCTGCAGCGCGGCGAGCGCCTTGGGCAGCGGCCAGGAGTGCGCCGAGGGTCCGTGGTCGAGCAGGTCCATCACCGACAGCGGCTCGTGCACGCGCACCAGCACCTCGTCGTCGGCCGTCCAGCGGCCGCGGGTCAGCGCCAGGTGCAGGCCGCTGGTGCGGTCGCGGAAGGTGGTGCACTCGAACTCGCCCTGCGCGGTGACCAGCGGGCGCTGGCCGATGCGCTCGATCAGCGTCTCGTTGCGGCTGCGGTATTCGATCAGGTCGGCGATGGTGCCGATCTTGAGCGCGTGCTCGCGGGCGAAGACCTCGAGGTCCGGCAGCCGGGCCATGGTGCCGTCGTCCTTCATGATCTCGCAGATCACCGCGGCAGGCGTGAGCCCGGCCATGCCCGCCAAGTCGCAGCCGGCTTCGGTATGGCCGGCGCGCATGAGCACGCCGCCGTCCTGCGCCTGCAGCGGGAAGATGTGGCCCGGCTGCACCAGGTCGCCCGGCTGCGCAGCCTTGTTCACCGCCGCCTGCACGGTGCGCGCGCGGTCGGCGGCCGAGATGCCGGTGGTCACGCCGGTCGCCGCCTCGATCGAGACGGTGAAGGCGGTGCCGTGCTTGGTGCCGTTGCGCGTGGCCATGGGCGGCAGCTGCAGCCGTTCGCAGCGCTCGCGCGTGAGCGTGAGGCAGATCAGGCCGCGGCCGAAGCGCGCCATGAAGTTGATCGCCTCGGGCGTGACGTGCTCGGCGGCGAGCACCAGGTCGCCTTCGTTCTCGCGGTCTTCCTCGTCGACGAGGATGACCATGCGGCCGGCGGCGAGCTCGGCGACGAGCTCTGGAACAGGGGAAATCGGCATCCGCGGATTGTAGGTGGCGGCCCCCGTCCGGCCGGGCCGCCGGGGCTTCAGGCGGCGGGCGGCGCGGCCTGCAGCATGCGCTCGACGTAGCGGGCGATGAGGTCGATCTCGAGGTTCACCGCCGACCCGGCGGCCAGGCTGCCGAGCGCGGTGTTTTCCACCGTGTGCGGGATCAGGTTGATGCTGAACTCGCAGCCCTCGGCGCCGTCCGTGACGCGGTTCACGGTGAGGCTCACGCCGTTGACCGTGATCGAGCCCTTGTAGGCGAGGAACTTGCCGATCCCGCGCGGCGCGACCACCCGCAGCTCGAACGATTCGCCCACCGGCGCGAAATGCGCCACGCGGCCGATGCCGTCGACGTGGCCGCTGACGATGTGGCCGCCGAGGCGGTCGTGGGCATGCAAGGCCTTCTCGAGGTTGACCGGCCCGGGCGCGTCGAGCCCGGCGGTCTTGTCCAGGCTTTCGGCCGAGATGTCGACCGTGAAGCGGCGCGCGGCGCCGTCGAAGCCGGTGACGGTCATGCAGGCGCCGTTGAGCGCGATGCTGTCGCCGAGCTGAACGTCGTCGAGGTAGCCGAGCGGCGTCTCGATCGTGAGCTGCCTGCCGTGCGCGGCATCGCCGCCTAGTGGCTGCGTCCCGACGATGCGGCCGACGCCGGTGATGATGCCCGTGAACATCGGGCAATTGTCGCTCAGCCCACGGGCCGCGCGAGCAGGCGCAGGTCGCCGCCGACCGGCTGCACGTCGACGTAGCGCAGCGCCAGCGCATCCTCCAGCCGCTCCAGCGGGCCGAAGGCCGCGAGGGCGCGCCCGGCGCCGAGCAGCTTGGGCGCCATGTAGATGAGGAATTCGTCGACCAGCCGCTCGCGCGCGAAGGAGCCGCTGAGCTTGTGGCCGGCCTCGACGTGCAGCTCGTTGACGCCGCGGCGTGCCAGGTCGGCCAGCATGGCGGGCAGGTCGACCTTGCCGTTCGCGCCGCCGGCCAGCGCGATCCCGGCGCCGCGGGCGGCCAGCGCCTCGCGGCGGCCGTCGTGCGGCTGCGCGGCGTAGATCAGCACCTCGCCCGGCGCGTCGAGGATGCGCGCCGCGGGCGGCGTGTCCAGGCGCGAGTCGACGATGACGCGCAGCGGCTGGCGCGCGGTCTCGACCAGCCGCACGTCCAGGCGCGGGTCGTCTTCGAGCACGGTGCCCACCCCGGTGAGCACGGCGCCCGCGCGGCGGCGCCAGGCGTGGCCGTCGGCGCGCGCCGCCTCGCCGGTGATCCACTGGCTGGCGCCGTTTTCCAGCGCCGTGCGGCCGTCCAGCGAGACGGCCGACTTCATGCGCACCCACGGCCGCCCGCGCTGCATGCGCGAGAAGAAGCCGATGTTCAGCTCGCGCGACTCGTCGCCGAACGGGCCGTCGATCACCTCGATGCCGGCGGCGCGCAGCCGGGCGTTGCCCTGGCCGGCGACCAGCGGGTTCGGGTCGCCCGCCGCGACCACCACGCGCGCGACCTGCGCCGCCACGAGCGCGTCGCAGCACGGCGGCGTGCGGCCGTGGTGCGCGCAGGGTTCGAGCGTGACGCAGACGGTGGCGCCGCGCACCGATTCGCCGCGCGACTGCGCGTCGCGCAGCGCCATGATCTCGGCGTGGGCGCCGCCGGCCTGCTGCGTGTGGCCGCGGCCGATCTCGCGGCCGTCGGCCGAGACGATGACGCAGCCCACGCGCGGGTTCGGCTCGGTGAGGCCGATGCCCCGTGCGGCCAGGGCCAGCGCCTCGCGCATCGCGTCGTCGACGTTCATCGTGGCGGGCCGCGTCAGGGCTGGTGCTGCACCGTGCCGTCGTCGACGAACACCTGCGCCAGGCCGGCGCCGAGCCGGCGCGGCGATCCGCTCGGGCAAGCGTCGGGGCCGGCGATGACGAGGAAGTTCTGGTGCATGAGGGTGCCCGAGACGTCGGTGTAGGCCGCGGGATGTTCGTCGTTGCTGTCGATGGCGCCGCTGCCGTCGTGGTCGCCGCTGTAGCGGCAGACGCGGTGGCCGCCGGCCGCGGTGCCGATCGTCCAGCCCACCGGCACGACCTCGCTGCGGCCGGACCAGCGGCCCTGGCGGGGCATGACGACGCAATGGTAGGCGACGAAACGTTCGCCGGTGTCGCGCCAGGCCGCGACGCCGAGGAGGGCAGGCGTCGCCCCCGCCGGGACGTCGTGGACGCGGCTGCCGCCGACCGTGGCCACTTCGACGGTCTTGCGCAGCTCGCTCGCGCAGTGCGGCGGGGCGGCATGGCCCGCGCCGGACAGCGACAGGGCGACGTCGAGTGCCATGGGTGCGATGCCCGCGGCGAAGCGCACCTGGCCGTCCAGCACCATGCCGGCCATGGTGTCGCAGCCCGACAGGTCGGCCGCGGCGATCCGCTGCGTCGGCAGGGTGGCCGCCACCTGGCATTCGGCGACGAGCTCGCCCGTCACGTTGTCGAACACCCAGGCCAGCGTGCCGTCGTCCCGCGGCTTGAGCGCGCTGCGGCCGTCGCCGAGATCGACGGCGCGGAAGGGCACCCCGGACGAACGCCCGAGCACGCCGCGCACCGCGGCGCGAGGCACGGTGAGCGATGCAGCGAGGGCCGGGTCGGCGCGGGCGACCACCGTGTCGAGCGTGGCATGGTGGGCTGCGCCCGACGTGTCGTTCCACCGCACGGCGATGCGCGCCGTCTTGAAGCCGGCGGATTCGTCCACCTCGCGGCTGAGCGTGTAGGCGGTGTTGGCCACGTGGCCCGGCGGCAGGCCGACGGGATGCGCGGTGTCGCCGAGCGCGTCGTAGGACTGGAACCCCGTGCGCGGGCCGAGCGTCGCGAAGCTGCGCACGTCCTCGATGTCCTGCTGCGCGAAGCGGACGGCCTCCGCACGCTGGCGGGCGATGTCGGCGTGCAGCCGCAGGTGGTCGTGCACGCGCGAGACGATCGCGATGCCCAGCGACAGCACGAGGAAGGCGACCAGCGCCTCCACCAGCGTGGCGCCGCGCTGGCGACGGATGGCGTTCATCAGAAGTCCCTCCAGCTGCCCGGCAGGCGCACGAAGCTGCCGCTGTCGTGCCGCAACGTGCGCAGGACGTCGGCGTCGTAGAACAGGTCGGGCGCGCCGTCGCCGCTGTAGCCGGCTTCGCTGATGAGCGCGCCGCGCACCAGGGCGCTGCCCGAAGATGCGTGGTTCCAGGCGATGGACGCGGCATGCACGACGCCGTGAATGGTGAGGGCGCCGCCGAACCTGGCGGCGCCGGTGCTGACCACGATGACCGGTTGCGCGGGCGTGCCGAGGGTCAGCGGGCCGGAAAGCGTCAGGTCGCCGTCGACCCACACCAGCGCACGGCCCCGCAGGCCGGCGAGCGCGGCCGCGAGCGCGGCGCTGCAGTCGCCCGTGCAGGCGAGGCGATGCACCGCGGGCTGCGAGCGCCAGCTCGCCTTGTCGAGCCCGAAGTGCGCAGTGAAGAGGCGTTCAGCGGGCATGCCGGCGAGCGCGTGGTCGTGCGCCACGGCGGCGTGCAGCGGCGAGGTGCCCGGCAGCGTGGCCAGGCGGGCCTGGGTACCCACGAACCGCCCGCCGGCATGCACTGCGATGCCGTGCGAGGCCGGCTCGGGGTTGTGCAGCCCGATCGACGCGCTGCCGGCGTCGACGTCGGCCCGGGCCGTGAGCGGCGCCGTGGGCAGGCTCGCGATGCCGGGCACGAGCGCGAGCACGGCTTGCACCGTCGAGGTGGCCTCGGCCGCCGCCGTTCCGGCAGGCGCGCACGCGCCGGCCACGCCGGTGCAGCCGCTGGCGACCAGTCGCACCATGCCCGGCCGGTCGAGTGCCTCCGCATGCACGATGAAGGCGCTGCTCGCCTGGGCCGCGGCCGCCGGATCGAGCACCGGATGCCCGCCCGCGGGGCAGGCGCAGGACCAGCTGGCCGCCGTGCGCGCGCAGGCGGCATGCAGGCTCGTGGCCCGGCCGGCGTCGTTCCAGGTGAGCGGTACGTGGCGCAGGCGGGCGGCGTCGAAGCGCAGCCAGCGCTCGCGCAGCGAATCGCCGCTCGACGAGGCGAGGCAGTCGGCGCCGATCGCGTGCGGATCGTTCAGCATGGCCTGGGCCCATTCGAGGCCGGCCTCGGCCGCCTCGAAGGCCTGCGTCGCCCGGTACTGGTTGATGGACGTGCGCTGCTCGAAGAGCAGGCTGCGGTTGGCGTAGGCAACCCCCAGCGCCATCGAGAAGAGCAGCACCATCACCACGACCAGCGAGGCGCCGCCGTGCTGGCCCGGCTTCGAGGCATGTCTCATCGCGCGGGCCTCAGGCGGAGCAGGTGCCGACGACCGCGTCGTTGCGCAGCCGCACGTGGGTGGAGATGCTGCGCAGCACCGTCGCGTCGACCGCCGAGCGCGCGCTGATGTGCACGGCCAGGCTGCGCACCTGGTGGCGCGGCGGGCAGGCCGCGTCGCCGGCGGCGCAGGCGTGCAGGCACAGCCCCTCGAGCGGCCGCTCCTGGACCGTGGGCAGGATGTCGAAGGCCGTGACCGTTAGCGTGCCGGCATCCGTCAGCGCCTGCCAGCTGCCGCCGAGGCGCATCTCGATCACGCCCTTGTTCAGGCGGAAGCCGTAGGCCTCGTTGGCGTCGAGCGTGTGGTTCTCGACGGCGTCGCGCGAGAAGGCGTAGGCGAGGGCGGCGGGCGCGGCCGCGACCGCGGCGTACGGATTGGCCATGGGCGCGGAGGCGCCGTGCGCGACGCCGGCGGCGGCCTCGGCCCAGTAGCCGGCGCGGCGCGCGCCCCGCGTCACCATGTCGGCGGCGCTGCGCAGGTCCTGGACGAGGCGGCTTTCATGCACCAGCGAGCGGTTGTCGCGCACGTGGATGCTCACGAGCGCCAAGCCGGCCGCCACGACCAGCAGCCCCACGGTGAGCGCCACCATCAGCTCGACCAGCGCGAAGCCGCGCGAGACGGCGTGTGCGTGGCGACGGTTCATGCGCGCCAGCATTGCTTGTTCTCCGCGGCGGTGTTGGCCACGCGAGCGTCGCTGCCCGAGGCCCGGGTGACGAGGTGGTCCCGCACCGTCAGCTGCAGGTAGCGGCAGCGCTCGTCGCCCTGCTGCGCGCCCGCGGCGACAGCCACCGCGACAAAGCCGCGCGCATCGGCCGACGTGATCGACAGCGCGTAGTGCCCGGCCGGCGAAAGCGCCGGGATGCGGATCTGCGCGAGCGTGCCGGCGTACTGCGGGTCGTTCGCGCGGTGGCGCTCCTGCGCCATGCGAAGGCTCGTCATCGCGGCCGCTGCGTCGAAGCGGCGGGCCTTGTTCATCACGCCGACGTAGCTCGGATAGGCGATCGACGACAGGATGCCGGCGATCGCGACGGCGACCATCGTCTCGACCAGCGTGAAGCCGGCCGTGCGTTGCATGCGCATGTCCGCTCCTTCAGCAGTCGCGGTAGCCGGCGACGCGGCCCTGCGGCGAGCAGGAGCGGATCCGGCCCATGAGGTTGACCACATGGTGGATGGCGCGGCCGCTCGCCGCCGTGACGCGTAGGGTGCCGGTGGGCGAGCTGGTGCCGTGCAGCGGATCGAAGAGGATCGACGGCGCAGAGCCCGACAGGCCGATGCGCTCGCCGGCCGGCAGCGCCACGGCGCGCAGCACCCGGGCGTCTCCCGTGCAGGCGGACGTGCCGTCCGCATGGCATTCGCAGTCGGCGGCCGATCCCGTGTGGACCAGGTAGCACGCGCCGCCCGATTCGGTGTTCAGGCTGAAGCGGACGCCGTGGTTGCGCATCACCGCTTCGGAGCGTGCGAACTGCAGGTCGGTGACGAGCTGCGAGGCGACGCCGTCCAGGCGCTGGCGCTCGATGAAGCCGCTGAAGTCGGGCGCGGCGGCCGACAAGGTGACGGCGGCGACGGCCGCGACGATGGCCGATTCCACCAGCGTGAATCCGCGCGATGCCGTGCGCGGCGTGGCGCGCGAGGCGCGACCTGTTCGCATGTTCTCCCTCCCCGTTGGTCTTGTGGGGAGGGACTGTACGAACGCGAAGTTCGTGACGCATTCCCCACGGGGAGGGGCTGCCGAGGGCGTCCGGATGGGGGAGCGAAGGCCGCAGCCGCGGCCGAACGCTCAGATGTCGCGGATCAACTGGCGGAACTCGTCCACGTCCTCGAAGCTGCGATACACCGAGGCGAAGCGCACGTAGGCCACCTTGTCGATGCGCTTGAGCTCGCGCATCATCAATTCGCCCAGGCGGGCGGAGGGCACTTCCTTCGCGCCGCCGTTGAGCAGCTTGTCCTGGATGCGCTCCATCGCGGCGTCGATCTGCTCGACGCTCACCGGCCGCTTGCGCAGCGCCAGCGCCATCGAGGCGCGCAGCTTGGCCGCGTCGAAGTCCGCCCGCGTGCCGTCCTTCTTGACGACATAGGGCATGGCGATCTCGGCGCGCTCATAGGTGGTGAAGCGCTTGTCGCAGCTCTGGCAGCGGCGACGGCGGCGGATCACGTCGCCCTCGTCGGACTCGCGCGTCTCGACGACCTGGGTGTCGACGTGGCTGCAGAAGGGACAACGCATCGGAACCGCCGGGCCGCCGCGGCGGCCCGGGCCTCGTGGTCAGCGGTAGACGGGGAAGTCGCGCGTGAGGGCCGCGACCTTCGCGCGCACGGCGGCGACGTTCGCCTCGTCGTGCGGGTTGTCGAGCACGTCGGCGATCAGGTTGGCGGTGAGCGCCGCCTGCTCTTCCTTGAAGCCGCGCGTCGTCATCGCCGGCGTGCCCAGGCGGATGCCGCTCGTCACCATCGGCTTCTGCGGGTCGTTCGGGATGCCGTTCTTGTTGCAGGTCATGTGCGCCGCGCCGAGGATGGCCTCGGCCTCCTTGCCCGTGAGGTTCTTGGGGCGCAGGTCGACGAGCATCACGTGGCTCTCGGTGCGCCCGCTCACGATGCGCAGGCCGCGCTGGGCGAGCGTGTCGGCCAGCACCACGGCGTTCTTCGCGACCTGCTGCTGGTAGGCCTTGAACTCGGGCGACAGCGCTTCCTTGAACGCCACCGCCTTGGCCGCGATCACGTGCATCAGCGGCCCGCCCTGGATGCCGGGGAAGATGGCGCTGTTGACCTTCTTGGCGACGGCCTCGTCGTTCATCAGGATCACGCCGCCGCGCGGGCCGCGCAGGCTCTTGTGCGTGGTCGACGTCACCACGTCGGCATGGGGCACGGGGTTCGGGTAGACGCCCGCGGCGATCAGGCCGGCGTAGTGCGCCATGTCGACCATGAAGTACGCGCCGATGGCCTTGGCCACCCGGGCGAAGCGCTCGAAGTCGATGCGCAGGCTGTAGGCCGAGGCGCCGGCGATGATCAGCTTCGGCTTGTGCTCGTGCGCCAGGCGCTCCATCGCGTCGTAGTCGATCACCTCATCGGCGTCGAGCCCGTAGCTCACCACCTTGAACCACTTGCCGCTCATGTTCAGCGGCATGCCGTGGGTGAGGTGGCCGCCTTCGGCGAGGCTCATGCCCATGATGGTGTCGCCCGGCTGCAGCAGGCCGAAGAACACGCCCTGGTTGGCCTGGGAGCCGGAGTTGGGCTGCACGTTGGCGAACTGCGCGCCGTAGATCTGCTTGAGTCGGTCGATGGCGAGCTGCTCGGCGATGTCGACGAACTCGCAGCCGCCGTAGTAGCGCTTGCCGGGGTAGCCCTCGGCGTACTTGTTGGTGAGCTGGCTGCCCTGCGCGGCCATCACGGCGGGCGAGGCGTAGTTCTCGGAGGCGATCAGCTCGATGTGGTCTTCCTGGCGCTGGTTCTCGCGCTGGATGACGGACCAGATCTCGGGATCGACGTTGGCGACGGTGGATTGTTGGCGATCGAACATGGCGGCAGTTCCTCTTCAGCAGAAGACCCGCGGCGGCAGGCATGCCGTTTCGTCGCATGACGAGAGGCGCACGGCCGGCGGGCTGCCCAGGCGAACGGCTGAAGCGGCGCCGCATTGATGCCACGGCGCCGACCGCGCTTCCCGGTGGTTCACCACCTCAGGCCCGCAGGGGGCCGCATCGCCAGTCGCGCGGTCTGCGGAGTGTAGCGTGAGCGGCCGCGGCCCACGCGCGGCGTCAGCGCAGGAACGCGACGCGCTCCTCGGTGGCCGGCGGCTTGGCGTCCACCGGGGTGGCGGGTTCCCGCTTGGCCGGCACGGCGTCCGGCGGCGCCGACACCAGCACCTTCCTTCCGGCGACGAACTGCAGCTGCTCGCGGGCGGCCAGCACCTTCGCCGCATAGCCGCCGTCGTCGGGCAGGTTGGCCGCGCCGACGTAGTAGCGCAGGCCGCCCTCGAGGCTGCCCGCGCGGGCGATGCATTCGCGCAGCACCATGGCGCCGACCCGCAGGTTGGTGACGGGGTCGAACGCCGCATGGTTGCCGCCGAAGCGCACGTACTTGTCGTCGTGCACGTGGGTCATGACCTGCATCAGGCCCTGCGCGCCCACGGCGCTCTGCGCGAACGGGTTGAAGCTCGACTCGATCGCCATGATCGCGAGCAGCAGCGTCGGGTCGAGCCCGGCGCGTTCGCCGACGACCCAGGCTTCCTTGACCAGGCGGCTGATCGGCTCGGGCGCCACCCGGTAGCGGCGCGCGATCCAGTGGGCCACCTTGGCCTGCTGGCGGGTCAGCTCGCTCGGGTCGGCCGCGGTGGCGCGGCGGATGGCCCGCGGCTCGCTCAGCTCGACGGCGAGCAGTTCGTCGGGGTCGGTGCGGGCGTCCTGGCGCGCCTGCAGCCAGCTGAGCGCGTGCAGTTCGACGCTCTCGCGCAGGTCCGCCCGGCCGCCGACGAACAGCACGGCCGTCACGCCCAGCAGCCCGAGCAGGGCGAAGGTGTTGTGGCTGACCTCGAACAGCCCGCGGCCCACGTCGCGGAGGAACACGCCCACCGAGTCGGCACAGGCGGCGCCCGCATCGCGGCACGGGTCGATCAAACGGCGAAGCGCTGTCATGGCTTCCTCTCTCGGGCGTTTCACCCGGGCCTGCCTGCAGGCTCGGCAGGCGGGAGGCACGGATGCGACGGCGATAATCGGCCGGCGGCCGCGAGGCGGGGCTGGGCAGCCCAAGGACTTCGCGGCATGCCGGTTCGGCAGCGTTGCGCCCACTTCATTCAACGATGCAGGGCGCGGGTTATCCCTGAGATGAAGCAGGGAGTCGGGATTCTAGGAAGCCAATTAATAACCGGTCAACACTTTGGCGCGACCATTTAATTACATTTCTGTATGAAGTACCGAGATCTCAGGCACTTCATCGACGGGCTGGAGCGGATCGGCGAGCTGGTCCGGATCGCGAATCCAGTCTCCGCGCGGCTCGAAATGACAGCGCTCAGTGACTTGGTGCTGCGCGCCGGCGGGCCGGCCCTGCTGTTCGAGCGGCCGGACGGTTACGAAATTTCGGCCTTGACAAACCTGTTCGGGTCAACCCGGCGCGTCGCGCTGGGCATGGGCGCGGCCGACCTGGGCGAACTGCGCGACGTCGGGCGCATGCTGGCGAGCCTGAAGGAGCCGGACCCGCCCCGCGGCGTGAAGGACGCCGGCCGGCTGCTGCAGATGGCCAAGGCGTTGTGGGACATGAAGCCCGCACTCGTGCGCCAGGCGCCGTGCCAGGAGGAAGTCCGCGAGGGTGCCGAGGTCGATCTGGCGCGCCTGCCGGTGCAGACCTGCTGGCCCGGCGACGCGGGCCCGTTGATCACCTGGGGGCTCGTCATCACCCGCGGCCCGCAGGGCGGACCGGCGCCGCGGCGGCGCCAGAACCTGGGCATCTACCGGCAGCAGGTGATCGGGCCCGACCAGGTCATCATGCGCTGGCTGGCCCACCGGGGCGGGGCGCTCGACTTCCGCGAGTTCGCGCAGGCGAACCCCGGGCAGCCCTTTCCCATCGCCGTGGCGCTGGGGGCGGACCCGGCCACGATCCTCGGCGCCGTGACGCCGGTGCCCGACAGCCTGTCGGAATACCAGTTCGCCGGCCTGCTGCGCGGCAGCCGCACCGAGCTCGTCGACGCCGCGGTGGGCGAGGGCGAGCATCGGCTCCAGGTGCCGGCCACGGCCGAGATCGTGCTCGAGGGGCACATCCCCACGGCGCCCGCCGGATACGCGGGCGAGAGCGCCCACGGCGTCAGGACGAAGGAGATCGGCGGCTACCTGCACGCCCTCGAGGGCCCGTTCGGCGACCACACCGGCTATTACAACGAGCAGGACTGGTTTCCGGTCTTCCAGATCGGGCGCATCACCCACCGGCGCTCGCCGATCTACCACTCCACCTACACCGGCAAGCCGCCCGACGAGCCGGCGATGCTGGGCGTGGCGCTGAACGAGGTGTTCGTCCCGCTGCTGCAGAAGCAGTTTCCGGAGATCGTCGACTTCTACCTGCCGCCCGAGGGCTGCAGCTACCGCCTGGCGGTCGTCAGCATCCGCAAGAGCTACGCCGGCCATGCGAAGCGGCTGATGTTCGGCATCTGGAGCTTCCTGCGCCAATTCATGTACACGAAGTTCATCGTCGTGACGGACGACGACGTCGACATCCGCGACTGGACCGAGGTGGTGTGGGCGATCACGACGCGCATGGACCCGGTGCGCGACACCACCCTGGTCGACCACACGCCCATCGACTACCTCGACTTCGCCTCGCCCGTGAGCGGCCTGGGCGGGAAGATGGGGCTCGACGCGACGAACAAGTGGCCGGGCGAGACCGCGCGCGAGTGGGGGCGGCCGATCGCGATGGACCGTGCGGTGGCGCGCAAGGTCGACGGCCTGTTCGCCGACATCATGCGCGGGCGGTCCGGGGGAGATTGAGGCAGGGTCAATCCTTGTGGCGCCTGCGCGGCTGCGCTATCTTTGCAGCGCCTGCATGCAGGCATTCCCAGATGCGCAGTCTCTGCGCCACAGGAGCCCTGGACCCACTACCTCCGGAGCCCCGAATCGGCGGCGTCAGCCGCCCGCCCCGCTCACCGCAAGGCCGAGCGGGGTTCGTCTTTCCGGGCCTCACATCCGGCAGCCGCGCCCCGGATCGGCCAGCGCCTTCACCGCGACGCCGGTCACCTTGTTGAGCCCGTCCTCGACCCGGCGCAGGTAGAAGTCCTGCACCGGGTTGTGGGAGCTCGACAGGGTGAAGCTGCCGCGCGGGCTGTCGATCCTCGCCTTCTCCAGGGCGGCGGCGAAGCCGGCCTTGTTGCCCACATCGCCCTTCACCGCGGTCATGCCGACGGCGATCATCTGCGCGGCGTCGTAGCCCTGTACGGCGTATACGTCCGGCGGCGCGCCGTAGGCCTTGGCGTAGGCGGCGCGGAAGGCGTTGTCGCGCGGCGTGCCCAGGCCGTCGGCGTAGTGCAGGGTGGTGGTCATGCCGCGCGCGGCCTCGCCCTGCGCGTCGAGCGTGCCGTCGGTCAGGAAGCCGGGGCCGTAGAGGGGAATGCTCTTGTTCAGCCCCGCGGCCGCATAGTCCTTGACGAACTTGACGGCGCCCGCGCCGGCGAAGAAGGCGTACACCGCGTCGGGCTTGCTGGCCGCGATGGCGGTCAGCAGCGGCTGGAACTCGACGTTCGGGAACGGCAGCGTGAGGCTCTCCACCACCTTGCCGCCGCCCTTCTCGAAGGCTTCCTTGAAGCCGGCGGCCGATTCGCTGCCGGCCGCGTAGTTCCAGGTGATGGTGACGGCGCGCTGGTGCTTGCGCAGCGCCGCCACCTCGCCCATGGCGTAGGCCGGCTGCCAGTTGGAGAACGAACTGCGGAAGATCGTCCGGGCGCACAGCGTGCCGGTGATCGCGGCGGCGCCGGCGTTGGGCACGACGAGCAGCGTGTTGCTGTCCTTGGCGGCGCGCGCCATCGCCATCGCCACGCCGGAATGCACGCTGCCCACCAGCACGTCGACGTGGTCGCGCCGGATGAGCCGGTTCACGTTCTCGGCGGCCTTGGACGGGTCGGACTCGTCGTCGATCGTCACGATCTCCACCTCGCGGCCGCCGAACCGGCCGCCACGCTCGGCCAGGTGCAGGCGGAAGCCGTTCTCGATCGCCTTGCCGAGCGCCGCGTAGGTGCCGGTGGCGGGCAGCATGAAGCCGATGCGCAGCTTCGGCGCCTGCGCCGCCGCGGCCGTGCAGGCGATCGACGCGGCGCAGGCGAGGGCGAGGAAGCAGGGGCGAAGGGGCATGGCGGTCCTCCGGGACGGTCGCGCTCCCCGGCGGCTCGTTCCCGCGGGGAGGCAACTGCGCATTGTTCCGCATCCGTGCCGGCGCGGGCCGTCGCCGGGGCGGGGCCGGCACAATTCGGTTAAGTTCCTCGTCTCGTCCACGCCGGCGCCGCGCCGGCGGCGGGACGCCCCTCCACCAGAGGAAGCAGATGCAAGCATTCCGCTATCAGGCGCCCGCCTCGGTGGCCGAGGCCGTGAAGGCCGCCGGCGCCGGCGACGCCAAGATCATCGCCGGCGGCCAGTCGCTGCTGGGCGCGATGAAGCTCGGCCTGGCGGCGCCCGAGACGCTCGTCGACATCGGCCGCATCGACGAGCTCAAGCACATCCGCGTCGAGGCCGGCGAGGTGGTGATCGGCGCCATGGCCACCCATGCGCGCGTGGCCGCCTCGGCCGAGGTGGCGCGGGCGATCCCGGCGCTGGCCCGGCTGGCCGGCGACATCGGCGACCGGCAGGTGCGCCACCGCGGCACGCTCGGCGGCAGCCTGGCCAACAACGACCCGGCCGCCTGCTATCCGGCGGCGGTGCTGGGCCTCGGGGCCACCATCCGCACGGACCGCCGCAGCATCGCGGCCGACGACTTCTTCCGCGGCCTGTACGAGACGGCGCTCGAAGCCGACGAACTCATCGTCTCGGTGAGCTTTCCCGTGCCGCGGAAGGCGGGCTGGGAGAAGTTCAAGCAGCCGGCCTCGCGCTTCTCGCTGGTCGGCGTGTTCGTGAGCCAGGGCGCGGACGGCGTGCGCGTGGCCGTCACCGGCGCGGGCGCCGGCGTGATGCGCGTCGCGCCGCTCGAGGATGCGCTGGCCGCGCACTGGTCGGCCGCCGCGTGCGAAGCCGTCGCCGTCTCGCCCGACGGCCTCAACAACGACCTGCACGGCTCGGCCGAGTACCGCGCCGCGCTGATCCCGGTGATCGCGGCGCGCGCCGTCGCGTCGAGCTGATGCCGCACGCCGCGGAAGAACACGGACCCGGAGACACGCCATGGAACTCACCAGCCAACAGACCCTGCCGGTGTCGCAGGCCATCGCCTGGGACGCGCTCAACAACACCGCCGTGCTGCAGGCCTCGATCCCCGGCTGCGAATCGCTCGCGTCGACCGGCGAGAACGAGTACGAGGTGCTGCTCACCGCGGCCGTCGGGCCGGTGAAGGCGAAGTTCAAGGGCAAGCTGCGGCTCGCCGACCTGCAGCCGCCCGAGGCCTACACCATCCACTTCGAGGGGCAGGGGGGCGCCGCCGGCCACGGCAAGGGCAGCGCCAGGGTGCGGCTGGAGCCGGCCGGCGCCGACGAGACGGTGCTGCACTACAGCGCCACGGCGCAGGTGGGCGGCAAGATCGCGCAGATCGGCTCGCGCCTGATCGACATGGCGGCGCAGAAGATGGCGGGCGAGTTCTTCGCGAGCTTCAACCGGCTGCTGGAAGAGAAGTACCACCCGCCGGAAGTGCCGCCGGCGGACGAGGCGGAGGCCGACGCCGAGCCGACGGGGCTCAAGGCGCGGTTGAAGGAGTGGTTCAAGCGCTGACTGCCGAGGCGCATTGACGTCGTCTGCGGCTTGCCGCGGACCGCGAGAACCCTCACCCCGGCCCTCTCCCGCAAGCGGGAGAGGGGGCAATGGGCCAGGCCATCGGCCCCGCGCCTACCGCCACGCGAACGCCGGCTGCTCGAAGTGCGCCACGCGCGTCGGCCGCCCGCCGATGCACAGCTCGGCGAACTGGTAGAGGATGGCCGCCGTCGGCGCGGCGATCCAGCTGTCGCCCACCGGCATGCGCAGCACCGGATGCGCATGCTCGGGCACCACGTCGAGCAGCGGCGCGTCCGGGCGCAGGAACTCGGAGACCGGGATGCGGTGGATGCTCTCGACCTCGTCGGGATTCGGGCGCATGCCGCGCGCCGGGCCGCCCCACAGCACGACCGGCGTGATGACGAAGCCCGAGCGCGTGGCGAAGTCGTCCAGCCGGCCGAGCACGCTGCGCTCGTCGAGGTGCAGGTCCACCTCCTCGGCCAGCTCGCGCAGCGCCGTCTGCTCCGGCGTCTCGCCGGCGTCCACCCGCCCGCCGGGCAGCGCCCACTGGCCGGCGTGATGGCGCAGGCGGCTGGAACGGCGGGTGAGGACGAGCGCCGCCTCGTCGCTCCAGCCGTCGTGCCGCGGCAGGCCGGACAGGTCGGCCCCGTGGCCTTCGTCGGTGATGACCACGGCCACCGCCGCGCTGCGGTGCAGGTGGTCGCCGACGGCCTGGACGGCGAAGGACCGCAGGTGGCCGCGCACCCGTGCGGCGAGGTCGTCGTCGCGCCGCGTGCCCGGCCCGTCAGTCGAAATGCGAGCCTCCGAAGTCGCGCCGCAGCGCGCGCCACACCGTCTCGTCGGTGAGCGGCATCCGCACCCGCTCGGCGTCGCGCCCCAGCCCGGCATGGTCGAGCGCATCGACCACCGCGTTGACCACCGCCGGCGTGGCGCCGATGGTGCCGAGCTCGCCCACGCCCTTCACGCCCAGCGGGTTGGTGAGGCTGGGGATGGAGGTGTCGAACTTCGTCCTGAAGCCGCGGAAGCCGTCCACCCGCGGCATGGCGTAGTCGAGGAAGCTCGCCGTCAGCGCCTGGCCGCTGACGGGGTCGTAGACCACCTGCTCCAGCAGCGCCTGGCCGATGCCCTGCACCGCGCCGCCCTCGATCTGGCCGCGCACGATGGCGGGGCTGACCACGCGGCCGATGTCGTTGACCGAGGCGTAGGCGACGATCTCCACGTGGCCGGTGGCCGGGTCGACCTCCACCTCGCACACGTGGCAGCCGTTGGGCCAGGTCGGGCCTTCCACCTTAGTGGTGGAGTCGGTGTGGATGCGCGATCCGGGCTGCCGCCCTGCCAGCTCGAACAGGCCGATGCCGAGGTCGGTGCCGGCCACGGTGAAGCGGCCGGCGCGGTACTCGATGTCGGCGGCCGGCGCTTCCAGCGCCTCGGCGGCGAGCTGCTTCGCGTCCTCGACGGTCTTCTCGGAGGCCACGCGCACCGACGAGCCGCCGGTGAACAGCGAGCGGCTGCCGGCGCTGCCGAAGCCGTTGGCGCGGTCGGTGTCGCCCTGCACGATGCGGATGCGCTCGAGCGGCACGCCGAACACGTCGAAGGCGAGCTGGGCGTAGCTCGTCGCGATGCCCTGGCCCATGGCCTGCGTGGCCGAGACGATCTCGATGAAGCCGTCGGGCGTGACGTTGACCGTCACGCGCTCGCTGAACGCATTGCCGCCCGTCCATTCGAGGAAGGTGGCGATGCCGCGCCCGCGCAGCCGGCCGCGCTGCGCCGAGGCCTCGCGCCGCGCGGCGTAGCCGTGCCAGTCGGCGAGCTCGAGCCCCTGGTCGAGGATCCTCTCGAAGGCGCCGCTGTCGTAGGTCTGCCCCATCACGTTCTTGTAGGGCATCTGCTCGGGGCGGATCATGTTGCGCCGGCGCAGCTCGGCCGGGTCGAGCTTGAGCTCGCGCGCGGCGGCGTCCATCAGGCGCTCGATGAGGTAGATGGCCTCGGGCCGGCCCGCGCCGCGGTAGGCGCCGGTGGGCGCGCGGTTGGTCATCACCGCGGTGAGGTGCAGGTCGGCGGCCCGGATGTCGTAGATGCTGGTCGTCACCCACGGGCCGATGAGGATCTGGATCGCCACGCCCGACGGGCCCGCGTAGGCGCCCACGTTGGCGTAGGAGCGCACGCGCAGGGCCTGCACGCGGCCGTCCGCGTCGAGCGCGAGGGCGGCCTTGCTGATGAGGTCGCGGCCGTGCACGGCGGCGAGGAAGTCCTCGATGCGCTCGGACTGCCAGCGCACCGGCCGCTTCAGTTCCCTGGCGGCGTAGGCGATGGCGATGTCTTCCGGGTTGATGCCGGTCTTCATGCCGAAGCCGCCGCCCACGTCGCCCACCACCACGCGCACGTTCTCCTGCGTGAGGCCGGGGATCGCCTCGGCCAGCGAGTTGCGCACGCCCGTGGGCATCTGGCTGCTCATGCGCACGGTGAGGCGGCCGGTGCCCTCGTCGAAGGACGAGATCACGCTGCGCGGCTCCATCGGGCTGGGCGCGAGGCGCTGGTTCACGAGTTCCAGCTCGACGGTGTGCGCCGCCTTGGCGAAGGCGGCGTCCACGGCGGCGGCATCGCCGTGGCGCAGCTCGGCGGCGATGTTGTGGGGGGCGTCCTCGCACAGCACCGGCGCGCCGGGCCGCAGGGCGGCGAGGGGGTCGGTGACGGCGGGCAACTCCTCGTAGTCGACGAACACCGCCTCGGCGCCGGCCTTCGCGGCGTCGCGGCTCTCGGCGACGACGGCCACCACGGCCTCGCCGACGAAGCGCACCGTCTCGTGCGCGAGGGCGTGGCGCGGCGCCGAGGTGCCCGGCCTGCCGCCGGGGCGGGGGAAGGCCGTCGGGCCGGGCATGGGCTTCACGCCGGCCTCGGCGAGCTGCCGGCCGGTGAACACGGCCACGACGCCGGGCACTTCCAGCGCCCCCGAGGCGTCGATCGAGAGGATGCGCGCATGCGCGTAGGTCGAGCGCACGAAGGCGAGCCAGGTGGTGCGTGCGTCGGCCGGCGTGTCGTCGGTGTAGTGGCCGCGGCCGGTGACGAGCGCCGGGTCCTCGATGCGGCGCACGGCATGGCCGCTGCCGAAGCGCATCGCCTCGGGCGTCGCGCTCATCGGGCCGCTCCCATCCTGCCGGCGGCCTGCTTCACGGCCGCGACGATGTTCACGTAGCCGGTGCAGCGGCACAGGTTGCCTTCGAGCGCGTGCACGATCTCGGCCTCGCTCGGGTCGGGGTGGTGCTGCAGCAGGCAGGCGGCCGTCATCATCATCCCGGGCGTGCAGAAGCCGCACTGCAGCCCGTGGCAGTCGATGAAGGCTTCCTGCACCGGATGCAGCGCGCCGTTCGCCGACAGGCCTTCCACGGTGGTGACGCTGCAGCCCTGGGCCTGAACCGCCAGCATGGTGCAGCTCTTCACCGCCTCGCCGTCGACCATCACCGTGCAGCAGCCGCACTGGCTGGTGTCGCAGCCGACGTGGGTGCCGGTCAGGCCCAGCGGGCCGCGCAGCAACTCGACCAGCAGGGTGCGGGGTTCGACTGCGATTTGCACCGGTTGGCCGTTGACGGTCAGGCTCAGCGTCGTCATTCGTCGTGTCTCCAGGAACAAGCCGACGATCCTAGCCGCGAATGGCTACCCCTCTGCCTGCGTTCAGGTACTGCCGCGCAGCACCAGCCGATAGCCCAGGTCGACGCTTGTCTGCGCCACCGGTTCGCGCTTCATCAACTGCAGCAGCATCTGCGCCGCGCCTGCGCCGATCTCGCTGCGCGGTGTGTGCACGGTGGTCAGCGGCGGCAGCATCTGGTCGCTGCCGGCGAGGTCGTTGAAGCCGGCGATGGCCACCTGCCCCGGCACCGCCACGCCCAGGCGCAGCGCCGCCAGCAGGCCGCCCTGGGCCAGGTCGTCGTTGCAGAAGAACACGGCGTCGATGCCGGGCCGGGTGCGCAGCAGTTCCTCGAAGAGCTGTGCGCCGAGCGCGATGGACGAGCGTTCGGGGTTGAGCAGCTCGAGCTTCGGGTCGTAGACGCCGGCCTCGCGCAGGCAGCGCCGGTAGCCCTCGGCGCGCTGCATCACGCGCGGGTCCAGCTGGGCGGCGACGAAGGCCACGCGCCGCCGTCCGCGCTGCAGCAGGTGGGCGGTGATGGCATGGCCGGCCTCGGCCTGCGAGAAGCCGACGCAATGCACCCCCGGCGCCGTGCTCGTTTCCATGAGATGCACGCAGGGCAGGGCGCTGCCTGCGATCAGCCGCCGAGCGGCTTCGGTGCGGTCGAAGCCGGTGACCAGCAGGCCGGCCGGGCGGTGTGCCATGTAGCTGCGCAGCAGCAGTTCCTCTTCGGCCGGGTCGTAGTGCGTCACGCCGATCAGCGTCTGGTAGCCGGCGGGCAGCAAGGTGCGGTGCACGGCTTCGAGCAGGTCGACGAAGAGCGCGTTCGACAGCAGCGGGATCAGCACCGCCACGTGCGAGCTGCGGCTCGAGGCCAGCGCCCGCGCCGCCGGGTCGGGCACGTAGCCCAGGCGTGCGGCGGCCTCCTGCACCCGTGCCACCAGTTCGGCCGCCACGCTGCGTTCGCCGCGCAAGGCGCGCGAGGCGGTGATGGGGCTGACGCCGGCCTCCCGCGCCACGTCGCCAAGGGTCACGCGGCCGGTGGAACGGGGGCGTCTGGGCGGATGAGTCATTGGCGGTTGCGGGGAATCCCTGATTTGCTTTGAAATCGTGCTGCATAGGATAGCGCTGTCCAATCGATTCGGGCAACGCCTGGAAGCCCGGCCCGCCACAAGCGGTCCGAGCGAAACGAACCGTTGGGCGACTCGCCGCAGCGCCCGTCACGGGCGCCTTGTTTTCCCTGATTGAGATAGCGCTGTCCAAGCGCCAACCGCTGGTGATGCAGTCTCTCGTCGTCATGGGTGTGGCCGGTTGCGGCAAGTCGAGCCTGGGCCAGGCGGTGGCGCATGCCATCGGCCGGCCGCTGGTCGAGGGCGACGATTTCCACTCCGAATCCAACCGCGCCAAGATGCGCGCCGCCGTGCCGCTGACCGATGCCGACCGCGGCGGCTGGCTCGACGCGCTGGCGCAGGAGCTGGCGCGGCACCGCGGCGGCGTGGTGCTCACCTGCTCGGCACTCAAGCGCCTCTATCGCGAGCGGCTGCGCGCCGCCTCGCCGGGCCTGCGCTTCGCCTTCCTGGAACTCGACGAGGCCGCGTCGCGCGAGCGGGTGGCGGCGCGCGCCGGGGCGCATCTCTTTCCGGCGGCGCTGGTGGCCAGCCAGTTCGCCACGCTCGAGTCGCCGGTGGGCGAGCCCGGCGTGCTGCGGCTCGATGCCACGCGGCCGCTCGACCAGTTGCGCGACGAGACCTTGCGCTGGCTGGGCCAGGCCTCGTCGCCGAAGGACACCCCATGAACACCTCGCCGTCCGACACCCGCGTGCCGCTCTGGCAGCGCCTGGCCGATTCGGCGATGGCGCTAGCGCTCGCCGTGATGGCCGTCTCGGTCTTCCTCAACGTGGTGCTGCGCTACGGCTTCGGCGGCGGCGTGGCGGCAACGGAAGAACTGTCGCGCCTGCTGTTCGTGTGGATGGTGTTCATCGGCGCCACGGCGGCCTATCCGCTCGGCCATCACATGGCGTTCACGAGCCTGCTGCGTCCGCTGCGCGCGCGCCCGGCGCTGCTGGCGCTGGCCGCGCGGCTCATCCATGCGCTCGTGCTCGCGGCCTGTGCGATGGTGGCCTGGGGCGCCTGGCAGCAGGTGGTGGTGGGCCTGGGCAGCCACAGCGTGGTGCTGCGCTATCCGGTGGCGCTGCTGCCGCTGCCGGCGCTGCTGTCGTCGCTCGCGATCGGCGTGATGGCGCTCGTCAACCTGTGGCGCGGCGCGCCGGTGGACTTCGGCCACGAAGCCGAGGTCGAATGACATGAACCAGGGCCTCGTCGCCGCCGTCTTCCTGCTGGGCATGCTCGCCTTCATGGGCGTGGGCGTGCCGCTCGCCTTCGCGCTGGTGCTCACCGGCGCGTCGATGGCGTATGTGCTCGAGTTCTGGGACACGCAGCTCTTCGCGCAGAACCTCGTCGCCGGCATCGACAGCTTCCCGCTGCTGGCCGTGCCCTTCTTCATCCTCGCCGGCGAGCTGATGAACGCCGGCGGCATCAGCTCGCGGATCATCGCGATGGCGCAGGCCTGGTTCGGCCACGTCAAGGGCGGGCTCGGCTTCGTCACCATCGGCGCGGCGGTGATGATGGCCAGCATGAGCGGCTCGGCGCTGGCCGACACGGCGGCGCTCGCCACCATCCTGCTGCCGATGATGCGCGCGCACGGCTACCCGATGGCCACCTCGGCGGGGCTGATGGCGGCTGGCGGCATCATCGCGCCCATCATCCCGCCGTCGATGCCGCTGGTGATCTACGGCGTCACCACCAACACCTCGATCTCGCAGCTCTTCCTCGCCGGCATCGTGCCGGGAATCATCATGGGCCTCGGGCTCGTGGTCGCGTGGAAGCTGCGGCTGCGCAACCTCGACCTGCCTGCGGCCGCGCCCATGCCGGTGCGCGAGCGGCTGCACGTCAGCGTGCGCGCGATCTGGGCGCTGTTCATGCCGGTCATCATCATCGGCGGGCTCAAGACGGGCGTGTTCACACCCACCGAGGCCGCCGTGGTGGCCGCGTTCTACGCACTCGTCATCGCCTTCTTCGTGCACCGCGAGATGAACGTCGCGCAGTTGCACGGTGTGCTGGTGCGCGCGGGCCGCACCACCGCCATCGTGATGTTCCTGTGCGCCGGTGCGCAGGTGGCGAGCTACATGGTGACGCTCGCCGACCTGCCGGCCACCATGGTCGAGTGGCTCGGCCCGCTGGTCGAGTCGCCGCGGCTGCTGATGGCCGTGATGATGCTGCTGCTCATCGTCATCGGCACGGCGCTGGACCTCACGCCCACCATCCTGATCCTCGCGCCGGTGATGCTGCCGATTGCCGCCAAGGCAGGCATCGACCCCGTGTACTTCGGCCTGATGTTCGTGCTCAACGGAACCATCGGCCTCATCACGCCGCCGGTGGGCACGGTGCTCAACGTGGTGGCCGGCGTCGGGCGCATGCAGCTCGACGAGGTGATCCGCGGCGTGAATCCCTTCCTCGTCGTCTACCTCTTCATCCTCGCGCTGTTCACGGCGTTCCCGCAGATCGTGACGGTGCCGCTCGTGTGGATGCGTTGAGCGCATCCCGTCTTCCGCTTCCCCTGCTTCCACGCTTCCAACGAAGGAGACATGCCATGACCACCACCCGCCGCACGCTCGTCGCCACGGCCGCCGCACTCGCCCTCGGCGCCGCCGCGCTCGCGCCCGCCTTCGCGCAGGACATCAAGCCGCGCATCATCCGCTTCGGCTACGGCCTGAACGAGCAGTCGAACCAGGGCCGCGCCGTCAAGCTCTTCGCCGACGAGGTGGCCAAGGCGTCGGGCGGCAAGATGAAGATCCGCGCCTTCGGCGCCGCGAGCCTGGGCTCGGACGTGCAGATGCAGCAGGCGCTCATCGGCGGCGCGCAGGAGATGATGGTCGGCTCCACCGCCACGCTGGTCGGCATCACGAAGGAAATGGCGCTGTGGGACACGCCCTTCCTGTTCAACAACGCCGAGGAGGCCGACGCCGTCCTCGACGGCCCGATCGGCCAGAAGGTGATGGACAAGCTGCAGGACAAGGGCCTCGTCGGCCTCGTCTACTGGGAGAACGGCTTCCGCAACCTCACCAACAGCAAGCATCCCGTCGCCAGGCTCGAGGACCTGGACGGCATCAAGCTGCGCGTGATGCAGAACAACGTCTTCCTCGAAAGCTTCAAGACGCTGGGCGCCAACGCCATCCCGCTGCCGTTCTCGGAACTCTTCAGCGCGCTCGAGACCCGCGCGGTCGACGGCCAGGAGAACCCGTTCAACACCATCCTGTCGAGCAAGTTCTACGAGATCCAGAAGTACCTCACCGTCACCAACCACGTCTACAGCCCGTGGATCGTGACCGTCAGCAAGAAGTACTGGGACGGCCTCTCGAAGGCCGAGCAGAAGGTGCTGATGGACGCGGCGGAGAAGAGCCGCGACTTCGAGCGCAAGGACACGCGCGCCGAAGCGGACAAGGCGCTGGCCGACCTCAAGGCCAAGGGCATGCAGGTCAACCAGCTGCCGGCCGGCGAGACCGCACGCATGCGCGAGAAGCTCACGCAGGTGAACGGCGCCATCGCCAACGAGGTCGGCCAGGACCTGTGGAAGGAAACCGCCGCGGCGCTCGCGAAGCTGCGCGGCGGGAAATAGGCGGCAGCGTCGGCGAGGTCGTCAGCCGATCCGCCCGAGCAGCAGGTACTCCATGAGCGCCTTCTGCACGTGCATCCGGTTGTGGTTCCGGCACGCGCCCTTGCGGGCGCTTCACATCGCTGACGCGATGTGAGCCTGCACCGAAACAGCATGCCGGCCCTGACGGGCCGCAGGATCGGCTGTCAGCCGATCCTGCCGAGCAAAAGGTACTCCATAAGTGCCTTTTGCACGTGCATTCTGTTTTCAGCCTCGTCCCACACCACCGACTGCGGCCCGTCGATGACGGCCGCCTCGACCTCCTCGCCGCGGTGCGCCGGCAGGCAGTGCATGAACAGCGCACGCGGGTCGGCTGCCTTCATCATGTCGGTGTCCACGCACCAGTCGGCGAAGGCGAGCTGGCGGGCCTCGTTCTCGGCCTCGTAGCCCATGCTGGTCCACACGTCGGTGGTGACCAGGTGCGCGCCGCGGCAGGCGTCCATCGGGTCCTTGAAGAGCTTCAGGCAGGCCGGGTTGCGCACGCCGGCCAGCGCCGGGTCGAGCTCGTAGCCGGTGGGCGTGCTCACGTGCAGCGTGAAGCCGAGGATGTCGGCCGCCTGCGCCCAGGTGTTGGCCATGTTGTTGCCGTCGCCGACCCAGGCCACGGTCTTCCCGGCGATGCTGCCGCGGTGCTCGATGTAGGTGAACACGTCGGCCAGGATCTGGCATGGGTGGTATTCGTTGGTCAGCCCGTTGATCACCGGCACGCGCGAATTGGCGGCGAAGGTCTCGATCTTGGTCTGCTCGTAGGTGCGGATCATCACCAGGTCGACCATGCGGCTGATGACCCGCGCGCTGTCGTCGATCGGCTCGGCGCGCCCGAGCTGGCTGTCGCCGGTGGTGAGGTTCACCACCGAGCCGCCCATCTGGTACATGCCCGCCTCGAAGCTCACGCGGGTGCGGGTGCTGGCCTTCTCGAAGATCATCGCCAGCGTGCGGTCGACCAGCGGCGTGTACTTCTCGTAGTTCTTGAAGCGCTTCTTGATCGTCGCGGCGCGCTCGAACAGGTAGGCGTATTCCTCGGTGCGGAGGTCCTTGAACTGCAGGTAGTGCTTGATGAGGCTCATACCGGGTTTCATGACGTCACGTCGGACTCTTCAGGAAGTCCTTGATCAGGGGGCACAGGATGGCGACGATCTGCGCCGCCTCCCCGGCCGTGAGGATCAGCGGCGGCACGAGGCGCACGACGCGGTCGGCCGTCACGCTGAGCATGAGGCCCGCGGCGGCTGCGCGGCCAAGCAGCTCGCCGCAGGGGCGGTCGAGCTCGATGCCGAGCATCAGGCCCTGGCCGCGGATCTCGACCACGCCATGCACGCCGGCGAGCCCGCGCGCGAGGCCCTCGCGCAGCGCCGCGCCGACCTGCTGCGCGTTGGCGAGCAGGCCGTCCTCTTCCATGATGCGCAGCGTCTCGATGCCCGCGCGCATGGCGAGCGGGTTGCCGCCGAAGGTGGTGCCGTGGTTGCCGGGCTGCAGCACGTCGGCGGCCCTGGGGCCGCACACCACCGCGCCGATCGGCACGCCCGAGCCCAGGCCCTTGGCGAGCGGCATCACGTCCGGCTTGATGCCGGCCCACTGGTGCGCGAACCACTTGCCGGTGCGGCCGATGCCGCACTGCACCTCGTCGAGCATCAGCAGCCAGCCGCGCTCGTCGCAGATGCGGCGCACCTGCTGCAGGTACTCGACGCTGGTGGGGTTGATGCCGCCTTCGCCCTGGATGACCTCCAGGAACACCGCCGTCACGTTCGGGCGGCTGCGCGCCACCTCCTCGATCGCCTCGACGTCGTTCAGCGGCACGCGCACGAAGCCCTCGACCAGCGGCCCGAAGCCGGCCTGGATCTTCGGGTTGCCGGTGGCCGACAGGGTGGCGAGCGAGCGGCCGTGGAAGGCCTTCTCGTAGACCACGATCTCGGGCCGGTCGATGCCCTTGTCGTGGCCGAACTTGCGCGCGATCTTGATCGCCGCCTCGTTGGCCTCGAGCCCGCTGTTGCAGAAGAAGACCTTCGACAGGCCGGAGATCTCGCACAGCTTCGCGGCCAGCTGCTCCTGCAGCGGCGCGGCGTAGTAGTTGCAGGTGTGGATGATGGTGGCGACCTGCTGCTGCAGCGCCGGCACCAGCTTCGGATGGCCGTGGCCGAGCGTGTTGACGGCGATGCCGCCGAGGCCGTCGAGGTACTTCTTCCCTTCGCTGTCCCACAGCCAGACGCCTTCCCCGCGCACGATCGCCATCGGCAGGCGGCCGTAGGTCGTCATCACGTGCGGTTCGGGATTCGCAGGCGGGTTCGCTGGCTGGGCGAGGGCGTTCATGGAGGCTCCGTGGGGGTGCGAGAAAATCGCGCCGGTTGTGATGGGGGTCACGTGGGGAGCCGCTGATTCTACGGGTGGCCCGCGAAGAGCCGCCCATGTGTGCTGCACTGCAGCACATCGGCCGGAGTCGGCGGCACAATGGCGCCCCGCCCGCCGACGCCGCCCGGCCGCATCACCCATCCCCGACCCATGACCGCAACGAAGCCGCGCGAAGTTTTCATCCACGGCGTGACCCGTGACGGCCGCACGTTCCGCCCGAGCGACTGGGCCGAGCGGCTGGCCGGCGCGATGTCGAGCTTTCGCCCGGGCGGCGTGCAGGGCGGCATCACCGCCCGCATCGGCTATTCGCCGCTGTGCGTGCCGCGCGTGCTGCGGGGGGTGAAATGCGTGCTGGTGAGCGAGCGGCTGCGCGACGTCGAACCCATGGCCTGGGACTTCGTCATGAACTTCGCCCGCGACAACGACCTGCAGGTCACCGACGCCGCCGACGAGGCCCCGCCGGCGGGCTGAGGGATTGCGGCGCGCCAATGCAAAAGGGCTCGCGATGCGAGCCCTTCGACCTCAACCCGGGAAGCTGCGTGTCAGGCGGACGCGGACGCGCCGAGCGCCTTGACCTTGGCCGACAGGCGGCTCTTGTGGCGGGCGGCCTTGTTCTTGTGGAAGATGCCCTTGTCGGCGACCGAGTCGATCACCGATTCGGCGGTCTTGAAGAGTTCGGTGGCGCGGGCCTTGTCGCCGGCGGCAACCGCTTTCTGCACGTTCTTGATCACGGTGCGGAACTTCGAGCGCAGCGCGGTGTTGGCGGCGTTGAGCTTCACGTCCTGGCGGACGCGCTTCAGGCCCGACGCGATGCGGACCGTCTTCTTCTTGGCTTTGGCGGAGGTGGCCATGTGTGTCTTGTCCTCGTCGTGTCCGGGTGTGCGGACACTTGACCGGGTTGGGGCAAAGACGAAGAGTATAGCAGCCGGCCCGTTCCACCCGCAATTCAGGCCTGCGCGCAGGTGCGGGCGCTTCCTATAATCGCGCGCTCTCGTCGGGCCCCGGCCGCCCCCGGCCGCTGCTGCCCACCCCTTGCTTGCGCCCCGGCGGCGCATGACCGCTCCGGTCCGGCCCGTCCTCGCCGGCCTTGCCGACGATGAACCTGCTGCGGGCTGCCTCCACCGTATCGCTGCTCACGCTCGCCTCGCGCGTGACGGGGCTGGTGCGCGACACGCTGATCGCCGCCGCCTTCGGCGCCTCCGGCTCGGCGGACGCATTCAACGTCGCCTTCCGCATCCCGAACCTGCTGCGGCGGCTGTTCGCCGAAGGGGCGTTCTCCCAGGCCTTCGTGCCGCTGCTCGGCGAGACCCGCGCGCGCGGCGGCGACGAGGTCACCCGCCGGCTGATCGACGCGGTGGCCACGGTGCTGTTCTGGGCGCTCGTGCTCACCTCGGCCGTGGGCATCCTCGCCGCGCCGGCGGTCGTGTGGCTGATGGCCTCGGCGCTGCAGCAGTTCGACGACGCCGTGTTCATGACGCGGGTGATGTTTCCCTACATCGGCTTCATGTCGCTGGTGGCGATGGCCGCCGGCGTGCTCAACACCTGGAAGCGCTTCGCCGTGCCGGCCATCACGCCGGTGCTGCTGAACGTGTCGGTGATCCTCGCCGCCTGGCTGCTGGTGCCCCGGTTCCGCGCCTGGGGGATCGAGCCGGTGTACGCGCTCGCGGTGGGCGTGATGGCCGGCGGCGTGCTGCAGCTCGCGGTGCAGGTGCCGGCGCTGGCGCGCATCGGCTGCCTGCCGCGCATCGGCCTGCGGCCGGCACGCGTGGGCGCCGCCTGGCGCCACCCGGGCGTGCGGCGCATCCTGGCGCTGATGCTGCCGGCCATGATCGGCGTGTCGGTGGCGCAGCTGTCGATGATCATCAACACGCAGATCGCCTCGCACGTGGCGGTGGGCGCGGTGTCGTGGCTGTTCTACGCCGACCGGCTGATGGAGTTCCCGACCGGGCTGCTGGGCGTGGCGCTGGGCGTGGTGTTGATCCCGCAGCTCGCCGGCGCCCACGGCCGGGGCGACGTGGCGTCGTACGCCGCGCTGCTCGACTGGGGGCTGCGGCTGTCGCTGCTGCTGGCGCTGCCTTGCGCGGCGGCGCTGATCGTCTTCGCCGAGCCGATGATCGCCACGCTCTTCCACCGCGGCGCCTTCGCGGCGCGCGACGTGCAGCAGACCGTCGTGGCGCTGATGGGCTACGGCGTCGGGCTGCTCGGGCTGATCGGAGTGAAGGTGCTGGCGCCCGGCTTCTACGCCAAGCAGGACATCCGCACGCCGGTGAAGATCGCCGTGACGGTGCTGGTGCTCACGCAGCTCATGAACGCCGTGCTGGTGCCGCTGATCGGCCATGCCGGCCTGGCGCTGTCGATCGGCCTGGGCGCGTGGATCAATGCCGGGCTCCTGTTCTTCGGCCTGCGCCGGCGCGGCACCTACGTGCCGGCGCCGGGGTGGCCCGGCTTCCTGCTGCGCGTGGCGGCGGCGACGGCCCTGCTGGCCGCGGCGCTCGGCGGGGCGGCGCACGCCGTCGACTGGATCGCCCTCGGCGCCGTCGAATGGCGCCGCGCCGGGCTGCTGGCCGCCTGCCTGGCCGGGGCCGCGGTGCTGTATTTCGGCGCGCTGCTGGCGAGCGGCCTGAACCTGCGCCAGTTCGCGCGCCGCGGCTGATCCCCGCCGGCTTCCCCCGGCGGCCACAGCGCCTAAACTGGCCCCATGTCCGAGCCGATGCAGTTCCGCGCGCCGACGCCCCTGGAGTATTTCGCGGCGCTCGTCGCCGACGACACCAGCCTCTCGCTGGTCGAGGCCGCAGCGGCCATCGCGCAGGTGGAGTTCCCCGACCTGGACACCCAGGCCGTGCTCGGCGACATCGACGCCCTGGCCGACCGCCTGAAGCGCCGCATCCCTGCCGACGCCGTCCCGCTGCAGCGCCTGCGCTGGCTCAACCGCTTCTTCTTCCAGGAAGTCGGCTTCGCCGGCAACGTCAACGACTACTACGACCCCGCCAACAGCTACCTGCACGTGGTGCTGCGCACGCGCCGCGGCATCCCGATCACCCTGGCGGTGCTGTACGTGGAGCTGGCCACGCACATCGGCCTGCCGGCGCACGGCGTGTCGTTCCCCGGGCATTTCCTTGTCAAGCTGCGCCTGCAGGGCGGCTCGCAGCAGGGCGAGGTGGTGATCGACCCGTTCACCGGCCAGTCGCTGTCGCGCGAGGAGCTGGACGAACTGGTCGCGCCCTACAAGCGCAGCCACGGCCTGACGGGCGAGTTTGACGTGCCACTCGGGCTGTTCCTGCAGTCAGCGCCGCCGCGCGACGTGCTGGCGCGCATGCTGCGCAACCTGAAGGAGATCCACCGGGCCGCCGGCGACTGGCTGCGGCTCGTCGCCGTGCTCGACCGCATGGTGGTGCTGCTGCCGCAGGCCTGGGAGGAGCGGCGCGACCGCGGCCTGGCGCTGGCCGAGCTGGGGCAGGACGCGCAGGCGCTGGACGACATCGGCGCCTACCTCGCGCACTGCCCCGACGCGGAAGACGCCCCGGGACTGGCCGAACGCGCCGCCGAGCTGCGCCGGCCCGGCCGGCGCCAGCTGCACTGAGGGCTGGGCCCCCGGCCGCGGCGCCGGGCCGGCGCCTTAGAATTTCGGGTTTCGCGCCGCGCCGATGCGCGGCCCCGCCGGCTCCGCGCCACCTCCATGACCCGTTCCGAACCGCAACGCCGCACGCCGCCGCGGCCGTGCCGCCTGGGCGAATGAAGCAGATCCCGCTGGCGATCTCGCCCGACGCGCCGCCCAGCCTCGAGGCCTTCGTGCCGGGCGGCAATGCCATGGCGCTGCAGCACGTGGGCGCCTTCCATGCCGGCTCGGCGCCGCTGTACCTGTGGGGGCCGGCCGGCAGCGGCAAGACGCACCTGCTGCAGGCCCTGGCCGAGCGCTTCGCGCGCGAGGGCGGGCAGGTCGGCTGGTTCGGCGCCGGCGACGCCCCGCCGTGGCCGCACGACGACACGCGCGCGCTGGTCGTGCTCGACGACTGCGAGCGCTTCGACGAGGCGCGGCAGCAGGCCGCCTTCGGCCTCTTCGTCGAGGCGACGGCGCTCGGCATCCCGGTGGCGGCGGCGGGCCGGCTGCCGCCCGTGGACCTGCCGCTGCGCGACGATCTGCGCACGCGCCTCGGCTGGGGGCACGTGGTGGCGGTGCAGCCGCTGTCGGAGGCCGAGTCGCGCGCCGCCATGCGCCGCGCGGCCGACCGGCGCGGCCTCTTTCTCTCGGACGAAGTGATGGACTACCTGCTCACGCATTTCGAGCGCGACATGAAGAGCCTGATGGCCCTGCTCGAGCGGCTCGACACCTTCTCGCTCGCCACCAAGCGGGCCATCACCGTGCCGCTGCTCAAGCGGATGCTGGCGGAGGAAGGCGCATGAGCGAAGAAAACCTGTGCCTGTTCGACCTCGACGACACGCTGATCCCGCTCGACTCCGACTACGCCTGGGGCGAGTTCGTGGTGCGCCTGGGCTGGGTCGATGCCGAGGAATACCGGCGCGGCAACGAGTTCTTCTACGCGCAGTACCGCGAGGCGCGGCTGGACATCGACGCCTACATCGACTTCACCACCGCGCCGCTGCGCGAGCGCAGCGAGGCCGAGCGGCACGCGGCCCAGCAGCGCTTCATGGCCGAGGTGATCGGCCCGGCGCTGCATCCCGCGGCGCGCTCGCTGGTGGAGGCGCACCGCGCGCGCGGCGACCGCATCGCGCTGGTGACGGCCACCAACGAGTTCGTCACGGCGCCGATCGCCGCGGCCTTCGGCATCGACACGCTGATCGCGGTGCGGCTCGAACGCGGGCCCGGCGGTACCATCACCGGCCGCATCGACGGCGTGCCGAGCTACCGCGAGGGCAAGGTCGCCCGTGTCGGGCAGTGGCTCGCGGACGCCGGCCTCGGCTGGGGCGACTTCGAGCGCATCAGCGTCTACAGCGACTCGATCAACGACCTGCCGCTGCTGGAGCGGGCCACCGAGCCGGTGGCCACCAACCCCTCCGAGCCGCTCGAGCTGGTCGCCCGCGAACGCGGCTGGCGCATTCTCAGACTCTTCGAATGATCAAGAAACTCATCGACAGGCTGCTGGGCAAACCGGCGGGCGCGAAGGCGCGCAAGACGACGCTCGGCAAGCGCGTGGAAGTGCCCAAGGCCGAGCACGGCATCGACCCGGCGCTGGTCGACGATCGTGCCGTCAAGGTGGTGAACACGCTGGCCGACGCGGGCTACGAGGCCTACATCGTCGGCGGCGCCGTGCGCGACCTGTTGCTGGGCATGCGCCCGAAGGACTTCGACGTGGCGACCAACGCCACGCCGGAGCAGGTCAAGGGCCTGTTCCGCCGCGCCTTCATCATCGGGCGGCGCTTTCGCATCGTGCACGTGGTGCATGGCCGCGGGCGCGACCACGAGGTGATCGAGGTCTCGACCTTCCGCGCCATGGTCGACGCCAGCGCCGCCGAGGCCGTGCCAGGCGACGAGAAGACCGCCAAGGGCGATCTCGCCGGCAAGAGCCACGCCGTCGACGCCGAGGGCCGCGTGCTGCGCGACAACGTCTGGGGCCCGCAGGTCGAGGACGCGGCGCGGCGCGACTTCACCATCAACGCCATGTACTACGACCCGCGGCGCGAGATCGTGGTCGACTACCACGGCGGCATCAAGGACGCGAGGAAGAAGCTGCTGCGCATGATCGGCGACCCGGACACGCGCTACCGCGAGGACCCGGTGCGCATCGTCCGCGTGGTGCGCTTCGCGGCCAAGCTCGGCTTCGAGATCGAGCCGAAGACGCGCGCGCCGATCCAGGCCATGGCCGCGCTGCTCGAGAACGTGCCGCCCTCGCGCATGTTCGACGAGATGATCAAGCTGCTGCAGACCGGCCACTCGCTCGCGAGCATCGCCGAGCTGCGCAAGCAGGGGCTGGACCACGGCGTGTTCCCGGTCCTCGACGTGCTGCTGGACGACAGGCATCCCAGCGCCGCGCGCGACAAGTTCGTGCAGCTGGCGCTGGCCGACACCGACCGCCGCGTGGGCGAGGGCAAGCCGGTGGCGCCGAGCTTCCTGCTCGCGGCCATCCTGTGGCACGAGGTGCTGGGCCGCTGGGAGCGGCTGCAGAAGCAGGGCGAGCCGGCCTTCCCCGCGCTGCAGCAGGCCATCGACGCGGTGTTCGACGCGCGCATCGGCGACATCTCCGGGCGCGGCAAGCTGGCCGCCGACATGCGCGAGATCTGGATGATGCAGCCGCGCTTCGAGCGCCGCGTGGGCAACGGCCCGTTCACGCTGGTGGAGCAGCCGCGCTTTCGCGCCGGCTTCGACTTCCTGCGGCTGCGCGCCGAGGTGGGCGAGGTCGACCCCGCGCTCGGGCGCTGGTGGGAGGAGTTCTCGCTCGCCGACACCGACGAGCGCCGCCGCCTGATGGACGAGGCGCGGGTGCGCGAACCCGGCCGCCGCAAGCCCGCCAAGGCAGCCCCGAAGCGCGCGGCCGCCGACGCCGCGGAACCGCCGGCCGACGACGGCGAGGCCGACGTCGTCGCCGCCGCCGACCCGGCGCGCAAGCGCCGCCGGCGCCGCCGCAAGCCCGCGGGCGTCCGCGGCGAGGGCGAGCCGGCCGCGGCCGTGCCGCCGCTGCCGGAACACTGAGCCGGCCGCAGGACCCCGCACATGGCGGCCGTGCGTGCCTACGTCGGGCTCGGCGCCAACCTGGGCGATGCGCGCGCCACGCTGGATGCCGCCTTCGCCGCGCTGGCCGGCCTGCCGCTGACCACGCTGGCCGCGCGCTCGCCGCTGTACCGCAGCGCGCCCGTCGATGCCGCCGGGCCGGACTACCTCAACGCCGTCGCCGCGCTGGACACGGGCCTCGCGCCGGCCACCCTGCTGCACGCGCTGCAGCGCATCGAGCATGAACACGGCCGCGAGCGCCCGCACCGCAACGCGCCGCGCACGCTCGACCTCGACCTGCTGCTCCACGGCGGCGCGTGCATCGACGAGCCGGGCCTCGCCGTGCCGCATCCGCGCATGCACGAGCGCGCGTTCGTGCTGCGGCCGCTGCTCGACCTCGACCCCGAGATCCTCATTCCGCGGCGTGGCGCCGCCAGTGCCTGTCTGGCGGGCGTCCACGGCCAGCGCATCGAAAGAATCGCCCCGTGACCCTGTCGCCCGCCCTGCAGACCGTGGCGCTGCTCGTCGCCTCGAACGTCTTCATGACCTTCGCCTGGTACGGCCACCTCAAGCACCAGGCGAGCACGCCGTGGCTCGTGGCCGCGCTCGTGAGCTGGGGCATCGCGCTGTTCGAGTACCTGCTGCAGGTGCCGGCCAACCGCATCGGCCACGCGAGCGGCCTCACGCTTGCGCAGCTGAAGATCATGCAGGAGGTGATCACGCTCACCGTGTTCGTGCCCTTCGCCATGCTCTACATGGGCCAGCCGTTCCGGCTTGACTTCGTGTGGGCCGGGCTGTGCCTGCTCGGCGCGGTGTACTTCATCTTCCGCGCGTAGGGGGCGCGGGCCGACTCGGTACACTGCCGGCTTTTCCAAACCATGACATCCGGGTCCGCCGCACGGCGGTCCGGATGACAAGACTCCGATGCTGTTTGGCAAGCTTCTGCCGCGCGAAGGCAACTTCTTCCAGCTCTTCGACCAGCACGGCGCGCTCATCGTCGAAGGCGCACGTGCCTTCATCCTGCTGATCGAGAACTACGCCAACGTCGAGCTGCGCGAGAAGTACGCCGCCGAAGTGGGCAACGCCGAGCGCCAGGCCGACCGCATCACCGCCGAGGTGAACCGGCTGCTGCACAAGACCTTCATCACGCCGATCGACCGGGAGCAGATCCACGGGCTGATCAACGCGATGGACGACATCCTCGACCTGCTGCAGGACGCGACCGAGACGCTCTCGCTCTACGACGTGCGCCACATGACCGACGAGGTGCTGCGCCTGGGCGACCTGAGCGCCAAGTGCTGCGAGCGCGTGCAGCACGCCGTGTCGCTGCTGGCGCAGATCAGCCGCTCCGAGGCGGCCGAGGCGGCCATCAAGACCTGCGAGGAGATCGACCGCCTCGAGTCCGATGCCGACCGCGTGATGCGCTCGGCCATGTCCAAGCTGTTCCGCGAGGAGAAGGACGTGCGCGAGCTGATCAAGCTCAAGGCGATCTACGAACAGCTCGAATCGATCTCCGATCGCTGCGAAGACGTGGCGAACCTCATCGAGGGCGTGGTCCTCGAGAACTCCTGAGCCCGGCTTCGCCTGCCGAGCCGACACGCGCATGGAGTCCATCCAGGTCGCCTTCTGGGTCATCGCGATGCTGGTCGCGCTGGCCGTCGCCTTCGATTTCATGAACGGCTTCCACGACGCGGCGAACTCCATCGCCACCGTCGTGTCCACCGGCGTGCTCAAGCCGCAGCAGGCCATCGTCTTCGCGGCCTTCTTCAACGTGCTGGCCATCGCCATCTTCGAGCTGAAGGTGGCGGCGATGGTGGGCAAGGGCATCGTGCTGCCGGGCGTCGTCGACCACCACGTGGTGTTCGGCGCGCTCATCGGCGCCATCGTCTGGAACCTCATCACCTGGTGGTACGGCATCCCGTCGAGCTCGTCGCACGCGCTCATCGGCGGCATCGTCGGCGCGGTCATCGCCAAGGCCGGCGCGGGCTCGCTGATCGCCTCCGGCGTGTGGATGACGGTGCTGTTC
Source organism: Rubrivivax sp. (assembly GCA_044508835.1). Taxonomy (GTDB): domain Bacteria; phylum Pseudomonadota; class Gammaproteobacteria; order Burkholderiales; family Burkholderiaceae_C; genus JAKFDI01. The sequence goes on from JBIQHD010000001.1 coordinate 182,596, forward strand.
ATCTTCGTCTCGCCGCTGCTCGGCTTCGTGCTCGGCTCCATCCTGATGGTGGTGGTGGCGCACCTGTTCCGGCGCGCCTCGCCGCTGCGGGTGGACAACTGGTTCCGGCGGCTGCAGCTCGTGTCGGCGGGGCTGTACAGCCTCGGCCACGGCGGCAACGACGCGCAGAAGACCATCGGCATCATCTGGATGCTGCTCATCGCCACCGGCCACAGCGCGGCCGGCGACCACCTGCCGCCGCTGTGGGTGATCTGGGTGTGCTACCTCGCCATCGGCCTGGGCACGCTCTTCGGCGGCTGGCGCATCGTCAAGACCATGGGCCAGAAGATCACCAAGCTCAAGCCGGTGGGCGGCTTCTGCGCCGAGACGGGCGGGGCGCTCACGCTGTTCCTCGCCACGGCGCTGGGCGTGCCGGTGTCGACCACGCACACCATCACCGGCGCCATCGTGGGCGTGGGCTCGGTGCGGCGCGCTTCGGCGGTGCGCTGGGGGGTGGCAGGCAACATCGTCTGGGCCTGGATCTTCACCATCCCCCTGTCGGCGTTCGTGGCGGCGATCGCCTACTGGCTGAGCCTCGTGTTCTTCACCTGACCCTTGCCTGAGGCGCCGCGCCGCCGGCGGCGCTACGGCGACCGCTCGGCCCAGAGCTCGAACGCATGCTGGCTGCCGAAGGCGATCGTCGCCATCAGCGCGGTCGCGCCGATCATCAGCGCCACGATCACGCCGATGACCGCGAGCCAGCCGGACGGCCGCGTCGGGCCGTACCGGGCGCTCCACTTCTCGTCGCTCGTGAGCCCGTAGATCAGCGCCTGGAGCATGGTGCCCGCCAGCATGAGGCCCAGCAGCGGGATCAGCAGCCACGACAGGTGGTCGTCCAGCCCGAGCGTGCGCATGCGCTGCACGCCGTACAGCCCCGCCAGCGTGGGCCACGGATGCAGCCATGCCCAGAGGTCGCGCGGCCCGTGGAGGTAGAAGCGGTGCAGGCCCAGCGTGCCGCCGGCGAGCGCCAGCCAGGTGGCGGCGGTCTTGGATCGGGGGCGGGGGCGGGCGGTGTCGGCGGCGGCAGTCCGCGGTTCGGTCGTGTCGGGCATCGTGGCTTCGTTCGCGCAGGGAGCGCGGCATATAATCGCCGGTTTCGGTCTCGGCCGTCGGCATGCCTTCATGGCGCGCCTGGCGGCGTATCTACGGGCCGACCGTCCGGCGCAGCGCACGCTTGCGTCATTCTGATCTGCTTGCCCTGAGTGTCTCCCGGTGCGGTGGATGTTTTCACAAGTCAAGGAAACAGCATGGTCGTGATTCGACTCGCACGTGGCGGCGCCAAGAAGCGCCCGTTCTTCAACATCGTCGTCGCCGACTCGCGCATCCGCCGCGACGGCCGCTTCATCGAGCGCGTGGGCTTCTACAACCCCGTCGCCTCCGGCGGCGAGCAGCCGCTGCGCGTGGCCTTCGACCGCGTGGACTACTGGGCCGGCCAGGGCGCGCAGCTGTCGCCCACCGTCGCCCGTCTGGTCGCCCAGGCCAAGACCACCGCGACCGCCTGACCGCGGCCGATCGTCCGCGCGGCCCGGTGCGTCCTGCCCCGTCGATCGCCGATGCGGACGAGCCGGCCTGGCCGGACGATGCGGTCGAGGTCGGCCGCATCCTCGATGCCTGGGGCGTGAAGGGCTGGTTCAAGGTCCAGCCCTTCGCTTCCGATCCCCAGGCGCTCTTCTCCTCCCGCCGCTGGTTCCTCGCGCCGCCCGACGGGCCCGCGCCGAAGCGCGCCGGGGCGCCGAACCCCCTGCCGCGGCTGCTGAAGATCACCGGCGCGCGCGACCACAACGATCTCGTGGTCGCCCAGGCGCAGGACATCGCCGACCGTGCCGGCGCCGAGGCGCTGCGCGGCGCGCGGGTGTTCGTCTCGCGCGCCAGCTTCCCCACGCCCGACCCCGACGAGTACTACTGGGTCGACCTGATCGGCCTGGACGTCGTCAACCTGCAGGGCGAGAACCTCGGGCGCGTCGTCGGCCTGCTCGACACCGGCCCGCACAGCGTGCTGCGCGTGGCGCCCGCCGCCGGGGCCGCGGCCGAAGCGGAGGAACGCCTGATCCCGTTCGTCGGCGCCTACGTCGTCGAGGTCAAGATGGCTGAGCGCCGCGTCGTCGTCGACTGGGGCCTCGACTACTGACCGGCCGCGGGCCCGCCGCCGTGCGATTCGACGTCATCACGCTGTTCCCGGAGCTGTTCGCGCCGCACCTCACGCAGGGCGTGACGCGGCGGGCGTTCGAGTCCGGCCTCGTCGAGGTGAAGCTCTGGCCGCTGCGCGACTTCGCCGAGGACAACTACCGCCGCGTCGACGACCGCCCCTACGGCGGCGGCCCCGGCATGGTGATGCTGGCCGAGCCGCTGGAGCGGGCGCTGGCCGCGGTGCGCGCGTCGCGGGTGGACGGCGCGCCGCTGGTGCATTTCACGCCCACCGGCCAGCGCATCGACCATGCGGTGGTCGAGCGCTTCGCCGCCGGGCCGGGCGCCGTCCTGCTGTGCGGGCGCTACGAGGGCATCGACCAGCGCTTCCTCGACCGGCACGTCGACGTGGAGCTGAGCCTGGGCGACTTCGTGCTCTCCGGCGGCGAGCTGCCGGCGCTGGCGCTGCTCGACGCCGTGGCGCGGCTGCAGCCCGGCGTGCTGGGCGACGCGCAGTCGCACGTGCAGGACAGCTTCGTCGACGGCCTGCTCGACTGCCCGCACTACAGCCGGCCCGAGGTGCTGCCCGGGCCCGCCGGCGGCGAGGCCGTGCCGGCGGTGCTGCTGTCGGGCCACCATGCCGACATCGCGCGCTGGCGCCGGGAGCGCTCGCTCGAGCTGACGGCCCGCCGCCGGCCCGATCTGTTGCAGGCGGCACGCGCGGCCGGGCGGCTGAGCCTCGCCGACGAGACCTTCCTGCGCGGCCTGCGGCTATAATCATCGGCTTTTCGATCCTCTGCCGAGCGTTGGGCGCGCCAAGCGCGACAGCCCGCCACTTCCGACAATTCCCGCGTCGGCACGATCACACGGAGAACTCATGGATCTGATCCAGACCCTCGAGAGCGAGGAAATCGCTCGCCTGAACAAGACCATCCCGGTCTTCGCCCCCGGTGACACGGTCATCGTCAGCGTCAACGTGGTCGAAGGCACGCGCAAGCGCCTGCAGGCCTACGAAGGCGTGGTGATCGCCAAGCGCAACCGCGGCCTGAACTCCAGCTTCATCGTGCGCAAGATCTCCAGCGGCGAAGGCGTGGAGCGCAGCTTCCAGCTCTACAGCCCGCTGATCGCCTCGATCGAGGTCAAGCGCCGCGGCGACGTGCGTCGCGCCAAGCTGTACTACCTGCGCGAGCGCTCGGGCAAGTCGGCGCGCATCAAGGAAAAGCTGCCCGCCAAGCGCGAGAAGCAGCCGGCGTGATCCGCCGCCGCGACCAGCATCCCAAGCCGCGTCACGACGCGGCTTTTTCGTTTTCAATCCAGCCATGGCCCTCAGTTTCGATCCCGAGCAGCTGCCGCACTACGCCGTCGACGACCACCTGCCGTCGGTGGCCGCGCACCATCTGCTGGCCGACGCGCTGCGGCAGCGCTTCCTGCAGCCGCCCGCGTGGGAGCCGGAGATGAAGGCCGAGCCGCGCTTCTCCGAGCGCGGGCCGACCGCCGCGGCGGTGCTGATCCCCATGGTGCAGCGCGAGGGCCTCAACGTGCTGCTCACGCAGCGCACCGACCACCTGCACGACCACCCGGGGCAGGTCAGCTTTCCCGGCGGGCGCGCCGAGCCCGAGGATGCCGACGCCGTCGCGACGGCCCTGCGCGAGGCCGAGGAGGAGATCGGCCTGCCCCCGCGGCACGTGGACGTGCTCGGCGCGCTGCCCACCTACACCACCGGCACCGGCTTCGTCGTCACGCCGGTGGTGGCGCTCGTGGCGCCGGGGGTCGCGCTCAGGCCCGATCCGTTCGAGGTGGCCGAGATCTTCGAGGTGCCGCTGTCGTTCCTGATGACGCCGGCGAACCACCGCCGGCACCGGGCGGACTTCGGCACGGGCACGCGCCAGTTCCTGTCCATGCCCTACGAGGCGGCCGGCGCCGACGGCCGGATGCGGCGCTATTTCATCTGGGGCGCCACCGCCGGCATGCTGCGCAACCTGTACCGATTCCTCGCGGCGTAGGCGGCCCGGCGCGGGCCGCGGCCGCCGGCGGGCCGCCGCTATGATCGGTTCGCATGAGTTTCTTCGCCGTCCTGTTCGCGCTGCTGATCGAGCAGCTCAAACCGCTGCCGAAGGGCAACCTGATCCACGACGCGCTGACCTCGTGGATGCGCTGGACGGGCCGCAACTTCGACGCCGGGCGCGACCATCACGCCTGGGTGGTGTGGGGCGTGACGGTGCTCGCCCCGGCGCTGCTGACCTGGGGCATCTACTTCGGCCTCGCCCGGCTGAGCCTGCTCGCGGCGCTGGCCTGGAACGTGGCCGTGCTCTACCTCACGCTCGGCTTCCGCCAGTTCAGCCACTACTTCACCGACATCCGTGACGCGCTCGAGCGCGGCGACGAAGCCGAGGCCGGCCGCCTGCTGACCGAATGGCGCCACCTCGACGCGAGCGAGCTGCCGCGCACCGAACTGCTGCGCCACGTCATCGAGCATTCGCTGCTGGCCGCGCACCGCCACGTCTTCGGCGTGTTCTTCTGGTTCATCGTCCTGTCCACGCTCGGCTTCGGGCCGGCCGGTGCCGTGCTCTACCGCATGGCCGAGTTCGCGAGCCGCTACTGGGCCTACAAGAACCGCACCGTGGGCGAGCCGACGAACGAGCGCCTGATGGGCCTGTCGCAGCGGCTGTTCGGCCTGCTCGACCACCTGCCGGCGCGGCTCACCGCCTTCGGCTTCGCGGTGGTGGGCAACTTCGAGGAGGCGGTGACCTGCTGGCGGCGCGACGCGCGGCTGTGGCGGCACCCCAACGAAGGCATCATCCTCGCGGCGGCGGCCGGCGCCGTGGGCGTGCGGCTCGGCGGCAGCGCGGCGCCGGGCGTGACGCCCGACCGCTCCAAGAGCTTCGACAGCGGCGGCGCGGCCGACGAGATGCAGGCCGAGGGCTCGACCCCCGGCGTCGCGCCCCTGCTCGGCCACCTGCGCAGCGTGGTGGGGCTGGTGTGGCGCTCGATGGTGCTGTGGATGCTGCTGCTGGCGCTGCTCTCGCTCGCCAACCTCATCGGCTGAAGAGGACGGCCCACCCCCTACGCGCTTCGCGCGCCCCCTCAAGGGGGCTGAGCCCGGACATGAAAGGTCCGATGGACCTTTCATGCCTGGCGAAGGGCCGGGCCACTGGCCCGGCGCGGGCTGCAAGGCAACACCAGCGGACCGGCAAAGCCGGATCCGCGGCGTTCGCTTGGGAATGCCTTGCTACCAGCGCTTCTGCGACAGCTCGTCGTGGATCTCGCCGTAGATGCGGTAGCGCGATTCGCTGATCGCGCCGCGGCCGAGCGCCGCGATCACGCCGCAGCCCGGCTCGTGGCGGTGGGTGCAGTTGTAGAAGCGGCACGCTTCGACGTGCGCGGCGAGGTCGGGCATCAGGCCCGGCAGCTGCTGCGGCTCGACCTGGCGCAGCCCGAACTCCTGGAAGCCCGGTGAGTCGATCAGGCTGCTGCGGCGCCCGGCGTCCAGCCAGTACCACTGCGTGCTCGTCGTCGTGTGGCGCCCGGAGTTCAGCGCGCGCGAGATGTCGCCCACCTGCGCCCCGGCATCGGGCGCCAGCAGGTTGATGAGCGTGCTCTTGCCGGTGCCGCTCGGGCCGAGCACCAGGGTGGCCTTGCCCGCGAGCAGCGGATCGAGCCGCGCGCGCGCCTCGTCGGGGCGGGCCTTGAGCGCCACCTCGTCCACCGCGTAGCCCATCGCCGCGTAGGGCGCGAGCCGCGCGCGGGCGGCGCCGATCTGCGGCAGGTCGGCCTTGTTGAGCAGCACGCGCGCGGCGATGCCGGCGCTCTCGGCCGCGATCAGCGCGCGCGCGAGCTGCGATTCGCTGAAGACCGGATCGCTCGCCACCATCACCAGCACCTGGTCGAGGTTGGCGGCGAAGGCCTTGGTGCGCCATTCGTCCTGGCGGAACAGCAGGTTGCGGCGCGGCTCGACGGCCTCGATCACGCCTTCGTCGCCGCTCGGCTGCCAGCGCACGCGGTCGCCCACCACGCAGTCGCTCTTCTTGCCGCGCGGGTGGCACAGGCGCCGCGCGCCGTCGGGCGATTCGACGACGTAGTGGCGGCCGAAGCCCGCGACCACGAGGCCCGTGCGCGCCGGTGCGCTCACGGCGTCGCCGCCCCCCGGTCAGGCATCGGCCGGCAGCAGCGCATTGGTCTTGGCGGCGCAGATGAAGTCGTTGATCGAGATGCCGCCGACCGAATGCGTGTTGAAGCGCACGCCGCAGCGGTTGTAGCTCACGGCCAGGTCGGGGTGGTGGTCCTCGGCGTGGCAGATCCAGGCCAGCGCGTTGACGAAGGCCATGGTCTGGTGGAAGTCGGCGAACTCGAAGCGCCGCTCGATCGCGCCGTCGGCGAAGCGCCAGCCGGGCACCTGCGCGAGGTGGGTGCGGATGTCGTCGGCGTCCATCGGGCTGCCCGACAGCGGCTGGCAGTGCTGTTGCGACAAGGTCTTCATGAAGGCGCTCCTCACGCCGCCGGCACGGGCAGCGCCGCCAGCCGCTCGGCGGCGGGCGGGTGCGAGTAATAGAAGCGTGCATACACCGGGTCCGGCGTGAGCGTGGCGGCGTTGTCCTCGTGCAGCTTCAGCAGGGCCGCCGCGAGCGCGCTGCCGCTGGCCTGCGCGCAGGCGTAGGCGTCGGCCTCGAACTCGTGCTTGCGCGACAGCCGCGCGAACAGCGGCGACACGAAGAAGCCGAACACCGGCGCGGCGAGCAGGAACAGGAGCAGGGCGATGGCGTCGTTGGGCGCCGCCATCGACGGCTCGACGCCGAGGCCGCGGTAGAACCAGGCCTGGGTGGACAGCCAGCCCAGCAGCGCGAAGGCGGCGAAGCTGAGCGCGAACATCGTGACCAGGCGCTTGAGCACGTGCTTGTGCTTGAAATGGCCGAGCTCGTGCGCGAGCACGGCCTCCACCTCGCCGTGGTCGAGCTTGGCCAGCAGCGTGTCGAAGAACACCACGCGCTTGGCGGCGCCGAAGCCGGTGAAGTAGGCGTTGGCATGGGCCGAGCGCCGGCTGCCGTCCATCACGAACAGGCCCTTGGCGGCGAAGCCGCAGCGCGCCATGAGCTGCTGCACGCGCGCCTTCAGCGATTCGTCGGGCAGCGGCTCGAACTTGTTGAACAGCGGCGCGATCAGCGTCGGGTAGAGCACCAGCGCGAGCAGGTTGAACCCCATCCACGCGCCCCAGGCCCACAGCCACCACAGCGTGCCGGCCGCGCCCATGATCCACAGGATGAGCGCGGCCACCGGCAGGCCGATCACCGCGCCCAGCGCGGCGCCCTTGAGCATGTCGGCCAGGTACAGCGTCCACGTCATGCGGTTGAAGCCGAAGCGCTGCTCGATGCGGAAGGTGCCGTACATGTCGAAGGGCAGTTCGAGCAGGCTGCCGACGACGGTGAAGGCCGCCAGCAGCACGAGCTGGTAGCCGATGCCGCCGAGCGGCTCGAAGGCCGCCTCGTGCACGGCCGAGTTCAGCGCGTCCAGGCCGCCGAGCAGCGTCCAGCCGAGCAGCACCGCCGCGCCGAAGGCCATGTTCAGCAGCCCGAAGCGCGCCTTGGCGAGCGTGTAGTCGGCGGCCTTCTGGTGGGCGGCCAGCGGGATGGTCCGCGCGAACGGCGCGGGCACCGCGCCGCGGTGGGCGGCCACGTGGCGCGCCTGCCGGTTGAGCAGCCAGAACTTCGTCGCCAGCGACGCGGCCAGCGCGAGCGCGAAGACCAGGGACAGGACGAAGGGGCTCATGGCGCGAAGTGTAGGGCTGCGAGAATCCCCCCAAGGAGCCCGCAATGACCGACGACACCCTGAAGAGCAGCGACCAGAACCTCGTGTGGATCGACCTCGAGATGACCGGCCTGTACCCCGACACCGACCGCATCATCGAGGTGGCCGTCGTCGTGACCGACCCGCAGCTCGCCGTGCGCATCGAGGGCCCGGTGTTCGCCGTCCACCAGAGCGACGAGACGCTGGATGCGATGGACGCCTGGAACAAGGGCACGCACGGCCGCAGCGGCCTGGTCGACCGCGTGAAGGCTTCCACCGTGGACGAAGGCGAGGCGCAGCGGCGCGTGATCGAGTTCCTGTCGCGGTACGTGCCCGCGGGCAAGTCGCCGATGTGCGGCAACAGCATCTGCCAGGACCGGCGCTTCCTCGCCAACTACATGCCCGAGCTGGAGCGCTTCTTCCACTACCGCAACCTCGACGTCAGCACGCTCAAGGAGCTGGCGCGGCGCTGGAAGCCCGACATCCTCGCCGGCTTCAAGAAGGCCCAGGCGCACACGGCGCTGGCCGACATCCACGAGTCGATCGACGAGCTGGTGTACTACCGCCGGCACCTCCTCGCCGCCTGAGCCCTGTACAGGGAAACCCCGATTCATTACAATACGCGGCTCACCGGAAAACGGCTTCACGGCAAGACCGATCCGGTGATTCGTTCATCCCCCCTGACCTCATCGGCGCTTCCCGCGGCACCCGCCGCGCGGCTCGAGTCGAATTCCCTCTCTGGGCGGCCACCCTGGCTGCCGCGCGGGCAACGGTTGGCGGCGATGCCGTCGCTTTGACTGTTCCTGCGAACGCTCTCCCGGCGACCTGACCCCTTGCGGGCTTCCACGGAATTCTTCCGCGGCCTGCATGCGCGCCATGGCGCCCCGGACCGGGACGCGTGGCGGGCTGTTTCCTGAAAGACAGAGATGAGTTTCGATTCCCTTGGCCTCCATGAAGCCCTCACCCGCGCCGTCAAGGACGCCGGCTACGACGCCGCGACCGACGTGCAGGCGCGCGCCATTCCGCCGGCGCTCGCCGGCCGCGACGTGATGGTGTCGGCCAGCACCGGCAGCGGCAAGACCGCCTCCTTCATCCTCCCGGCGCTGCAGGGCGTGCTCGCCGCGCGCGGCGACAACACCAAGCGGCGCGAGAAGGGCGTGGTCTACGGCCCGCGCACGCTGGTGCTGTGCCCCACGCGCGAACTCGCCATGCAGGTGGCCAAGGCGGCCGACACCTACGGCCGCCACGTGCAGGGCCTGCGCGTGGCCACCGTGGTCGGTGGCGTGCCCTATGGCGCGCAGCTTAAGGCGCTGCGCGGCCCGCTGGACATCCTGATCTCCACGCCCGGCCGCCTGCTCGACCACCTGCAGACCGGCAAGGCGGTGCTCGAGAACGTCGAGATGCTGGTGCTCGACGAAGCCGACCGCATGCTCGACATGGGCTTCATCGACGACATCCAGACGATCGCCGACCACCTGCCGGCCAAGCGCCAGACGGTGATGTACAGCGCCACCTTCGCCGGCCACGTGGGCCGCCTGGCGCAGAACCTGATGCAGGAGCCGCAGCGCATCGACGTCGCCTCGCACACCGACACGCACGAGAACATCGAGCAGCGCCTGCACTGGGCCGACAACGGCGCGCACAAGAACGCGCTGCTCGACCACATCCTGACCGAGCGCGACATGGAGCAGGCGGTGGTCTTCACCAGCACCCAGCGCGATGCCGACTGGCTGGCCGACCGCCTGGCCGACATGGGCCACGCCGTGGCCTCGCTGCACGGCGGCATGCCGCAGGGCCGGCGCACGCGCGTGCTGCAGGGCCTGCGCACCAAGCACCTGCGCGTGCTCGTCGCCACCGACGTGGCCGCGCGCGGCATCGACGTGCCGACCATCAGCCACGTCATCAACTACGGCCTGCCGATGAAGGCCGAGGACTACGTGCACCGCATCGGCCGCACCGGCCGCGCCGGGCGCAACGGCCTGGCGGTGACGCTGGCCGAGCGCATGGACGCGGGCATGATCCGCCGCATCCAGCAGTTCACGACGCAGAACATCCCGGTGGCCACCGTCGCCGGCCTCGAGCCGAAGAACCCCGAGCCGAAGATGTACGCGCCGCGCCCGGAGGGCCGCCCGGGCGGCAAGCCCTTCGGCAAGCCGGGACCGCGTTTCGGCAAGCCGGCCGCGCCGCGTCGCGACGTGCCGTTCGGCGCACGCCGCGACGAAGGCTTCGCGCCCCGTCGGGACGAAGGCTTCGCCCCGCGCCGCGAGGGCCACGGTTTCGCCCCGCGCCGCGACAACAACGCCTTCGCTCCGCGCCAGGCGCCGGCCGGCGGACGCGGGCCGGGCGGCAAGCCGGCCTTCAAGCCGCAGCGCCCGCGCGGTTTCACGGGCCGCTGAAGAAGCGCGCCACGCCATGACGAAGGGCCTGCGGATGCAGGCCCTTCTCATGTGCGCACTCTGCGCGCCGGATCCGTCAATGACGGGCCGTGGAAGCCGGCGGCTGGATCACGGCGTCGGGCGCGGCGCCGGGAAGATCCGGTGCGGTGGCCGGCGGTGGCGAGGTGCCATCCGTGCCGGCTTCGCGAAAGCGGCTGAAGGCGTCCAGCACCGCTTCGAGCGGAACGCGCTCGATCATCCGCGTCGCCACCTGCGTGGCCAGCCCGGCGAAGAACGCCGGCTTGAGCAGGCGGCGCAGCAGCCGCGTGCGGTACAGCAGGGCGCCCAGCGCCACGGCGGCCGCGGCGAGCGCGATCGGGTGGCGGCGCGCCAGCGGCGACAGGCTCTCGCGCAGGGCGGTTTCGCCGACCACGAACACCGAATGCAGCGGATGGCTGCGCCACCAGCTGCCGACGGCGTCGGCCACGCCGTCGAACAGCGGGTTCGCGCGCAGCTTCTCGAGCCATGGCGGCGTGTCGCCGGCGTCGGCGACGGTGCGGCGCGCGCGCGGGCGGTGGGAATCGAAGTACGCGCGGATGCGCTCGCGCGACTGTTCGAGCCGCTCGGCGGCGTTCGGCAGCCGGTCCGGCGCCGTGCCGGACGGCGGCGTGCCGGCCGGCAGCGCCTCGGCGTCGCCCTGCGCCGTCACGACGCCTCGCCCGCTTCCCGCAGCAGGGCGGCGTCGGCCGCGAGCTGGCGTCTGACGTTGGCGAAGGCCGGCTCGGCCTCGGCGCGGCCCGCCACGGCGCACAGGACCGCCGCGACGGCCGGTACGCCGGGCACCACGATCAGCGCCCATGCCGCCGGCATCGTGGCGAGGGGGATGGCTGCCCACAGCAGCAGCGCCATGCCGGCCAGCACCACCGCCAGCAGGGCCAGGCCCACGGCGATCGACTGCCAGAGCATGCGGCGCTTGAGCCGCGCCGCGACCTGGCCCATCTCTTCGCCGACGAGGTCGGCGTAGGCCTCGAGGTGGTCGCCGAGCAGATGCGGCCGGGTGGCGATCAGGCGAAACAGCGGATGGATCATCGTGAGTCCCGGCCGGCGGAAGAAGGGGCGCGGCGCCGTCCCGCGCGCCGCATCGGCGGCGGCGCCGGGCTCAGTAGCGGTTGCGTGAGCGCACGTAGCCGATGATCGCAGCAATCGCCGCGCCCGCGGCGGCCGCGACGAGGATGGACTTGATCGGCTCGTCCTTGATGTAGCCCACCGTGTGGTCCGACGCGCGGTAGGCCTTGTCGCGCAGCGAGAGCGAGCCGTCGCGCACGGCATGCACGCCGCGGCGCGCGTAGTCGCTCGCTTGCGACGTGAAGCGGTCCACCAGCGGCGCGACCCGGTCGCGGGCCTCGTGCAGGCCCTCGCCCGCCTGGTGCAGCGCATCGGCGGCGTACTGGCGGCTGGCGCGCGCGGTGTCCAAGGCCTGGTCGAGGGCGTCGTCGGCGTGGCTGCGCAGGCGTGAAGACATGGTGGATCCTTTCGTGGCTGGAGGGTCTGGGGATCGGGCCCCGGATTGCAACGAGCTTACGGAGCGGTGCCGGCGCGACCCATGGGAGGCGTCGCCGACGCGCTGTCGGCCGGGGCTTCGATCGCGTGTCGGACGATTCCTACGCGGCGGCGAGCGGCTCGCGGGCCGGGGCGGCGCTCTCCGGCAGGGCCGGCAGCGTGGCGCTGATGCGGGTGCCCCGGCCGGGCGCCGAGTCGAGCTTGAGCCGTCCGCCCTCGGCCTCGACGCGGTAGCGCATGCCCAGCAGGCCGTGCGCGGTGGTGGGGTGCGAGGAGGTGTCGAAGCCCACGCCGTTGTCGCTGACGGCGATCTCGGCCATCCCGTCCTGGCGCGCGAGGCTCACCGTCACCTCGGTCGCGCGGGCGTACTTCGCGATGTTGGTGAAGGCCTCCTGCACCAGCCGGTACACCGTCAGCTCGGCCGGCGGCGGAAGCCTCACCGGCTCGAACCGGCAGGCGACGGCCAGGCCCGACCGTTCCTGGAACTCGTGCGCCTGGATCTCGAGCGCGGCGACGAGGCCGAGGTTGCTGAGCGACGAGGGCCGCAGGTCCTCGATGATGCGGCGCTTGAGCGCGATGCCCTCGTTCAGCGTCTGGTTCAGGTGGACCAGGCGCTCCATCGCCTCGGGCGAGGCGTTGCCGATGCGCGACTTGATGCGCGCGGCGTCGAGCTTGGCGGCGGTGAGCAGCGCGCCGAGCTCGTCGTGCAGCTCGCGCGCGAGCAGGCTGCGCTCGTCCTCGCGCGCCGTCTGCAGGTGCTGCGCCAGCTCGCGCAGCTGGGCGGTGCGGCGCTCGACGGCGCGCTCGAGCCGGTCGCGCTCGGCCTCGATGGCTTCCTGCTGCGCGTTCTGCTGCGCATCGAGCGCGGCCGTCTGGCGCAGGTACAGCGCCAGCGCCAGCAGGCTGATCACCGACATCGCCGCCACGCCGATGCGGTTGAGCAGCAGCGTGTCGTGGATGTCGTGGCGCACGTCGATCACGCGGCGCGTCTCGTCGGCGATCAGGGTGCTGGAGACGGCGCGGATGCCGTCCATCGTCTCCTTGCCGATGTCGGTGAGCAGCAGGTCGCGCCAGTTGTCGTGCCGGCCCTCGTCGTACAGCCGGATGCCCGCGTCCAGCTCGGACAGCTTGCGGTGCACCATGACTTCCAGCTGCTCGGCGGCGGCCGCGTTGGCCGGGTGGGCGGCGTAGTAGCCGCGCAGGCGGCCCAGCGCCTCGGCGATGTCGGCGAATGCCTCCCGGTACGGCTCGAGATATTCCTTGCGGCCGGTGAGCAGGTATCCCCGTTGCCCTGTCTCGGCGTCGGTGACCCGGTTGAGCACGCTTTGCAGGCTGTCGCGTGCCCGGCCCATGGCCGACAGTTCCTCCATCGACTGGGTGGATTCACGGTAGGCGGTCTCGCTGATGAACATCAGCGCCGCCGCGGCCAGGGCCGCGAGCGGGAAGACGAACGGACTGCGCTTGATGCGCGTGAAGATGTTCAGCGACCGGGGTTCCATCTAGACTTCCTCGTGCCATTTCGGAAAGCCGCCGTCCATGATTCGTGTCGTTATTGCCGATGACCATGTCATTGTGCGCTCGGGCCTGCGGCAGTACTTTGCCGATCAGGTGGACCTCAAGGTCACGGGAGAGGCGTCCAACGGCCGCGAGGCGCTCGATCTCGTGCGCAAGGGCGAGGTCGACGTGCTGCTGCTCGACCTGTCGATGCCCGACCAGAGCGGCATCGACGCGCTGGCCGCCGTCAAGGCGCGCGCGCCCGAGCTGCCGGTGCTGATTCTTTCGGGTTTCCCGGAAGAGCACTACGCCACCACGCTGCTGCGCCACGGCGCAAGCGGCTACCTCAACAAGGAATGCGACCCGGAGGAGATCGTCAAGGCCATCCGCACGGTGTTCCGCGGGCGCAAGTACATCACGCCGGCGGTGGCCGAGATGCTGGCCGACGGCCTGGGCGGCGGCAACGTGGACAAGCTGCCGCACGAGCAGCTGTCCGAGCGCGAGCTGCAGGTGTTCCTGCGCCTGGCCAAGGGCGAGACCATCGGGCACATGGCCGACAGCATGTCGCTGAGCGTGAAGACGGTGAGCACCTACCGCACGCGCGTGATGGAGAAGATGAAGCTCGCCTCGAACAGCGACCTCACCTACTACGCGCTGAAGAACGGCCTGATCCAGTAGCCGCCGCGGCCGCGCGCCGCCTGCGGCCGGGTTCAGGCCAGGGTCGAGAAGGTGCTGTTGCCGCTGTCCCCGCCGTTGGCCAGGCGGATGCAGTAGCTGATGAGCGCGTCGATCTCGTTCGACTTGTCGAACACCTTGTCGGCGCCCAGCTCGGCGCACTTGCGCCGCATGTCGGGCGTGGCGTAGTTGGACAGCACCACCACCTTGCCGCCGTCGTGGCTGGCCTGCCGGGCCGCCTGCACGACGCCCAGGCCGGAGCCGCTCTTGAGGAAGATGTCGATGATGACGAGGTCCCAGTCGTTGTCGCGCCGGCCGATCCACTGCTCGGCGCTGCCTTCGTCGTCGGCCGTGCCCACCACCTGCAGCGGCACCATCTCCTCCAGCGTCGCGATCAGGTTCTCGCGGATGACCGGGCTGTCTTCGACGATGTAGGTCTTGAGGGGGGCCATGGCCTCTGCGGCTTCGGGGATGCGCGCCTCGTCCGGCACGGCGTGCTCCGGCGGGACGGGCCGGCTGAACCTGGGCGCTGCCGCGGGAGTCTGCATGAGGGTCGATGAAGCGGCCATGGGTGTTGTCCTGCAAAGCGGGTCGGAGTGGTCCTGCGTGACGTTCTTCGAGGTCGTCCCTCCGGACGGGCCGCGTGGTCGCCATTGAAGCTTTTACCGCCCCGTCGGCAAATCAGCGCGCACCCGCCGTGGCTGTAGGACAACGCCGCGCCGCCTCAGCGCGGAGCCTGGCCGCGGGAGACCGCGGGATCCTCGTCCTTGGCGCGGGACTTCCCCTCTTCCTCGGCGCGGCGCAGCGCCTCCGCCTCCTCGGCGTTCTTCGGCGCGGCCTTGCGGGCGGCGTCGTCCACCTGCCCGGACTCGACGAATTCGCGCTGGGCCTTGTCGTAGCGGCGCGCGGCGTCGTAGTTGCCTTCGCCCTGCAGGTCGTTGTTGCCGATGCTTTGCGGCTGGTTCATGGCGGTCTCCTTCGGGGGTTGAGGCACGGGGCGGCCGGCCCCGTGCATGAGACACACCGTAGCGCGGCGGCGCGCCGCCGCGCACAAGCCGATGCCGCGACCGCGCGTAGGACGACGGCTCCCGGCGGCCGCGGGAACGCGGCGCCGCGTCAGGCGCCGAGCAGCTCCACCTCGAACATGAGCGTGGCGTCGGGCGGGATCACGCCGCCGGCGCCGCGCGCGCCGTAGCCGAGCTGCGGCGGGATCACGAGCAGCCGCGTGCCACCGACCTTCATGCCCTGCACGCCTTCGTCCCAGCCCCGGATCACCATGCCGGCGCCCAGGTCGAACTCGAAGGGGTCGTTGCGGTCCTTGCTGCTGTCGAACTTGGCGCCCTTGACGCCGTCGTTGTAGAGCCAGCCGGTGTAGTGCACGGTGACGGCGGTGCCCGCCCGGGCCTCGGCACCGGTGCCGGGCGTGGTGTCTTCGTACTGCAGGCCGGTTTCGGTGGTGATCATGGTGGCAAGCCTTTGCATGGTTTCGGGGCCCGCGATGATGCCACCCGCCGCCGCGGCGAAGCGATCAGGGCCTTGGCGCCGGCCAGCGCGCGTGCCATTGCGCCACGGCCTGCGCCAGCCAGGCGCCGGCGTCCGCGGCGTCGCCGTGCAGGCCGAGCACGGCGCCGGCCTGCCGCAGCGCCTGCAGCGGATCGGCCAGCTCCAGCGCCGCCGCGCCGTTCTGCTTCGACAGCTTCTCGCCGTTCGTCCCCCGCACCAGCGGCGTGTGCAGGTAGTGCGGCGTCGGCAGGCCGAGCAGGCGCTGCAGGTGGATCTGCCGCGCGGTGTTGTCGGCGAGGTCTTCGCCGCGCACCACGTGCGTGACGCCCTGGGCGGCGTCGTCCACCACCACCGCGAGCTGGTAGGCCCAGCCGCCGTCGGCGCGGTGCACGACGAAGTCGCCCACGGCGCGGGTGAGGTTCTGGCTCTGGGCGCCGAGCCGGCGGTCGTGCCAGCCGATCACGAGGTCGTGCCCGCCGGCGCCGGTGGTGCGCACGCGCATCGCCCGCGCCGCCCTGCCGTGCAGGCCGCCGCGGCAGGTGCCGGGGTACACCCGTTCGGCATGGCGCTCGGGCGGCCGGCCGGCGCGGATCAGCGCCTGCTCGATGTCGCGCCGCGAGCAGCCGCAGGCGTAGGCATGGCCGCCGGCGACGAGACGGTCCAGCGCCTGCCGGTACAGCGCGCCGCGCTGCGACTGGCGCACCGGCGGCTCGTCGGGCACCAGGCCGCAGCGCGCGAGCTGCGCGAGGATCAGCGCGTCGGCGCCGGGCACGCAGCGCGGGCCGTCCACGTCCTCGATCCGCACCAGCCAGCGCCCGCCCTGCGCCCGCGCGTCCAGCCAGGAGGCGAGCGCCGCCACCAGCGAGCCGGCGTGCAGCGGGCCGGTGGGCGAGGGCGCGAAGCGGCCGACGGCAGGGGCGGCGGTCACGGCCGGCGGCGCGCCTTCACAGGCTGCCCGGCGGCGGGCAGCCGTGGCGCTCGAGCAGCGCGCGGCGCGTGGTCTCGCTGTCCAGCTGGTCGAGCCACCAGCGCAGGCCGAGGCCGAGGCCGGCCTTGCGGCTGGCTGCGCCCGCGCGGCTGTCGCGCCAGGCGTAGCCCATGCGCGAGCGCAGGCCGGGCCGCACGGTGGCCCGGGTGATGAGGCGGCCCGCCGCCAGGTGCGGACGGGCCATCGGCTCGGGCAGGAAGCCGCAGCCGAGGCCGCGCAGCTGGGCCTCGATCTTGGCCTCCATCGTGTCCACCGTCAGCACGTCCTGGCCCGGCAGCAGGTTCACGGTGAGCGGCGCGAGGCGCTGCGCCGAATCGGCCACGGCCACGGCGCGGTGGCGCAGCAGCTCGGCGTCGTCGATCGGTTCCGCGGCGGCGGCCAGCGGATGGTGCGGCGCGACGGCGAAGACGAAGCCGATCTCGCCCAGCGCCTGCGTCTGGATGCCGCCGGCGGGCATGCGGTCCGACGACAGGGAGACGCCGATCGCCAGG
Organism: Rubrivivax sp.; assembly: GCA_044508835.1. Taxonomy (GTDB): domain Bacteria; phylum Pseudomonadota; class Gammaproteobacteria; order Burkholderiales; family Burkholderiaceae_C; genus JAKFDI01. The sequence goes on from JBIQHD010000001.1 coordinate 199,623, forward strand.
TCGGCCTGGCCTGTGAGGAGCGCCTCCCAGGTGCCCGACAGCACTTCCGTGCGCAGGCGCAGGCGCGTGCCGGGCGCGCTGCGGCCGGCGCCGCCGGGCGATGCCTGGGCCTGCAGGTGGGCGTAGAACGCCTCGCCCAGCTCGAACAGCGTGGCGGCGGACATGATGCCGTCGACGGCGACCGTGAGCTGCGACTCCCAGCCGGAGGCGACGCGCTGCACGCGGTTGGCCACCGCGTCCATCTCGGCGAGCAGGCGGCGGCCCTCCTGCAGCAGTTCCTCGCCGGCTGCGGTGAGGCGCGCCTGGCGCGAGCGGCGGTCGAAGAGCAGCACGTCCAGCGCCTCCTCGAGCTGGCGCACGTTGTAGGTCAATGCCGAGGGCACCTTGCCCAGCTCGCGCGCCGCCGCGGCGAAGCTGCCGGTGCGCGCGATGACGTCCATCATCGTGAGCGCGTCGGGGGTGAGGACGTTGCGTGCGCCGGTCATGCGGGCCAGGGGAGTGGGGGAGCGTTCATGGTATTTGAACGAAGGCGACAAGGCCGCGTCGGCGGCGCGGAGCGCAAGCCCTCCTACATTTGATGCACAGAAGGAGCCCGCACCATGATCTCCGTACGCAAATCCTCCGAGCGCGGCTACGCCGACCACGGCTGGCTGAAGAGCTACCACAGCTTCTCGTTCGCCGACTACTACAACCCCGCGCACATGGGCTACGGCAACCTGCGCGTCATCAACGAGGACCGCATCGCCCCGGGCACCGGCTTCGGCACCCACGGCCACCGCGACATGGAGATCGTCAGCTACGTGCTCGACGGCGCGCTCGCGCACAAGGACGACCTGGGCAACGGCGCGGCCATCGTGCCGGGCGACGTGCAGCGCATGAGCGCGGGAAGCGGCGTGCGGCACAGCGAGTTCAACCACGAGCAGGCCGCCGCCACGCACTTCCTGCAGATCTGGATCGAGCCGAGCGAGCGCGGCATCGAGCCGGGCTACGAGCAGAAGCACTTCGACGAAGCCGGCAAGCGCGGCACGCTGCGCCTGGTGGCCAGCCGCGATGGCCGAGACGACTCGGTCACGATCCACGCCGACGCCGAGATGTACGCCGGGCTCTTCGACGGCGCGGAGGCCGCGCAGCTGCGGCTCGACCCGGCGCGCAAGGCCTACGTGCACGTGGCGCGCGGCAGCGTGGTGGCGAACGGCGAGCCGCTGCAGGCGGGCGACGCGGCGCTGCTGAGCAGCGAGAACCTGCTCACGCTGGAGCAGGGCGTGGGGGCCGAGGTGCTGGTGTTCGACCTCGCCCCCTGACCGGCGTCAGCCGGCGTCGCGGGCAAGCCGCACGCCGCTGAACTGCCACTGCGCGTCGGGCGGGAAGAAGTTGCGGTAGCTCGTGCGCACGTGACCGGCCGGCGTGGCGCAGGAGCCGCCGCGCAGCACGTACTGGTTGCACATGAACTTGCCGTTGTACTCGCCCACGGCGCCGGCCAGCGGCCGGTAGCCGGGGTAGGCACCGTAGCTCGACTGCGTCCATTCCCACACGTCGCCGAAGCACTGCACCGGCGCGTCGCCAGCGGCGCCGGCCGCAGGCAGGGGATGGAAGGCGCCGCGCCCGGCGGTGTTGTCCGAGGCGGCGGGCGCGAGGCCGAACCGCCGCACGGCGAACTCCCATTCGGCCTCGCTCGGCAGCCGTGCGCCGGCCCAGCGCGCGAGGGCGTCGGCCTCGAAGTAGCTGAGGTGGCACACGGGCGAGTGCTCGTCGATCGCCACCGTGCCCTGCAGCGTGTGGGTGAGCCAGCGCGCGCCGTCGCGGCGCCAGTACAGCGGCGCGTCGCGCTGCCCGGCCCGCACCCAGTCCCAGCCCATCGACAGCCACAGCTCGGGCCGCCGGTAGCCGCCGTCGTCGATGAAGGCCAGCAGGTCGCCGTAGCTCGCCGGCCGCGAGGCGATGGCGAAGGGCGCGGTGTAGGCGCGATGCCGCGGCGTCTCGTTGTCGAAGCAGAAGTCGCTGTCGCGCGCGGCGTCGTGGCCGAGCTCGAACAGCCCGCCCTCGCAGTCGAACCAGCGCAGCGCCTGCGGCTGCACCGCCTGCATCGGCCAGCGCCGCGCGTAGGCGGGGTGGTGCGGGCTGAACGACAGCGCGTGCTTGATGTCGGTGAGCAGCAGCTCCTGGTGCTGCTGCTCGTGGTGCAGCCCGAGCGTGACGAGCGACTCGACCTCGGCCCCGCCGATCCGCGACGCCAGCAGCGCCTGCATGCGCTCGTCCACGTTGGCGCGGTAGCGCTTGACCTCGGCCAGCGTCGGGTGCGTGATGAGCCCGCGCAGCGGCCGAGGGTGCTGTTCGCCGATGCCGTGGTAGTAGCTGTTGAACAGCACGCGGAACGCCGCGTCGAAGGGCCGGAACCCAGGCTCGAAGCGTTCGAGCACGAAGGTCTCGAAGAACCAGGTGACGTGCGCGAGGTGCCACTTGGCCGGGCTCGCGTCGGGCATCGACTGCACCTGGCAGTCCTCGTCGCTGAGCGGCGCGGCGAGCGCGAGCGACATCTGCCGCACGCGCCGGAAGCGCTCGGCGAGCGGCGTGGCGTCGGGGTGCGCGGCAGGGCGCGGGGTGGCGGTCGGCATCGGCAGGCTCCCGGGGCGGCGTGACGTGACGACAGGGCAAGCGGCGCGCCACCCGGCGCCGCGGCTCAGTGTGCGGCTTCCCCGAGCGCCGGATCGAGCGCCACGCGCGCGTCGAACACGAAGCAGTCGCCCTCGAAATGGCGCGCGCCCACCTGCTCGAAGTACTTGAGGATGCCGCCTTCGAGCTGCAGCACGTTCGCGACGCCGGCCTCGGCCATGTGGATCGCCGCCTTCTCGCAGCGGATGCCGCCGGTGCAGTAGCTCACCACCGTCTTGCCCTCGAGCTGCGCGCGGTGGGCGCGCAGCGCGCCGGGGAACTGGGTGAAGCGCTCGATGCGCCAGTCGACGGCGCCGCGGAAGCGGCCGTGGTCGACCTCGAAGGCGTTGCGTGTGTCGAGCATCACCACCGGGCGGCCGTCGTCGTCGCGGCCGTGGTCGAGCCAGCGCGCGAGCGTGGCCGCGTCCACCGCCGGCGCGCGGCCCGCGTGCGGGCGGATCGACGGGTGGTCCATGCGGATGATCTCGCGCTTGACCTTCACCCGCAGCCTGCGAAAGGGCACCTCGCGCGACCAGCTTTCCTTGGCGTCGAGCGCGGCGAAGCGCGCGTCAGCCTTCAGCCAGGCGAGGAAGCCGCGCACGTTCGCGGCCTCGCCGGCGAGGAAGAGGTTGATGCCTTCTTCGGCCAGCAGCACCGTGCCCTTGAGCGCGTGGCCGGCGGCCTGCGCGAGGAGGCCCGCCTGCAGGGCGGCCGTGTCGTCGAGCGGCACGAACCGGTAGGCCGAGATGTTGAGGACGGATCGCACCGCGGCGATTGTATGAAGACCCCCTCTCTAGAATGGCCGGATGGCCTTCGTTCACCTGCGCACCCACACCGAGTTCTCCGTCGTCGATGGCACCTTGCGCATCGACGAGGCCGTCGATGCGGCCGTCGCGGACGGGCAGGCGGCGCTGGCGATCACCGACCTGTCGAACCTGTTCGGCGCCGTCAAGTTCTACGGCCGCGCGCGCAAGGCTGGCGTGAAGCCGCTGATCGGCGCCGACCTGTGGATCGAGCCCGAAGGCTCGGAGAAGAACGCCAGCCGGCTGCTGCTGCTGGTGCAGGGCACCGAGGGCTATCTCAACCTGTGCGAGCTGATCTCGCGCGCGTGGCTCACCAACACGCCGCGCGCGCAGGCGTGGGTGAAGTGGTCGTGGCTGGCGGAGCTGAACGCCGGCCTGATCGCGCTGTCGGGCGCGGAGCTGGGCGCGGTCGGCCTGGCGCTGCTGGCGGGCGACGAGCAGCGCGCGCGGGCGGTGGCGCAGCGCCTGGCCGAGGCGTTCCCGGGCCGCTTCTACATCGAGCTGCAGCGCGCCGGCCGGCCCGGCGACGAGGCGCACGTGCGCGCCGCCGTGCCGCTGGCCGCGGCGCTGAAGCTGCCGGTGGTGGCCACGCACCCGGTGCAGTTCGCCAAGCCCGACGACTTCGAGGCGCACGAGGCGCGCACCTGCGTGGCCGAGGGCGAGACGCTGACCAACCCGCGGCGCGTCAAGCGCTTCACGCGCGAGCAGTACTTCAAGACCCAGGCGCAGATGCAGGCGCTGTTCGCCGACATCCCGAGCGCGCTCGCCAACAGCGTGGAGATCGCCAGGCGCTGCAACCTGAGCCTCGTGCTCGGCAAGCCGCAGCTGCCCGACTTCCCGACGCCGCTGCAGGCCGACGGCCAGCCGATGCCGATGGCCGACTACTTCCGGCTGCTGTCGCACGAAGGCCTGCAGGAGCGCCTCGTGCAGCTCTATCCCGACGAGGCCAAGCGCGAGGCCGAGCGTGCGCGCTACGTCGAGCGGCTCGACTTCGAGATCGGCACGATCCTGAAGATGGGCTTTCCCGGCTACTTCCTCATCGTGGCCGACTTCATCAACTGGGCCAAGAACAACGGCTGCCCGGTGGGCCCGGGCCGGGGCTCGGGCGCGGGCTCGCTGGTGGCGTACTCGCTCAAGATCACCGACCTCGACCCGCTGCGCTACAACCTGCTGTTCGAGCGCTTCCTGAACCCGGAGCGGGTGTCGATGCCCGACTTCGACATCGACTTCTGCCAGGGCAACCGCGACCGCGTCATCGACTACGTCAAGCAGAAGTACGGCCGCGACGCGGTGAGCCAGATCGCCACCTTCGGCACCATGGCCGCCAAGGCCGCGCTGCGCGACGTGGGCCGCGTGCTGGGCATGGGCTACGGCCACGTGGACAGCATCGCCAAGCTGGTGCCGGCGCCGCCGGGCAAGACGGTGACGCTCAAGCGCCCCGGCGACAACCCCGAGGGCGGCCTGATCTACGCGCGCACCGAGGCGCCGGAGATCGAGCAGCGCGAGAAGAACGAGGAAGAGGTGGCCGAGCTGCTGGCGCTGGCCGAGCGGGTCGAAGGCATCGTGCGCAACATCGGCATGCACGCCGGCGGCGTGCTGATCGCGCCGGGCAAGATCACCGACTTCTGCCCGCTGTACATGCAGCCCGGCAGCGACAGCGCGGTGAGCCAGTTCGACAAGGACGACGTCGAGGCCATCGGCCTGGTGAAGTTCGACTTCTTGGGCCTGGCCACGCTCACCATCCTCGAGATGGCGAAGGACTTCATCCGCGCCCGCCGCCCCGGCCAGAAGGACTTCGCCTTCGAGACGCTGCCGCTGGACGACCGCGGCGCCTACCGGCTGATGAGCGAGGGCAAGACGGTCGCCGTGTTCCAGCTGGAAAGCTCGGGCATGCAGCGCATGCTGCGCGACGCCAAGCCCAGCGTGTTCGAGGACGTCATCGCGCTGGTGGCGCTGTACCGCCCGGGCCCGATGGACCTGATCCCCACCTTCTGCGCGCGCAAGCACGGCCGCGAGGAGGTGGAGTACCCGCATCCGCTGATGGAGGAGGTGCTGCGCGAGACCTACGGGATCATGGTCTACCAGGAGCAGGTGATGCAGGTCGCCCAGCGCCTGGGCGGCTACTCGCTCGGCGGCGCCGACCTGCTGCGCCGCGCCATGGGCAAGAAGAAGCTCGAGGAGATGGTCAAGCACCGCGCGACCTTCGCCGAGGGCGCGGCCAGGAACGGCATCGCCGAGCCGCTGGCCAACGAGATCTTCGACCTGATGGAGAAGTTCGCGGGCTACGGCTTCAACAAGTCGCACGCCGCGGCCTACGCGCTGCTCGCCTACCACACCGCGTACCTGAAGGTGCACTACCTGGCCGAATTCACCGCGGCCAACATGAGCGTCGCGCTCGACGACACCGACAAGCTCAAGATCTTCCACGACGACGCGGTGGCGCTGGGCATCACCTTCGAGCCGCCGAACGTCAACACCGGCACCTACCGCTTCGAGCCGGTGGCCGACACCGTGGTGCGCTACGGCCTGGGCGCCATCAAGGGCACGGGGCAGGGCGCGATCGAGGCCATCGTGGCCGCGCGCGCCGAAGGCGGCCCCTTCACCTCGCTGTTCGACTTCTGCACCCGCGTCGACCGCAGCCGGCTGAACAAGCGCACGGTCGAGGCGCTGGTCAAGGCCGGCGCCTTCGACGTGTTCGGCCAGGAGCGCTCGCAGCTCGTGGCCAGCATCCCGCTCGCCTTCGACTACGCCGACACGCAGGCGGCCAATGCCGACCAGGCGGGCCTGTTCGACTTCGGCGACTCGCACGCCGCCAGCACCAACGAGCCCGAGCTGCTGCCGGCCGAGCCGTGGAGCATCAAGGAGCGCCTCGGCTTCGAGAAGACGGCGCTCGGCTTCTATCTCTCGGGCCACCTCTTCGACCAGAGCGCCGACGAGGTGCGCTGCTTCGCCCGCCGGCGCAACGCCGACATCGTCGACAGCCGCGAGCCGCAGCTGCTGGCCGGCATCGTGGGCGACCTGCGCATCATCAACGGCAACCGCGGCCGCGTGGCGATCTTCAAGCTCGACGACAAGACCGAGGCCATCGAGGCCGTGGCGAACGAAGAGCTCATCAACGCCCACCGCGACCTGCTCAAGGACGACGAGCTGGTCATCGTGGTCGGCAAGGTACAGCCCGACCGGTTCTCCGGCGGCCTGCGCCTGAACGTGCAGCAGGTGTGGGACCTGGCGGCGGCGCGCTGCCGCTTCGGCAAGTACCTGCGGGTGGACGTGAACGGCAGCGTGCCGCCGGTGGCCGAGGTGCTGCGCGACTTTCCCGTGCGCCGCGTCGCCACCGAGCACGGCGACGTGCCGCAGGGCCTGACGGTGCGCCTGCGGCTGCAGCGCGCGCAGGCCAGCGGCGAGCTCGACCTCGGCGACGCCGTGCGCTTCTATCCCACCGACGATGCGCTCGAGCGCTGGCGCGCGGCGGCGATGGAAGGGCGGGCGCAGATCGTGTACGAGTGATGCGTGCCCAAGCCCGCGGAAGGGCCCGGAACGTGCCGCTTTTCATCGCGCCGGCGTGCGCGGCGCGATCCATCATCCGATCCATGAACATGAGCCGTCGTACGCCGCGCGAATGAGCGCCGAGCCGGTCACCGGACTCGTGCTCACGGGCGGCGGCGCGCGCGCGGCCTACCAGGTCGGCGTGCTCAAGGCCATCGCCCGGATCCGCCGCGAGAGCGAGGCGCCGCGCGGCAACCCGTTCCCGGTCATCGCCGGCACCTCGGCCGGGGCCATCAACTCGACGGCGCTTGCCTGCCACAGCCACGACTTCGACGCCGCCGTGCGGCGCCTCGTCCACGTGTGGCGGCACTTCCATGCCGACCAGGTCTACCGCGCCGATTCGATCGGCGTGATCCGCGCCGGCGCCGGCTGGCTGACCATGATGTCCATCGGCTGGGTGATCGCGCGCTGGAAGCGCGCCCGGCCGCGCTCGCTGCTCGACAACCAGCCGCTCGGCACGCTGCTCGAGCGCTTCATCGACACCGGCCAGCTGCCGCGGCGCATGGCCGAGGGGCACCTGCAGGCGCTGGCCGTCACCGCCTCGAGCTACGGCTCGGGCCTGCACGTGACCTTCTACGACGCGGTGAAAGACATCGTGCCGTGGACGCGATCGCAGCGCCTGGCGGTGCGCGGGCGCATCACGGCGCAGCACCTGATGGCCACCTCGGCCATCCCCTTCGTGTTCCCGGCGGCGGCGCTCGAGATCGACGGCCGCCGCGAATACTTCGGCGACGGCTCGATGCGCCAGACGGCGCCGGTCTCGCCCGCGGTGCACCTGGGCGCGCAGCGCATCCTCGTGATCGGCGCGGGCCGCATGCACGAGCCGGTGGGCGAGCGGACGACCAGCAGCGAGTACCCGAGCCTCGCGCAGATCGCCGGCCATGCGCTGTCGAACATCTTCCTCGATGCGCTGGCGGTGGACGTGGAGCGGCTGCAGCGCATCAACAGCACGCTCGCGCTGCTGCCCCCGCAGGCGCGCGCGTCGACCAGCCTGCGGCCGATCGACCTGCTGCTGATCGAGCCTTCGCAAAGCATCGACGACATCGCCGCGCGCCACATCGGCAACCTGCCGGTGCCGGTGCGCGCGCTGCTGCGCGGCGTGGGCGTGTCCGGCCGCGGCGACGAGGCCAGCGGCGCGGCGCTTGCGAGCTACCTGCTCTTCGAGGCGCCGTTCACGCGCGAGCTGATCGCGCTGGGCGAGGCCGACACGTTCGCACGCCGCGCGGCGGTGCTGGCCTTCTTCGGCTGGCGCCCCCGCGCCGCGGCCGGCCCCGAGGCCGCCCAGGTGCTGGCGGCCTGACGCCCGGGCATGAAAAAGCCCCGCGGTGCGGGGCTCGGGTTCACGCGCGGGACGCGCCCGGACGGGGGCTCACTTCCTGGCGGCCGCGGGTGCCGCGGCGGCCGGCGCGGCGCCGGCCGGGCCGGCCTTGGCGACCTGCCGGGCGGCGGCCTTGCCCGGCTTCGCCGGCTTGGCGCCCGGCTGGAAGGCGGCGCCGTTGACCGTCAGGCCGGCGTCGGAGAACTTCTTCGCGTTGCCCTCGCCGACGCCCTTCACGCGCTCGGCCATGTCGGCCCAGTCCTTGAACGCGGCCTTCTTGCGCTCGGCGAGGATGCGCGTGGACATCGCCGGACCGATGCCCTTGATCCCCTCGAGCTCGGCCTGCGTGGCCTTGTTGGCGTCGACCGCGGCGAAGGCGGCGATGGCGGTGAAGGCCAGCAGGGCGGCGAGCAGCTTCTTGAACATGGTTCTCTCCCTCGATCGATGGTGTGACGTTGACGCGGTCGACGCCTCTCGTCCACCGCGGGCGCTCACTGTAGGAGCCGCATCCCCGGCGCACAGCCCCTCCGAAGAGGGCGGCGGCGGGGGCCATCGGAAGAGGGACGGCCGCTCAGTCCCGCGACAGCCACTCGACGTAGCGCCGCACGCCGCTCGCCACGTCGGCGAAGTCGTGCGCGCAGCCGGCGGCGCGCAGGCGCGCGAGGTCGGCCTGCGTGAAGCACTGGTACTTGCCCACCAGCGCGGCGGGGAAGTCGATGTACTCGACCAGGCCCTTGGCGACGAGATCGGCCAGCGGCAGCGCCGCCTCGCCCTGCAGCGCGCGGCAGGCGTTGACGGTGGCCAGCGCCACGTCGTTGAAGGGCTGCGCGCGGCCGGTGCCGAGGTTGAAGATGCCGCTCGCCTGCGGGTGCTCGAGGAACCACAGGTTCACCGCCACCACGTCGTCCACGAACACGAAGTCGCGCGACTGCCCGCCCGCCGCGTAGCCGCCGTACTCGCCGAAGAGCTTGACCTTGCCCGTCTCGCGGAACTGGTTGAAGTGATGGAACGCGACCGAGGCCATGCGGCCCTTGTGCTGCTCGCGCGGGCCGTAGACGTTGAAGTAGCGAAAGCCCGCCACCTGCGCCGTGGCCGCGGGCAGCATGCGCCGCACCACGTTGTCGAACAGCAGCTTGGAGTAGCCGTAGACGTTGAGCGGGCGCTCGAAGGCCGGCTCCTCGCGGAACGATTCGCTGCCGCCGTAGGTGGCGGCCGAGGAGGCATAGAGCAGCCGCGTGCCCTGCGCCTGGCAGGCGTCCAGCAGGTCCTTCGAGCAGCGGTAGTTGGTGTCGAGCATGTAGCGCCCGTCGTGCTCCATCGTGTCGGAGCAGGCGCCTTCGTGGAACACCGCGTCGACCCGGCCGAGCTCGCCGCGGGCGAAGCGGCCGTAGAAGTCGCTGCGGTCGAAGTAGTCGGAGATCGAGGCGCCGAGCAGGTTGCGGTACTTCGGCCCGTCGGTGAGGTCGTCGACGGCGATCACGTCGTCGATGCCGATCGCGTTGAGCCCGTGGACAAGGTTGCTGCCGATCATGCCGGCCGCGCCGGTCACCACCACCTTCATGCTGTGTGCCCCCTGGCGCTGCGCGCCGCCCCCCGAGGGGAGCGGCACGACTTGAGACGGCTCGGCGTCATGCGAACAACTCCTCGTAGCTCACGCTCGCCGTGCCGAACTTGCCGACGACGATGCCGCCGGCGCGGTTGGCGATCGGCATGGCCTCGCGCACCGACAGGCCGCAGGCCAGCATCGCCGCCATGGTGGCGATCACGGTGTCCCCGGCGCCGGTCACGTCGAACACCTCGCGCGCCTGCGCCGGCACCTGCAGGTGGCCGGCATCGTCGAACAGCGACATGCCTTCTTCCGAGCGCGTGAGCACCAGCGCACCGATGCCGTGCCTGCGGCGCAGCGCCTGCGCGCGCTCGTGCAGGTCGGCCTCGTCCGTCCACTGGCCCACCACCTGCGCCAGTTCGGCCCGGTTCGGCGTGATCACCGTGGCGCCGGCGTAGCGGCCGTAGTCGCTGCCCTTGGGGTCGACCAGCACCGGCCGGCCGCTGTCGCGGGCGAGTTCGATCATGCGCGGGATGTGCGTGAGGCCGCCCTTGCCGTAGTCGGAGAACAGCACGGCGTCGTGGGCGGGCAGCACGCGCTGGTATTCGCCCAGGCGCTCGAGCAGCGCCTCGTGCCGCGGCTGGTTCTCGAAGTCGACGCGGATGAGCTGCTGCGAGCGCCCGATCACCCGCAGCTTGACGATGGTGTAGAGCGCCGGGTCGACCCCCGCCAGCGAGGCCACGCCGGCCTGCTCGATGAGCGCGGTGAGCTTGCGGCCCGGCTCGTCGCCGCCCAGCACCGTCAGCAGCGAGGCCTGCGCGCCCAGCGACTTGGCGTTCAGCGCCACGTTGGCCGCGCCGCCCAGGCGCTCCTCCTCGCGCTCCACGCGCACCACCGGCACCGGCGCCTCGGGCGAGATGCGCTCGACGGCGCCGAACCAGTAGCGGTCGAGCATGGCGTCGCCGACCACCAGCACCCGGGCCTGCGTCAGTCGGTCGCGCGCGATGGTCACGGCGGTCATTGGTCCTCCAGCCGCTGCGGCGGAAAGGTGTCCCAGTTGAGGCAGCCGGGGCACTGCCAGAAGTATTGCTGGCTCTCGAAGCCGCAGGCCGCGCAGCGATAGCGCTGCAAGGGTTTTGCCGCCCGCTCGACGGCCCGCTCGATGGCCTGCAGTTCGTCGGCGTCCGCCGGCGCCTGGGCGGCGCGTGCCTGCGCGTCGTGCAGGCGCATGAGCGCATGCGCCGCCGACAGGCCGGGGTGCTGCTTCAGGTGTGCCGCGATGCGCGCGCGCTGCGGCGCCGGCGCCGGATCGAGCAGGCCGATGGCCTCGAGCAGGTCGAGCGACGGCGCCTGGCGGTACAGGGTGTCCAGCAGCGAGCGCGCCTCGCCGGCCACGCCGGCCTCGCACGCGGCGCGGGCGAAGTCCGCGGCCACCAGGGCGAAGCTTGCCGGATGCGTCGCCGCGAGCTGGCGCCAGGCGTCGAGGGCCGGCTCGAACTGGCCCTTGGCGAAGGCGCGCTGCCCCTGCTGCACCAGCGGCCGGGCGGCCTGGGGCGCCGCCTCGCGGGCGCGCCGCAGGGCGTCGTCGGCGTCCGCCGCCTGGCCCTTGGCGTCGGCTTCCTGCGCCAGCTCGCACCAGTAGTGGCCGATGCGCGGCGCATACGAGCCGGTGCCGCTGCGTTCGAGCTTGTGGGCATCCTCGACCGCGGCGCGCCAGTCGCGCGAGCGCTCGTGCAGGGTGAGCAGCGCCAGGCGCGCCTCGGTGTCGTAGGCCGTGCCCTCGAGGGCCGCCCAGGCGCGCTCGGCGCGGTCGAAGAGGCCCGCCTTCATGTAGTCCTGCGCCAGGCCGTGCTGCGCGCGCTCGCGCTCGGCGGCCGGCAGGTCGGCACGGTTGAGCAGGTGCTCGTGCACGCGCACGGCGCGCTCGTACTCGCCGCGGCGGCGAAACAGGTTGCCGAGCGCGAAGTGCAGGTCGGTGGTGTCGGGGTCGTGCTGGACGGCCTCGATGAAGGCGTCGATGGCCTTGTCGTGCTGCTCGTTGAGCAGCAGGTTCAGGCCCTTGAAGTAGGCCCGCGGCGACTCACGCTGCTCGCGCTTCCACTGGCGCAGGTCGAGCCGCGAGGCGAGCCACCCGAGCGCGAAGGCGAGCGGCAGGCCGAGCAGCAGCCACTGGAAGTCAAAGTCCATCGCGCGGCGGGTGTTCGGGCACGGGCTCGGGCGCGGCCGCCGCCGGCGCGGCGGCTTCCGGCGCCGCCGCCGCGGGCGCGCTGCGCTGCGCGACGCGGCGGTGCCGCCACCAGCTCGGCACCATCGCGAACACGCCGAAGGCGCAGCCCAGGCCGAAGGCCGCGAGCACGATGAACACCATGGGCGCGCGCCACTCCTGGCCGAAGAACCACTTGACGGCGGCGTCGTGCTGGTTGTTCAGCGAGAACGCGAAGAGCGCAAAAAAAATGAAGGCTCGAAAGAGCCAAACAAAAAGCCGCATCGGACCTCCGGCGCCGATTCTAGTGGCGCCGAAGAGCCGTGCGGCTCGCGGGGAAGGGCTGCTTACGCGGGCGTTTCTTCGACCTGCACCGGCGGCTCGTCGACGACCGGCACGTGCGTGTCGACCGCCTCGCGAAGCGCCTTGCCCGGCTTGAAATGCGGCACCAGCTTCTCGGGAATCACCACCTGCTCGCCGCTGCGCGGGTTGCGGCCCACGCGCGGCGGGCGGCGGTTGATCGAGAAGCTGCCGAAACCGCGGATCTCGATGCGGTGCCCGCGCGCGAGCGCGTCGGACATCGCGTCGAGGATCGTCTTGACGGCGAACTCGGTGTCGCGGTGGGTCAGCTGGCTGAAGCGCTCGGCCAGCTGGGCCACGAGATCGGAACGGGTCATGCGGTGTCGGCCTTCGTCTCAGGCAGCTGGAATCAGCTGTTGTCCTTCTGGTTGTCGAGCTTGGCGCGCAGCAGGGCGCCCAGGCTGGTCGTGCCGGCGGTCTCGCGCTCGTTGCTCTGCGACAGGCGCTGCATCGCTTCCTGCTGGTCGACGTTGTCCTTGGCCTTGACCGACAGCTGGATCGAGCGCGTCTTGCGGTCGACGTTGATGATCACGGCCGTGACTTCGTCGCCTTCCTTCAGCACGTTGCGCGCGTCTTCCACGCGGTCGCGGCTGATCTCGGAGGCGCGCAGGTAGCCCGTCACGTCCTCGTTGAGCTGGATCTCGGCGCCGCGCGGGTCGACGCTCTTGACCTTGCCGGTCACGGTCATGCCGCGGTCGTTGACCGTGGTGTAGCTCGTGAACGGGTCGGAGTCGAGCTGCTTGATGCCGAGCGAAATGCGCTCGCGCTCCACGTCGACGGCCAGCACGATCGCCTCGACTTCCTGGCCCTTCTTGTAGTTGCGCACCGCGGCCTCGCCCGGCTCGTTCCAGCTCAGGTCCGACAGGTGGACCAGGCCGTCGATGCCGGCCGCCAGGCCCACGAACACGCCGAAGTCGGTGATCGACTTGACCGGGCCGCGCACCTTGTCGCCGCGCTGCACCGTGGTGGAGAACTCTTCCCACGGGTTGGCCTTGCACTGCTTCATGCCCAGGCTGATGCGGCGCTTGTCCTCGTCGATCTCGAGCACCATGACCTCGACCTCGTCGCCGAGCGACACGATCTTGGACGGGGCGACGTTCTTGTTGGTCCAGTCCATCTCGGACACGTGCACCAGGCCCTCGATGCCCGGCTCGATCTCGACGAACGCGCCGTAGTCGGCGATGTTGGTGATCTTGCCGAACAGGCGCGTGCCGTTCGGGTAGCGGCGCGACACGCCGTGCCACGGGTCGTCGCCCAGCTGCTTCAGGCCGAGGGACACGCGGTTCTTCTCGGCGTCGAACTTCAGCACCTTGGCGGTGAGCTCCTGGCCGACCTGCACCACCTCGCTCGGGTGGCGCACGCGGCGCCAGGCCATGTCGGTGATGTGCAGCAGGCCGTCGATGCCGCCGAGGTCGACGAAGGCGCCGTACTCGGTGATGTTCTTGACCACGCCGTCGACGATGGCGCCTTCGTGCAGCGTCTCGAGCAGCTTGGCGCGTTCCTCGCCCATCGAGGCCTCGACCACGGCGCGGCGCGACAGCACCACGTTGTTGCGCTTGCGGTCGAGCTTGATGACCTTGAACTCCATGGTCTTGCCCTCGAACGGCGTCATGTCCTTGACGGGACGCGTGTCGAGCAGCGAGCCGGGCAGGAAGGCGCGGATGCCGTTGACGAGGACGGTCAGGCCGCCCTTGACCTTGCCGGAGACGGTGCCGGTGACGAAGTCGCCGGACTCGAGCGAGGTCTCCAGCGCCATCCAGGACGCGAGGCGCTTGGCCTTGTCGCGCGAGAGGATGGTGTCGCCGTAGCCGTTCTCGATGGCGTCGATGGCGACCGAGACGAAATCGCCGACCTGGACTTCGAGCTCGCCCTGGTCGTTCTTGAATTCTTCAATGGGCACGTAGGCTTCGGACTTGAGGCCTGCGTTGACCACCACGAAGCTGTGCTCGACGCGAACCACTTCGGCGCTGATGACTTCGCCGGCGCGAAGGTCGGAGCTTCGCAGCGATTCCTCGAACAGGGCGGCAAACGATTCGCCGCCTTGGCTGGTGGCAGTTTGGACTTGGGACATTGAGGTTTCCGATGCGGCGGGTGCCGCGGGTTGGGTTGAAGATCCGCCGCTTCGGCGCGCCTTCGGAAAAAGGAACGGCGCTGGTGGGAGAAGCGGCGGGCTCTGGATGCCCGCGCGAGATCCGGGGCCGCTCGGCCGGCGAATCAGCGAAAGGGCCTGCGATGCTGCCACGCCTTCAGCACCGCTTCCATCGAGTCTTGGACGGAGAGGGCCGAGTTGTCGAGCAGCATCGCGTCTTCTGCCGGCTTGAGAGGCGCGACGCTGCGGTTCCTGTCCCGCTCGTCGCGCGCCTCGAGATCGGCGCGAAGATCGGCGATCTTAGCCGGAATCCCTTTTGAAATCAATTGCTTATGCCGGCGCTCGGCCCGCTCGGCGGCGCTCGCCGTCAGGAACACCTTGAGGTCCGCGCCGGGGAAGATCACGGTGCCCATGTCGCGGCCGTCGGCCACCAGGCCGGGCACGCGCCGAAACGACAGTTGCAGTTCGCGCAGGGCGCTGCGCACCGCCGGCAGGGCCGACACGCGCGACGCCATCGAGCCGACGTCCTCGCGCCGCAGCTCGTCGGCGACTTCCACGCCGGCCAGGCGGATGCTGGCGCCGTCGAAGCGCAGGTCCAGGGTGCGCGCGATCTCGGCCAGCCGCGGCTCGTCGTCGGCGGCCGCGCCGCGCTGCATGGCGGCCAGCGCGGTGGCGCGGTAGACGGCGCCGGAGTCCAGGAAGTGGTAGCCCAGCGCCCGGGCGAGGGCGCTGGCCAGTGTGCCCTTGCCGGAGGCGGTGGGGCCGTCGACGGTGAGCACGGGAATGTGCGCGGTGGCGGTCCCGGCCACCGAGAACAGCGTCTCGAAGTAGTCCGGGAAGGTCTTGGCGACGCACTTCGGGTCGTTGATGCGCACCGGCACCGGCGGCGCCGCGCCGGCCAGCGCGTTGAACGCCGCCAGCGAGAAGCACATCGCGATGCGGTGGTCGTCGTAGGTGTCGATCGCCGCCGGCCGCCAGGCGGCGGGCGGCGCCACCTCGATGAAGTCGGCGCCTTCCGTGACCGCCGCGCCGAGCTTGCGCAGCTCGGCCGCCATCGCCGCGATGCGGTCGGTCTCCTTCACGCGCCAGCTCGCGATGTTGGTGAGCCGCGTCGTGCCTTCGGCGTACAGCGCCATGACGGCGAGCGTCATGGCCGCGTCGGGCATGTGGTTGCAGTCGAGCGCGAGGGCCTGCAGCGGCCATCGGCCGCGCGACACCTCGGTCCAGTTCGGGCCGGTCGCCACCCGCGCCCCCATGGCCCGGGCGGCCTCGACGAAGCGCACGTCGCCCTGGACCGAATCGGCGCCCATGCCCTCGATGCGCAGCGGCGCGCCGGTCGCGGCGAGCGCGCCCAGGGCGACGAAATAGGAGGCCGACGAGGCATCGCCCTCGACGTGGATGTCGCCGGGCGAGCGCAGCCGGCTGCCGGCGGGGATGACGAAGCGCTTCCAATCGTCGTTGCGCACGGCCACCCCGAAGCGCGCGAGGAAATCGAGCGTGATGGCGATGTAGGGCCGGGAAATCAGCTCGCCGGCCACCTCGACCGCCACGTCGCGGTCCGCGGCGACCAGCGGCAGGGCCATCAGCAGCCCGGTGAGGAACTGGCTGGAGACGTCGCCGCGCACGCGGATCGGCGCGTCGAGCGACAGGCCGTGCGCCGCGCCGTCCCCCAGGCGCAGCGGCGGGAAGCCGGGCTCGCCGAGGTAGGCGATGGGGCAGCCGAGCGGCGCCAGCGCATCCACCAGGTCGCCGATCGGGCGCTCGTGCATGCGCGGCACGCCGCGGATGTCGAAGCGCCCGCCCCCGGTCGCGGCGAGCAGGGCCAGCGCCGCCGCGAGCGAGCGCGTGGCGGTGCCCGAGTTGCCGAGGAAGAGGTCGGCTTCGCGCGTGTGTAGCCGCCCGCCCAGCCCGCGCAGGTGCAGCGTGCCGCCGTCCGTGCGCAGCCCGCAGCCCAGCGCGCGCAGCGCATCGAGCATGACCTGCGTGTCGTCCGAGGCGAGCAGGTCGTGGATCCGCGTCTCGCCCTCGCTCAGCCCCGCCAGCAGCAGCACGCGGTTGGAGATGCTCTTGGAGCCGGGAAGCTTCACGGTGCCCGACGCCCGCTCCAGGGGCGGCAGGTCGAGGAACGGGGTCGTGTACATGCGCGAAGGCCGGGCCGCGGCCGACGCGGCGCGCGGCGCCGCGTCAGCGGTTGGAAGAGGGCTTGCTGGCGTTCATCTGCCAGCTCGAACGTGCGCCGGAGGCGCTTCGGATCAGGTCTTCCAGCGCTTCGGCGTTGCCCGATTTGACCACGTGCTCGAGCGCGTCGAGCGCATGCCGGAAGCGCTGCGACTGCTTGAGCAGCTCTTCGCGGTTGGACATCAGGATGTCGCGCCACACGGTCGGCTCGCTGGCGGCGATGCGGGTGAAGTCGCGGAAGCCCGGGCCGGCCAGCGAGAGGAAGTCGCGCCCCGCCGGCTGCTTGGCCACGGCGTTGAAGTAGGCGAAGGCCAGCAGGTGCGGCAGATGGCTCACGGCGGCGAAGGCGGCGTCGTGGTTCTCCGGCGTCATGCGCAGCACCTGCGCGCCGATGGCCGACCAGACGTCGGTCGCCTTCTGGATCAGCTCGGCGTCGGTCTGCGGCAGCGGGGTGATGATGACCTGGCGGCCGGTGTAGAGCGCCGCGTCGGCGTGGCCGATGCCGGCGACTTCCTTGCCGGCGATCGGGTGGGCCGGCACGAAGCTCGCCACGCGCTCCTTGAGCACGCGGCGGGCGGCGTCCACCACGTCGCGCTTGGTCGAGCCCACGTCCATGACCAGCACGCCCGGCTCCACCAGGTGGCGGATGGCCTTGAAGGTCGCCTCGCTGGCCGCCACCGGCACGGCGATCAGCACGATGTCGGAACCCGAGACCGCGAGCAGCGCCGACTCGGCCGCCACGTCGATGACGCCCAGCCGCTTGGCCTTCTCGGTGGTGGAGGGCGACTTGCTGTAGCCGACGACGCGCTTGACGAGCCCCGCGCGCTTGAGCGCGAGGGCGAAGGAGCCGCCCATCAGGCCGCAGCCGACGACGCCGAGTTGGGTGAACATTGGCTGCGTTCGCGCGGGTTCGTGCGCGGTCAGTGCGCGTCGAGCGGGTAGGTGCCGAGCACCTTGAAGAAGGCGCAGGCCTCGCGCAGCTCCTTCAGTGCGGCGGCGACGCGCGGCTCCTGCGGATGCCCCTGCAGGTCGATGTAGAAGTAGTACTCCCACTGGCCCGAGCGCGCGGGCCGCGACTCGAAGCGGCTCATCGACACGCCGTGGCGCTTGAGCGGCACCAGCATGTCGTGCACCGCGCCCGGCTCGTTGGCCACCGACACCACCAGGCTGATGCAGTCGTGCCCCGAGGCGGCCGGCTCGGGCTGGCGGTCGGGATGCGTCACGATCGCGAAGCGCGTGCGGTTGTGCGGGTCGTCCTGGATGGCGGGCGCGACGACGTGCAGGCCGAACTCGCTGGCGGCGCGCTCGCTCGCGATGCCCGCGAGCGACGGGTCGAGGCCTGCCAGCCGCGCGCCTTCGGCGTTGCTCGAGACCGGCCGGCGCTCGACGTTGGGCAGGTGGTTGCTCAGCCAGGTGTGGCATTGCGCCAGGGCCTGCGGGTGCGCGCACACCGCCTGGATGCCGTCGAGCCCGTTCTCGCGCCGCAGCAGGTTGTGGCGCACGAACAGGCTGGTCTCGCCGATGATGAACAGCGGCGTGGTGAGGAACAGGTCGAGCGAGCGCGCGACGACGCCTTCCGTGGAGTTCTCGACCGGCACGACGCCGAAGTCCGCCGCGCCCGCGGTGGTGGCGCGGAAGACCTCGTCGATGCTGATGCACGCCACCTTCTCGATCGACGAGCCGAAGTAGCCGAGCGCGGCCTGTTCGCTGAAGGTGCCGGCGGGACCGAGATAGGCCACGCGCGTGGGGGTCTCGAGCGCCCGGCAGGCCGACATGATCTCGCGCCAGATCGGCGCCACGCTGTCGGAGGCGAGCGGCCCGTGGTTGAGCGACTTCAGACCGGCGATGACCTGCGCCTCGCGCTCGGGGCGGAACACGACCGAGCCTTCCTTCTTCTTGAGTTCGCCCACCTGGTGGGCGAGCGACGCGCGCCGGTTCAGCAGCGCCAGCAACTCGCGGTCGACGGCATCGATGCCGTTGCGCAGTGCCAGCAGGTCGGGGTCGGGAGCGGTGGGAATGTCGGCCATGGCAGGTCACGAATTTTCGCACGGTGCCGGCGCGCGCGCCGGGTGGCGCGCGTCGCCGGACAGCCGGGATGCGCGGGCCTCGGCGCCTCGGGGCGCCGGCGGCGCGGGAGTCAGCGGCTCGCGCCGCGCGCCGGTGCGGGCGCCTTGCGCGGCGCCGCGGCGGGGGCGTCGGCCACGCCGAGCGCCTTGCGCATCTTCTGGTGCAGCGCCTGCAGCTTCGGGTCGAGCAGGGGGGCGCCTTCGGCGAGCAGCTGCTTCACGAAGGCGCCTTCCATCTCCGGCGCCAGCTGCTGGTACTTCTTGTTGACCGGCGACTCGAGCCAGGCGATCAGCTGCTTCAGCTCGTCTTCGGTGAACTTCTCTTCGAGCACCGGGCCGATGACGCCCGGCGCCAGCTCGAGGGCGCGCTTGCGCAGGATCGGCTCGGCTTCGGCGACGAACTGCTTGGCGTCCGCCTCGATGGTGGCGCCGATGGCCTCGCGCTTGTCGGCGGGCACCTGGGTGCGCAGCGTCTGGCCGGCGGCCTGCATCAGCTGCAGCACGGGCCGCTGCACCACGGTGCGCGAGAGCGCTTCGACCGCGGGCTGCTGCAGCTCGATCACCTTGGCGACGAGCTCCTTCTTGGCGGCGGCGTCCGCCTGCGCCTGCGAGGCGAAGGCGCAGCCGAGGAGCGCCACGCCGATCCAGTGTTTCATCATGAATTTTCCTCAGGGGTCGGCTCGTCGCCGTTGTCGCTCGAAGCATCGTTCGCGTCGTTCTCGACGATGCGCTGCAAACCGCTCAGGGACGAGCCGTCGTCCAGGGCGATCAGCGTCACCCCTTGCGTCGCGCGGCCCAGTTCGCGGATTTCGGAAACGCGGGTGCGCACGAGCACGCCGCGGTCGGTGATCAGCATGATCTCGTCGTCGGGGCGCACCAGCGTGGCGGCCACGACCTTGCCGTTGCGCTCGGTCTGCTGGATCGCGATCATGCCCTTCGTGCCGCGGCCGTGGCGCGTGTACTCGACGATCGAGGTGCGCTTGCCGAAGCCGTTCTCGGTGGCGGTGAGCACGCTCTGCGTTTCGTCCTCGGCCACCAGCATGGCGATCACGCTCTGGCCCGGGTCGAGGTTCATGCCGCGCACGCCGCGGGCGTTGCGGCCCATCGGGCGCACGTCCTCCTCGTCGAAGCGCACCGCCTTGCCGCCGTCGCTGAACAGCATCACGTCGTGGCTGCCGTCGGTCAGTGAGGCGCCGACGAGGAAGTCGCCCTCGTCGAGGTCGACGGCGATGATGCCGGCCTTGCGCGGGTTGCTGAACTCGTCGAGCGCCGTCTTCTTCACCGTGCCCATGGCGGTGGCCATGAAGACGTAGTGGTCCGCCGGGAAGGTGCGGAACTCGCCGGTGAGCGCCAGCACCACGTTGACCTTCTCGCCGGGCTGCAGCGGGAACATGTTGACGATCGGCTTGCCGCGCGAGCTGCGCGAGCCCTGCGGCACCTCCCACACCTTCAGCCAGTACACGCGCCCGCGGTTGGTGAAGCACAGGATGTAGTCGTGCGTGTTGGCGATGAAGAGCTGCTCGATCCAGTCGTCTTCCTTCGTCTGCGTGGCCTGCTTGCCGCGCCCGCCGCGGCGCTGCGCGCGGTATTCGGACAGCGCCTGGCTCTTGATGTAGCCGGTGTGCGAGAGCGTCACCACCATGTCGGTGGGCGTGATCAGGTCCTCGGTGCCCAGGTCCTGCGCGTTGTGCTCGATCACGCTGCGGCGCGCGCCCAGCTTGGTCTGGCCGAACTCGAGCTTGATGGCGGTGAGCTCGTCGGAAATGATGCTCGTCACGCGCGCGGGCGTGGCGAGGATGTTCAGCAGATCGGCGATCTGCGCCATCACGTCCTTGTACTCGCCGATGATCTTGTCCTGCTCCAGGCCCGTCAGGCGCTGCAGGCGCATCTGCAGGATCTCGCCGGCCTGGTCGTCGCTCAGGCGGTACAGGCCGTCGGGCTGCAGGCCGTAGTGCTTGGGCAGGCCCTCGGGGCGGTAGGCATCGCGCCCGCCGGACGCCTCGCCCTCGGCGCGGGCGAGCATCTCGCGCACCAGCGACGAATCCCAGCTCTTGCTCATCAGCGCGCTCTTGGCCACCGGCGGCGTGGGCGAGGCCTTGATCGTCTCGATGAACTCGTCGATGTTGGCCAGCGCCACCGCCAGGCCTTCCAGCACGTGGCCGCGCTCGCGCGCCTTGCGCAGCTCGAAGACCGTGCGCCGGGTGACGACCTCCCGGCGGTGCTCGAGGAAGATCTCGATCAGGTCCTTCAGGTTGCACAGCTTGGGCTGGTTGTCGATCAGCGCCACCATGTTGATGCCGAAGGTGTCCTGCAGCTGCGTCTGCTTGTACAGGTTGTTCAGCACCACCTCGGGCACTTCGCCGCGCTTGAGCTCGATCACCACGCGCATGCCCGACTTGTCGGACTCGTCCTGGATGTGGCTGATGCCCTCGAGCTTCTTTTCCTGGACCAGCTCGGCGATGCGCTCGAGCAGGTTCTTCTTGTTCACCTGGTACGGGATCTCGTCGACGATGATGGCCTGGCGCTGGCCGCGGTCGATGTCCTCGAAGTGGCACTTGGCGCGCATCACCACCTTGCCGCGGCCGGTGCGGTAGCCGTCGCGCACGCCCGACAGGCCGTAGACGATGCCGGCGGTGGGGAAGTCGGGCGCCGGAATGATCTCCATCAATTCGTCGATGGAGGCCTCGGGGTTCTTCAGCAGGTGGTGGCAGGCGTCGACCACCTCGTTCAGGTTGTGCGGCGGGATGTTCGTTGCCATGCCGACCGCGATGCCGGCCGAGCCGTTGACCAGCAGGTTCGGCAGCCGCGTCGGCAGGACCAGGGGTTCCTTCTCGCTGCCGTCGTAGTTGGGCCCGAAATCGACGGTTTCCTTGTCGATGTCGGCGAGCATCTCGTGCGCGATCTTGGCCAGGCGGATTTCCGTGTAGCGCATCGCCGCGGCGTTGTCGCCGTCGATCGAGCCGAAATTGCCCTGGCCGTCGACCAGCATGTGGCGCAGCGAGAACGGCTGCGCCATGCGCACGATGGTGTCGTAGATCGCCGAATCCCCGTGCGGGTGGTATTTACCCATCACGTCGCCGACGATGCGCGCGCTCTTCTTGAACGGCCGGTTCCAGTCGTTGTTCTGCTCGTGCATCGCGAACAGCACCCGCCGGTGCACCGGCTTGAGCCCGTCGCGCGCGTCCGGCAGCGCCCGCCCGACGATCACGCTCATCGCGTAATCGAGGTACGAGCGGCGCATCTCCTCTTCGAGGCTGGTCGGCAGGGTTTCCTTGGCGAATTGGGTCATCTGGAGCGCGCGGCGGTGATGGTTCGCGGTTCTCGCGACGGCGAAACCCACAATTCTATGTGGCGCGTCCTGTGGCTGGATAGCAACATCGTCTGTGGAGGAGGCCACGCGAGGAGCCAAAAGCAAGGCCCGTGGAGACCCTATGGCACAATCATTCGGGTGGCCAGCGTTCGCAGTTGCGGCCGTTTGCCAGCGCTTTCCGATTTCGCTTCGGACGTCTTCGCAGAAACTACTGCCCCTTCCCTGAGAGGAGAATCATGAAGAAACTGAACAAAGTGGCGTCGCTCTTCGCCTGCGCTGCACTTGCCGCATCCGCCACGGGCGCGTTCGCCCAAGCCAAGACCGTCGACAACTGGGTGAACGCCACGGGCACTCCCTGGAAGAACGGCACCAACGAACTGTGCTGGCGCGATGCCAACTGGACGCCCGCCACCGCGATCGCCAGCTGCGATGGCGCCCTGAAGCCCGCCGCCGCTCCCGCGCCCGCCCCGGCCCCGGCGCCCGCCCCGGCTGCTGCCCCGGCCCCGGCTCCGGCCCCGCGTCCCGCACCCGCCCCGGCCGCTCCGGTGAGCGAGAAGGTCACCTTCGCCGCCGACGCCTTCTTCGATTTCGACAAGGCCACGCTCAAGCCGGACGGCAAGGCCAAGCTGGACGACCTCGTCAGCAAGATGGGCGGCGTGAACCTGGAAGTCATCATCGCCGTGGGCCACACCGACTCGGTCGGCCCGGATGCCTACAACCAGAAGCTGTCGGTGCGCCGCTCGGAAGCCGTCAAGGCGTATCTGGTCGACAAGGGCGTCGAGCGCAACCGCGTCTACACCGAAGGCAAGGGCGAGAAGCAGCCCGTCGCCGACAACAAGACCCGCGAAGGCCGCGCCAAGAACCGCCGCGTGGAAATCGAAGTGGTCGGCACGCGCACCCGCCGCTGATCGCGCTTCGCGCAGATCGAACCCCGCTTCGGCGGGGTTTTTCTTTTCCGGGCCCGCATCTTCGCGGGCCTGCGAGCGGCGCCTCGGGGCGTCGGAACGCTTTGGTTAACATCCTCGAATGACCGTCAACGCTGATCCGCAGGAACTCGCCAAGTTCAGTGATCTGGCCCACAAGTGGTGGGATACCGAAAGCGAGTTCCGCCCGCTTCATCAGATCAATCCCTTGCGTCTGGACTGGATCGAGCAGCACGTGCGGCTGTCGGGCCAGCGGGTCGTGGACGTGGGGTGCGGCGGCGGCATCCTGTCCGATGCCATGGCGCGGTGCGGCGCCGAGGTGCTCGGGATCGATCTCGCCTCGCGGGCGCTGAAGGTGGCGCAGCTGCACGCCCTGGAGGCCGGCACGGAATCGGTGGCCTATCGCGAGGTCTCGGTCGAGGACCTGGCGGCGGAGAAGCCCGGCCATTTCGACGTCGTCACCTGCATGGAGATGCTCGAGCACGTGCCCGATCCGGCGTCGGTGGTCCGGGCCTGCGCCGCCGCGGCGAGGCCGGGCGCCTGGCTCTTCTTCTCGACGATCAACCGCAACGCCAAGGCGTTCGCCCTCGCCATCGTGGGCGCCGAGTACGCGCTGCGCCTGCTGCCCAAGGGCACGCACGAATACGCGCGGTTCATCCGGCCGAGCGAGCTCGCCGCGTGGGCCCGCGACGCGGGGCTCGACGCCGAGGGGTTCCGGGGCCTTTCCTACAATCCGCTGACCCGGCGCTATGCGCTCGGAGCCGATGCGGGCGTCAACTACCTGTTCGCATGCCGCAAGCCCGCGTGAGCGGCGATGTGAAGCTGGTGCTGTTCGACCTGGACGGCACCCTCGTCGACAGCGCGCCCGACCTGGCCGGCGCGGCCAACGAGCTGCGCGCCGTGCACGGCATGGCGCCGCTCGCGTTCGAACGCTTCCGCCCGATGGTCGGGGCCGGCGCCCGGGGCATGCTGGGCGTGGCGTTCGGCATCGGCCCCTCGGATGGCCGTTTCGAGGCGCTGCGGGTCGAATTCCTGCGCCTGTACGAACGGCGCATGACGCAGGAGACGCGGGTCTTCGACGGCATGGCGGCCGCGCTCGCGGCGCTCGACGAGGCCGGTCGCGCCTGGGGCATCGTCACCAACAAGGCCGCGCGGTTCACGGATCCGCTCACGCGGGCGCTGGGGCTGGAGGCGCGCGCCGCGACGGTGGTCTCCGGCGACACCACGCCCCATTCGAAGCCGCATCCCGCCCCGCTGCTCGAGGCGGCGCGGCGCGTGGGCATCGCGCCGGCCGATTGCCTCTACGTGGGCGACGACCTGCGCGACGTGCAGGCGGGGCGCGCCGCCGGCATGGCGACCGTGGCCGTGACCTGGGGCTATCTCGGCCTGGGCGAACCCGTGCAGCTGTGGCAGGCGGACCATGTCGTCGAATCGGCCCCGCAGCTCTTGAACTTGTTGGGCTTGGCCTAAACTAAGCAATCCCTGGGGCCGACCTGGCTTCGACGCGGGTACGGAGTTGGATCAGGGCATGCCGAGCACCAGTTCGCTCGTAAATCCACTGGAAACAAAGTAACTGCGAACGACTCTTCGTACGCCCTCGCCGCTTAATACCGGTGAGCTTTGCAACAGCTCGTCCATGGGCTGGGCCTGAGGGGCAACCCGAAGGCTGCAAAGTCATTCACATGGACTCGCTTCGCGCCGGGTCACTCGGCACGCGGCTAAATCAAGTGACTCGTGGGGACGGTAGCGTGCTGCTGCGCGACCGGCTCCGCTAAAACCAAATCAGACAGCTAAGCATGTAGAACTGGCCAGCGATGGCTTGCGGACGCGGGTTCGATTCCCGCCGGCTCCACCATCACAAGGTCCATGGACACCCATGGACACCAAAGGCCCAAGCGGATCGACCGCTTGGGCCTTTTTCTTCGCCCGCGGCGCAGCCGCCCCGGCTCAGGTGTCGTAGACGGTGGCGAGCGAGCGGAAGCCCTTGACCTCGATCGGGTTGCCCGACGGGTCGCGGAAGAACATCGTCCACTGCTCGCCCGGCTGGCCCTCGAAGCGCACCTGCGGCGGCATCACGAAATCGGTGCCGGCGGCCTCGAGCCGCTGCGCGAGGGCCTGCCAGTCGGGCAGTTCGAGCACCACGCCGAGATGCGGCATCGGCACCATGTGGTCGCCGACGTGGCCGGTGTCGGTGGTCGCGAACGGCTCGCCGAGGTGCAGCGAGACCTGGTGGCCGAAGAAGTCGAAGTCGACCCAGGTGGCGGTGCTGCGGCCTTCGCGGCAACCGAGCATGCCGCCGTAGAAACGGCGCGCGGCGTCGAGGTCGCGCACGTGGAAGGCCAGGTGGAAGAGGCTGCGCATGGCGGGGGCAACGAGAGGGCGGGGCGCCGCCGCCGGCGTCAGGGCCGGCGCTGGGCGCCGGACGGCGGGCCGCGGCGCTCGAGGTGGCGGAACGTGATGCGGCCCTTGCTCAGATCGTAGGGCGAGAGTTCGAGCGAGACGTTGTCGCCGGCGAGGATGCGGATGTGGTGCTTGCGCATCTTGCCGGAGGTGTAGGCCACGAGCTGATGGCCGTTCTCGAGGGTCACGCGGAAACGCGAATCAGGCAGGACGTCGTCGACGACGCCGCTCATTTCGATCAGTTCTTCCTTTGCCATGGGCAGTATCTCCTGAGGGTGGACAAGGGGTGGCGCGCCGCGGCGCGCACGAGCGACGGCGCCCCGGCGGCGGCGACGGCCGGCAGGGCGCGGGGCTGAAAGCGGAGGCCGGGAGCCGGGCGCGGGCGACGGCCCGGCCGGTGCAGTGTGCAGACGGGCGCGACGCGGCGAGCGTCATCGGGGCGTCTGCTCGAAGGCGAGATGGGGAACTTGCCGGATCGAATCGAGGTATCGATGCAATGCTTTCAGCCGCCCGCCGCCTGTCATGGCGGCGGACGTGGGTTCGAGAAGGTTCCGCGCCTGGCGCCCCGGGCCGCACTCGCATGACACCGGGCACGACGGCCGGGGACCCGGCCGTGCCGTCGGTGCCCGTACAGGGCGTGGCGGCAAGCGGAAAAGCCGAGACTGTACACCCTTACAGCATCGTCCGCCCTTGGGCAGCCGATTCGGCGGGTCGGCGCCGCGGTCTTTTCGCATGTGCTGGGCCGGGTCGGCGGGCTTGCCTTGCATCAAGTGGGCCGCTGGGCGGGCTTCGCACAATGGCGCTCCGTTCACCCATAGGCCGAGTCCGCCCTCCCTTCCATGCACGCTCGCCTGCCCGCCGTCCCGGCGGCGCTTCTCGTCCTGGCGCGGCATGCCGCGCGCCGGCCGCTCGGGGTCGCGCGGGCCTGGCTGTGCGCCGCCGTGCTGGCCAGTCCCGCCGCGGCGGCGCCGTGGATCGACGCCGGCGGGCGTCCGACCGAGGCCGCCGCCACGGCGCTGCAGCTGCTCGGGCAGGCCGGGGCCGACGGGCTCTCGCCGCGGGACTACCGGGCCGATGCGCTGGCGGCGCAGCGCGCGGCCCTCGACGCGGCCCAGGCGCCGGCCGAGGCGGCCGCGTTCGCCGAGGCCCTGGACGCCGCGCTGCAACGCTACCTGCGCGACCTGCACGGGGGGCGCGTCGATCCCGGCGCGGTGGGTTTCCGCCTCGCGGGCGCGGCGAGCCCGGTGCTCGACTATGCCAGCCTGCTGCGGGACGCGGCCGCGCAGGGCCGATTGCCGCAGCTCGTGGCCGGCCTGCGGCCGCAGCTGCCGCAGTACGAGCGTTCGCGCCAGGCGCTGGCCCGCTACCGCGCGCTCGCGGCCACGGCGCCGGCGCTCGTGCTGCCCGGCCCCGGTGCGGTCCGCCCCGGCGAGCCCTGGGCCGGCGCCGCGGCGCTCGATGCGCGGCTGCGCCTGCTCGGCGACCTGCCGGCCGAGGCGCCGCCCGCCGGCGAGCGCTACGACGAGCCGCTCGCCGACGCGGTGCGCCGCTTCCAGCAGCGCCATGGCCTCGACCCGGACGGCGTCGTCGGTCCGGCCACGCGCGCGGCGCTGCAGGTGCCGCTGGCGCAGCGCGTGCGGCAGCTCGAGCTGGCGCTGGAGCGCCTGCGCTGGCTGCCCGACCTCGGCGCGCAGCGCTTCGTCGGCATCAACATCCCCATGTACCGGCTGTGGGCCTGGGACCCGGCCGTGCCCGGCGGCGACGTGCTGGACATGCCGGTGGTGGTGGGACGTGCGCTGAACACACAGACGCCGGTGATGCTGGAGACGATGCGCCATCTCGTGTTCCGCCCGTACTGGAACGTGCCGCGCTCCATCACCGTGCGCGAGGTCCTGCCGGCGCTGGCGCGCGATCCGGGCTATCTGCAGCGCCACGACATGGAGATCGTGCGCGGCATGGGCGACGCCGCGACGCCGCTCGCGGCCACGCCCGGCAACGTGGCGCTGGTGCGGCAGGGCGTGCTGCGGGTGCGGCAGCGCCCGGGGCCGAGGAATTCGCTGGGCGCGGTGAAGTTCATCTTTCCCAACGACGACAACGTCTACCTGCACGACACGCCGGCCACGCAGCTGTTCGGCCGCGCGCGGCGCGACTTCAGCCACGGCTGCGTGCGGGTGGCGCGGCCGGCGGACCTGGCGCAGTGGGTGCTCAAGCGCGAGCCGGGCTGGGACCGCGGCCGCATCGAGGCCGCCATGGCCGGCCCGTCGCCGCAGCAGGCGAACCTGACGCAGCCGCTGCCGGTGCTGCTGTTCTACGTCACCGCGATGGTGATGCCGGCGGACGGCCGGCTGCACTTCGCCGACGACGTCTACGGCCACGACGCCCGCCTGGCGCGCGCGCTGGCCGCGCGGGCGACGGCGCTACCAGCGCCGCACGCGGCCGGTGTCGACGTGCACGAAGCGCGAGGCGGGGTAGTAGCCCACGCCGCCGCGCCGCAGTGACAGCGCCGCGTCGCGCAGGGCGGCGAGCGGCACGTCGGCGAGCCGCACGTCGATGGCCTTGCCCTGCATGTGCAGGCTGCCGCCGGCCACGCCGTGGCTGCGCGCGCGCAGGGCCGCGTTGGTGGCGGGCGAGCGGTAGGCCGAGATCACCTCGAACGGGCGCCGCGTCCCGGTGAGCGCGGCCAGCTCGTGCAGCAGGTCGAACAGGGCCGGGTCCATGGGGGCGACCTCGCCGCTGCGGAAGTCGCGCAGCAGGTGGTTGGCCGCGTCGAGCGCCTGCGGCAGGTAGCGCCCGCCGCTGAAGTATTCGAGGCTCAGCTGCTCGCCGGTGTGCAGGTGGCGCAGGCGCAGCGAGCGGGCGCCGGGCAGTTCCGCCCGGGCCATTGCCGGCGGCAGGCCCAGGACGGCGGGCAGGCCGAGCGCCGCGCCCAGCGTACCGAGCATGCGGCGACGAGACGTGTGGCGATGCATGGCGGCCGATGATACGGACCGTCGGGCCCTTGCCGTCGCATCCACCGCAGAGATCGGCCGGGGCTGCCTGCGCCGCTTGAGCCACCTCAAGCCGGCGTCGCGGCGCGCTCGCCACACTCGCCGCATGACGGCGCGCCTGCTCCTCCTGCTGGGTCTTTGCGCGGCGCTGCCGGGGTGCGCCGGCCTGCTGCCGCGCGGCCAGTCGGTCGACGTGTCGCCCTTCGACGGCTACGAGCAGGCGCGGGCCGCGTTCCAGCGCATCGTGCCCTACGCCAGTACGCTGGAGGACATGAAGGCGCTCGGCTTCAACGGCGAGGCCAACCCCAATGTGCGCCACGTCCCGTTCCCGCAGCTGCTCGCCCGGCTCGCGCTCACGCCGCAGGTGCCGTTCGAGGAGCTGGATGTGGGCATCCGCGACTGCATCCGCGCGCGCCAGGCGTGCCGCGCCTACGAGTTCCGCTTCGGGCAGATGCACCAGGAGCGGCACGGCGGCTTCGTCGGCGACTTCCTCAACTTCCGCCGCATCACGCACACCACGGGCTGGCGCTTCGAGGGCCTGGTGCTGGTGCGCGACACGCTGGTGCTGTTCAGCAACCACGGCGGCGAGCCGCTCATCCGCGCCCGCGAGGAGCGCGTCAACCCGCTCGGGCCCTTCCAGTCGATCGGCGAGGCCGCGGCGCGCGGCTCCGTGGCGAACTGAGCAGGGCCCGGCCGGGTCAGCGGCGCATCAGCACCGGCACGGTCATGGACGACAGCACGGTGCGCGTCACGCCGCCCAGCACGATCTCGCGCGCGCGGCTGTGGCCGTAGCAGCCCATGACGAGCAGGTCGGCGCCGAGGTCGGTGCAGCGCGACAGCAGCACCTCGCCGAGCTGCGGCGGGGCCTTCTCCGCGGTGTGCAGCTCGGCGTTCACGCCGTGCGCCTGCAGGTAGCTGCCGATGTCCGCCCCGCCGATCGGCGAGGCCTCGGCCCCCTCCTGCCAGCACAGCACGTGCACGCGGTGCGCCCGGCTCAGCAGGGGCAGGGCGCTTTCGACCGCGCGCGCCGATTCGGCGCTCGCCTTCCAGGCGATGACGGCGGTGGCCGGCCGGCTGAAGTCGAACTCTCCGGCGTACGGCAGCACCAGCGCCGGCTTGCCGCTCGTGGCCAGCACCGATTCGACGAAGCCGCTCGGCATGGACGGCGCGATGGCGGCCGCCGGCTCGTGCTGGCCGAGGACCAGCAGGTCGCTGTAGAGCGCACGCGTGCCGAAGTCGGGGAAGGTGGCGAAGCCGCCCAGCTCCGCCCAGGTGCTGCGCGCCAGGCCGGCGACGGCCGTGTCGAACTGCCCGCGGGCGGCGGTGCGGCGCTCGCGGTCGAGGTCGACGAGCAGCTGCACCGCCTCGGCGCTCATGGCGTAGGCCGTGGGGGGCGCCAGCCAGCCGCCGATGTCGGCGTACAGGCCGTGCAGCTCGGCATCGTGCAGCTCGGCGAGCTGGCGTGCGGCGCGCACGCGCAATGCGCTGCGCGGCGAGGAATCGACGTGGACGAGGAGCGAGCGAAGTGACGTCATGGAAGCAGCCTCCGTGCGGAACCGTGTGCGATCGTTCTCACGATAGTCCGCCGCAGGCCGCGCGCCTTGCGGTGCGTCAAGCCGGCCCCCGCGGCCCGGCTCACACGCGCAGCACCAGCAGCGACGCCAGGTAGGCGAGGTAGGCCGCGACGAAGAACGCGCCTTCGCGCCGCGACACCTGCTGGTCGCTGCGGAACACCGGCAGGCAGGCCAGCGCCACCAGCGCGGCCAGCGGCAGGTCGATGCGCAGCACGTCGTCGCTGACGGCGATGCCGTCCGGCGCGGCCATGCACACCAGCCCGAGGATGACGAGGATGTTGGTGATGCTGCTGCCGATGAGGTTGCCGATGGCGACGTCGCGGTCGTCCTTCAGCGTGGCGACCAGCGTGGTCGTGAACTCGGGCGCGTTGGTGCCGAAGGCGACGATGGTCAGGCCGATCACCGCGTCGGACACGCCGAACGTCTTCGCGATGGCGACGGCGCCGGCCACCAGCAGGTCGGCGCCGAGCACCGTCAGCGCGATGCCCGCCGCCAGCAGCGCGACGTTCCACGCCCACTGCGGCAGGCTCGGCCGGGCGTGGAGCGCATGCCGGCTGTACTCCTGCGCGAACTCGCGCTTCATGCGCGCGCTCTCGCGCCGGCTCAGGCGCACCAGCGTCACGAAGTAGGCGATGGAGGCGCCCACCAGCAGCGTGCCCTCGGTGCGGGTGAGCACGCCGTCCCAGGCCATCGCGATCAGCGCCAGCGCCGTGGCGATCATCACCGGCACGTCGAACCGCACGCTCGCCAGCTGCAGCTTCAGCGGCCGGTACAGCGCGCTCAGGCCGAGCACGAACAGCAGGATGAACAGGTTGCCGCCGGCGATGTTGCCCACCGACAGCGGCCCCTTGCCGTCGTGGACGGCGGTCAGGCCCACCGCCAGCTCCGGCGTGCTGGTGCCGATGGCGACGACGGTCAGCCCGATCAGGATGGGCGGCACGCGCAGCATGGCCGCGATGCGCGTGGCGCCGCGCAGCAGCATCTCGGCGCCTGTGATGATGACCACCAGGCCGCCCAGGAAGACGATGACGGGATGCAGCCCCATGCGCGTCAGACGGCCTCACCCGGGCGGCCGCGGGCGCGCAGGACGAGCTTGCGCAGCTCGCCGAACCACAGCACCGTGCTGCCCATCGCGACGCACACCGCCCACTGCGCGGGGCTCATCGGCACGGTGCCGAAGGCGACGTTGAGGACGCCCACGTGCACCACCGCCACCTGCAGCAGCGCCGACAGCCCGATCGCGCCCCACAGCCACGGGTTCTCGAACAGGCGGCGGAACGCGCTCGTGGTCTCGGAGCGGGCGTTGAGGCAGTTGAACAGCTGCGCGAACACCAGCACGGTGAAGCCGGCGGTGCGCGCGCTGTCCAGGTCCTGCGTGCCCTCGATGAGCCCGCCGGGCAGGTACAGGTCGATGGTCAGCAGCGTGGCGAGCGCCATGACGGCGCCGATCTCGACCACGCCCCACCACATGCGCGCGTCGATGGCGCGCTCGCCCGGGCGGCGCGGGCGGCGCGCCATCACGTCGTCGCCCGGTGGGTCCACGCCCATCGCCAGCGCGGGGCCGGAATCGGTGATCAGGTTGATCCACAGGATCTGCGTGGCCAGCAGCGGCAGCACCAGCGCCTCGCCCGGACCGCCGAGGCCGATGACGCCGGCGCCCACGACGCCGAGGAAAACGGTCAGCACCTCGCCCATGTTGGACGAGAGCAGGTAGCGCAGGAACTTGCGGATGTTGTCGAAGATGCCGCGGCCCTCGCGCACGGCCTCGACGATGGTGGCGAAGTTGTCGTCGGCGAGGATCATCTTCGCCGCCTGCTTCGTCACCTCGGTGCCGGTGATGCCCATGGCCACGCCGATGTCGGCCGACTTGAGGGCCGGTGCGTCGTTGACGCCGTCGCCCGTCATCGCCACCACGTTGCCGTCGGCCTGCAGCGCGTCGACGATGCGCAGCTTGTGCGCCGGCGCCACGCGGGCGTAGACCGAGGTCTCGCGCACGGCGCGGGCGAAGGCGCCGTCGTCGAGCGCGTCGAGGTCGGCGCCGGTGAGCGCCTTCGCGCCGGGCTCGACGATGCCCAGGTCCGCCGCGATGCGCGCCGCCGTGCGCGGGTGGTCGCCGGTGATCATCAGCACCCGGATGCCGGCGCGGTGCGCCTCGCGGATGGCCTCGCCGGCCTCCTCGCGCGGCGGGTCGATGATGCCGACGGTGCCGACGAAGATCAGGTCGCGCTCCAGGTCCGCCTCGGCATCGGGCGTCTCGCCGGGGGCCAGCGGCCGGTAGGCCACGGCGAGCGTGCGCAGCGCCTCGCCGGAGAGGCGGTCGACGTCGGCCGCGGCCTTGGCGCGCATCGCCTCGTCGAAGGGCCGCACCTCCAGGCCGACGCGCACCCGCGTGCAGCGCGCCATCAGCACGTCGGGCGCGCCCTTGGTGATGACCATGCGCTCGTCGCCGCGCTCGTGGTCGATCTCGATGCTGGACATCATCTTGCGGTCCGAGCTGAACGGGATCTCGGCGATGCGCTCGAAGCGCTGCATGCGCCGCTCGGTCGCGCCGAGCTTGCGCTCGGCGACGAGGAAGGCGGCCTCGGTCGGGTCGCCCTGGATCTCCCATTCGCCGTCGTCGCCCTCGCGCAGCTCGGCGTTGCTCGCCAGGCTGCCGCCGCTGAGCACGACCACGTGCTCGGCATGCAGCGCGCCGGGCGCGAGCGGCCGCCCCTCGTGCTCGACGCGGCCCTGCGGCGCGTAGCCCACGCCGGTGACGCGGGTGCCGCCGGAGGCGGTCATCACGCGCTCGATGGTCATCTCCGAGCGGGTGAGCGTGCCGGTCTTGTCGGAGCAGATCACCGACGCCGAGCCCAGCGTCTCCACCGACGAGAGCTTCTTCACGATGGCGTTGCGCCCGGCCATGCGCTGCACGCCGAGCGCGAGCACCACCGAGAGGATGGCGGGCAGCCCCTCGGGCACGGCGGCGACGGCGAGCGAGACGCCCAGCAGCAGCACCGTGATCACGTCCGAGGCGCTGCGGATGTCCGACAGCAGCATCACCACCGCCACGACGACGGTGGCGATGACCACCACCGCGATGCCCAGCATGCGGCCGATGCGCGCCACCTCCTTCTGCAGCGGCGTGGACTCCTCGCGCGTGGCCTCCAGCATGCCGGCGATGGCGCCCATCTCGGTGGCCATGCCGATGGCGGTGACGACGGCGCGGCCCGTGCCCTGGGCCACGGCCGTGCCCTTGAACACCATGTCGAGCCGGTCGCCCAGCGGCGCGGGCGCGGCCAGCGTCTCGGGGTTCTTCAGCACGGCCTCGCTCTCGCCGGTGAGCGAGGCCTCCTGCACGCGCAGCGTGGCCGCGCGCACGAGGCGGGCGTCGGCGCCCACCGCGTCGCCTTCGCCGAGCAGCATCAGGTCGCCGCGCACGAGCTCGGTGCTCGGGATGCGCAGCAGGCGGCCGTCGCGCACCACCGACGAGGTCACCGCCGTCATGCGCGCCAGCGCGGCGACGGCGTTCTCGGCCTTGGCCTCCTGCACGAAGCCGAGCACGGCGTTGAGCAGCACGACCAGCGTGATGACGAGGGCGTCGACCGGCCAGCCGTGGCGGCCCTCGATCGCCCAGGCGGCGAGCGCCACGACCACGGCCGCGAGCAGCAGGTAGATCAGCGGGTCCTCGAACTGCGCCAGCAGGCGGCGCCAGGCCGGCGTGGCGGGCGCGGCGCGCAGCGCGTTCGGCCCGTCGGCGGCGAGGCGGCGCGCGGCCTCCTGCGCGCCGAGGCCGCGGTCGAGGTCCGTGCCCAGCGCCCGCGCGACGTCCTCGGCGGGCTGGGTGGACGGGTCGTCGGCGCGGTCCGGCTGGCTCATGGGCGGGTCATGCGGGCAGTCTGAGGGCGGGCCGGCCAGCGTAGCGTGCGGGCGGGCGGCGGCCGCCCGCGGCCTTCGCCGGACGGGCGCTCCGATTGAGGCAGGTCAAGGGCCGCCGCGGTCAGCGCGGCGGCGCCCAGTCCGGCGGGCGCTTGTCGATGAAGGCCTGCACGCCTTCGAGCGCCGAGGCCTCCATCATGTTGCAGGCCATGGTCTCGCCCGCGTCCTCGTAGGCGGCGGCCACCCCGGCCTCGAGCTGGCGGTAGAAGAGCTGCTTGCCCATCGCGACGGCCACGCGCGGCTTGGCGACGATGCTGGCCGCGAGCCGCTCCACCTCGGCATCGAGCCGTTCCGGCGTGGCGACGCGGTTCACCAGGCCCTTGTCCAGCGCCTGCGCGGCGCTGATGAATTCGCCGGTGACGAGCATCTCGAAGGCCGCCTTGCGCGACAGGTTGCGCGAGAGTGCGACGCCGGGCGTCGAGCAGAAGAGCCCCAGGTTCACGCCGCTCACGGCGAAGCGCGCATCCTCGGACGCGACCGCCAGGTCGCACATGGCGACGAGCTGGCAGCCGGCCGCCGTGGCGATGCCCTGCACGCGCGCGATCACCGGCACGGGCAGGCGCTGCACGGCGAGCATCACGCGGGTGCACCGGTCGAACAGCGTGCGGTAGTAGCCGAGCGAGGGCTCGGCGCGCATCTCCTTCAGGTCGTGGCCGGCGCAGAAGGCCTTGCCTGCCGCGGCCAGCACCACCACGCGCACGGTGTCGTCGTGTGCCAGGGCGTCCAGCTCGGTCTGCAGTGCGGCGAGCATGCCTTCGGACAGCGCGTTGAACGCCTTCGGGCGGTTCAGCGTGAGGGTGACCACGCCGCGCGCATCGCGCATGTTCAGGACCATCGGTTCGTCGTCGGGGTTCATCGTGGGTTCCTTCCTTATTCGATGGCGGACGCCGACTTCGCCAGCTCGCGCAGCATGAACTTCTGGATCTTGCCGGTCGAGGTCTTGGGGATCGGGTCGAAGCGGATCTCGCGCGGCACCTTGTAGCCCGCGAGCAGGCCGCGGCAGTGGGCGACGAGGTCATCGGCCGTGGCCTGCGCCCCGGGCTTGAGCTCGACGAAGGCCACCGGCGTCTCGCCCCATCTCGCGTCCGGCTTCGCGACCACCGCGCAGGCCATCACGGCGGGATGGCGCGAGAGCGCGTCCTCCACCTCGATGGAGCTGATGTTCTCTCCGCCGGAGATGATGACGTCCTTGCTGCGGTCGCGGATCTTCACGTAGCGGTCGGGCTCCAGCACGGCCAGGTCGCCGG
The DNA here is from genome assembly GCA_044508835.1 of Rubrivivax sp. Classification (GTDB taxonomy): domain Bacteria; phylum Pseudomonadota; class Gammaproteobacteria; order Burkholderiales; family Burkholderiaceae_C; genus JAKFDI01. Next base: position 234,740 of record JBIQHD010000001.1, read on the forward strand.
TGTGGAACCAGCCGCCGGCGAACGCCGCCTCGGTGGCCGCCGGGTTCTTCAGGTAGCCCTTCATCGTGATGTTGCCGCGGAACATGATCTCGCCCATGGTCTGCCCGTCGGCCGGCACCTCGGTCATGGTCTGCGGGTCCATCACCGTCATGCCCTCCTGCAGCACGTAGCGCACGCCCTGGCGGCCGTTCAGGCGCGTCTGCTCGGCCAGCGGCGCGTCGGCCCAGGACGGGCGCTTCACCGCCACGGCCGCGGGGCCGTAGACCTCGGTCAGGCCGTAGACGTGGGTGATGTCGAAGCCCATGGCCGCCATGCCCTCGATCATCGCCGGCGAGGGCGCCGCGCCCGCCACCATGCCGCGCACGCGGTGGCCGATGCCTTCGCGCCATTCGGGCGGCGCGGCGATCAGCAGGTTGTGCACGATGGGCGCGGCGCAGTAGTGGTCGGCCGCGTGCTCGCGCATGGCGTCGAGGATGGCGCGCGCCTCCACGCGCCGCAGGCACACGTGGGTGCCGCCGAGCATCGCCACCGTCCAGGGGAAGCACCAGCCGTTGCAGTGGAACATCGGCAGCGTCCACAGGTACTTCGGGAAGTGCGGCATCGTCCAGGTGGCCGCGTTGCACACCGCGTTGAGGTAGGCGCCGCGGTGGTGCGTGACCACGCCCTTCGGGTCGCCGGTGGTGCCCGAGGTGTAGGACACGGCGATGGCGTCCCACTCGTCCCGCGGGCCGTCGAGCGCGGGCAGCGGCTCGTGCGCGGCCAGCAGGGCCTCGTACTCGAGCGTGCCCACGCGCTCGCCCGGGCCGGCGTACTCGCTGTCGCTCACGTCGATCACCACCGGCGCACGGCCGTGCTCGTCGCGCAGCCGCCGCAGCGCCGGCCCCATGGCGGGCGCGAACTCGCGGTCGGTGATGACGGCCTGCGCCTCGCAGTGGTTCATCTGCCAGGCGAGCAGCGGCGCGTCCAGCCGCGTGTTGAGCGTGTTCAGCACCGCGTTCAGCGCCGGCACGGCGTAGTGCGCCTCCACCATCTCGGGCGTGTTGGGCAGCATCACGCTGACCGTGCCGCCGCGGCCCACGCCGAGCGAGCGCAGCGCCGCCGCGAGCCGCGCCGCGCGTTCGCGCGTCTGCGCCCAGGTGTAGCGGCGGCGGCCGTGGACGACCGCCGGCAGGTCGCCGAAGACCTCGGCGCTGCGCTCCACGAAGCTCACGGGCGACAGGGCGGCGTGGTTGGCGGGGGTGCGGTCGAGTCCGGTGTCGTAGATGCCGCTCATCGTGCGTCCTTCGAACGAGTGGGGGTGGGCCGTGGCCGGTCGATTGTGTGCCCGGCCGCCGCACGGGCCGGATGGGCGGTTTCCCGCCCTGTCTCCACCCGCCACCCCCGAGACGGGCGTGTATCAAGATGTACGCTTGCCTTATGCTTTTTGTCACACCCTGGGCCAGGGCCGCAGAGCCCGCCCCCGATCGCCTGTCGTTGAGGAAGCAGTCGTGAACTTTCTGAAGCTGGCCGCCGCCGCGTTGATCGGCCTGAGCGTCCTGGCCGCGCAGGCGAGCCCCATCCTGATCGTCCACGAGGCCGCCGGCAGCTACGAGTACGCCTCGGTGACGCAGCCGGTGCTCGGCAACCTCACCGCGCTGCACGAGGCGGTGGGCAACACCGTGACGGCGGTCAGCGCCTTGCCGGCCGACCTCAGCGGCTACGCCCAGGTGTGGGACCTGCGCGTGCTCACGGCGCTCGACGCGTCGGCCGCCGCCAGCTACACCGGCTTCCTGCAGGCCGGCGGGGGCCTCTTCCTCACCGGCGAACTCGGCGGGCACGTGTACGACGCGCGCAATGCCAGCCTTCTCGCGCTGATCGACGCGCTGGGCGGGGGATCGCTCGGCTTCCACCCGTGCACCGCCGCCGAGTCCGGGCAGACCGTGCAGTCGCCGTTCACCGGCCCGAATGCGGTGAGCCAGGTGCAGTTCCAGGCGCCGGGCTGCTTCGGCGGCTACGGCAGCGGCCAGTGGGTGGCGAACAACGGCTCGGTCGGCGCGGGCGTGGCCTACGAGGTCGGGACGCTCGACAACGCCGGCGCGGGCGCGCTGGTGGCCATGCTCGACATCAACTTCATGATGAACGTCTACGACCTGCCCAACTCGCAGAACCTGACGAAGAACCTGATCCGCTTCCTGGGCGACCAGGCCGACGCCCCGACGCCGGTGCCCGAACCCGGCAGCCTGGCGCTCGTGGGCATTGCCGCGCTGGCGGCAGCGGCCGTGCGCCGCCGCCCTAGAACTGGAACAGCGTCAGCCCGAGCCCGAGGCTCGTCTGGCGGTGGTTGTAGTCGAGCAGGGTCTCGCCGTAGCCGCTGAAGAGCTGGACGTACCAGCGCAGGCCCTCGGGCTGGTCGCGGTCGACGGGGAAGGTCCAGTCGAACTGCAGCGAGCCCTGGTTCAGCGACCTCAGGTTGCTGCGCCAGGTGAGCGACGCGGTGGCGAGGCCGGGCAGCCACGTCGCCATCAGCTCGGCGCGGCCGATGCGGTTCGTGAGGTCGGGGTTGTCGTCGTCGCTGTCCTCGCGCAGGCGCTTGTGCACGCGCGCCTCCAGGCCGAATTCGCCGCGCTCGACGCCGGCGCCCACGTAGACGCGGTTCCAGCTGCGCGAGAGCGGATCGGCGTGGCCGTTCGACTGGTGCGCGATGCCCGCCTGCAGCATGCGCAGCCGCCAGCCCCAGGGCAGCGCCCCCAGGCGGGCCGGCACCGGCACGACGTAGATCGCCTCGGGCTGGTAGTCGGTGCTGCGGAAGGGCGCCGAGTCCTGCTTGTTCCACAGCTGCCACATCGAGCGCTGCGTGAAGGCGAACCACAGGTCGGCATCGGGCAGCAGCACGCTTTGCGCCACCTTGGCGCGCAGCGAGAGCTGCAGCTTGGCCTCGATCTGGCGGTTGCGCAGGGTCGAGACCGGCGCGGGCTGCGTCGGGCTGCTCGGCGAGCGGTTGATGTTCGAGGAGTAGTGGACCGGCAGCAGGAAGTTCGGCAGGTAGGTCTTCACCCGGAAGGTGCCGCGCTTGTCGGAGCGCTCGAGCTCCCAGTACTTCGACATCACCGAGCCGGACAGGCTCAGCCCGGCGAGCACCGGGGGCGGCGTGCCCGCCTCGGGCTCGCCGAGGGCAGGCAGGGGACCGGGCCCGGACGGCGCCTCGGCCGCCGGCGCGGGCGGCACGGCGATGCCCGGGCGGAACAGCGCGTCGTAGCAGGCGAGGCGGCGGCGGTCGTCGATCTCCTCGGCGCAGGCGGCCGGCGCGGCGCTGGCGGCCGGCGTCTGCGCCCGCGCCTGGGCGGCGACGGCGGCCAGTGCGGCCGCGGCGAACAGGCTGCGTGCCGCGAGCGCGGTGGGCGACGGACGGGCGAGGCGGGTCGAAGGCGGCACGGCGGCTGGGGCAGGTGGGAGACGGCTTATTCTTCATGAGTCGCGGGCTGGCCGTGCAACGAAGCGCTTGCGGGCGCCCCGCCGCTTCGCGCGCGCCGACAATCCCCGGCAGTGAAACCCCCCGAAGGCCCGAGACCCCCATGATCCGCGACCCAGAGACCCTGACCGCCCTGCTCGACAGCATCAGCCGCTTCGTGCGCGAGCGCCTGGTGCCGGCCGAGCACGAAGTGGCCGAGACCGACGAGATCCCCGAGGCCATCGTGGCCGAGATGCGCGCGCTCGGCCTGTTCGGGCTGACCATCCCCGAGGCCTACGGCGGCCTGGAGCTGACGATGGAGGAGGAGTCGCTCGCGATGATCGAGATGGGCAAGACCTCGCCCGCCTTCCGTTCCATCTTCGGCACCACCGTGGGCATCGGCTCGCAAGGCATCCTGATGGACGGCACCGAGGCGCAGAAGGCCCAGTGGCTGCCGCGCCTGGCCAGCGGCGAGATCATGGCCTCGTTCGCGCTCACCGAGCCCGAGGCGGGTTCGGACGCCGGCTCGCTGCGCACCACGGCCGTGCGCGACGGGGACGACTACGTCGTCAACGGCACCAAGCGCTTCATCACCAACGCGCCGCACGCCGGCATGTTCACGCTGATGGCGCGCACCGACCCGGGCAACAAGGGCTCGGGCGGCGTGTCCGCCTTCATCGTCGACGCCAAGACGCCGGGCATCAGCTTCGGCAAGCGCGACAAGAAGATGGGCCAGCGCGGGGCGCACACCTGCGACGTGATCTTCGACGACGTGCGCGTGCCCGCGGCCAACCTCATCGGCGGCAAGGAAGGGCGGGGCTTCAAGACCGCGATGAAGGTGCTGGAGAAGGGGCGCATCCACATCGCGGCCATCTGCGTGGGCATGGCCGAGCGCATGCTCGACGACGCGCTGCGCTACGCGGTGCAGCGTAAGCAGTTCGGCCAGCCCATCGCCGAGTTCCAGCTCGTGCAGGCGATGCTGGCCGACAGCAAGATGGAAGTCTATGCCGCGCGCTGCATGGTGCTGGACGCGGCGCGCCGCCGCGACGACGGCGCCAACGTGTCGACCGAGGCGTCGTGCTGCAAGCTCTTCGCCTCGGAGATGTGCGGCCGCGTGGCGGACCGGGCGGTGCAGATCTTCGGGGGCTCGGGCTACATCGCCGAGCACGGGATCGAGCGCTTCTACCGCGACGCGCGGCTGTTCCGGCTGTACGAGGGCACCAGCCAGATCCAGCAGATCGTCATCGCGCGCAACATGGTGCGCGAAGCCACGCGCTGAGGGGCGGGGCCGCGAAACCTCGGCGGCGTCATGATTTCCGGCCGCGCCGGCCGCCGACCCCGCCGCCGTTTTGCTAAACTCGCGGCCGCAGTGGGGGGGTAGCTCAGCTGGGAGAGCGTCGCGTTCGCAATGCGAAGGTCGGGAGTTCGATCCTCCTCCTCTCCACCACCACTTTCGAAAACGGACAAAGGCCCCTCGGAGCGATCCGCACGGGGCCTTTCTCTTTCCGGCCGCCGGACCTCGGCCCGCGCGCTCAGGGCGGGCTCAACAGCCCCATGAGCATCGGCCGCACGTAGAGCTCGGCGGCGTTCTCCCCGGTCGCCGAGCGCACCCAGCGCCGGAGCTCGGAGGCCGCCGTGATGCTCATGAAGACGTGGTGCGCGGCCAGGGCCGGGTCGACCCTGCGGATGCTGCCGTCCATCAGCCCCTCGACGACGACGTTGGCGATGCGCTCGGTCACCCGCCCCAGTTCCTCGGTCACCCGGGCGCGGTGCGCCTGGTCGGGAAAGGCCGAGTTGGCCGTGGAGCGCAGCAGCGGCCCCTCGGGCGACAGCTGGAAGCGCACCAGGCCGCGGGCGATCGAGCAGAGGTGGTCCCAGCCGCCGCCGCCGAAGCCCTCCGTCAGCCGGATCGCCTTGCGCACGATGCCGACGGAGTGCTCGAAGCACTGCGCGATGAGCTCTTCCTTGTTGTCGTTGTAGTAGTAGAACGCGCCCTTCGTCATGTTCAGGCGCTCGGAGATCTTCGTCACCGAGGCGCCGCCGTAGCCCTGCTCATTGATCAGCTCGATGGCGGCCCGCAGGAAGGCTTCCGCGGGGCTGCGCTCGGGCACGTCGTCGAGCCACTCCTTCTCGACGCCGAGCGGCGACCACGCGGCCGCCGGCCCGTGCAGGCCGTGCAGCACGATGTCGGCGAGCCGCTGCACGGCGCGCGGCTGGTCCTCCGGCGCGTAGCGGCGGGCCACGATCCGCAGGCTGTTGGCCAGCGACAGCAGCACGTGCGCGCGCGCGTTCAGGTGCTCGCGCCCGAGGCCCTGCGTCTCCGGTCCGGCGAGCAGGCCCTTGACGCGCCGGAACAGGCTGGTGTAGGCGGCGAACACCGCCTCGATGTGCGGGCTCGGAAGCGCGCGGATCTCGTGGAAGACGACGATGGCCGGCCGCGTGCCGCGGTGGATGCCGTCCTGCAGCTCCACGTGCAGGCGCAGCAGCTCGGTCACGCGCGCGGCCACGGTCGGCGCCTTCGCCGCGCGGGCGACGAGCTCGTCGCAGACCTCGATGGCGCGCATGAAGCACGCCACCGAGAGGTCTTCCTTGCGCCGGTAGTAGTAGGTGACGCTGTTCTTGATGAGGCCGACGCTCGCCGCCACGTCCGACAGCGTCGTGCCGATGACGCCGCGCTCGTTGAACAGCCGCGACGCGACGAGGACGAGCGCCTCGCGCTTCGCGTCGTACTTGCGTGTCGAGGACGACGGATCCGAGGACGTCTCTGAGCTCATGGGGCGATGGTGGGCACTCGAAGGGCGGGCGGCGCCCGGGCCTTCGGCTGCACGCCCGGGATGCGAGGCTGCGGATTCTCGGCGGCGGGGCCGGTGCGCCTGCACGGGAGTTTCACGGCCGTGCAGGTGCGGGGTTCCCCCGCCGCCGCTTCGATGGCGCGCCACGACGCGCGCCGCCCTCGCGATTACAGCGCGTGACGATGATTTTTAGAACCTAGGGTATCTACGAGATTTCGAGAAGTTCTTCGTATGTTCTTATGCATTCCCGCGCTGTTTGGAACGATCGGTTTTCACCCGCGCAATCGCGTGAACCTATCGCCGACGCCGCGCCGATGCGCCGGGCTCCTGCGCCGAGGCGCGCGGGCGCGGCAGGCCCACACCTTGGAGACGTCATGGTCCGTACCGCCCTTTCCGTGCTCATCGCCGCCGCCTTCGCCGGGTCGGCGCCGTCGTTCGCGCAGGCGCCCAAGCCGGCGTCCGGCCAGCTGACGGTGGCCTTCGCGGCCGAGGCGACGACGCTCGACCCGGTGAAGTACTCCGCCGGGGTCGACCAGTACTTCATCGGCCAGCTCTTCGAGCAGCTGGTGCGGCCCGACCCGGCGCTCAAGCGCCAGAACTGGCTGGCCGAGTCGTGGGAGGTGAAGGAGGTCGACGGCAAGCCGGTGCTGGACGTGCGCATCCGCAAGGGCGTGAAGTTCCACAACGGCGACCCGCTGACGGCGCGCGACTTCGAGTTCTCGCAGAAGCGGCTGGCCGACGCGAAGCAGTCGCGCTGGTCGCACCTGCAGGGCGCGGTGGAGCGCTTCGAGGTCGTCGACGACCACCACTTCAAGATCCACTTCAAGGAGGGCGACGCCTCCTACATCGCCGACAACCTGCAGCTGTGGGCGATGCCCAAGGCCTACTTCGAGAAGGTGGGCGAGGAAGGCTTCGCCAAGGCGCCGGTCGGCACGGGCCCCTGGAAGTTCGTCTCGCGCTCGGTGAAGGAGGAGCTCCGGCTCGAGGCCTTCGACGACTACTGGAACAAGGACGCCCGCCCGACCGTCAAGCAGCTCACCATCAAGGTGATCCCCGAGGACCTGACCCGCGTGGCCGCCTTCAAGACCGGCGCCGTCGACTGGATCGACGCGGTGCCGCCGGCCCTGGTGGCCGAGTTCAAGAAGATGCCGGGCGTGAAGACCGCGACGCTGGTGTCGGGCAACAACCTCTTCCTCGACTTCGCCTCGCACATGCCCAGCTCGCCCTGGCGCGACGTGCGCGTGCGCCAGGCGGCGGCGCACGCCATCGACGTGGACGCGATCATCAAGTCGGTGCTCTTCGGCCAGGGCGAGCGCTACGTCGAGGTGGGCCGGGGCAGCGCCGGCTACGACGCGGCCCTGAAGCCCTATCCCTACGACGTGCGCAAGGCCCGCGACCTGCTGCGCCAGGCGGGCTACCCGAACGGCTTCGACACCCCCTGCTACAACCTCACGACGCCGCGCGAGCCGAACATGAAGGAGATGGGCGAGGCCATGTTCGCCTTCCTCTCGGCCGCCGGCATCCGCTGCAAGGTGCAGGGGCTGGAGTACGGCGCGTGGATCAACCTCGGCCGCCGCAGCTCGCCGCCGGAGATGGACGGCGTGGTGTCCTGGATGTGGGCGCAGGGGCTGCCCGGCGACCCGGGCACGCCCTGGTCCGGCCACGTGCACACCTACGAGCCCGGCAAGGGGTGGGGCAGCTACTCCTACACCAGCGATGCGGAGCTCGACAAGCTGATCGAGGACGCCAAGCGGACGATGGACGTCGGCAAGCGCGAGGCCCTGCTCGAGCAGATCGCGAAGCTCAAGCATGAGCGCGTCGCCGGCGGGCTCACGACGTACCGGCCGCTCGTCACCTTCGCCTGGCGCGACAAGGTCGAGTACACGCCGTGGCCCGCGCCGGGCGCGTGGCGCTCGTTCCAGCAGATCGGGCTGAAGCAGCCGTAGCGCGGGCGGAGTCGCAGGGCATGATCCGCTTCCTCATGCGGCGCCTCGGGCTGGCCGTGCTGAGCATCGTCGGCGCGAGCATCGTGATCTTCATGATCTCGCGCCTGTCCGGCGACCCGATCCTGCTGCTGCTGCCGATCGAGGCGCCGCCCGACGTGATCGAGGCGACGCGCACGGCCATGGGCCTGGACAAGCCGGTGTGGGTGCAGTACCTCATCTACGCGCAGCACGCGCTGACGGGCGACTTCGGCAACTCCTACCGCTGGCAGACGCCCGCGCTCGACCTGGTGCTCGACCGCCTGCCCGCCACCATGCAGCTGGCGGTGGCCGGCCTGCTCTTCAGCGTGCTGCTCGCGGTACCGCTGGGCATCCTGTCGGCGGTGTACCGGGGCAGCTGGCTCGACAACGTCGCCAAGGGCTTCGCGATGCTCGGGCAGGCGATGCCGGGGTTCTGGGTGGGCCTGCTGCTGATCCTGCTGTTCTCGGTGCACCTCGGGTGGCTGCCGGCGTTCGGGCACGGCACGGCGGCGCACATCGTGATGCCCGCCATCGCGCTGGGCTGGTACCCGGTGGCGGCGCAGACGCGCATCGTGCGCTCGGCCATGCTCGACGTGCTCGACAGCGACTACATCCGCATGGGCCGCTCGCTCGGCACGCCGGAGTGGCTGCTGGTGTGCAAGTACGCCTTCCGCAACGCCGCGATCCCGCTGGTCACCATGCTCGGCGTCTACTTCGCGGCCATGCTCGGCGGCGCCTTCGTCGTCGAGGTCGTGTTCGCCTGGCCGGGGCTCGGGCGCACCGTGGTGGAGGCGGTGTTCGCCCGCGACTTCCCGGTGGTGCAGGCCGGCGTGCTGTTCACCTCGGTGCTGTTCGTCGGCGCCAACCTGCTGGTCGACCTGAGCTACGGGCTCATCGACCCGCGCATCCGCCATGCCGGCTGAGCACGCGATGAGCACCGCCCTGCAACCCGGAATCGCGGCGGCGCCGCCCCACGCGCCGCGGGCCGGCTGGCTGCGCCGGCTGCGCGGCCGCGGCCTGCCGTGGCTGTCGATGGGCTTCCTGTGCCTGCTGCTCGTCGCCGCGGTGGCGGGCGAGCGGCTCGCGCCCTGGGACCCGAACGCGCTGGACCTCGCCAACGTGTTCAAGCCGCCGGTGTGGAACGAGGGCGGGTCCTGGGCGCACGTGCTCGGCACCGACAACCTCGGGCGCGACATCTTCAGCCGCATCGTCGCCGGGGCGCGGATCTCGGTGTCGGTGGCGCTCTACGTCATCGTCCTGTCCGGCGGCATCGGCGCGCTGATCGGGCTCGTCGCCGGCTTCTTCGGTGGCGTGGTGGATGCCGTGCTCATGCGCCTGGCCGACATCCAGATGTCGATCCCGTCGCTGGCGCTCGCGCTGGTGATCGCGGCGGTGCTGTCGCCCGACTTCACCACCGTCGTCATCGTGATCGTCATCACCTATTGGACCTGGTACGCGCGGATCATCCGCGGCGAGGTGCTGTCGCTGAAGGAGCGCGACTACGTGGCGCTGGCCCGCGTGGCCGGCTGCAGCAGCTTCACCATCCTGCGCCGCCACCTGCTGCCCAACGTGGCCAACACGCTGCTGGTGCTCGCCACGCTGCAGGTGGGGCAGGTCATCGTCTTCGAGGCCTCGCTCAGCTTCCTCGGGCTCGGCATCCAGCAGCCGGACGTCTCGTGGGGGCTGATGCTCTCGGACGCCCGCGGCTACATCACCAACGCCTGGTGGCTGATCACGCTGCCCGGCGTGGCCATCGCGCTGACCTGCCTCGCCTCCAACCTCGTGGGTGACTGGCTGCGCGACACCCTGGACCCGAAGAGGAAGCAGCGCTGATGCCGACGAACGACGCCGCCACGATCGACCGGCCGGACGCCGCCGGCGCGCCGCCCGCGGCCCGCAGGCCGCTGCTGCAGATCACCGGGCTGCGGACGCACATCGACGTGCGCCACGGCACCGTGCATGCGGTCGACGGCGTGAACCTGGAGGTGGCCGAGCGCGAGACGCTCGGCGTGGTGGGCGAGTCCGGCTCCGGCAAGACGATGACGGGCCTGTCCATCCTGCGGCTGCTGCCCCGCCCGGGCGGGCGCATCGCGGGCGGCCGGATCCTGCTGGACGGCACCGACCTCGCCGCGCTCGACGAGCGCACGATGGCGCGCGAATGGCGCGGGCGCCGGGTCTCGATGATCTCGCAGGACCCGCTGACCTCGCTGAACCCGGTGTACTCGGTGGGCGACCAGGTGGGCGCGCCCTTCCTGTACCACGGCCTGGCGCGCAGCCGCGCCGAGGCGCGCCGCGGCGCGGTGGACGTGCTGACCCAGGTGCGCATCCCCTCGCCCGAGACGCGGCTCAAGGACTACCCGCACCAGTTCAGCGGCGGCATGCGCCAGCGCGTGGTCACGGCCATGGCGATCGCCTGCCGCCCGCGCCTGCTCATCGCCGACGAGCCCACCAGCGCGCTGGACGTGACGATCCAGGTGCAGATGATCGACCTGCTCAAGCGCATCCAGCAGGACACCGGCGTGGGCATCATCCTCATCACGCACGACATGGGCGTGGCCGCGTCGATCTGCGACCGCATCGCGGTGATGTACGGCGGGCGGGTGGTCGAGTCCGGCCCGGTGCGCCGCATCTACCGCTCGCCCGGCCATCCGTACACGCGCGCGCTGCTCGACTCGATTCCCAAGCTCGGCGAGCGGCGCGGCCGCCTGTCGGCGATCGGCGGCCAGCCCCCGAGCCTGCTGAACCCGCCCGCGGGCTGCCGCTTCGCGGCCCGCTGCCCGCAGCGGATGCCGGTGTGCGAGCGCGAGTACCCGCCGGAGTTCGTGCCGGCCGAGGGCCAGCGCGTCGCCTGCTGGCTGCACCAGGGAGCGCCCGTTGCCCACTGATTCCCATCCGCGTGGCGGCACGCCCCTGCTGCAGGTCCAGGGGCTGCAGAAGCACTTCAAGGTGCGCAACTCGCCGGCCGTGGTCAAGGCGGTCGACGATGTGGGCTTCGACGTGCCGGCCGGCAGCACCTTCGCCATCGTCGGCGAGTCGGGCTGCGGCAAGACCACCTGCGCGAAGCTGATCCTCGGGCTGGAGGCGCCCACCGGCGGGCGCATCCTCTTCGACGGCCAGGACGTCGCCGGCCTGCGCGGCGCCGCGCGCCGGCTGTGGCGCCGGCAGGTGCAGGCGGTGTTCCAGGACCCGTATTCCTCGCTGAACCCGCGGCTGCGCGTGAAGACGATCATCGCCGAGCCCATCCTCGCGCACGAGCGGACCACGGCCGCCGAGCTCGACCGCCGCGTCGCCGAGGTGCTCGACGTCGTCGGCCTGCCGGCCGATGCCGCGGGCCGCTACCCGCACGAGTTCAGCGGCGGCCAGCGGCAGCGGGTGGCGGTGGCGCGGGCGCTCGCCCTGCGGCCGCGGCTGCTGGTGCTGGACGAGCCGACCTCGGCGCTCGACGTCTCGATCCGCGCGCAGATCCTGAACCTGCTGGGCGACATCCAGAAGGAATATGGCCTGACCTACCTGCTCATCGCCCACGACCTCGCCCTGGTGGAGCACTTCGCCGACGACGTCGGCGTGATGTACCTCGGCGACATGGTCGAGCAGGGCCCGGCCGGCGCGGTGTTCGCGTCGCCGCGCCACCCCTACACGCGCGCGCTGCTGGCCTCCGTGCTGCGCCCCGACCCCGACGTGCCGCTGCCGGTGGGCATGATCAGCGGCGAGATCGGCAGCGCGCTCAGGCCGCCGCCCGGCTGCAAGTTCCACCCGCGCTGCCCGCTCGCCGTCGACGCCTGCCGCACCGTGCGCCCGCCGGCCACCGCCTTCGGGCCGGGCCACCGGGCGGCCTGCATCGTCGAGGCGGCGCGCAGCCCGCAGCGCGAGGCCGAGACCGTGAGCTGACCCCCATGTCCATGTCCATGTCCCATTCCATCCTCATCGCCAACCGCGGGGAGATCGCCATCCGCATCGCGCGCGCCTGCGCCGACCTCGGCCTGCGCAGCGTCGCGGTCCATGCGCCCGACGACGCGAAGTCGCTGCACGTGCTGCGCGCCGACGCGGCGGTCGCGCTGCCCGGGCGCGGCGCGGCCGCCTACCTCGACGTCCAGGCCGTCGTCGCGGCGGCGCGCGACAGCGGCTGCACCGCCGTCCACCCCGGCTACGGCTTCCTGAGCGAGAGCGAGGCGCTGGCGCGGGCCTGCGCCGACGCGGGGCTGGTGTTCATCGGGCCCTCGCCCGAGGTGCTGGCGCTGTTCGGCGACAAGGCCCGGGCGCGGCAGGCCGCGGTGTCGGCCGAGGTGCCGGTGCTGGCCGGCACCGGCCCGGTCGACGCCGAGGGCGCCAAGCGCTTCTTCGCCGGCCTGGAGGGCCGCGGCATGCTGGTCAAGGCGGTGGCCGGCGGCGGCGGGCGCGGCATGCGCGTCGTCGAGCGCGAGGCCGACGTCGCCGAGGCCCATGCGCGGGCGAGCGCCGAGGCGCTGGCCGCGTTCGGCGCCGGCGCGGTGTACTGCGAGGAGCTGATCGGCGACGCCCGCCACGTCGAGGTGCAGGTGCTCGGCGACGGCAGCGGCAGCGTCGTGCACTTCGGCGAGCGCGAATGCAGCCTGCAGCGGCGCCACCAGAAGGTCGTCGAGATCGCGCCGAGCCCCTCGCTCGCGCCGGCGCTGCGCGAGCGCATCGTGCAGGCCGCGGTGCGCATGGCGCAGCTCGCGCGCTACCGGGGCCTGGGCACCTTCGAGTTCCTGGTCGACCGCAGCGCGCCCGGCCGCTTCGTCTTCATCGAGGCCAACCCGCGGCTGCAGGTGGAGCACACCGTCACGGAGGCGGTGCACGGCGTCGACCTGGTGCAGCTGCAGATCCGCACCTGCCTGGGCGAGGGGCTGGCCCGGCTCGGCCTGGACCCGCGCGGCGCCGTCGAGCCCCGCGGCTTCGCGATCCAGCTGCGCGTGAACATGGAGCGCATGCAGCCCGACGGCAGCGTGCTGCCCGCGGGCGGCGAGATCGGCGCCTACGAGCCGCCGAGCGGGCCGGGCGTGCGCGTGGACGGCTACGGCTACCGGGGCTACCGCACCAGCCCGCACTACGACTCGCTGCTGGCCAAGGTCATCGTGCACTCGCCGGGCGGCTTCGCCGCCGCGGTGGGCCGCGCCCGGCGGGCGCTGGCCGACATGCGCGTGGACGGCGTCGACACCAACATCGCCTTCCTGCTCGCGCTGCTGGCGCACCCGGACGTGGCGGACAACGACGTCTCCACCCGCTGGCTGGACCGCCACGCCGCCGCGCTGCTCGAGCAGGCCGCCGCGGACGGCGGCCGCGACCGGCACTTCCCCGAGGCGGGCGGCGGCGCGGCCGGCGCGGCGGCGGGCCCGGCCGCGCCGCCGGGCACGGTCGCGCTCGCCGCGCCGATGCAGGGCAGCGTGGTCTCGGTCGACGTGGCGGTCGGCGAGCCGGTGCGGCCCGGCCAGCAGGTCGCGGTGCTCGAGGCCATGAAGATGCAGCACGTCATCAGCGCCGAGGTCCACGGCGTGGTGCGCGCGCTGGCGGCGGCGGTCGGTGAGGTGGTGCAGCCCGGCCAGGCCCTGGCCTTCATGGAGCCCGGCGAGGGCGACGCGGCGCAGGCGGCCGACGAGGGCGAGGTCGATCTCGACGCGATCCGCCCGGACCTGGCCGAATCGATCGCGCGGCATGCGCTGACGCTCGACGCCGCCCGGCCCGAGGCCATCGCCAAGCGCCATGCGCAGGGCGGGCGCAGCGCGCGCGAGAACATCGAGGACCTGGTCGACGCGGGCAGCTTCGTCGAGTTCGGCGCGCTGGCGGTGGCGGCGCAGCGCACGCGCCACCCGATCGAGCACCTGCGGCGCACCACGCCGGCCGACGGCCTCGTCGGCGGGGTGGCCACGGTCAACGCCGGGGCCTTCGGCTCCGAGGCCGGCCGCACGGTGGTGCTGTCCTACGACTACACCGTGCTCGCCGGCACCCAGGGCTCGTTCAACCACAAGAAGCAGGACCGGCTGTTCAAGCTGGCGGCCGACATGGAGCGCCCGCTCGTGCTCTTCGCCGAGGGCGGCGGCGGGCGGCCGGGCGACACCGACAAGATGCACGTGAAGGTGGCGAGCCTGGACATCCCCACCTTCAAGGCCTTCGCGCACCTGTCCGGGCTGGTGCCGGTCGTCGGCGTGGTGCACGGCCGCTGCTTCGCGGGCAACGCGGCGCTGCTCGGCTGCTGCGACGTGATCATCGCCACGCGCCGCTCGAACATCGGCATGGGCGGCCCGGCCATGATCGAGGGTGGTGGCCTGGGCGTGTTCCGGCCCGAGGAGATCGGCCCGAGCGACGTGCAGTCGGCCAACGGCGTGATCGACGTGCTGGTCGAGGACGAGGCGGCGGCCACCGCGGCCGCGCGGCAGTACCTGTCGTACTTCCAGGGCGCCCTTGCCGAGTGGCAGTGCGCCGACCAGCGGCACCTGCGGCGCCTGGTGCCGGAGAACCGCCTGCGCGCCTACGACGTGCGCCGCGTGATCGACACGCTCGCCGACAGCGGCAGCGTGCTGGAGCTGCGCCGCGACTTCGGCCTGGCGATGATCACGGCCTTCGTGCGCATCGAGGGCCGGCCGGTCGGCGTGTTCGCCAACAACCCGGCCTTCCTCGGCGGCGCGATCGACGCCGATGCCGCGGACAAGGCGGCGCGCTTCATCCAGCTGTGCGAGGCGCACGGCATCCCGCTGCTGTCGCTGTGCGACACGCCGGGGTTCATGGTGGGGCCGGAGGCGGAGAAGACGGCCCAGGTGCGGCGCGTCTCGCGCATGTTCGTCAACACCGCGACGATCACCGTGCCGCTGGTGATGGTGGTGCTGCGCAAGGGCTACGGGCTGGGCGCGCTGGCGATGTCCGGCGGCGACTTCCAGGACACGGCGCTCACCCTCTCCTGGCCGACGGGCGAGTTCGGCGGCATGGGCCTGGAGGGCGCGGTGCGCCTGGCCTACCGCAAGGAGCTGGCGGCGATCGAGGACCCGGCGGCCCGCCAGGCGGAGTACGAGCGGCGCGTGGCCGCCTCCTACGAGCACGGCAAGGCCCTGAACATGGCCTCGCTGCTGGAGATCGACGACGTGATCGACCCGGCGGACACGCGCCGCTGCGTCGCGGCGGCCTTCGAGGCGGCGGCCCGGCAGGCGCCGCGCCGCGCGGGCCGCAAGCGCTCGCACGTCGAGACCTGGTGACGCGCCGGCCCCGCCCTTCCGACATCCCTTCCTTCCGATCCGAGATGAACGAGAACGACTACCTGGAGACGCTGCGCGCGCTGTGGGCGCGCAACTGGCCGGCGGGCGTGCCCCGCGAGCTGCACTACCCGCTGGGCGAGCGGCCGGTCAGCGACTGCCTGCGCGAGCGCGCGAAGCGGCAGCCGGCGAAGCCCGCCATCGTCTTCTACGGGCGCGAGCTGGGCTTCGGCGAGCTCGACGACCTGAGCGAGCGCTTCGCGGCGCTGCTGCTGCAGCGCGGCGTGGCGCGCGGCGACCGCGTGGCCGTGTTCATGCCGAACTGCCCGCAGTTCCTCGTCGCCTTCTACGGCATCCTGAAGCTGGGCGCCGTCCACGTGCCGGTGAACCCGCTGTTCAAGCGCGAGGAGGTGCTCTACGAGCTGAAGGACAGCGGGGCGCAGGTGATGGTCACGCTGGACCAGCTCTACCCGGTGGCGCACGAGGCGCGGGCCGCGGGCGCGCTGCGGCACGTGTTCGTCACGAGCTTCGCCGAGATGCTGCCGCCGGCGCCCACGCTCGCGCTGCCCCCGGCGCTCACGCAGCCGCGCCTGGCCTGCGCGGACGCCGAGGACCTGCTGCCCGCCCTGGCCCGCACGGCCCCCGTCGCGCTGCCGCCGGCCGACCTGGACGCCATCGCCGCGCTCAACTACACCGGCGGCACGACCGGCCTGCCCAAGGGCTGCATCCACACACAGCGCGACATGCTCTACACCGCCGCGGCCACCCTGTCGGTGACGGTCGGCGGGCAGGAGGACGACGTCGGCCTGGGCGTCAACCCGGTGTTCTGGATCGCCGGCGAGAACGCGCTCGTGATCCAGCCGGTGGTCAGCGGCAACACGACGGTGATGCTCGCGCGCTGGGACCCCGTGGCCTGGATGCAGGCCGTCGAGCGCTACCGCGTGACGGTCACCGGCCTCGTGCTCGACTCGGCGGTCGAGGTGATGGACCACCCCGACGCCGGCCGCTACGACCTGCGCAGCCTGCGCAGCATGCGCTGCTCCTCGTTCGTGAAGAAGCTGGGCATCGGCTACCGCGAGCGCTGGCGCGCGCTCACGGGCTCCACGCTGATCGAGGCCGCCTGGGGCATGACCGAGACGCACACCAACGACACCTTCACCCGCGGCATGCAGGACGGCGACTTCGACCTGAAGGCCCAGCCCATCTTCACCGGCCTGCCGGTGCCGGGCACCGAGCTGAAGATCTGCGACTTCGACACCGGCGCGCTCAAGCCGCTCGGCGAGGAGGGCGAGCTGTGCTGCCGCACGCCCTCGCTGTTCAAGGGCTACTGGCAGCGGCCCGAGGCCACGGCCGAGAGCATCCGCGGCGGCTGGCTGCACACCGGCGACATCGCCTGCATCGACGAGCAGGGCTACCTGCACTTCCTCGGGCGGCGCAAGGAGATGCTCAAGGTGAAGGGCATGAGCGTCTTCCCCGCCGAGCTGGAGGCGCTGCTGGGCATGCACCCGGCCATCGTCGGCTCCGGCGTGATCGGCCGCCCCGACCCGGCCAGGGGCGAGGTGCCGGTGGCCTTCGTCAAGCTCGACCCGGCGGCCGGCGCCTCGCTCACGGCCGAGCAGCTGCAGGCGTGGTGCCGCGAGCGCATGGCGACCTACAAGGTGCCGGAGATCCGCATCGTCGCCGAGCTTCCGACCAGCGCGACGGGCAAGGTGCTCAAGCGCGAGCTGATCCCGCTGCTCGATCGCTGAAGGCATGTCGTCCGACGCCGGCCCCGCCTTCCTGGCCCGCCTCACGGTCCTGGAGTTCGGCGACGACGTGGCCGTGCGCTACTGCGGCCGCCTGCTCGCGGCCGGCGGCGCCACGGTCTTGCGCAGGCCCGCGGCGGGCGACGAGCGCCGCGGCCATGGCGGCGGCGACGGCGTGGCCTACGGCCAGTGGCTCGACCAGGGCAAGCGGATCGTCGGCGCGATGCCCGCCGGCGCCGCGCCGCAGCTCGTCCTCGGCGGCCTCGACGACGCCGCGGCGGGCGAGGCCGCGGCGGCCGCGGCCGGCCTCGACCGGCCGCCGGTCCTGCTGGCGATGCGCTGGCTGCCTGCCACCGGCCCGCTGGCCCGCTGGCAGGCGACGGACGAGACCATCGCGGCGCTGACCGGCCTGTGCCACGCGTTCGGCGCGGCGGACGGGCCGCCCATGCTGGCGCAGGGGCACATCCCGCAGGTCGTCGCCGGCGTGGTCGGCTTCAATGCCGCCGTGGCCGCCTGTCTCGAACGCCGCCGGCCGCGCCTGCGCCGCCTCGACGTGAACGTGTTCGAGGCCGCCCTGTGCTTCTCCGAGAACGGCGCGCTCGGCGCGCTGGCCGACGGCACCGCCGCCCGGCGCCTGGGCGTCAACCGCTTCCAGCCGACCTATCCCTGCGCCGCCTTCCGCTGCCTGGACGGCTGGGTCGGCATCACCTGCCTGACGCCCGCGCAATGGCGCGCGCTGTGCCATCTGGCGGACCAGCCGGCGCTCGCCGACGACGCGCGCTTCGCCACGGCCGTGCAGCGGCTGGCGATCGCCGACGAGGTCGACCGCGCGCTGGCGCCGGCGATCGCCCGGCGCACCGGCGACGAATGGGTGCGGCTCGGCATGGCGCACCGCATCCCGATCGCGCCGATGCCCGCGCCCGCCGACCTGCCGCGGCAGCCGCACTGGCGCGAGCGCGGCGCCTTCGCCCCCCTGTCGGATGCGCCGGGCGCGCCGCTCGCCCCGACGCTGCCCCACCGCACCACCTGCACGGGGCCGGCCGCGGCCTGGACCGCGGCGGACGGCGGGTCGCCCTTGCACGGCCTGCGGGTCGTCGACTTCAGCATGGGCTGGGCCGGCCCGCTGTGCACGCGCACGCTCGCGGACCTGGGCGCCGACGTCGTCAAGGTCGAGTCCGACGCGCACCCCGACTGGTGGCGCGGCTGGGAGACCGGGCCCGAGGCCGAGGCGCAGCGCGAGACGAAGGTCGGCTTCCTCAACATGAACCGCGGCAAGCGCGGCGTGGCCATCGACCTGACCCGGCCCGAGGGGCTGGCGCAGGCCCGGGCGCTGGTGCGCGGCGCCGACGTGGTGATCGAGAACTTCGCCGCCGGCGTGATGGAGAAGCTGGGGCTCGGCGCGGACGTGCGCCGCCGCCTGCGGCCCGGCCTGATCGCGGTGACGATGCCCGCCTTCGGCCAGGGCGGCCCGTGGTCCGGGATCCGCGCCTACGGCTCGACGGTCGAGCAGGCGTCCGGCCTGCCGTACCTGAACGGCGAGCCGGACTGGCCGCCGGCGCTGCAGCACGTGGCGCTGGGCGATCCGGTCGCCGGCCTCTACGCCGCCGCGGCGATCCTGGGCGCGCTGCACGGCCGCGAGGCCCACGGCGGCGCCGACATCGACCTGGCGCAGGTCGCCTGCCTGTTCCAGCTCGGCGCGGACGGCCTGCTGGCGGCGCAGCGGCACGGCGGCGGCCCGCCGCGCACCGGCCATGCCCGGGCGCGCGCCGCGCTGAGCCGGGTGGTGCGCTGCGAGGGCGAGGACCGCTGGCTGGCCGTGACGGCCCGCGACGCCGCCGAGCTGCGGGCGCTCGACGCCGTCGTCGCCGGGCCGGCGGACCGGTGCCTGGCGGCCTGGGCGGCGCACCGGCCTGCCGACGAGGCGGCGCGGCGGCTGCAGGAAGCCGGCCTCTGCGCGGCCCCGGTGAAGCGGGCGGACGAGCTCGGCCGGGACGCCCAGCTCCTGCACGGCGGCTACTGGCAGCACCTGGAGCGCGCCTACGTCGGCCGGCATGGCGTGAGCGCCGCACCCTGGCTGGCCGACGGGCAGCGCGTCATGGCCCCGCGCCCGGCGCCGACGCTGGGCGAGCACGGCGGCGAGATCCTGGCGCCGCCGGCGCCCTGACACGCGCCTGACGCGCACCTAGCGCACGTACAGCCCGCCGTTCACGTCCAGCGTCGCGCCGACGAAGAAGCCGCTGCGGTCCGAGGCCAGCAGGGCGGCCGCCGCGGCGATCTCCGAGGCCTCGCCGAAGCGCCCGGCCGGCACGCGCTGCTCGATGGCGCGGATCTGCTCGGGCGAGAGCCGGCCCTTGGCCGTGGCGATCGGCCCCGGCGCGATGGCGTTGACGGTGACGCCGCTGCCCGCGAGCTGCTGCGCGAAGTACTTGGTCAGCATGATGGCCCCGGCCTTCGCCGCGGCGTAGTGCGCCGAGGCCACGGTGCCGCCGTTCTGCCCGCCCAGCGAGGTGATGTTGACGATGCGCCCGTAGCCGCGCGCCGCCAGGTGCGGCGCGAAGACCTGGCAGCTCAGGAAGACGCTGCGCATGTTGATGGCGACGATCTCGTCGAACTCCTCGGGCGTGATGTCCCCGGTCGGCGTGCGCTTGGCGAAGCCGGCGTTGTTCACCACGATGTCAACGCCGCCCCAGCGCTGCACCAGCCGGTCGCGCGCGGCCTCGAACGCGGCCTTGCGGCGTACGTCGAGCGTGAAGGCCATGGCTGTGTCGCCGCCCGGATCGAGCGACTGCGCCACGGCTTCGGCCGTGGCGGCATCCACGTCGGTGACCGCCACCTTCGCGCCGCCGCCGTGCAGCTCGCGCGCAATGGCCTCGCCGATGCCGCGCCCGCCGCCGGTGACCAGCGCCGTGCGGCCGGCGAACGAGAAGCCGGGTCCGCCGCTCATGCCGTTTCCCCGCGGCGCGCCTCGCCCGGCCAGCGCCGCGCCTGCGCGAGCTGGGCCTCGTAGGCCGCGGCCAGCGTGGCCGTGCCCTCGTGCAGGAAGGAGCCGGCGCGCGCGCCGAAGTAGACCTGCGGGTCGTCCACGCCGGGCGGCACCGTGCCCTGGTCGCGCAGCGCGCGCGCCGCCTGCAGCAGCCGGCGCCGCGTGCGGGCGATCATCTGGTCGCTCGGCCCCAGGTGCTCCAGCGCGTGGTCGGTGAGCGGCCCCATGCTCTCGGTCACCGCCTGGTCCTGCATGGTGATGTTGGCGATGCCGGTGAAGTGCCGGCCGTCGCGCTGCGCGCCGCGGTCCATGCCCCAGTCGTTGCGCGCGTCGTCGACGCAGCGCCAGCGGCCGAGCCAGTCGCTGGTGGGGGGCGCGTAGTCGAACTTCTCGAACAGCGGCTCGCCGGTGACGCGGGTCGAGGTGTAGGCCGGGTTGCCTTCGTCCACGCCGCCGGTCAGGTCGAACAGCATCGAGTGCTCGTCGTCCATCGGCACCCAGGCGCGGGCGATGGCGCGGGTGGCGAAGCGGTTGTTGGGCGTCTGCGTCCAGAACGGGAACATGTGGTGCGCCACGCGCCACGACATGCGCCCGTCGTCGTTCGGCCGGTAGCCGCCGTACATCGTGCCCCAGCCGGTGGCCTGCACCTCGTAGCGCGGCGCGCGGTCGACCACCGTCGGGCGCATCGGATGGTCGGGCGCGAGGTCCTGCGGCTGCAGCGAGCCGCCGTGCAGGAAGCCCACGTGCGAGGTGTCGATGTCGCCCTCCAGCGCCTGCAGCCAGTTGCAGGCGCGCTGCAGGCACCAGATCTCGCCGCCGGGCACGAGGTTGGCCTCGATCTGCGGCAGCGGCGGCGGCTCGGGGCGATCGCCCATGTAGACCCACACCAGCCCGTTGCGCTCGGCCGTGCGGTAGGCCTTGGCGTGCACTGCGTGCTTGTAGTCGTTCTCCGGCGGCACGTTGGGCATGTCGACGCAGCGGCCGTCCACGTCGAACTTCCAGCCGTGGTAGACGCAGCGGATGCCGTGGCCCTCGTTGCGGCCGAGGAAGAGCGAGGCGCAGCGGTGCGGGCAGCGGTGGTCGAAGATGCCCACCCGCCCGCCGCTGTCGCGGAACGCCACCAGGCGCTCGCCCAGCACGAGCAGGCGCACCGGGTCGCCGTCGGCCACGAGCTCCGACGACATCAGCGCGGGCAGCCAGTACTGCCGCATCAGGGTGCCCATCACCGTGCCGGGGCCGACGCGGGTGAGCTCGATGCTGTCGAGTGCTTGCATGGCCGCGCTCAGAGCTTGATCTGGGCCTTCTCGATCACCGGCCCCCACAGCTTCAGCTCGTCCTGGATCATCTGCTCCAGCGCCTGCGGCGTGCTGCCGCTCGGCTCGACGTTGCGGTCGACGAAGAGCTTGTGTACCTCGGGCTTGTGCACGGCCTTGGCGATGGCGTCGGCGATCTTGTTGGCGATGGCGTCGGGCACGCCCTTGGGCGCGAGCACGCCGAACCACACCACGGCGCTGAAGCCCGGCACGTCCTCCGCGATGGCGGGCAGGCCCGGCAGCACCGGCGTGCGCTGGGGCGAGGCCACGCCGAGATACCGGATGCGGCCGGCCTGCACCATGGCCGCGCCGTCCAGGCCGGTGACGAAGCCCATGTCGATCTGCCCGCCGGCGAAGGCGGCCACCAGCGGCGCGCCGCCGGTGTACGGGATGTGGGTGATCTTCGTGCCGGCGCGCTCGTTGAAGTATTCGCCGGCCAGGTGCGAGCTGCCGCCGATGCCGGTGGAGCCGTAGTTCAGGCTCGACCCCTGGGTGCGCGCCCAGGCGACGAAGTCCTTCACCGTCTTGTGCGGGCTCTGCGCCGGCACGGCCAGGATCAGCGGCACGGTGACCACGGCCGACAGCGGGCGGAAGTCCTTCAGGATGTCGTAGGGCAGCTTGCGCATCAGCGAGGACGTGACGCTCGGGCCGCTGTTGCCGAAGACGAGCGTGTAGCCGTCGGGCGCCGACTTGGCGACGAAGTCGGTGCCCAGCGTGCCGCCGGCGCCGGGCTTGTTGAAGATGATGACCGGCTGGCCCAGCGTCTCCTGCATCGGCTGCGCGATGGCGCGCGCGAGCTGGTCGGTGGTGCCGCCGGCGGGGTAGGGGACGATCAGGTTGATCGGCTTGCTCGGGAAGGCGTCGGGCCCCTGCGCGCGGGCGGCCGGGCCGCACAGGAAGCAGGCGAAGGCCGTGGTGGCCAGCAGGGCGGGCAGGAAGCGGCGGCGGGTGGGTCGGGTCATGGTCATGTCTCCGGTGGGGATGGGCGCCGGCCGTCGTTGCGGCCCGGTGCCTCGGGTGAAGGAGCGGCAGGCGGGGATCGCTCAGCCGCTCCAGTGCTGCAGGACCTCGTGCGCGTCGCTCGCCCGCGACGGCGCCGGCCCCTGGATGGCCGAGGGCGTGCGCGAGAAGCGCGGCGCCGGCGCGGGGTGGCGCACGCCGTCGACGTCGACGAAGGCATGGCGCGCGAGGTGGTGGGGATGGGCGGCCGCCTCGCCGAGCGAGAGCACCGGCGCGAAGCAGGCGTCGCCGTGTTCGAGCAGGGCCGTCCAGGCCTCGCGCGTGCGGCCTTCGAAAATGCGCGCGAACTCGGCGTGCAGCGCCGGCCAGCGCGTGCGGTCGGCCTGCGCGTCGCGCAGCCCGGGAGCCACGCCCAGGCGCTCGCACAGCTCGGCGAAGAAGGCCGGCTCCAGCGCGCCGACGGCGACGTGCCGGCCGTCGGCGGTGGCGTACACGCCGTAGAAGGGCGCGCCGCCGTCGAGCAGGTGCGTGCCGCGGCGATCGTCGAACTGGCCGCGCAGGCTGCTCGCCGCGAAGTGCGTCATCAGCGACAGCACGCCGTCGGTGATGGCGGCGTCGACCACCTGCCCGCGGCCCGAGCGCTGGCGCTCGTGCAGCGCCGCCAGGAGGCCGGCAACGAGGTAGAGGCTGCCGCCGCCGTAGTCGCCCACGAGGTTCAGCGGCGGCACCGGCGGCCCGCCGGCCGGGCCGATGGCGTGCAGCGCGCCGGCGAGCGCGATGTAGTCGATGTCGTGGCCGGCGGTGTGGGCCAGCGGCCCGTGCTGGCCCCAGCCCGTCATGCGGCCGTAGACCAGTCGCGGGTTGCGCGCGGCCAGCGCCTCGGGGCCGAGGCCCAGGCGCTCCATCACGCCGGGGCGGAAGCCCTCGACCAGCACGTCGGCGCGGTCCAGCAGCGCGAGCACGGTCTCGCGCGCCGCGGCGTCCTTGAGGTCGGCGAGCACCACGCGGCGCCCGCGGCCGGCGAGGTTCGTCGCGTCGCCGAGGCGCTTGCCGGGGCGGTCGACGGTCACCACGTCGGCGCCCATGTCCGACAGCAGCATGCAGGCGAAGGGCGCCGGGCCGAGCCCGGCGAACTCGACGACCCGCAGGCCGGCCAGGGGCCCGGTGGGGGCGCGGCTCATGCGGCCTCCCGGGCCGCCGTCGCGGCATGCACGCCGCAGCGCCAGCCGAAGACCAGCGCCGGGCCGAGCGTCGTGCCCGGGCCGGGGTAGGTGCCGCGCATCATTGAGGCCATGTCGTTGCCGCAGGCATGCAGGCCCGGGATCGGCTGCCCGCCGGCATCGAGCACCGCGCCCTGCGCGTCGGTGGCGAGGCCGCTGCTCGACGCCGCGTCGGCGGCCCACACCGGCAGCGCGCAGAACGGCGGCGTGGCGATCGGGCCGAGGCAGGGGTTCGGCCGGTGCGCCGGGTCGCCGTTGAAGCGGCCGAGCGGCGACTCGCCCTTGTGGAATTCCGCGTCGCGGCCCGATCGCGCGGCCTCGTTGTGGCGCGCCACGGTGGCCTGCAGCGCCTCGCCGTCCACGCCCAGCCGGCGCGCCAGCGCGTCGAGCGTCGGCGCGGCCACCAGGTAGCCGCCCGCCGCGTGCCGCGTGCCGGCCACGCGGCCCGGCGGGATCGCGCCCAGGCCGTAGCGGCGCACGAACGCGGCGTCGCACACCAGGAAGGCGGGCCGCTGCAGGCCGCCGGCGGCCCGCATGCCTTCGACGAAGTGGTGGTAGGACGCGCCCTCGTCGACGAAGCGCCGGCCCTGGCCGTCGACGGCGACGAGGCCGGGCTTGGCGCGGTCCAGGTACAGGTGCGGGAACAGGCCCGCCGCGCCGCCGGGCCGCGGCACCACCGAGACGGGCTGCCAGAAGAAGTCGCCGGGATGCCGCTCGAGCTGCGCGCCGGCCGCCTGCGCCGCGGCGATGCCCTCGCCGCGCACCGAGGCGCAGGCGAGGCTGTAGCGGTGCACGCCGGCCGGCGCCAGGTCGGCGCGCAGGGCCACGTCGTGGCCGATGCCGCCGGTGGCCAGCACGACCCCGTGGGTCGCGTGCAGCGTCTCGTGCCGGCCGCCGACGTCGAACGCGGCGCCGGTGACGCGGCCCTGCGGCCTCAGCAGCTGCACCAGGCGGTGGCCGAAGCGGATCTCCACGCCGGCGTCGCGCAGGCTGGCCAGCAGCCGGGCGACGAGCGCATTGCCCAGCACCAGCCGCGTGCCGCGCGGGTGGCGCAGGCGGTCCCGCGCGTAGCGCAGCAGCAGCCGCGCGCTGCGCGCGAAGCCGGCGCGCGTGCGCCAGCGGTCGAACAGCGCCTGCACGTCGGCCTTGCCGGCCATCATGCCGCCCAGCACCATCAGCTCGCGCATCGGCGGGCGGACGCGGCGGAAGTCCTCGGCGCCGAGCGTGCGGCCGTCGAACTCCACCGGGCTCAGCGCGCGTCCCGCGAGGGCCGCGCCCGGCTGCTGCAGGTAGTCGGGATGCAGGCCGGCGCTGGTGAAGCGCAGGCGGGTGCGGGCCTCGATCTCGGCGATGGTGCCTGCCGCATGGGCGAGGTAGGCGCGGCGCAGGCCGCGCGGGTCGTCGGCGCCGATCAGGGCGTCGAGATAGCGGGCCGCCTCGGCCGCGCAGTCGCCGTGGCCCGCGGCCTCGCCCTGGCGGTTGCCCGGCACCCACAGCGTGCCGGCCGAGGTGGCCGTCGTGCCGCCGACCTGCCCGGTCGCCTCGCACAGCACGACCCGCAGGCCGTGCAGCGCGGCGGCCAGCGCGGCGGTCATGCCGCCGGCGCCGGCGCCCACCACGACGAGGTCCGCGTCGTCCATGCCGTCAGGCCGTCCGCCACTGCAGCAGCGAGAAGGGCGGGCTCGCGTCCGCATGGTGCTCGAACGCGCCGGTCACGGCGGCGCCGATCGCCACCGCCTGCATCGGGTCGCCGAGCAGGTTGCCGACCATGCGCACGTTGCCGGCCTCGGGCAGCTCGACCAGCACGACGAGGTAGGGCCCGTGGCCCTTGAGCGCCGGGTGCGACGGATGCCACACGCGCTCCCAGCTGTGGATCAGGCCGCGCGGCGCCACCTCCACCCAGCCGGGGTCGAAGCGGTGGCAGCGGTGGCACAGCCATTCGGGGCCGAACTGCCAGGTGCCGCAGCCGGCGCAGCGCTGCACCAGCAGCCGGCCTTCGCGCAGCCCGGCCCAGTAGGGCGCGGACAGGCCGTCGGGTTCGGCCACCGGCGCGGGCAGGCCGGCGGGCAGGTAGGCGGCGGGCATCGTCGTCACAGCACGGCCTCCGATCCGAGCAGCAGGTTGCTGGCCGGCGTGACCATCGGCCCGCCGATGACCAGCGCCACGTCCTGGCGCGCCGCCTGGCTGGTGGACGTGCCGCGCACCTGGCGCACCGCCTCCAGCACCAGCTCGAAGCCGTGCACGTAGCACTCGGCGAGGTTGCCGCCACTGGTGTTCAGCGGCAGCCGGCCGCCGTCGGCGCGCAGGTTGGACAGCGTGAGGAAGTCGTTGGCCTGCCCCGGCTCGAAGAAGCCGTGCTCGGCCAGCGCCATCGCCACGCCGCCGGTGAAGTTCTCGTAGCTCTGCACCGAGCCCACGTCCGCCGGGCCGACGCCGGCCATGCGGAAGAGGTCGGGCGCCAGCGTCTCGAAGCTGGCGCTGCCGTAGCGCGGCGAGTTGTGCGGGATGGCGCCGGTGCGAAAGCCCGAGCCCGTGGCCGCGCCCAGCACGTAGGCCGGCGCGCCGCGGAAGTCGGCGGCGCGCTCTGCGGCCACCATCACCACCGCGGCAGCGCCATCGTTCTCCATGCAGCAGTCGTACAGGTGCAGCGGCTCGGCGATCCAGCGCGAGGCGTCGTAGGCCGCCTCGGTGAGCGGCTTGCCGTGCATCAGCGCGCGCGGGTTGGCCTGCGCGTGGTGGTACGAGGCCAGCGCGATCGCGCGCAGCGCCTCCTGCCGCACGCCGTGCTCGTGCATGAAGCGCCGCACCCGCATGGCGAAGCGCTGCGGCGGCGCCAGCACGCCGTAGGGCATGAGGTAGGCGCGCTCGCCCGAGATGGTGTCCACCGTGGCCGCCTGGCCGAAGCGGCCGTACTGGCCCTGCGCGAGGGAGCGGAAGGCGACCACGCAATCGGCCATGCCGCTCGCGATGGCGGCCGCGCCGTTGGCCACCGCCGCGCAGCAGCCGCCCCCGCCGCCGCCCCACTGCATGACGCTGGTGCGCAGCCGGTCGATGCCCAGCGCCGCGGCCAGGCGCGAGGCCTCGCTGCGCTCCTCGCTGAAGCCGGAGAAGCCGTCGATGCGGCGCGGGTCGAGGCCGGCGTCGGCGCAGGCGGCGAGGATGGCCTTCAGCGCGAGCTTGAACTCGCCGTCCGGCGACTGGCCGTGCCTGTAGTACGGCGTCTCGCCGATGCCGACGATGGCCACGCGGCCGCGCAGCGTGCGCGTCATGGGGCGGCCTTCCCGAAGGCGCCGCGCCCGGCGAGCCGGTCCAGCTGGGCCTCGCCGTAGCCCAGCACCTCGCGCAGCACCTCGGCGGTGTGCTGGCCGATGGCCGGCGCCGGCTGCGGATCGGCCAGCGGCGTGCCGGCGTAGCGGATGGGCAGCCGCACGTTCGGCGCCCAGCCGAGCGTCGGGTGCGGGATGCGCGTGACGAGCTCGTGGTCGCGCGCCTCGGGCGAGCGGATCGCCTCGCCCACGCTGCGCACCAGCCCGCAGGGCACGCCGGCGGCGCGCATGCGCGACTGCCAGTGCGCCCACGGCTGCTGCGCGAAGGCCTCGTTCAGCGTGGCGAACAGCTCGTCCCGCCGGGCCGAGCGCAGCGGGCCGGTCGCGTACTCGGGGCGGGCGGCGAGGTCGGGCCGCTCCAGCACCTGCGTCATCAGGCGCTGGAAGATGTTGTCGTTGCCGCTGTTGATGTAGAAGGTGCGGTCCTTCGCGTGGAAGGCGCCGGACGGGCAAGTGTCGGGACTGGTGTTGCCGTGCCGCTGCGCGTCCTGGCCGGTGAACAGCGACTGCAGCGTGGCGTAGCCCGTCATCAGCACCGCGTTGTCGAACAGCGAGACCTCGAGCTGCTGGCCGGCGCCGGTGCGCTCGCGCGCCAGCAGGGCGCCGAGGATGGCGTTGCCGGCCATCATGGCGGTGCTGATGTCCATCACCGGCGAGAGCGCGCGCACGCCGTCGCGGTCGGCGTAGCCGTTCATCGAGATGAAGCCGCTCTCCGCCTGGGCGATGGGATCGAACCCCATCCGGTCGGCGAAGGCGCCGGTGCGGCTGTAGGCCGCGACCGAGCAGTAGACGAGCCGCGGGTTGAGGGCGCGGCAGGTGTCGTAGGACAGCCCGAGCCGGTCCATCACGCCGGCGGAGAAGTTCTCCACCACCACGTCGGCCCGGGCGATCAGCTCGCGCGCCACGGCCAGGCCGTCGGGCGACTTCAGGTCCAGCGCGACGCTCTTCTTGTTGCGGTTGGACCAGAGGAAGGGCGCGCCCTGGTCCAGCCGCGGATGCATCGGCGGGTAGCGCCGCAGGTCGTCGCCGCGGCCGGGCGCCTCGATCTTGAGCACTTCGGCGCCCATGTCGGCCAGGATCATCGTGGCGAAGGGGCCGGCGATGAAGTGCGAGAAGTCGACGACGCGCAGGCCGGCGAGCGCGGTGGGCGCGCCGTGCGGGCGCGGGCGGTGCGCGGGAAAGTCCCGCTCGAGGGTGTCATGCATCGTGGGCCTTCCCACCCGCCGAGGGGTGCGGACGGTGGGCGGCCGACGTGCCTAGCTTTCGAGCATGTCCGACCAGTAGTTGCTGGCGCGTTCCATGTGCCGCAGCACCAGGCGTTGCGCCTTGGCGGAATCGCGCGAGCGGATGTGGGCGAGCAGCTGCCGGTGCTCCCGCGCCGAGAGCTGCGCCCGCGTGTGATCCGAGAAGAACACTTCGCGCCGGCGCGCGGTGAAGCGGTAGAACGCGTTGAGCGTGCGCACCAGCGTCGAGTTGTGGCCCGCGTCGACCACGGCGATGTGGAAGTCCGTGTCGAGCTGCGCGATGTTGCCCTGCGCCTGCAGCAGCGCATCCGTGCGGTCGAGGATGGACGCGATGCGCGCCAGGTCCGCCTCGTCGCGCCGCCTGCAGGCCAGGTCCACGGCCAGCAGCTCCAGGTGCGCGCGCACCTCCGTCGTCTCGGCCACCTCGGTGGGCGTGGGCGTCGCGCCCATGTCGGTGAGCAGCACCAGCGTCTCGAAGCTGGCGTCGCGCGCCAGGTGCCGCAGGTAGATGCCCGAGTTGGGCCGCGACTCGACCACGCGCAGGGTCACCAGCGTGGCCAGCGCCTCGCGCACCGCGTTGCGGCCGACGTTCAGCCGCTCGGCGAGATCCCGCTCGGAGGGCAGGCGGTCGCCCGGCTGCAGGCGCCGGTCCTGCAGGTAGGCGAGGATGCCCGCCACGACGCTGCTGCTCGCGCCCTGTCGTGCGGGGGTGGAAGTCGGCTGCTCGAGGGCCATGGTGGTGCGTGCGGATCATAGATCGAGCACCAGGGTGGGCGTGTGCGAGCCGGAGCAGCAGATCATCACGGCGGTGTTGGCCTGCCGCGCCGCGTCGTCGAGGAAGTCGTCGCGGTGGTCGGGCACGCCGCTGACGACGCCGGTGCGGCAGGTGCCGCAGATGCCGCTGGAGCAGGCGTAGGCCACCGACACGTCGTGGTCGAGCAGCGTGTCGAGGATGGACTTGCCCGGCTCGACGGCGAAGCGCCGGCCGCTGCGCTGCAGCACCACCTCGAAGCCGCCGGCCGTCGACGGCGCGCTGGCGGCGGCGAAGCGCTCGTGGTGCATCGTCCGCGGCGGCCGCGCCGCGCCGGCGGCGACGAAGGCGTCGATCATGCGGGCCGGGCCGCAGCAGTACAGGTGCGTCGACGCATCGGCGGCGGCGACGATGGCGGCGATGTCCGCGCGCGCGCCGTCCGGCGAGCCGTTGTTGCAATGGACCACCCGGCCGCGCCCGCCGTCGAGGGCGCGCAGAGCGTCGGCGAAGGCGGTGCGCCCGGGCGTGCGGCTGGCGTAGTGCAGCCGCCACGAGCGGCCCAGCGCGTCGAGCCGCGCGATCATCGACAGGATGGGCGTGATGCCGATGCCCCCGGCGATGAACACCGAATGCTCGGCCGTCTCGTCGAGCGCGAAGTCGTTGACCGGCGCGTTTGCGCGCAGCACCTGGCCGACGCGCAGCTGCTCGTGCATCCAGGCCGAGCCGCCGCGGCCGGCGGCCTCGCGCTGCACCGCGATGCGGTAGCAGCCGGCGTCCTGCGGCGCGTTCACCAGCGAGTAGCTGCGCACCATGCCCTGCGGCAGGTGCAGGTCGACGTGCGCGCCGGCGGTGAAGGCGGGCAGCGCCGCGCCGTTCGCCGACACGAACTCGTAGGAGCAGACGTCTTCCGCCTCGAGGCGGATCTGCCGCAGCCGCAGCTCGATCATGTCCGCCCCTCGTCCGATGGATACATCGGCCGGTCCCCCGAGGGGACGCGGGCCGGCTTGGGAGCGGCCCGGCGCTCGGCCCGCCAGCTGAGGCGTCTCATGGCACGTAGCCGAAGCCCTTGCCCGGCTCGGCCCGCATCGGCTCGGCGCCGAGCGCGGCCCAGTCGCCGCCGGCCGGGATGGTGATCGACACCGCGCGCCAGCGGAAGCCCTCGGGCTTCGTCGCCGACACCGGCGGCAGCCCCTGCGACTGCAGCTTGCGGGCCGCGTCGAGCAGCATGCGGCGCACGCGCACGATGCCGGTGTCGGTGGTGCCGAGGTGCTCCCGGCTGCGGTCGTAGATCGGCGCCACGCCCGACTGGCAGGCCGCGTCCTGCGGCCAGAGGCCCGGCACGCCCGAGTTGTGCTCCGACTTCAGCGCGTAGTCGAACTGGAAGGCGTTGCCGCGGTTGTAGCGGCTCCAGTACTTCGGGAAGGGCGTGGTGGCCGGGCGCGGCTCGAAGGCCGCCAGCGAGTGGTGGCCGGTCTCGCGGCCCTTGTAGCCCTCGGCGAAGAGCTGGCGCGTCTTCTCGTAGAAGGGCTCGCTCGGGTGGTACGAGAACATGAGGCACAGCGTGTGCTCGTCGTCGATCGGCACCCACGCATGGCCGCTCAGCTCGGGGTACTGCGTCTGCGGCGGCACCAGCGTCCAGAAGGGCATCAGGAACTGGTTGACGCGCACGTAGTTGCGGCCGTCGCCCGTCTTGCGCCGCGCGGCGATGCTGATGCCGGCATCGTGCGGCTGGATCTCGAAGCTGGGCGCCAGGTCCTCGGCCTGGCGCCACTG
The DNA here is from genome assembly GCA_044508835.1 of Rubrivivax sp. Taxonomy (GTDB): domain Bacteria; phylum Pseudomonadota; class Gammaproteobacteria; order Burkholderiales; family Burkholderiaceae_C; genus JAKFDI01. The sequence continues at coordinate 265,437 of JBIQHD010000001.1, forward strand.
GTTGATCGTCCCGCCCTTGGGGCGGCCGTGCAGGATGGCCGCGTGCGCCGAGTCGACCTCGCCTTCCAGCGCCTGCAGCCAGTTGCATTCCTGCACGCGGATGGAGATGGCGCACTGCGACTCGGGCACCTGGTTCCATTCCACGTCGGGCAGCGCGGGCGCCGCGTCGGCATCGGCGCCGAGCCAGGCCCACAGCACGCCGTTGCGCTCGCGCACGGGGTACGACTTGATCGTCATGCGCTGGCACATCGGGCTGTTCGCCGGCTCGGCCGGCATGTCCTGGCAGCGGCCGTCGACCCCGAACTTCCAGCCGTGGTAGATGCAGCGGATGCCGTTGTCCTCGTTGGTCGCGAAGGCCATCGGCGCGCCGCGGTGCGGGCAGGCGTGGTCGACCAGCCCGACGCGGCCGTCGCTGCCGCGGAAGGCCACCAGGTCCTCGCCGAGCAGGCGCACGCGGTGCGGCGCGCCGTCGGCCACCACGTCCGACGCCTTGAGGAAGGGCAGCCAGTACAGGCGCATCAGCTCGCCCATCGCCGTGCCGGGTCCGACCCGCACCAGGGTCTCGTTGTCTTCGCGGGAGAGCATTGGCGTTCCTTTGTGGTAGACCAAAGTGGTAGGACCAATGGTAGGAGCGCACTTGCGCTGGGTCAATACGCGAGCGGATCAGTGGGGTATAGGGCGGCGCGTACGGCGGCACGGCCGCGCGCCGCGGGCGGCACACGGGACGGGCGGGCGCCCGGCGTCAGCGCCGCGCCGCGGTTCTCTCGGTGAATGGGCGCCGCCCGGGCGGCGGCGCGGCGATGCGGCCTGGCGCTACAGGCGCTACGGGCCCTACAGCGAGCGCATCAGGCCGCCGTCGACCCGCAGGCTCTGGCCCGTGATGTAGGCGGCGCCCTCGGAGGCGAGGAAGGCGATGGTCGCCGCGACCTCGTCGCTGCGGCCGTAGCGCTGCAGCGGCACGCTCGCGCGGCGTTCCTCCGTCGCGGGCAGGCTGTCGATCCAGCCGGGCAGCACGTTGTTCATGCGCACGTTGCTGGCGGCGTACTGGTCGGCGAACAGCTTCGTGAACGCGGCCAGGCCCGCGCGGAACACCGCCGACGTCGGGAACATCGGGCTCGGCTCGACGGCCCAGGCCGACGAGATGTTGATGATCGCGCCGTCGCGGCGCGCGACCATCGCGGGCGTCACGAGGCGCGCCACGCGCATCACGTGGAGCAGGTAGACCTCCAGGCCGGCATGCCACTGCTCGTCTGTGAGTTCGAGCAGCGGGCCCTTCGGGCCGTGGCCGGCGCTGTTGACCACCACGTCGATGCGGCCCCAGCGGTCCAGCACCCGGTCGACCAGCCGCGCGAGGTCGTCGCCCGACCGGTTGGAGCCCGTCATGCCGATGCCGCCGAGCTCGATGCCGAGCGCCTCGCCCTTGCCGGACGAGGACAGGACCGCGATCCTGAACCCGTCGCGGGCGAGCCTGCGCGCGGCCGCGGCGCCCATGCCGCTGCCGCCTCCGACGACCACTGCCACCTTCTCGTCCATGCGCTTGCCCCGTGATGCGGGCCGGCCGCGCCGCGCCGCCGGCATGCCGCCCATCTTCGCAGCATCCGCCGCGGGCGTCGCTAGGCCCGCGGTGCGCCGGCGAACAGCTCCGCCACCGTCCGGCGCAGCCAGACGTTGCCGGCGTCGGCGTTGAAGCGCTCGTGCCAGTGCTGCTTGACCTTGTACGCGGGCATGGACACCGGCGGCGACAGCACCTGCACCGGCTCCTGCGAGGCCAGGGTCTCGCCCAGCAGCCGCGGGACGATCACCAGCAGTTCGGTCCGCGCGACGATGCGCGCCACGCCGAGGAAGCTCGGCACGCGCAGGACGGCCCGCCGCTCGATGCCGTGCCGGGCGAGGACCTTCTCGACGATCGAGTGCCCCGTGCCCGAGGTGGCGACGACGACGTGCCCTTCGGCGGCGAACGCGCGGCGGGTGAGCTTCGGCGAGCGCACCCGCGGGTGCTCGATCGAGGCCAGGCAGACGAAGTCCTGGGAGAACAGCGCCTGCTGGTAGAAGCCGGCCTCCAGCGCCGGCGTGAAGCCGATGGCGAGGTCGACCTCGCCCGACTCCAGCCGGCGCCGGCTGTCCGTCGAGAGGTTCTCGGCCTCGACGCTCACGCCCGGCGCCGCCTGCTGCAGGTGGTTGACGAGCCGCGGCAGCAGCACGATCTCGCTGATGTCCGTCATGCAGATGCGGAACTCGCGCGCCTCGCGCCCGGGCACGAATGCGCTGCGGTTCCCCTGCGCGCGGGCGAGGCGCGACAACGCCTCCTCCAGGTCCGGGTAGATGCGCTGCGCGTGCGGCGTGGGCTCCATGCCGCGCGAGGTGCGGCTGAACAGCGGGTCGTCGAAATGCCGGCGCAGCTTGCCGAGCGCGATGCTGGCGCTCGCCTGCGCCATGCCCAGCCGCTGGGCCGCGCGCGACACGCTCTGCGTGCGGTACACCTCGACGAACACGCCGAGCCATTCGAGGTCGAGCTTCGCCATGGCGATCGGGCCCTCTATATGGAAACGATATACGGAGTATGAGCTTTCATGGTTTGACGCAATCTTGAGGCGGGTCAATAGTTCGCGGCGGCGCGAGCGCCGAACCGTCACGCGAGACCACGAGAGAAGAGACCACGAGAGAAGAGACAGATGCAGTTCCACCTGAATGGCTTCGTCCCCGGCGATCCCCGCATCGCCGAAGCGTCCCCGCAGGCCGCCGCGCACGCCGACGCCATGCCCGCGCAGGTCGACGTGCTGATCGTCGGCTGCGGCCCCGCCGGGCTCACGCTGGCCGCGCAGCTGGCGGCCTTCGCCGACATCCGCACCTGCATCGTCGAGCAGAAGGACGGCCCGCTGCAGCTCGGCCAGGCCGACGGCATCGCCTGCCGCACGATGGAGATGTTCGAGGCCTTCGGCTTCGCCGGGCGGGTGCTCGAGGAAGCCTGCTGGATCAACGAGGTGACCTTCTGGAAGCCGGACGAGGCCCGGCCCGAGCGCATCGTGCGCCACGGCCGCGTGCAGGACACGGAGGACGGCCTGTCAGAGTTCCCGCACGTGGTGCTGAACCAGGCGCGGGTGCACGACTTCTACCTGGAGGCGATGCGCAACGCGCCGAGCCGGCTGGAACCGCACTACGCGCGCCGCCTGCTCGACGTGGCGGTGGACCGCGACGCCGCCGACCACCCGGTGACCGCGCGCCTGGAGCGGACGGACGGCGCGCACGCCGGCACGGTGGAGACGGTGCGGGCGCGCTACGTCGTCGGCTGCGACGGCGCGCGCAGCGCGGTGCGCCGCGCCATCGGCCGGCAGCTCGTGGGCGACTCGGCCAACCAGGCCTGGGGCGTGATGGACGTGCTGGCGGTGACCGACTTCCCCGACATCCGCCACAAGTCCGCGGTGCAGTCGTCGCACGGCAACCTGCTCGTGATCCCGCGCGAAGGCGGCTACCTGGTGCGCCTGTACGTGGAGATGGACAAGCTCGGCGAGGACGAGCGGGTCGCCGGCCGCAACCTCACCCTCGACCACCTCGTCGCCGCGGCGCGGCGCATCCTGCACCCCTGGACGCTCGACGTGAAGGAGGTGCCGTGGTGGTCGGTGTACGAGATCGGCCAGCGCATCTGCGACGCCTACGACGACGTGCCCGCCGCGGAGGCCGGCGCGCGGCTGCCGCGCGTGTTCATCGCCGGCGATGCCTGCCACACGCACAGCCCCAAGGCCGGGCAGGGCATGAACTTCTCCATGCAGGACGCCTTCAACCTGGGCTGGAAGCTGGCGGCGGTGCTGCGCGGCCAGTGCGCGCCGGCGCTGCTGCGCACCTATTCGCAGGAGCGCCAGCCGGCCGCGCAGGCGCTGATCGACTTCGACCGCGAGTGGGCGAAGATGTTCAGCGACCGCGCCCGGCTCGGCGACGGCGGATCGGGCGGCGTGGACCCGAAGGAATTCCAGCGGTACTTCGAGCGGCACGGGCGCTTCACCGCCGGCATGGGCACGCACTACCGGCCCTCCGTCATCTGCGGGGAGGCCGCGCACCAGCGGCTGGCCGCCGGCTTCGTGATCGGCACGCGCTTCCACTCCGCGCCGGTGCTGCGCGTCGCGGATGCGCGGCCGATGCAGCTCGGCCACGTCGCCCGGGCCGACGGCCGCTGGCGCCTGTATGCCTTCGCCGGCGCGGACGATGCATCGGACGAGCGCACGGGCGTGCGGGCGCTGTGCCGCTTCCTCGCGGACTCGCCCGAGTCGCCCGTGCGCCGGTACACCCGCGCCGGCCAGGACGTCGACGCGGTGTTCGACCTGCGGGCCGTCTTCCAGCAGGGCCACCGCGAGCTGGCGATCGAGTCCATGCCGGCGCTGCTGCGGCCGCGCAAGGGGCGCCTGGGCCTGCACGACCATGAAAAGGTCTTCTGCCCGGACCCGAAGAACGGCCCGGACATCTTCGACCTGCGCGGCATCGACCGCGCGCGGGGCGCCCTCGTCGTCGTGCGGCCCGACCAGTACGTGGCCCACGTGCTGCCGCTCGATGCGCACCAGGCGCTGGCCGAGTTCTTCGCCGGCTTCATGCGGCCGGGCTGACGCATTCGCCGGCGGAACGGGCGTGCAGGGCCGCGCCCGCGCCATGCGCGGGAAAAACCGGGTGGAGCCCCGGGGGGACCGACGCAGAATGGTTCGCATCCGCCGTGCGAGCCGTTCGCGGTGCGCACGCTTGTCGATCACCTCATTGGAGACCCGCATGCGCACAGACGAATCGAATGAAGCCGGCCGTTCGATGGCGCGGCGCGGCGCGGGCCTGGCGGCCGCGGTGCTGGCGGCGCTGCTCGCGGCCTCGTGCGGCGGCGGTTCCGACGACACGCCCTACGCGGCCGAGATCCGCCGCACGCCGCTGGGCGTGCCCTTCATCCAGGCCGACAACTGGCAGGGGCTCGGCTACGGCGTGGGCTACGCGCAGGCGCAGGACATGCTGTGCACGCTGGCCGACGCCTTCCTCACCTACCGCGGCGAGCGCTCGCGCTGGCTGGGCGGCGATGCGGACGCGGTCTACGACAGCACGATCAACAGCCCGCGCAACCTCGATTCCGACTTCTTCCACCGGCACGTGATGCCGGCCGACAAGGTCGCGGCCATGGCGGCGGCGCAGTCGGACCAGATCCGGCAGCTCGTCGACGGCTACGTCACCGGCTACAACCGCTACGTGCGCGAAGTGAAGGCCGGCAGCGGCGGGCAGCATGCCTGCGGCAGCGAGCCGTGGGTGGCGGCGATCGACGCGAACGACCTCTGGCGCCGCCTCTACCACGCGATGCTGGCGGGCGGCTACAGCAACTTCGTCGCGGAAATCGCCAATGCCGCGCCGCCGGCGCCCGGCGCCGGGCCATCCAGTGCGGCGCAAGCGCCGCGCATGCGCACGCTGGCGCTGAACCTCGGCGGCGAGGACGGCGTGGGTAGCAACATGATCGGCTTCGGCGCCCAGGGCACGGCCGACGGGCAGTCGATGCTCTTCGGCAACCCGCACTGGTACTGGCGCGGCGCCGACCGCTTCTACCAGGCGCAGCTGAGCATCCCGGGGCAGCTGCGCGCCGCCGGCGCGCTGTGGCCCGGCATCCCGATGGTGCTGATCGGCTACAACGAGAACATCGCCTGGAGCCACACCGTGTCCACCGCGCGGCGCTTCGGCTTCTTCGAGCTCACGCTGGCCGCCGGCGATCCGACCTCCTACATGCTCGACGGCGCGGCGGTCGCGATGCAGCCGCATGCGATCGAGGTGCAGTCGCTGCAGGGCGACGGCAGCGTGGCCACCGTCAGCCGCACCCTCTACGGCACGCAGTACGGCCCGGTCGTCGACCTCGGCGGGCCGCTCGGGTGGTCGGACACCACGGCCATCGCCATCCGCGACATCAACGCCGACAACTTCCGCGCCTTCCGCAGCTGGCTCGGCTGGGGGCAGGCGAAGTCGCTGGAAGACTTCATGGCGGTGCAGCGCGAGTTCTCCGCCGTGCCCTGGGTCAACACCGTGGCGGTGGGCCGCGGCGACCGGCGCGCCTGGTACGGCGACATCGGCACCATGCCCAACGTGACGCCGGAGCAGGCGGCGGACTGCGCCACGCCGCTCGGCCAGGCCGTGGCGGGCGCCCTGCCGTCGGGCGTGCCCTTCCTCGACGGCTCGCGCGCCGCATGCCAGTGGCGCGACGACGCGGACTCCAAGCAGCCCGGCGCCATGGGCACCTCGCGCATGCCCAGCCTGCTGCGCGAGGACTACGTGGCCAACATGAACGACAGCCACTGGCTCGCCAACCCGGCGCAGCCGCTCACCGGCTTCCCGTCGCTCGTCGGGCCGGAGGGCAGCGTGCCGCAGAGCTTCCGCACGCGCCTGGGCCACCTGATCGCGCAGGGCCGCATCGCGGGAACCGACGGCGCCGGGCCCGCTGGGGCGACGGTCGACACCGTCAAGTCGGTGGTGCTGAACAGCCGCGTCTACACCGCCGAGCTGTTCAAGGACGAGGCGCTGGCGATGGTGTGCACCACGCCGCCCGCGAACGCCGACGTCGGCACCGCCTGCGACGTGCTCGCCGCGTGGAACAACGCCGGCAACGCCGATGCGCGCGGCGCGCACGTCTGGGATGAGTTCTGGAGCCGCGCCGCCCGCCTCGGCGCCTCCGCGCTCTACGCCGTGCCTTTCGACCCGGCCGATCCGGTGAACACGCCGCGCGGCCTGAAGCCCACGGCCGCCGCCGGGCTGGCCACCGCCTTCCAGCAGGCGGTGGCCTACGTGAAGTCGACGCCCTACGCCCTCGACGCGCAGCGCTCGGAGTACCTGTTCGCCACGCGCGCCGGCGAGCACGTCGGCCTGTACGGCGGCTGCGGCGGCCCCGGCTATTTCACCATCGCCTGCTCCGACCACGCGCTCGGCGACGGCGGCTACACGATGGACTTCGATCCGAACGGCAACAGCTACATGCAGATCGTGCGCTTCACCGACGGCGGCGGCGTCGAGGCCCACACCTTCCTCACCCACGGCCAGCCCGAGGACACGGCCTCGCCGGTCGCCGCCGCCTACACCCGCGCCTATGCGCAGAAGGCGTGGGTGCGCCAGCCCTTCACCGACGCCGAGATCGCGGCGAGCGCGGGCGTGCAGACGCAGAGGATCAGCGAGTAGGGCGGCAGCGGGCGGCGGCGCAAGCCCGCCGCCCGGCGGGGGTGGCGCCGCGTCCGGCGGCGGGGCGGTATGATGAGAACAATTCTCATCCGCGTTTCTCATCTGCGTTTCCGTCCGCCGTCGCGCGCCCCGGCGTCCGCCGCGGCGCAGGCCGGCGCCGCCACCCGTCCCGCCCATGCGCCTTCACGCCCCGAGTCCCTGGCACATCGCCTCCCGCGTCGCCGCGAGCCTGCTGGGCGGCTATGCCTTCGTGTGGGGCTTCGCCACCCTCGGCGTGGCCCTGATGCTGCGCGCCGGCATGCCCTACGACGACGCGCAGACGCTGGCCTACCTGCTCGCCTTCCTGGTGTTCCTCGCGGCGTTCTGCTGGTCGTTCGCCGCGGCGAGCCTGGCGCGGGTGTGGCTCACGCTCGCCGCCGGCGGCGCGGCGATGACCGCGGCCGCCTGGCTGCTCACCCGAAACCTGGCCTGACGATCGACGGAGAGCCCCATGTTCCAGACCTTCCGCCTGTCGATGACCTGGCTGCACACCTGGTTCGGCCTGGTGCTCGGCTACGTGCTGATGATCGCGTTCTTCTTCGGCACGCTGTCGGTGTTCGACCGCGAGATCGATCGCTGGGCGATCCCCGAGACGCGCTTCGAGCCGCAGCCCATGCCGTCGTTCGACAAGCTGCTGATCCCCATCTTCAAGCAGATCGAGCCGGAAGACGAAGAACTGGCCGCGGCGCGCAAGCGCGTGGGCGGCCCGCTGCCCGAGACGCTGCCGCTGATGAGCTGGAGCGCCTACACGACGCACCGCGACCCGGTGCTCTCGCTGTACGCCGAGTACGCCGTCACCAACAACCCCGCCGACCCGGACGACCACGTGCACGGCCACGTGACCATCGACCCGCGCTCGGGCAAGGTGCTGCCGCACGACCGGCTGAACATCGGCAGCGGGTTCTTCTACCCGCTGCACTACAGCCTGCATCTCGAATGGATGAGCCTCGGCTACTGGATCGTCGGGCTGGCGGCGCTGGTGATGCTGGCGGCGCTGGTCAGCGGCGTGGTGATGCACCGCAAGATCTTCCGCGAGCTCTTCACCTTCCGGCCGAAGAAGCACGTGCAGCGCAGCACGCTCGACCTGCACAACCTCACGGGGGTGGTGGCGCTGCCCTTCCACTTCTTCTTCGCGCTGACGGGCCTGACCATCTTCGCCGGCATCTACCTGCCGATGTCCCAGACGATGTACGAGCCGCTGGCCATCGCCCATGCGAAGGCCGAGGCCGCCGAGCGGGGTCTCGCCTACAAGCCCGCCGGCGTGGCGGCGCCGCTGGCGTCGGTCGACGCCATGGTGGCCGAGGCCAAGCGCCGCTGGGCCGCGCGCGGCATGCCCGGCGAGGTGGGCTTCCTGGCGATGAACCACGTCGGCGACGCCAACGGCTACGTCAGCATCTACCGCGCGGGCAGCGACCGCGTCACGCTGGTGGGGCAGGCCGTGCACTTCGCCGCGCCGACCGGCGAGGTCATCCACGAGGCGCCGCCGCCGAGCACCGTCTCGGGCATCAACGACTTCCTCACCGGCCTGCACCTGCAGCACTTCGAGCACTGGCTGCTGCGCTGGTTCTACGTGCTGGGCGGCCTGGCGGGCTGCGCCTGCATCGCCACCGGCTTCGTCTTCTTCGTCGAGAAGCGCAAGCGCCAGCATGCGAAGCAGGGGTCCGGCGCGAGCCGCTGGTTCGATGCGCTGGCCGTCACCTTCGTCACCGGCATGCTGATCGCCGTCGCCGCCATGCTGGTGGCCAACCGGCTGCTGCCGGCGAGCCTCGACCACCGCGACGCCTGGGAGAAGGGCGTCTTCTGGGCGGCCTGGGTGCTGGCGTTCGCGCACGCCGCCGTGCGCAGCGCGCCGGTGCTGCAGGCGCGCCTGTCGCCGGCCTGGCGCGAGCAGTGCTGGGCGGTGGCCGCGCTCGCGGCGGTGGCGGTGCTGCTGAACTGGGTCACCACCGGCGACCACCTGCTGCGCACGCTGGGCGCGGGCTACTGGCCGGTGGCCGGGCTGGACCTCGCCCTGCTCGCGAGCGCGGCGCTCTCGGCGGTCGCCGCCGCGCGGCTGCGTCGCCGCGAGCGGGCCGGGCTGCCGCCGAAGGCAGCCGCGACCGAGGCGGCCGTCGCCCGGGAGACGGCCCGTGCCTGAAGCGCTGATGCTTGTTGCGGCCTGGCTCGCCACGCTGGCCGGCATGGGCTGGTTCGCGCTCGCCATGGAGGCGCACTGGCAGCAGGTGCGCGGCAGCGGCTCCCCGCCGCCCGCGACGGCGCGGCTGCTGCGCGTGCTGGGCGCGGCGGCGCTCGCGGCCTCGCTCGCCCTGTGCCTCGCCGCCGACCATGCGTCGATGGCCGCGCTGGTGTGGGTGATGATGCTCGCCGCCGCCGCGCTGGCGGTGGCCTTCGCCCTGAGCTGGCGGCCGCGGCTGCTGGCGCCGCTGGCGGGCCGGCTGGGCGCGGCGCCCGGCCGGTAGCCGAGGCGTCAGCCGGTGTTGCGCAGCCCGGCCGCCACCCCGTTGATGGAGATCTGGATCCCCCGCTGCACGCGCTCGTTCGCCGGGTCGCCCTCGCGCTGCCGGCGGTAGCGGCGCATCAACTCCACCTGCAGGTGGTTCAGCGGGTCGAGGTACGGAAAGCGGTGCTCGATCGAGCGCGCCAGCGCCGGGTTCGAAGCCAGGCGCTGCGCCTCGCCGGTGATGAGCGCGAGCGCGTCGTTCGTGCGCTGCCACTCCGCGCGGATGAGCGCGAAGATGCGCCGCCCGAGCCGCTTGTCCTCCACCAGCTCGACGTAGCGCGCCGCGATGCCGAGGTCACTCTTGGCGAGCACCATGTCGAGGTTCGACAGCAGCGCGCGGAAGAACGGCCACTGCCGGTGCATGCGCCGCAGCAGCGCGAGGCGCTCGTCGTGCGTTTGCGCGTCGGCGAGGAAGGCCTCGATCGCCGAGCCGAAGCCGCACCAGCCCGGCAGCGCCACGCGGCACTGGCCCCAGCTGAAGCTCCAGGGGATGGCGCGCAGGTCCTCGATGGCGCGGCTCGCCTTGCGCGAGGCGGGGCGCGAGCCGATGTTGAGCTCGGCGATCTCGCGGATGGGCGTGGCGCTGAAGAAGTAGTCGGTGAAGCCGGGTGTCTCGTACACCAGCCGGCGGTAGGCGGCGAAGCTGGCGTCGCTGATGGCCTGCGCCGCGTCGAGGAAGCGCTTCGGCGCGCTGCGCGTCGGGTGCAGCAGCGTGGCTTCGAGCGTGGCGGCGACCAGCGTCTCCAGGTTGCGCCGGCCGATCTCCGGGTGCGCGTACTTGGAGGCGATGACCTCGCCCTGCTCGGTGAGCCGGATCTGCCCGTTCACCGTGCCCGGCGGCTGCGCCAGGATGGCCTGGTAGCTCGGGCCGCCGCCGCGCCCCACCGTGCCGCCGCGGCCGTGGAACAGCCGCAGCTTGATGCGCCCGGCCGGCTTCGCCCGCGCGTCGAGCGCGTCGAACAGCGCGACCAGCGCCACCTCGGCGCGGTACAGCTCCCAGTTGCTCGTGAAGCTGCCGCCGTCCTTGTTGCTGTCGCTGTAGCCGAGCATGATGTCCTGCTCGCCGCCCGAGCGCTGCATCATCGCGGCGATGCCCGGCAGCGCGTAGTAGCCCTGCATGATGGGCGCGGCGCGCTGCAGGTCGCCGATGGTCTCGAACAGCGGCACGACGATGAGCTCGGTGCGCGCGGCGTCGTCGAGCGTGCCGTGCACGAGGCCCGCTTCCTTGAGCAGCAGCAGCACCTCGAGCAGGTCGCTCACGTCCTCGGTGTGCGAGATGATGCAGTGGCGCATCGCGTCGCGGCCGTAGCGGCGGTGCAGCGCGGCGGCGGCCTCGAACACCGCGAGCTCGCCCTGCGTGTGCTCGCTGTAGGCGGCGTCGCGCACGCGCAGCGGCCGCGCGTCGTTCAGCAGCCGCACGAGCAGGCCGCGCCGCGCCGCCTCGTCGAGCGCCGGGTAGTCGGCCTCGATGCGCGCGGTCTTCAGCAGCTCGGCCACCACGGCCTCGTGCTTGTCCGAGCTCTGGCGCAGGTCGACTGTCGCGAGGTGGAAGCCGAACACCTGCACCGCGCGCATCAGCGGCGCCAGCCGCGTCGCGGCCAGCGCCTCGCCGTGGTGCGAGCGCAGCGAGGCATCGATCACCTGCAGGTCGGCCAGCAGCTCGCCTGCCGCGGCATACGGGTGCTGCGGCGCCACCGCATGGCGCAGCGCCTCGCCGCCGGTGAATGCGTGCAGCGTGGCGGCGAGCCGCGCGTAGATGCCGATCAGCGCGCGGCGGTAGGGCTCGTCCTCGCGGTGCGCGCTGTGGTCGGGCGAGGCGTCGGCGAGCGCCCGCATCCCGGGCGTCACCGGCGCGAGCAGGGCCGAGATCGACAGCTCCGCGCCGAGCTCGTGCACCTCGGCCAGGTAGAAGCGCAGCGCCACTTCGCTCTGCCGCGCCAGCGCCATGCGCAGCGTGTCGGCGGTGACGAAGGGGTTGCCGTCGCGGTCGCCGCCGATCCAGTTGCCCATGCGCAGGAAGGTGGCGATGGCGTGGCCGGGCAGCGCGGCCTCGACCTCGCGGTAGAGCTTCGGGATCTCGCGCAGGAAGGTGGTGTGGTAGTACGACAGCGCGTTCTCGATCTCGTCGGCCACCGTGAGCTTCGACGTGCGCAGCATGCGCGTCTGCCACAGCTGCGTGATGCGCGCGCGGATCAGCGCCTCGTTCTGCGCGCACTCGCGCTCGGTCGGCAAGGTGGCGCGCTGCTCCAGCAGCGTGGCGATGGCGCGTTCGGCGTCGAGGATGCTCTTGCGCTGCACCTCGGTCGGGTGCGCGGTGAGCACCGGCGAGATGTAGGCATGGTCCAGCATGCGGGCGATGTCCGCGGCGCGCACGTCGGCACGCGCCAGGCGCTCCAGCGTCATCGCGAGCGAGCCTTCCTGCCGGTGGCCCTGGCGCTCGTGGTGCTCGCGCCGGCGCACGTGGTGGCGGTCCTCGGCGATGTTGGCCAGGTGCGAGAAGTAGCTGAAGGCGCGGATCACGCTCACCGTCTGGTCGCCCGAGAGGTTCTTCAGCAGCCGGTCGAGCGCGCGGCCGGCGGAGGCGTCGCTCTTGAGGCGGTAGGCCACCGAGAGCTGGCGCACGCGCTCGACGAGCTCGTAGGCGGGCCTGCCCTCCTGCTCGCGGATCACGTCGCCGAGCATGCGGCCGAGGAAGCGGATGTCTTCGACGAGCGGCCGGTTCTTCTCGGCGGCGTCGCGCTGCGGGGGGCGTCGGGGCATGGCGGGAGGCGAAGCGAAGGCGCGTCGATGCTATCGCGCGCGAACGCCAAGGCCCCGGGCCTGCGGCGGAAAAACCGCCTGCTAGCATCCCCGCGATGAGCCGACCCGTCACCATCGCCACCCGTGAAAGCCGCCTCGCGCTGTGGCAGGCCGAGCATGTGCGCGCCCTGCTGCAATCGCGCTTCGGCCAGCCGGTCGAACTGCTGGGCATGACCACGCGCGGCGACCAGATCCTCGACCGCACGCTCGCCAAGGTGGGCGGCAAGGGCCTGTTCGTCAAGGAGCTCGAGACCGCGCTCGAGGAAGGCCGCGCCGACCTGGCCGTGCATTCGCTCAAGGACGTGCCGATGGACCTGCCGCCGGGCTTCGAGCTGGCGGCGGTGCTCGAGCGCGAGGACCCGCGCGACGCCTTCGTCTCCAACCGCTTCGAATCGCTCGACGCCCTGCCGCAGGGCGCGGTCGTCGGCACCTCCAGCCTGCGCCGCGTGGTGCAGCTGCGCGCGCTGCGGCCCGACCTGCGGGTGGAGCCGGTGCGCGGCAACCTCGACACGCGCCTGCGCAAGCTCGACGAGGGCGGCTACGACGCGATCGTGCTGGCCGCGGCAGGCCTGATGCGCCTCGGGCTCGAGGCGCGCATCCGCTCGCGCTTCACCGTCGGGCAGATGATTCCCTGCGCCGGGCAGGGCGCGCTCGGCATCGAGACCCGTGCCGATGCGCACGAACTGCAGCGCCAGCTTGGCAGCCTGGCGCACCAGGCGACCTCGCTGGCCGTGCAGGCTGAACGCGCCGTGTCGCGCGCGCTCGGCGGCAGCTGCAGCATGCCGCTGGCCGCGCACGCGGTGTGGCAGGGCGAGCGGCTCGCGCTCACGGCGGCGCTCGGCCATCCGAAGCTCACCGCCTCGCCGCTGCTGCGCGTGAGTCTCGACGAGACCGTCGCCTCGGCCGATGCCGCGCGCACGCTCGGCGAGCGGGCCGCGGCGCGGCTGCGCGAGCAGGGCGCGGCCGACTACCTCGCTGCGGCCGCGGCGGGCTGACCATGCAGGTGCTGGTGACCCGGCCGCAGGCGCAGGCCGCGGCCTGGGTGGCCAGGCTCGCCGAACGCGGCATCGCGGCCAGCGAATTGCCGCTGATCGACATCGCGCCGCCGGCCGATCCGGCCGCGGTCGAGGCGGCCTGGCGTTCGCTCGATGCCTGCCGGCTCGTGGTCTTCGTCAGCCCGAACGCGGCCGGCTGCTTCTTCGCGCATCGCCCCCAAGGCCAGGTACAGCAGGCGTGGCCGGACGGCCTGCCCGCGGCGGCCGTCGGCCCCGGCACCGCGCAGGTCCTGCGCGACTGCGGCGTGCCGGCCGCGGCCGTGGTCGAACCCGACGCCGACGCGGCGCAGTTCGATTCCGAGGCCCTGTGGCTGCGGCTGCGGCACCGCGACTGGTCCGGCGCCCGGGTGCTGATCGTGCGCGGCGACGGCGGCCGCGCCTGGCTGGCCGACACCCTGGCGCGGCACGGCGCGCAGGTGCGGTTCGTGAGCGCCTACCGCCGCATGCCGCCGCGCTTCGACGATGCGCAGCGCCGCCTGCTCGACGCCGCGCTCGTCCAGCCGGCGCGGCACCTGTGGTTCTTCAGCAGCTCGGAGGCCATCGACCACCTGGCCGCGGCCTGCCCCGGGGCGGCGTGGCAAGGCGCGTGGGCGCTCGCTACCCATCCGCGCATTGCCGAACGTGCGCGGCAGCGGGGCTTCGGCCACGTGCACGCCTGCCGGCCGACCCTCGACGCCGTGGTGGCCTGCATACAATCGATCGCATCGTGATCCCGCCCAACAACGACGCGCTCGCCCTGCCGCCGGCCGAGCCTGAATCCAGCATGGCCTCCACGCCCGCAGCACCGATTTCCCGCCGCGCGCGCTGGTTCTGGGCCGGCGCCGGCCTGCTGGCCGCCGTCTCCGTCGCGGCGCTCGTCGTCGCCTGGATGGCGCAGCAGCGCGTCTACCAGCTTGAGCTCGAGCTCGTGCGCCGGCAGCAGAACAGCCAGAGCCAGTCGACCGAGGCCAACGTCATCGCCAAGCAGGCGCAGGAGCAGGTGCGCGAGGCCGCCGCCAAGGTGGCGCTGCTCGAGGCGCGCGTGGCCGAGGTCGCGCTGCAGCGCAGCCAGCTCGAGGAGCTGATCCAGTCGCTCTCGCGCTCGCGCGACGAGAACATCCTCGGCGACGTGGAGGCCGCCATCCGCGTGGCCATGCAGCAGACGGCCATCAGCGGAAGCGCCGAGCCGCTGGTCGGCGCGCTGCGCCAGGCCGACGAGCGCCTCGCGCGCTACGACCAGCCGCGCCTCGAAGGCGTGCGCCGCGCCATCGCGCGCGACCTCGACCGCGTGCGCGCCGCCGCCGTGGCCGACCTGCCCACGCTCGGCATCAAGCTCGACGAGGCCGTGCGCCTGGTCGACGAGCTGCCGCTCGTCTCCGTGGCCGAGCCGCGCCGGCAGGCGCCGGCCGCCGCCGCGGCGCGCGCCCGTCCGGCCAGCGAGGCGGCCGAGGGCGCGCCCTGGCTGCGCGGCTGGAACGACGCCTGGTCCGCCGCCACCGACCGCGTGTGGTCGGAGGTGAAGTCGCTCGTGCGCGTCACGCGCATCGACCATCCCGAGGCCATGCTCGTCGCGCCCGATCAGGCCTACTTCCTGCGCGAGAACCTCAAGCTGCGGCTGCTGACCGCGCGGCTGTCGCTGACCAGCCGCCAGTTCGACACCGCGCAGGCCGACCTGCAGGGCGTGCAGCGCATGCTGGAGCGCTACTTCGAGAAGGGCTCGCGCCGCACCGTCTACATGAGCGAGCTGATCCGCCAGGTCGCCGCGCAGGCGCGCCACGGCGGCGTGCCGCGCCCGGACGACACGCTCGCCGCGCTGGCCGCCGCCGTCGCGGGGCGCTGACGCATGCGCGCCATCATCTGGTTCCTGCTGCTGTTCGCCGTCGCCGTGGTGGCCGCCACCACCTTCGGCACGAACGACGGGCTGGTCAGCATCTACTGGGGCAGCTGGCGCATCGACGCCTCGCTGAACCTGTTCCTGCTGGCGCTCATCGGCACCTGCTTCGCCATCGTCACCGCCATCCAGGCCATCGGCTCCTTCACCGGGCTGCCGCGGCGCGCCAGGGCATGGCGCGTGGCGCGGCGCGACCGCACCGCCCAGGCCGTGCTGCGCGACGCGCTGGCGCAGTACTTCGGCGGCCGCTACAGCCGTGCGCAGAGCGCGGCCCAGCGCGCGCTCGCCATCCAGGCCGACACGCCCGAGCTCGGCCAGGACAACGAGTTCACCGTGCTCGGCCACCTGCTGGCCGCCGGCAGCGCGCACCGCATGCAGGACCGCGCGACGCGCGACGAGGAGCTCGAGCGCGCGCTGCAGCTCGCCCGCGGCAGCGCCGCGGCGCGCCCGGCCGAGGAGGGCGCGCGCCTGCTCGCCGCCGAGTGGGCCATCGACGACCGCGACGCGCCGCGCGCGCTGGCGCTGCTGGCCGACCTGCCGCCGGGCGTGGCGCGGCGCACGCATGCGCTGCGGCTGAAGCTGCAGGCCGCGCGCCTCGGCCAGCACCCGCAGGAAGCGCTCAAGACCGCGCGCCTGCTCGCCAAGCACCAGGGCTTCTCCAAGGAGGCGGCGCTCGGGCTGCTGCGCTCGCTCGCGCTCGAATCGCTCGACGCCGCGCGCGACGTCGACCAGCTGCGCCGCATCTGGCTGCAGTTCGACGCGGCCGACCGGCGCGATGCCGTGGTCGCGGCCGGGGCCGCCACGCGCGCCGCCGCCCTCGGCTCGCCGGAGGAAGGGCGCGTCTGGATCAAGCCCTTCTGGGACCACCTCGACGACCTGGGTGCCGACGACCGCGCCGTCCTGTGCGAGGCCCTCGTCACCGTGCTCGCCGGCATCGGCCCCGAGTGGCTGCCCCGGCTCGAAGCCGCCGCCCAGGCCTTCCCGCGCGAGGGCGCGGTGGCCTACGCCGTCGGCTGCGCGCTCGCCGAGCGCCAGCTCTGGGGCAAGGCGCGCGCGCTGCTCGAGACCGCGGCCACCGACGCCACGCTCACGCCCGGCGCCCGCCGCCGCGCGCTGCTGCGCCTGGCGCAGCTCGCGCAGGAGCAGGGCGACGCCGAGCAGGCCGCCCGCTGCTTCGAAGCCGCGGCGCGGCTTGAGTAGGCGCTTCGAAGCCTGCTATACTTGCGGGCTACGCGGCTGTAGCTCAGCTGGATAGAGTACTTGGCTACGAACCAAGGGGTCGTGGGTTCGATTCCTGCCAGCCGCGCCAGAAAAGCAAGTCGGATCAAGGGCTTGGAGAGAAATCTCCAAGCCCTTTTTCTTTGGTTTGCGTTATAGACGCCATGCTGCGTCATTCAAACCATGAGGCGCACCATGCAGCTCGTAGCAAACCGATCGCCGTACCGACGCCCTTCGAGGAAGATCGGCCTGGTGATACGGTGATCATCCAGGCCCTGGAATGCAAGGGCAGCACCTTCTTCCTCACCTGGACCCTCGGAGCGGTCACAGAACTCCATCCAGATGTGCCTGCCTTCATTTATCGCCCTCAGTGGCGCCGAGTGTTCGCAGACGATGCCTGGAACCTTGGCAGAGACATCCCGAGCGGGGATGACGTGCAGGCGTTCTTGCCTGGCCGAAGAGACCTCCAGGGCCTCGAGCAAGGCGCCAGCGGCTTCCTATGCCGCGTGATCTCCACCTGAGATCAGGCGCCCTCCGGGTGCTCTACTGAATAGGGGTCATCCCCTTCTTCATCTCAACCCGCATCGCCCTTGTCGCGTGCTGCGCAGCGACAGGACTACACACGCCTGGAATATCCATGACACAACAACGAACACCCCACAGTCCTTCAATGCCTAGTCGAACCACGCTCTCACCCAATTCGACTTAACACCTGTCGCTACAGGCTGCCCTGGCAGCGCCTGTCCGAGTTGCAGCGCATCACCTGGGGCATGACGCCCACGCGCTGACATGGCACTTGCCGAGATCTTGCCTGGTGGCGACGGCAACCTTGGGGTCGGATCTGGTTTGTCCGAAAAATGCTGACATTCTTCGGACGGGAGGTTCTTGCATGGAGTCCGAAAAAGATATACAAATATCGGACAACCATGTCCGACCTCAAGTCCCAGATCGCCGCGACCGTGCGCGCCGCCGAGCCCGGCAGCGTCTGGTCGCCGGCCGACTTCGCGGCGCTGGGCGGCCGCGATGCCGTGGACAAGGCGCTGCAGCGCTTGGCCCTGGCAGGAGACATTCGCCGGATCGACCGGGGCCTGTACGACAGGCCCGTGATCAACCGGCTGACCAAGCGCCCTACGACACCGGACTATCGCGCCGTGGTGGATGCCATCGCTCGCCGCGACCAGCTGCGCATGCTGGTCGACGGTATGACCGCCGCGAACGACCTCGGCTTGACCGATGCCGTTCCCGCTCGCGTGACGATCCACACCGACGCTCGCCGGCGCTCGATCAAGCTCGACAACCTGGTCATCGAGTTCAAGCAAACGGCGCCCAGCCGCCTGTACTGGGCAGGGCGCCCTGGGATGCGGGTCGTGCAAGCGCTGCACTGGCTCAAGGACACGCTGCCCTCCGACCGGCAGCGCATTCTCGACCGACTCTCCAAGGTTCTCGCGGATCCGGTGCATGGCACCGCAATTCGTCAGGATCTCGCCGACGGCTTTGCGGCGTTGCCCGCGTGGATGCAATATCTGCTCCGAGAACTGCACGGCTTCGACCCGCAGGAGGTCCGGAAGCCGCCCGCAGCCCCCTTGTCCGCCAACTCCGCAAACGCGAGGCGGCGTGCTGCAAAGCATGCGGGGGTGCCGAGATGAAGGCGGCATTCAACGCCGTCATCGCGGCCAGCGACGGAGAGCGCCGAGACTTGTTCTTGTCGACTTCGGCTCGCCTCGGCACTGCGGTCCAGAACGTGGAGAAGGACTTCTGGGTCTGCTGGACGCTCGACGCCCTGTTCAATGGTTTGCCCGCAGGCGGGCCCCGCCTGCTGTTCAAGGGCGGCACGTCGCTGTCCAAGGCTTTCGGTCTGGTTCCGCGCTTCTCCGAGGACATCGACGTCACGGTGTTCCGGGACGACCTCGGACAGCCGGTGGACATGGCCGAACTGGACGAGCTCAGCGGCAAGAAGCGCCGCGCGCGGCTCGAAGCCGTCCGCGCAGCTTGCCAAGCCTACGTCGCGGGACCGCTGCTCGAACAACTGGGCGGCCTCGCCGCGTCCGCGATTCCGGACGGCCGGTTCCGGCTCGAGCTTGACGCCGACGACAGGGACGGGCAAACGCTGCTGTTCTGGTATCCGGCCGTCGCCGCTCGCAGCGACGACTACGTCCGTTCGGCCGTGAAGATCGAGTGCGGCGCGAAGTCGGCGTTGGACCCGCATGTCCCGGCGACCGTCACGCCCTATGTCGCAGAGGATCTGCCCGACCTTGACATGTCGGTAGGCGGCGTCACGACGGTCAAGCCCGAGCGCACGTTCTGGGACAAGGTGATCATCCTCCACGGCTTGCGCCAATGGCACGACCGCCGAGGCGAGTTGCGGCACGGCGGGCAGCGCGTCTCGCGCCACTACTACGACCTGCACCAGCTGATGCAGGCGAGCCAGGCAAACGAGTGGCAGGCTGACCGCGAGCTCGCACTCGATTGCGCGCGTCATGCGCGTCTGTTCTTCGGCAGCGCGGACCTCGGCCTGGGCTCCGCCGCGCCCGGCTCTTTCACGCTGGCGCCCAGCGCCGCGATGCGCGACGCGCTCGCGAAGGACTACGAGGCGATGGCGGGAATGGTGTTCGGCACCGTTCCTCCGATGAACGACGTGCTCGGGAGCGTGCAGCACCTCGAGGAAGCGATCAACGTCGCTGCCGACAAGTAGATCAATCGAAAGCTCAAACAAGATGCAGGCAACCTGCGCCCTGCCAGGGCGTTCAAGGCCCGCGGCGTAAAGATCATCCGCCTCCACGGCACACAGGACCCTCTCATCAACTGGCAGCAGTCCGTCGACTGCTACCGGCGCACGGCAGCGGCCTTCGGGAACGGGACGGCGGACTTCGCCGCGCTGCAATCCTGGTACCGCTTCTTCCCCGAGCCCGGCAGGGCGCACTGCGGCATCACGGTTCGCGATGGAGCGTTCCTTCCCGATTCCGCCGTGGCAGCTTCGGACCCCTTTCTTGCGCTCGTCGATTGGGTCGAAAACGGCAAGACGCCGCAGTTGCTCCCCGCGAAGTCCGGTGCCAAGCCCGGCGTGAGCCGCAAGCTGTGTCCGTACCCCCAGATGCGCGCGGATGAGTCGACCTGTGCACACCATCACCTGACGTGCCGATGGCGGACGTGCTTCAAGCCGCATGAAGTTTGCACGCCGCGGGCGAACTCGATCACCGGCCAAACTGCACTGCCGCAGGCCACCATGCGTGCGCGCGCGGCAATGCTGGCAACGGGGCATGCCGCTCCGCCCGGCTGCCGCCGGGCCCCGGCATAGTCCATCCAGACGATGAGCCGCGCTGCCCGGCCCCTGAAGATCTTCTCGTGCTGCCGCATGGCACGACGTTCCCCTGCCGCTCGTCGCGGCGAGGGGCCGCGCCTCATCAGAGCCGTTCGATGGTCGTCACGTTCGCCTGGCCGCCGCCCTCGCACATCGTCTGCAGCCCGTAGCGGCCGCCGGTGCGTTCGAGTTCGTGCAGCAAGGTCGTCATCAGCCGGGCGCCGGTCGCGCCCAGGGGATGCCCGAGCGCGATCGCTCCGCCGTTCACGTTCGTGCGCTCGGCCGGAAACCCGGTTTCCTTCTGCCAGGCCATGACGACCGACGCGAAGGCCTCGTTGATTTCCACCAGGTCGATCTTGTCGAGGCCCAGGCCGCATTTCTGCAGGGCGCGCCGCGTGGCGGGAATGGGGGCGGTGAGGTGCCAGACCGGGTCGTCGCCGAGCACGCTCATGTGGTGGATGCGGGCGCGAGGCGTCAGGCGGTACCGGTCGAGCGCCCGCTCCGAGACGATCAGCAGCGCGGCGGCGCCGTCGCAGGTCTGGCTGGAGACGGCGGCCGTCACCTTCGGAAAGGCCGGGTCGACCGGCGCCAGCTCCGCCATCCTGGCGAGCGACGTCTCGCGCGGCGTCTCGTCGGCCGCCAGCCCTTCCAGCGCGACGATTTCGCGCGTGAAGCGGCCTTGCGCCGTGGCCTGCAGCGCGCGGCGGTGGCTCTCCAGCGAGAACACCTCCAGCTGCTCGCGCGAGAGTTCCCACTTGTCGGCAATGATCTGCGCTGCGTAGAACTGGTTGATCGGACGGCCGCCGAAACGCGCCTGCCAGCCCTTGCTGCCGGAGAACGGATCGGGAAAGCCGAGCGGCTGGCCGGCCAGCATCGCCGACGAGATCGGGATGCTGCTCATGGTCTGAACGCCCCCGGCCACCACCACGTCCTGCGTGCCGCTCATCACGGCCTGCGCGGCGAAGTGCACCGCCTGCTGCGACGAGCCGCACTGCCGGTCGACCGTGGTGCCGGGCACCGTGAGCGGCAGGCCGGCGGCAAGCCAGGAGGTGCGGGCGATGTCGCCGGCCAGCGCGCCGATGGTGTCGACGCAGCCGAAGATCACGTCGTCGTAGTCCTCCGCCGGAATCTCGTTGCGCGCAACCAGCGCCTGCAGCGCGTGCGCCCCGAGGTCCGCGCCGTGCACGTGAGCCAGCTTGCCGCGGCGCTTGCCGGTGGGCGTGCGCAGGGCATCGACGATGAAGGCTTGTGGCATGGGCTTGTCCGGCGCGCCGCAGAGTGATCGACCGGATGGATTCTGGGAACGCGCCGGGCGGCGGCATCGTCCGAGTGGACTAGGCGGCCGTTGCCGTGCAGGGCGTGGGCGCGGCGGTTGGCGAACCCGGTGCGCGCGGCGCTGCCGGACTCAGCCGGAAGAGAAAACGGCCGCGGCCGCGGCGGGCCTCACCCGGCCAGCGCCGCCAGCGCCTCCCACAGCGGCGTCGCCGCCCACTCCTGCCGGATGCGCACGCCGAGCGCACCTGTGGCGGCGTGCAGGGGCTCGTCGTCAAGCATCGCCCGTAGCGCGCGGGCGATGGCCGGTGCGCCGGCGGAGGCACGCAGGCGGCGCCCCGCGCCGTGGAACACTACGCGCGCGGCGGTGTCGTGCTGGTCGCGGCCCATCGGCAGGCACAGCAGCGGCCGGCCCGCCGCGAGCGCGCGCATCACCGTGCCGTGGCCGGCGTGCGTGACCACCACGCGGGCCTGCGGCAGCAGTGCGGCATGGGACGCGCGCTCGACCACCACCGTGTTCGGCGCCGGCCGCAGCAGGTGCGGCGCGATCGCCGGGCCGGTGGTGACGAGGCCGCGCACGGGCAGCGGGCCCAGCGCGTCGCAGATGCGCTGCAGCAGCGGCGCCTGCGCCATGCAGGTGGTGCTCAGCGACACCAGCACGAGCGGCCGCTCGCCCGGCGGCAGCGCCACCGGAGGGGCGGCCGCGGCCCAGGGCGGGTCGTCGAGCGGGGCGCCGGCGTAGAGCACGCCGGCCGTCGCCGCCTGCGGGAACTCGAAGGCGCGGCTCGTCAGCGCGAGGGTTTGGCCGGCGCGCAGGCCCTGCGCCTGCGGCGCGCCGAGCGGCGGCAGGCCGTGGCGGGCGCGCGCCGCGTTCAGCGCCGGCAGGCCGGGCCGCAGCGTGCATGCCACCGCCCGGCCGAGCAGCAGGTCGCGCAGCCGCCCGGCGGGGCCGCGTGCCGGCATGAGGCCGAGCCCGAAGGGCGGGCGGCCGGGGGCGGGCGTGGTGACGATGTTGGGCACGAGCACGGCCCACGGCAGGCCGCTGGCCTCGGCCGCGACCATGGCGCCGTACAGCGGGTCGGTCACGAGCACCGCGTCGGCGCCGTGGCGGCGCAGCGCGGCCAGCGTCTCGTCGGCGTAGCGCGCGGCCGGCTCGTACATCAGCCCGTGGCGCAGCCGCGCGGCCAGGCCGAGCGGCGTGCGGTCCTGCCAGTCGCGCAGCGGGTCGTGCCGCGCGGGCCGGTTGCCGGCATGCGGCGCCTGCCGCCAGGGTGTGAAGCCGAGGCCGCGGCGCTCGGCCTCGGCCTGCAGCGCCGGGTCGGCGATGAGGTGCACGCTGTGCCCGCGCGCGACCAGGCCCGCCGCGACGCCGAGCACCGGCGGCGTGTTGCCGCCGCCGTCCCAGTGCGCCAGCAGAAAAACGCTCATGACGCCTCGGCCGGCCGCGCCGGCACGCGGCGCAGCGCCTCGATGAGCAGTTGCGCGCCGGGCGAGGAATGGTCCTGCGTGCGGCGCAGGATGCCGATGGGCCGCGCGGTGCCGGGCAGGCGGATCGGCAGCGTCGCCAGGGTGCCGCCCTGCAGCTCGTGGTGGAAGAGCTGGCGCGAGGCGGCCGACACCATGTCGGTCTCCAGCAGCAGGCCGCGGATGACGGACAGGTCCGATGACTCCACCGCGACCCGCGGCGGCGGCAGGGCGAGCGCGGAGAGCACCGCCGCCAGCGCCTCGCGGGTGGGCGAGCCGCGCCGCGGCAGCACCCAGTCGGACCGCAGCGCGTCGCGCAGGCCCACGTCAGGCCGGCGGGCGAGCGGGTGGCCGGCGCGCACGAACACGGCCATGGTCTCGCTGAACAGCTCCTCGCGCACCAGCGCCGAGGGCTGACCATCCTGCGGCAGGGCGCCGAGCACGAAGTCCACGTCGCCCGAGCGCACGCCGGCGGTGAGGGTGTCGAGCGGCCCCTCCACCGTGCTCACCTGCAGCCGCGGGTGCTCGCGCAGCAGCCGCGCGATGGCCACCGGCAGCATGTAGGGCCGCCCGAAGGGCAGCGCGCCGACGACGACCTGGCCCTCCACCACGCCCTTCATCGCCGAGAGTTCGGCGCCGGCGATGCGCAGCTGCGACAGCGCCCGCCGGATGCGGAACAGCAGCGCCTCGCCGGCCGGCGTGAGGCCGACGCCGGACGCCGCGCGGTCGAACAGCGGCAGGCCGAGGCCGCCTTCCAGCTCGCGCAGCGCCATGCTCACCGCGGGCTGCGACACGCCCAGCCGCTGCGCCACCGCGCCCACGTGCCGGCGCTCGGCGAAGGCGATCAGCACGTCCAGCCGCCGCGGCGTCACCGCCAGCGAGAAGACCGGCGCGTTGCGCAGCCGCGAGCCCCGGGCCCGCGCCATCTCGCCGAGGGCGGCGCGGGCGGCTTCCATGTCCTCGAACGCGAGTTCGGCGCGGCGCAGCAGGGCCTTGCCGAAGTCGGTGGGCAGCATGCCGCGCGCGTTGCGCTCGAACAGGTCGACGCCCAGCGCCGCCTCCAGCTCGTGCACCGAGCGCGAGACGGCCGACTGCGCCCGCCGCAGCCGTTCGCCCGCCTGCGTCACGCTGCCTGCGCGGCACACCGCGACGAAGGCGTGCAGGTGCTTGGTGTGCTGCATCAGCGCGGCGGGGGGCCGGGCGGCGTCGGGCGGGTCGGCATTCATATCGGGTCGACCATAAGCGTTTTAGATGGGAGCGCAAGCGTTCCGCGCTTTTCCCGCCGGCGGTGCGCGCGAAGAATCCCGCCGGTCGAGAACACCGCTGAACACCGCCTGGAGGCTGACGATGTCCCGTATCGACCCCTTGATTCCTCGCCGCGCGTTCCTCGCGGCCGCCGCGGCGGCGCTCGCGTTCGGCGCGCCGGGCGCGCCTGCCCAGGACTTTCCGGTGCGCCCGGTGCGCATCATCTCGTCGTTCCCCGCGGGCAGCGGGCCGGATGCGGCGATGCGCATCGTCGCCGAGCAGCTGGCCGTGCTGTGGAAGCAGACGGTGGTGGTGGAGAACCGGCCGGGCGGCAACGGCTTCATCGCCATCGCCGCGCTCAAGCAGGCCGCACCCGACGGCCACGAGCTGCTGCAGTTCGACATGGCGCACGTGACCACGCACCCGTACACCTTCAGCAAGCTGCCCTACGACCCGCGCACCGACCTGGCGCTGGTGCGCCCGCTGTTCCAGAACGAGTTCTTCGTCGCCGTGGGCGCGGACAGCCCCTACCGCAGCGTGGCCGACATCGTGGCCGCCGCGAAGGCCAGGCCCGGCGAGCTGACCTACGGCTCGTGGTTCAACGGCAGCCCCGGCCACCTGGGCGCGCTGCGCCTGGAGGCGGCCACGGGCGTGAAGATGCTGCACGTGCCCTACAAGGAGATGTCGCAGCTCTACGGCAGCGTCGCCACGCAGGAAGTGCAGTGGGCGCTGGGCAGCGCGGCCAGCGCCGGGCCGCTGGTGCAGGCGGGCAAGCTGCGCTTCATCGCCACCACGGGCACCAGGCGCTCGGCGCTGTACCCCGATGCGCCGCCGATGCGCGAGACGCCGGGCGCCGAATCGGTGAGCCTGATGTCGTGGACCGGGCTGGCCGCGCCGCGCGGCACGCCCAGGGCGCTGCGCGAGAGGATCAGCGCCGACGTCGCCCGCGCCATCGCCAGCGCGCCGGTGCAGGAGCGCTTCCGCCAGGTCGGCTACGACGCGATGGACATGGGGCCGGACGAGCTGGCGGCGCACGTCGAGCGCGAGCGCAAGGTGTGGCGCGCCATCATCGAGGCGGCCCACCTGAGGCTTGACTAGGGCCTGTTCACGCCATGGGAGGGCTCGCGTGACTCGACAAAACGGCGCCTGCAAGGCGCAAAGCGCACCCGTAGCGCGTGCTACGGCGAGCATTTGCAACGCGGCAGGCGCCGTTTTGCCGAGATCACCCGAAGGGCCGGTGTCTGGCAGGGCGCAGGGCCGCGTTGCCCGCTCGTTGTGTGCCACGGGCACACGGCCTCGCGGGCGCCTTGCCCTGCGCCCTGCCAGACACCGGCGCGTGCCCTCCCATGGCGTGAACAGGCCCTAGCAACGATATGATGAAGACCTTCCCCGGCCTGCAGCTCGCGCTGCCGCAGATCGACCTGCAGGAGATCATGGATCACCTGCGCGACGACACCGAGCGCCGCACCTACCCGCTGTGGCAGGCGGACGAGTGCCTGTGCTTCGTGGCGCGCGGGCGCGAGTACCGCAGCGAGTTCCACCTGAACCCGAGCCACGAGCTGCAGTACTCCATCAAGGGCGAGCTGCGCCTGCACTGGCGCGACCCGCAGGGCAGGGAGCAGGTGTCGGTGGTGCCCGAGGGCCACTGCCTGTACCAGCCGCCGATGGTGCCGCACTCGCCGCGCTTCGCGCCCGATGCCTTCCAGCTCGTCGTCGAGCGCAAGCGCCGCCCGGGCGAGATCGACCGCTTCCACTGGTTCTGCCCCGCGTGCGACCACCGGCTGCACGAGGAGACCTTCATCGTCAGCGACTACGGCGCCGACCCGGTCTCGCGCGCCTATGACAACTTCTTCGGCTCGCTCGAGTTCCGTACCTGCAAGCAGTGCGGCACCGTGATGCCGGCCCCGTCCGATGAGTGAGCTGCTGCGCACGCTGGAGCAGCAGGTGCGGCCGCAGCATGCGGCGCTGCTGATCGTGGACATGCAGAACGACTTCTGCGCCGAGGGCGGCTTCCTGCACGAGGCGCGGCGCGGCGATGCGCGCACCGGCATCCGCGTGGATGAGAACGAGCGCATCGCGGACCACATCGCCGAACTCGCCGCCGCCGCGCGGCGCGCCGGCGCGCCGGTGGTGTGGCTGCGCTCGGTGTACGACTTCAAGTACCTGGCCGATGCGCAGATCGCCAAGCGCGGCGTCGAGGGCTGCTGCCTGGAAGGCAGCTGGGGCGCGGACTTCTTCCGCATCCGGCCGGCGCCCGGCGACCTGGTGGTCGACAAGCACTGCTTCAGCGGCTTCCACGACACCGAGCTGGACGCCCGGCTGCGCGAGCGCGGCGTGCGCACGCTGGTGATGACGGGCGTGGCCACCAACGTCTGCGTGGACTCGACGCTGCGCCACGGCTTCTTCCTCGGTTACCACATCGTCGTGCCGGAGGACTGCGTGGGCAGCGGCAACCGCGCCGGGCACGAAGGCACGCTGTCGACGGTGCGGGTGAACTTCGGCACCGTCACGGACCGGGGGACGGTGGCGGGGCTGCTGGCTGCCGCGTAGGTGCCGGCAGGCTGAGCCCGCTCGCGCCGGATCCGTTCGCACCGAGCTCGTCGAAGTGCCCGTATGTGGCAAGGCTTCGACAAGCTCAGCCCAACCCTTCGACAGGCTCAGGGCGAACGGTTTTCCGGGACGGCCTCTTCATGCGGGGTCGCGTTCAACGCCACCACGAAGGCCCCGTTCGCACCGAGGTATCGAAGTGCCTCTCGGTGCATGCGGGGCTTCGATACCTCAGCCCGAGCCTTCGACAAGCTCAGGATGCGCGGGTTCGGGCTTCGATACCTCAGCCCGAACGGTTCTTGTCGTTTGGTGGCTAATGGGTGTCAGTCCGCCACGTCCGACAGCTTCACGTACTGCTCGGCGATCGATCGCTGCGCCGCCTCCGACTGCGAGATGTACTCGAGCTCGGTGAGCTGCATGCCGCGGTCGAAGGGCGAGTGCTCGTCGAAGCGGTGCAGCAGGCCGGTCATGTAGGTGGAGAAGCGGATCGTCTTCCACACGCGCAGGCCGCATTCGTCGCTGTAGCGGTCGAGCTCGGCGCGCGAGCCGCCGGCGAACCAGGCGGCGATGCCGCGCGCGAGCATGCGCGCGTCCGCCACCGCCATGTTCAGGCCCTTGGCGCCGGTGGGCGGCACGATGTGCACCGCGTCGCCGGCGAGGAACAGGTTGCCGTGCTGCATGGGGCTGGCGATGAAGGCGCGCAGCTGCGCCATGTCGCGCTGGAAGATCTCGCCTTCCTGCACCTCGGTGCGCGCGTCGTCGAACATGCGGGCGTGCAGCTCGTCCCAGATGCGCGCGTCGCTCCAGTTCTCCACCCGGTCGCTGGAAGGCACCTGCAGGTACAGCCGCGACACGCTCATCGAGCGCCGGCTGCACAGGGCGAAGCCGCGGTCGTGGTTGGCGTAGGTCATGTCCGGGATGGGCGGCGCCTTCACCAGCACGCCCAGCCAGGCGAAGTCGTAGCTGCGGGTGTAGGTCGTCACCCGGTCCTGCGGCACGGCCGAGCGCGACACGCCGTGGAAGCCGTCGCAGCCGGCGACGAACACGCAGTCCAGCGTCTTGTCCACGCCCTCGTGCCGGTAGTGCACGCGCGGCGACGGGCCATCCACGCCTTCGAGGCGGGTGACCTCGGCCTCGAAGAGCAGCGGGTCGCCTTCGGCCACGCGCGCGCCGATCAGGTCCTTCACCACCTCCTGCTGGCCGTAGATCTTCACGCTGCGGCCGGTCAGGCCCGGCAGGTCGAGGTGGATGGTGCGGCCGCGAAAGCGCATGTCCAGGCCGTTGTCGACCAGGCCCTCGCGCATCATCCGCTCGCCCAGGCCCAGGTTGTTCAGCGTGTCGATCGTGCCCGACTCGAGCACGCCGGCGCGCACGCGCGCCTCGACGTAGTCGCGGCTGCGCGACTCCAGGATGACGGACTCGATGCCGTGCCGCTTCAGCAGGTGGGCGAGGAAGAGGCCCGCCGGCCCGGCCCCGACGATGGCGACCTGCGTCTTCATGCCTGCGCCTCCAGCCGTTGCTTGATCCCCTGCACGATGGCGGCGGCCTCGCGCGCGATGGACGCGCGGCCGCGCTCGGCGGTGGCGGCCGCCGGGTCGCCGAAGTAGCCGAGCGGCGTGACGCGCCTGGAGACGTCGAAGCCCTGGCGCCATTGCGCGAGGTCGTCCGGGCCGAGGTTGGTGGGCACCAGGTCCGGCAGCAGCGCCTGGCGCACCACGTCGGGGTTGAACCCGAGCATGACCGAGGTCTCCCACTCGCCGGCGTGGATGTCGAGGAAGGGGCCGGGCGGCTGCTCCGGCGGCACGCTGAACGGAATCACGGCGGGATTCGCGAGGTCGATGCCGAGGCGCCGCAGGATGGCCTCCTCGCAGATGAAGCAGGCCTGCGCTTCGGATTCCTCCGAGGCCTTGCACATGGCCTGGAAGATGGCCTCGTTGTGCGCCCGGTCGTTGTGGCCCGACACGCAGAAGACGCGGCGCACGCCGTCGCCGGCCATGCTCTTGATGACGTCGCTCACCAGCTCGATCATGACTTCGGCGCGCACCTTGATCGAGGCGGGGAAGTTCGCCGACACGAAGTTCACGCCCCAGTAGAAGGGCGGGATGATGATCGCCTCGATGCCTTCGCCCGCCAGCATCGACTTCACCGCACGCAGCCGGGCGCTGGGGATGTAGACGTCGGTGGCGGTGGGCAGGTGCGGGCCGTGCTGCTCGATGACGCCCATGCTCCACAGGGCGATCGCGCCGCGGCCGACGGCGGCCTCGACCTCGGGGTAGGTCATCTCGGCGATCGTGTCCTGGAAGATCGACGGGGACAGGTGTTCAGGCGGGGTGGGGGTGGGCTTCATGGCAGGGGTCCTTCTTCGGCATCAGACGGCGATCCACTTCTGGACGGTGGCAATGTCGGCGAGCAGTTCGGGGGCCGCGCCCGACTCGACGATGCGGCCGCGGTCGAGCACGATGGCCCGGTCGCTCAGGCGCAGGGCGTCCTCGGCGCGCTGCTCGACGAGCAGGGTGGCGAAGCCCTCCTCGCGCCGCAGCCGGGCGAGGGTGGCTTCCAGCTCCTCGACGATCACCGGGGCCAGCCCCTCGAAGGGCTCGTCCAGCAGCAGCAGGCGCGGGTTGGCCATCAGCGTGCGGCCGATGGCGAGCATCTGCTGCTCGCCGCCGGAGAGCTTGTCGCCCATGTTGCGGCGGCGCTCGCGCAGGCGCGGGAACAGGGCGTAGACGCTGGCCAGGTCGTAGCGGCCGGGCGCGGCGGCCACGCGCAGGTTCTCCTCCACCGTCAGCGAGGGGAAGATGTTGCGCTCCTGCGGCACCCAGCCGATGCCCAGGCGCGAGCGCGCCGAGGCCGGCTCGCGCGAGATGTCGCGCCCGCGCCAGAGGATGCGCCCGCCCGTCTGCCGCGTGTGGCCCATCAGGCTGAGCAGCAGCGTGGTCTTGCCCACGCCGTTGCGGCCCAGCACCGCCAGGCCCTCGTTCTCGCCGAGGGCGAGCGACAGCTCGTCGATGACGACGGCGTCGCCGTAGCCGGCCGTCAGGCCGTGGACTTCAAGCAGCGGCATGGTGGCCTCGGCGTCCCAGGTAGACCTCGCGCACCCGCTCGTCGGCGCGGATCTGCGCCGGCGTGCCCTCGGTCAGGAGCTGCCCGCCCACCAGCACCGAGATGCGCTCGGCGAAGCGGAAGACGAGGTTCATGTCGTGCTCGATGAACAGCAGCGTCACGTCCCTGGGCAGGGCGCTGATGCGCTCGAAGATCAGCTCGCTCTGCGCCGCGGGCACGCCGGCGGCGGGCTCGTCGAGGATCAGCACCCGCGGCCGCGTGGCCAGCGCGATGGCGATCTCCACCAGCCGGCGCTGGCCGTAGGCGAGCGCGGCCACCGGCACCTGCTCGAAGGCCTCGAGCTGCACCAGCGCGAGCAGCCCGCGCGCCTCGTCGGCCGCCTGGCGGCGCGAGGCCATCGAGCGCCAGAAGACGTGGGACTCGCCGTCGCGCTCGATGAGCGCCATCTGGATGTTCTCCAGCACCGTGAGCCCGGTGAAGAGCTGGTTGATCTGGAAGGTGCGGGCCAGGCCCAGGCGCACGCGCTGCGCCTGGTGCAGGCGCGTCGCGTCCTGCCCGTCGATCAGCACGCGCCCGCTGGTGGCGCGCACCGAGCCCGTGAGCGCCGAGACGAAGGAGGTCTTGCCCGCGCCGTTGGGGCCGATGATGGCGTGGCGCGCGCCGGCCGGCAGCTTCAGCGACACCCGGTCCACGGCGGTGAAGTGGCCGTACCGCAGCGTGAGCGCGTCGGTTTCGATGGCCGGAGTCATCACTGCCCCTCGTCCGATGGAACCATCGGCCGGTCCCCCGAGGGGACGCGGGCCGGCTTGGGAGCGGCCCGGCGCTCGGCCCGCCGTCATCGCGTCCTCCCCAGCAGCCGCCGCAGCGTGTCGATCAGCCCGGCCAGCCCGCGCGGCAGCACGAAGACCGAGGCCATCAGCGCCAGCCCCACGCCGAGCTGCCAGTACTTCGGGCTGAGCGAGGAGAGCGCGTCCTTCAGCCAGGTGAACAGCGAGGCGCCGAGGATCACGCCGGGGATGCTGCCGGTGCCGCCCAGCGCCGTCATCATCACCACGTCGGCCGAGCGCTCGAAGCCCAGCATGTCGAGCGAGGCGAAGTTGCTCGTCTGCCCGAGCATCGCGCCGGCCATGCCGGCCAGCGCTCCCGAGAGCACGTAGGCCATGGCGCGGTGGCGGCCGACCATGGCGCCCACCGCGTGCATGCGGTGGGTGTTCTCGCGCAGGCCGCGCAGCGCCAGGCCGAAGGGCGAGGTGGACACGCGCCACACGAGCACGTAGGTGAGCACCAGCCCGGCCAGCGTGTAGAAGAAGGCGACGTGGCCCTGGAAGTCGAACGCGAACAGCCCGGCCACCGGCCCGACCGCGAAGGACGACAGCCCGTCCGCGCCGCCGGTCAGGTCGTGCGCCTGGTTGGCCGCCTCGTAGAACAGGAAGCCCACGCCCAGCGTGACCAGCAGCCGGTTGAAGTCGTTGCCCACCACGACGATGGGCGCCAGGATGCCCGCCGCCACGCCCGCCACCAGCATGCCCGCGGCCAGCGTCAGCAGCGGCTCGGTGACGCCGTGCCCGCCGAGCACGGCCACGGTGTAGGCGCCCAGCCCGAAGAACACCGCGTGGCCCAGCGACACGATGCCGGCGTAGCCCTGCAGCAGGTCGTACGACAGCGCGAAGATCGCCACGATGAAGATGGTGCGCAGCAGGCCGAGGTAGTCGGGGAAGAGCAGCCAGCAGCCCAGCGCCAGCGCCAGGAGCACCGGCAGCGCGATGCGGATGTCGACGGCGCGGCTCATCGCAGCCTCCCCGCCAGCCCGCGCGGCATGAAGATCATGGTCAGCACCAGCAGCGCGTAGATGACGAAGCTGCCCGTGGCCGGCACGTAGTACTTGAAGAGGGCATCGGCCGCGCCGAGGAAGAGCGCGGCAATGAACGAGCCCAGGATGGAGCCCGGCCCGCCGATGGCCACCACCATCAGCACGATCACCAGGTACTTGAGCGGAAAGCTCGGGTCCAGCCCGAGGAAGCCCACCGCCAGCGCGCCGCCCAGCCCCGCGCAGGCGGCGCCCAGGCCGAAGGTCAGCGCGAACAGGCGCGACACGTTGATGCCGATGCTCTCGGCCGTGCCGCGCAGGTCGACCGCGGCGCGCACGCGCGCGCCGAACAGCGTGCGGTGGAACAGCGCCAGCAGCAGCGCGAGCGCCACCACGCCGGCGCCCATGAGGAAGACGCGGTAGCCGGTCGTCCAGGTGCCGAGCACGTTCACCCGCTGCGAGGCCCACTCGGGCAGCGGGATGGGCTGCTGCTGCGGGCCGAAGACGATGTTGGCCACGGCGCTGGCGGCGAACGCCAGGCCGATGGAGAACAGCACGTGCTGCAGCTCCGGCTTGCGGTAGAGGTGGGTGATCAGCGTGCGCTCCAGCGCCGCGCCGACCAGCCCGGTGGCGGCGAAGGCCGCCGGCAGCGCCAGCAGGAAGGGCACGCCCAGGCTGCCCACCAGCACGACCATCAGGTAGCCCCCGCACATGGCGAAGGCCCCGTGCGCCAGGTTGATGAAGCGCATCAGGCCGAGCGTGATCGACAGGCCGATCGAGAACAGGAACAGCAGCATCCCGTAGGCCAGCCCGTCGACCAGGACGGTCGTGAGTCCCTGGAGGTTCATTTACTTGGACTTCGCCGGGTCCTTGACGGCCTCGACCGTCGCGATGGGCTGGTTGACCAGCGCGCCGCCGGCCTTCACCGTGCGGCGGATGTAGATGTTCTGCACGATTTCGCGGGTGGCGGGGTCGATGCTGATCGGGCCGCGCGGGCTGTCGAGCTGCATGCCCTTGACGGCTTCCATGAACGCGTCGCCGGTCTTGCCGCCGGTCTTGGCGAGTGTCTTGTAGATCAGCGCCATCGCGTCGTAGCCCTGCACCACGCGGTAGCTCGGCAGCTGCCCGGCGTGCCTGGCCTGGAAGGCCTTCAGGAAGGTCTTGTTCGCCGCGTTGTCGATCTCGCTCTGGTAGTGCCAGGCGGAGATCGCGCCCTCGGCGGCGTCGCCCATGGCGGGCAGCAGGTTGTCGTCGACCACGTCGCCGGTCACCATGAGCTGGATGCCCGTGCCCGCAAGGCGCGCGCCGGCCTGCTTGACGAAGGCGATGGAGACGTCGCCGCCGGGGTTGAAGCCGAACACGATCTCCGGCTTGGCCTCGAGGGCGCGCTGCAGGTAGGGGCCGTACTCCATGGCCGACAGCGGCGTGCGGTCCTTGCCGAGGATCTTGCCGCCGCCTGCCTCGAAGCCCTTGACGAACCAGGTCTCGGCGTCGATGCCCGGCGCGTAGTCGGACACGATGGTGTAGGCCGTCTTCCTGCCCTGCGCCGCCGCCCACTTGCCCAGCGTGTGCGCCACCATCGGCATGGTGCCGGAGATGCGGGTGTAGTAGGGCGACTTCTCGGTCAGCACCGAGGTCATGGCGTTGATGATGACTGCCGGCGTCTTCGCCTGCGTGAGGATGCCGGCCGCGGCCATGGCGTTCGGCGTGAAGCTGTAGCCGGCGATCAGCTCGGCCTTGTCGCGCGCGATCAGCTCCTGCGTCAGCCGGCGCGGCAGGTCGCCGGAGCCGGGGCCCTGGTCGTCCTTGACCACGAGGCGCACGGTGCGGCCCGCCGCCTCCTGGCCGTTGAGCTCCTGGTACAGCCGCATGCCGGTCTCGTAGTGCGCGCCCTGGTCGGCGAAGGTGCCCGACAGCGGCAGGATGACGCCGACGACCAGGTCCGACGCCGCCCGCGCCGGCGCGGCCGCGAGGCCGAGCGCCCCCGCCGAGAGGATGAGCGCGCTGCGCAGGGCCTGGCGGCGCAGTGCGGAGAAGGGAAGGTCACGCATGTCCATGGTGGGGTCCTTTGTCTCGGGGTTATCTCGGGAGGGGAGGGACGGGATGTCCGGGGGGCGCGGCGGAATCGGTCTCGGAGGGCGTGCGGCCGCCGGGCGCCGGGCGTGCGGCGTAGGGCACCGGGTCGACGGTGGTGAAGCCGGTGCGCGAGGCGAAGCGCCAGCCCGCGGCGGTGCGCGCCAGCCGGTCCTCGAAGCCGCCCACGGTGACGGTGCCGCTGCCGTCGCCCGGTTCCACCAGCAGGATGGACCAGCAGGTGGCGCGGGCGTGGTCGCCGTCCAGCAGTTCCACCTCGGGGTTGGCGACGAGGTGCCGCCGCCCGGCGCCGCGCGGGCGGGCGAGGAAGGCCTGCAGGATCGCGGCGCGGCCGGCGACCGGGTGCGCCGGGTCGCTCGGGCGCGCGAAGCGGCCGTCCTCGGTGAAGAGCGCGGCCGCCTCTTCCCAGCGGCCCTCGTCGTTCAGCCGCGCGAAGCGGCGCTGGAGCTGCTCGATCTCGCGGATGTCGTCGGCCCGCGTCATGTTCCCGCCGCCTCCGCGCCCGCGGGCCGCAGGATCTCGTCCAGCAGCTCGTCCACGGACACCACGTCGCCGAAGCTCTGGTACACCGTCTGGAAGCCGACGTTGTGGTCGTCCTCGAAGCGCGCGGCGTTGGCGTCGGACACCATGGCCACGCGGTAGTCGAGCATCATCGCGTCGCGCGCCGAGGTCTCGCAGCAGAAGTTGGTCAGCATGCCGGCGATGGCGACGTTGCGGATGCCCCGCGCGTCCAGCTTCTCCGGCAGGTCGGAGTGCCTGGGGATGAAGCCGCTGAAGCGCCGCTTCTCGGCGTGGATGTCCTCGGGCCGCGCGTCCAGGTCGGCGTGCAGCGCCTGCCCGGGGTGGCCGCGGCTGAGGTGGTCGCGGTGGCGCCGGGCGTTCTCCGGGGTGAAGAAATAGTCGTGGTACAGCGGCCAGAGGCTCTCGCCGTTTTCGCCGGCCACCATGTTCACCC
The DNA here is from genome assembly GCA_044508835.1 of Rubrivivax sp. Lineage (GTDB taxonomy): Bacteria > Pseudomonadota > Gammaproteobacteria > Burkholderiales > Burkholderiaceae_C > JAKFDI01. Next base: position 299,830 of record JBIQHD010000001.1, read on the forward strand.
AGGCGACGTGGCCGCCGCGCTCGCGGAAGGCCCGCGCCATCCGGTTGATGTTGGGGATGATGGCCACGGCGGTGGGCACGTCGCGCACGTAGAACTCCTGCATGTCGACGACGACCAGCGCGGTCTCGCGGGGCTCGAAGCGGTCGAAGACGCGGCGGCGGCCGCGCTTCTTCATCACGCGGTCGATCACGTACTGCGGCATCCGGAACTGGGCGGGCTGGGTCATGCGCGGGCCTTATCGTGGGTGCGGAGGGAGGGCCTGCGCATCTTGCGTCGGCGCCGTTCGCCGCGGCGGTGAAAAATGGCGAGATGGCGTTCAGTAAAACTCATGGCCCGGCCGACGGCGCCGCGGCGGACCCGGCCGGGCCCGCGGCGCGCGGGCGCGCGCCCGTCGAAACGATCGGGTTCAACCCGCGCCACCTGAAGGTGTTCGTCGCCGTCGCCCGCGCGGGCAGCGTGGCCGGGGCAGTGGAGCGCATCGCGCGGGTGCAGTCGGCCATCACGCGCTCGATCCAGGAGCTCGAGGCGGACCTGCAGGTCGCCCTGTTCGAGCGGCGCCCGCAGGGCATGCGGCTCACCGAGTTCGGCAGCGTGCTGCTGGCGCGGGCCGAGGGCGTGTTCGCCGAGCTCGAGCAGGCTCGCCAGGCCCTGGCCGCGCTGTGGGAAGGGCAGCGCTGGAACCCCAATGCGCCGATCTTCACCCTCGCCATCGGGCGGCAGCGGCTGCTGGTGTTCGTCGACCTGATGAAGCAGCGCCACATGGGCACGGTGGCCGAGCGCTTCGGCCTGTCGCAGCCGGCGGTGAGCCTGGCGCTGCGCGAGGTGGAGCAGGGCGTCGGCGTGCCGCTGGCCTCCCGCGGGGCGGCGGGCATCGTGCCCAACGCCGCGGGCGAGGCGCTGGCCTTCCACCTGCGCCGGGCGCTGGCCGAGATGGCCCGGGCGCAGGAGGAGATCGTCTCGCGCCAGCAGGGCATGACCGGGCGCGTGGTGGTGGGCACGCTCTCGCTCGGGCGCGGCTGGCTGCTGCCGCAGGCCATCATCCGCACCACCCGGGCGCATCCGCGCATCCGGGTCTCGACCATCGAGGGCAGCTTCGAGCATCTGGCGAGCCTGCTGCACGCGGGCGAGATCGACTTCATCCTCGGCGGCCTGCGGCCCCACGAGCAGACGGCCGGCTTCGTCTCGCGGCCGGTGCTGCGCTCGGGCATCGTGCTGCTGGCGCGCCGCGGGCACCCGCTGTGCGAGGCGCTGGCGCACGAAGGCTGGCCCGGCCTGGAGGGCGCGCGCTGGGTGCTGCCGCCGCGCGGCACCTGGACGCGCAGCTCGCTCGAGGCGGCGCTGTCGGACCAGCAGCTCGGGCCGGCCGAGGTCGTCGTCGAGACGGCCGACAACGTCATCACCCGCTCGCTGGTGGCGAGCAGCGACCTGCTCACCGCCGCCTCGCCCCATCTCTTCAAGGACGAGATCGCCTCCGGCCAGCTCGCCGTGCTGCCGCTCGTGCCGGGCTCCGAGCCGCGCGACATCGGCGTCGTCCTGCGCGCGAACGGAACCTTGACCGTGGCGGGCCGGCTGCTGATGGAGGCGGTGCTGACGGCTTCCGACGCCGACCCGCCGGCGGACGGGGCATAAGGGGGGCGCATGGACGACCTCGTCGCCGCCCTCTACCGGCAGGAAGGCCGGCGCGTGTTCTCCACGCTGGTGCGCCTGCTCGGCAGCTTCGACGCGGCCGAGGACGCGCTGCACGACGCCTTCATCGCCGCCTCCGAGCAGTGGCCGGGCCAGGGCGTGCCGGCGAACCCGGTGGCGTGGCTCGTCTCCGCGGGCCGCTTCAAGGCGATCGACCGCATCCGCCGCGACCGGCGCTTCGTCGCCTCGGACGACGCCGACGCGCTGATCGACGCGGTGGCCGACGAGGCCCCCGGCTGGGAGCAGCGCTGGGACGAGCGGGAAGCCATCGAGGACGACCGCCTGCGCCTGGTCTTCACCTGCTGCCACCCGAGCCTGGCCGAGGAGGCGCGCATCGCGCTCACGCTGCGCGAGGTGTGCGGCCTGACCACCGAGGCCATCGCCGGCGCCTTCCTCGTGGCCACGCCCACGCTGGCGCAGCGCATCGTGCGCGCCAAGGCCAAGATCGCGGCGGCGCGCATCCCCTACGAGGTGCCGGGGCCGGCCGAGCGGCCCGCGCGGCTGGCCAGCGTGCTGCGGGTGGTGTACCTGGTGTTCAACGAGGGCCATGCGGCGCATGCCGCCGGGCTGGCCGACGAGGCCATCCGCCTGGCCCGCCTGCTGCACGCCCTGCTGCCCGAGCCGGAGGTGCAGGGCCTGCTCGCCCTGCTGCTGCTGCACGACGCCCGCCGCGCCGCGCGCACCGGCGCCGGCGGCGAACTGATCCCGCTGGAAGCGCAGGACCGCGCGCTGTGGGACCGCGGCGCCATCGACGAAGGCTGCGCGCTGGCCGAGGCGGCGCTGTCGCGGCGCGGCTTCGGCGCCTACGCCCTGCAGGCCGCCATCGCCGCGGTGCACGGCGAGGCCGCCAGCGCCGCCGAGACCGACTGGCCGCAGATCGTCGGCCTGTACGACGCGCTGCTGCGCCTGGAGCCGAGCCCGGTGATCGCGCTCAACCGCGCCGTGGCCGTGGGGATGCGCGACGGCCCCGAGGCCGGCCTGGCGCTGGTCGAGCCGCTGCTGCCCCTGCTGCCCGGCTACCACGCGGCGCCGGCCGCGGCCGCCGACCTGTGCCGCCGCGCCGGCCGGACGGACGAGGCCCGGGCCCACTACCGCGTCGCCATCGCCCTGGCGCGGCAGGCGCCCGAGCGGCGCTTCCTGCAGCGCCGGCTGGCGGAAGCGGGCGGATGAAGATTTTTCGGGAGGCCTGTCGAAACGCGCCGCAGCCGTTCGACCAGGGGGTGCCGGCGCATCGCCGCCGCCACTTCATCCACCCAAGGAGACCGCCATGTCCACCACGCTCACCCCCTACCTCAGCTTCGACGGCAAGACCCGCGAGGCCTTCGCGTTCTATGCCCAGGCGCTCGGCGCCACGGTCGAGACCATGATGAGCTTCGCCGACATGCCGGCCATGCCCGCGCCGGAGGAAGGCTGCGCCGGCGGCATGCCCACGGGCGACGGCATCATGCATGCGTCCCTCGTGCTGCCCGGCGGGGCGCGCCTGTTCTCCGGCGACGTGCCGCCCGGCATGCCCTTCGACGGCATGAAGGGCGTGATGCTCGCGCTGCAGTACGACACCGTCGACGAGGCGCGCTGCGCCTTCGAGGCCCTGTCGCCCGGCGGCCAGGTGACGATGCCGCTGGCGCCCGCGTTCTGGGCCAAGACCTTCGGCATGCTGACCGACCGCTTCGGCGTGAGCTGGGCCGTCAACGGCGAGCCCGTCGCCTTCCAATGACCCCTTTCGAGGAACGCGCCGTGAAGTACCTCTGCCTGGTCTACCTCGACGCGGAGCACTGGAACGCCTGCCCCGACGCCGAATGCGCCGCCTACGCCGAGCGGCTCGCCGCCGGCCGCCGGCTGTTGGCCGCCGACCCGCTGCACGGCACCCATACCGCCACCACGGTGCGCGTGCGCAACGGCGAGGTGACGCTGTTCGACGGCCCCTTCGCCGAGACGCGGGAGATGCTGGCCGGCTTCTACCTGGTCGACGCGAAGGACCTGAACGAGGCCATCCAGCTCGCCGCCGGCATCCCGCCCGCGCGCCACGGCAGCATCGAGGTGCGGCCGGTGCGGGAGCTGCAGGTCTAGGGCCTGTTAACGCTACGGGAGGGCTCGCGCCGATGGCTGGCAGGCCCCAGGGCAAGGCGCCTGCGAGGCCGTGTGCCCGTGGCACACAACGAGCGGGCAACGCGGCCCTGGGGCCTGCCAGCCATCGGCCCTGCGGGTGATCTCGGCAAAACGGCGCCTGCCGCGTTGCAAATGCTCGCCGTAGCCGCCGCTACGTCTGCGCTTTGCGCCTTGCAGGCGCCGTTTTGCCGAGTCACGCGAGACCTCCCGTAGCGTTAGCAGGCCCTAGCCCTTGCCCAGCGGCGGCCGCCCGAACAGGGTGGACGCGTTGCTGATCGGGCCGAGCTCCGCCGCCGCGGCGAGCAGCGCCGGCGCGAGTTCGTGCATGCGCGCTGCGCCGAGGCGCACGCGCGGCCCCGCGATGCTGATGACGCCGATCGCCTCCCGGCGGCGCAGCACCGGCGCGGCCATGGCCGCCATGCCGGGCGCGAAGACCTCGTCGATGAGCGCGTAGCCGCGCACCCGCGCCGCGTGCAGGAAGCCCAGCAGCGCCTTGATGGTCGTCGGCGCCTTCGGGCCGTATTCCGCCGGCGTGCCGAAGCCCTGGCGCGAGACGAGCTCGAGCGCGCGCTCGTCGCTGAGCGTCATCAGCCAGGCGTGGCCCGAGCTGGTGCACGAGAGGCGGGCGTCCATGCCCATGTCCGGGTCGTAGCGCATGCCCGCCTGCCGGCTGCCCTGCGACTTGGCGACCCAGGTGAGGCGGTCCTCGTCGACGATGGACAGGCGCACCAGCTCGCCCGAGGCCTGCGCCAGCCGCTCGAGCAGCGGCTCGGCCACGTCGACGATGCCGGCGCTGCTGAGGAAGCCCAGCCCGAGCGACACCACCTTGGTGGTGAGCATGTAGTCGCCCTGCCTGCGCGCCTGGCGCACGTAGCCGCGCCGCTGCAGGTCGGCGAGCAGCCGGTGGCAGGCGCTCAGCGGGATGTCCAGCTCCGAGGACAGCAGCGACAGCGGCAGGCCCTGCGGGTGCCCGGTGAGGTGTTCGAGGAGGGAGAGGCCGCGGTCGAGGGCGTTGCTCATGTTGCGATGCGAAACGTGTTTCCAGAAGAGAAAGAGTTTCCTACAGCGGCGAAAGAATCGCCGCGAAGGCCGCAATATCCGCGGCCGCCGCACCGCGAGAACGACTGCATGCGCCACCCCACGCTTCTGCGAGCTGCTCCATGAGCCGCGTCGTCTACGTCCTCAACGGACCGAACCTCAACCTGCTCGGCGTGCGCGAGCCGCACCTCTACGGCGGCACGACGCTGCCGCAGGTGGAGCAGCAGTGCCGGCGCGTCGCCGCGGAACTGGGCCTGGCCTGCGAATTCCGCCAGACCAACCACGAAGGCGTGATGGTGGACTGGGTGCAGGAAGCGCGCGAGAAGGCCGCGGCCGTCGTCATCAACCCGGCCGGGCTGTCGTTCCGCTCGATTCCGCTGCTGGATGCGCTGAAGACGCTCGACCAGCCGATCGCCGAGGTCCACATCACCAACATCCACCGGCGCGACGCGCTGTACCAGAAGTCGCTGGTGTCGCTCGCGGCGACGGGCGTGATCTGCGGCTTCGGCGCCTTCGGCTACGAGCTGGCGATCCGCGCGCTGGCGCAGCGCCTGGCCGCGCCGGCCGGCTGATTCACCACGTCCTTCCATCACGACACCGCAGGAGACACCACCATGAACGCCTTCATTTCCCGCCGCACGCTGCTGGGTGCCGGCACCACCCTGGCCGCCGGCGCCGTGCTGCCCGCCTGGGCCCAGGCCACGCCGACCCTGCGCTTCGCCGCGGTGTTCTCCGACAAGGACATCCGCGCGGAGATGATGAACATGTTCGCCAAGGACGTGGCGGCCGACTTCAAGCTCGAGCTGCACCTGAACTCCACGCTGTTTCGCCAGGGCACCGAACTCGTCGCCCTGCAGCGCGGCAACCTGGAGATGGGCAACATCGCGCCGCAGGACATCTCCAAGCAGGTGCCGGCGTGGTCGCTGCTCACCTCGGCCTACCTGTTCCGTGACCCGGCCCACCTCACCAGCTTCTTCAACAGCGAGCCCGGCGCGCAGATGAAGAAGATGGTCGAAGACCAGCTCAAGGTGAAGATCCTCGGGCCCACCTTCTTCGGCACGCGCCACGTGGGCCTCACGTCGGCCAGGAAGGTCAACGTGCCCGCCGACCTGGCCGGCGTGAAGCTGCGCATGCCGCCGGGCGAGACCTGGCAGATGCTGGGCCGCTCGCTGGGCGCCAACCCCACGCCCATGGCCTACGCCGAGACCTACACCGGCATGCAGACCGGCGCCATCGACGGGCAGGACAACCCGCTGCCCAACGTGCAGAACATGAAGTTCTACGAGGTGATGAAGCAGATCGTGCTCACCTCGCACCTGATCGCCTTCGACCTGCTCACCGTCAGCATGAAGGTCTGGCAGGGCATGACGCCGGCGCAGCAGCAGCGCTTCCAGGCCGCCGCCGACAAGGCCATCGCCTGGAGCACGGCGGAACACCAGAAGCGCGAGGCCGAGCTGGCCGAGACCTTCCGCAAGCAGGGGCTGGCGGTGTACGTGCCGGACATCAACGCCTTCCGCGAGCATGCGCAGAAGGTCTACCTCGCGTCGGACGACGCCAAGAACTGGCCCGCCGGCATGCTCGACAAGATCAACGCGCTGAAGTGATCGTGAGGGCCAAGCTCGCCGGCGCCATGGCCTCGCTGCACCGCTTCGCCGAAGCGGTGGCGGCGGCGCTGCTGGCCACGATCTTCGTCGCTTTCCTCGCGCAGATCGTCCTGCGCTACGTCTTCAACTGGCCGGTGGGCTGGACCAGCGAGCTGTCGGTCGCGGCCTGGCTGTGGCTGGTGCTGTGGGGCGCGGCCTTCGTGCTGAAGGACCACGACGAGATCCGCATCGACCTCGTCACCGAACGGGCCGGCCGCCGCACGCGGCGGGTGCTCGGCGCCATCGGCGCGCTCGGCGTCATCGTGCTGTTCGGCATGTCGCTGCCGGCGTCGTACGACTACGTCGCCTTCATGAAGGTGGAGAAGAGCGCCTACCTCGGCGTGCGCATGGACGCGATGTACTCGATCTACCTGGTCTTTGTCGTGGCCGCCATCGCCCGCGCGCTGCGCCAGCTGGTGCGCGGGCCGTCCGAGCCCCCGGCCGGTACGCCGGGCTCGGGTTCCGCGCTATGAGCATCGTCGACCCCTTCCTGCTGGCGATCGCCGCCATCGTCTCGCTCAGCCTGCTCGGCGTGCCCATCGGCCACGCCATGATCGGCGGCTCGGTCCTGTACCTGTACATGAAGGGCATGGACATGGGCTCGGCCGCCGAGCAGCTGCTCAACGGCACCTATTCCAGCTTCCTCATGCTGGCGATCCCGCTGTTCATCCTGGCCGCCACCTTCATGAGCACGGGCAGCGTCATGGACCGGCTGCTGCGCTTCTGCAACGCGATCGTGGGCCGCTTTCCCGGCGGCATGGCGCAGGTGAACGTGCTGCAGAGCGTGGTGTTCGCGAGCATGTCGGGCTCGGCCCTGGCCGACGCCGCCGGCTCGGGCAAGCTGATGCAGGTGATGATGACCCGCGAGGGCAAGTACACGCCCGGCTTCGCGGCGGCGCTGACCGCGGTGTCCTCGGTGATCGGGCCGATCCTGCCGCCGTCGATCCCGCTGGTGCTCTACGCGCTGGTGTCGGGCACGTCGATCGGCTACCTGTTCCTCGCCGGCATAGTGCCCGGCCTGCTGCTGAGCGCCGTGCAGATGGTCCAGATCTACGTGCTGGCCAAGCGGCGCGGCTTCCCGGTGGAGCCCAAGGTGCCGCTGCGCGACATGCCGCGCATCACGCGCGAGGCCTTCCCGGCGCTGATGCTGCCGGTCATCCTGCTCGGCTGCCTGTACGGCGGCGTCACCACGCCGACCGAGGCCGCGGGCGTGGCCGCCGCCTACGCCCTGCTGATCGCGGCGGGCCTGTACCGCAGCATGGGCTGGCGCGACCTGTACGAATCGCTGCTGACCAGCGCGCGCATGAGCATCTCCATCGGCATGCTGATCGCCGGCGCGCTGGTGTTCAACTACGTCATCACGTCGGAGAACATCCCGGCCACGCTGAGCGTGGCGCTCAAGGGCCTGGACCTGTCGCCGCTCGGCTTCCTGCTGCTGGTCAACCTGGTCCTGCTGGTGCTGGGCGCCTTCCTCGAAGGGTCGACCATCATCCTGATCGTGCTGCCGGTGCTGCTGCCCACCGCCACGGCGCTGGGCATCGACCCGGTGCACTTCGGCCTGATGGCGGTGCTCAACATCATGATCGGCCTGGTGACGCCGCCCTACGGCCTGCTGCTGTTCATGATGATGAAGATCGCCGACGTGTCGCTGGGCGTGCTGCTGCGCGAGGTGTTCCCCTTCCTGGTGGCGATGCTGGGCGCGCTGGCGCTGGTGACGGTGTGGCCCGACATGGTGCTGTGGCTGCCGCGGCTGATGGGGTACACCGGATGAGCACCGTGGATGCCAAGCGCCTGGTCGGCCTGATCGGGGCCGGCATCCAGCAGTCGCTCACGCCGGCGATGCAGGAGGAAGAGGCGCGCCAGCACGGCCTGCGCCTGCACTACCAGCTCATCGACCTGGACCGCACGCCCGGCTCGCTCGCGCAGCTGCCGGCGCTGCTGACGGCGGCGCGCATCATGGGCTTCGCCGGCCTGAACGTCACCTACCCGTGCAAGCAGGCCGTGCTGCCGCTGCTCGACGAGCTCTCGCCCGAGGCGCGGGCCATGGGCGCGGTGAACACGGTGGTGAACCGGGGCGGCCGCCTCGTCGGCCACAACACCGACGGCTCGGGCTGGGCCTGGGGCTTCCGGCGCGCGCTGCCCGATGCGGACCTGCGCTGCGTGGTGCTCCTGGGCGCGGGCGGCGCCGGCTCGGCCATCGCGCATGCGGTGCTCAGCCTGGGCGCGGCGCAGCTGCGCATCGTCGACACCGATGCCGCGCGGGCGCAGGGCCTCGCCGACGCGCTGAACGCGCGGCACGGCGGGCGTGCGCAGGCGCTGGCCGATGTCGCGCAGGCACTCGAAGGCGCCACCGGGCTCATCCACGCCACCCCCACCGGCATGGCCAAGCTGCCCGGCCTGCCGCTGCCGGCGGCGCTGCTGACGCCCGCGCTGTGGGTGTCCGAGGTCGTCTACTTCCCGATCGACACCGAACTGCTGCAGGCCGCCCGCGCCGCCGGCTGCCGCACCGTGGACGGCGGCGCCATGGCGGTGGGCCAGGCCGTCGGCGCGTTCGAGCTGTTCACCGGCCTGAAGGCCGATGCGGCGCGCATGGAACGGCACTTCCACCGGTTGCTGGCCGAACGTTGAAAGCGCGTTCAAGGAGTACCGCAATGGGCACCGACCGCGAGGCACTTCCTGATCTTCCGAACCCCCTGGGCCTGCAGAGCATCGAGTTCGTCGAGTACGCCACCCTGCGGCCACAGGCGCTGGGCCAGGTGCTGGAGGGCATGGGCTTCCGGCCCGTCGCGCGCCACCGCTCGCGCGAGGTGACGCTGTACCGCCAGGGCGGCATGAACCTGGTGGTCAACGCGCATCCCGACGACTCGCGTGCCGGCGCCACCGAAGGCGGGCACCCGGTCATCTCGGCCGTGGCCTTCCAGGTCCGCGACGCGCGGCTGGCCCATGCCCGCTGCCTGGAGCTGGGCGCCTGGGAGACGCCCAGCCATGCGCAGGCGATGGAGCTGAACATCCCCGGCATCCACGGGCCCGGCGGCGCGCATTTCCTCTTCGTCGACCGCTGCGGCGGCTTCTCCGTCTACGACATCGACTTCGTGCCCATCCCCACCGTCGACCCGCATCCGCCGGCCGTGGCCGGCACGGGCTACTTCGGCGTGGTGCAGTACATCGCGCTCGGCCGCAGCGCCGAGTGGATCCGGTTCTACGAGCACCTCTTCGGCTTCGCCGGCATTCCCGACGACCAGCGCTTCGGCGTCATGCCGGCCGGCACGCTGATGCGCAGCCCCTGCGGGCGCTTCCTGTGGCAGCTGATCGAGCCCGCCGGCCTGGACGACGACGACGGCCGCGAGCGCCTGCAGCGCGTGGGCATCGCCGCGGCCGACGTGCCCGCGGCCGTGGCCGCGCTGCGCGTGCGCGGCGTGCACTTCGTCGACTCGGCGCAGCTGCACCCCGACGACCGCGGCGCGCTCACGCAGACGCAGCTCGGCTCGGTGGCCTTCGAGCTGGTGCACGCCGCGCCGTAGGGAGGCCGGGATGGAACCGCGCATCGCCGGCTTCGGCATGGACACCATCACCCTGGCCGGCCCGCTCGAGGCCCGGCTGGAAGCCATGCGTGCCGGCGGCTTCGCGCAGGTGATGCTCGGCGCGCGCGACGTGGCGGGCCACCCGGGCGGCGTGCCCGCCGCGGTGGCCGCCGTGCGCGCGAGCGGCCTGCGCGCCACGGGCTTCCAGGTGCTGCGCGATTTCGAGGGCCTGTCGGGCCACCTGCACGGCTACAAGGTCGACATCGCCAAGGGCATGCTGCGCATGTGTGAGGCGCTGGGCTCGCGCGTGCTGCTGGCCTGCTCCTCGACCTCGCGCCATGCCTCGCAGGACCTGGACGACCTGGCCCGCGACCTGCGCAAGCTCGCCATGCTGGCGCTGCCGCTGGGGATCCGCATCGCCTACGAAGGCCTGTCGTGGGGCCGCACCGTCAACGAGTTCACCACGGCCTGGGAGGTGGTGGCGCGCGCCGACTGCCCCAACCTCGGCCTCGGCCTGGATTCGTTCCACATCTTCGCGGCCAAGACCCCCCTCGACGACATCGAGATGCTCGACCCCGAGCGCATCTTCCTCGTGCAGCTCTCGGACTTCATGTGGCACGAGACGCCCACCTTCGAGGAGCGCATGACGACGGCACGCACCTTCCGCGTCTTCCCCGGCGAAGGCGTGCACAGCGAGGCGCTGGTCGATTTGGTGCTGCGCCTGCAGGCGCTGGGCTATGCGGGCGACTACAGCTTCGAGGTCTTCAACGACGACTACCAGCAGCTGCCGCTGGAGACGGTGGTGCAGCGCGCGCGGCGCAGCGCGATGTGGCTGGCGGAGGATGTGCTGCACCTGCCGCGGCCGTTGCCGGGGTGGGTGGGGAGTTCTTCGCTGGGTACGTAGGGTTCGCGGTCTCGCTGGATCGTTGGCGAATGGCTCTGATCGGCCGAGGCTGTGTGAAAACCCGATGCTGATACGGCTGCGATGCTCCTAGAGTTCGCCAGCAAGTCGAACGGCGGGAGCGGTCATGGGGCGATTCCTTGAGGGGCAGGATCGACGGCAGGTCGCGCTAGTGCCCGAGTGCTTGGATGACTTCGTTGGCGAAGACAACCCGGTCCGCGTCATCGATGCCTTCGTCGGCGAACTGGATCTGGGCGACCTCGGCTTCCAAGGTGTCGCCGCGGCGGCGACGGGGCGGCCCGGCTACCACCCGAGCGTCCTGCTGAAGATTTACATCTACGGGTACCTTAACCGCGTGCAGTCCAGCCGACGTTTGGAGCGGGAAGCCCAACGAAACGTCGAGCTCATGTGGCTCACCGGTCGCTTGGCTCCTGACTTCAAGACGATTGCCGACTTCAGGCGAGACAACGGCGCAGGCATCCGGAACGTGTGCCGGCGCTTTGTCGAGCTTTGCCGACAGCTCAAATTGCTGACGGCGAATTCCGTGGCGGTCGACAGCAGCAAGTTCAAGGCAGTCAACAGCCGAGATCAGAACTTCACGCCCACCAAGATTGAGAAGCGGCGCCAACAGATCGAAGAGAGCATCCAACGATATCTCGCAGCACTGGATACGGCCGACCGGGCCTTGCCGATCATGGAGTTTGGGCCGCGGTACGCGCAGCTCACGACCAAGCTCGAGACGCTGCGCGCGCAGATGCAGCGGATGGACGCGCTGGAAAGTGAGGTCAAGCAGACCTCGGATCAACAACTGTCGATCACCGACCCAGACGCTCGGTCGATGATGTCCCAGGCAAAGGGTACGGGCCTGGTGGGCTACAACGTGCAGACCGCAGTCGACACGAAGCACCATCTCATCGTCGCCCACGAGGTAACCAACGTTGGCCACGATCGGGGCCAGTTGAGCGCGATAGCCCAAGCGGCGCAGCATGCGCTGGGCAAGCAGCGGCTCAAGGTCTATGCCGACCGGGGCTACTTCAATGGCCAGCAGATCAAGGCATGCGAAGAGGCCGGCGTACAGGTGCTGGTGCCCAAGCCCATGACTTCCAACGCCAAGGCCGAAGGCAGGTTCGACAAGGGCGACTTCATCTACGTCGCGCGCGATGACGAGTACCAATGTCCCGCAGGCCAGCGGGCAATCTACCGCTTCACGCGGGAGGAGAACGGGCTGCAGCTTCGCCGCTACTGGAGCAGCGCATGCCCCGACTGCCCGCTCAAGAGCCGATGCACGCCGAGCGACTACCGACGGATCTCTCGCTGGGAACACGAAGCGGTGCTCGAGACCGTGCGGCGCAGGCTTGAGAAGGAGCCGGACGCGATGACGGTGCGACGACGAACCGTCGAGCATGTGTTCGGAACCTTGAAACACTGGATGGGCTCGGCCCACTTCTTGACCCGCAGGCTCGCCAATGTGAGCACCGAGATGAGCCTGCACGTGCTGGCCTACAACCTGAAACGCGTCATGCAACTGCTGGGGGTGACGAAGGCAGTCAAGGCGATGGCACTGGCCGGGGCGTAGCCCTTCTGCGGACCCTTCGCGCGCTTCTCAATGCGGAAATGGGTCGTCCGAAGCGCACGATCAACGCCGCACCAGCCGCAGATGTCATCGTCGCACTTCAGCCGCCTCAGACCGCGCCACAAGTTCTGCGCCGATGCGTTCTCACACAGCCTCGGCCAGTAGCGGATGCTCGCTAGCGTCTGCTCTAAGCGCTCCTGTGTTCCCTGGGTCCGGTTTGTGGCGGCCATGTCAATCGACGTCTCCATCGGGCAGCTCGCCAGACCTGCGTAGACGTGCGTTTTCTCACGGCGTTTCCCCCTGTGCATCGCGTTACCATCCCCGGACCAAATTCGGCAACCGGGGAGACGGGATGACTACTGCTAAGGTTCAACTGATCATCGGCGACCTTACCTTCTCAGGTGAGGGAACCGAGGCTTGGCTCGAAAAGCAAATCAACAAGTTCTTAAGAGAAGCCGGTGAATCTGATGAGCAGGGCAAGACCGCCGGATCCAGGGTCAAGGTCACTAAGGTGGCAAAGGCTGTGGCTGGCACCATGCCGCCTCTACGAACCTACCTCGACGAGAAAAAGGCCACCGCCAACCAAGTCCGGAAGTTTCTGGCGACGGCCCAATGGTTGCACGAGAAGGGAGAGAACCGACTTAAGTCCGCTGATGTGATAGCAGCGCTATCTACGGCGAATCAGAAGAAGCTCGGCAACGCCGCGGATTGCTTGAACCAGAACGTTGCCAAGGGGCACTGCGAGAAGGAGAACGGTCAGTTCTTCGTCACTGACGAAGGACGAGCCGCACTAAGCAAGTGAAAGCCACCGGTGCAGCGTTTGGCGCTCTGCCTCCCGGCTTGCGCGACCCGCTCATAGCTGAGCACGACGCTCTCATTCAAGCATACCTTGAGAGACGATGGACGCCGGCAGGCGTCAGCGGCGGGAAGTTCTGCGAGATTGTCTACACCATCTTGGATGGCTCGGGGACCGGCACATATTCGTCGAAGCCCACGAAGCCAAAGGACATGGTGGCGGCATGTAAAGCGCTGGAGCAGCGCATGGACCTGCCGCGCAGCTTCCGGATTCTGATACCGAGGATGCTGCCTCCCTTGTACGAAGTGCGAAACAACCGCGGCGCGGGACACGCTGGCGGAGAAGTTGACCCCAACCACATGGACACTGTTGTTGTCTTGGCGATGGTCAATTGGGTGATGGCAGAGCTTGTCCGCGTATTGCACTCCACGACCACAGAAGAGGCACAGAGTGTTGTCGACTCGCTTGCATCACGCCGCACTCCACTTATTTGGCAAGGTGCGGAACGGCGTCGCGTCTTGGACACTTCGCTGTCGCTGGTTGATGAAGCGCTTGTATTGATCGGAACAGCTGGCCAAGCCGTCAAGGCTGAGGATGTGTTTCGCGACACCGGAGCCGCGAATAGAACGTACTTCACGAAGCTGCTGCGAAAGCTGCACAAGGAGAGGCTCATCGAGCTGGAGGCAAAGGAAAGCACGGTGACCATGTTGCCGCCTGGCACGGCCAGAGTCGAGGCCATCGTAAAAGCCGCAATGAGCGATGAAGGGCGCGCCTCAGGCGGCAAGAAGGTCAAGCCAAAACCAGCTAAGCGTCGCGTCCGACCGAGATAGCCCGGAAGCTTGGCGTCTCTTAGCGACTCTTTCGCCACGGCTTCCTGAGCGCATGCCCGCTTCTCGATCTCTGGATCGATATGAGCAAGTGACCGCACCGGGTCGAACCCCGCCGTCTATCGAGCCAGCGAGGGATGCGGGCCCCGAGCCAAGCGCCTGCCACCCGATTCCGGCGTCTCAATACAACTCGATGGCCTGCCGCAGCAAGCCCGCCGGCTCCGCACTCGGCCCGGCAAGGACCTCCACCTCGCCCGCCTCGAACACCGGCTGCAGATCCGGCCCGAGATAGCGCAGCTCGCTCGCCGGCAGTTTCAACGCCACCGTTCCTGCCTCACCGGGCTTCAACCGCAGCTTCGCGCAGCCCTTCAGCTCCAGCAGCGGCCGGGTCACGCGGCTGACCTTGTCGCGAATGAACAGGAAGACGGTCTCCTCGGCCTCGCGCGCGCCCTCGTTGGCCAGCGTGACGCTGATCTGCAGCGTGTCCTCCTCCCGCACGCGGCGCGGCTCGACGCGCAGCGCGTCGTAGCGCATGCGGCCGTAGGTCAGGCCGTGGCCGAAGGCGAACAGCGGCGTGTTGTCGAGGTCCTGGTACTTGCTGGTGTAGTAGTCGTCACGGTTCATGGGCCGTCCGGTGGGGCGCTGGCCGAACCAGATGGGCACCTGCCCGACGGCGCGCGGCCAGCTCATCGGCGTGCGGCCGCTCGGCGAGCGCCGGCCGGTCAGCACGTCGGCGATGGCGTGGCCGGCTTCGGCGCCGAGGAACCAGGCGGCCAGCAGTGCATCGGCGTGTTCCGCCAGCCAGGGCACGACCAGCGGCCGGCCCGAGAACAGGACGGCGACCACGGGAATGCCGAGCGCATGCGCGCGCGCCGTCACCGCCTCGGCCAGCGCCTGCTGCCGGCCGGGAAGCGCCGGCGTGGCGCGGCTCGCCGCCTCGCCGCTCATGGTGGCGCGTTCGCCCAGGCACAGCAGCACGGCGCGGGCGCCCTCGCACAGCGCCACGGCGGCTTCGATGTCGCTCTCGCCGGCGTCGTCGATCGTGCCGCCGGGGGCGTGGCGCAGGTCGGCCTGCGGCCAGGCGGCGCGCAGGCCGGCCAGCACGCTCGCGGCCGGCTCGTGTTCGCCGGCGCCCCACCACGGGCCTTTCATCTCGGTGCTCGCATCGGCCAGCGGGCCGATGACGGCCAACACGCCCTGCGCGTTCGCCGGCGCCGGCGCCGGCAAGGGCAGGGTGTCGCGCTCGTTCTTCAGCATGACGATGGCCTGGCCCGCGACTTCGCGTGCCAGCACATGCCGCTCGGCGATGGCCGCGGCGCTTTCGGGCGTGGCGCCGCGCCGGTAGGGGTCGTCGAACAGGCCGAGCCGTTCCTTGAGGCGCAGCACGCGCCGCACGCAGGCGTCGATCTCGTCCATCGTCACCCGCCCCTGCTCGAGCGCGACCGGCAGTCCCTTGCGGTAGGCATCGGCCATCATGTCGATGTCGACCCCGGCCTTCAGGGCCAGCACCGCGGCGTCGGTCAGGTCGGCGGCGACGCCGTGCTTGATCAGCTCGGCGATGGCGTTGTAGTCGCTCACGATGACGCCGTCGAAGCCCATCTCGCCGCGCAGCCAGTCGCGCAGCAAGGGCACGTGCGCCGTCATCGGCACGCCGTTCAGGTCGGTGAAGGCCGGCATCAGCGTGGCGACGCCGGCCTCGACCGCCGCCGCGAACCCGGGCAGATGCACTTCGCGCAGCGTGCGCTCCGAGATGTCCACCGCGGCGTACTCGCGGCCCGCGGTAACCGGGCTGTAAGCGACGAAATGTTTTGCGCAGGCGGCCAGCGCCTCGGCCGACGACAGGTCGTCGCCCTGGAAGCCGCGCACCTTGGCCGCGGCGAT
Source organism: Rubrivivax sp. (assembly GCA_044508835.1). Classification (GTDB taxonomy): domain Bacteria; phylum Pseudomonadota; class Gammaproteobacteria; order Burkholderiales; family Burkholderiaceae_C; genus JAKFDI01. Next base: position 315,802 of record JBIQHD010000001.1, read on the forward strand.
GCGCGCGTTGAGCCAGGGGTCTTCGCCCGGGCCTTCCGCGGTGCGGCCCCAGCGCGGATCGCGCGACACGTCGAGCATGGGCGCGAAGGTCATCGCAAGGCCTTCGGCCGCGCCCTCGCGCGCCGCCTCGCGCGCGGTGCGCTCCCACACCGCTTCGTCGAAGATGCCGGCCTCGGCAAGGGGAATCGGAAACAGCGTGCGATGGCCGTGGATGATGTCCAGCCCGATCAGCAGCGGAATGCCCAGCCGCGACTGCTCCACCGCCAGCCGCTGCATCTCGTGCGCCGGCCCCGCGCCCACCATGTTCAGCAGGTTGCCGAGCGTGCCGTCGATGATCGATTGCGTGGAGTCGCCGGCGATGACGGGGCCGGTGACGGTGTAGCCCGAGGCGGTCATCGTCAGCTGGCCCAGCTTCTCGGCCAGCGTCATGCGGGCCATCAGGGTGTCGATGCGATCCAACGGAATCTCCATGGCAAAACCCAAGGGGATTTCATGATGGCATGCTGCCCCTGGACGGTCCGGTGAAGCCCCCACTGGCCGCCCCAACGAAAGGAGCGCTCTTGTTGCAATTGCCGAAGGATGAGCGAGACCCGCGGGCGCTCGCGGCGCTGCCCGACGAGGCCTTGATCGACGCCGTGCAGCGCCAGACCTTCCGCTACTTCTGGGACGGCGCGGATGCCGCCAGCGGCCTCGCGCTCGACCGCCGCACCGTCGGCCAGGCGCCGGACGGCAAGGTGGCCATCGGCGGCTCGGGCTTCGGCGTCATGGCCTTGATCGTCGCCGTGGCGCGCGGCTGGGTGCCGCGCGAGGCCGCGCTCGGGCGGCTGCGCACCATGCTGGACACGCTGTGCCGCGCCACGCGCTACCACGGCGCGTTCCCGCACTTCATCGACGGCACGAGCGGCGCGACCATTCCCATGAGCGACAAGGACGACGCGGCCGATCTGGTCGAGACCTCGTTCCTGTTCATGGGCCTGCTGTGCGCACGCCGCCACTTCGACGAAGACACGGCCGCCGCCCGCCGCCTGCGCGCCGACATCGACACGCTGTGGCACGAAGTCGAGTGGGACTGGTTCACCCGCGGCGGGCGCGACGTCCTGTACTGGCACTGGAGCCCGACGCACGGCTGGGCGATGAACCATGAGGTGCGCGGCTGGAACGAATGCCTCGTCACCTACCTGCTGGCCGTCGCGGCGCCGCGCCATGCGGTCGGCCCCGAGGTCTACCACCGCGGCTTCGCGGCGGGGCGGGGCTTCGTCAACCGCAATGCCTACTACGGCATCGAGCTGCCGCTGGGCATGCCCTACGGCGGCCCGCTGTTCTTCGCGCAGTACTCGTTCCTGGGGCTCGATCCGCGGGGCCTCGCCGATCGCTACGCCGACTACGGGGACCTCAACCGCCGCCACGTGCGGATCAACCGCGCGCACTGCATCGCCAACCCGCACGGCCACCGCGGCTACGGCGAGTCGTGCTGGGGCCTCACCGCCAGCGACGACCCCGACGGCTACCTCGCCCACGCGCCGGACACGGACAACGGCACGCTCACGCCCACTGCCGCGCTCGCCAGCCTGCCGTATGCGCCGGCCGAGGTGATGCAGGTGCTGCGGCACCTGCTGCGCACCTACGGCGAGCGCGTGTGGAAGGAGTACGGCTTCGTCGATGCGTTCTGCGAAGGACGCGGCTGGTTCGCGCAGACCTTTCTGGCCATCGACCAGGGCCCCATCGTCGTGATGATGGAGAACCACCGCACGGGCCTGCTGTGGAAGCTCTTCATGGGCGTGCCCGAAGTGCAGGCGGGGCTGCGGGCGTTGGATTTCACCAGCCCGTATCTCGCGTCGTGCGACGCATGACCCGAAGCGTGAACGACGGCGTGACGCGCCCGCCGGATCCGGCCTTCGAGTCCTGGCTCGAAGAGCAGCTGGAGCATTCGGCCCGTGCCATGCTCGCCAGCATCTCGCCGGTGGCGCTCGTCAAGCATCGGCCGGGCTTCGGCCAGACGGTGCGGCCGGTGGCCGGTGCCATCGTCGCCTCGCCGGTCCTCGGCGACTGGGACCCGGAGCCGGACTACTTCTTCCATTGGTTCCGCGACTCGGCCCTGGTTATCGACGCGTTGCGCCTGCTCCACCTCGAAGGACGGGTGGGCGGCGAGGCCCTGCAGCACCTGCGCGACTTCACCCGCTTCAGCCTGGCCCTGAACCGGCTCGACGGCCGCATCGATGCCGCGGCGCCCGACCGCCGCGCGCGCGTGGCCCCGGGCTTCCTGCAGTTCCTGCGCGAGGACGACGAGCTTGCGCACTGCCATGGCGACGCCGTCGTGATGGAGACCCGCGTGAACCCCGACGGGACGCTCGATGTCTCGCGCTGGACGCGCCCGCAGCACGACGGGCCGCCGCTGCGCGCGCTGGCGCTGCTGCGCTGGGTGGCGAGTGGCCGGCTGGACGCGCCCTTGCTGGCGCAGGTGGGCGAGCTGGTCCGCTTCGACCTCGGCTTCACGCTGCGCCACTGGCGCGAGCCCTCGTACGACATCTGGGAAGAGGAACTCGGCCACCACTACTACACGCTGCGGGTCTCGGCGGCTGCGCTGGCCGAAGGCGCGCGCTGGCTGCAGGGGCTCGGCGATGCGGCGCAGGCGGCGCGCTGCCGCGAGGCGTCGCAGGCCGTGCTGAGGCGGCTCGACGGCTACCGGGCCGATGACGACGGCGCACCCGGCCACTACCGCTCGCGCGTGCTGGCGGACGGCCGGCCGAGTGCGAAGGCGCTGGACATCGCGGTGATCCTGTCGGCGATCCACGCCGCCGGGCCTGCGTTGCCCCCTCTCCCGCCCCGGCGGGAGAGGGCTGGGGTGAGGGTGAGTGTGGGCCACGAGACCCTCACCCCCACCCTCTCCCACGAGTGGGAGAGGGAGCCAGCCACCGATCACACCGTGGCCGATCCGCGCATGCAGGCCACGCTGGCCCGGCTCGACGCGCTGTTCGACGCGGCCTATGCGATCAACCACGGCCGGGCCACCGGCCGCGGCCCGGCGATGGGCCGCTATGCCGGCGACGTGTACTTCTCCGGCGGCGCCTACTACTTCGCAACGCTCGGCGCCGCCGAGTTCTGCTTCCGCGTTGCGGCGCTTCCCGGCAGCGACGCAGCCCATTGGTTCGCGCGCGGCGACGCCTACCTCGCCACCGTGCGCGCCTACACGCCGGCGAGCGGCGACCTGTCGGAGCAGTTCGACCGGACGAGCGGCGCGCAGACCTCGGCCCGGCACCTGGCGTGGAGCTACGCCGCCTTCATCTCGTGTGTCTCGGCGCGCCGCATCGCCGCCGCGGCCCTGCCGGCCCGGCCATGAGGGCCACGCCGTCGCGCCGCAGCGAGCGGGTCGCCAGCACCGGCGTCGCCCACCAGCTTCGCTTGCTGCTCGGCGCCTGGCGGGCGTCGGCCGTGTCGAAGACGCTGGCGTTGCTGGTCGCGGCCATCGTCGCCGTCATCGGCGCCACGGCCTACGCCCAGCTCGCGCTGAACAGCTGGAACCAGCCGTTCTACGACGCGATCTCGCGGCGGGACCTGAACGGCTTCATCCGGCAGCTCGGCGTGTTCGGGCTGATCGCGGGCGCCTTGCTGGTGCTCAACGTCGGGCAGCGGTGGCTGGTCGAGACCCTGCAGCTCAAGCTGCGCGAAGCCCTGGTCACCGACCTCGTCGGGCTGTGGCTGCAGCCGCGCCGCGCGTTCTGGCTCGCCGGCAGCGGCCCCACCGGCGCCCACCCCGACCAGCGCATGCACGACGACGCGCTGAAGCTGTGCGACCTGTCGGCCAACCTGGGCGTGGGCCTGCTGCAGGCGCTGGTGCTGTTCGGCAGCTTCTCGGGCGTGCTGTGGGTGATCTCCAAGGACTTCACCCTCTTCTTCAACGGCCGCGACCATGCCTTGCCGGGGTTCATGCTGTGGGCGGCCATCCTCTATGCCGGCGCCGGCTCGCTCTTGAGCTACTGGGTCGGCAAGAACCTGATCGTGCGCAATGCCGAGCGCTATGCGCGCGAAGGCGAGATGCGCTTCTCGCTCACGCGCATCACCGAGCACCTGGACGGCATCTCGCTGGCGGGCGGCGAGGCCGACGAGAAGCGCCGGGTCGAATCGACGCTCGGCGACGTGCTGCACGCCACCTCGCGCGTGGTGCTGGGGCTGACCAACCTCACCTGGGTGACGGCCGGCTTCGGCTGGGTCACCCTCATCGCGCCGACGCTGGTGGCCGCGCCGCTGTACTTCTCGGGCAAGGTGTCGTTCGGCGGGCTGATGATGGCGGCTGCCGCCTTCACGCAGGCGCAGTCGTCGCTGCGCTGGTTCATCGACAACTTCAGCATCATTGCCGATTGGCGGGCCACGCTGCTGCGCGTCGTCGGCCTGCGCCAGGTGCTGGCCTCCGACCTGGAATCGGCGCAGCACGGCAGCCGCATCGCCTATGCCGAGAGCGAGCCCGGCACGCTGGCGATGCAATCGCTCGAGGTGAACGTGTGGTCCGGCCGCGACCGGCTGGACACACCCGATGTCGTCGTGCATGCCGGCCAGCGCCTGCTGATCCTCGGCGCCCAGGGCACCGAGAAGACGCTGCTGTTCCGCGCGCTCGCAGGCCTGTGGCCCTGGGGCTCGGGCACCGTGCGCCGGCCCCGCGGCGAGACGATCCACTACATGCCGCGCGGCACGCCCTACCTGCCGCGGGGCACGCTCGCCGACGTGCTGTGCTATGCCATGGCCTCGCCCCGCTATCCCCCCGAGGCCATGGCGGCGGCGCTCGCCAGCGTCGGCCTGCAGCGCCTGGAGCCGATGCTGAACGAGACGCGCCGCTGGGACCAGGAGCTGAGCGTGGACGAGCAGCTGCTGCTGGGCTTTGCCCGCGTGGTGCTGCAGAGCCCGCCCTGGCTGGTGATGGACGAGGCCTTCGGCGCCTTCGACGACGACACGCTGGCACGGCTCATCGGCGTGCTGAACGGCCAGCTCGCGCACACCGGCATCGTGCACATCGGCTCGGCCGGCGAGGCGCACGACCGGCTCTTCACGCGCGTGGTGCGCCTCGTCAAGGCGCCGGAACGCCGGCAGGGAGGGGCGGCATGAACCGTTCCGTGCACCGCGTGTTCATCGTCCTTGCGCTGCTGCTCGCGCTGCCGGGCTGGGCAGGGGCGCAGGACTTCGGCTTCAAGGCGCCGCACCACCCCGACGATGCCGTGGCGGTCGAGGTGATGCGCGACCTGGCGCAGCGCATCGTGCCGGTCTACAAGGACGACGACACCGCCGGCTACCTGGCCAACCTGATCGCGCTGCAGATCGTCAGCGGCAACTACGCCGCGGCCTACGACAGCAGCCGCCTGCTGCGCCGCCGCCAGCAGGGCAGGCCCTTCGACGCCCTGGCGCAGCGCGCCGTGATCGACAGCCTCTACGCCCATGCGCGCGCCATCGAGGCCGACAAGCAGCTCGCCTTCGACGAGGCCTACACGCGCTCGTTCCAGGAGCTGGTGCCGGCGCTGGGCAATGCGCAGGCCGCGGCCGTCATGGCGCAGCTCGCCATCCCGCCGCCGGTGCTGCGCGCGCCGCTGCTGCAGGCCTTCGACCGCGCGCGCGTGAAGGGCAGCCTGCCGCAGGCCGATGCCGTGGCCCTGGTGCGCACCTGGCTGGCCTACGAATCGCGCCGCAGCTTCCACGTGCTGCTGCCCGGACTGTTCGCCGCGGAACGCGAGCGCCGCTACGCGAGGGCGCCGGACGTGCGCATTCCCGTGGGCGAGGGCGTCGTGATCCACGCCAACGTGGTGCGGCCGCGCGGCGCCAAGGACGCGGCGCCGCGCCTGCCGGCGCTGTTGCGCTTCACGCTCGACCCGGCGGAAGACGACGCGCAGCGCAGCGCCGTGGAGGGCTACGTCGGCATCACCGCCTATGTCCGCGGGCGCACGCCCGACGGCCGGGGCGAGGCCCGGCCCTTCGCGCACGACGGCGAGGACGCCGAGGCCGTCATCGAATGGATCGCGCGCCAGCCGTGGAGCGACGGCCGCGTGGCCATGCTCGGCGACGGCTATTCCGGCTACTCCGCCTGGGCCGCGGCGCGCCGCCGGCCGGCGGCGCTCAAAGCCATCGCCACCATCGCGCCGATGGCGCCGGGCATCGACTTTCCGATGGCCGGGCAGATCCATCGCAACGATTTCGTGCGCTGGGCGCAGGTGCACGCGCTGGCCGAGCCGCCGCCGGCGCCGACCGATGCCGAGGCGCAGGAGCGGCGGCAGGCGCTCGAACTGCGCTGGTACCGCCGCGGCGACGTGCCCTACTGGGACATCGACCGCGCCCTGCTGGGCCGGCACAGCCGGTTGATCCGCGCGTGGCTCGCGCACCCGAGCCACGACCGCTACTGGCGCAAGTTCCTGCCGTCGCCGCAGCAGTTCGCGCAGATCGACATCCCTGTGCTCCAGGTCGCCGGCTACTACGGCGCCGAAGCGGGCGCGCTCCATTACCACCGCGAGCATCTTCGCCACCGGCCGCAGGCCGACACGACGCTGCTGCTCGGCCCCTGGGATGCGGCCTCGATCCGCCTGGGCACGGGGGCCACGCTGCGCGGCGACACGCTCGACCCCGCGGCCCGCGTCGACCTGGCCGAGCTGCGCTACCAGTGGCTGGCCCACGTCCTCGGCGGCGCCAGGAAGCCCGCGCTGCTGCAGGCCCGCGTCAACTACCAGGTGATGGGCGCCGACCGGTGGCGGCACGCGCCGGCGCTGGACGCACCGGACCGCCCGCGGCTGCGCCTGTACCTGGACACCCGCCGGCGCGACGGCCCCCACCGCCTGCTGGCGTCGCCGACGCCGGACAAGGGCGCCGGGAAGGCCCGACTCGCGGTCGATCTGGCCGACCGCAGCGATGCGGACAAGCCCTGGCCGGATGCGGTGCGCGCGAGGGAACTGCAAGGCCGCAACGGCATCCGCTTCGTCAGCGACCCGCTGCCCCGGGACACCGAGATCGACGGCAGCCTGCGCGGCGAGTTCGACATCACGCCCTCGCGGCAGGACGTGGATCTGACCGTCTCGCTCTACGAGCAGACGGCGGGCGGCGAGTACCGCCTGCTGTTCGAGCCGTACGACTTCCGGGCCAGCTACGCCGGCAACCGCCGCGAGCGCCGGCTGCTCGAAGCGGGCGTGCGCCAGCGGCTCGCCTTCACCGCCGAGCGCGCGACCGGCGCCCGCCTCGCGGCCGGCAGCCGCGTGGTGCTGCGCATCGGCATCGTCAAGCGGCCCGACCGGCAGATCAACTACGGCAGCGGCAAGGACGTGAACTCGGAAACCGTCGCCGACGCGCAGCGGCCCCTGCGCGTGCGCTGGCATGCGCGCAGCTACGTGGAGATCCAGACCAGGAAGCCGTGAGACCTGTTTGATTCCATCTACGCATCTTCGACGACCAGGCCCGGGTCGACCATCCGCACGCGCTCATCCTCGTAGTAGCCGCCGTACTCGGTGTAGCGCAGGTAGGCGCGGCGGCAAGCCGTGCATTGCCAGACGTCGCAGCGGTTGGACGGGTAGTACGCCAGCGCGATCGGCGCGTCGGGCGACCAGTGGTGGGTGCCGCGCGGGTGGTATTCCTCGAGCGTCGGCTCGTCGATGGCGGCGTCGCGCAGCGTGCCCACCCGGACCAGCGCGCCGCGGTCGAAGCTGCCGGGCATGGATTCCCAGCCGGGGCGCTGCAGCGGGCTGCACTGCGGGCATGGGCGAGAGGTGTCGGCGTCGCGCGCCAACGCGATCAGTTCGTCCGCGCGGATGCGCCGTGGCGGGGGCGTCGGCATGGCGGGATGTTAAGTCGCCGACCTGCTGACGCTCTGCAGGGCCGCGACCTAGAATCCGCCGCATGTCCATGCCTGTCCGTGATGAAGCACGCTGGTGCGCGATGCTGGGGCGCGGGGTGGCCGGGCTGTGGGATCTCGATCCCCGCATCGAGATGGTCCACTACTCGGCGCCCTGGAAGACCCGCCTCGGGTTCCCGCGCGTCGACCTGCCGGACAGCACCTCGTCCTGGCGCAGCCGGGTGCATCCGGACGACCACGACGCGATGCTGCGGAGGCTGCGCCTGCACCTGGACGGGTACACCGGCACCTACGAGGCGCGGTTCCGGCTGCGCGCGGGCCTGCGCGACCGGTACGTCGCCGTGCGGTCGTGCGGCCGCGTGGTCGGGCGCGACGCGCGCGGCGACCCGCTGCGCATGGTCGGCACGATGGTCCCGCTGTCGGCGCTCGACGCGCCCGAGCCGCAGGCGCCGGCGCGGTGGTGCGAGGCCGGGCCTTCCGCGGCGTCGCCGCTCGCCGCGCTGGACGACGACGTGCTGGGGCAGGTGGCCGACCTGCTCGATCTCGCCGCCCGCCACGGCGGCTGACCGCTGCGGCATGCACACGTGAACGCAGCACGCGCGGGCCGGTGGTACTTCGGCTGGAACATCGTGGCGGCCGCCACCCTGCTGACGCTGCTCACCGTCGGCATCCGGCTCGGGGTGGGGCCGTTCTTCCTGCCGATGTCCGAGGACCTGGGGTTCAGCCGCAGCCTGCTCTCCGGCGTGGTCGCGGCCGGCATGCTGTGCTATGGCCTCGCGATGCCGCTGGCCGGGTACCTGATCGACCGCGTCGGCACGCGCGCCGTCCTGCTGTCGGGCACGGCCATCGTCGCGCTCGCCGTCGCCTGGACGGTCACCGCGCGCGGGCCGCTCGAATTCCTGCTGTCCTTCGGCGTGCTGCTGTCGCTCGGGCTCGGCTTCGTCAGCCCGGTGGCGCTCACGCCGGTGCTGAGCCGCTGGTTCACGCGCAACCGCGGCATGGCGCTCTTCTTCCTGTCCACCGGCTCCATGGCCGGCCTGGCGGTGATGACGCCGGTGTTCACCGTGGCGATCGCGCGCTTCGGCTGGCAGTCGACGCTGGCGGGCTTCGCGGCGGCCTTCGTCGCCATCGCGGTGCCGCTGGCGCTGTTCGTCATCCGTGACGACGCGCCGCCGCACGGCGACCTGCTGCCCGAGCAGGCCGCGGCCGCCGCGGCCGGCGCCGCGCCGCCGGGCCTGGGCTTTCGCGACGCGGTGCGCACGTCGCCCTTCTGGAAGATCTGCCTCGGCCTGTTCGCCTGCGGCTTCAGCATGAACCTGCTGGGCACCCACGGCATGCCGATGCTGATGGACCACGGCTTCGACGCCATGACCAGCTCGACCGGCATCGGCCTGATCGGCTTCGTCGCCATCGCCGGCACGCTGGTCCTCGGGCGCATCTCCGACCGGCTGCCGCGCCGCCACATCCTGGCCACGATCTACGGCGTGCGCGGCCTGGGCTTCTTCGCGCTGCTGCTGGTCGGCACCCACTGGGAGCTGTACGCGGCCGCGACGGTGGGCGGCATGGTCTGGGCCGGCAGCATCGCGCTCTCGTCGGCGATCCTTGCGGACGTCTACGGCGTGCGCATCGTCGGCGTGCTCTACGGCTGGGCCTACCTCAGCCACCAGCTGGGCGCCACGCTCAGCGCCTGGCTCGGCGGCTGGGGCTACGACACCTTCGGCAGCCACTGGGTCGCCTTCGGCGCGGCCGGCGTGCTGCTGCTGTTCGCGGCCGCGGTCTCGCTGCAGCTGCCGCCCCGGGGCTTCGTGCCGGCCCCCGCGGTGCGCGCCGCCTGACGCGCCGCCGGCGGCGGGCGTCAGCCCTCGCCGTGCTCCAGCCCGTTCAGCAGCGCCTGCGCCGCGTCGATCGTGCGGTGCAGCGCGGCGACCTCGCCGGCGCCCAGCAGCCGTTCGAGCGATTGCTGCGCGCGCTTCCAGTGCTGCCGCGCCTCGGCGTGCTTTTCCCGCCCCGCGGGCGTGATGGCGATCGAGCGGCTGCGCGCGTCGGCGCCGGCGGTCTGCGCCACCCAGCCCTTGTCGATCAGCGGGCGCACGTTGCGCGTGAGCGTGGAGGCGTCCATGCCCATGCGCGCGGCCAGCTCCGACGGCGTGATCGGCCCGAACGCCAGCACGTGCGACAGCAGCGAGTACTGCGAGCTCTTCAGGTCCGCCTGCGCGAGCTGGGCGTCGTACAGGCGCGACACGCTGCGCAGCAGCTGGCGCAGCTTGAAGTTGGTGCAGCCCTGCGGCTGCGCGCGTGCGGTGGAAGTCGGCATGCCGGGCCTTCGTCGGATTCGTGGGATACTTCGAAGACTTGCATATGCAATCATTGCAATTGCATAAGACTCGACACGAGGATAGCACTTGGCCGCCACCGCGATCGATCCCGCCCGCCCCGCCGCCGCGCGGGCCGCCGAACCGCTGCTGACCGCGCCGGTGCTGCCCACGCTGCTGCGCTTCGCGCTGCCCAACATGGCGGCGATGCTGGCCACGGCGCTGGCGGCCGTCGCCGAGACGAGCTACGTCGGCCGCTTCGGCGTGGCCGCGCTGGGCGGCATGGCGCTGGTGTTCCCGCTGGTGATGCTGCAGGCCATGCTGTCGGGCGGCGCGATGGGCGGCGGCGTCTCGTCCGCGGTGAGCCGCGCCCTCGGCGCCGGCGACGCGGCGCGCGCCAACGCGCTGGCCGTGCACGCGCTGTGGATCGGGCTCGCCGCGGGCGCGGCCTACATGGCGCTCATGCTCGCCTTCGGCCCGGCGCTGTTCGCGCTGCTCGGCGGCAGCGGCGAGGCGCTGCGCCAGGCCGTCGCCTATTCCAACGTGGCCTTCCTCGGCTCGATCGGGATGTGGCTGCTGAACACCTTCGCCTCGGTGGTGCGCGGCGCGGGCAACATGAAGGTTCCCTCGGCCACCTTCCTTGCCGTCTCGGTGCTGCAGGTGCTGGCCGGCGGCGCGCTCGGCCTCGGCTGGGGGCCGCTGCCGCGCCTGGGCATGCCGGGCGTGGCGGCGGGGCAGGTCATCGCCTGCGCCGCCGGCGCGGCCTACCTGTGGCTCCACCTGCGCTCGGCGCGCTCGCGGGTGCGCCTGTCGGTCGCGGCCACGCCGCTGCAGCCGGCGCTGCTGCGCGACATCCTCAAGGTCGGCGCGCTGGCCTGCGTCTCGCCGCTGCAGACGGTGCTGACCATCCTCATCCTCACGCGGCTGGTGGCGCAGTTCGGCACCGACGCGCTGGCCGGCTACGGCATCGGCACGCGGCTCGAGTTCCTGCTGATCCCGATCGCCTTCGCCGTCGGCGTGGCCTCGGTGCCGATGGTGGGCATGGCGATCGGCTCGGGCCAGGTGGCGCGCGCCCGCCGCGTCACCTGGACGGCGGCCGCGCTGGCCGCCGTGGTGCTCGGCGTGCTGGGCCTCCTGCTGGCGCTCGCGCCCGGGTTGTGGACGCGGCTGTTCACGCAGGACGCGCACGTGCTCGAGGCGGCCGCCTCGTACTTCCGCTGGGCGGGGCCGTGCTACGGGCTCTTCGGCCTCGGGCTGTGCCTGTACTTCTCGGCGCTCGGCGCCGGCCGGGTGGGCGGGCCGGTGCTGGCCGGCACCCTGCGCCTGGCCGTGGTGGCGATCGGCGGCTGGGCCCTCGCGGCGGCGCAGGCGCCGGCCTGGACGGTGTTCGCGCTGGTGGCGCTGGCGATGGCGGCCTACGGCGTGGCCTCGGCCGTCGCGGTGCGCTGCACGCCGTGGGAAGCCGCGCGCTGACGCACCGATTGCGATCTGTCACGCGGCCGGCGCGCGGCGAGCCTACGATGCACCGCCCGCCGACGACGACGAGAGGAGCGCACCGTGCCCCACCGTCCCCTGTCCCGCATCGCCCGCGACAAGTTCCGCGAGATCCATGCCTTCTGGCGCGACACGCGCACGCCGCTCGCGCTCACGCTCGACACCCTGCGGCTCAAGTCGGCGCCCTTCGTCGCCGTGTCGTCGGATGAGATCAGGCTGCAGCTGCGCCCGCGCGCCGGCGAGAGCTTCACCTTCTACGAGAACCTGGTGCGCCGCGACTACCTTGCCCACGGCATCCGGCTGCGCCCGGGCGACACGGTGGTGGACATCGGCGCCAACATCGGCGCCTTCGCGGTGCTGGCCGCCTCGGTGGTCGGGCCAGCGGGCCGCGTGATCGCGTTCGAGCCGGTGCCGGCCACCTTCGAGCGCCTGCTGGCCAACCTGGCGCTGAACGGCTGCGGCAACGTGCGGCCGTGCCGCGAAGGCGTCGAGGCCGCCGACGGCACGATGTCGATCCGCGTGGGCGCGAAGTCGGCGCTGGCCAGCGCGCACGGCCTCGCCGGCGGCTCGGCCGCCACGGTGGAGACGTCGCCCTGCGTGTCGATGGCGCGGGTGTTCGAGCGCCACGGCCTGGCGCGCATCCACCTGCTCAAGGTCGACTGCGAAGGCGGCGAGCACGGCATCTTCCGTGCGCTCGCACCGGCGCTGGCCGCGCGCATCGACCAGATCGCGATGGAGGCGCACCCGGTCGAGGGCGAGTCGATCGAGGCGCTGGCCGCACGCCTCGATGCGCTCGGCTTCGCCGTCGGGCGCAGCGGCATGAACTGGGTGGCGTTCAACCGCCGCCACCCATGACCCGCGGGCTCAGGAAGCCTGCGGGATGCCGGCCAGCTTGTCCGGGTTGCGCACCGTGTAGATGGCGACGATGCGCTCGCCGTCGGTGACGAAGGCCTGCGCCGATTCGAGCCGCCCGTCGACGTAGCGCAGCAGGCCCGGCTCGCCGTTGACCCGTGCGATGCGGTAGTCGATCTGCGGGGCGAGGCGCCGCCACAGCACCCAGTACAGGTTGGCGATGCGGTGCGCGCCGCGCAGCACCTTGCCGAACGAGGGCACCTTGCCGCCGCCGTCGGACACGAGCTGCACGTCCTCGGCCAGCAGCGCCTGCATGGCGTCGCGCGCGCCGCTGCGCGCGGCCTGCACGAACTTCTCGAGCAGCCGGTGGTGCGTGTCGCGCGACACCTCGAAGCGCGGGTGCGCCTGCTGCACCCGCTGCGTCGCGCGGTGCACCATCTGCCGGCAGGCGGCCTCGCTCTTGCCGAGCAGCGCGGCGATCTCGCCGTAGTCGTGGTCGAACACCTGGCGCAGCAGGTAGGCCGCGCGCTCCTCGGGCGCGAGGCGCTCCAGCACCCACAGCAGGGCGACCGACAGCTCACCGGCGAACTCGGCCACGGCTTCGGGGCTGCGCTCGTCCACCGCTTCGACCAGCGGCTCGGGCAGCCACCAGCCGACGTAGGCCTCGCGCTCGGCCTTGGCCGCGCGCAGCCGGTCGATCGACAGCCGCGTCACGACGGTCACGAGCCAGGCCTCGGCCGACTGCAGCGCCTGCGCGTCGGCGCGGTGCCAGCGCAGCCAGGCGTCCTGCAGCACGTCCTCGGCGTCCGCGCGCGTGCCGAGCATGCGGTAGGCGATGGCGAAGAGGCGCGGGCGCAGGGCGGCGAAGGGATCGGGCGAGGTCATGCGCGACAGGATAGGGATCGGAGGCAAGACGTGGGAGAGGCCGGGGTTGTGACGGCGGCCCTCACCCCGCCCTCTCCCGCCGGCGGGAGAGGGAACCCCATGCATCGCCGTGCATCCGGTGTTGCTCCCTCTCCCGCTGGCGGGAGAGGGCCGGGGTGAGGGCTTCGGCGCCCCACGTCAGCGCGCCGTGCTGCGGTACGCCGGCGCCTGCGACGTGCCGACCATCAGCTGGTTGACCACGCCCTCCACGTCGTCGATGCGCCGCACCAGCGCTTCGGCCTCGGCCTTCTGCCCGGCCGTGGAGACGCAGCCCTGCAGCCACACCCAGCGCCGCTGGCCCATGGCCCAGATGCTGGTCTGGCCGAAGCGGCCGTCCGCGCGCAGCGCCTTCTGCACCCGCGGGATGATCTCGGCGTCGTAGAGGTAGGCGTTGGGCAGCCGGCAGCGCCCGGCGAGCCAGCAGCTCGTGCCGCGCTGCGAGCGGTCGTGCGCCTGCTCGCGCGCCTCCTGCTCGGTGACGCCGGGCGGGTCGGGCACGGGGCAGGCGGGCAGGTCGCCGCTGACCTGCAGGAAGGGGTCGTTGAACACGTTGCTGCGCGCCTGCGCCCAGGCGCCGCCGCCGGCCGTCAGCGCCGCGAGTGCGAGGCAGGCGCCCGTACGGCGCAGGCGGGCGCGGGCGGGGGCGCTCATGCGCCCCCCGGCGAGCCGGCCAGCGTGTCGAGGATGGGGCACTCGGGCCGCTCGTCGCCGTGGCAGCAGTGCACGAGGTGCTCGAGCGTGGCCTTCATCGCCATCAGCTCCCGCACCTTGCGATCCAATTCCTGCACGTGTGCCTCGGCGAGGGCCTTCACCATCCGGCTCGGGCGGCGGCGGTTCTGCCACAGGCCGACCAGCTCGCCGATCTGCGCGATGGAGAAACCCAGGTCGCGCGCCTGGCGGATGAAGCGCAGCGTGTGCACCTCGGCCTCGCCGTAGAGCCGGTAGCCGGCGTCGGTGCGGCGCGCCGGCGGCATGAGGCCCACGTCCTCGTAGTGGCGGATCATCTTGGCCGAGACGCCGGAGGCCCGGGCCGCGTCGCCGATGTTCATGGGCAGGGCTTGCATCGACGGGCCTGTCATGCCTTGGCGGGCCGTGCCGCCGGCGCGGCGCCGGCATGCGCCGGGCGGGTGCCGGCTTCCGGGCGCCAGCGCCGCAGCAGCAGGGCGTTGCTCACCACGCTCACGCTGCTGAAGGCCATCGCCGCGCCGGCGATCACCGGGTCGAGCAGGCCGAAGGCCGCCAGCGGGATGCCCACCACGTTGTAGCCGAAGGCCCAGAACAGGTTCTGCTTGATCTTGGCGACGGTGCGGCGCGAGATCGCCACCGCGTCGGCCACCAGCCGCGGGTCGCCGCGCATGAGGGTGATGCCGGCGGTTTCCATCGCCACGTCGGTGCCGGTGGCCATGGCGATGCCCACGTCGGCCGCGGCCAGCGCGGGCGCGTCGTTGATGCCGTCGCCCACCATCGCCACCACGCGGCCGGCGCCGCGCAGGCGCTCGACGGCGGCGGCCTTGTCGGCGGGCAGCACCTCGGCCTGCACCTCGTCGATGCCCAGCTCGCGCGCCACGGCCTGGGCGCTGCCGCGGTTGTCGCCGGTGAGCATGACGCTGCCGATGCCCTGCG
Organism: Rubrivivax sp.; assembly: GCA_044508835.1. Classification (GTDB taxonomy): domain Bacteria; phylum Pseudomonadota; class Gammaproteobacteria; order Burkholderiales; family Burkholderiaceae_C; genus JAKFDI01. The sequence continues at coordinate 330,817 of JBIQHD010000001.1, forward strand.
CGTGCAGCTGCGCCACCGCCTCGCGCGCCGCGGGCTTGACGGAGTCGCCGAAGGCGAGCAGGCCCAGCACGCGGGCGCCGTCCCCGGCCTGGTCGATCAGCCAGGAGATGGTGCGGCCCTCGCCCTCCAGCCGCGCGGCCGCCTCGTCGAGCGGGCCGGGCGGCGCGCCCAGCTCGCGCAGCAGCCGCTTGCTGCCGAGCGCGAGGCGGCGGCCGTCCACCGTGGCCTCGAGGCCGCGGCCGGGCAGGGCGGTCGCGTCGCGGGCGGCGGGCACGGCCAGCGCCCTGGCGCGCGCCGCGTCGGTCACGGCGCGGCCGAGCGGGTGCTCGCTGTGCGCCTGCAGCGCCGCGGCCAGCGCCAGCACCTCGTCGTGCGCCAGGCCGGGCGCGGGCTCCAGCCGCGCCAGCGCGGGCCGGCCTTCGGTGAGCGTGCCGGTCTTGTCGAAGGCGACGGTGGTGACGGCATGCGCCAGCTCCAGCGCCTGGGCGTCGCGGATCAGGATGCCGTGGCGGGCCGCCACGCCGGTGCCGGCCATGATGGCCGTGGGCGTGGCCAGCCCCAGCGCGCAGGGGCAGGCGATCACCAGCACCGCCACGGCGTTGACCAGCGCCTGCTCCCAGTTGCCGGTGGCCGCCATCCAGGCGGCGAGCGTGACCAGCCCGATGCCCAGCACGACCGGCACGAACACCGCGCTCACGCGGTCGACGATGCGCTGGATCGGCGCCTTGGCCGCCTGCGCCGACTCGACCAGGCGGATGATGCGCGCGAGCGTGGTCTCGGTGCCCACGGCCAGCGTCTTCACCAGCAGCGCGCCCTCGGCGTTGATGGAGCCGCCGGTGACCTTGTCGCCCGCGGCCTTCACCACCGGCAGGCTCTCGCCGGTGATGAGCGATTCGTCGACGTGGCTGCTGCCCTCGGCCACCTCGCCGTCCACGGGCACGCGCTCGCCGGGGCGGATGGCGATCAGGTCGCCCACCACCACCTCCGCGAGCGGCAGCTCGGCCTCCACGCCGCCCCGCCGCACGCGCGCCGTGGCCGGGCGCAGCGCGTTGAGCGCGCGGATGGCGTCGGCCGTCTGGCGCTTGGCGCGCGCTTCCAGCCACTTGCCCAGCAGCACCAGCGTGATGACGGCGGCCGAGGCCTCGAAGTACAGGTGCGGCATGCCGTGGCCGGCGTGGGTGAACAGCAGGTAGAGCGACAGCCCGTAGGCGGCCGAGGTGCCCAGCGCCACCAGCAGGTCCATGTTGCCGCTGCCCGCGCGCACGGCCTTGGCGCCGGCCACGTAGAAGCGCGCGCCGAGCCAGAACTGCACCGGCGTGGCCAGCGCGAGCTGCCACAGGCCGGGCAGCATCGCCTCGATGCCGAAGAGCGACAGCAGCATGGGCGCGACGAGCGGAAGCGTGAGCACCGCGCCCACCGCCACCGGCCACCATTCGGGCAGGCGCGGCGCGGCGGCCGGCGCGCCGCCCTCGGCCTCGGCGAGGCGGGCCTCGTAGCCGGCCTTGCCCACGGCATCGACCAGCGCCGAGGCCGGCACGCCGGCCGCGGCGCGCACCGTGGCGCGCTCGGTGGCGAGGTTCACCGCGGCGGACTCGACCCCGGGCACCTTGAGCAGCGCCTTCTCCACGCGGTTCACGCAGGAGGCGCAGGTCATGCCGGTGATCTGGAGCTGCAGGCTGGAGGCGGAGGCCGTCATGGGGTGGGTCCGGAAGCGGGGAATGCCGGCATCGTCAGGCTTCCCATCATGGGAAGGTCAAGCGCCGCCGCGGCGGCGCCCATGATGCCTTCGTGGCTTTCCCGGGTCCGGTGCTTGACCTTCCTGCCGTGGGAAGGTTCACACTGCGCGGCATCACGACATCGTCCCGGAAGAGAACGCCATGATTGCCTTCGAGGTGAAAGACATGACCTGCGGCCACTGCGTGAGCGCGATCACGCAGGCCGTCAAGGACGCCGACGGCCGCGCGCAGGTGCGCATCGACCTCGGCACGCGCCGGGTGGAGATCGACCCGGCCGCGGCCGACGCGCAGGCGCTGGCCGACGCGATCCGCGAGGCGGGCTACACGCCGCAGCCGCTGGCGGCGTAGGCGGCGCTGGCGGTCATCGGCAGCCTCGTCATCGCCGCGGCGGGGTGGGGCGCGGCGCGGGCGGGGCAGCCGCCTTCCGGAAGGTGAGGTTGATGCGCTGCGCGCCGGTGAGCGCGTGCCGCCCCTCGGCCAGCGGCAGCACGCCGTGGTGGTGCAGCCGCGCCGGGCCGCCCCACACCACCACGTCGCCGTGCCGCAGCGGCACCCGCGCCGCCCGGTCCGTGCGCGCGGCGCCGCCGAAGAGGAACACCGCCGGCAGCCCGAGCGACACCGACACGATGGGCGCGCCGCGGTCGGGCTCGTCGCGGTCCTGGTGCAGCGACAGGCGTGCGCCGGGCTCGTAGCGGTTGATCAGGCAGGCATCGGGCACGAAGCCGACGAACCCCGCCTCGGCCGCCGCCGCGGCGGCGAGCGCCGCGAACGACGCCGGCATGGCGGGCCAGGGCCGCCCGCTGTCAGGGTCGAGGGCGTCGTAGCGGTAGCCGCGCGCGTCGCTCACCCAGCCGAGCGGTCCGCAGTTCGTCATCGCCACCGACATGCGCCGCCCGCCCGGCGTCACCATGTGCCGCGGCGGCGCCTGCGCCTGCACGGCGGCGGCATCGGCCAGCAGCTGCGGGGCGGCCGCGTCGGCGAAGCCGCGCAGCAGCACGGCGCCCGGCGCCAGCGGCTGGTGCGCCGGCAGCTCGCCGAAGAGGTCGTGCGCGGGCATCGGGCTTATTGGGCGTCGTGGAAGATGATGCCGAGCGTGTGGCGCCGGCCGTCGCGGACCCGGCTCACCCCGTGCCGCAGGGTCACGCGGTACGTGCCCCGCGTGCCCTGCACCGGCCGCTGGTGCACCGCGATCACCGCCGCGTCGCCCTGCCGCAGCGGCAGCACCATCGGGCGCGACTGCATGCGCGGGCGCTGCTCGGTCATCACGAACTCGCCGCCGGTGAAGTCGCGCCCCGGCTCGCTGAGCAGGACCACCACCTGCAGCGGGAACACCTGCTCGCCGTACAGGTCCTGGTGCAGGCAGTTGTAGTCGCCGGGGCCGTACTGCAGCAGCAGCGGCGTGGGCCTGACCTGGCCGGCGGCGTGGCAGCGCTCGATGAACTCGGCGTGCGTGGCGGGAAAGCGCGCGGGCAGCCCCATCGCCTCGTGCCAGCGGTTGGCGACGGCCACGAGGTGCGGATACAGCGCGCGGCGCATCGCGCCGACCAGCGGCGGCAGCGGATGGCACAGGTACTTGTATTCGCCGCGGCCGAAGCCGTGCCGCGCCATCACCACGCGGCTGCGGAAGCGTTCGTCGTGCGGATAGAGCGCCGCCAGCGCCTCGCATTCATGCGGCGCGAGCAGGCGCTCGATCACCGCATGGCCTTCGGCATCGAGGTCGCGCTCGATGCGCGGCCAGTCGAGTGCATCGGCGCGCGGGTCGGCGCGGTCCGCGGCGGCCTCCCGCGCGTTCATGCCTGCGCCGCCTCGCGCGCCAGCAGCACCCGCTTGCGCTCCACGCCCCAGCGGTAGCCAGACAGCGCGCCGTCGTGGCGCACCACGCGGTGGCAGGGGATGGCCACCGCCAGCGGGTTCGCGCCGCAGGCCTGCGCCACCGCGCGCCCCGCCTGCGGCGCGCCGATGCGCCGCGCGATCTCTCCGTAGCTGGCCGTCTGCCCGGCGGGGATGTCGCGCAGCGCCTGCCACACGCGCTGCTGGAAGGCGGTGCCGCGCACGTCCAGCGGCAGGTCCAGGCCGAGCCGCGGCGCCTCGACGAAGCCGACCACCTGCGCCACCAGCCGCTCGAAGCCGGCGTCGCCGCCGACGAGCTGCGCCTGCGCGAAGCGGTCCTGCAGGTCCCGCACCAGCGCCTCGGGATCGTCGCCGATCAGGATGGCGCACACGCCGCGCCCGCTGTGCGCCACCAGGATGGCGCCGAGCGAGCACTGCCCGACGGCGAAGCGGATGCGCAGGCCGCCGCCGCCGCGCCGCCAGGCGGTGGGCGTCATGCCGAGCAGCTGGTTCGACTCCTCGTAGAAGCGGCTGCTGGCGTGGTAGCCGGCGTCGTAGATCGCCTCGGTGACGCTGCCGGCCTCGTCCAGCCCGCGGCGCACGCGCTGCGCGCGGCGGGCGGCGGCGTAGGCCCGGGGCGTGAGCCCGGTGACGCGCTTGAACAGGCGGTGCAGGTGCCAGGCGCTCAGGCCGGCGCGCTGCGCCAGCTCGTCGAGCGTGGGCGCCTGCCCGGCCTCCTCGATGAAGCGGCACAGCGCGGCGATGCGTTCGGCATGCCGCTCGGCGAGCGGCGCCTCGTCGGGCCGGCAGCGCCTGCAGGGGCGGAAGCCCGCGCGCTCGGCGTCGGCCGCCGTGTCGTGGAAGGCCACGTTCTCGGGCCGCGCCGGCCGCGCGGCGCAGGATGGGCGGCAGTACACGCCGGTGGTGCGCACCGAGTAGAAGAAGCGGCCGTCGGCGCTCGCGTCGCGCGCGGCCACGGCGGCCCAGCGCGGGTCGCTCACGGCGGCGGCGAGCTGTTCGGTTCGGGTGGTCATGTTCACGGCATCCCTTTCGCATCTGGGTCCATCGATGCCTGAAATCTAGGCCCCGCCGCCGGCGGGCGCACTCCGCGCCTTGCGCTCGAATTCCCGCGCGGGCGCCGGAGGGGATGTGGCGCGGATGGTGCAGGGCGGCGCACCGGCCTGTCGTATCGTTGCGCCAGGTCCGTCCGGAGGTGCGCGCTTGACTTTCGCCCTGATCCGACAGCGCATCGCCGACATGTTCGCGCCGCCCGAGGGCGGCCTGCTCACCTCGGCGCAGCTCGAGCGGCACACGCAGATGGGCTTCTTCTCGCTGCTGGCGGGCTTCGTCTTCGTGCCGAGCGTGAGCTTCGGGCTGGTGCGGCTGTGGCAGGGCGACCTGCCGGTGCTCGTGGCCATCAACTTCGCGAGCGCGCTGCTGGCGCTGGGCTGCTGGCTGTGGGCCCTGCACCGCGGCGAGGCGCAGTGGCCGATGGTGGCGCTGGGCACGCCCACGCTCGCGGCGCTGTCGTGGCTGACCCTGCGCCAGGGCGAGGCGATCCCCGCCGCCGGCTGGTGGCTCGCCATCCTGCCCTTCGTGTTCGCGGGCGGCGGCTTCAACAAGATGGCGCTGCTGTCGATGACGGCCTTCATGGGCGTGACCGGACTGCTGTTCTTCGGCCCGCCGGTCGAGACGCTGGGCATCACGCCCGACCCCGGCGTCACGCGCGAGAGCCACATCGCCTCGGTGCTGATGTCCGAGCTGCTGGCGGTGGTGCTGCTCGCCACCGTGGTGCACCGGCGCATCACCAGCGCCGCCGCGCTCGACGCCGCGCGCGACAAGGCGATGGAGGCGGCCACCGCCAAGACGCGCTTCCTCGCCAACATGAGCCACGAGATCCGCACGCCGCTGAACGGCGTGATCGGCGCCGCCGAGCTGCTGCGCTCGCCCAAGATCACCGATTCGCAGCGCGCCCAGCTCCAGGCGCTGCAGGAGCAGAGCGCGCAGGCGCTGCTCGCGCTCGTCAACGACGTGCTCGACTTCGCCAAGCTCGAGGCCGGCAAGGTGGACCTCGAGCTGCGGCCGCTGTTCCTGCGCGGGCTGGTGTTCGAGGCCAACGAGCTGTTCGCGGTGCAGGCCTTCAACAAGGGGCTGGAGCTGTCGTCGAGCTGCGCCGCCGACGTGCCCCGGACGGTGATCGGCGACGCCACGCGCATCCGCCAGGTGGTCAACAACCTCGTGTCCAACGCGGTCAAGTTCACCGAGTCGGGCGGGGTGCACATCCACCTGTCGCTCGAGCCCGCCCCGGCGGGCGACCCGCTGCCGGCCGGCCGCCGCTGGGTGCGCGTGGAGGTGGCCGACACCGGCCCCGGCATCGCGCCCGAGACGCTGTCGCGCCTGTTCAACGCCTTCACGCAGGCCGACCAGTCGGTGAGCCGGCGCTACGGCGGCACGGGCCTGGGCCTCGTCATCAGCCAGGAGCTGGCGCGGCTGATGGACGGCGGCATCACCGTCGACAGCGAGCCCGGCCGCGGCAGCACCTTCACGCTGCGCCTGCCGCTGGCGGTGCTGCCCGACCCCGGCGCCGGGCGCACGCCGGTGCCGGTGGCGCGGCCCGACGTGGTGGTGGTCGCGGGCAACGGCGGGCTGCAGCAGCACCTGATGTCGCTCTTCAACGAGATCGGCGTCGAGCCCGCCGTGTGCGAGACGCTGCCCGCCGACTGCGACCTGGCGGGCAGCAGCCTGCTGGTGGTCGACGCGCCGCTGCTGTTCGCGATGAAGGACCCGCAGGCCTGGGTGGCCGACCAGCACGCGCTGCGCCGGCACGTGGCCATCCTCACCCCGCTCGGCTCCGACGCGATGGTGGGCGTGCCCGACGGCGCGGTGCTGCTCTACAAGCCGGTGCGCCGGCGCACCCTGCGCGGCGTGCTGCAGGCGGCCGACGAGCGCGGCGACGTGGCCGTCACCCAGCCCGCCGCGCTGGACGAGCTGCCGGCCGGCGCGATGAGCGTGCTGGTGGTCGAGGACAACCCGGTGAACCAGATGGTGGTGCAGGCCATGCTCGGCGAGCTGGGCGTGAACTGCACCATCGCCAACGACGGCGCGGAAGGGCTGGCGCGGCTGCGCGAGGGCGGCTTCGACGCCGTGCTGATGGACGTGCAGATGCCCGGCATGGACGGCCTGAGCGCCACGCGCGCCTGGCGCCACGAGGAGGCCGGGCGCGGCGGGCCGCGCCTGCCGGTGGTGGCGATGACGGCCAACTCCGAGATCGCCGAGAAGGACGCCTGCATGGCGGCCGGCATGGACGACTTCCTCGCCAAGCCCTTCGGCATCGCGCAGCTGCGGCGCTGCCTGCAGCAGTGGCGGCCGGCGGCGGCGTAGAGGCCGGGTTCGCGCATCGACCCCTCACCCCAGCCCTCTCCCGCCGGCGGGGAGAGGGGGCAGGTCCCGCCGTGTTGCTCCCTTTTCCGCTCGTGCGAGAGGGGCAGGTCTCGCCGTGTTGCTCCCTCTCCCGCCAGCGGGAGAGGGCGGGGGGTGAGGGCCTCCGCGCCGGCTCCGGCGCAGGAAGGCACACTCGCGCCATGTCCCGACCGACCGACCCGGGCGTCAAGTCCGCCGACCGTGTGCTCGACATCCTGGAGCTGCTCGCGGGCACCGGCCGGGGCATGAGCCACGCCGACATCGCGCGCCGCACCGGCGTGCCCAAGAGCAGCCTGACGCAGCTGCTGCGCACGCTGGCCGCGCGCGGCTACGTCGAGCACGACGCCGCCACGCAGGCGTTCCGCCTCGGCGACAGCACCCATGCGCTGTCGCGCCGCGGCGCGCGCGTGCGCGAGATCGTCGACCTGCTGCAGGGCGAGCTCGAGCGGCTGACGCGCGAGACCGGCGAGTCGTCGGCGCTGAGCCTGCTGCGCGACCACGTCGCCGAGCGCATCGCGAGCGCGCGCTCCAGCCAGGCGGTGCTGTATGCGATGCATGCCGGCGTGCGCGCGCCGCTGTATGCGTCGTCCGCCGGCAAGGTGCTGCTCGCCTGGCTGCCGCCGCGCGAGCGCGACGACTACCTGCGCAGCGTGGCGCTGCGCCCGCTGACGGAGCACACCATCACCTCCGCCGCGCTGCTGCGCCGCCAGCTCGAGCGGGTGCGCGAGGAGGACGTCGGCTACTCGCTCGGCGAGTTCGTTCCCGGCATCGTCGGCGTGGCGGTGCCGGTGCGCGACGTGCACCGGCGCGTGCTCGCCGCCGTGGGCACGGCGCTGCCGGCCGCGCGCTTCGACGCGGCGCACGAGCGGCGGCTGATCGAGGCGCTGCGGCGCAGCGCGCGCACCATGGGCGAGCTCATCGGGGCGCTGCAGCAGATGGGTTGACGGTGCCGCGCGGGCGGCACGCCGCCGCCGGCGGATGGTGTTCACGTATCTGAACACCGCCTTGAGGCGGCCGCCCCGGCTGCGTAGCCTTGTGATGACGACGGCTGCTTCGCCTGCCCGGCGCACCCATCACCCATCACCCGCCTGCCGATGAACACCTCCGCCCCACCCATTGCCGAAACCCTCTCGACGCCGCTGGCCGGCGAGTACGACGTCGTCGTCGCCGGCGGCGGCGCGTCCGGGCTGGTCGCCGCCGTCGCGGCCGCGCGCGCCGGCGCGCGCACGCTGCTCGTCGAGCATTCCAACTGCCTCGGCGGCACCGCGACCTACGGCATGGTCGCGCAGTGGATCGGCTTCTTCAACCGCGAGACGCGGGTCGTCGGCGGCATCGCCTACGAGCTGTCCGAGCGCGTGCGCCGGCTCGGCGGCAGCGACGGCTTCACGCGCTACGTGCTGGCCGAGGCCAGCAGCAACCCGGTGCCGATCTACAACTTCCCGTTCAACCCCGAGACGCTGAAGATCGCGGCCGACCGCCTCGCGCTGGAGGCCGGCGTCGCGCTGCGCCTGCACACCCGCGCCGTCGCGCCGCTGGTGGAAGGCGGCCGCGTGGCCGGCGTCGTGCTCGAGGACATCGCCGGGCGCCGCGCGGTGCGCGCGCGCCTGGTGGTCGACGCCACCGGCGACGCGACGCTCGCGGCCGCCAGCGGCGTCGGCTACGCCGGCACCGAGGAGGAGCTGCGCCGCGAGCGCCAGCCCTGCACCATGGTGTTCCGCATGTCCAACGTGGACGTCTCGCGCTTTCGCGGGCTGCCCCGCGAGGACAAGCGCGCGCTGGCGCTCGAAGGCCTGCGCGGCGAGCGCATCTTCTGGGAGAGCCTGTCGTTCTGCAGCACGCCGGACCACACCGACGCGATCTGCCTGATGAGCCGCATCCCCGGCATCGACGCGCTCGACCCCGAGGACCTGACCCGCGCCGAGATCGAGGGCCGCCGGCAGGTGCATTCCATCGTCGGCTTCCTGCGCGAGCGCGTGCCGGGCTTCGAGCGGTCGTCGCTCGCGGGCATCGCCGCGCACGTGGGCGTGCGCGAGACGCGGCGCATCGAGGGGCTGCACACGCTGACCGAGGAGGACATCGTCGGCGGCGTGCGCTTCGACGACGCCGTCGCGCTCGGCGCCGGCCCGATGGACCTGCACGAGGCGGGCGGCACCGGCATCGCGCTGTGGGCGCCGGAGCATCCGTTCGAGATCCCCATGCGCTGCCTCGTGCCCAGGGGCATCGAGGGCGTGCTTGTCACCGGCCGCGCGATGTCGGCCACCCGCAGCGCGAACGGCGGCAGCCGCCACATGGGCACGGCGATGTGCCTGGGCGAGGCCGCCGGCGTGCTGGCGGCGCAGCTCGCCGCCTCGGGCGCGAGCAGCCAGCAGCCCGCGGCCCTGGCCGGCGCGGTGCGCGCACGGCTGCGCGAGCACGGCGCGCTCATCGACGTGGAGGCCGCGCTCGCCGCCGCCACGCCGGCCGCCGCCTTCGCCCCGGCGTTCCGCGACGCGCCGGCCGCGCGTGCGGCCGTCGCCGCCTGATCTTCCCGAATCCCCGACCAGGAGCCCCCCATGAAGCCATCCGCCCTTGCCCGCCGCCGCACGCTGCGCCTGCTGCTGGCCCCGCTGGCCGCCGCCTGCGCGCTCGCGCTGCCGGCCGCGGCGCCCGCCCAGGACTTCCCGAGCAGGCAGCTCACGCTCGTCGTGCCGTTCCCGCCCGGCGGCCCGTCGGACCTGTCGGCCCGGGCGATCGCCGAGGGCATGTCGAAGAGCCTCGGCCAGACGGTCGTCGTCGAGAACCGGCCCGGCGCCGGCGCCATCGTCGGCGCGCAGGCGGTGCTCGGCCAGCCCGCCGACGGCTACACGATGATGATGGCGAGCAACGTCGTCTCCACCGGCAAGTGGCTGTACTCGCGCCTGCCCTACGAGCCGCTGAAGGACTTCCGCGCGGTGGCCGGCATCTTCAAGAGCCCGCACATCGTGGTCGTGCCGCCGTCGTTCGAGGGCAGCGGCATCCAGGACCTGATCCGCCAGGCGAAGGCGAAGCCGGGGGGCATGAACTACGCGTCCTCCGGCGGCGGCACGATGCCGCACCTGGGCACGGAGCTGTTCAAGCAGGTCACCGGCACCGAGATGACCGGCATCCCTTACAAGGGCTCGGGCCCGGCGCTGGTGGCGGTGATGGCCGGCGAGGTGCCGGTGTACTTCGACATCCTGTTCTCCGCGCAGTCGCTGGTGAAGGGCGGCAAGCTCAAGCCGCTGGGCGTGACGAGCCTGGAGCGCATGCCGCAGTTCCCCGACGTGCCGACGCTCGACGAGCAGGGCATCAAGGGCTTCGAGCTGTACTCGTGGTTCGGCATCGTGGTGCCCTCGGGCGTGCCCGACGCGGTGGTCGACCGCCTCAACCGCGCCGTCAACGACGCGATGAAGACGCCGGCGTTCAGGAAGCAGATCGAGACCCTGGCCGCGCTGCCGATCGGCGGGCCGCCGCAGGCCTTCCAGATCATGATCGTCAACGACTACAACATGTGGGGCCGCACGATCAGGAAGGCCGGCATCCGGCTCGACTGACCCCCCGCGGGGCCGCCGCCCCGCCTGCCGCCCCACCTGCCGCCCCTCGGGCACGGTGCTTGCCACTGCGCCCGCATGTGCCAGCCGCGTCCGCCCTGCCGCGCCCGGGTCTTGAACTCGCCCTGCAGCGATGGGATGCTCGGGCGGCACGCCGCCGGGCCGGCGCGGGGCGCTTCCGCCCGCGCCGCCCGCGGCCAACACGGGGGGCCAGCACGACGTGTGGGGTGACCAGGACACCTACCTGTTCCGCGAGGGAACGCACGCGCGCCTGCACGAGCGCCTGGGCTGCCGGCTCGACGGCGACGGGCAGGGCGCGCGCTTCGCCGTGTGGGCGCCCAACGCCCGCGCGGTCTCGGTGATCGGCGAGTGGAACGGCTGGGACGCCGGCACCGACGTGCTGCGCCCGCGCCCCGACGACACCGGCGTGTGGGAAGGCCGCGCCGCGCAGGCGCGCGAAGGGCAGGTCTACAAGTACCGCGTCGAGGGCCGCGATGGCCGCCACGTCGTCGACAAGGCCGACCCGCTGGCCGTCTATGCCGAGCTGCCACCCGCCACCGGCTCGCGCGTGTGGTCGCTGGCCTACGACTGGCACGACGCCGAGTGGATGCGCACGCGCGCGGCCCGCAACGCGCTCGACGCGCCGATCTCGGTCTACGAGTTCCATGCCGGCTCGTGGCAGCGCGACGGCGGCCGCTTCCTCGGCTGGCGCGAACTGGCGCAGCGGCTCGCCGCCTACGTGAAGCGCCTGGGCTTCACCCACGTGGAGCTGATGCCCGTCACCGAGCATCCGTTCTACGGCTCCTGGGGCTACCAGACCACCGGCTACTTCGCGCCCACCGCGCGCTACGGCACGCCGCAGGACTTCATGGCCTTCGTCGACCACCTGCACGGCGAGGGCATCGGCGTCATCCTCGACTGGGTGCCCTCGCACTTCCCGACGGATGCGCACGGCCTGCAGTACTTCGACGGCACGCACCTGTACGAGCACGCCGACCCGCGGCAGGGCTTCCACCCCGAGTGGAGCTCGAGCATCTTCAACTACGGGCGCGGCGAGGTGCGCAGCTTCCTCGTCTCGTCGGCGCTGTTCTGGCTCGACACCTACCACCTCGACGGCCTGCGCGTGGACGCGGTGGCCTCGATGCTCTACCTCGACTATGCGCGCCGGCCCGGCGAGTGGGTGCCCAACCGCCACGGCGGCAAGGAGAACCTGGAGGCCATCGACTTCCTGCGCACGCTGAACGAGGCCGTGTACCGAGAGCATCCCGACGTGGTGACCATCGCCGAGGAATCCACGGCGTGGCCGATGGTCTCGCGCCCGACCACCATGGGCGGCCTCGGCTTCGGCATGAAGTGGAACATGGGCTGGATGCACGACACGCTGGCCTACATGAAGCAGGACCCGGTGCATCGCCGGCACCACCACGGCCAGCTCACCTTCTCGCTGGTCTATGCCTTCAACGAGAACTTCGTGCTGCCGCTCTCGCACGACGAGGTGGTGTACGGCAAGGGCTCGCTGCTCGGGCGCATGCCGGGCGACGACTGGCAGCAGTTCGCCAACCTGCGCGCGCTGCTGGCGATGATGTGGGCGCACCCCGGCAAGAAGCTGCTGTTCATGGGCGGCGAGTTCGGCCAGCGCCGCGAGTGGACGCACGAGGGCGAGCTCGAATGGCACGAGGCCGCCCAGCCCGCGCACCAGGGCGTGCAGCGGCTGGTGGAGCAGCTCAACCGCGTCTACCGCGCCGAGCCGGCGCTGCACCTGCACGACTTCTCGGCCGAGGGCTTCGAGTGGATCGACAGCCACGACGCCGACCGCAGCGTGCTGCTGTTCATCCGCCGCGCGCCGGGCGCGGTGCCGCTGCTGGTGGCCTGCAACCTCACGCCGCTGCCGCGGCAGAACGTGCTGGCCGGCGTGCCGCATGCCGGCCACTGGCGCGAGCTGCTCAACACCGACAGCCACGACTACGGCGGCAGCGGCTGGGGCAACCTGGGCGGCGCCAGCACCTCGCCGCTGCCGGCGCACGGGCAGCCGCACTCGCTGCGGCTGACGCTGCCGCCGCTGGCGGTGCTCATCCTGAGGCACGACGCGAATGGGTAGGCGCGGCGCGTGGCTGACCGAGGGGGATTCCGCATTGCCTCCCCTCCCGCCGGCGCGAGAGGGTCGGGGGTGAGGGTGGAGAACCCGCTGCATGAAGACACCGATGACCCCAGCCCAGCGAACCAGGCCGGCCCGTGCCGACCCGACCGCCCTGCAGATGGGCGACGGCCGCCTGCGCGCCGTCATCGACGCGGTGATCCCGTCGGTGGACGGCGGGCGCTTCGCCGTCAAGCGCATCGCCGGCGAGCCCTTCGCGGTGCAGGCCAACTGCCTCGCCGACGGCCACGACCGGCTGCGCGTGATGCTGCGCTGGCGCGCCGAGCGCGACGCGGCGATGCAGGAAGTGGAGATGGCGCTCGATGTCAACGACGAGTGGCACGCCAGCTTCACCCCGCCCGAGCCGGGGCCGTACGTCTACACCGTGGTGGCCTGGGTCGACCACCTGCACTCCTGGCGCCACGAGCTGGCGCGCCGGGTGGAGGCCGAGGACATCCGCATCGCCGCGCGCGTGGGCGCCGAGCTGCTGGACGCCTGCGCGTCGCGCGCCCGGGGCGCCGACCAGAAGGCGCTGAAGGAGTGGGCCGCCAGGCTGCGCCAGGGCGGCGGCGAGGCGGCGAGCGACGCGCAGGCGCTCAAGGCCGTCGCCCTCGACGACGCGTTGCTCGCGCTGGCCGACCGCTACCCCGACCGCTCGCTCGCGACCTCGTACCCGGTCGAGCTGCCGCTGTGGGCCGACCGCCCGAAGGCGCGCTTCTCCGCCTGGTACGAGCTGTTCCCGCGCTCGGCCTCGCCCGACGCGGCGCGCCACGGCACCTTCGCCGACGTGCAGGCGCGCCTGCCCTACGTGGCCGGCATGGGCTTCGACGTGCTGTACTTCCCGCCCATCCACCCCGTCGGGCGCGAGAAGCGCAAGGGCCGCAACAACGCGCTCGCGGCCGGGGCGGACGACGTGGGCAGCCCCTGGGCCATCGGCGCCGCCGAGGGCGGGCACAAGGGCATCCTGCCCGCGCTCGGCACGGCCGAGGACTTCCGCCGCCTCGTCGCCGCGGCGCGCGGGCACGGCCTGGAGATCGCGATGGACATCGCCTTCCAGTGCGCGCCCGACCACCCCTACGTGAAGGCGCATCCGCAGTGGTTCCGCCGCCGGCCCGACGGCACGGTGCAGTACGCCGAGAACCCGCCCAAGAAGTACCAGGACATCTACCCCTTCGACTTCGAGACCGAGGACTGGCGCGCGCTGTGGGAGGAGCTGAAGAGCGTGTTCGAGCACTGGATCGGCGAGGGCGTGACGATCTTTCGCGTCGACAACCCGCACACCAAGGCCTTCCCGTTCTGGGAATGGGTGATCGGCGAGATCAAGCGCAGCCGCCCCGACGTGCTGTTCCTCGCCGAGGCCTTCACCCGGCCGAAGGTGATGCACCGGCTCGCCAAGCTCGGCTACTCGCAGTCGTACACCTACTTCACCTGGCGCAACACCAAGCAGGAGCTGGTGGACTACTTCACCGAGCTGTCGCAGGGCCCGGGGCGCGAGTACTTCCGCCCCAACGTGTGGCCCAACACGCCCGACATCCTCAACGAGCACCTGCACGGCGGCGGGCGGCCGATCTTCACCGCGCGCCTGGTGCTCGCGGCCACGCTGTCGGCCAGCTACGGCATCTACGGCCCGGCCTACGAGCTGATGGAGAACGCGCCGCGCGAGCCCGGCAGCGAGGAATACCTCGACTCCGAGAAGTACCAGCGCCGCGTGTGGGACTGGGGCCGGGCCGACAGCCTCGCGCCCTTCGTCGCGCGGGTGAACGCCATCCGCCGCGCGCACCCGGCGCTGCACGCCAACGAGAGCCTGCGCTTCCATGCCGTGGACAACGACCAGCTCGTCGCCTACTCCAAGCGCGCGGGCGACGACGCGGTGCTCGTCGTGGTGAACCTCGATCCGCGCCATCCGCAGTCGGGCTGGGTCGACGTGGACGCGGCGGCCCTGGGCCTGCCGCGCGAGGGCGCGTTCCAGGTGCACGACGCGCTGGGCGGCCAGCACTTCACCTGGCAGCCGGGGCGAAACTTCGTCATCCTCGACCCGGCGCACGCGCCGGCGCACGTGTTCGAGGTCCGTTCGCGCGTGCGCGGCGAGCAGGACTTCGACTACTTCGGCTGAACGAATGAACGCACCCCGCACCCCGCACCTGGAAGAAGCCGAGCAGGGCGCCGCCACGCCCACCGACGAGGCCTTGTGGTTCAAGGACGCGGTCATCTACCAGCTCAACGTCAAGGCCTTCTTCGACTCCAACGACGACGGCATGGGCGACTTCCGCGGCGTCGCCTCCAAGCTCGACTACGTCAAGGAGCTGGGCGTCAACACCATCTGGCTGATGCCCTTCTACCCCTCGCCGCTGAAGGACGACGGCTACGACATCAGCGAGTACGAGGACGTGCACCCGCAGTACGGCACGCTCGACGACTTCAAGCTGATGCTGGAAGAGGCGCACAGGCGCGACCTGCGCGTCATCACCGAGCTGGTCATCAACCACACCTCCGACCAGCACCCGTGGTTCCAGCGCGCGCGGCGTGCGCCGCCCGGCTCGCCCGAGCGCGACTTCTACGTGTGGAGCGACACCGAGGACAAGTACACCGGCACGCGCATCATCTTCACCGACACCGAGACCTCCAACTGGACCTGGGACCCGGTGGCCAAGGCCTACTTCTGGCACCGCTTCTTCAGCCACCAGCCGGACCTCAACTTCGACAACCCGCTGGTGCTCGAGGCCATCTTCAAGACGATGCGCTTCTGGCTCGACATGGGGGTGGACGGCTTCCGCCTCGACGCCATTCCCTACCTCGTGGAGCGCGAGGGCACCAACAACGAGAACCTGCCCGGCACCCACGCCATCATCAAGCAGCTGCGCGCGGCCATCGACGCGAGCTACAAGAACCGGTTTCTTCTCGCCGAGGCCAACCAGTGGCCCGAGGACGTGCGCGACTACTTCGGCGAGGGCGACGAATGCCACGCCTGCTACCACTTCCCGCTGATGCCGCGCATGTACATGGCCATCGCGCAGGAAGACCGCTTCCCGGTGACGGAGATCATGGCGCAGACGCCGGACATCCCGGAGAGCTGCCAGTGGGCCATCTTCCTGCGCAACCACGACGAGCTCACGCTCGAGATGGTGACGAGCAAGGAACGCGACTACATGTACAGCACGTACGCGGCCGACCCGCGGGCGCGCATCAACCTCGGCATCCGCCGGCGGCTCGCGCCGCTGATGGACAACGACATCGACCGCATCAAGCTGATGAACGCGCTGCTGCTGTCGATGCGCGGCTCGCCCATCATCTACTACGGCGACGAGCTGGGCATGGGCGACAACGTCTTCATCGGCGACCGCAACGGCGTGCGCACGCCGATGCAGTGGAGCCCCGACCGCAACGCCGGCTTCTCGCGCGCCGACCCGCAGCGGCTGTACCTGCCGCCCATCATGGACGCCATCTACGGCTACCAGGCGGTGAACGTCGAGTCGCAGATGCGCGACCCGTCCTCGCTGCTGGCGTGGATGCGCCGCATGCTGGCGGTGCGCCAGTCGAGCCGGGCCTTCGGCCGCGGCGAGCTGCTGTTCCTGCGGCCGGGCAACCGCAAGATCCTCGCCTACCTGCGCGTGCTGGGCGACGAGGCGGTGCTGTGCGTCTTCAACCTCAGCCGTTCGGCGCAGCCGGTGGAGCTGGACCTGTCGTTCTTCAAGGGCCGCGTGCCGGTGGAGGTGCTGGGCCGCACCGCCTTCCCGCCCATCGGCGACCTGCCCTACCTGCTGACGATCTCGGCCTACGGCTTCTACTGGTTCCGCCTGGCCAGCGACGTGGGCGTGCCCACCTGGCACACCGAGGTGCAGCCGCAGGAAGACCGCCCGGTGGTGGTGCTGTTCGACGGCTGGCTGAGCTTCTTCCGCGAGCACGTGGTGCCCTGGCGCATCGGCATGGCGGTGAAGACGCGCACCCAGTTCGAGACCGACACCCTGCCGCGCTACATGGAGACGCAGCGCTGGTACGGCGCCAAGGACGCGGCCATCAAGCGCGCGCGCATCGTCGACCACGCCGTGTGGGAGCAGGGCCGCCGCAGCTGGCTGCTGCCGCTGGTGGAGATCGACGGCGCGGGCGAGGCCTCGACCTGGTTCGTGCCGCTGGCCATGGCCTGGGAGGACGAGAACGAGGGCGAGGACGAGGACCGCCTGCGCGCCATCGCCGCCTCCACCGTGGCGCGCATCCGCCAGCAGGCGAGCGTGGGGGTGATGGGCGACGCCTGGCGCGACGACGCCTTCTGCCGCGCCGCCATCGCCGCCATCGCGACCGGCGCCCAGGTGCCCACCGAGCGCGGCCGGATCGAGTTCCGGCCCGCGGCCTCGTTCGCCTCGATCGTCGATGCCGACGTCGCCGCGCTCGAGGTGAGCAAGCCCCACGCGCAGAGCAGCAACACCATCGTCACGCTCGGCGAGCGCGTGTTCCTCAAGGGCTACCGGCGGCTGCGCAGCGGCGTGAACCCGGAGTACGAGGTCGGCCGCTTCCTCACCGAGGTGGCGCGCTTCCCGCACTGCGTGCCGGTGGCCGGCGTGGTGGAGTACGCGCTGAACGACGGCGCCGCCATCACCCTGGCCATCGTGCAGGGCTACGTGCCCAACCAGGGCGACGGCTGGCGCTACGCCACCGGCCATCTCGAACGCTTCCTGGAGCTGCGGCGCACCAGCACCGAGCCCGTGCCGCCGGACGTGCACGGCGCGCACCTGGCGCTGATCGAGACGCTGGGCATGCGCACCGCCGAGCTGCACCTCGCGCTCGCGCAGCGCACCGGCAACCCGGCGTTCGATCCCGAGCCCATGACGGGCGAGGACGTGGCGGGCGACGTGCGCCGCGCCGCCGACGCCGCCCGCGCCGTGCTGCAGGACCTGGCCGCCCAGGCCGCGCCGCTGCCGCCGCCCGCCGCCGAGGAGGCGCGCGCGGTGCTGGCGCTGCGCGAGCGCATCGAGCAGCGCATCCAGGAGCTCGGCGCCGAGGCCGGCGACGCCCGCGGCCTGCGCATCCGCACCCACGGCGACTACCACCTCGCGCAGGTGCTGCTGGCCAGGAACGACTTCGTCATCACCGATTTCGAGGGCGAGCCCGGGCGCAGCTTCGAGGAGCGCCGCGCCAAGCGCTCGCCGCTGCGCGACGTGGCGGGCATGCTGCGCTCCTTCGACTACGCCGCGCTCGACGCGCTGCGCCGCGTGGCCACCACCGCCGACGAGTGGGCCCTGCTCGCGCCGCCGGCGCGCGAATGGGCGCAGCAGTCGCGCGACGCCTTCCTGCAGGGCTACGGCGACCGGGCGCAGGGAACGCCCCTGGCCGGCGCGCTGGAGCCCGGGCGCGGGCTGCTCGGCCTGTTCGAGCTGGAGAAGGCCCTGTACGAGCTGCGCTACGAGTTGAAGAATCGGCCCGACTGGGTCCGCATCCCCTTGCAGGGAATCCTCGGCGTGGCGGGTCACCGCTGACCGCGCCCGCCGGCCGAACCGGAGAGACAGATGGAACAGGTCGACGTCCTGCTCGAACCCGTGCGGGCCTTCTTGATGCAGCTCGGGGTGTTCCTGCCGCGGCTGGGCATCGCGCTGGTGGTGCTGATCGTGGGCTTCCTGCTCGCGAAGGCGGCGCGCTTCGCGGTGGTGAAGGCGCTGCGCGCGATCAACTTCCACATCGTCACCCGCCGCTCGGGCATGGACGGCTTCCTGCAGAAGGGCGGCACCGACACCGACACCACCGCGCTCTTCGGCCTGCTGGTGTACTGGGTGGTGATCCTCGCCGCGCTCATCGTCGCCTTCAACGGCCTGGGGCTCACGGCCGTCACCGAGCTGCTGGGCCGGGCGATGCTGTTCGTGCCCAAGATCATCGTGGCGCTGCTCATCCTCGCCTTCGGCACCTACTTCGCGCGCTTCGTCGGCAACGCGGTCATCACCTACTGCCGCGGCATCGGCCTGCAGGACGCCGACCTGCTGGGCCGGCTCGCGCAGTACGCCATCCTCGCCTTCGTGCTGATGATCGCGCTCGACCAGATGGACATCGGCGGCGCCATCGTGCGGCACTCCTTCCTCATCATCCTCGGCGGGCTGGTGTTCGCGGTGGCGCTGGCCTTCGGCCTGGGCGGGCGCGAATGGGCGGCGGCGCGGCTGGAGCGCTGGTGGCCCACCGTGCGGCGGCGCGACGAGGACCGCTAGGGCCGCGCAGTTCCGGCATGAGCAGAGAAACACCGATCACCGCCGTCTGGCCCGGCCGGCCCTATCCCCGCGGCGCCAACTGGGACGGCGAGGGCGTGAACTTCGCGCTCTTCTCCGAGAACGCCACCCGCGTCGAGCTCGCCATCTTCGACCCGAGCGGGCGGCGCGAGCGCCAGCGCATCACGCTCAAGGAATGCACCGACCACGTCTGGCACTGCTACCTGCCCGAGGCGCGGCCGGGCCTGGCCTACGGCTACTACGTGCACGGGCCGTGCAAGCCGGAAGAGGGCCACCGCTTCAACCACCACAAGCTGCTGGTCGACCCCTACGCCAAGGACTTCATCGGCCGCCTGCGCTGGAACGACGCGCTCTACGGCTACACCATCGGCCACCGCAAGGGCGACCTCTCGCTCGACCGCCGCCAGAGCGCCGACTTCATGCCCAAGTGCCGCGTGCTCGAGCCGGCCTTCACCTGGGGCGACGACCGCCGCCCCGACGTGCCCTGGCACGACATGGTGATCTACGAGCTGCACGTGCGCGGCTTCACCATGCGCCACCCGCAGATCCCCGAGCCGATGCGCGGCACCTACGCGGCGCTCGCCACCGCGCCGGCGGTGAGCTACCTCAAGCGCCTGGGCGTGACCACGGTGGAGCTGATGCCGGTGCACAGCTACGTCAACGACCGCTACCTCGCCGAGAAGGGGCTGCAGAACTACTGGGGCTACAACACCCTCGGCTTCTTCGCGCCGGAGCTGCGCTACAGCGTCTCGGAGAAGGTCAAGGAATTCAAGACCATGGTCAAGACGCTGCACTCGGCGGGCATCGAGGTCATCGTCGACGTGGTCTACAACCACACCTGCGAGGGCAGCGAGCTCGGGCCGACGCTGTCGCTGCGCGGCATCGACAACGCCGCCTACTACATGCTGGCCGACGACCCGCGCTACTACGCCGACTACACCGGCTGCGGCAACACGGTGAACCTCGACCACCCGCGCGTGCTGCAGATGGTGATGGACTCGCTGCGCTACTGGGTGGAGGAGATGCACGTCGACGGCTTCCGCTTCGACCTCGCCTCGGCGCTGGCGCGCGAGCGCGGCGAGGTGCAGCACCTCGGCGGCTTCTTCGACGTGATCCGCCAGGACCCGGTGCTCAACCGCGTCAAGCTCATCGCCGAGCCCTGGGACCTGGGCCAGGACGGCTACCAGGTCGGCAACTTCCCGCCCGGCTGGGCCGAGTGGAACGACCGCTACCGCGACGGCATGCGCGCGTACTGGAAGGGCGACGGCGGGCTGATCGGCGAGTTCGCGCGGCGGCTCACCGGCTCGTCCGACCTCTACGGCCGCTCGGGCAAGAAGCCGCACGCGAGCATCAACTTCGTCACCGCGCACGACGGCTTCACGCTGCACGACCTCGTCTCCTACAACGACAAGCACAACGAGGCCAACGGCGAGGACAACCGCGACGGCCACGACCACAACCGCTCGTGGAACTGCGGCGCCGAAGGCCCGACCGACGACCCGCAGGTGAACGCGCTGCGCGAGCGGCAGAAGCGCAACTTCATCGCCACGCTGCTGCTGTCGCAGGGCGTGCCCATGCTGGTGGCGGGCGACGAGATGGGGCGCACGCAGCAGGGCAACAACAACGCCTACTGCCAGGACAACGAGATCAGCTGGCTCGACTGGAGCCCCACCCCCGAGCGCGAGGCGCTCACCGGCTTCGTGCGCAAGATGCTGGCGCTGCGCCGCACGCACCCCACGTTCCGCCGCCGCGACTTCTTCGCCGGCCGCCCGCTGCACGGCGGCGAGCTGAAGGACGTGCTGTGGCTCAAGCCCGACGGCCAGGAGATGAGCAGCGAGGAATGGGAGCACGAGTTCGCGCGCTGCCTGGGCATGTACCTCTCGGGCGCGGCCATCGACGACGTCGGCCGCCACGGCCGCCCGATCGAGGACGACGACTTCCTCGTGCTCTTCAACGCCGGCGAGGGCGAGGTGGCCTTCACCATGCCCGCCATCGAGGGCGAGCCGTGGCAGGCCGTCGTCGACACGGCCGTCGCCGGTGAGGCGCTGCCGCCGCGGCGCCATGCGGCGGGCGAGAGCTACCCGCTGCAGGGCCGCTCACTGGCGGTGCTGACGCGGCCGATGGTGAAGCCGTGAGGGTGTGCGCCGAGACCCTCACCCCGGCCCTCTCCCGCAAGCGGGAGAGGGAGGAATGCCCATGCCCCGCGCGTATGGCTCCCTCTCCCGCTTGCGGGAGAGGGCCGGGGTGAGGGCCGCGCGGCACGCGCCAACCCTTCTTCGCAGTACCCCATGACCCACGACATGCCCTTCGGCGCCACCCTGCTCGCCACCGGCGGCGTGCGCTTCCGCCTCTGGGCGCCGGCCTGCGAGCGGGTGCAGCTCGAGCTCGACGAGGGCGCCACCGCCCGGCGCGTGCCCATGCAGCCGCAGCCCGGCGGCTGGCACGAGCGCATCGAGCCCGCCGCGGGCGCCGGCACGCGCTACCGCTTCGTCGTGCGCGAGGGCCTGGCCGTGCCCGACCCGGCCTCGCGCTGGAACCCCGACGGCGTGCACGGCCCGAGCGTCGTCACCGACCCCGGCGCCCATGCCTGGCACGACGCCGCCTGGACCGGCCGGCCCTGGCACGAGGCGGTGGTGTACGAACTGCACGTCGGCACCTTCACGCCCGAGGGCAGCTACCCCGCCGCGGCGCGGCACCTCGGCGAGCTGGCGGCGCTGGGCGTCACCGCCGTCGAGCTGATGCCGCTGGCGGACTTTCCCGGCCGGCGCGGCTGGGGCTACGACGGCGTGCTGCCCTTCGCGCCTCACGCCGGCTACGGCACGCCGGGCGAGCTCAGGCAGTTCGTCGACGCGGCGCACGGCCACGGCCTGATGGTGCTGCTCGACGTGGTCTACAACCACTTCGGCCCCGAGGGCAACTACCTGCACGCCTACTGCCCCGGCTTCTTCAACCCGGCGCACCAGACGCCCTGGGGCGCGGCCATCGACTTCGACGGCGACCACAGCCGCACCGTGCGCGACTTCTTCGTGCACAACGCGCTGTACTGGGTGGAGGAGTTCCACCTCGACGGCCTGCGCATGGACGCGGTGCACGCCATCCGCGACGACGGCTCGCCGCACATCGCCTGCGAGATCGGCCGCGCGTTGCGCGACGGGCCGGGGCGCCGGCGCCACGTGCACCTCGTGCTGGAGAACGACGCCAACGAGGCTCGCCACCTCGAACGCGACCCGCTCGGCGCGCCGTTCTGCGCCGACGCGCAGTGGAACGACGACCTGCACCACGCCGCGCACGTGCTCGTGAGCGGCGAGCGCGACGGCTACTACGCCGACTACGCCGAGGCGCCGCTCGCGCAGTTCGGCCGCACGCTGGCCGAGGGCTTCGCCTACCAGGGCGAGCCGTCGCCGCTGCGGGGCGCGCCGCGCGGCGAGCCGAGCGCGCACCTGCCGGGCACGGCCTTCGTCTCCTTCGTGCAGAACCACGACCAGGTCGGCAACCGTGCCTTCGGCGAGCGGCTGCACGCGCTCGCCGCCTGCGATGCCGCGGCGCTGGAGGCGGTCCATGCCTGCCTGCTGCTCTCGCCGCACGTGCCGATGCTGTTCATGGGCGAGGAGTTCGCGGCCTCCACGCCCTTCCTCTACTTCTGCGACTTCGGGCCGGAACTGGCCGAGGCCGTGTCCACCGGCCGGCGCGAGGAGTTCAGGCGCTTCGCGCTCTTCGCCGACGAGGCCGCGCGGGCGCGCATCCCCGACCCGAACGCGGTGGCGACCTTCACCGCCAGCAAGCTGCACTGGGAAGAGCGCGGGGCGCCCGGCCACCGCGAGCGGCTGGCGCTGGTCGAGCGCCTGCTCGCGCTGCGCCGCACCTGGCTCACGCCGCGCCTGGCGCGCCAGCGCGGCGGCGGGCGGCACCGGGTGGAGGGCGACGTGCTGCGCGTCGAGTGGACGCTGGGCGACGGCTCGACGTGGCGCCTCGTCGCCAACTTCGGCCGCACCGCGGCGGCGGTGGCGAGCGTCGGCCAGACGGTGTACGCGCACGGCGCCGACGCGGTGCAGCTGCTGCCGCACGGCGTGCTGGTGAGCCTGGAGGCGGCCGATGGCTGAGCCTCGCGACGTGCTGGCGCGGCTGTGCGCGCGCGTGGGCATCGCGACCTCGTACCACGACGTGTTCGGCCAGCGGCACGAGATGCCGCCGGAGAACCTGCGCACGCTGCTGCGCGAGTTCGGCATCGACGAGGCCACGCCCGGCGCCCTGGCCGCGGCCGAGGCGCGCGACTGGCATGCGCCGCTGCCGCCGGTGGCGGTGGTCGAGGCCGGCGCCGGGCGCTGGGAGGTGGAGCTGCGGCTGCCGGAACCGGTCTCGCGCCTGCGGTGGCGGGTGCGGGAAGAGGGCGGGCGGGCGCACGCCGGCGAGATCGATCTCGCCGGCTGCGCCGTCGTGGCGACGGCCGAGGTCGACGGCGTGCGGCACCGGGCGCTGCGGGTGGCGTTCGAGCTGGCGTTGCCGGTGGGGTATCACGTGCTGAGCCTCTCCGACCCGTCGCAAACCCACCCGTTCGGGCTGAGCCTGTCGAAGCCCCACGATGTGCCACCCACCGGGCCTTCGACAAGCTCAGGCCGAACGGAGCAGAGAAGTGATGGGGAAGGCACCCTCCTCATCACCGCCCCCGCCCGTTGCTGGCGCCCGCCCGCCCTGCAGGGCGACGGCCGCGTCTGGGGCCCGGCCCTGCAGCTCTACGGCCTGCGCTCCGAGCGCAACTGGGGCATCGGCGACTTCGGCGATCTCGCCACCGTGGTCGAGCAATGGGCCGCCCGCGGCGCCGGCATCGTCGGCCTCAACCCGCTGCATGCGCTGTTCCCGCACAACCCGGCGCACGCCAGCCCCTACAGCCCGTCGTCGCGGCTGTGGCTGAACACCCTCTACCTCGACGTCGAGGCCATCGAGGACTTCCGCGACTGCGAGCCGGCGCAGCGCCACGTGCGCTCGGCCGCCTTCCAGCAGCGGCTCGAACGCCTGCGCCAGGCCGGGCTCGTCGACTACCCCGGCGTCTGCGCCGCCAAGCACGACGTCCTGCAGCAGCTCCACGCGCATTTCCGCGAGAAGCACCTCGCCGCCGGCACGCCGCGCGCGAACGAGTTCCGCGCCTTCCAGGCCGAGCACGGCGAGTCGCTTCGCCTGCACGCCACCTTCGAGGCGCTGCAGGCGCAGTTCCACGCCGCCGATGCCTCGGTGTGGGGCTGGCCGGTGTGGCCCGAATCCTGCCGCGATCCGCGCTCGCCCGCGGTGCGGCGCTTCCAGGCCGAGCAGCCCGGGCGCATCGAGTACTTCGAGTACCTGCAATGGCAGGCCGACCGCCAGCTCGCCGCGCTCGCCCGCCGCTGCCGCGAGCGCGGCCTGGCGGTGGGCCTGTACCTCGACCTCGCGGTGTCGGTGGACCGCGCCGGCTCCGACACCTGGGGCCATGCCGCGCTCTACGCGCAGGGCGCGAGCGTGGGCGCGCCGCCCGATGCCTTCAACCCCGCCGGGCAGGGCTGGGGCCTGCCGCCGCTGCGCCCCGACCGGCTGCGCGATGACCGCTACGCCTTCTTCATCGAGACCCTGCGCGCGTCGATGCGCCACGCCGGCGCGCTGCGCATCGACCACGTGATGGGGCTGATGCGCCTGTACTGGATCCCGCCCGGCTGCAGCCCGCGCGAAGGCGCCTACGTGCACTACCCGCTGGAGGAGCTGCTCGCCGTCGTCGCGCTGGAGAGCGAGCGCAACCGCTGCATGGTCATCGGCGAGGACCTGGGCACCGTGGCCGACGAGATGCGCGCGGCGCTGGCGCGCTTCGAGCTGCTGTCGTACCGGCTGCTGTACTTCGAGCGCGCCGACGGCGGCGCCTTCAAGCCGCCGGCCGACTACCCGCGCGAGGCGCTGGTGGCGGTCAGCACCCACGACCTCGCCACGCTGGCCGGCTGGTGGACGGGCCGCGACCTCGCGGTGCGGCAGTCGCTCGGGCTCTTTCCCGACCCGGCGGTGTACGAGGAACAGCTCGCCGGCCGCGCGCAGGAGCGCGTGCGCCTGCTGCTCGCGCTGCAGCGCGAGGGCCTGCTGCCCGAGGGCATGAGCCCCGACGCCTCGGCCGCCACGCCGCTCACGCCCGCGCTGGTGGAGGCGGTGCACGCCTACCTCGCCGCCACGCCCTCGCGCGTGATGATGCTGCAGCTCGAGGACGCGCTGGGCGTGGCCGAGCAGCCCAACATGCCCGGCACCACGCACGAGCACCCCAACTGGCGGCAGAAGCTGCCGCTGGCGGCGGATGCGGTCATCGCCGATGCGCGCGTGCAGTCGCTCGCGGCGCTGCTGGCGCGGATCCGCCCGCACGCCCCGCTGCGCGAAGCGGCGGCGCCGCGCGCCGAGGCCATCGTGCCGCGCGCCACCTACCGGCTGCAGTTCCACCGCGACTTCGGCTTCGACGACGCGATCCGCGTGCTGCCCTACCTGCGGCGCCTGGGCGTGAGCCACGTCTACTGCTCGCCGCTGATGCGCGCGCGCGCCGGCAGCACGCACGGCTACGACATCGTGGCGCACGACGAGATCAACCCCGAGCTCGGCGGGCGCGAGGGCTTCGACCGCTTCGCCGCCGCGGCGCGCGAACGCGGCATGGGCCTGCTGCTGGACATGGTGCCCAACCACATGGGCGTGCTCGGCGCCGACAACGCCTGGTGGATGGACGTGCTGGAGAACGGCGAGTCCTCCGCCTACGCGCGCCACTTCGACATCGACTGGCACCCCGTCAACCGCGAGCTCGACGGCAAGGTGCTGGTGCCGGTGCTCGGCGAGCACTACGGCGCGGTGCTCGACGGCGGCCAGCTCTCGCTGCGCTTCGAGCCGCAGGCCGGCAGCTTCGCGCTGCGCTACTTCGAGCACCGCTTCCCGCTCGACCCGCGCAGCTACGCGCCGCTGCTGCAGCGGGCCGCGGCGCAGCTCGGCGACGGCGCCTCGCGCGATGCGCTGTCGAGCCTGGCCTCGGCCTTCGGCCACCTGCCGCCGCGCGACGCCGCCGAGGCGCAGGCCGAGCGCATCCGCGACAAGGAACTGCTCAAGGCGCGCCTGGCCGCCCTGCAGGGCGAAGGCGAGGGCGTGACCCTGGCCATCGAGGCCGCGGTGGCCGCCTTCAACGCTGCCGACGCGCTCGACGCGCTGCACGAGGCCCAGGCCTACCGCCTCGCCTACTGGCGCGTGGCGGCCGACGAGATCAACTACCGCCGCTTCTTCGACGTCAACGACCTCGCCGCGCTGCGCATGGAGGAGCCGGCGGTGTTCGAGGCCACGCAGGGCTTCGCGCTGGAGCTGGCCGCGGCCGGCGTGGTCGACGGCCTGCGCATCGACCACCCCGACGGCCTGCACGACCCGGCGCAGTACTTCGAGCGCCTGCAGCAGGGCTACGCGCGCCGCGCCGGCCTCGCGCCGCCCGGGACCGATGCGAACGGGCGCCCCGCGCGCCCGCTGTACGTGGTGGCCGAGAAGATCGCCGCTTCGCACGAGGAGGTGCCGCAGGCCTGGGCACTGCACGGCACCACCGGCTACCGGTTCGCCAATCTCGTCAACGGCGTGCTGATGGACGCCGGCGCGCGCGAGCGCATCGACCGCGTCTGGACGCGCTTCAGCGGCGAGCGCCGGCCCTTCGAGGAGCTGGCCTACGAGGGCCGGCGCGCCATCATGCGCAGCTCGCTCGCCTCGGAGCTGACCATGCTCGCCACCGAGCTGCTGCGCATCGCGCGCGGCCACCGCCGCACGCGCGACTACACCTTCAACACCTTGCGTACCGCGCTGGCCGAGGTGGCGGCCTGCATGCCGGTGTACCGCAGCTACATCGTCGACGCGCCCTCGGCGCAGGACCGCCGCTACGTCGACTGGGCCGTGGCGCATGCGCGCCGGCGCAGCCGGGCGGCCGACACCTCGATCTTCGGCTTCGTGCACGAGTCGCTGCTCGCGCGGGCCGTCGAGGGCGCGCCGCCCGCGCTGGCCGGGCAGGTGCGCCGCTTCGCCATGCGCTTCCAGCAGTTCAGCGCGCCGGTGGCGGCCAAGGGCGTGGAGGACACGGCCTTCTACCGCTATGGCCGGCTCGTCTCGCAGAACGAGGTGGGCGGCGACCCGGGCAGCTTCGGCCTGACCGTGCGCGCCTTCCACGGGGCCGGCGCCGACCGCGCGGCGCGCTGGCCGCACACCATCATCGCCACCTCCACGCACGACAACAAGCGCTCCGAGGACGTGCGCAACCGCCTGAACGTGCTGAGCGAGGTGCCCGCCGCGTGGCGGCTGTGGCTGCGGCGCTGGAGCGCCTCGCCGCAGCTGCAGCGCGCCGAGTCGGACGGCGAGCGCTGGCCCGCGCCGGCGGACGAGATCCTGCTGTGGCAGACGCTGCTCGGCACGCTGCCGGCCGGCGGCCTGGGCGACGACGGCCTGCCCGCGTACCGCGAGCGCATCGAGCGCTACGCCCTCAAGGCCGCGCGCGAGGCCAAGCGGCACACCAGCTGGATCAGCCCCGACGCGGACTACGAGGCGGCGCTCGCCGCCTTCGTGCGCAGCGTGCTCGTGCGCGTGCGGCCGAACCCGCTGCTGACCGACCTGCAGGCGCAGGCCTCGGTGCTCGCATGGTTCGGCGCGCTGAACAGCCTGGCCATGGTGCTGCTCAAGTTCACGTCGCCCGGCGTGCCCGACCTGTACCAGGGCAACGAGGTGATGGACCTGAGCCTCGTCGACCCGGACAACCGGCGCCCGGTGGACTATGCGATGCGCGCCCGCTGGCTCGACGAGCTGGCGGCGCTCGATGCCGGCGGCGCGCCCGCGCCCGCACTGGCCGGCTTGCTGCGCGAGCCCTGCGACGGCCGGCTCAAGCTGTGGGTCACCTGGCGGCTGCTCGCCCTGCGCGAGCGCCTGCCGGCGCTGTTCCGCGACGGCGGCTACACCGCGCTCGCCGTCACCGGCGCGCGCGCCGAGCACGTGATCGGCCACGTGCGCGAGCACGACGGCCAGCGCGTCTTCACCGTCACCGGCCGCCTGTTCGCCCGCCTGGGCCTGCCGCCCGGCGAGCCGCCGACGGGCGAGGCGGCGTGGGGCGACACGTCGATCGAGCTGCCTGGCCTCGCCGACGGTGCGTGGGTGCGCAACGTGCTGACCGGCGAGAGGCTCGCGGTGCAGGACGGCGGGCTGCGCCTGTCGCGGGTGTTCGCCACCCTGCCGGTGGCGGCGCTGGAAGTCGATGGGTAGCGGATGGTCGAACGACGAGGAATGTTCGGCGTAGCTTGTCGAAGCGTTCGCCTCATTCGTCCTGTTCGTCCATTTGCCCGTTTGCCCGTTTGCCCGTTTGCCCGTTCCTCTGACCCATCGAGCCGTTCGCGCTGAGGTATCGAAGCGCTCGCGCCACAAGTCCCGTTCGCGCTGAGCTTGTCGAAGCGTGCGCGCGGTCCGGTTTGATGGTTTGTGAATGCGGTCGAAGCTGTGAGGAGCCGGGTCTCGCCCCGGCGGGCGAGTTACTTCTCTTGTCTCGCCAAGAGAAGTAACCAAGAGAAGGCGACCCGGAGCCGTCGCCCCTCGCTGCGCGAGGGGTGCGCTGCGATGCTCGGGCTTCGCAGCCTCGCGCGAAACTCGCTACGCGGCCCTGCGGTCCGCTGCGCTCAGACAGTCGCGCGAAGTCAGACCACGAGGGGCGCTGTCGCGCCCGGCTGCAAAGCCCTGCGCTTCTCGCCGACGCCTACGGGAGGCGATTCGGCTCGCTGCGCATCGCCACCCGGGCGGGCGTCGCTGCGCGACGCACCGCACAAGCCGGACTGCACGCACGCTTCGACAAGCTCAGCGCGAACGGGGTTTCACGCGACGGGCGCTTCGATGCCTGAGCGCGAACGGGGCGCGTGGCGAGTGGCGAGCCCTTCGACAAGCCCGAACGGTTCCTTTCGGACGGCCGCGAGCCGGCCTAGCGCCTCGGCGCCACCCGTGTCGACAGCGGCGGGCTGCGGTAGTCCGGCTGCAGGCGGCAGCCCGGCCCGAACGTCGCCTCCAGGGCCTGGCAGCGCTGCGCGATGCCCGCCGGCGTCGGCTTCTCGCCCGCATCCACCCAGCGCAGCAGCGCCTCGAACAGCGCGGGGTAGGTGGGGTCGCTCAGGTAGCTGTGCGTCGCGTGGTCGCTGAAGACCTGCACCAGCCGGCCGGCTGTCCCCGCCCGTTCCATCGTCTCGCGGAAGGCCGACTCCAGCTCGACGAAGGCCGTGGGGTCGCCGATGCCGTGCACGGTGAGCACCGGCACGCCGATGCGTCCCGTCAGGTCGGTGTCGGCGCCGAACTGCGCCACGGCCTGCGGGTCGGCGCGGTAGCGCAGCACGCCGGCGTTGAGCGCCGCGTCGTCGTCGGAGCCGGCGTAGCGCACGCCCTCGTTGCCGAACACGCTGCGCCCGCCGGTGCGGTGCTGCGCGATGTCCTGGAAGTGCCAGGTGGCCCAGTTCAGGTGCGCGAGCACCGAGCCCTCGGGGATGCGGATCACGTCGACGATGGTCTTCAGCCGGCGCGCCTGCCCGGGGCTGCGCTGCGCCGCCGGCTTGCGCACGCCGAGGCAGTCGTCCACGCGCTTGGACAGCTCGGCCCGCGTCAGCGTGCTGCCGGCGGGCAGGCCCATCCACAGCGGATAGGCCGGCTCGTCCGGCCGCGGGTGGTTGTGGCACAGGTACTGGTAGACCACGCGCAGGTCGAGGCGGAAGTCGTAGGAGCGCGTGCCGCCGGCGACCACGCCGCTCGTCAGCAGCACCGCGTCGTAGGGCGAGCGCGCGCCGGGCGCGGCAACCATCTCCGCCGCCTTCGCGGCCACGTTCGCGCCCCAGGACTGCCCGTGCAGCAGCGTGTGCCGCGGCGTGGCCACATGCTCGACGAAGATGCGCCGCACGCGTTCGGTGTCCTCGGCGGCGGAGCGCACGGCCACGCCGCCCTGGCGGAACACCGAGCCGGCCCAGGCGTAGCCGGCCTTCACGGTGATGGCCCAGCGCTTGATGTCCTCGTCGGCGCGGCTGGCCTTCGGCTCGCCGAGCGCCGGGCCGCCGTGCGCGTGCACGACGAGCACCTGGTTCCATTGCGCGGGCATGACGATGAGGTAGGGCGCGCCGGCGGAATCCTGCCCGCGCAGGCAGCGTGCGCCGGCCGGCACGCCCTCGGGGCAGGCGGCGGCCAGGGGCGCGGCCTCGGGAGCGGGGCGGGGGCCTTGCGCGCAGCCGGCGAGCACGGCGGCCAGCGACAGCGCCGCCGCGCCGTGCCACGGAAAGGCGGGGAAGTGGCGCGAGGGCATGGGCATCGTCTCCATCGGTTCGGGGTGGGGGCCGCAAGTTAGCGGCCCATCATCAGACGGTCAAATACACTGGATGGCCGATTCCGATACGTCAAGGATATGGAGCTGCGACACCTGCGCTACTTCGTGGCGGTGGCCGAGGCCGGGCACGTGACCCGCGCCGCGGCGCGGCTGGGCATCCAGCAGCCGCCGCTGAGCCAGCAGATCCGCGCGCTGGAAGCGCGGCTCGGCCTGCCGCTGTTCCACCGCCATCCGAAGGGCGTGGCGCTCACCGACGGCGGCCGCCTCTTTCTCGCCGAGGCGCGGCGCCTGCTGGACGACGTGGCGGCGGTGGAAGCGCGCATGGCGCGCGTGGCCCGTGGCCAGCAGGGCAGCCTGTGCGTGGGCTTCACCAGCTCGGCGGCGGCGCACGCCTTCACGCCCGAGGCGCTGCGCGCCTGCCGCAGCCGCTTTCCCGACATCGAGCTGGTGCTGAGCGAGAACAACGCGGCCGAGATCACCGAGGCGGTGGCGGCCTCGCGGCTGCATTGCGGCTTCCTGCGCGTGCCGGTGTCGCAGCCGGCGGGCGTGGTGCTGCGCCCGCTGCTGCACGAGCCGGCGGTGGTGGCGCTGCCGCTCGACCACCCGCTGGCCCTGCGCCGCGGCCGCGCCGGCATCACGCTGAAGGACCTGCACGGCGCCAACCTCATCCTCGTGCGGCGCCCGGGCGCGCCGGGGCTGTACGCCAACCTGCTCGCGCTGTGCGCCCGGCGCGGCGTGCGCCCGCGCATCGTGGCCGAGGTCGAGCGCATGATGACCAACCTGAACCTGGTGGCCGCGGGCGTGGGCCTGTCGGTGGTGCCGGCGTCGATGCAGGGCGCGCAGCCGCACGCCATCTGCTACCGCCCGCTCGCGCCCTCGGTGCGGCTGGATGCGCCGCTCACGCTGGCCTACCGCGCGGGCGAGGCCGACGCGCCGGGCGCCGTGGCGACCTTCGTCTCGCTGGTGCTGGACATCGCGGCGCGCCGCGCCGGCCCGGCCGCCGCCGCGCAGCGGGCGTGACGCCGTGCGGCCGGCGGCGTCCCCGATCCGGCGCGGGCTGCTGCTCGGCGCGGCCGCGGCGCTGGTGCACGCGCCGGCCCGCGCCGCCGCCTGGCCGGCGCGTGCGGTCCGCCTCGTCGTGGCCTATCCGCCCGGCGGCGTCAGCGACGAGATCGCGCGCGCCCTGGCGGCGCAGCTCGCGCCGCGGCTGGGCGTGCCCGTGGTGGTGGAGCACCGCGCGGGCGCCGGCGGCGCGGTGGCAATGGAATGGCTGGCGCGGGCCGCGCCCGACGGCCATGCGCTGTGCTTCTCGGCCATCACGCCGCTGTCGCTGTCGCCGCTGCTGCGGCCGGTGGGCTACGACCCGCGGCGCGACATCGCCCCGGTGGCCAGCGTGATGCTCACGCCGGTGCTGGTGGTGGGCACGCCGGCCTTCGAGGGCGAAAGCTTCGCGGCCATGCTGGCGGCGGCGCGCTCGCGCCCCGGCCGCATCCGCTGGGCCACCTCGGGCACGGGCACCACCGGCCACCTGGTGCTGGCGCAGGTGTGCCGCGAGAGCGCCGCCGACATCACCCACGTGCCCTACAAGGGCGGCGGCCAGCAGATCAACGACGCGCTGGGCGGGCAGTTCGAGCTGCTGTCGACCAACGTCGGCCCGCTGCAGCTGCAGCACGTGCGCGACGGCCGCTTCAGGCCGCTGGCGGTGGGCGCGCCGCGGCGACTGGCGGTGCTGCCGGGCGTGCCCACGCTCGCCGAGCTGGGCTTCGCGGGCGCCAACCGGGTGTCGGTGTTCGGCCTGTTCGCGCCCGGCGCCACGCCGCCCGCGGTGCTGCAGCGCGTGCAGGCCGAAGTGGCGCGCGCGCTGGCCCGCCCGGCGCTGCGCCGGCGCCTGCTCGACGCCAACAACCTGCCGGCGGACGGCGGGCGGCAGGCGTTCGCGCGGGTGATCGAGGCGGAGTCGCGGATGAACCGCGCCCTGCTGGCGGCCGGCCTCGTGCGTTGACGGCGAGCGGGCGCGTCAGGCGTGGCCGGGGCCCTGGCCTTGCGAGAACGCCAGCCCGCGGTCGATCGCCTCCAGCAGCTCGTTCACGTCGATCGGCTTGGTGACGTAGCCGTGGTAGCCGGCCGCCATCACGGCCTCCACCGTCTTGGGCATGGCGTCGGCGCTCAGGGCGATGACGGGAATGTGCGCCGTGGCCGGGTCCGCGCGCAGGATGGCCTGCGCCTGGCGGCCCGTGAGCTCGGGCATGTTGTTGTCCATCAGGATGAGCTGCGGCCGATGCTCGCGCGCCAGCTCGACGCCGCGGCGGCCGTTGGTGGCGGTGAGCAGGCGAAGCTGCGGGCGCAGGCGCATCACGTGCCTGACGAGCTCCAGGCTCGCCTGGTTGTCCTCGACGCACAGCACGGTCGCCGTCGGCTGCCCGGCCTGCGGGCCGCCCTCGGCGGTCGGCGTCGCCGGCGCCGCGTCGGCCTGCGCCGCCGCGTCCGCCACGCGCGGCAGCTCGATCCAGAACTCGCTGCCCACGCCCGGCGTGCTGGCCACGCCGATGCTGCCGCGCATCAGCTCCACCAGGCGCTTGGTGACGACGAGGCCGATGCCCGTGCCCTCCTCGGTGCCGGCTTCCTGGCCGAGGCGGTTGAAGGGCTGGAACAGCGTGTCGACCTGGTCGGGCCGCAGGCCCGGGCCGGTGTCGCGCACGGTCAGGCGCACGCGCTCTCCGTCCACCACCGCGCAGTGCAGCTCGACGCTGCCGTTCGGCCGGTTGTACTTGACGGCGTTCGACAGCAGGTTGAGCAGCACCTGCTTGAGCCGCGTGCCGTCGGCCACCACCGCCAGCCCGGCTCGCGCCGGGAAGCGCACCGCCAGGCCGCGCGGCGCGGCCATCGCCTCGACCATCGTGCGGCACTCCGCCAGCACGCCGTCCAGCGGCAGCGGCTGCAGGCTCACGTTGAGCTTGCCGGCCTCGATCTGCGCGAGGTTGAGCACCTCGTTGATGAGCGTGAGCAGGTGCCGCCCGGCGTTGACGATGTGGTCGACGAACACCTTCGCCTGCTCGGAGGAGGTGTCGGCATTGGGCAGGCGCAGCAGCTGGCCGAAGCCGATGATGGCGTTCAGCGGCGTGCGCAGCTCGTGGCTCATGCTGGAGAGGAATTCCGACTTCGCCCGGTTCGCCGCCTCGGCGCTGGCGCTGGCGGCGGCGAGCTCGCGGTTGGAGGCCTCGAGCTGCAGCGTGCGCTCCTGCACGCGCTGCTCGAGCCCGGCGTTCAGGCGCATCACCTCCTGCTGCGCGGCGCGGCGCTCGCGCACCTCGCGCAGCGTCTCGGTGTTCGACGCCTCCAGCGCCACCGTGCGGCGCTCGATCTCGGAGAGCATGTCGTTGAAGGCGTCGACCAGCTCGCCGACCTCGTCGTCGCTGAGCTTGTGCGCGCGGCGGGAGTAGTCGCGCCGCTCGACCACGTCGCGCGCGATGGTGCCGATGGCCAGCACCGGCCCGGTGACGATGCGCTGCAGCCACAGCGACACCCCGAACGCGAACAGCATGGCGATGGCCGCCACGATGAGCGCGATGCCGCCGTAGTTGAGCAGCCGGTCGTAGAGCTCGTAGTCGGCGCGCAGGTAGACGGTGCCCATGCGCTCGCCCTGCACCACGATGGGCTTGACGGCCTCGAGCGTGCTGCCGGCGATGCGCACGCCGTCGGCGGCGGGCCGCGGGGGCAGCGGGGCCTGCCCCTCGTCGGCCAGGTACGAGGCGAACAGGTGGCCGTCCTGGTCGTAGACGGCGGCGGCCCGCATCCGCGGGTGCAGGCGCAGCGAGGCGAGGTTCTCGGTGGCGACCCGGGCGTCGTCGAAGGCCACCGCCGGCGCGGTGGTGCGCCCGAGCAGGTCGGCCTGGGCGCCGAGGTCGTTCACGCCGCCCTGGTGGTAGGCGCGCAGGTCGTAGCCGATCATCGCGCCGAGGGCGACGACCACGGCGGCCAGCGTCGTCAGCAGCATGACGCTGAGCAGCTTGCGCCGCAGCGAACCTTGGCTCATGTCAGTTGCTCCACTGCGCGTGGCGTGACTCGCGACGCATGAACCGGGGAGCATTCCCAAGCGAACACCGCGGATCCGGCTCTGCCGGTCCGCTGGTGTTGCCTTGCAGGCCGCGCCGGGCCAGTGGCCCGGCCCTTCGCCAGGCGCGACAGGTCCACCGGACCTGCCGCGTCCGGGCTCAGCCCCCTCGAGGGGGCGCGCGACGCGCGTAGGGGGTGGCCATTCATGAGCGCGGCACGACCCGGCGCGCGACGTTGAGCAGCCGCGCGCTGATCTTGAGCTGGTGGGCGTCGGCCGCGGGCAGGGCGATGTCGAAGCGCACCCGGTCGTCGACGACCACGAAGTTGATGACGGCGCCCGCCTCGATGTCCGATTCGGTGATGGTCAGCACCGGCCGGCCGCGTGCGGCGGCCAGTGTGTCGGCGGGCGGGTCGCCGTCGCTGCCGGCGAGAAAGAGGACGTGCACGTCGGCGACCGTATCACCGCGCGCCAGCGGCCGCACGGCGACGGCGTGGCCGTTTACCGACTGCCCGGCCGTTGCGCGACGCAGTTCGCGGACGGCGGCCTCGGGGCCGACCACGCCGATGACGAACGCGCCGCCGGGCGACGCCAGCGCGCCGGGCGGCCATTCGACGTAGCTCAGGAACTTGTAGAGGAACGCCGCCTTGACGCGGTACTCCGCC
This sequence comes from Rubrivivax sp., assembly GCA_044508835.1. Lineage (GTDB taxonomy): Bacteria > Pseudomonadota > Gammaproteobacteria > Burkholderiales > Burkholderiaceae_C > JAKFDI01. The sequence continues at coordinate 365,736 of JBIQHD010000001.1, forward strand.
ACCGACGGCGCCGCGCGCGCCGGAATGGCCGGCGCGGTGAACGCCAGCGCGGCGCCGAGCGCGAGGCCGCGCAGCAGCGCGCGCCGCGCGCCGGCCGGTGCGCCGCCGGCAAGGACTCCCGGATGCCGGCGATCCCCCTGCGGGGCCCGATGCGGCGCCTTCAGAACTCGCATGCCACCGAGAGGAACACGCCCGGCTGGAGCTGGCTGCGGGTGGCCGCGTCGGTGAACTCGCCGTGGCCCGCGGCGAAGAGGTTGCGTCCGGCCACGGCGACCTCGACCCGGTCGCTGGCGCGCCAGCCGTAGCGCAGGTCCAGCGCCCAGTAGCCGGGCACGTCGGGCATCGACAGGCCCGACACGTGGCGCAGCATGAGGTCGAACTCGGCGCCGCCGGGCAGGTCGTGCGACGAGCGCAGCGACCAGCGCTGCGACGGGTTCGCGCCCTCGAGCGTCGGCACGGCGGCGGCGTCGTTGCTCCACGGCTCGAGCCGGAAGCTCTGGCCGAGCCGCGTGTAGCCGCCGCCCAGGCGCCAGCCGCGCGAGACCTGCCACTGGCCCCACATCTCCACGCCCGAGACCGTGCCGCGCATGCCGTTGGCATAGAACAGGAAGGTGCGGCCGGGGTCGATCTGCTGCGTGCGCAGGTGCCGGTAGTCGGCCTGGAAGGCCGTCACCGAGAACGACAGGTCGGGCGCCGGCTGCCCGCGGTAGCCGAGCTCGATCACGTCGGCCGTCTCCGAGCGCACGTCGGCGCCGCCGTCGAGCAGGAACGGCGGCGTGCCCGGCACGAAGGTGTCGTGGTCGAGCCGCGAGGGCGCCCGCACGGTGCGCGAGGCGGCGGCCCACAGCAGGTGCTCGGGCCGGGGCTTCCAGGCCAGGCGCAGGTTCGGCAGGAACTCGCGGCCGGTGTAGTCGTTGCGCTCGATGCGCGCGCCCAGCGTGAGGCGCAGCGCCGGGTCGAGGGCGATCTCGTCCTGCACGAACAGGCTCGCCCAGCGCTGGCGCAGGTGCGCCGGCAGGAAGGCGACGTAGGGGCTGTTCGTCACGCGGTCCCAGCCGTGGCGGTACTGCGCGCCCCACACCAGCGTGTGGCCGGCGGCGGGGACCATGCTGTGCTGGAACTGCAGGTCGACGATGTCGAGCACCTCGCCGAAGGTCGGCGGGTTCGAGCGCTCGGTGTGGTCGAGGTGGGCCTGCAGCGCGATGCTGGCGCCGCCGCCGAGCCGGCGCTCCCAGCGGGCGCCGAGGTTGGCGCCGGACAGCTCGACGTCGCTCAGGGCGAGCGTGATGCCGGTGATCTGGATCGAGCCCGGCTCGGGCTGCCCGCGCCGGGCGCGGTAGGCGTCGCCGTGCAGCGTGAGGCTGTCGCCGTCGCCGGACCAGTCGGCGCGGAAGCCGGCCTGCGTGTGGTGCCCGGCGTCGTCCAGCGGCGTGCCGGCGGCCGTCTCGGTGTGGAAGCGCCCGACCTGCCGCGCATAGAGACGGTAGTGGCCGCCGCCGAGCTCCCCGCCGTGGCGAAGGCTCAGCGCGGCGCCCTGGTTGCCGACGCCGCCGGACGCGAGCGTGCCCTGCGTGTCCAGCGCGCCGCGCGTGATGACGTTGATGACGCCGTTGACCGCGTTCACGCCCCACAGCGTGCCGCCCGGGCCGCTGATGACCTCGATGCGCTCGACGTCTTCGAGCATCACGTCCTGCACGTCCCAGAACACGCCCGAGAAGAGCGGCGTGTAGATCGAGCGGCCGTCGATGAGCACCAGCAGCTTGTTGGCCGCGGGGCTGTTGAAGCCGCGCGCGCTGATGGCGTAGCCGCCGGCGTAGCCCTGCGCGACCTGCAGGTTGGGCGCGAGGCGCAGCACCTCGGGCAGGCTGGTGGCGCCCGAGCGGCGGATGTCGTCGGCGGTGATGACGAACACGGAGGAGGGTGCGTCGGACAGGGGCTCGGCGCGCTTGGAGACCGACGTGATCTCGATGTCGCCGAGCTCCTCGAGGCTCATGCGGCGCAGGTCGGCCGAGGCGAGCTGCATGGCCGCGGCGGGCGCGACCGCGAGGACGGCGAAGGCCGCGAAGGCCGCCCGCGCGCCGCGGCGCATGGGAGCGGGTGTCGTGCCGGCGAAACGTCTCGTCGCTCGAACCATCGGTGCCTTTCTGTTACCGCGTGCGGAATCCCTTGGCATGCAGGGAGCCCGGCTCGCGCGCCGGGTAGTTTGCCGGGCGGGTGCACGTCATCGCGCGATGACCCTCGGGCGTTGAGGGCGCAGGTTACCGCGCATGCGGCTCCGCTGCTTCGCGCCGGCCGCCGCGGATGCGGCCATGGCGCGACGTTGCGCCGCGCATTCGCCGGCATGCGCGTGAAGAGATTCACGCCATGCCCGGCGCGCGGCGCCGCGAGCGCCGGCGCGGCGGGGCAGGCGTTCGTACACTGCGCCGGCGCTGATGCGCGGCCGGGCCGGCACCACCGGCCGGATGACGGATCGGCGGCGCAAGCGCCGCATCGCATGAAGCAGTACTGCGAGGAGCTCCGATGATCGAATGCACCGAAGCCGCCGTCGGCCTGGCCGATGACACCGCCCACCCCATGACCGCGCGCGACGCCCTCCCAAGCACCGACCAGGCCGGGCCGCTGGTGGCGCGCTGCGCCGAGGAATCGCTCGCGCTGCTGCGGCGCAACCTCGGGCCGGGCGGCATCCTCGCGGCGAGCCGCACCGACGCCGCCGAGGCGCGCAGCTACACGCGCATCTTCGGGCGCGACGCGGCCATCTGCGTGCTGGCGATGGCCGGCAGCGGCGACGCGGCGCTGGAAGAGGGCGCCGTCGCGAGCCTCGACTCGCTCGCGCAGATGCAGGCCCCCAACGGCCAGATCCCCAAGTACGTGTGCCCGCAGAGCGAGGACGCCGACTTCTGGTACCTCGGCTGCATCGACGCCACGCTGTGGTGGCTGATCGCCGTGCACCACACGCGCCGCACGAGCCGGCTGTCCGGCATCGCGCAGCGCTGGCAAGAGAACGTCGACCGCGCCATCCAGTGGCTGCTGGCGCAGGAGCACCAGCGCTTCTTCCTGCTGCAGCAGAACGAGGCCAGCGACTGGGCCGACATCATGCCGCGCTCGGGCTTCGTGCTCTACACCAACGCGCTGTGGTACCGCGTCAAGCTGCTGTTCGAGCTGCCGCATCTCGAAGAGACGCACTACCACTTCAACCACCTCTTCCACCCCTTCGAGCGCGACCTGCCCGAGTACCGGCGCGGGCGCCTGCTCGGCCACTACGCGCGCCGCGGCCAGCGCAGCCCGGGGCTGTACCTGAGCTTCGTGAACCTCTCGTTCACCGGCGACGAGGGCGACGTGTTCGGCAACGTGCTGGCCGTGCTCTTCGGACTGGCGGGCGACTCGATGGCGCAGCGGATCGTCAAGACGCTGCGGGCCGCCGGCGCGGCGGACCCGTACCCGATCCGCGCGGTGACCCACCCCATCGGCCCCGACCACGAGCTGTGGCGCAGCTACATGGGCCGCCACCGGCAGAACCATCCGCACCAGTACCACAACGGCGGCATCTGGCCGTTCATCGGCGGCTTCTGGGCGATGGCGCTCGCCATCCTCGGCAAGAAGGAGCTCGCCCGGCACGAGCTCGGCCGCCTCGCGCAGGTGAACGCGCTGGACGACTGGCGCTTCACCGAGTGGTTCCACGGGCGCACGCTCGAACCCATGGGCATGGCCGGCCAGAGCTGGAACGCGGCGGCGTTCCTGGTGGCGCGGCAGGCGCTGGAGACGGGCCGCTTCTCGATGTAGCCGCGCCGCGCTAGGCGCGCACGAGCGCCGTCACCGCGACGGTGGCGAGGGCCGAGGCCAGCCAGGCGGCCACGCGCTTGAGCAGCGCCGTGTCCAGCGTGCCTGCCTGCGGCGCCGGGCTGCGGCCGAAGCCCACCACGAACGCGTGGGCCGGCAGCGCGACGGTCAGCAGCAGGGCCACGATCACCCAGGTGCTGTCGGCCGACCCGGAACCCAGCCGCAGCCAGAGCGCGGGCATCACCAGGGCCGAGAAGAGGCCGGCGAGGGCCGCCGTGACGGGGGTGGGGGTGATCTTCACGTGGCCGGTCTCGTGTCGTGTGCAGGTGGGGGAAGTCTCGCCGCGCGCGGCGTCAGGCGGCGGTTGCCACGTACGACAGCGCCCAGAAATATTGCCATGTGTGGAACGAGACCTCGCCGGCCATGCCTGCCACGGCCCGGTGGAGCGCCGCCTCCGACGGGAAGTTCTTCAGCACCCGGTGCGTGGAGCCGTCGTCCAGCCGGCGCCGCTGGTAGGTGTTGCCATCGTCGTCCCGCCCGTCCAGCGGCGTGCTGCTTCCTTCGACGAACCGGTTGTCGAGAAGCACCACCCGCGCGCCGGGCGCCAGCGTGCGATGCAGGCCGCGAAGGAAGGCATCGACGCGCGCGTGCGGCACGTGCGAGAACCAGAAGCCGGCGAAGGCGGCCTCGAAGCGGCACGCGGCGAACGGCAGGCGGTAGGCGTCGCCGAGGACGAACGACACGCGGTCGGACGGCACCCGCGCCCGGGCCGCGCGGAGCACCTCGGCCGAGGCGTCCACCGCCACCAGCGACGTCGCCGCGGGCGCGAGGAACTGCGTCCAGTGGCCCGTGCCGCAGGCCACCTCGAGGGTGGCCCGGCCGCCCAGCACCGACGGAAGCCAGCCCTCGATGGCGCGCAGGTCGTGCTGGCGCTCGGGCTTGCGGTAGATGCGGTCGTACTCGGGTGCCCGGGCGGCGTAGTACGCCTGCAGCGCGTCATGGTTCATGGGCTTGCCCTCTCCAGTTGCGACGCCGTGCTTGGAAGAGCGTCATGAGCGCCAGGCTGAGCGCGCCATAGATCGCCGTCACGACCCGGAAATGGCCGGGCGAGTCCGCCCTCGACACCACGCGGCCCCGCAGGCCGGACTTCGCGTAGACCCCGCCGGTGACGAGGGCGTGGACGGTGTAGCAGGCGAGGACGACGCCGAGGACCTTGAACATGCCCGACCTCCTTCCGAGGTGCCGCGCGGCCTAGCGTTCGACGCGCCCGGCCGTCTCGATCGCGCCTGGGGCCTTGTGCTCGGCGGAGAGGCCGGACGCCTCCCGTGCCGCCCGGCCGATGACGCCCAGGTGCGTGTAGCCGAAGCCCTGCGGGTACTTCAGGCCGTAGCCCAGCGCGCGGTCGAACCCGATGTGCGCACACCAGATCAATCCGACGGCAAACGGCACCTGCGCCGGAAACGCCGCCGCGGCGGCCAGGAAGGCCAGCGCGCCGACATACGAATGCGCGGCGTTGTACGCGCACGCGCCGACGCGGGCCCCGGCCAGGTAGCCGGCGAACGACAGGTCGGGCAACAGAAAGCAGGCGGCGAACACGCCCCACCCGGCCCCGAACTGCGCGTAGGCGAACAAGGAGGCGATCAGGACGCAGAGGCCTTCGAGTCGCAGCATCGTCCTGACTGTGCCGGTGGCGGCGTTTGCGTTTGGCATGGGCATGGGTGTCCTGGCGATCTGTCTTGGCAAGCATGGCCCTGGCGTTCGACACGAGGGGCGGCGCAGGAGCGTAGCTCTTGTGACGTCCTCTCGATGGAAGGGCAGGCAGCACCCGGCGCTACTGTGGCCGAAAGTGCATTTCGCAGGCTGGGCAGAGAAGCGAAGACGGAATGAAGAGATGCATGGCAGCGATGCCCGCAGCTATGCCCGTTCTGCAAGCGAAAGGATGTTGCCGTCTGGATCTCTGAACCAGGCGATCTTTGCTCCGTTCGGCGCTACCCAGATGCCATGCTGATCCTGCTGAAGTCCGGGAAACTTCTCGAATACGACTCCGGCGGCCGCCAGTTCCCTGATCTGCGATTCAATGCTCGTGACCGACCAGCCCAAGGTGGTGTGGGTGCCCGGCGCAACGTGAGGGACTTTCTGTACGCGCAGCTCCACGCCATTGCAGTCGAAAACGATGGCGAAGGGGCTGTCCTCGACGAGAGGAAGGCCAAGTACCGATTGGTAGAAGCGCTTGGCCTCTTCAGGTTTCGCGGTTGCACAAAACGCCATGATCCGGGATTGGCTGAGCATGTGGCAGTTCCTGATGTAAAGGCCGAACGGACCTATTGCCTGAATCAGGCCGCGCCGCGAAGCGGCGTCGGCTTGAATGAATAGTCAGGCGACATGGCGCCTCTGCGAGTCAGCGCGCGCGCCGGTAGTGCATGGCGACCGCGCCGCAGCGAAGCGGCTTCGCCGAGACCAGCTCGAGCCGGCGCGTGCCAGGGAGCCCGCCCTGGTACAGGGTGGGGCCGTGGCCGGCGATCCTGGGGTGGACGAGGAGCTTGTACTCGTCGATCAGATCCAGCCGGTCCAGCTCGGTCGCGAGCTGGCCGCTGCCGAGGAGCACGCCGGCCGGTGTCGCGTCCTTGAGCTTCTGCACGCCCGTGCGCAGGTCGCCGGCGATGTGATGGCTGTGGGTCCAGGGGAAGTCCTTTCGCGTCGAGGACACCACGTACTTCGGCTTGGCCTCCAGCTTGACCGCCCACTCGCGCATCGCCGGCGGTGCTTCCGCGTCGCCGCGGGCAACCGCGGGCCAGTAGCTCTCCATCATCTCGTAGGTGACGCGGCCCCACAGCATCGCCCCGCTTTCGTCCATGAGGCGGGTGAAGAAGGCGTGCGTCTCGTCGTCGGCGATTCCTTCCCGGTGGTCGACGCAGCCGTCCAGGGTGACGTTGATGCTGAAGGTCAAGAGTCCCATGGTGTCCTCCGGTCGAGATGCGCGACGAAGCGCTCGCCGCCTGGCTCCAAGGGCGCGAGCCCAGTTCGCGAGGTGCTCATCCTGTGTCGCCTAACGAATGAAAGGGACTTCCCCGTCCCGAGCCAGCCGCGTGGCGGCGAACGGCAACTTGGTGCCACGATGGGAGGTGCGACGTCTCATCAACTCACTCGGAAGGGGAAGTCCATGGCCATTGTGTTCGTCGGAATCGATCTGGCCAAGAACGTGTTTGCCCTGCATGGCGTCAACGAGGCCGGGCGGCCCGAGCTGGTGCGCCCGGCCGTGCCGCGCGACAAGCTGCATGAACTCATCGCCAGCCTGCCGCCGTGCGTCATCGGCATGGAGGCCTGCTCCGGCGCGCACCACTGGGCACGGCTGTTCCAGGCCTCGGGCCATACCGTGCGCCTGATCGCCCCGAAGTTCGTCACGCCCTACCGCATGACAGGCAAGCGCGGCAAGAACGACGCGGCCGATGCCGCGGCGATCTGCGAGGCCGTCCAGCGCCCGCACATGCGCTTTGTGCCGATCAAGGATGTCGAGCAGCAGTCGCGCCTGATGGTGCACCGCGCACGCCAAGGCTTCGTGGAACAACGCACGGCCACGCTCAATCGCATCCGCGGCCTGCTCAGTGAATTGGGCATCGTGCTGCCCCTGAAGGCCGCCACCGTGCGCCGGCGCGCCTGCGAATGCCTGGAAGACCTGCCCGGCTACGCCAACACCGTCATCGGCGATCTGCTCAGCGAGGTCACCCGGCTGGATGAACGCGTGGCGCAGTACGACGGCCACATCCTGGCCATGGCGCGGGGCGATGCACGAGCGCGGCAACTCATGCAGCTTGGCGGCGTCGGCCCGACCACGGCGACCTGCCTGCTGGCCATGATCGGCAACGGGCACGACTTCGACTGCGGCCGCCAGTTCGCCGCCTGGCTGGGACTTGCCCCAGGCCAGTACAGCTCGGGCGGCAAGACCCGGCTGGGCCGCATCACCAAGGCGGGCGACGCCTACCTGCGCAGCCTGCTGGTGCTGGGCGCCAAGGCGCTGCTGGCGGCGGCCAGGAACAAGACGGATGCCATCAGCCGCTGGGCCGTGGCGCTGGCCGAGCGACGAGGCTATTGGCGGGCGGTGGTGGCCATCGCGGCGAAGAACGCGCGCATGGCCTGGGCCGTGCTGCGACGCGGCGAGGCGTTTGCGCTGCCGGCCTGAAGCGCAGGCCAGGGCGACAACCATCCATCCACCACCTACGACACCGACACCAGTTCCACCGCCGTGTGACGGCAAGCGTTGATGACAACAGGTTTGGACCTGCGCGGGGAGTGACCGATCATGTCAAGGGCGGCGAACAGCTTGCCGGCTAACGAACGGGTCCCCCGCGTGCGTCTTTCATCAGGGTCCGCAGCCAACATGTGCTGCAGCAATGACCGTTTGTAGTTTGGCCAGTCCGCACCTTGTTGTTCTCGCCAGCGTCCGCCTTCGCCACGGCTGCAGGCCTTGAAGGGAATGCAGATGAAGAAATGGCCCGCATTGCGGGCCATCGGGATTCGTTTGGCTTGACTATTGGGGAAGCCCTTGTAGTTCGACATGAGCGGCGGCTGGAGGCTTGCGAAGCAAGCCGGAGGACGTCCGCTCGATGGAGGGGTTAGATGACTGCACTGTGGCCACTCGACGCATACCAAGAACTTGACTGCGGCAGAAAGACGAGAACGGTTGCCGCCCACTGGAACACAACACTGACCAACGCAAGCACCATCGGCTGCGTGTACTGCTGTGTACTTTGAACACCGCCGACTATGAACAGCAGATCTGACAGAGTCAGGGCCGCGAGCGCGATCAACGCATACCGCCCCCAACTATGCCTTTTGATCAGCAGTGTGACCAGCGCGAGAGCAATGGCAAGGGTTAGAAGCGGGGGAACAGAAAACCACCCATAGCGCATAGCGTCGGCCACAGACCCCAACTCACGCAGCGACCAAAAGTAGACAGACAGACTAATAGCTGCGTCAATCACCAGAAGACTCGCGGCCACACCTACAACTAGCGGCCGCTTCGTTTGGGCTTTGACCACTGCTTCGGTTGCCTCCATGGTTCCGCTTGTCATCTAACGTTGGAGATGAGCCGCGGACGCAGGCGCGCGCAGCGCGCCGGAGGCCGTCGGCTCGATTGACCGGTTAGGTTCGCGCATTCTTCTGACTCAACCTGAGAGCGCCTTCGAAGACTAAGGCCAGCACAAGCAGCCCAACTAACAATACCGCTCCGCCAGACCAGACAGCAAGGCCGAGGAGGGGCACGAGCGCAAGGACCCTTTGGGTTGCCGGCTGGCGGCGCAATAGGAACAACAGCACAACGAGCGGCAGGAAGGCCACCGCACCAAAACGCGAGAGCGCACTGCCCACGAGCGAACCGAGGGTGATGCGCGGAGTACTTTCGATTGCCTCGTGAAGCTGCTGCAGTGCCACCCGCTCCTTCTGCTGCATTTCTACTTCCGAAATGACGGACCCCGACACCGGCGACGAACGTTCGGCGAAGTGCAGCGCTTCCGGTACTGCGACATGCAACAGCATTGCTCCGACGACTGAGACAAAGAGCGCAGCAGCAGCGAGCGACAGCGTGCGAATCGACATTGCGGAGGCGGGGAGCACGGGCGAACCTAACGTTGAAGGTAAGGGGCAGCCGACCGAAGGGAGGGCACCCAAAAGCGCAGCTTTTGGGCTGTCCGCTTGACCGAAGTGTTAGGGGATTGCCTAGCGATTGGCTGCATTGTCTTTTACTTGGGCTGGGTTTTCGCTTTTCTTCGGGGTGGCTGGTTTGCCGACCTGGATCGCCCCGAGTGGTTGTTTTGGAGTGAGTTGGCTTTGATGAATTTGTTGCAGGGTATCGGGGTTGGGTATTTGCTTGGAGGGTAGTTCTCTGAGGCAGTAGCCAAGCACAACGCCTGAGAGCCCAAAGAAGCCAGCAATGCAAGCGCCAAGAACAATGTTTGGACGGTTTATCTTGGCTTGGTCTTTAGCAAGATGCTTTTTTATCTCGCGTTCAACGGCGTGAAATTTAGGAGAGTCTTTTTCAGATGAGTGAAGTGCCCCAAGAAGTTGGATATAGGACATTGCCTGTAACTTTGAGTCATCAGGAATGTTGTGAAACCCACGAGACATGTCGTCATCAGCTTGAGACACAGGTTTCCCCTAACGCCTGAATTAAGCCGAGCCGCGAAGCGGCGTCGGCTTGAATGAATTGTTAGCCGTCACACTCGTGGCTACTTTGTGAGGCAACAAGTAGGAAGTAGGGTCGGTTGCGCTCAACAGCCCACTCCGGATTTTCCTGCACTTGCTCGTGAGATGGACCCCATTCCTCGACGCGGTAGATCGAGTACCCGCTTAGATTCAGGAGATTGACGTAAGTGGCAACAGTTCGATGCTCTTTGACAACGCCATCGACGAGCCAGTTCACGACACGCGGGCCTTCTTCTAGGTACCCATCAAGCGGCCAAACTGTTATGCCGGAGTCAAGTGTCTTCCAGCTCGGGTCGGTCGGGGCCAGCATGATCGGATGCTCCACCGAGAAAACAAAGCGACCTTTTGGCGCCAGACTACGGAACACTTTGTTAAAAAGGGCCGAAAGGTCCTTAACGTAGTGAAGCGTCAGGGAGCTGAAGACAAGATCATAGCTGGCGGCATCAAGGTCAATCGTATCCAGATCAGCAAGAACGTATTTGATGCTCTTGTCGTTCGTTGCCTCCTTTGCCCGTTTCAACATATTTTCAGATAGATCAACCCCCACGACCGACTGCGCACCGGCGGCCATAGCCCAACGACAGAACCATCCGAATCCGCAGCCTAGATCAAGTACACGGAGATTCTTGATGGTCGGAAGTAGCGCCTGAAGCACTGGCCACTCGGGCGCCCCGTCTAGCCCATGCTTCGATCGTGGGAGGCTAGAGTAACGCTCGAAGAAGTTTAGATTGTCGTAGATGTTCTGTGGCATAGAAAAGGGTCATGGCTTGTGACGGCTAACGAATGAAAGGGACTTCCCCGTCCCGAGCCAGCCGCGTGGCGGCGAACGGC
>JBIQHD010000067.1:0-3530 GCA_044508835.1 Rubrivivax sp.
AGATGCCGCGGCTCTTGGCCTCGATGATGCGGTTCTCGATCTGGTCGCTCATGCCGAGACCATGGCGCCCGCCGATGCGGTTGGCCTCGAGCATCAGTTCCACCGGGTCGGCGAAGGCCTGGCCGTTGAGCGCCACCGGGCGGCCTTCCTCGAAGCGCACCGACACCGTCTCGCGTTTCACTTCCACGTCGTCGCGCCAGAAGGCCACGCCCATGATGGGCTTGACGATGGTGATGCCGCTGTCCAGGTGCTCCAGGTCCTTGGCCTCGTGCGTGGCGCCGAGCATGTTGGAGTCGGTGGAGTAGGCCTTCTCGGCCGACATCTTGTAGGCGTGGCCGGCCTGGTTCATGAAGGCCGACATCTCGGCGCGCCCGCCCAGCTCGTCGATGAAGGTCTGGTCGAGCCAGGGCTTGTAGATCTTGAGCGACGGGTTGACGAGCAGCCCGTAGCGGTAGAAGCGCTCGATGTCGTTGCCCTTGAAGGTGCTGCCGTCGCCCCAGATGTTGACGTCGTCCTCCTTCATCGCGGCCACCAGCATGGTGCCGGTGACGGCGCGGCCGATGGGCGTGGTGTTGAAGTAGGTGACGCCAGCCGTGGAGATGTGGAAGGCGCCGCACTGCAGGGCGGAGATGCCTTCCGAGACGAGCTGCGCGCGGCAGTCGACCAGGCGGGCGAGCTCGGCGCCGTAGGCCTTGGCCTTGCGGGGGATCTCGTCGTAGTCGGGCTCGTCGGGCTGCCCGAGGTTGGCGGTGTACGCGTAGGGGATGGCGCCTTTCTGGCGCATCCACAGCAGGGCGGCGCTGGTGTCCAGGCCGCCGGAGAAGGCGATGCCGACCTTCTGGCCGGCGGGGAGGTGCTGAAGAATCGTGCTCATGGTCGTGGGGCAGGTCGCGGTCGGGACACGGCGCCGTTTCGCCGGAGGCGGGATTGTCGGTCCTCTCAGGGCAGCGGCATGCCGCGCCGCGCCATGGCCTCGCGCACGAGGTCGGGACGGTCGCTGATGATGCCGTCCACGCCCAGTTCGAGCATGCGCTCGATGTCGGCGCGCTCGTTGACCGTCCAGACCTTCACCTGCAGCCCGAGCGCGTGCGCCTCGCGCAGCGCGGCCGCGTCCACGTCGTCGAAGTGCGGCGCCCAGACGGCGCCGCCGGCGGCCTTCACCATCTTCGGCAGGCTGCCGTGCCGCGCGAGGGTGAACCCGTCGGTCCAGCGGCCGTCGGCGATGGTGTCGAAGCGCGGTCGCCGGGCGCTAAGGTAGGCGGTGGGGATGTCCGGCGCCAGCGCCTGCGCGATGCGCAGCGCGCGCCAGTCGAAGCCCTGAAGCGTGACGCGGCCTTCCATGCCGTGCCGGCGGACCACCGCGAGCACGGCCTCGACGAAGGGTTGCGGCGCCGGGGTGATGTCGTCGGTGTCGGGCGCGAGCTTGATCTCGATGTTGAACCGCACCCGGGCGTCGCCGCGGGCCTTCACCTGCTCGAACAGCGCGGCCAGCGTGGGAATGCGCTGGCCGTCGGCGGCACGCTGCGTGCGGAAGGCCGCGGCGTAGCGCGTGCCCGGCTTGAGCCGGCCCACGTCGTAGCGCTGCAGCTCGGCCAGCGTGAGGCCGTGGATGGCGGGGCCGGTGGCGTCGAGGAAGTGCCCGCCGGCGTCGCGGGTGATGAGCGGGTTCAGCCGCGGGTCGTGCGAGATCACCGCCACGCCGTCGGCGGTGACGGCGACGTCCAGTTCCAGCGTGTGCACGCCGAGGTCGAGCGCGGCCTCGAAGCCGGCGAGGGTGTTCTCCGGCGCGAGGCCGCGCGCGCCGCGGTGGCCCTGCAGGTCGAAGGCGTGGGCGCCGGGCAGGGCCAGCGCCAGGGCGGCGAGCCAGGCGCCGGCCAGCCGGGAAGAGCGGAACAAAGTCATGGTGCGTGGCCGAAGGGGTGGGCGGGGGCGTGCCGAACGGGGGCGCCGTCCGGCCGGACGCGGCGATGCTGCCGCAGAATCGCGTGCTTCGCTTCCACTGTTCGGACGATGCCCGCCGCGCTGTCCGCATGCCCATGACGACCCCCGCGTCCCCGCCGCCCGCCGGCCCCGCCGACGACCACGAGGCGCTGCCCGCCGGCACGCGCTTCGGCGAGCTGGAGATCCTGCGCGTCATCGGCGTGGGCGGCTTCGGCATCGTCTACCTGGCGCAGGACCACGCGCTCGAGCGCACCGTCGCCCTCAAGGAGTACATGCCCGGCTCGCTGGCCCGGCGCGGCGGCGACCAGCAGGTGTCGATGCGCTCGGGCGCGCACGAGGAGACGTATGCGCTCGGCCTGCGTTCCTTCGTGAACGAGGCGCGGCTGCTGGCGCGCTTCAACCACCCCTCGCTCGTCAAGGTGTACCGCTTCTGGGAGGCCAACGGCACGGCCTACATGGTGATGCCCTACCTCCAGGGCCGCACCCTGCGCGAGGTGCGCCGCGCCATGGACGAGCCGCCCGACGAAGCGTGGATCCGCGCCCTGCTCGATCCGCTGCTCGGGGCGCTGGCGCTGCTGCACCGCGAGGACGTGTTCCACCGCGACATCGCGCCCGACAACATCCTGCTGCCGCCGGCCGAGCCGCCGGTGCTGCTCGACTTCGGCGCGGCGCGCCAGGCCATCAGCGGCCAGACGCAGACCTTCACCGCCATCCTCAAGCCGAGCTACGCGCCGATCGAGCAGTACGCCGAGGTGGTGCGGCTTCGCCAGGGGCCGTGGACCGACCTGTACGCGCTCGGCGCCGTCGTGCACTACCTGCTGCGCGGCACGCCGCCGCCGCCCGCGACCACGCGCGCCGTGCTGGAGGACGAGCCGCCGCTGCTGCCGCCGGACGATTTCCCGTCGATGTCGCCGGCGTTCGTGCGGGCCATCGAATGGATGCTGGCCATCCGCCCGAGCGACCGGCCGCAGAGCATCGAGGCGCTGCGCGAGGTGCTGGAAGGGCGCGCCGAGGTGCCGCCCCGCGGCCGGCCCGGCGTGACGCTGCCGCCGCCTCTGCCGACGGCCGCCGGGGCCTACGACCGCACGCAGGTCGACGGCGGCCACGCCGAGGACACCGCGCCGGCCCACATCGACCTGGAACCGGTCGAGGCGGACCCTGCCGGCGACGCGGCCGTGCCGCGCACGGTCGCGATGCCGCACGGGCGCACCCAGGCGCCGGTGCCGGTCCCGGCGGCGGGCAGCCCGGCGCCGCGGCGGCGCCCGGCACTGTGGATCGCCGCGCTGGCGGTGGCCGGCGCCGCCGTGGGCGTCGGCGCATGGTTCGCCGGCAGCCGCCTGGACCCGCCGGTGGCCGCGGTGCCGGCCGACGAGCCGCCCGCGGCCGAGACCGCCGTCGCGACGGACGCCGTCCCCGATCGGCCGGCAGCGGCCGCGGCGGCGGTCGCGGCGCCGCCGGTGCCGGTGGCGTCCGCCGTTCCCGGCGATGCGCCGGGCCCGCTGGGCGCCCTGGTGGCCCGGCCCGCGCCGACGGCTGCTGCGCCGGCATCGCCCGCGCCCAGGCCGGCCCCCGCCGCGCCCGCCGCGCGT
>JBIQHD010000044.1:0-28660 GCA_044508835.1 Rubrivivax sp.
AGACCATCGAGATCCTCAAGGGCCTGAAGTCGCGCTTCGAGGAGCACCACAGCGTGAAGTACGCGCTCGGCGCGCTGCAGGCCGCGGCCGAACTGTCGGCGAAATTCATCAACGACCGCCACCTGCCCGACAAGGCGATCGACGTGATCGACGAGGCCGGCGCGGCGCAGCGCATCCTGCCCAAGAGCAAGCAGAAGAAGACCATCACGCGCAACGAGGTCGAGGACATCGTCGCCAAGATCGCGCGCATCCCGCCGCAGAGCGTGTCGAGCGACGACCGCTCCAAGCTCAAGAGCCTGGACCGCGACCTGAACAGCGTGGTGTTCGGCCAGGAGCCGGCGATCGAGGCGCTGGCCTCGGCCATCAAGATGGCGCGCTCGGGCCTGGGCAAGCCCGACAAGCCGATCGGCTCGTTCCTGTTCAGCGGGCCCACGGGCGTGGGCAAGACCGAGGTGGCCAAGCAGCTCGCCTACATCCTGGGCATCGAGCTGATCCGCTTCGACATGTCGGAGTACATGGAGCGCCATGCGGTCAGCCGCCTGATCGGCGCGCCGCCGGGATATGTCGGCTTCGACCAGGGCGGGCTGCTGACCGAGGCGATCACCAAGAAGCCGCATGCCGTGCTGCTGCTCGACGAGATCGAGAAGGCGCACCCGGACGTCTTCAACGTGCTGCTGCAGGTCATGGACCACGGCTCGCTGACCGACAACAACGGGCGCAAGGCCGACTTCCGCAACGTGATCATCGTGATGACCACGAACGCGGGCGCGGAGACGATGAACAAGTCGACGATCGGCTTCACCAACGCGCGCGAGCAGGGCGACGAGATGGCCGACATCAAGCGGCTGTTCACGCCGGAGTTCCGTAACCGGCTGGACGCCATCGTCAGCTTCCGGGCGCTGGACCAGGAGATCATCCTGCGCGTCGTCGACAAGTTCCTGCTGCAGCTCGAGAGCCAGCTCGCCGAGAAGAAGGTCGACGTCACCTTCACGGACGCCCTGCGCCAGCATCTGGCGAAGGAAGGCTTCGACCCGCTCATGGGTGCGCGCCCGATGCAGCGCCTCATCCAGGACACGATCCGCCGCGCGCTGGCCGACGAGCTGCTGTTCGGCCGCCTGGTCGACGGCGGGCGCCTGACGGTCGACGTCGATGCGGACGGGAAGGTGACGCTCGACATCCAGCCGACCCGCAAGAGCGATCGTCCCAAGGCCGAACCCGCGACGGCGTGACGGCTTGCGCAGGCCTTGCACAGGCGATGCGCCGACAACGAAGGGGCCCTGCGGGGCCCCTTCGTCATGAGGCCGCGCGGTCCGGGCGCTTCGGGCGGTAGTAGCCGCGCAGCAGCTGGTACAGGCGCGGGTGCTCTTCCATGAGGTGGCTCGGCGCGACGAAGAACACTTCGGAAGCCACGGCGAAGAACTCCTCGATCGACTCGGCGGCGTAGGGGTCGATGCGGGTCTCCTCGCCGCGGTCGAGCCGAGCGCACAGGCGCTCGTACTCGGCGGTGAGCACGGCCAGCCAGGCCGTTCGCGCGGCGCGGCTTTCGAGCAGCGGCACGCCGTCGGCCATGCCGTCGCGCATGTCCAGCACGTGCGCGAACTCGTGGATGACGACGTTGTAGCCGTGGGCGGCCGATTCGCCCGCGGCCTGCACGTCGCGCCAACTGAGCATCACCGGGCCGTTCTCCATGGCCTCGCCGGTCAGCGCCTCGTGGTAGTGGTGCACGATGCCGTCCTCGTCGATCACCTCGCGCCGCGCCACCACCTCGTCGTCGTGCATCACGATGCCGACGAAGCCGTCGTAGCAGTGCAGCCCGAGCCGCAGGATCGGCAGGCAGGCCTGCGCCGCGACGGCGACGGCGATCTCGTCGGTCACCTCGAAGCCGTGCGCGCCGGTGAACTCCTTCTGCGCGAGGAAGAGGGTGGCCATGTCGCGCAGGGCCTGGCGGTCGGCGGCGCTGCGGCGCTGCAGGAACGGAAAGCGGGCCAGCGTGAGCTGCCACAGCGGCTCGGGGATGGCGCGCCGCCGCAGCGTGCGCTCGTCGCGAAGGCGGCGCCAGCCGGCGAGCCAGCGGCTCAGCATGCCTGCGGCGGCTGGCGCGAAAAGCCGCTGCGGTCGAGGCGCAGGACTTCCGCGCGCGGGGGCGCATCGGCCGCGTCCAAATCCCAGTCGCTCAGCACGTGCCGCACGAGGCCGGGCGCGGGAGACGACGTTTCCGGCGCATGCGTGTGGCCGTGGACCAGGTCCGGCGTCGCCGCCTCGTGCATCCACGCCACCATCGCGGCTGGGTCGAGATCGATCCAGTCGGCGCGCGCCTGGCCGAGCTTGAGGCGCCGGCTCTCGGCGCGGATCTCGCCCGCGATGCGGCGGCGCTCGCCGAGCGGGCGCGCGAGGAAGTCGCGCTGCCACGATGCGCTGCGCACGGTCCTGCGGAACGACTGGTAGTCCGTGTCGTCCAGGCACAGCGCATCGCCGTGGGTGAGCAGCACCCGCCTGCCGAAGGCGACCAGCACCGTCGGGTCGTCGAGCGGCACCAGCCCGCAATCGGCTAGGAATTCGCCGCCGACGAGGAAATCCCGGTTCCCCGCCATGAAGCCGACCGTGCGGCGGGAGGCGGCCTCGGCCAGCAGCGCGGCCAGGCGCGCCTCGAAGCCTTCGTGCCGGGCGTCGTCGCCCACCCACACCTCGAACAGGTCGCCGAGCAGGAACACGGCGTCGGCCTGCGTGCGGCGCAGGTAGGTGGCAAAGGCGTCGAAGGTGCGCGGCGTGTCTTCGCCGAGATGGAGGTCGCTCGCGAACTCCACCGAGCGCCAGGCGTCCGGCGCCACGAACTGGCCCAGGGACGCCGGCAGCGGAAGGCCCGGCGAGGTCATGCGGGCCCGCCGGCGATCAGACCAGGGTGGCCTTCGTGATCACCACGTCCTCGAGCGGCACGTCGTCGTGCATGCCCTTGCGGCCGGTCTTCACCTGCTCGATCGCGTCGACGACCTCGGTGCCGGCGACCACCTTGCCGAACACGGCGTAGCCCCAGCCGCTGCCGCTTTCGGCCTTGAAGTTCAGGAAGTCGTTGTCCGTCGCGTTGATGAAGAACTGCGCCGTGGCCGAATGCGGGTCGGAGGTGCGGGCCATGGCGAGCGTGTAGTGGTCGTTCTTCACGCCGTTGTTCGCCTCGTTGCGGATCGGCGCGCCCGTGGGCTTCTGCTTCATGCCGGCCTCGAAGCCGCCGCCCTGGATCATGAAGCCCTTGATCACGCGGTGGAACACCGTGCCGTCATAGTGACCCTGGGTGACGTAGTCGATGAAGTTGCGCGACGACTCGGGCGCACGGGCCTCGTCGAGTTCGATGCGGATGGTGCCGCGGTTGGTGATCAGGTCGACTTGCTGGCTCATTTCGATTTCTCCAGGGTGGCTTTCTCGATGACGATGGGCTGAAGCGGCGCGTCCTGGCCGTTGGTGGGCACGACGCGGATCTTGTCGACGACGTCCATGCCGGCCACGACCTCGCCGAACACCGCGTAGCCGTGGCCGTCGGGGCGGGGTGCGTCGAGCCGGCTGCTGTTGTCGACCACGTTGATGAAGAACTGAGACGTCGCGGAATTGGGCACCGGCGTGCGCGCCATCGCGATGGTGCCGCGCTGGTTCGACAGCCCGTTGCGCGCCTCGAGCGGAATGGGCGCGCGGGTGGGTTTCTGCCTGCCGTCGGCCGTCATGCCGCCGCCCTGGATCATGAAGCCGTCGATCACGCGATGGAAGACGGTGCCGTCGTAGTGGCCCGCCTTCACGTATTGCACGAAGTTGTCGACCGTCGCCGGCGCCTTGGCGGCGTCCAGCCGCACCACGATGTCGCCGGCACTGGTGCGCAGCTTCACCGTCTGGGCCGCGGCGAACGGCGCCGCGGCGAACGTGGCGGCGAGCAGCAGGGCGGCGCGCCAGGATTTCGTGCCCATCATTCGGATCATCGTGGGGTCTCGGGAGTCGCGGCGCGCAGGCCGCGGTGAGGAGGATCGGGCTGGCCGAAGCGGCGGCCCGCGCCGGTGCGCAAGGGCACGCCGGGCGTCTCGGCCGGCGCCCGCGCGGACCCGCGCCGCTATACTGAATCGATTGTAGAACAGCAGTTTCCGCGCCCGTTGCGACACGCGCCGCGTGCTGCGTCGCCTCGCCGCCCCGAGGCTCGCCCCTCGAACGCCCACCGTGCGGCTCCTGCCATTTCGCCCCTCCGGCCCATGACCCTGCGTATCCACAACACGCTGACCCGCACGACCGAGGTGTTCACGCCGATCGAGCCGAACCACGTGCGCATGTACGTGTGCGGCATGACGATCTACGACTTCTGCCACATCGGGCATGCGCGCTTCATGATGGCCTTCGACGTGGCCTACCGCTGGCTGCAGGAGCTGGGCTACCGCGTCACCTACGTGCGCAACATCACCGACATCGACGACAAGATCATCAAGCGCGCGCTCGAGCGCAACATCCCGATCCGCCAGCTCACCGACGAGATGACGGTCGCGATGCACGAGGACGTGGCGGCGCTCGGCATCCTGCCGCCGACGCACGAGCCGCGCGCCACCGAGCACGTGCCGAAGATGCTCGAGATGATCGGCACGCTGGAGACCAAGGGCCTGGCCTACCGCTCGCCCAACGGCGACGTGAACTACGCGGTGCGCAAGTTCCCGGGCTACGGCAAGCTGTCGGGCAAGTCGCTCGACCAGCTGCGCGCCGGCGAGCGCGTGGCGGTGCTCGACGGCAAGGAGGACCCGCTCGACTTCGTGCTCTGGAAGGCCGCGAAGGACAGCGAGCCCGACGACGCCAAGTGGGACAGCCCCTTCGGCCGCGGCCGCCCCGGCTGGCACATCGAATGCTCGGCCATGAGCTGCGCGCTGCTCGGCGAGCATTTCGACATCCACGGCGGCGGCCTGGACCTCACCTTCCCGCACCACGAGAACGAGATCGCGCAGAGCGAGGGCGCCAGCGGCGGGCCCTTCGTCAACTACTGGCTGCACAACGGCTTCCTCAACATCGACAACGCGAAGATGTCGAAGTCGCTCGGCAACTTCTTCACCATCCGCGACGTGCTCAAGCGCTTCGACGGCGAGACGCTGCGCTACTTCATGCTGCGCACGCACTACCGCAGCCCGCTCAACTTCAGCGACACCAACCTCGACGACGCGCGCACCGCGCTGCGCCGCCTCTACACCGCGCTCGACGCCGCCGGCGACGTGCCGGCCGCGCCGGTCGACTGGGAACAGCCGCAGGCCGCCGCCTTCCGCGCCGCGATGAACGAGGACTTCAACACGCCGGCGGCCGTGGCGGTGCTGTTCGACGTGGCGGGCGAGCTCAACCGCACGCGCGAGCCGCGCACGGCTGCGCTGCTCAAGGGCCTGGGCGCGACGATCGGCCTGCTGCAGCAGCCGCCCCGCGCCTTCATGCAGGGCGGCACCGGCGGCCTCGACGAGGCGGTGATCGCGCAGCTGATCGCCGAGCGCGCCGATGCCAAGAAGAGCCGCGATTTCGCGCGCGCCGACCAGATCCGCAAGGACCTGGCCGACCAGGGCGTGCTGCTGCAGGATTCTCCTCAGGGCACCACCTGGGTGAAGGCCTGAACGTGCCGAAGGCGCCCGCGGTGGACGAGGTCACGCCCGACTACTGGGACGAGGCCTGCAGGCACCTCGCCAAGCGAGACCGGGTCATGCGCAAGCTCATCCCGCGCTTCGGCGAGGCCTGCCTGCAAAGCCGCGGCGACGCCTTCACCACGCTGGCCCGCTCCATCGTGGGCCAGCAGATCTCGGTCAAGGCGGCGCAGTCGGTGTGGGCGCGATTCGCCGCGCTCACGCCCTGCGATCCGGCGCGCATCGACCCGGCCGCCGTGCTCGCGCTCGAGGTGCCGTCGCTGCGCGGCGCCGGCCTGTCCGCGCGCAAGGCCGAGTACTTGAGCGACCTGGCGCAGCATTTCGCCGCCGGCGCCGTGCACGTGCGGCAGTGGCGGCAGATGGACGACGAGGCCATCATCGAGGAGCTCGTCGCCATCCGCGGCATCGGCCGGTGGACGGCCGAGATGTTCCTGATCTTCCACCTGATGCGGCCCAACGTGCTGCCGCTCGACGACCTCGGCCTGCTCAAGGGCATCAGCGTCAACTACTTCAGTGGCGAACCCGTCTCGCGCGCCGAAGCCCGCGAAGTGGGCGACGCCTGGGCGCCGTTCCGCTCGGTGGCCACGTGGTACATCTGGCGTAGCCTCGATCCGCTGCCGGTAGACTATTGACCCCGCCGCGCGAGCCGGCGGCGCGAAGGATCACCATTCATGAGCAAGCGACACTTCCTCGACTTCGAGCAGCCCGTGGCCGAGCTCGAAGGCAAGATCGAAGAATTGCGTTATGTGCAGAACGAATCGGCCGTCGACATCTCCGACGAGATCGACCGCCTGAGCAAGAAGAGCCAGCAGCTCACGAAGGACATCTACTCCAGCCTGACGCCGTGGCAGGTGACGCAGATCGCCCGCCACCCGCAGCGTCCCTACACGCTGGACTACGTCAACGAGATGTTCACCGACTGGCACGAGCTGCACGGTGACCGGCACTTCGCCGACGACCTGTCGATCGTCGGCGGCCTCGCGCGCTTCAATGGCCAGGCCTGCATGGTGATCGGCCACCAGAAGGGCCGCGACACCAAGGAGCGCGGCCTGCGCAACTTCGGCATGCCGCGCCCCGAGGGCTACCGCAAGGCGCTGCGCCTGATGAAGCTGGCCGAGAAGTTCGGCATTCCCGTCTTCACCTTCGTCGACACGCCGGGCGCCTACCCCGGCATCGGCGCCGAGGAGCGCGGCCAGTCGGAAGCGATCGGGCGCAACATCTTCGAGATGGCGCAGCTCGAGGTGCCCATCATCACCACCATCATCGGCGAGGGCGGCTCCGGCGGCGCGCTGGCGATCAGCGTCGCCGACCAGGTGGTGATGCTGCAGTACTCGGTGTACTCGGTCATCACGCCCGAAGGCTGCGCCTCCATCCTGTGGCGCACGGCCGACCGGGCGTCCGACGCGGCCGAGGCGCTGGGCATCACGGCGCACCGCCTCAAGGCGCTCGGGCTGATCGACAAGATCGTCAACGAGCCCGTGGGCGGCGCGCACCGCGACGTGAAGCAGATGGCGGCCTACCTCAAGCGCGCGCTCAACGATGCGCTGCGCCAGGTGAGCGACCTCAAGACGAAGGACCTGCTGCAGCGGCGCTACGACCGCCTGCAGTCCTACGGCCGGTTCACGGACACCACCGAACGCTGAGGCCGGTCATGCCGGCCCCGCGCGTCGCCGTGGCCTGTAGCGGCGGGCGCGACTCGATGGCCCTGCTGCACGCCACGGCGTCGAGCGCGCAGGCCTTGGGGCTCGGGGTGGTGGCGCTGCACGTGCACCACGGCCTGAGCCGCCATGCCGACGACTGGCAGCGGCTCGTCGAGCTGCAGTGCCGCGGGCTGGGCATCGCATGCGTCGCGGAACGGCTGCGCACCCGGCCGGCCAAGGGCGACAGCGTCGAAGCCTGGGCGCGCCGCGAGCGCTACCGGGCCTTGGCGCGCATGGCGAAGGCGCAGGGCGCCACGCTCGTGCTGCTGGCGCACCACCGGCGCGACCAGGCCGAGACCCTTCTGCTGCAGGCCCTGCGCGGCGCCGGCGTCGCCGGGCTCGCCGGCATGCCGCGCACCGCCATGCGCGACGGCGTGGCCTGGGCCCGGCCCTGGCTCGAGCTTCCGCGCGAGGCCATCGAGGCCTACGTGCGACGGCACCGCATCGTGCACGTCGACGACGACAGCAACGCCGATCCGCGCTTCGCCCGCAACCGGCTGCGCACGGCCGTGTGGCCGGCGCTGACGGCGGCGTTCCCGCAGGCGGAGGCGTCGATCGCCGACGCGGCCGCCTGGGCGCGGCAGGCCGACGAGTGCCTGCGCGAGCTCGCCGCGCTGGACCTGGCCGCGGTGGCGTCGCCCGCCGGGTTGAAGGTGGCGGCTTGGCAGGATCTGTCGGCGGGGCGGCGCAGCAACGTGCTGCGCGCCTGGCTGCGCCGCGAGACCGGCGAGCCGCCCGCGGCGTCGCTGGTGCGGCGGCTCATGGGCGAACTGGCCGCGCCGGGCCCGGCCGAATGGCCGTGCGGCGCCCGCGTGCTGCGCCGCTACCGCGGCGTGTTGTGCTGCGGGGCGCCGACCGTCGGGCCGGTGGCGGTGCCGGCCGAATCGACGCTGAGCATCCGCCGCGCCGGCACCTACCGCCTGCCGGGATGGGGCGGCGCGCTGGTCGCTGCGCGGGTGCGCGAAGGCGGGGTCCCGGTCGCCTGGCTGGCACGGATCGAGCTGCGCCCGCGAGGCGGCGGCGAACGGTTCCAGGCCGGCATCGGCCGCCCGCCGCGCAGCCTGAAGAAGCAGTACCAGGCCGCCGGCATCGAGCCGGCCGAGCGGGACGGGCCGCTGGTCTACAGCGGCGGGCAGCTGGTCTTCGTGCCCGGCCTCGGCCTCGACGCGCGCATCCTGGCGCTGCCCGGGCAGCCGCAGTTCACGCTGCGCTGGGTGCGCTGAGGCTCGCCGGCACGGGAAGGGGCAGACGGCCTGTCTAGCGGGGTAACAGCCGGTTTAGAATTCGCGGTTCCGCCGGCGCCGGACTCCATTGCGCCGCACCGCTTCGCATTCATCCATTCATGGCACTCTTCGTCCACAAGTACGGCGGCACCTCGATGGGGTCGACCGAGCGCATCCGCAACGTCGCCAAGCGAGTCGCCAAATGGGCGCGCGCCGGCCACCAGATGGTGGTCGTGCCGTCGGCGATGAGCGGCGAGACCAACCGCCTGCTCGGCCTGGCCAAGGAGGTGTCGCCCGAGCGCACCACGCCCCGGGTGCAGCGCGAGCTCGACATGATCGCCTCCACCGGCGAGCAGGTCTCGGTGGGGCTGCTGGCCCTCGCGCTGCAGGCCGAAGGCCTCGAGGCCGTGAGCTACGCCGGCTGGCAGGTGCCGGTCCGCACCGACGACGCCTACACCAAGGCGCGCATCGACAGCATCGACGACCAGCGCGTGCGCGCCGACCTCGACGCGGGCCGCGTGGTCATCATCACCGGCTTCCAGGGCGTGGACCCGCAGGGCAACGTCACCACGCTCGGCCGCGGCGGTTCCGACACCTCGGCCGTGGCGGTCGCCGCCGCGCTGAAGGCCGACGAGTGCCTGACCTTCACCGACGTCGACGGCGTCTACACCACCGATCCGCGCATCGTGCCGCAGGCGCGGCGCATGACCACCATCAGCTTCGAGGAAATGCTCGAGATGGCGAGCCTCGGCTCCAAGGTGCTGCAGATCCGCTCGGTCGAGTTCGCGGGCAAGTACCGCGTGCCGCTGCGCGTGCTGTCGAGCTTCACGCCGTGGGACATTCCGATCGACGAAGAGGCGAAGTCGGGCACCCTGATCACTTTTGAGGAAGACGAGAACATGGAACAAGCTGTCGTGTCCGGCATCGCATTCAGCCGCGACGAAGCCAAGATCAGCCTGATCGGCGTGCCCGACAAGCCGGGCGTGGCGTTCCAGATCCTCGGCCCCGTGGCCGAGGCGAACATCGACGTGGACGTGATCATCCAGAACGTCTCGCACGAGGGCAAGACCGACTTCTCGTTCACCGTGCACCGCAACGACTACGCGCGCACGGTGGACCTGCTGAAGAACAAGGTCCTGCCGCAGACCGGCGCGGCGCAGCTTCTGGGCGACACCAACATCTGCAAGGTCAGCATCGTCGGCATCGGCATGCGTTCGCACGTGGGCGTGGCCAGCAGCATGTTCCGCGCGCTCAG
The DNA here is from genome assembly GCA_044508835.1 of Rubrivivax sp. Lineage (GTDB taxonomy): Bacteria > Pseudomonadota > Gammaproteobacteria > Burkholderiales > Burkholderiaceae_C > JAKFDI01. Next base: position 9,809 of record JBIQHD010000044.1, read on the forward strand.
CGACGAGGGCATCAACATCCAGATGATCTCCACCAGCGAGATCAAGACCAGCGTGGTCATCGACGAGAAGTACATGGAGCTCGCCGTGCGCACGCTGCACAAGGTGTTCGACCTGGATCAGCCCGGCGCCTGAAACGCGCGGGCCTCGGGTTAGAATCCCGGCTGATTTTTCCGGAGCTGTGACCGAGTGGCCGAAGGTGCTCCCCTGCTAAGGGAGTATGCGGGCAAAACCTGCATCGAGGGTTCGAATCCCTCCGGCTCCGCCAAGACCCAAAGCCACCCTCACGGTGGCTTTTCTCTGCCCGCGCTTCAGGGTTGTCCGTGGCGGCTGCCACGCCGGGGCGATACTCGCGGGCTGTGTCCACGAGCCCGCCGCGACCCATCGCCGACGATCTCCGGCGCTTCGTGCTGACCAGCATTCCCTCGGTCTCGTACCTGGAGGCGATGCTGCTGTTCAGCCGGGCGCCGCACGCCACGCTCGGCACGGGCGACGTGGCGCGCCTGCTGTACCTGCCCGAGCGCAGCACCACCCCGCTGCTGGCCGACCTGTGCGCGGCCGGCGTGCTGCAGGCCGACGGGGCGCAGCCCGCCGCCTTCCGGTTCGCGCCGCGCGACGCCGCGCTCGCGGCGATGATCGAGCGGCTGGCGCGCGCCTACGAGGCCGACCTCATCGGCGTCACGAAACTGATCCACGACCGCACGCACAAGAGCGCGCAGCGGTTCTCCGAGGCATTCAAGTGGCGAAAGGACTCCTGATGGGCCAGTTCATCTACGCCGGTTGCGCGCTGACCGCCTTCATGTGCGCCTGGATGCTGCTGCGCAGCTACTTCCGGATGCGCCACCGCCTGCTGCTGTGGGGCGGCCTGTGCTTCATCGGGCTGTCGCTGAACAACCTGCTGCTGGTGCTCGACCGCATCGTCTTCGCGGACATCGACTTTTCCACCTGGCGCCTGCTCACCGCGCTGGTGGCGGTGCTGCTGCTGCTGGGCGGGCTGGTGCTGGAGGGCGAGTCGTGAGCACCACCGAGACGCTGAACCTGATGATGCTGGGCGCCATCGCCGTGGTGTCGCTCGCCGTGGGCGGCGTGTTCTGGCGCTATTGGCGCACCACAGGCGACCGCTTCTTCCTGCTGTTCTCGCTGTCGTTCGTGCTGGAGTCGCTGAACCGCGTGCACATGGGGCTGGTGCATGCCTGGTCGGAGGATTCGCCGTTGCACTACGGTGTGCGCCTGGTCTCCTACGCGCTGATCCTGGTCGCGGTCTGGCTGAAGAACCGCCCCTCGGGCCGCTGAGGGCCCCGCGGCGACAATCGCGGGGTGACTTCCTCCGCCGAAATCTCCCCGTGGCGCCTGTCGGTCGCGCCGATGATGGACTGGACGGACCGGCACTGCCGCTACTTCCACCGCCTGCTCACGCGCCGCACGCGGCTGTACACCGAGATGGTGACGACCGGGGCGCTCATCCACGGCGACGTGGCGCGCCACCTCGGCTTCAACGCCGAGGAGCATCCCGTCGCGCTGCAGCTCGGCGGCAGCGAGCCGCACGACCTGGCGCAGTGCGCGAGGCTGGGCGCCTCCTGGGGCTACGACGAGATCAACCTCAACTGCGGCTGCCCGAGCGAGCGGGTGCAGCGCGGCGCCTTCGGTGCCTGCCTGATGGCCGAGGCGCCGCTGGTGGCCGACTGCGTGAAGGCGATGCGCGATGCGGTGGACATTCCGGTGACGGTCAAGCACCGCATCGGCATCGACCGCGGCGAGAGCTACGGCTTCGTGCGCGACTTCGTCGGCACGCTGGCAGCCGCCGGCTGCGAGGTGTTCATCGTGCATGCGCGCAATGCGTGGCTCAAGGGCCTGAGCCCGAAGGAGAACCGCGAGATTCCGCCGCTGCGCCATGAGACGGTGTACGCGCTCAAGCGCGACTTTCCGGCGCTGACCATCGTGCTCAACGGCGGCGTCACCACCGATGCGCAGATCGGCGAGCACCTGCGGCACGTCGACGGCGTGATGGTGGGGCGCGAGGCCTACCACCACCCCTGGCTGATGTCGGGCTGGGACGCGCGCTGGCTCGGCGGCGAGCCGCAGGCGCCCCTGGAGCGCGAGGCGGTCGAGCAGGCGATGGTCGACTACATGGCGCGGCAGGCCGCGCTGGGCGAGCCGTGGTCGCACGTGTCGCGGCACATGCTCGGCCTGCGCAACGGGCTGGCGGGGGCGCGCCGCTGGCGGCAGGTGTGGTCGGACCATCGGCTCAAGGGCCGGCCGCCGCACGAGGTCAGCCGCCAGGCGCGCGGTGCGGCCGACGAAGCGGCGGCGACGGTGGGGCAGGGCGCGGGCGCGTGAAGGCCCGGGGCCTTCGTAAACCCTGAGGCGCCGCGCGCCTTTCGTTGCAAAACGCGCTGCAAAAATTGCAACAGACTCCCCGCAGCCTGGGCGCCGGCCCGGCGTGACGGGCGATTCCCGCTCCGGCTCATCGGGAAAAACCGCCGGCTCGCCCCCGGTTTTTCTGATCCGGCGGCCGACGCCGGGGCGTCCGGGCCCGGCGGGGCCGGCGATGCGCCCTCGCGCCGCATTGGCACGGCGCATGCTCGCTCGGCGCGGGGCGCCGGCCGCAAGGCCCGCTGCAGTCGCCGGTCACGCCGCAGGATCCGCCAGCGCCTTCCAACCCGAGAGAACCCGTTCGCGCGGTCGCCGTCGTTGCGCCGTGCGTTTTCACGCATGGGGTAGTCGATGATCGTCCACGAAGACAAGGCGTTCCTGGCTCCGGCCGAGGAGCTTTCGGCATTGCTCGAGGCGCTGACGGCCCTCAAACGCGGCGATGCCAGCGTGCGCCTGCCCTCGCACTGGGAGGGCCTCACCGGCAAGGTGGCGGACGTGTTCAACGACGTGGTCGAGCAGAACGCGGCCATGGCCGGCGAGATCACGCGGCTGCGGCGCGTCGTCGGCAAGGAGGGCAAGCTCCGGCAACGGGCGTCGCTGCCCAACGCCCGCGGGTTCTGGGGCGAGTCGATGGACTGCATCAACGCGCTGATCGACGACCTCGTCTACCCGACCACCGAAGTGGCGCGGGTGATCGGCGCGGTGGCGCAGGGCGACCTGTCGAAATCGATGGCGCTCGAAGTCGAGGGGCGCGACCTGGAGGGCGAGTTCCTGCGCACCGCCAAGACCATCAACAAGATGGTCGACCAGCTCGGCAACTTCTCCGCCGAGGTGACGCGCGTGGCGCGAGAGGTGGGCACCGAGGGCAAGCTCGGCGGCCAGGCCAAGGTGAAGGGCGTGGCCGGCACGTGGAAAGACCTGACCGACTCGGTGAACTCGATGGCCGGCAACCTGACCGACCAGGTGCGCAACATCGCCGACGTGACGACGGCCGTGGCCAAGGGCGACCTGTCGAAGAAGATCGACGTGAACGTGAAGGGCGAGTTCCTCACGCTCAAGAACACCATCAACACCATGGTGGACCAGCTGCGCAGCTTCGCGTCCGAGGTGACGCGGGTGGCGCGCGAGGTCGGCACCGAAGGCATGCTGGGCGGGCAGGCGCGGGTGGAGGGCGTGTCGGGCACCTGGAAGGACCTGACCGATTCGGTGAACTCGATGGCCGGCAACCTGACGAGCCAGGTGCGCAACATCGCCGACGTGACCAAGGCGGTGGCCGCGGGCGACCTGTCCAAGAAGATCACGGTCGACGGCAAGGGCGAGATCCTCGAACTGAAGAACACCGTCAACACGCTGGTCGACCAGTTGCGAAGCTTCGCCGCCGAGGTGACGCGCGTGGCGCGCGAGGTGGGCACCGAAGGCAAGCTCGGCGGCCAGGCCGACGTGCAGGGCGTGGCCGGCACCTGGAAGGACCTGACGGAGTCGGTGAACTTCATGGCCGGCAACCTGACGAGCCAGGTGCGCAACATCGCGGAAGTCACCACCGCCGTGGCCGCGGGCGACCTGTCCAAGAAGATCACGGTGGACGTGAAGGGCGAGATCTCGGAGCTGAAGAACACCATCAACACCATGGTGGACCAGCTGCGCAGCTTCGCCGCCGAGGTGACACGGGTGGCGCGCGAGGTGGGCACCGAGGGCAAGCTCGGCGGCCAGGCCGACGTGCAGGGCGTGGCCGGCACCTGGAAGGACCTCACCGATTCGGTGAACTCCATGGCATCGAACCTGACGAGCCAGGTGCGCAACATCGCCGACGTGACCAAGGCCGTGGCCGCGGGCGACCTGTCCAAGAAGATCACCGTCGACGTGAAGGGCGAGATCCTCGAGCTCAAGGCCACGATCAACACCATGGTCGACCAGCTCTCGTCCTTCGCGGCGGAAGTGACGCGCGTGGCGCGCGAGGTGGGCACCGAGGGGAAGCTCGGCGGCCAGGCCGACGTGCAGGGCGTGGCCGGCACGTGGAAGGACCTGACGGAGTCGGTGAACTCCATGGCCTCGAACCTGACGAGCCAGGTGCGCAACATCGCCGACGTGACCAAGGCGGTGGCCGCGGGCGACCTGTCCAAGAAGATCACCGTCGACGTGAAGGGCGAGATCCTGGAGCTCAAGGCCACGATCAACACCATGGTCGACCAGCTGCGCAGCTTCGCCGCCGAGGTGACGCGCGTGGCGCGCGAGGTGGGCACCGAAGGCAATCTCGGTGGGCAGGCCGACGTGCAGGGCGTGGCCGGCACGTGGAAGGACCTCACCGAATCGGTGAACTTCATGGCCGGCAACCTGACGAGCCAGGTGCGCAACATCGCGGAAGTCACCACCGCCGTGGCCGCGGGCGACCTGTCCAAGAAGATCACGGTGGACGTGAAGGGCGAGATCTCGGAGCTGAAGAACACCATCAACACCATGGTGGACCAGCTGCGCAGCTTCGCCGCCGAGGTGACGCGGGTGGCACGCGAGGTGGGCACCGAGGGCAAGCTGGGCGGCCAGGCGGAAGTGCAGGGCGTGGCCGGCACCTGGAAGGACCTCACCGACTCGGTGAACCTGATGGCCTCCAACCTCACGAGCCAGGTGCGCAACATCGCCGACGTGACCAAGGCGGTGCAGGCCGGCGACCTGTCCAAGAAGATCACGGTGGACGTGAAGGGCGAGATCTCGGAGCTCAAGCGCACCATCAACACCATGGTCGACCAGCTCTCGTCCTTCGCGGCGGAGGTGACGCGCGTGGCGCGCGAGGTGGGCACCGAAGGGCGGCTCGGCGGGCAGGCGCAGGTGCAGGGCGTGTCGGGCACGTGGAAGGACCTCACCGACAACGTGAACTCCATGGCCGGCAACCTGACCGGCCAGGTGCGCGGCATCGCCAAGGTGGTGAGCGCGGTGGCCTGGGGCGACCTGCAGCAGAAGCTCACGGTGGATGCCAAGGGCGAGATCGCCGCGCTGGCCGACACCATCAACAGCATGACCGAGACGCTGGCCACCTTCGCCGACCAGGTGACGAGCGTGGCGCGCGAGGTGGGCGTGGAAGGCAAGCTCGGCGGCCAGGCCAAGGTGCCGGGCGCCGCCGGCACGTGGAAGGGCCTGACGGAGAACGTGAACAACCTCGCGGCCAACCTGACGACGCAGGTGCGCGCCATCGCCGAGGTGGCCACCGCCGTGACGCAGGGCGACCTGACGCGCTCCATCACCGTGCAGGCGAAGGGCGAGGTGGCGGCCCTGAAGGACACCATCAACGAGATGATCCGCAACCTCAAGGACACCACGCAGAAGAACACCGAGCAGGACTGGCTCAAGACCAACCTCGCCAAGTTCAGCCGCATGCTGCAGGGCCAGAAGGACCTGGTCACCGTGGGCCAGCTCATCCTGTCCGAGCTGGCGCCGGTGGTGGGCGCGCAGCAGGCCGAGTTCTACGTGCTGCGCGGTGCGGGCGGCACGCCCAGGCTCAAGCTGTTCGCGAGCTACGCCTCCGGCGGGCAGGATTCGCACGGCAAGGAACTGCAGCTCGGCGAGGGCCTGGTCGGCCAGTGCGCCATCGGGGCGCAGAAGATCTGGCTGACCAACGTGCCGAGCGCCACCTTCCGCATCGCCACCGGCCTGTCCGAGGGCGCGGCCATGGACGTGCTGGTGCTGCCCGTCATCTTCGAGGGGCAGGTGCGCGGCGTGCTGGAGCTGGCCTCGCTCGAGCGCTTCAACTCGATGCACGAGGCCTTCCTCGACCAGCTCACCGAATCCATCGGCATCGTGCTCAACACGATCGAGGCCAACATGCGCACGGAAGACCTGCTCACGCAGTCGCAGTCGCTGGCCGAGGAGCTGCAGAACCGCCAGCAGGAGCTGCAGCAGACCAACCAGGAGCTGCAGGAGAAGGCCCGCCTGCTCGCCCACCAGAACCAGGAGGTGGAGCGCAAGAACCGCGAGGTCGAGCAGGCCCGCCAGGCGCTGGAGGAGAAGGCCGAGCAACTGGCGCTCACCTCGAAGTACAAGAGCGAGTTCCTCGCCAACATGTCGCACGAGCTGCGCACGCCGCTCAACAGCCTGCTGATCCTGTCGGACCAGCTGTGCAAGAACAGCGAGGGCAACCTGACGTCGCGGCAGGTGGAGTTCGCCAAGACCATCCACCTCTCGGGCAACGACCTGCTGATGCTCATCAACGACATCCTCGACCTGTCGAAGATCGAGTCGGGCACGGTGGCGGTGGACGTGAGCGAGCTGCGGCTCGACGACCTGGGCCGCTCGGTGGACCGCAGCTTCCGCCACATCGCCGAATCGAAGCAGGTCGGCTTCCATATCGAGGTGCTGCCGCCGGTGCCGAAGAACGTGGTCACCGACGTGAAGCGCCTGCAGCAGATCGTGAAGAACCTGCTGTCCAACGCCTTCAAGTTCACGCACCAGGGCAAGGTGACGCTGAGCATCTCGGTGGTCGAGGGCGGCTGGTCGCCCGACAACGAGCTGCTGCAGCGCGCCGCGCAGGTGGTGGCCTTCGCGGTGTCGGACACCGGCATCGGCATCTCGCCCGACAAGCAGCAGATCATCTTCGAGGCCTTCCAGCAGGCCGACGGCTCCACCTCGCGCAAGTACGGCGGCACGGGCCTGGGGCTGGCCATCAGCCGCGAGCTCTCGCGCCTGCTCGGCGGCGAGATCCGCCTCACCAGCGCGCCCGGCAAGGGCAGCACCTTCACGCTCTACCTGCCGCAGAGCTACAACCCCGCGCGCGCCGGGCGCAACGGGCGCCTGAGCGCCCCCGACACCTCGCCCGCCGCGCTGCACGAGCGCCACCTCGTCGCCGCGGAGCACACGCTGCCGGCGCCGGGGGCCGCCGACGCGGGGCCGCACGCCGGCGAGGACGCCCCGCACTGGGACAACCTCGCCGACGACGACCGCGGCGACCTCGCGCGCGGCGACAAGGTGCTGCTGATCGTGGAGAACGACCTGGCCTTCGCGCGGCTGCTGCTCGACGCGGCGCGCGCGAGCGGCTTCAAGGGCCTCGTCAGCACCAGCGGCGCCGCGGCGCTGCTCATGACGCGGGAGTACCTGCCCTCGGCCGTCACGCTCGACATCCACCTGCCCGACATGGAGGGCTGGCGCATCCTGGAGCGGCTCAAGAGCGATCTCGACACGCGCCCCATCCCGGTCTGCGTGGTGTCCACCGACGACTCGCGCCCGCGCGCGCTCGCCTCGGGCGCGGTCGGCTTCCTCACCAAGCCGCTGCAGTCGGCCGACGTGCTCGACCAGGTGCTGACCGACCTGTACCAGTTCGCCGCCCGCTCGGCCAAGAAGCTGCTCGTGCTGATGGACGACACGCCGCTGCGGGCGCGCTACATCGAATGCCAGGAGGGCGAGACCGACATCATCGTCGCCGCGTCGGCCGCCGAGGCGCGCGCCGCGCTCGCCGGCGGCGACGTCGACTGCATGGTGTGCGACGGCGACCGTGCCGACTTCGGCCCCGAGGACGTGATCGAGCTGCTGGAGGGCGGCCCGTCGGTGCGGCAGCTGCCCATCGTGCTGCACGCCGGCGCCCGCGACGACGCGGCCGCGAAGTGGAAGCGCGGCCACGGCGCCTTCGCCCTGCGCGAGGCGCGCAGCATCGAGCAGCTGCTCGACGCCACCGCGTTCTTCCTGCACCGCGGCATGGGCGACATGTCCGAGCCCGAGCGCCAGTCGGTGCAGGCGCTGCACGACGGGCGGCGCGTGCTCGAAGGGCGCAAGGCGCTGATCGTCGACGACGACATGCGCAACATCTTCGCCCTGGCCACGGTGCTCGACGAGCACGGCATGGTGATCGTCTCGGCCGACAACGGCCGCGATGCGGTGCGCATCGTCGAGTCCGACCCCAGCATCGACATCGTGCTGATGGACATCATGATGCCGGAGATGGACGGCATCGCCACCATGAAGGCGATGCGCCGGCTGCCGCGCGGCAAGAGCCTGCCCATCATCGCCGTCACCGCCAAGGCGATGAAGGGCGACCGCGAGAAGTGCATCGACGCCGGCGCCTGGGACTACCTGTCCAAGCCGGTGGACACCGGCTACCTGCTTACGGTGCTCAAGGGCTGGCTGTGGAACTGAACCCGTCACCCCCGCCGGACGACGGCCTGGCCGCAGCGGGCAAGTCGAACATCCTCGTCGTCGACGACCTGCCGGAGAAGCTGCTCGTCTTCGGCACCGTGCTCGAGGACCTGGGCCAGAACCTGGTGTTCGTGCGCTCCGGCGCCGACGCGCTGCGCGAGGTGCTGCAGCGCGAGTTCGCGGTGATCCTGCTCGACGTCAACATGCCCGACATCGACGGCTTCGAGACCGCGAGCCTGATCCGCCGCTACAAGCGCTCGGCGCACACGCCGATCATCTTCATCACCGCCTTCGCCGACGAGATCCAGACCGCCCGCGGCTACTCGCTGGGCGCGGTGGACTACATCCTCTCGCCGGTGGTGCCCGAGGTGCTGCGCAGCAAGGTGAAGGTGTTCGTCGAGCTGCACTCGATGCAGCGCCGCCTGCGCGAGCAGGCCGACGAGCGCGTGGCCCGCGTGGCGGCAGAGACCGCGCAGCGCGTCGCCGAGGATGCCGGGCGGCGCTCGCAGTTCCTCTCCAACGCGAGCCGCGTGCTCGGCGGCTCGCTGGACCGCGACGTGGGCATGCGCCGGTTGGCCGAGCTGCTGGTGTCCGAGCTCGCCGCCTTCGCCGCCCTCGCGCTCGCCGACGCGCACGGCGTGCTGCAGCCCGTAGTGACTGCCGGGGGCGAGGGTGCGCCGCTGCCCGAGGCGGCGCTGCAGGCGATGCGTGAGGCGTTCGCGAACCGGCGGCGCGTCACCCGCGCGCTGCCGAGCGCCGCCGCGCTCGGCGCACCGGACGCGCCCGATGCGCCGCTGCCGCTGGGCCGTCTCGCGGCCGTGCCCATGCTGATCGGCGATCGGGCGATCGGCGCCATGCTCGTCGCCGCGCCGCACGGCGCCCCGGACGACGCGCACGACTGGGAGGTGCTCGAAGACCTGGCCGACCGCGCCGCCATCGCCTTCGAGAACGCGCAGCTCTACCGCAGCCTGCAGGCCGAGATCGTGGAGCGGCGCGCCGCCGAGACCGAGCTGCAGGACGCCAGCCGCCGCAAGGACGAGTTCCTCGCCATGCTCTCGCACGAGCTGCGCAACCCGCTCGCGCCGATCCGCAACGCGCTGGAGGTGGTGCGCCGCATCGCGCCGCCCGATTCCAAGCTCACCTGGGCCGGCGACGTGATGGACCGGCAGGTGCGCCACCTCACCCGGCTGGTCGAGGAACTGCTCGACGTGGCCCGCATCAGCCAGGGAAAGATCGCGCTGAACCGCGAGCCCGTGGACCTGAACGCGGTGATCGCGCACAGCGTCGAGACGGCGCAGCCCTTCGTCGACGCGCGCGGCCACGTGCTGCAGGTGCAACTGCCGCACACGCCGGTGTTCCTGCACGGCGACTTCTCGCGGCTGTCGCAGGTGGTGGGCAACCTGCTGCACAACGCCGCCAAGTTCAGCGAGGAGGGCGGGCGCATCCTGCTCGCGCTGTGGGTGGAGGAGGGCAACGCCGTGTTGGCCGTGCGCGACGGCGGCATCGGCATCGACGCCGGCCTGCTGCCGCGCATCTTCGACCTCTTCGCGCAGGGCAGCCGCTCGCTCGACCGCAGCCAGGGCGGCCTCGGCGTGGGCCTCACGCTGGTGCGCCGGCTGGTGGAGCTGCACGGCGGCCGCGTGGAGGCGCTGAGCGAGGGCCCCGACCGCGGCGCCGAGTTCCGCGTGCGCATCCCCTGCGTCAGCGTGGTGGGCGGCGGCGAGGGCGACGCCGCCGGAGCAGGGGCGCCGGCATCCACCGGCGGGCGCCGGGTGCTGATCGTCGACGACAACCAGGACGCCGCCGACAGCGTGGCCCAGTTCCTCCAGCTCGAAGGCCACGAGGTGAAGACGGTGGGCGACGGCATGCAGGCCATCGCCTGCGTGCCGGTGTTCGCGCCGCAGGTGGTGGTGCTCGACATCGGCCTGCCGGTGCTGAGCGGCTACGAGGTGGCCAGGCGCCTGCGCGAGATGCCGGCCACGCGCGACGCGCTCATCGTGGCCCTCACCGGCTACGGGCAGAAGGAAGACCGCGAGCGCGCGCTCGAATCGGGCTTCGACCACCACTTCGTGAAGCCCACCGACCCGCACGCGCTGACCGCGCTGATCGCCCGCTGGACGCGCGAGGGCGCCGAGCCGGGCGGCGCGGCGAACAGCGCCGCCCGCTGACGCTCAGGGCGGAATCTCGCCGGGCGCGCCGCCCGGCCAGGTGGCGAGCACCACCCCGGCCAGCGCGAGGCCCAGCGCCGCGACCTGCAGCGCCGCCAGCCGCTCGCCGAGGAAGACCACGCCCACCGCGGCCGCGCTCACCGGCAGCAGCACCGTGTACACGCCGGCCGAGGAGGCGGGCACGTGCCGCAGGCCCGTCATCCACAGCCACACCGTCACCATGCTGGCGGCGAGCGAATAGAACAGCAGCAGCCACCACACCGGCAGGCCGACCGCGCCGAGGTCGTGGTGCCAGGCCTGCCACAGGCCGAAGGGCGTGACGAGCGCCAGCCCCCACAGGTTCACGAGCGCGCTGATGCGCTTGGGCGACACGCTGGCCGTGAGCCGCTTGCCGACCACCACGTAGACGGCCTCGCACACCACGGCGCCGAACAGCAGCAGGTTGCCGAGCCAGGTGCCGCCGCCGCCCTCGGCGTTCTTGGCCATCGACACCAGCGCGATGCCCGCCACCGCGCAGGCGATGCCGGCCGCCACGCGGCGGGTGATGCGCTCGCGCAGGAAGGCCCACGACAGCACGGCCACCGCCGCCGGGATGGCGGCCATGATCACGCCCGCGGCCAGCGCCGAGCTCATCGAGATGCCGAACAGCATGCACACCGAGAACAGGAAGTTGCCGAAGAAGGACTCGACGAACAGCAGCCCGCGGTCGTGGCGCGACAGCGGCGCCTCGCCGGCCCCGCGCCGCACCCAGGGCGCCATCGCCACGGCCGCGATGCCGAAGCGCATCCACGCCAGCAGGAACACCGGGAACGCGATCACGAGCACCTTGGACAGCGCCACGTAGCTGCCCACCAGCACCATGGCCGACGACAGGCACAAGTAGGCAAGCCACGGCACGTGCCGTGGCGCGGCCGCGGTGCGCGTCATGAGTCGATGCGCAGCCACGTGGTCTTCAGTTCGGTGACCTTGTCGAAGGCGTGCAGCGACTTGTCTCGCCCGTTGCCGCTCTGGCCGTAGCCGCCGAAGGGCACGGTGATGTCGTCCTCGTCGTACTGGTTCACGTGCACGGTGCCGGCGCGCAGCGCGCGCGCCACGCGGTGGGCGCGGCTGAGGTGGTCGCTCCACACGCTCGCCTGCAGGCCGTAGCGGCTGTCGTTGGCGAGCGCGACGGCTTCCTCCTCGGTGCGGAAGCGGATGACCGAGAGCACCGGGCCGAAGATCTCCTCCTGCGCGATGCGCATGCGGTTGTCGACGTCGGCGAACACGGTGGGCTCGACGTAGCAGCCGCCGGTCTCCTGCCGCACGCGCGCGCCGCCGGCCACGAGCGTGGCGCCTTCGCGCCGGCCGGCCTCGATGTGGCCGAGCACGCTGCGCAGCTGCACCTCGTCGACGATGGCGCCCATCTCGGTGGCCGGGTCCAGCGGGTCGGCGGGCTGCATCTTCGCGGCCTCGGCGGCGACGATCTCGGTGAAGCGGTCGGCCACGCGCTCGTGCACGATCGCGCGCGACGGCGCGTTGCAGCTCTCGCCCTGGTTGAAGAAGATGCTGCCGGCGGCGGTGACGGCGGCGCGCTGCAGGTCGGCGAAGTCGTCGAACACGACGAAGGCCGACTTGCCGCCGAGCTCGTTGAACACGCGCTTGAGGTTGCTGCGGCCTGCGTACTCGAGCATCCTGCGCCCGACCTGCGTCGAGCCGGTGAAGCCGATGGCGTCCACGTCCATGTGCAGTGCGAGCGCCTCGCCGGCCTCGTGGCCGTGGCCGGGCACCACGTTGAACACGCCCTCGGGCAGGCCGGCCTCGAGCGCGATCTCGGCCAGGCGCAGCGCGGACAGCGACGACTTCTCGCTCGGCTTGAGCACCACGCTGTTGCCGGCGGCCAGCGCCGGGCCGAGCTTCCACGCCGCCATCACGAGCGGGTAGTTCCAGGGCACGATGGCGCCGATCACGCCCATCGGCTCGCGGGTGACGAGCGCCAGGCCCGTCGCCGGCGTGGGCGCGATCTCGTCGTAGAGCTTGTCCACCGCCTCGGCGTACCAGGCGATGCAGCGCACGGTGAGGGCGATGTCGACGTCGAGCGCGTGGCGGATGGGCTTGCCCATGTCGAGCGTGTCGAGCAGGGCGAGCTGCTCGCGGTGGCGCTTGATGCCTTCGGCGAAGCGCTGCAGCACCTTCTTGCGCTCGGCCGGCGCCTGGCCGCACCAGCGCCGGTCGGCGAAGGCGCGGCGCGCGGCGGCGACGGCGCGGTCGACGTCGGTCGCCCGGCAGCGCGCCACGCGGGTGAGGAACCAGCCGTCGATCGGCGAGACGGTGTCGAAGGTGGCCTCGTCGGCGGCGTGCACGCGCCGGCCGTCGATGACGGCGCGGCCGTCGAAGGTGGTGCGTGCTGCGCGAGATTTCCAATCGACGGGAGGCGCGTCCATCACTTCCACCCCCGCTTCTGCACGTCGGCCAGCGTCAGGTCGAGGCAGCGGCGGATCAAACCCACCATCTCGTCAACCTGCGCGCGCGTCATCACCAGCGGCGGCGCCACGATCATGCGGTCGCCGACGGCACGCATGACCAGGCCGTTGCCGAAGCAGTGGCCGCGGCACAGCATGCCCACGCCCAGCGCCGGGTTGAAGCGCGCGCCCGAGGCCTTGTCCTTCACGAGCTGCAGCGCGCCCATCATGCCCAGGCTCTGCGCCTCGCCCACCAGCGGGTGCTCGGCCAGGGCCTGCCAGTGCGCGGCCAGGTGCGGGCCGGTGTCCTCGCGCACCTTGTCGACCAGGCCCTCGCGCTGGATCAGCCGCAGGTTGGCCACGGCCACCGCGCAGGCCACCGGGTGGCCGCTGTAGGTGTAGCCGTGGGCGAACTCGCCGCCCTCGTCGACCAGCGCGCGCGCCACGCGCTCGCCCACCAGCACGCCGCCGAGCGGGATGTAGCCGGAGCTCACGCCCTTGGCGAAGGTCATCAGGTCGGGCCGGAAGCCGAGCGTCTCGCAGCCGAACCAGCGGCCGGTGCGGCCGAAGCCGCAGATCACCTCGTCGGACACCAGCAGGATGCCGTGCCTGCGGCAGATGCGCTCGATCTCGGGCCAGTAGGTGGCCGGCGGCACGATCACGCCGCCCGCGCCCTGCACCGGCTCGCCGATGAAGGCGGCCACCCGGTCGGCGCCGATCTCCTCGATCTTCGCTTCCAGCCAGCGCGCGGCGCGCAGGCCGAAGTCGTCGCGGCTCTCGCCGCGGCCGAGCTCGAACCAGAACGGCTGCTCGATGTGCGCGATGCCGGGGATGGGCAGGCCGCCCTGGGCGTGCATGTCGCCCATGCCGCCGAGCGAGGCGCCGGCCATGGTCGAGCCGTGGTAGGCGTTGCGCCGGCTGATGATGACCTGTCGCTGCGGCTGGCCCATCAGGTCCCAGTAGCGGCGCACCATGCGCACGATGGTGTCGTTGCCCTCGGAGCCCGAGCTCGTGAAGAACACGTGCTCGAAGCCCGGCGGCGACACCTCGGCCAGCAGCTCGGCGAGCTCGATCGCCGGCGGCGTGGTGGTCTGGAAGAACGAGTTGTAGAAGGGCAGCTGCTTGAGCTGCGCGGTCGCCGCGTCGATCAGTTCCTGCCGGCCGTAGCCCACGTTCACGCACCAAAGGCCCGACATCGCGTCGAGGATGCGGTGGCCGTCGCTGTCCCAGAGATAGATGCCTTCGCCGCGCGTGATGATGCGCGAGCCCTGGCCCTGCAGCGCCTTGAAGTCGGTGAACGGATGCAGGAAGTGCGCCGAGTCGGCGGCCTGCCATTGCCTGGTGGTTCTCGTGGCGGTGTCCATGGTCAGACGTGCAGCAGAAGATGTTCGCGTTCCCACGGCGAGATGACCTTCATGAACTCGTCGTGCTCGATTTCCTTCACCTCGGAATAGACGGTGATGAATTCCTTGCCCAGGATCTCGTGCAGGTCGGTCTCGTCCGCCAGCCAGCCCAGCGCCTCGCTCAGCGAGCGCGGCAGCTGGTATTCCGAGAGGTAGGCGTCGCCCTTGCACTCGGCCGAGGGCTCGATCTGGTGCTTGATGCCGAGGTAGCCGCAGGCGAGGGTGGCGGCCAGCGCGACGTAGGGGTTGGCGTCGGCGCCGATCACCCGGTTCTCGATGCGCCGCCCCGCCGCCTGCGCCACCGGCGCGCGGATGCCCACCGTGCGGTTGTCCGTGCCCCACTGGATGTTGATCGGCGCCGCCGTCGAGCGCGCGAGGCGCCGGTACGAATTGACGTAGGGCGCGAACAGCGCCATCGCCGCCGGCGTGTACTTCTGCAGGCCGCCGATGTACCAGTAGAACTCGCGGCTCGGCGAGCCGTCCTCGTTGCTGAACAGGTTGCGCCCGGTCTTCTTGTCGGTGAGGCTCTGGTGCACGTGCATGGCGCTGCCGGGCTCGTGCGCCATCGGCTTGGCCATGAAGGTGGCGTACATCTCGTGGCGCAGCGCCGTCTCGCGGATGGTGCGCTTGAAGAAGAACACCTCGTCGGCCAGGCCCAGCGGGTGGTCGTGGAAGAAGTTGATCTCCATCTGGCCCGCGCCCACTTCATGGATCAGCGTGTCGACGTTGAGCCCCATCTGCTCGCAGTAGGCATACAGCTCCTCGAACAGCGGGTCGAACTCGTTCACCGCGTCGATCGAATAGGCCTGGCGCGAGGTCTCGGAGCGGCCGCTGCGGCCCCGCGGCGGCCGCAGCGGCGTGTTCGGGTCGGCGTTGCGCTCGACGAGATAGAACTCCAACTCGGGGGCGACGACCGGCTGCCAGCCCTCGGCGTCGAACAGGTCGCAGACGTGGCGCAGCACCGAGCGCGGCGCATAGGGAATGAGCCGGCCGTGCCGGTCGAAGCAGTCGTGGATGACCTGCGCCGTCGGGTCGGCCGCCCAGGGCACGATGCGCACGGTGGACGGGTCGGGGCGCAGGTGCATGTCGCGGTCGGTGGCGTGGATCACGTCGTAGTACGCGCCGGCCTCCGGGAATTCGCCCGTCACGCCGATGGCGACGATGGCCTCGGGCAGCCGCATGCCGCGGTCCTCGGTGAACTTCTCGCGCGGCAGGATCTTGCCGCGCGCCACGCCGGTGAGATCGGGGACCAGGCATTCGATCTCGGTCACGCGCCGGTCGTTGAGCCACTGTTCGAGCTCGCTGAAGGTGAAAGGGTCGCGCTTCACGATGGGTTCCTGTGGCGATAGCGTTCGCAGGCGGCGCCGAAGGCCTCGAGCAGCGCCTTCGACACGGGGTTGGAGCCGGCCTGCCATTCGGGGTGCCATTGCACGCACAGCGCGAAGGCGTCCGGCTCGGGGATGGAGAAGGCCTCCACCAGGCCGTCCGGCGCCCGCGCCTCGACGCGCAGGCCGGGCGCCAGGCGATGGACGCCCTGGCCGTGCAGCGAGTTCACGTCGAAGTGCGCGAGGCCGGTGATGCGCTCCAGCAGCCCGCCCGAGGCCACCTCGACCGGGTGCGCCGGGCCGTAGGCCACGTCGGGCTCGGCGTCGGGCGCGTCGCGGTGGTCGTGGTGGCCGGGCTGCTCGTGCACCGCCTGGTGCAGGCTGCCGCCGAGCGCCACGTTCACCTCCTGGAAGCCGCGGCAGATGCCCAGCAGCGGCAGGCCGAGGTCGAGCGCGCAGCGGATCAGCGGCAGCGTCCAGCGGTCGCGCTCGGGGTCGAGCAGCAGGGCGGGGTCGTGCACGTCCTCGCCGAAGTGGCCGGGGTGCACGTTCGACGGCGAGCCGGTGAGCAGCACGCCGTGGGCGTGCGAGAGCAGCTCGCCGATCTCGTCGGGCTCGGCCGAGGGCACGACCAGCGGCAGGCAGCCGGCCAGGCGCACGGCCTCCACGTACTTGCGGCCGACGACGTGGAACGGGTGCCGCCCGAGGCTGCGGTTGCAGGCGGGGACGAGGACGACCGGGCGGGACTTCATCGGTGGGCCTCGCGCCGCGGGGTCAGCCGGCCCGCTTGATCGCGTCGGCGAGCGTGCCGACGATCTGGTCGATGTGCCGGTCCTCGACGATCAGCGGCGGCGACAGCGCGATGGTGTCGCCGGTGGTGCGGATCATCAGCCCCTTCTCCCAGCAGTCCAGGAACACGGAGAACGCCCGCTTGCCCGGCTCGCCCGGGCGCGGCGCGAGCTCGATGCCGCCCACCAGCCCGATGTTGCGCACGTCGATCACGTTCGGCAGGCCCTCGAGCGAATGCACGGCCCGCTCGAAGGCGGGCGCCATGCGCGAGGCGCGCGTCAGCAGGTCGTCCTCGGCATAGGTCTCGAGCGTGCCGAGCGCCGCCGCGCAGGCCAGCGGATGCGCCGAGTAGGTGTAGCCGTGGAAGAACTCGATCAGGTGCTCGGGGCCGTGCATGAAGGCGTCGTGGATGCCCTGGCGCGCGAACACCGCCCCCATCGGCACGCTGCCGTTGGTCAGGCCCTTGGCCACCGTCATCAGGTCGGGCGTCACGCCGAAATGCGTGGCGGCGAAGGGCGAGCCCAGGCGGCCGAAGCCGGTGATGACCTCGTCGAAGATGAGCAGGATGCCGTGCTTGTCGCAGATGGCGCGCAGGCGCTCGAGGTAGCTCTGGGGCGGCACCAGCACGCCGGTGGAGCCGGCCACGGGCTCGACGATCACCGCGGCGATGGTCGAGGCGTCGTGCAATGCCACCAGGCGCTCCAGGTCGTCGGCGAATTCCTCGCCGTAGACCGGCTGGCCGCAGGAGAACGCATTGCGTTCGGGGTCGTGCGTGTGGCGGATGTGGTCCACGCCCGCGAGCAGCGTGCCGAACATCTTGCGGTTGGCGACGATGCCGCCCACCGAGATGCCGCCGAAGTTCACGCCGTGGTAGCCGCGCTCGCGGCCGATGAGGCGGGTGCGCGAGCCTTCGCCGCGCACGCGGTGGTAGGCGATGGCCATCTTGAGCGCCGTCTCCACCGCCTCGGAGCCGGAGTTCACGTAGAACACCCGGTTCAGGTCGCCGGGCGTGAGCTGCGCGAGCTTCTCGGACAGCTCGAAGGCCTTGGGGTGGCCCATCTGGAACGAGGGCGCGAAATCCATCTCGCCGGCCTGCGCCCGGATGGCCTCGACGATCTTCTTGCGCCCGTGGCCGGCATTCACGCACCACAGGCCGGCCACCGCGTCGAGCACCTGGCGGCCTTCGGGCGTCCAGAAGTGCATGCCCTCGGCACGCGCCAGCAGGCGCGGCGACTGCTTGAACTGGCGGTTGGCGGTGAACGGCATCCAGTACGCATCCATGGCGGGATGTGGCGGCGTGCGATCGGTGACGGTGCTCTGCATGGGAACTCCTTGGTGCTGGATGGGCCGCGCGGCGCGACCGGCACCGCGACGGTTCGATCCTAGTGTGCCGCGCGGCGGACGTCGGCGACAGGGGCAGTGCGGGCGCGCGCGGTCTGGTCGATTGACCGGGGCCCGTGACGAGGCCGCCGGAAGGGCGGGCAGGATCGTTTTCGTGATCCGCAAGTGGCATTCCGCAATATGGCATTCGACCCCGGCGGCGGGCCGCCGCGTTTTTCATTCTGATGTCGAAGAAACCGTATTGCGGGATGAATGATCTAAGTCATTGATTTTAAAGCACTGATTCTTGTGTCTTCTATAAGACATAAGTCTTCCCGCCCTGCCTGCTTCTTTGTATTCTGTGTGCCGTACATCCTCTCTTTTCCTCCCGTTTTTCACTTGGAGCACACATGACGAACCTCACCCGCGAACAACAGATTGCCGCCCTCGAGAAGGACTGGGCCGAGAACCCCCGCTGGAAGGGCATCAAGCGCGGCTACACCGCCGCCGACGTCGTGCGCCTGCGCGGCTCGCTCCAGGTCGAGCACACGCTCGCCAAGCGCGGCTCCGAGAAGCTGTGGAACCTCATCAACACCGAGCCCTTCGTCAACTCGCTCGGCGCGCTGACCGGCAACCAGGCCATGCAGCAGGTCAAGGCCGGCCTGAAGGCCATCTACCTGTCGGGCTGGCAGGTCGCCGGCGACGCCAACAGCAACGGCGAGATGTACCCCGACCAGTCGCTGTACTCGGTGGACTCGGTGCCCAAGGTCGTGAAGAAGATCAACGCCACCTTCGCGCGCGCCGACCAGATCCAGTGGTCCGAAGGCAAGAACGACATCGACTACTTCGCCCCCATCGTGGCGGATGCCGAAGCCGGCTTCGGCGGCGTGCTCAACGCCTTCGAGCTGATGAAGGCCATGATCGAGG
>JBIQHD010000045.1:0-28479 GCA_044508835.1 Rubrivivax sp.
CGGCGCGCAGCGCCTTCGTCTTCTGACTTCGCGCGACTGTTTGAGCGTAGCGCCCACAGGGCGCGCAGCGAGTTTCGCGCGAGCGCCACACTCCGAGCACCGCAGAGCAGTCCGCGCAGCGGACCGCCTCCGTCGGGGTGCCCTTCTTTGGGTCACCTTTCTTGGGCAAGTGTTCAGACCGGACACATGGGTAACGGGTGTGCCAGGACATGGGTAACACCTGAGGTCAAGTTTGTGGGCTGCGTTGTCGCAAGTCCAGGGTCATGAAGCGGTGGTGGCAGAAGTAGCCGTGGAACAGCCCGTCGGCGTGCAGATCGGCGTGCAGCGCGATGGGCAGGCGGTGCAAGGCCGAGGACGCTCGCCAGCGACGGTCCTTGAACTTGAAGATGCCGTTCCAACCCACGGTGACGACGGTGTCGCCCTCGGGATAGTCGATCTCGGGCAATCGCGGCGGGAACGCCTGCGGGCTGGGCGTATAGCGGCACACCGGCGTTGCCATGTCCAGCGCTTCATGCGGACGCTCGCAGTTGTAGACCGTGCGCCAGGCGTCGAACCGGCGCTGCGCGTCGGCGTGGTCGATGTAGACCCGCCCGTGCAGCACCTCGCGCTGCAAGCTGCGATGGAAGCGCTCGATCTTGCCGTTGGTCTGCGGGTGGTAGGGCGAGCTGAAGCTCACATGCACGCCCAATCGGATCAGCCACACCGCAAGCTCGCTCAGGCTCTTGCCGCCCGAACTGGGGCTACCCCAGGGCGTGCCGTTGTCGGCGTTGATGCGGTGCGGCATGCCGTAGCGGCGCATGACCTGCTCCAGCAGCGGCTGCACCTGCTGTATGGCGGGCCGCTGCAGCGCCTGCAGTGCGAGATTGAACCGCGAGTGATCGTCGAGCAGGGTCAGCGGGTAGCACTTGCCCGCGAACGTCAGGAAGTCGCCCTTGAAGTCGATCTGCCACAGCAGGTTCGCCCGCTCGTGCTCGAAGCGCTGCCAGGGCCGGGCCTGCTCGCTGGCCTCGGGGGAGATCAGCCCGTGGCGGTGCAGGATGTGGGTGACGGTGCTGGGGGCCAGCCGGGCTTGGCCCAGGTCGGCAAGGCGTCGGGCGATCTTGCGCCCGCCCCAGGCGGGATGTTCCAGGCGCAGGGCCACGACCGCTTGCTCGACGGGCTCGCAGCTGCGTGCCGGTGAGGTGTGCGGGCGCCGGCTGCGATCGGCCAGGGCCGGCGCCGCCAGCTGCCCTTGAGCAACTCGTGCCAGCCACTTGTAGCCCGTCTTGGGGCTGATGCCAAAGCGCCGGCACAACTCACGCTTGTTCGCGCCCTCGGCGCTGGCCAGCCGCACGAACTCCTGACGCAGGCTCACGGTGCTCTTCTCCATCCAGACCATCGGCTTCTTCCTCGGGTTGGCACAACCCCGAAAGCGTTACCCATGTCCTGGCACACCCGTTACCTATGTCCCCGGTCTGAACAGGCAAGCAAGAAAGGTGACTCGCCCGCCGGGGCGAGTCCCGGCTCCTCTCAGCTTCGGCCGCAGATCCAACCAAGCAAACCGGACTGCGCGTGCGCTTCGACAGGCTCAGCGCGAACGGAGTTTCACGCGACGAGCGCTTCGACAAGCTCAGCGCGAACGGGTGGGTGGGGCGAAGCGCTTCGATACCTCAGCGCGAACGAGCGCTCGTCCTCAAGCGAGCAGGCTCCACCGCTCCTCCGCCTCCCTCGCCCGCCCGTCGTCGCGCAGCTTGAACAGGTGAGCCTTGAGCGAGCGCGTGGCCATCGCCAGCAGCCGCGGCGAGACGTCGTCGTAGACCTGCGCCAGCAGCGCGTCGATGCTCGCGTCCGGCCCGAGGTCGCGCAGCGCGTCCACCACCTTGGCCTCGCGCTTGAGGCGGTGGTTGATGATGAACTCGAAGGCGCGGCGCGGCTGCGCCATCAGGAAGCCGTGGCCCGGCGCGAGCCAGTCGAGGTCGGCGTCGAGCAGCGCGCGCAGCGAGGCGACGTAGGCCGCCATGTCGCCGTCCGGCGGGTTGATGACGACGGTGGCCGACTGCATCACGTGGTCGCCGGTGAACAGCGTCTTCTCTTCCTCCAGCAGGTAGCACAGGTGGTTGGACGCATGCCCCGGCGTGTGGATCGCGCGCAGCGTGGCGCCGGCGTTCAGGGCGATGCGCTCGCCGCCCGTCAGGCGGTGCTGCGGCTGGAAGGTCTCGTCCTGCCATTCGACGTGCTTCGGCGTGAGGCCGTACACCGGCGCGCCGGTGCGCGCGGCCAGCGGCGCGGCGCCGGGCGAATGGTCCTTGTGCGTGTGCGTGGCGAAGATCCAGCGGATCGGCCCCGGCGCCGCGGCGACGATCGTGTCGAGGTGGTCCTCGTCCAGCGGACCCGGGTCGATCACCGCCCACTCGTTGCGCTCGCCGCCGCCCACGAGGTAGGTGTTGGTGCCCGGCCCCGTCATCACGCTGCCGTTGTTGGCGGTGATGCGGATCACCCGCTCGGACAGCCGCACCGGCTGTCCCGGCACCAGGTCGTAGCTCGCGTGGCCGTGCCCTTGCGGGTCGAGCCGGCCGATCTCGGCCCAGGCGTACTCGTTCGGCATGACGGGCCGCGGCCCTTCCTTGCCCACCGCCACGCGCGGCATGATGAGCGCGATATCGCGCGGCGCGCGCGCCCAGGCGAGCAGCGCGGCCACCGTGTCGAAGCGCTGGATGGCCTCGAGCGTGAGGCGCGTCGGGTTCATCAGCTTCAGCGCCTCGCCGCGCGCCAGCGCGTCGGCCGGCGTGATCCACAGCTGCTCGACCATCTCGGTGTCGTCGTGCGTGGCCTCCTGGCCGGCCGGCGCCTCGGCGATGAAGAAGCGCGTGTCCCAGCGCTTGGGCCGGCCCACCGGCGTGAGCCAGTGGCTGAAGTACACCAGCCGGTCGGCGGCCAGGGTCAGGCCGTACCGGCGGCACATCTCGCCCAGGCTGCGTTCGTGGTTGTTGAGCGGCACGCGCCATTCGCCGAGTTCGCGCGCGAGATCGCCCGACAACGCCACCGGCCGGCCCTCGCGGTCATTCGCGTACAGCAGCCCGGCCTCCTCGAAGCACTCGCGCAGCGCGGCGATCAGGTAGTCGAGCCCGCCCGAGGGCAGGCCGAGCTGCCGGCTCGCGGCGGCGTCGTCGAGGCCGGCGCAGCAGTGGTGGAACTCGGGGTCGCGCTTGTCCACCGTGCCGCCGGGGAACACCCAGGCGCCGCTCGCCTGGTCGTTGCTCTCGCCGCGGCGCAGCAGCAGCACCTCGATGCCGACCGCGGCGTCGCGCACGACGACGAGCGTGGCGGCCGCGCGCGGCGGGCGGGCGGGCGGCGGGTTGGCGGCGAGGGATTCGGCGGCTTGCTGCATGGACACGTGACGAGGCGTTCGGACGACCACGCAGTGTGGCCCAAGGCCGAAAGACCCGTCAGCGGCATTTCCCGCCCGCCTCCGTCACCCAGGCGACAGCCGCGCGTCGCGCGGCCGACAGACGGGCCTCGCCGCCTTGCCGACAATCGGCGCTCCATCCACCGCGCTGCTGCCCATGTCCATCATCCTCGTGCGCCACGGCGAGACGGCGCTGAACGCCGCCCGCATCCTGCAGCCGGCCGACACGCCGCTGAGCGAACGCGGGCTGCTGCAGGCCGCGGCCGTCGCGAAGCGGCTGGCCGGCCTCGGCATCGCCGGCATCCTGAGCAGCGACTTGCCGCGCACGATGCAGACGGCGCAGGCGCTGGCCGAACTCACCGGCGCGCCGGTCACCGCCACCGCGCTGCTGCGCGAGCGCGACTACGGCGACCTGCGCGGCCAGCCCTACGACAGCCTCGGCTTCAACCCGCTGACGATGGACGACGCGCCGCCCGGCGGCGAGTCGGCGGAAGACTTCCGCCGGCGCGTGGAGAAGGCCTTCGCGCTCGCGGTGTCGGTGCGCGCCTCGCTCGGCGGCAACCTCGCGGTGGTGACGCACGGCCTCGTGGTGCGCGCCATCCTCGCCGGCCACGTGCAGTTGCCGGACGGCGGCGAGCTGCCGCTGCGCATCGGCAACACCTCGGTGACGGTCTGCGCCGCCGAGCCGCCGCATGCGGTGGACGTGCTCGATTGCGTGCGCCACCTCGACGCGGCGATCGCGCACGATGCGAAGAGCCTGTCGGGCGGCTGAGCCGCCGGGCCGTCACCAGGCATCGACGAACCCCTCGATCCCCTCGCGCACCGTCGCCGACGCCAGCCCCTTCGCGAGCCACGCCCGCGTCTCGGCCGGGTCGATCACCGCGTCGATCTCCAGCGCCGAGGCCACGTTGATGGCCTTGCCGCTCGCGTACTGCTCGTCGACGAGCTGCCGGTAGCGCGCCTCGCGCTGCGGCCCTTCGGGCAGCGCTTCCAGCTCCTTGCGGTAGCCGAGACGCACCGCGCCTTCCAGCCCCATCGGCCCGAACTCGCCGCTCGGCCACGCGGCCACGCCCACCGGCTCGTGGAAGCCGCCGCCGGCCATGGCCATGGCGCCCAGGCCGTAGCCCTTGCGCAGCACGACCGAGAGGAAGGGCACGCGCAGGTGCGCGGCGGCGAGGAACATGCGGCTCACGTGGCGCACCTGGGCCTGCTCCTCGATCTCGGGGCCGACCATGAAGCCCGGTGTGTCGATGAGCGAGACCAGCGGCAGGCCGTGCACGTTGCACAGCTGCATGAAGCGCGCGGCCTTGTCGGCGGCGTCGGCGTCGATGGCGCCGCCCAGGTGCACCGGGTTGTTGGCGATGAGCCCGACCGGGCGGCCCTCGATGCGCGCGAGCGCCGTGAAGATGCCGGCGCCGAAGCCGGCGCGCAGCTCCAGCAGCGAATCGGTGTCGGCCACGAGGCGCATGACGGCGCGCATGTCGTAGACGCGCACGCGGTTCTCGGGCAGGGCCTCGCGCAGCTTCAGTGCGTCGGCGCTCAGCCAGTCGCGCGTGCGGCCCTGGAAGAAGGCGAGGTAGCGGCGCGCCGCCGCCACGGCCTGGGCCTCGTCGTCGACCAGCACGTCGATCACGCCGTTGGCATGCTGCACGCCGCTCGGGCCGACCTGCTCGGGCGTGTACACGCCCAGGCCGCCGCCCTCGATCATGGCCGGGCCGCCCATGCCGATGTTGCTGTCCTTCGTGGCGATGACCACGTCGCTGCAGCCCACCAGCGCGGCGTTGCCGGCGAAGCAGCGCCCGCTCACCACGGCCACCACCGGCACCTTGCCCGACAGCCGCGCGTAGCTCGCGAAGGTGGGCACGGCCAGGCCGCTCACGCCCGCGCCGTCGGTGTCGCCGGGGCGGCCGCCGCCGCCTTCGGCGAACAGCACGACGGGCAGCTTCTGCGCCAGCGCCACGCCGAGCATGCGGTCGGTCTTCTGGTGGTTGCGCAGGCCCTGGGTGCCGGCGAGCACGGTGGCGTCGTAGGCCATCACGACGCAGCGCGACCGCTCTTCGCCGAAGAGCCCGCCGTTGACGCTGCCGATGCCGCACACCATGCCGTCGGCGGGCGTGTTCTTCACCAGGTCGTCCACCGTGCGCCGGCGGCGCTGCGCGGCGAAGGTGAGCGCGCCGTACTCGACGAAGCTGCCGTCGTCGCACAGATCGGCCACGTTCTCGCGCGCCATGCGCTGGCCGCGGGCGCGGCGCCGGGCGACGGCCTCGGGGCGGGCGTCGTCGAGCGTGAGGGCGCGGCGGTCCAGGAGTTCCTGCAGGTCGGCGCGCAGCGTGGGCCCGGCCGCCGACACGGACGCCGAGGGCGCAACCGGTTCTGCCGGTGCCGTGGCAAGAGCGCCCGCCTGCAGCCGCACCAGCACGTCGCCCTCGTCCAGCTGGTCGCCGGCCGCGGCCTGCACCTCGAGCACCCGGCCGTCGCACGCGGCGTGCAGCTCGTGCTCCATCTTCATGGCTTCCAGCACCGCGAGCAGCTGGCCGGCCTGCACGGCATCGCCGGCCTTCACGAGCACTTCCACCACGGTGGCCGCCATCGGCGCCGTCAGGTCTTGCGTCATCGGAGTCTCCTGGTTGCGGAAGACTCTAGCGGCGCGGGCCGCGCCGGTCTGTCGCTCAGGCGTAGCGCGACATGCCCAGGCTCGACACGTCGATCGCCGGGCGCACGCCGCCGATCAGGTCGGCGACGACGCGCGCCGTGCCCGCCGCCATGGTCCAGCCCAGCGTGCCGTGCCCGGTGGCGAGGTACAGGCCCGCCACCGGCGTGGCGCCGACGATGGGCGGGCCGTCGGGCGTCATCGGCCGCAGGCCGCACCAGAACTCGGCGCGCGACAGGTCGCCGCCGTCGGGGTAGAGGTCGCCCACCACGTGCAGCAGCGTGCGCCGGCGCGCCTCGTGCAGCGCGAGCGAGTACCCCGCCAGCTCGGCCGTGCCGCCGACGCGGATGCGCTCGCCGAGCCGCGTGATCGCCACCTTGTGCGTCTCGTCCATCACCGTCGATTCGGGCGCGCCCGCGGCATCGGCGATGGGCACGGTGATCGAATAGCCCTTGACCGGGTAGACCGGAATGCGCAGGCCCAGGGGCGCGAGCAGCCCCGGCGTGTGGCTGCCGAGCGCGACGAGGCAGGCGTCGGCCTGCAGCCGCGCCGGCTCGCCCTCCGAATGGACGTCCACGCCCTGCAGCCGGCCGCCTTCCACCACCAGCCGCCGCGCCGTGGCGCCGAAGCGAAAGCGCACGCCGCGCGACTGCGCCAGCGCCGCCAGCGCCTGCGTGAACTTGAAGCAGTCGCCGGTCTCGTCGCCCGGCAGCCGCAGCCCGCCGACGAACTTGTGCGCCACGCGCGCCAGCGCCGGCTCGTGGGCGATGCAGCCGTCGCGGTCGAGCCGCTGCCAGGGCACGCCGCAGCGCTCGAGCACCTCGATGTCGAGCCGGCTGGCGTCGAACTGGCGCTGCGTGCGGAAGAGCTGCAGCGTGCCGAGCGCGCGCTCGTCGTAGCGCAGGCCGGTCTCGCAGCGCAGCGCGCGCAGGCAGTCGCGGCTGTACTCGGCCAGCGGCAGCATGCGGCCCTTGTTGCGCTCGTAGCGCGCGGTAGTGCAGTTGCGCAGCATGGCCAGGCACCAGCGCAGCATGTCGAGGTCGATGCGCGGGCGGATCACGAGCGGCCGGTGGTGCATGAGCAGCCACTTGACCGCCTTCAGCGGCACGCCCGGCCCGGCCCACGGCGCCGAATAGCCGGGCGAGACCTCGCCGGCGTTGGCGAAGCTGGTCTCCAGCGCCGCGCCGCCCTGGCGCTCGACCAGCTCGACCTCGTGCCCGGCGCGGGCGAGCTCCCATGCCGCCGAGACCCCGATCACGCCGCCGCCCAGCACCAGCACCTTCATGCCGCCTCCCCCGGCCGCGCCGACCCGCGGCCCACGGCGAGTGTAGGTTCGCCCCCGTCGCGAAGCGGCCACGCGGCCGCGCCACAATGCGGCGATGAGTCCCGCCCCGACCTTCGACACCCGCTCCTTCACGGACCCCGAGGCCGCGCTCGCGCACGTGCGCACGATCTACGACGCCGGCATCGCCCACCTGCGCGATGCGCTGGGCGAGTTCGTCGCCGGGCGCGCCTTCACCGGGCGCGTGCGCGCCTGCTACCCCTTCGTGCGCGTGCACACCGACACCGTGGCGCGCGCCGATTCGCGCCTGGCCTACGGCTTCGTCGCCGGCCCCGGCACCTACGAGACCACGGTGACGCGGCCTGATCTCTTCGGCCGCTACCTGCGCGGGCAGTTCGAGCTGCTGCTGCGCAACCACGCCGTGGCGATCGAGGTCGGGCTGTCGGGCCAACCGATCCCGGTGCACTTCTCGTTCGCCGAGAACGACCACATCGAGGGCAGCCTCGACGAGGCCCGGCGCCTGCTGATGCGCGACCTGTTCGACCTGCCCGACCTCGGCGCCATGGACGACGGCATCGCCAACGGCACGCACGAGCCGGCCGCCGGCGACCCCCAGCCGCTCGCGCTGTTCACCGCGCAGCGCGTGGACTACTCGCTGCACCGGCTGCGCCACTACACCGGCACCGCGCCCGAGCACTTCCAGAACTTCGTGCTGTTCACGAACTACCAGTTCTACATCGACGAGTTCGTGCGCCTGGGCCACGACCTGATGGCGCAGCCCGAGGCGAAGGCCCACGGCTACGCCGCCTTCATCGAGCCCGGCAACGTCGTCACGCGGCGCCGCGGCGAGCCGGCCCGCCCCGGCGACGACCTCGGCGCGCCGCCGCCGCGCATGCCGCAGATGCCGGCCTACCACCTGGTGCGCGGCGACCACGCCGGCATCACCATGATCAACATCGGCGTGGGCCCCTCCAACGCCAAGACCATCACCGACCACGTGGCCGTGCTGCGCCCGCACGCCTGGGTGATGCTCGGCCACTGCGCCGGCCTGCGCAACACGCAGCACCTGGGCGACTACGTGCTCGCCCACGGCTACGTGCGCGAGGACCACGTGCTCGACGAGGACCTGCCGCTGTGGGTGCCGATCCCGCCGCTGGCGGAGATCCAGGTGGCGCTCGAATCGGCCGTGGCCGAGGTCACCCAGCTCGAGGGCTACGAGCTCAAGCGCATCATGCGCACCGGCACGGTGGCGAGCACCGACAACCGCAACTGGGAGCTGCTGCCGCAGCGCACGCCCGAGCGCCGCTTCAGCCAGAGCCGCGCCATCGCGCTCGACATGGAAAGCGCCACCATCGCCGCCAACGGCTTCCGCTTCCGCGTGCCCTACGGCACCCTGCTGTGCGTGAGCGACAAGCCGCTGCACGGCGAGATCAAGCTGCCCGGCATGGCCAACCACTTCTACCGCGAGCGGGTCGACCAGCACCTGCGCATCGGCATGCGCGCCATCGAGCTGCTGCGCGAGGGCGGCATCGACCGGCTGCACAGCCGCAAGCTGCGCAGCTTCGCCGAAGTGGCGTTCCAGTAAGGGGCCCGCGCCCCCGCCCGGCCGCACGATGCCCCTGGACATCCTGACGCTGCTGGTGCTCACCAGCACCAACCTCTTCACCCTGGCGGCGGCATTGCCGCTGCTGATGGGCCGGCGCATCAGCGCCTCGGCGCGCTACGCGCAGGGCAGCATCCTCGCGCAGGCCATCGGCTGGGCGGCGGTGGTCGCCGCGGGGCGCTGGTACGACCCGCAGCTGTCCACGCTGGCGATGGGCAGCATCGCGCTGTCGCAGTGGCTGCTGTTCCGCGCCCTGCGCGGCTGGCTCGGCCCGCGCCCGGGCGAGGGGCTGCTGATCGCGCTCGTCGTCATCACGCCGCTCGGCTACGCGCTGAGCTTCCATGCGTACCCGTGGCGCGTGGGCTGGGCGAACTTCCTGCTGGCCCTGAGCCTGCTGGTGGTCGCGCGCGCCACGCTGTGGCCGCAGCGCCGGGCCAGCCGCGGATGGCGCTGGCTGCTGTGCGGCTGCCTCGTCACGATGGCGGGCTTCACCGCGGCGCGCGGCGTGCTGGGCGCCTTCTTCACCGCGCTGTATCCGTACTTCCGCGCGCCGCATCCGGTGAACGTCGGCGCGGCGGTGGCGGGCAACATGACGCTGGCGCTGGGCGTGGCGGCGATCCTCGTCGCCTGGCGCGACGAGGCCGAGGCCGAGCTGCAGGCGCTGGCCATGAGCGACCCGCTCACCGGCCTGCTGAACCGGCGCGGCTTCCAGAACCACGCGCGGGCGCTGCTGTCCGACGCGCGCCGCCGCGGCGAGCCGCTCACGCTGCTGGCGCTCGACATCGACCACTTCAAGCACATCAACGACACGCACGGGCACGAGACCGGCGACCGGGCGCTGCAGCTGTTCTCGCGCGTGCTGCGCACCAACCAGCGCGGCGTCGACCTGGTGGCGCGCCTGGGCGGCGAGGAGTTCTGCGTGCTGTTCGCGCGCTCGTCGCGCGAGGCGGGGCTGGCCTTCGACGCGCGGCTGCGCACGCGGCTGCGCGAGGCGTCGCAGGAGGAGCTGGGCTTCGCGCTCGACTTCAGCGCCGGCCTGGCCGTCCACGCCGACGCCGGCCAGGACCTCGACGGCCTGCTCGCGCGTGCCGACGCGGCGCTCTACGAAGCCAAGCGCGCCGGCCGCGGCCGGCTGGTGCAGGCGGAGGACTGACCCGCTGCCGCGGGCCCGGTCAGAAGCTGCCGCGCAGGTAGACGCCGAGCCCGCTCTTGCGGATGCGCAACGACATGCGGTAGCCCGAGTCGAGCTGCATCCCGAGCCCGAGCCGCCCGCGCTCGAAGCCGAGCCGCGACTCGGCGCCCTTCCACTCCACGCCGACCTTGGCGTTGGCGTAGTCGCCCGCGCCCTGCGTGCCGGCCAGCGCGTGGGCGAGCGACGCATCGGCGAACACCGCCGCCTGCTCGCTCACGCGGTAGCGCATCGCCACGCTGACGACCGGCGCCGCGCTCGCCCAGCCGCGCGGGGCCGCCGAGGCATCGGCCGCGGGCGGCGCCTCGGCCATGCGCCCGAGGGCGCCGAAGCCCAGGCCGATGTCGGTGCGCCCGCGCGACATCCACACGCGGTAGCCCACGCCGACCAACTGGTCCGACCCCGGGCGGTCGGCCGCCGCGCCCGGTGCCTCGCGGCCGAGGCGGCCGCCGAGGGTCACCACCTGCACGGCGGGCGGGCGCTCCACGCCGGGCGCCGTGGCGGCCGCCACGCGGGCGAGCAGGCCGTCGGCATCGCCGGCCGGCAGGGCGGCGGCGGGAAGCGGCGCTTCGTCGCCGTCACTGTCCGCCGCTTCGGCCGGCAGCGCCGCCAGCGCACCGGCCGCCAGCGCGATGCCGCCGGCGCATCGCACCGCGGCACGGAAGCGTTGAAATGACGCGACGGCTGGCATGCACACCCCATGACGACGACGTAGTTTTCGTCAGCGAGGCAAGGCTCATGCCCGGCCCGCTGCCGGCCGGCGGCTGCCAACTGCGCCACGCCGCGCGCAGCCCGCGCCGTACGGGCGGTAGCCAGCGGTCACAAACCTGACGGCGCCGGGCCGCATTGCCTTGGCTGCGTCGATCCCGTACGCTGTGGCGACAGCCCCCGCGGCGCCGCGGCGCTCGCGAGGACTCGAATGCGAAATCCCTCCACCGTCGCAGCGCGCCAGCGCGGGAGCCTTTGCCATGTCGAGTTCTACCGATCCGGGCGTTGCCCGGCTGCACAGCGTGGCGCTCGTCGGCCAGACGGCCAGCGGCAAGACCAGCCTCACCGAAGCGCTGCTGCTGAAGGCCGGCGCCATCACCACGGCCGGCTCGCTGGAACGCGGCACCACCGTCAGCGACTACGACCCGAAGGAGCGGCGGGCGCAGCATTCGCTGCAGTCGGCCCTGGTGCACTTCACGCACGGCGAGGCGCTGGTCCACCTCATCGACACGCCCGGGTACGCCGACTTCGCGGGCCACTCGCTGTCGGCGCTGGAGGCGGTGGACACGGCGGCGGTGGTGATCAACGCGCAGACGGGCGTGGAGACGATGAGCCTGCGCATGATGGAGTGGGCCGCGACGAGGAAGCTGTGCCGCCTGCTGATCGTCAACAAGATCGATGCGCAGGGCGTCGACCTGGCCGCGCTGGTGGCGCGCCTGCAGGAGGCCTTCGGGCGCGAGTGCCTGCCGCTGAACCTGCCGGCCGCCGGCGGCACGGCGGTGGTCGACTGCTTCTTCAACGCCGAGGACGACCCGGCGCTGCCCGCCGACTTCTCCTCGGTGGCGCAGGCGCACCGCGCGCTCGTCGAGCAAGTGGTGGAGGTCGACGCGGAATTCGTCGAGCGCTACCTGAACGACGGCGACGTCGACGCGCGCGAGCTGCATGCGCCGCTGGAGCAGGCGCTGCGCGAAGGCCACCTCATCCCCATCTGCTTCGTCTCGGCGCGCAACGGCGCGGGCGTGGCCGAGCTGCTCGACGCCTTCGAGCGCCTGCTGCCCAACCCCGCCGAGGGCAATCCGCCGCAGTTCTACAAGGGCAAGGGCGAGGCGGCCGAGCCGCTGTGCGCCGTTCCCGAGGCCGACCGGCACGTGATCGCGCACGTGTTCAAGGTCACCAACGATCCGTACGTCGGCAAGATGGGCATCTTCCGCATCCACCAGGGCACGGTCACGCGCGACAGCCAGCTCTACATCGGCGACGCGCGCAAGCCCTTCAAGGTGGGCCATCTCTTCATGATGCAGGGCAAGGAGCACGTGGAGGTGCCGCGCGGCCTGCCCGGCGACCTGTGCGCGGTGGCCAAGGTCGACGACCTGCACTTCGACGCCGTGCTGCACGACGCCGCCGAGGACGACCACCTGCACCTCCAACCGCTGCCCTTCCCGGTGCCGGTGCACGGCCTGGCCATCGAGCCGAAGCGCCGCGGCGACGAGCAGCGCATGTGGGAGATCCTGCAGAAGCTCGTCGACGAGGACCCCTGCCTGCGGCTGGAACGCTCGGCGGGCACCAACGAGACCATCGTCTACGGCCTGGGCGAGCTGCACCTGCGCACGCTGATCGAGCGCATGACCGATCTGCACCGCTGCGAGGTGGAGACGCGCCCGCCGCGCATCCCCTACCGCGAGACCATCACCGCCCCGGCCGAGGGCCACCACCGCCACAAGAAGCAGAGCGGCGGCGCCGGCCAGTTCGGCGAGGTGTTCCTGCGGGTGGAGCCGCTGCCGCGCGGCGCGGGCTTCGAGTTCGTCGACGAGGTCAAGGGCGGCACGATCCCCGGGCAGTTCATCCCCGCCGTCGAGAAGGGCGTGCGCCAGGCGCTCGACGCCGGCGTGCTGGCCGGCTTTCCGGTGAAGGACGTGCGCGTGGTCGTGCTCGACGGCAAGCACCACAGCGTGGACTCCAAGGAGATCGCCTTCGCCACCGCCGGGCGCAAGGCCTTCGTCGACGCGGCGCTGAAGGCCGGCCCGATCGTGCTGGAGCCCATCGTCAAGGTGGAGATCACCGCGCCCGGGCACTGCCTGGGCGACATCACCGGCGACCTGTCGTCGCGGCGCGGGCAGATCAACGGCACGCACCCGCTGGCCGACGGCAGCATGATCGTCGCCGGCCAGGCGCCGATGTCCGAGCTCTCGGCCTACCAGGCGCGGCTGAATGGGCTGACCGGCGGCGAGGGCCGCTACACGCTGGAGCTCAGCCACTTCGAGCCGGTGCCGCCGTCGGTGCAGACGCAGCTGGCCGCGCAGTACAAGGTGCGCGAGGAGGAGTGAGGGGCGAGGGTTTTCCCGGAGAGAGGATGAAAGAAAGCTTGTAGGAACAGGCGCACAGCATCTTCCGCGCCGTCCGACTGACGCGGCGCCCGCGAGCGGCCAGACTGGTCTCACGAATGGCAAGAACCCGTCGCGCCTGCGAGGGGGCGCCACACAAGGAGATCGACATGAACGCACTGCAACGTTTCTCTACCACCGCGGCGGCACTCGTCGTGGCCCTCGGCATGGCGGGCTGCTCCAACATGTCGCAGCGCGACAAGAACACCGCGATCGGCGCCGGCATCGGCGCGGTGGGCGGCTCGGTCCTGTCCGGCGGCAGCGCGGCCGGCACGGTCGGCGGCGCGGCGGTCGGCGGCGTGATCGGCAACCAGATCAACAAGAAGTAGGCCGGCGACCCGCCGGACCCATCGCAAAGGCGGCCGCGGGCCGCCTTTTTCGTGCCTTTTTTCGTGCCGCCGCCCCGGGCGGGACTCGGGGTTTGTCGGCCTGTCGCCCGGCAGCATCTGCCGGAACAATGTGTTTCGGATGGGGAATCCACACGGGCTGCCGCACGGGCCTTCGGCGGCCTGCCGCGCACCCGCCCAAGACCGTTGCCGAGACTTCAGATGCAGTATCCAGCCCGCACCGCTGACCTCGCCGCGGGGTCGCTCACCGCCTCGCTGGCCGATGCGCCGCTGTCGCCCGCGCTGCAAGGCATCGTGCGCGCCCTGCGTGCCGAACGCCACGCGCTGTCGGACCGCATGCTGGACACGCTGCGCCAGACCATCCCCGAATACCACAGCCTGCGCGACGACGTGGCGCGCGACGTCTACGACGCCGGCGTGCGCAACGCCGAGCTCTGGTACGACGCCCTCGCCGCCTGCCACATGCCGCCGCCCGACGGCCTCGAATGGGTGGCCGATTTCGGGCGCCGCCGCTGCGAGCAGGGCGTGACGCTCGCCGCGCTGCTGCACGCCTACCGCATCGGCACGCGCGTCTACCTCGACACCCTGATCGGCCGCGTGCACACCGAGCCGGCCGTCGCCCACGAGGTGCTGCTGAAGGTGTCGCCCTTCGTGCTCGGCTACGGCGACCTGCTCAGCCAGACGATCAGCGACGTCTACCTCGACCAGCGGGTGGGCGAGGCGCGCCACCGCGACCGGCTGCGCGAGGACCTGTTCGGCATCGTCTGCCACCAGCCGCAGCTCGAGACCGCGTTCGGCGACGCGGCGCGCACGCTCGGGCTCGACCCGCAGGCGGCGCACCACGCGCTGGTGCTGCGCCCGCTCGACGCGGCGCCGCAGCCGCCGCGGTTCGATGCGCTGCGCGACCAGCTGCTGTCGCTGCCCGGCCTCGGCGGCGCCCGCGAGCCGCTGTGGGGCGTGACGCGCGGCCAGCTGGCGCTGTGGCTGGAAGCCGGCGCGGGGGAAGCCTCCTCGGCCCGCGAGCACCGCCTCGCCGAGACGCTCGCGCCGCTGCTGCGCGACGCGGCGCAGCCGGTGCAGATCGGCATCGGCGCGCCGGCGGCCGGCGCGCGCGGCTGGCACCACAGCCTGGAACAGGCGGTGCAGGCCGTCGACCTCGGCCAGCGGCTGCGCCCCGAGCGGCGGCTGCACTTCTATTCCTCCGTGGCGCTCGACGCGACCGTCACCGCCTCGCCCGAGATGGCGGCCTCGCTGCAGGAGATGATCGACCGGCTCGCCGCCGAGCCGCAGCTGCTGGAAACGCTGCAGGCCTACTTCGACCAGCGCCAGCAGCTCAAGGCCGTGGCCGCGGCGCTGGGCATCCATCGCAACACCCTGCTGCACCGGCTGGAGCGCATCCGCACCCTGCTGCACGCCGACCTGGCCGACATGGGCTGGCTCGCGCGGCTGCACCTCGCGCTGCGCCAGCGCCAGCTGCGCCTGCCGCCGCGCCCCGGCGGCCACTGACGCCGCCGCACGCCCGTGCCGCCTGTGCATTTGCACAAGCGCACGGTGCAACTTGCCAATGGCCCGGCGCGGCCTGCGCCGCTAAGGTATTCGCACAGCCGCAGCGGCCTGCGCGCGTCCCGGCGGACGCCGCCCTCTCCCGCTTGCGACCTGTGCGACGACACAACACGATGGTGCGCCGGCACCGCAGGAGACCAGGCGATGAACAAGTGGATGCCGTGGGCCGCGAACGCGGTCGTGGTGGCGATGCTGGCGGGTTGCGGCGGCGGAAGCAGCGACAGCGGCGGAGGCGGCAGCCCCGCGCCGGTGACGCTGGCGGTGCTGTCCAGCCCCGCGCAGTACGTGTCGGGCGGCGACGCCCGCATCGAGGTCGGCGCGCCGAGCGCGATGCACGGCACGCTGGAGCTGTGGCTCAACGGCGCGAAGATCACGCCCGCCCTGCAGGCCGACGGCGACCGCCTCGAAGGCGTGATCACCGGCCTCGTCGACGGCGACAACACGCTCGAGGTGCGCGACGGCGGCACCGTGCGGCAAACCCTCGCGCTCACCAACTACCCGATCACCGGGCCGATGTTCTCCGGCCCGCAGCAGACGCCCTTCGTCTGCACCACCTCGCGGCTGGGCAAGCAGCCGCTGGTCGACAGCGACCAGCCGCCCGGCTACCCGGTGATGGACGCCCAGAACAACGTCATCGGCTACAGCCGCAACTGCTCGATCGACACCTACGTCACCTACCAGTACCGGACCACGGGCAACGCCTGGAAGGACATGCCGGCCGACGGCTCGCGCCCGGCCGACATGAAGACCATCACGCTCGCCAACGGCCGCGTCGTCGACTTCGTGGTGCGCCAGGAGCGCGGCAGCATCAACCGCTTCCTGTACAGCTTCGCCATGCTGGCGCCGGCCGGCGAGGACCCGGCCAAGCCCGACCTAAGCCTGTGGAACGGGCGCCTGCAGTACTACTTCCAGGGCGGCGTGGCGATCGGCCACTCGCAGGGCCGCATCCACGGGCGCTCGATGGAAGCCGACGTGCTGGCGCTCGGCGACGCCATCGTGCACTCCAGCGGCAACGTCACCGACACGCACTACAACCTGCAGGTCGCCGGCGAGACGGCGATGATGACCAAGGAGCGCTTCGTCGAGCGCTACGGCAAGCCGCTGTACACCTACGGCCTCGGCGGCTCGGGCGGCGCGATCCAGCAGTACATCCTGGCGCAGAACAACCCGGGCATCCTCGACGCGGCGCTGCCGGTGCAGTCGTATCCCGACATGGTCACGCAGACCATCCACGTGGGCGACTGCGAGCTGCTCGAGCACTACATGGACGTGACCGACAACGCCAACCCCAAGTGGCGCACGACCAAGAACCGCACCTGGCTGGTCGGCATGAACGCCGAGGACTCGGTGGCCAACCCGTTCCTGCCCCTGCAGGCGAACCTGAAGGCGCTGGGCCGCGACATCTCCATGGCGCCGGGCTCCACCGAGTGCCGTGAGTCGTGGATCGGCCTGTCGGCGCTGGCGATGAACCCGAACTTCGGCGATGCCGAGAACCAGGCCAACTACCTGCCGCAGTCCGACATCGCCGCCATCCGCTGGACGCACTACGACGACCTGCGCAACATCTACGGCGTGGACTCGACCGGCGCGGCGCGCCCGACCTGGGACAACGTGGGCGTGCAGTACGGCCTGAAGTCGATGAAGGAAGGCAAGATCACGCCGGCCGAGTTCGTCGACCTGAACTACAAGGTCGGCGGCTGGAAGCACCCGAGCCAGATGGTGCAGGAGGGCTTCCCCTTCTTCGGCACCGGCGGCGCGGAGATCAACAAGATCATCGCCGACCCGTCCTACTTCGACCCCTGGAGCGTGCGCAACATGAACCTGCAGCCGGCGGCCGGCCAGCCGGCGCCGCGCACCCACGGCGACCCGGCGGCGATGCGCGCGGCCTACACCTCGGGCATGGTGTTCAGCGGCAACATGCCCCTGCCCACCATCGACCATCGCCAGTACATGGAGCGCGAGCTCGACATGCACAACGTGCACCAGTCGTTCGCCGTGCGCAAGCGCGTGCTGCAGAAGATGGGCACGAGCGACCACCTGGTGATCTGGTTCACCGACACCATGCCGGGCACGCCCAAGGCCAGCCAGTCGATGGAGGCGATGAAGGTGATGGACCAGTGGATGGCCAACATCCGCGCCAACCCGACCAGGAGCATCGCCGAGAACCGGCCGGCGCACGCGGTGGACAGCTGCTTCGACGTCAACGGCAAGCTGATCTACGCCGGCAACGACGCCTGGGACGGCGTGCTCGACGACAAGCCGCAGGGCCCGTGCACCCAGAGGTTCCCGATGTACTCGACCTCGCGCATCGTGGCCGGCGCGCCGATCGAGGGCGGCATCTACAAGTGCGCGCTCAAGTCGGTCGACACGGCGCTGGCCGACGGCACCTACACCCCGTGGATGCCCAGCGGCGCCGACGTGGCCAAGCTCAAGCAGATCTTCCCCGACGGCGTGTGCGACTACAGCCGCCCCGACCAGGCGCGCCCGGAGTCCTGATCCTGAGACCGCGCTGACGGAACGCCGCCCCCGACGGGGCGGCTTTTTTTTGCTCCGGGCGCGGGCACGGAGACCAACGGCACGGCGTTTTCCTCGGGGCGGCCTCAAGTCGGCCGCACGCCGGGTCGATAACGAGCCATCGATCTCCCAGATGGCGCCCCATGCAGTCCCCCGCCCTTCCGCTCAACGCGCCCCTGCGCGATCTCGCCGCCTGGACGCAGGCATTCGCCGACGCGCCGATTCCGGTGCTCGATTCGACGGCCGCCGCGCTCGAGGCCATGCGCCCGAACGAGGACGAGATCGACGCCAGCATGCTCGGCGAGATGATCGCCGACGACCCGCTGATGACGCTGAAGGTGCTGGTGCACGCCGCCGCCTGCCGGCCGGCGCGGGTGGTCACCGAGCCCGAGACGGTGACGGCGGCGCTGGTGCTGATGGGCATCTCGCCGTTCTTCGCCGGCTTCGGCGCGCAGCCGACGGTGGAGCAGCGGCTGGGCGCCTTCCCCGATGCGCTGAACGGCCTGCGCGAGGTGGTGCGGCGGGCGCACCGCGCGGCCAACTTCGCGCTCGGCTTCGCCGTGCACCGCATGGACCCCGACGCCGCGATGCTGCACCAGGCCGCGCTGCTGCACGACTTCGCGGAGATGCTGCTGTGGTGCCATGCGCCGGCGCTCGCGCTGCACATCCGCCATGCGCAGCAGGCCGACCCGGCGCTGCGATCGAGCGTCGCGCAGCGCGCGGTGCTGAACGTCGAGCTGCAGGACCTGCAGCATGCGCTGATGCAGCGATGGCGCCTGCCGGCGCTGCTGGTGCGCATCACCGACGACCGGCAGGCCGCCCACGCCGAAGTGCAGAGCGTGCTGCTCGCCGTGCGCGTGGCGCGGCACACGGCCGCCGGCTGGGACAACGCGGCCCTGCCCGACGACGTGCGCGACGCGGCGCGGCTGCTCAACCTCTCGGAGCCCTCGGCGCTGACGCTGCTGGAGGAGCTCGACACCTGAAGGCCGCCCCTTCGGCCCGGCACGTCAGACCGGCACGACGGTGGTGTTCTTGACGCGGTCGAGCACGAAGCTCGTCTTGCAGTCCTGCACGCTCGGGTGCTTGAGCAGCGTGTCCATGATGAAGCGCGAGTAGTGCGCCATGTCCTCGACCATCACGCGCAGCAGGTAGTCCATCTCGCCGGTGAGCGCGGCGCATTCCACCACTTCCGGCCAGGTCTGCACCGAGGCGCGGAACAGGTCCATCGGGTTGCGCTTGTGCGTCTCGCTGTGCTTTTCGAGCCGCACGTTGAGGTAGGCCGTCAGGCCCAGCCCCACCCGCTCCGGCGCCACCAGCGCCACGTAGCCGGCGATGACCTTCGCCTCCTCCAGCCGCTTGACGCGGCGCAGCGCCGCCGAGGCCGACAGGCCGACCTGCGAGGCCAGCTCGTCGTAGGTGACGCGGCCCTCGGCCTGCAGGACGCGAAGAATGCGCCTGTCTACCGCATCGAGACGGATTGTGTTTGTCATGGCGCAATATTCTGCAGCTTTACTGCGTGTATGGCCAGATCGGCGCGGTGATTCGCACGCATCCTGCGCGAGCCCGCGCCTACAGTGCCGCGAATACCGCCGGCACCGCCGGCCCGGCCCGGCCACAGCAGGAGACGACGCATGCAGTTCACCCCCTGGGACAACCCGATGGGCACCGACGGATTCGAGTTCATCGAGTTCGCCGCGCCCGACCCGGCCGCGCTCGGCCGCCTGTTCGAGACCATGGGCTTCGCCGCCGTCGCCCGGCACCGCCACAAGAAGGTGACGCTGTACCGGCAGGGCGGCGTCAACTTCATCATCAACGCCGAGCCCGATTCGTTCGCGCAGCGCTTCGCGCGCCTGCACGGCCCGAGCGTGTGCGCGATGGCGTTCCGCGTGCAGGACGCGGCGCTCGCCTACCGGCGCGCGCTCGAGCTCGGCGCCTGGGGCTTCGACAACCGCACCGGGCCGATGGAGCTGAACATCCCGGCGATCAAGGGCATCGGCGATTCGCTGATCTACTTCGTCGACCGCTGGCGCGGCAAGGGCGGGGCGCCCGAGGGCGCGGTCGGCAACATCTCGATCTACGACGTCGACTTCGTGCCCATCGAGGGCGCCGTGGTCGACCACGCCGGCTGCGGGCTCGCCGCCATCGACCACCTCACGCACAACGTGCACCGCGGGCGCATGAAGGAATGGGCCGACTTCTACGAGCGCCTGTTCAACTTCCGCGAGGTGCGCTACTTCGACATCGAAGGCAAGCTCACGGGCCTCAAGAGCAAGGCCATGACGAGCCCCTGCGGCAAGATCCGCATCCCGATCAACGAAAGCTCCGACGACAAGAGCCAGATCGCGGAGTACCTGGACGAGTACCACGGCGAAGGCATCCAGCACATCGCCCTGTCCACCGGCGACATCTACGCCACGGTCGAGACGATGAAGCAGCGCGGCGTGGCCTTCCAGGACACGATCGAGACCTACTACGACCTCGTCGACAAGCGCCTGCCGAACCACGGCGAGCCGCTGGAGCAGCTCAAGCGCCTGCGCATCCTGATCGACGGCGCCACGCACCTCGGGGCGCCGAACGAGCTGCTGCTGCAGATCTTCACGCAGACGGTGATCGGGCCGATCTTCTTCGAGATCATCCAGCGCAAGGGCGACGAAGGCTTCGGCGAAGGCAACTTCCGCGCGCTGTTCGAGAGCATCGAGCTCGACCAGATCCGCCGCGGCGTGCTCACCGACACCCCGGCCGGCGCGTGAGGCCCGCATGGGCGCCGTCGCCGACAAGGGCCTGAACACCGGCGTCGCGCCGGTGACCTACGGCGAAGGCTCGCGCCCGCCGCGCGGCGACTATGCCCACGCCCGCGCCGACTACACCTGCGACCAGGACTGGGCCGCCTACACGCCGCAGGAGCACGCGCTGTACCGCCGCCTGCACGAGCGCCAGGCGGCGCAGCTGCCCGGCCTGGCGTGCGACGAGTTCATCCGCGCCGTCGCGCTGCTCGGCGACCCGGCGCGCATCCCGCGCTTCGACGAGCTTTCCGCCGCACTGCAGCGCGCCACCGGCTGGCAGGTGGTGGCCGTGCCGGGCCTCATCCCCGAGGAAGCCTTCTTTGCCCTGCTGGCCAGCCGCCGCTTCCCGGTGACGCGCTGGATCCGCACGCCGGAGGAGTTCGACTACGTGGTCGAGCCCGACGTCTTCCACGACCTCTTCGGCCACGTGCCGCTGCTCTTCGACCCGGTGTTCGCCGACTACATGCAGGCCTATGGCGCCGGCGGCCTGAAGGCGGGCCGGCTCGACGCCTGCGAGCTGCTGGCGCGGCTGTACTGGCACACGGTGGAGTTCGGCCTCATCAAGACACCGCGGGGCCTGCGCGCCTACGGCGCGGGCATCCTGTCGTCGGCCGGCGAGCTGCGCCACAGCGTGACGAGCCCCGAGCCGGCGCGCATCGGCTTCGACCTGCAGCGCATCATGCGCACGCGCTACCGCATCGACAGCTACCAGGCGGGCTACTTTGTCATCGACTCGTTCCGCCAGCTCTTCGACGCCACGGCGCCCGACTTCGCGCCGGTCTACCGCGCGGTGCGGGCGCAGCCGACGCTCGAGGCGGGCATCGTCCTGCCCGGCGAGGCGCTGTTCGCGCCGAATCCGCCCGCGTAGCCGCGGCCCCTCACCCACGCTCGGCGGCGTCGAGCCGG
Source organism: Rubrivivax sp. (assembly GCA_044508835.1). Classification (GTDB taxonomy): domain Bacteria; phylum Pseudomonadota; class Gammaproteobacteria; order Burkholderiales; family Burkholderiaceae_C; genus JAKFDI01. The sequence goes on from JBIQHD010000045.1 coordinate 21,312, forward strand.
CGCTCGACCTCCCGCACCACCTCGTCGTGGAACGCCATCTGCACGTGCGCGCACGCGGCGACATGGCGGTTGTCGGCGCCGGGCAGCGTCGCGGTCGAGGCGGGGAAGACGATGTTGTCGCAGTGGCCGTAGAAGCAGGTGAACCGTGACGCCCGCCCGGGCGGTTCGCGCGCGGCCAGCTGCCGCAGCCACTCGGAGCCGAGGCGCATCTGCCGCGTGTTCGTGCTGCGCGCGGCCAGCCCCAGGAACGTGCCGCGGTGCGGCGTGCCGATGGTGACGACGTGCCGCACGCGAGCGTCGCCGCCCGACTGTGCGAGCCAGGCGCGCACCGCGAGCCCGCCCATGCTGTGCGCGACGACGACCGGCGCCACGCCCGTGCCGTCCGTGAGGCGCTGCACCGCCTGCTCGACGAGGGGCACGTAGTCGTCGATCGAGCCGAACACCGGCTCCAGGCTGACCGCCACGAAGGGCGTCCCCCGCGCGCGCAGCCGTTGCAGCCAGGGGTTCCACAGGCCGCGGTTGCACACGAAGCCGTGCACGAACACCACGCCGCAGCGGCCGGCGGCTCGCGGTGCGTCGGGCACGGCGGCCGAGCGAAACGGCTGGCGCCAGCAGAACACCCGCGGCGCGATGAGCGATTCCGCCATCCAGGCCCGCAGCACCTGGGTCGCACGAGCGCGCGGCACGTCGTCGCGCCGGTTGATGCGGCTCATCAGCACGAACTCGGCGCCCAGCACCGCCGCGTGCCCGAACAGCAGCAGCAGCGCACCCGCCAGCGCGACTCCGGGAAGGCCCGCGGCGAGCGCGGCCGAGATCCATCCCGCGGCGGCTAGCAGCAGCACGAGGACGATGCGTTGTTGGAGGCGGGCAAGCATGCGGGGCGATGTCGCGGAGGATTCGTTCGGGCAGCGTTCGGCGCAAGGGCCGCCCGCGACCTTAGCGCATGGCTTCCATGGGGCGATCCGCGTGGCACGTGTCGCGGAGCGCGGCTGTCGCGTCCCATCGTTAGGACAACTACCGTAGCCCGCACGCGCGATCGGACGCGACCATGCCGCGTGTTTTTCGACAAGTGGAGCAGCCGTGCTTTCAGTGGCCGACAAGCCTTGGCTCAAGAGCTATCACCCGGACGTGGTGCACACCATCGACCCGAGCCGGTACGGCTCGCTCGTCGAGCTGCTGAACGAGGCCTTCAAGACGCACGCGGGCCGCGACGCCGCCATCTTCATGGGCCGGCGGCTCGGCTTCCGTGAGCTGGACGGGCAATCGGCCGCGCTCGCGGGCTGGCTGCAGTCCAGGAACCTCGCGAAGGGTGCCCGCGTCGCACTGATGATGCCCAACGTGCCGCAGTACATGGTGGCGATCGCGGCGGTGCTGCGCGCGGGCCTGGTCGTCGTCAACGTGAATCCGCTCTACACGGCGCGCGAGCTGCAGCACCAGCTGGTCGACTCCGGGGCCGAGGCGATCATCGTCCTGGAGAACTTCGCGCACACGCTCGAGGAAGTGATCGAGTCGACCAGCGTGAAGCACGTCGTGCTCGCCTCGATGGGCGAGATGCTCGGCTTCTGGAAGGGCCATTTCATCGACTTCGCGGTGCGGCACCTGAAGAAGATGGTGCCGCCCTTCTCGCTGCCCCGCAACGACGGCCGCACCGTCATCCGCTTCAACGACGCCGTGGCCGCAGGCAGCCGCATGAGCCTGCGTCCCGTCGACGTGACGGCCGAAGACATCGCCTTCCTGCAGTACACCGGCGGGACGACGGGCGTGTCCAAGGGCGCGATGCTGTCGCACCGGAACGTCGTGGCGAACATCCTGCAGAGCGAGGCCTGGTTCCACCCGGAGCTGCAGCGCCTGGGCGACAAGCAGCCCGTGATCGTCTGCGCGCTGCCGCTCTATCACATCTTCGCGCTGACGGCCTGCTACATGCTGGGCGCACGCGCCGGCATGATGAACGTGCTCATCCCGAACCCGCGCGACATTCCCTCGCTGGTCCGGGCGCTGAGCGGGCTGCGGATCCACATCTTCCCGGCAGTGAACACGCTCTTCAACGCGCTCGCCAACGATCCGGCGTTCGCGCGCCTCGATTTCTCCGAGCTGCGCATCTCCAACGGCGGCGGCATGGCCGTCCAGCGCGCAACGGCCGATCAATGGTTCGGTCTGACGGGCTGCCCCGTCGTCGAGGGCTACGGACTGTCCGAGACCTCGCCGGTGGTGACCGTGAACCGGCTCGACGCCACCGAGTTCACCGGCACGGTGGGGCTGCCGGTTCCGTCGACCGAGATATCGATCCGCGCCGACGACGGCAAACCCGTTGCCATGGGCGAGCCCGGAGAAGTCTGCATCCGCGGGCCGCAGGTCATGGCCGGCTACTGGAACCGCCCCGAAGAAACCGCGGCCGTGACGACCGCGGACGGCTTCTTCCGCTCCGGCGACATTGGCGTGATGGACGAGCAGGGATTCGTGCGGCTCGTCGACCGCAAGAAGGACATGATCCTCGTGTCGGGGTTCAACGTCTATCCGACCGAGCTCGAGCAGATCGTCAACCTGCACCCGGGCGTCCTGGAATGCGCGGCCATCGGCGTGGAGGACGCCCGCACCGGAGAGGCCGTGAAGCTGTACGTCGTGAAGCGCGACCCGGCGCTGGAGGAAAGCGACCTGCAGGCGTACTGCACGAAGAACTTCACCGCGTACAAGCGCCCGAAGCACATCGAGTTCCGCGACCAGCTGCCCAAATCGAATGTCGGAAAGATCCTGCGCCGCGAGTTGCGAGGATCATGAGCTGACGGCACGCTGGAAACCGCCTGCGATCTCTACCTTGCCGTGATCGCAGGTCTCCGGAAGATGCAGAGGAGGTGCGGTGCCGTTTGAAATCGGCCAGGCATGCATATGCCCAGGAATTCGACGGCCAAATGAAAAAACCCCTATCCGAAGATAGGGGTTTCTCATTTATTAGCCTGACAATGTCCTACTTTCACACGGGAATCCGCACTATCATCGGCGCTGAGGCGTTTCACTGTCCTGTTCGGGATGGGAAGGAGTGGGACCACCTCGCTATGGTCATCAGGCTTAACTTGTCGCCACCCTGCAAGCGCAGGGCAGCCAATTCGTAGAGTCTTCCGCCTAAGCGGTCATCAGCTTCTTGATTGCATACCGATCAAAAGAAAGAAGATCGACATAACTCGAACTACCGACCCAATCATCAACGATCGTCAAAGTTATAGGGTCAAGCCTCACGAGCAATTAGTACTGGTTAGCTTAACGCATTACTGCGCTTCCACACCCAGCCTATCAACGTCCTGGTCTCGAACGACTCTTTAGGGGGCTCGAGGCCCCGGCAAGACTTATCTTAAGACGAGTTTCCCGCTTAGATGCTTTCAGCGGTTATCTCTTCCGCACATAGCTACTCGGCAATGCCACTGGCGTGACAACCGATACACCAGAGGTGCGTCCACTCCGGTCCTCTCGTACTAGGAGCAGGCTTCCTCAAATTTGCAGCGCCCACGGAAGATAGGGACCAAACTGTCTCACGACGTTTTAAACCCAGCTCACGTACCTCTTTAAATGGCGAACAGCCATACCCTTGGGACCGGCTACAGCCCCAGGATGAGATGAGCCGACATCGAGGTGCCAAACACCGCCGTCGATATGAACTCTTGGGCGGTATCAGCCTGTTATCCCCAGAGTACCTTTTATCCGTTGAGCGATGGCCCTTCCATACAGAACCACCGGATCACTATGTCCTGCTTTCGCACCTGCTCGACTTGTCAGTCTCGCAGTTAAGCACGCTTATGCCATTGCACTATCGTCACGATGTCCGACCGTAATTAGCGTACCTTCGAACTCCTCCGTTACGCTTTGGGAGGAGACCGCCCCAGTCAAACTGCCCACCATACACTGTCCCCAACCCGGATAACGGGCCAAGGTTAGAACCTCAAACACACCAGGGTGGTATTTCAAGGTTGGCTCCACGACACCTAGCGGCACCGCTTCAAAGCCTCCCACCTATCCTACACAGATCTGTTCAAAGTCCAATGTAAAGCTACAGTAAAGGTTCATGGGGTCTTTCCGTCTTTCCGCGGGGAGATTGCATCATCACAAACATTTCAACTTCGCTGAGTCTCAGGAGGAGACAGTGTGGCCATCGTTACGCCATTCGTGCAGGTCGGAACTTACCCGACAAGGAATTTCGCTACCTTAGGACCGTTATAGTTACGGCCGCCGTTTACTGGGACTTCAGTCAAGAGCTTGCACCCCATCATTTAATCTTCCAGCACCGGGCAGGCGTCACACCCTATACGTCGACTTTCGTCTTTGCAGAGTGCTGTGTTTTTAATAAACAGTCGCAGCCACCGATTCTCTGCGGCCCCATCATGCTAAGCGCGCAGGCGCTTCACACTACCGGGGTATACCTTCTCCCGAAGTTACGGTATCAATTTGCCGAGTTCCTTCTCCTGAGTTCTCTCAAGCGCCTTAGAATACTCATCTCGCGCACCAGTGTCGGTTTGCGGTACGGTCGTATGTAGCTGGAGCTTAGTGGCTTTTCCTGGAAGCAGGGTATCACTCACTTCAGCGGCAAGCCGCCTCGTTATCACGCCTCATCTAAGATCCCCGGATTTGCCTAAGGACCACGACTACACGCTTGAACCGGGACATCCAACACCCGGCTGAGCTAACCTTCTCCGTCCCCACATCGCACTACATATCGGTACAGGAATATTGACCTGTTTCCCATCGACTACGCATCTCTGCCTCGCCTTAGGGGCCGACTCACCCTACGCCGATGAACGTTGCGTAGGAAACCTTGCGCTTTCGGCGAGGGGGCTTTTCACCCCCTTTAACGCTACTCATGTCAGCATTCGCACTTCTGATACCTCCAGCAGACCTCACGATCCACCTTCACAGGCGTACAGAACGCTCTCCTACCACGTACGCTTGCGCGCACATCCGCAGCTTCGGTAACTGGCTTAGCCCCGTTACATCTTCCGCGCAGGACGACTCGATCAGTGAGCTATTACGCTTTCTTTAAAGGATGGCTGCTTCTAAGCCAACCTCCTGACTGTCTATGCCTTCCCACTTCGTTTCCCACTTAGCCAATTTTAGGGACCTTAGCTGGCGGTCTGGGTTGTTTCCCTCTTGTGTCCGGACGTTAGCACCCGGTGCACTGTCTCCCAAGCTGTACTCATCGGTATTCGGAGTTTGCAATGGTTTGGTAAGTCGCCATGACCCCCTAGCCATAACAGTGCTCTACCCCCGACGGTAATACTTGAGGCACTACCTAAATAGTTTTCGGAGAGAACCAGCTATTTCCAAGTTTGTTTAGCCTTTCACCCCTATCCACAGCTCATCCGCTAGTTTTGCAACACTAGTCGGTTCGGACCTCCAGTAAGTGTTACCTCACCTTCATCCTGGCCATGGATAGATCACTTGGTTTCGGGTCTACACCCAGCGACTGAACGCCCTGTTCGGACTCGATTTCTCTACGGCTTCCCTATTCGGTTAACCTTGCCACTGAATGTAAGTCGCTGACCCATTATACAAAAGGTACGCCGTCACCCTTGCGGGCTCCGACTGTTTGTATGCATGCGGTTTCAGGATCTATTTCACTCCCCTCCCGGGGTTCTTTTCGCCTTTCCCTCACGGTACTAGTTCACTATCGGTCGATTACGAGTATTTAGCCTTGGAGGATGGTCCCCCCATATTCAGACAGGATTACACGTGTCCCGCCCTACTTGTCGCACGCCTAGTTCCACCACCGACTTTTTTCATACGGGGCTATCACCCGCTATGGCCGGACTTTCCATTCCGTTCTGATAAATCAATGGCTAAAACGTGCAGGCTTCTCCGATTTCGCTCGCCGCTACTTTCGGAATCTCGGTTGATGTCTTTTCCTCGAGCTACTGAGATGTTTCAGTTCACCCGGTTCGCCTCGCATGACTATGTATTCATCATGCGATACCCCTAAGGGTGGGTTTCCCCATTCGGAAATCTCCGGATCAAAGCTAATTTGCCAGCTCCCCGAAGCTTATCGCAGGCTATCACGTCCTTCATCGCCTGTAATCGCCAAGGCATCCACCACATGCACTTAGTCACTTGACCCTATAACTTTGACGCCTCAAGAAGAAGCGCCGTCAAGGACTGGTTTGAGTATTTCGCGCTACGCCGATCTTCAATCTTTTACGATTTGAATTTGGTGACGCAATCAAAATGTCGCTGGCGGCACGGCCCGCCATGAAGCGGTTTCCGCCAGCAACGCTGATTCGACTCTACGAATTGTTAAAGAACGACAGCCGATTCACTGAATCGCTGACGCGAACAGCCCGAAGCCGCTCGCGTCAACAACAGTGACGTTCGTGAAAGGTGAGATTGGTGGAGGATGACGGGATCGAACCGACGACCCCCTGCTTGCAAAGCAGGTGCTCTCCCAGCTGAGCTAATCCCCCCATGAAGATGGTGGGTCTGGTTGGTCTCGAACCAACGACCCCCGCCTTATCAAGACGGTGCTCTAACCAACTGAGCTACAGACCCTTCACGTTCAACTGTGAATCGCGCAGGGTCTTGGTCACATCGATCCGACGCCGCAGCACCGAGATGAGGCTCCAGCCGGCTCACGTTTCACACACTGTGTTCAACTACAGCCGATAAGCGTGGGCGCAAGAATTTGGATGCAATTTCCAGAAAGGAGGTGATCCAGCCGCACCTTCCGATACGGCTACCTTGTTACGACTTCACCCCAGTCATGAATCCCACCGTGGTAAGCGCCCCCCTTGCGGTTAGGCTACCTACTTCTGGTGAAACCCACTCCCATGGTGTGACGGGCGGTGTGTACAAGACCCGGGAACGTATTCACCGCGGCAAGCTGATCCGCGATTACTAGCGATTCCGACTTCACGCAGTCGAGTTGCAGACTGCGATCCGGACTACGACCGGTTTTCTGAGATTAGCTCCCCCTCGCGGGTTGGCAGCCCTCTGTACCGGCCATTGTATGACGTGTGTAGCCCTACCCATAAGGGCCATGATGACCTGACGTCATCCCCACCTTCCTCCGGCTTGTCACCGGCAGTCTCATTAGAGTGCCCTTGCGTAGCAACTAATGATAAGGGTTGCGCTCGTTGCGGGACTTAACCCAACATCTCACGACACGAGCTGACGACAGCCATGCAGCACCTGTGTT
>JBIQHD010000046.1:0-26641 GCA_044508835.1 Rubrivivax sp.
AGGCGATGCAGCGCTCCTCGCCGTTCTCGTAGCGGCGCAGCGCATGCAGGCCGCGGAACCGCGGCGACAGCGGCGTCTTCTCTTCCGGGAACTGCACGGTGATGTGCGGCGACAGGAAGTGCCGGCCGGTGATGGCCAGGCCCTTGAAGAGTTCGGTGAGCATGAAGCTCGAGAACAGATCCTTGATGGCGGCGACGGCGGACATGGCGGTCTCTTTGCGGTGCGCGGGTGCGGCACTCAGTTCCAGATGTTCCAGGGCGACTGGATCCACAGCCCGACCAGCACGAGCCACACCAGCGTGACGGGGATGAAGATCTTCCAGCCCAGGCGCATGATCTGGTCGTAGCGGAAGCGCGGGAAGGTCGAGCGCACCCACAGGAACATCGTGACCACGACGAAGGTCTTGATGCCGAGCCAGATCCAGCCCGGGATGAAGTCGAGGAAGGCGAACGGGCTCAGCCAGCCGCCGAGGAAGAAGGTCACCGTCAGGATGGAGACCAGGATCATGTTGGCGTATTCGGCGAGGAAGAACATCGCGAACGCCATGCCCGAGTACTCGACCATGTGGCCGGCCACGATCTCCGACTCGCCTTCCACCACGTCGAACGGGTGGCGGTTGGTCTCCGCCAGCCCCGAGATGAAGTAGACGAAGAAGATGGGCAGCAGCGGCAGCCAGTTCCACGACAGGAAGCCGAGCCCCATATCGGCGAAGGTGCCGCGGCCCTGGCCGAGCACGATCTGGCTCATGTTGAGCGTGCCGCTGACCATCAGCACGATCACGAGCGCGAAGCCCATTGCGATCTCGTAGCTCACCATCTGCGCCGCGGCGCGCAGCGCGCCGAGGAAGGCGTACTTCGAGTTCGACGCCCAGCCGGCGATGATCACGCCGTAGACCTCGAGCGACATGATGGCCAGCAGGAACAGCAGGCCGGCGTTGATGTTGGCCAGCGCCACGTCGGGCCCGAAGGGCACCACGACCCACGCGACCAGCGCCGGCATGATGGTCATCACCGGGGCGAGCAGGAACAGCGGCCGGTTCGCCGCGGCCGGCAGGATGATCTCCTTGAAGATCAGCTTCACCGCGTCGGCGATCGGCGTGAGCAGGCCGAACGGGCCCACGCGGTTCGGGCCGGGGCGGATCTGCGTCCAGCCGATGGCCTTGCGCTCCCACAGCGTGAGGTAGGCGACGAAGACCATCAGCGGCGCCACCAGCGCCACGATCTTGATCAGGCTCCAGGCCACCGGCCAGGCGCCGCCCAGCCAGGCACTGCCGTAGGTGTTGAGGGTGTCGAGCATGGTCAGGCCTTCTCCACCGCGATGGGGCCGAACATGGCGGTGAGCGCCACCGTGGCCGGATGGCCGGCCGGCACGCGCACGGCGTCGTCGGCGAGCGTGGTGTCCAGGCGCGCGGGCAGCACGGCCGAGGCCGCGCCCTGCGACACGCGCAGCGAAGCGCCCTGCGCCAGGTCCAGGCGCGTCCACAGCGCCTGCGAGACGCTTGCGACCGGCGCGCGCGCGTCGGCCGTGAGCTGCAGCGGCGTGGAGCGGCGCACCAGCGCATCGGTGGCGTAGATCGGCACGTCGGCCACGCGCTCCAGGCCGCCGCGGGCGGGCTGCGCGGCGCCGCCCGGCGCAGCGGCGTTGGACAGGCGCGAGCCCAGCTCGCCCGACGCACCGAGCGCCGCGGCGCGCACCTCTTCCGAGGTCTCGAAGTCGAAGCCCGGCAGGTCGAGCGTGTTGCCCAGCACGCGCAGCACTTTCCAGCCGGGGCGCGTGTCGGCGAACGCCTTCACGACGCCGTGGAAGCTTTGCGCGCGGCCCTCGGCATTGACGAAGGTGCCCGAGGTTTCGGAGAACGGCGAGATCGGCAGCAGCACGTCGGCGCAGTCGATCGCGGCGCTGCGGAAGGGCGTGAGCGCGACCACCATCTCGGCCTGGCGCAATGCGGCCACGGCGGCTTCGCCGTTGGCGGCGTCGAACGCGGGCTCCACGTTGAGCAGCACGCAGGCCTTGAGCCCGCCCGACAGCATCCGGCCGGCGTCCAGGCCGCCGCTGCGCGGCAGCGCGTCGACGAGCTGCGCGCCGACGCTGTTGGCGGCCTCGGTGAGGTAGCCCACGCTCGCGCCGGTCTGCTCGCCGATCCATTGGGCGAGTTCGAGCAGGCGCGCGGCCTGCGGATGCTGCGCCGCCGCGTTGCCCAGCAGGATCGCCTTGCGCTCGCCGCTCAGCAGCCCGTCGGCCACGGCGCGCGCCGCGTCGCTCGGCGAGGCCTCGGCCGGCGCGGGCGTGCCGCGCTGCGCGGCAATGGCCGCGGCGATGCCGGCGAGCGCGTCGACCCAGGCGCTGGGCGCCGCGAGCACCGCGCCGGCGACCGGCACCAGCCAGTCGTCCTGCAGTGCATGCAGGTTGTAGATCTGCGCGCCCTTCTTCGCGGCCTGGCGCAGGCGCTGGGCGAAGAGCGGATGGTCCTTGCGCAGGAAGGAGCCGATCACCAGCGCGCGGTCGAGCGTCGACAGCGAGGCGATCGAGGTGCCGAGCCAGCGCGCCGTACCCGCGGGGCCGGCGTTGGCGAAGTCGGCATGGCGCAGGCGGTGGTCGACGTTGTCGCTGCCGAGGCCGCGCACCAGCTTCGCGAGCAGGTGCAGTTCCTCGGTGGTGCTGTGCGGTGACGCGAGCGCGCCGATGGCCTGCGCGCCGTGGTCGGCCTTGATCTGGGTGAGGCCGCGCGCCACGTATTCGAGCGCGGTGGTCCAGTCGACCGTCTTCCACTCGCCGCCCTGCTTGATCATCGGCGCGGCCAGCCGGTCCTCGTGGTTCAGGGCCTCGTAGGAGAAGCGGTCGCGGTCGGCGATCCAGCACTCGTTGACCTCTTCGTTCTCCAGCGGCAGCACGCGCATCACGCGGTTGCCCTTGACCTGCACGATGAGGTTGGCGCCGGTGCTGTCGTGCGGGCTCACGCTCTTGCGGCGCGACAGCTCCCAGGTGCGTGCGCTGTAGCGGAACGGCTTGCTGGTGATGGCGCCGACCGGGCACAGGTCGATCATGTTGCCCGACAGCTCGGAGTCCACCGTGTCGCCCACGATCGTCGTGATCTCGGCGTGCTCGCCGCGGTTGACCATGCCGAGCTCCATGATGCCGCCCACCTCCTGGCCGAAGCGGATGCAGCGCGTGCAGTGGATGCAGCGCGTCATCTCCTCGAGCGACAGCAACGGGCCGACCTCCTTGTGGAAGACGACGCGCTTCTCCTCGGTGTAGCGCGAGGTGGAGCCGCCGTAGCCGACGGCGAGATCCTGCAGCTGGCATTCGCCGCCCTGGTCGCAGATCGGGCAGTCGAGCGGGTGGTTGATGAGCAGGAACTCCATGACGCTCTGCTGCGCCTTGAGGGCCTTCTCGCTCTTGGTGCGCACGATCATGCCCTGCGTCACCGGCGTGGCACAGGCCGGCATGGGCTTGGGCGCCTTCTCGACGTCGACGAGGCACATGCGGCAGTTGGCCGCGATCGACAGCTTCTTGTGGTAGCAGAAGTGCGGGATGTAGGTGCCGGCCTTGTCGGCCGCATGCATCACCATGCTGCCTTCGGGCACCTGCACCTTCTGGCCGTCGAGTTCGATTTCCAGCATGGGCTTCTCAGACATAGGACGGCACCAGACAGTGCTTGTGCTCCACGTGGTGCACGAACTCGTCGCGGAAATGCTTGATCATGGCGCGCACCGGCATCGCGGCGGCGTCACCCAGCGCGCAGATGGTGCGGCCCTGGATGTTGTCGGCCACCGAGTTCAGCACGTCGATGTCTTCCATGCGGCCCTTGCCGTGCTCGATGCGGTCGACCATGCGCCACAGCCAGCCCGTGCCTTCGCGGCAGGGGGTGCACTGGCCGCAGCTCTCGTGCTGGTAGAAGTAGGACAGGCGCAGCAGGCTCTTGACCATGCAGCGGCTGTCGTCCATCACGATGACGGCGCCCGAGCCGAGCATGGAGCCGGCCTTGGCGATGGCGTCGTAATCCATCGTGGTGTCCATCATGATGGACGCTGGCAGCACCGGCGCCGAAGAGCCGCCGGGGATCACCGCCTTGAGCGTGCGCCCCTTGCGCACGCCGCCGGCGAGTTCGAGCAGCTTCGAAAACGGCGTGCCGAGCGGGACCTCGAAGTTGCCGGGGCGCTCGACGTCGCCCACCACCGAGAAGATCTTGGTGCCGCCGTTGTTGGGCTTGCCGATCTCGAGGTAGGACTGGCCGCCGTTGACGATGATCCACGGCACCGCGGCGAAGGTCTCGGTGTTGTTGATCGTCGTCGGCTTGCCGTACAGGCCGTAGCTCGCCGGGAACGGCGGCTTGAAGCGCGGCTGGCCCTTCTTGCCTTCCAGCGATTCGAGCAGCGCGGTTTCCTCGCCGCAGATGTAGGCGCCGAAGCCGTGGGCGGCGTGCAGCTGGAAGCTGAAGCCGCTGCCGAAGATCTTGTCGCCCAGGTAGCCGGCGGCGCGCGCTTCCTCGAGCGCGGCCTGGAAGCGCTCGTAGACCTCGAAGATCTCGCCGTGGATGTAGTTGTAGCCGACGCTGATGCCCATCGCATACGCCGCGATCGCCATGCCTTCGATGACGATGTGCGGGTTGAACATCAGGATGTCGCGGTCCTTGCAGGTGCCGGGCTCGCCTTCGTCGGAATTGCAGACGAGGTACTTCTGGCCCGGGAACTGGCGCGGCATGAAGCTCCACTTCAGGCCGGTGGGGAAGCCCGCGCCGCCGCGGCCGCGCAGGCCCGAGGCCTTGACCTCGGCGATGACCTGGTCGGGCGTCATGCCCTCGCCGCCGCCCGCGGCCAGGATCTTGCGCAGCGCCTGGTAGCCGCCGCGCGCCTCGTAGTCCTTGAGCGACCAGTTGCCGCCGTTCAGCCCGGCGTAGATCTGCGCGCCGATGTGGCGGTCGTGGAAGCAGGTCTCGCGGCCGGTGGATTGGAACCTGGAAAGATCGAGCATGTTGGCCTCAGCGCCCGTGCGTCTTCAGCACATCGACGAGTTCATCGAGCCGCTCGGGGCTCATGAAGCTGCACATCTGGCGGTCGTTGACGAGCATCACCGGCGCGTCGGCGCAGGCGCCGAGGCATTCGCTCTTCTGCACGGTGAACTGGCCGTCGGCCGTGGTGCCGCCCTCCTCCACGCCCAGCCTGCTGCACAGGTGCTCGAGCGCCTTCTGCCCGTCGCGCAGCTGGCACGGCAGGTTGGTGCAGACGTTGAGCTTGATGCGCCCGACCGGCTGCTGGTTGTACATGTTGTAGAAGGTCGTGACCTCGTGCACCGCGATCGGCGGCATGCCGAGGTAGTGCGCCACGGCCAGCTCGCTCTCGCCGGAGACGTGGCCCTGCTCCTGCTGCACGATCGCCAGGCACGCCATCACCGCCGACTGGCGCTGGTCGGCCGGGTACTTGGCCACTTCGCGCTCGAAGCGCGCCAGCGTTGCCGCGGAGAACGGCGCGCCCTCCGCCCGGGTCGCTTCGGTGCTCATCTGTCGATCTCTCCAAACACGATGTCCATCGTGCCGATCACCGCCACCGCGTCGGCAATCATGTGGCCGCGGGACATCTCGTCCATGGCGGCCAGGTGCGCGAAGCCCGGCGGGCGGATCTTCAGGCGATAGGGCTTGTTCGCCCCGTCGCTCACGATGTAGATGCCGAACTCGCCCTTCGGATGCTCCACCGCCGCGTAGGCCTCGCCTTCGGGCACATGGAAGCCCTCGGTGAAGAGCTTGAAGTGGTGGATCAGGTCTTCCATGCCCGACTTCATGTCCACGCGCGAGGGCGGCGCGACCTTGTGGTTGTCGATGATCACGGGCCCCGGGTTCTCGCGCAGCCACTTCACGCACTGCTGGATGATGCGGTTGGCCTGGCGCATCTCCTCCACTCGCACGAGGTAGCGGTCGTAGGTGTCGCCGGTGACGCCCACCGCCACGTCGAAGTCCATGCGGTCGTAGACCTCGTAGGGCTGCTTCTTGCGCAGGTCCCACTCCACGCCGGAGCCGCGCAGCATCGGGCCGGTGAAGCCGAGGTTGAGCGCCCGCTCGGGCGAGACGACGCCGATGCCGACCGTGCGCTGCTTCCAGATGCGGTTGTCGGTGAGCAGCGTCTCGTAGTCGTCGACGTTCTTCGGGAAGCGTTGCGAGAAGTCGTCGATGAAGTCGAGCAGCGAACCCGAGCGGTTCTCGTTGAGCCGCGCGATCGTCTTGGCGTTGCGCACCTTCGACGGCTTGTACTGCGGCATGGTCTCGGGCAGGTCGCGGTACACGCCGCCCGGGCGGAAATAGGCCGCGTGCATGCGCGCCCCCGACACCGCCTCGTACATGTCGAGGATGTCCTCGCGCTCGCGGAAGCAGTAGATGAGGATGTTCATCGCCCCGCAGTCGAGCCCGTGCGCGCCGAGCCACAGCAGGTGGTTCAGCAGCCGGGTGAGCTCCGAGAACATGACGCGGATGTACTGCGCGCGGATCGGCACGTCCACGCCGAGCAGCTTCTCCATCGCCAGGCAGTACGCGTGCTCGTTGCACATCATCGACACGTAGTCGAGACGGTCCATGTACGGCAGCGACTGGATGAACGTGCGCGTCTCGGCCAGCTTCTCGGTGGCGCGGTGCAGCAGGCCGATGTGCGGGTCGGCGCGCTGGATCACCTCGCCGTCGAGTTCGAGCACGAGGCGCAGCACGCCGTGCGCCGCCGGATGCTGCGGACCGAAGTTCAGCGTGTAGTTCTTGATCTCAGCCATGGCCTGGTTCGATGCGGCGGCTCAGTGAAGGCCGCCGTAGTTCTCTTCGCGCACCACGCGCGGCGTGATCTCGCGCGGCTCGATGCTCACCGGCTGGTAGATCACGCGCTTCTGCTCCGCGTCGTAGCGCATCTCGACGTGCCCGCTGACCGGGAAATCCTTGCGGAACGGGTGGCCGATGAAGCCGTAGTCGGTGAGGATGCGGCGCAGGTCGAGGTGGCCCTCGAAGATGACGCCGTACAGGTCGAAGGCCTCGCGCTCGAACCAGTTGGCCGCGCTCCACACGCCGGTGAGCGAGGCGACGGTCGGCACATCGTCGTCGGGGCAGAAGACCTTGAGCCGCACGCGCCAGTTGTGCGTGACGGACAGCAGGTGCGAGACGACGCAGAAGCGCGGGCCGTCCCATTCGCGGCCCTTGTAGCTCGCGTAGTCGACGCCGCACAGGTCGATGAGCTGCTCGAAGCGCAGCGCCGGGTTGTCGCGCAGCGCGGCGGCGGCGGCGAGGTAGTCGGCGGCGCGAACGGTGATCGTGATCTCGCCGCGGTCGCGCACCAGCGACTTGAGCTGGCTGCCGAGGCCGGCCTCGAGAGCGGCCTGCAGCGTGTCGAGTGTGCTCATGGGGATGGGGTCCGTGTCAGCGCGCGATGGTGTTCTCGCGGCGGATCTTGGCCTGCAGCTGCAGGATGCCGTAGAGCAGCGCCTCCGCGGTGGGAGGACAGCCGGGCACGTAGACGTCGACGGGCACGATGCGGTCGCAGCCGCGCACGACGGAATAGCTGTAGTGGTAGTAGCCGCCGCCGTTGGCGCACGAGCCCATGCTCAGCACCCAGCGCGGCTCCGCCATCTGGTCGTAGACCCGGCGCAGCGCCGGCGCCATCTTGTTGCACAGCGTGCCGGCCACGATCATCAGGTCGCTCTGCCGGGGGCTCGGGCGGAACAGCATGCCGAAGCGGTCGATGTCGTAGCGCGCGGCGCCCGCATGCATCATCTCGACGGCGCAGCACGCCAGGCCGAAGGTCATCGGCCACAGCGAGCCGGTCTTCGACCAGTTGATCACCGAGTCGATGCTCGTGGTGACGAAACCTTCCTTGAGAACGCCTTCGATGCCCATGCTCTTACCTTGTGGTGCCGGTCATTCCCAATCGAGCGCGCCCTTTTTCCACTCGTAGGCGAAGCCGACGACGAGGATGCCGAGGAAAACCATCATGGCCCAGAAGCCCGTGGCGCCGATCTCGGCGAGCGACACCGCCCACGGGAAGAGAAAGGCGATCTCGAGGTCGAAAAGAATGAAGAGGATGGCGACGAGGTAGTAGCGCACGTCGAACTTCATGCGCGCGTCCTCGAAGGCCTCGAAGCCGCACTCGTAGGGTGCATTCTTCGCCGCGTCGGGGCGACGCGGGCCCAGCAGAAAACCGAGAACCTGGGGCGCCACACCGACTGCCGTGCCCACCAGGATGAACAGGATGACGGGCAGATAGGGTTCCAGATTCATGGTCGGCTGGTAGTGGTACTAGCAGGTCTCGCGAAACCTTGCCAGGTCAATCGCGGGTCTTCTGACCCAGCCTTGGTGCCGTCGGCGAGACTCGAACTCGCACAGCTTTCGCCACTACCCCCTCAAGATAGCGTGTCTACCAATTTCACCACGACGGCCAATGCTTCAAATCCGAGCAGAACCCGTTGGGCGCTGCTCGCAAGTACCGTTCGAAACGCCTGAGGATTGCCTTTCCGAACAGCCTTGAATTCTAACCTGTTTGCCGCGCCGGCTCAACGCGCGCGCCACGCCGGCGCACCATCGCCGCGCCCGTTGTGCGCTGCGTCAATCGCGCCTCAGTTCGACGGCGCGGAAGTCGCGCCGGACGCGGCGGGAACCTCCGCAGCGCCGGACGTCTCGCTCGCCGCCCCCGGGACGGCAGGGGCCGCGCCGGCCGCGGGTTCGCTGGCCGCCGGTGCAGTGCTTGCCGGCCGGTCCAGCACGCTCGTGCCTTCGTCCACCGGACGCGCGCGGTCGTTCGCGATGAACGACAGGTAGATCGTCGTCACGAAGAAGATCGCGGCCAGGATGGCGGTGGTGCGCGACAGGAAGTTCGCGCTGCCCGTGGCGCCGAACAGGCTGCCCGACGCGCCGCTGCCGAATGACGCGCCCATGTCGGCGCCCTTGCCGTGCTGCACCAGCACGAGCCCGATCATCGCCAGGCCGGCAACGATCTGGATCACGATCACCACGCTCAGCAACCAGTTCATTTTTCTCGGTTCTCCAGAAGATTCAGGTGCGCCGGCTAGGCGGCGGCACGGCAGATGGCGGCGAAATCGGCGGCCTTCAGCGAGGCGCCTCCCACCAGGCCGCCGTCGATGTCGGGTTGCGCGAAGAGGCTGCGCGCGTTGTCGGCCTTGACGCTGCCGCCGTAGAGCAGGCGCATCTCGTCCGATTTCGGGGTGGCGGCATGCAGCTGCGCGCGCAGCAGCGCGTGCACGGCCTGCGCCTGCTCGGGCGTCGCGGTCTTGCCGGTGCCGATGGCCCACACCGGCTCGTAGGCCACGACCACCTGCGAAATGCAGTGGCCGAGCGTGTGGATCACCGCCGACAGCTGGCGCTTGACCACCGCATCGGTGTGGCCGGCTTCGCGCTCGTCGAGCGTCTCGCCCACGCACACGATCGGCGTCAGCTTGCGCGCGAGCGCGGCCTTCGCCTTGTCGGCGACCAGTTGATCGGATTCGGCGTGGTACGCGCGGCGCTCGGAATGGCCGACGAGCACGTAGCGGCAGCCGAACTCGCCGAGCATGGCCGCGGCCACCTCGCCGGTGTAGGCGCCGGCCTCGTGCGCCGAGCAGTCCTGCGCGCCCCAGGCGATGCGGCTGCCCTGCAGCGACAGCGCCACGTCGGCGAGGTACGGGAACGGCACGCAAACGGCCACCGCGTCCTCGTCCCACGGCCCGGCGCCCGCCAGCCCGGCCAGCAGCTCGGCGTTGGCCACGCGCGAGCCGTTCATCTTCCAGTTGCCCACCACCAGTTTGCGTCGCATCGCCTTCGCGCCCGTGTTCGTGCTCACCACGTCAGCACCAGCTTGCCGATGTGCTGGTTCGATTCCATCAAGGCATGCGCCTGCGCCGCCTGCTCGGCCGGGAACACCTGGTGGATCACCGGCTTCACGCGGCCGGCCTCCAGCCAGGGCCACACGGTCGCCTGCAGCGCCCGCGCGATGGCGGCCTTGAAGGCGACGGGGCGCGGGCGCAGCGTCGAGCCGGTGAGGGTCTGGCGCCGGCGCATCAGGTTGCCGCAGTTCACCGTGGCCTCGAGCCCGCCCTGGGTGGCGATCATCACCAGCCGGCCGTCCTCGGCCAGGCACTCCAGTTCCCGCGGCACGTAGTCGCCCGCCACCATGTCGAGGATCACGTCGGCGCCGCGCCTGGCGGTCAGCCGCAGGGTCTCGGCGACGAAGTCCTGCGTGCGGTAGTTGATGGCGTGGTCGGCGCCGAGGGCGAGGCAGGCCCGCGCCTTGTCGTCCGAGCCGACCGTCACGATCACCGTGGCGCCCGCCTGCTTCGCGAGCTGGATGGCCGTCACGCCGATGCCGCTGCTGCCGCCCTGCACCAGCAGGGTCTCGCCGGCCTTCAGCCCGCCGCGATCGAACACGTTCGACCAGACGGTGAAGAAGGTCTCGGGCAGGCTCGCGGCCTCGATGTCGGTCAGCGCCTTCGGGCTCGGCAGGCACTGCGCCACCGGCGCGACGCACAGTTCGGCGTAGCCGCCGCCGGCCACCAGGGCGCACACGCGGTCGCCCACCTTCAGGCCGGCCGCGGCCATGGCCGCCGCATCGCCGCCGGCCACGGTGCCGGCGACTTCCAGGCCCGGAAGATCGGAGGCGCCCGGCGGCACCGGGTACTTGCCCTTGCGCTGCAGCACGTCCGGGCGGTTCACGCCCGACGCCGCCACGCGGATGAGCAGCTCGCCCGCCTGCGGCACCGGATCGGGCCGCTCGGCGGCCCGCAGGACCTCCGGCGCGCCGAAGGAAGTGATTTCGATTGCCTTCATGAAAGCCTCGCTGTGTCGCTCGCCGTGTCGGTGGCCGCCGCGCGACGAGCGCGCGGCAGCCTCAGCCCCGCGTGCGGATCACTCCTGCGGGAACTGCTGCGGCTCGCGCGGTTCGCGCGGTTCGCGCTCGAGCAGCGCCTTCATCGACAGCTTCACGCGGCCCTTCTCGTCGGTCTCGAGCACCTTGACCTTGACGACCTGGCCTTCGCTCAGGAAGTCGGTCACCTTCTCGACGCGCTGGTGCGCGATCTGGCTGATGTGCAGCAGGCCGTCCTTGCCCGGCAGCAGGTTCACGAGCGCGCCGAAGTCGAGGATCTTGGTGACCGGGCCTTCGTAGATCTTGCCCACTTCCACCTCGGCGGTGATCTCCTCGATGCGCTTCCTGGCGAACGCGGCCTTGTCGGCGTCGGTGGAGGCGATGGTGATGGTGCCGTCCTCGCCAATGTCGATGGTGGTGCCCGTCTCCTCGGTCAGCGCGCGGATGGTGGCGCCGCCCTTGCCGATCACGTCGCGGATCTTCTCCGGGTTGATCTTCATGGTGTACAGGCGCGGGGCGAACTGCGAGACCTCGGCCTTCGCGCCGCCCATCGCCTCCACCATCTTGCCGAGGATGTGCAGGCGGGCTTCCTTGGCCTGCGCCAGCGCCACCTGCATGATCTCCTTGGTGATGCCCTGGATCTTGATGTCCATCTGCAGGGCCGTCACGCCGGCGGTGGTGCCGGCCACCTTGAAGTCCATGTCGCCCAGGTGGTCCTCGTCGCCGAGGATGTCGGTCAGCACGGCGAAGCGGTTGCCTTCCTTGATGAGGCCCATGGCGATGCCGGCCACGTGCGCCTTCAGCGGCACGCCGGCGTCCATCATGGCGAGGCAGCCGCCGCAGACCGAGGCCATCGACGAGGAGCCGTTCGACTCGGTGATCTCGGAGACCACGCGCATCGAGTACGGGAACTCGCCGCGGTCGGGCAGCACCGCGACCAGCGCGCGCTTGGCGAGGCGGCCGTGGCCGATCTCGCGGCGCTTGGGGCTGCCCACGCGGCCGGTCTCGCCGGTGGCGAAGGGCGGCATGTTGTAGTGCAGCATGAAGTGCTCGCTGTACTCGCCGGCCAGCGCGTCGATCTTCTGCGAGTCGCGGTCGGTGCCGAGCGTGGCGGCCACCAGCGCCTGCGTCTCGCCGCGGGTGAACAGCGTGGAGCCGTGGGCGCGCGGCAGCACGCTGTTGCGGATCTCGATGGGGCGCACGGTGCGCGTGTCGCGGCCGTCGATGCGCGGCTCGCCGGCGAGGATCTGGCTGCGCACGATGCCGGCCTCGATGTCGAACAGCACGTTCTCGACCTTGACCTTGTCGAACTCGGCGCCCTCTTCCGCCAGCGCGGCGAGCGTGGCGGCCGTCACTTCGCGCGTGGCCTGCGTGCGCGCCTGCTTGGAGCGGATCTGGTAGGCCGCGCGCAGCTTGTCGGCCGCGAGCGCGTTGACCTTGGCGATGAAGGCCTCGTCCTTCGCGGGCGGCTGCCAGTCCCAGGCCGGCTTGCCGGCCTCACGCACGAGGTCGTTGATCGCGGCGATGGCGACGTTGCCCTGCTCGTGGCCGAAGACCACGCCGCCGAGCATCACCTCTTCGCTCAGCTGCTTCGCCTCGGACTCGACCATCAGCACCGCGGCCTGCGTGCCGGCGACCACCAGGTCCATCTGCGACTCGAGCAGCTGCGTCTTGCCCGGGTTCAGCACGTACTCGCCGTTGACGTAGCCCACGCGCGCCGCGCCGATGGGGCCGTTGAACGGGATGCCGGAGACGGCCAGCGCCGCGCTCGCGCCGATCATCGCGGGGATGTCGGCCGAGACCTCGGGGTTCAGCGACATCACGTGGATGACGACCTGCACCTCGTTGTAGAAGCCTTCGGGGAACAGCGGGCGCAGCGGGCGGTCGATGAGGCGCGAGGTCAGCGTCTCGAGCTCGCTCGGGCGGCCTTCGCGCTTGAAGAAGCTGCCGGGGATCTTGCCGGCGGCGTAGGTCTTCTCGATGTAGTCGACGGTGAGCGGGAAGAAGTCCTGCCCCGGCTTCGGGTTCTTGGCGCCGACGACGGTGGCGAGCACCACGGTGTCCTCGACGCTGACGAGCACCGCGCCGCCTGCCTGGCGGGCGATCTCGCCGGTTTCGAGCGTGACGCTGTGCTGGCCCCACTGGAAGGTCTTGGTGACTTTGTTGAACAGGCTCATGGTTGATCTCCGGTTGTGCGGGCGGCTTGCGGGTGGCGCCCTTCGACCCATGACCCGGAGCATCCTGGCGCGATGCCATTCCAGCGGCGCTGCGAACCAGCGCCCGTGGAATGACACATCGTCATCGTTGGATCCCGGGCTTCAAGCGCAAAGAGCCTGTGCTGGCGAGTCCAGACAGGCTCTTCGCGCTCATCGACGCATTACTTGCGCAGACCCAGCTTCTGGATCAGCGCGGTGTAGCGGTCGGCGTCCTTGCGCTTGAGGTAGGCCAGCAGGCTCTTGCGCGTGTTGACCATCTTCAGCAGGCCGCGGCGACCGTGGTGGTCCTTCTTGTGGGCCTGGAAGTGCGGGGTGAGCTCGTTGATGCGGGCGGTGAGCAGCGCCACCTGGACTTCGGGCGAGCCGGTGTCGCCGGCGCTGCGGGCGTTGGCCTTGACGATCTCGGCCTTGACTTCGGGTGCGGACATTGCGTTTCCTGTGGAATCGAAGCCGCGACGCCGCAGATGCCGGACGGGCGGTTTCGAGGTTGGACTTGCGGTCGCCGGTGAAACCGACCAGCGCCGTGCTCGGGTGCGCCGGCGGGGCCGGGCAGCGTTCGCCCGGATGGGCAAAACCTCGGGATTATAGGTGACGCGGCGACAGCGCCCGCGCCAGGCGTTCCACGCCCGCTTCCAGTCGCTGCGGGTCGCGCGAGGCGAAGCACCAGCGCAGCCAGCCCTCGCCCTCGGGCCCGAACGCCGCGCCCGGCGCGAGGCCCAGCCCATGCTCCGCGACCAGGCGCCTGGCGAACGCGAGCGAATCGCCCTGCCCCGCCACGCGCAGGAACGCGTACATGCCGCCGAGCGGGTTGGCCACCTGCACGCCGGGCAGCGCCGAGAGGCGGGGCACCAGCGTATCGCGGCATCGCTTCATGCGCTGCACGAGGCCGGGCACGAAATCGTCCGCCTGCGCCAGGGCGGCCAGGCCGGCGCGCTGCACGAACACCGGCGCGCAGGAGGTGTTGAATTCGATCAGCTTGCCGGCAGCCGGCACGAGCGCCTCGGGCAGCACCAGCCAGCCCAGCCGCCAGCCCGTCATCAGGAAGCTCTTGGAGAAGCTGTGGGCGACGACGAGCCGATCGTCCGGCTCGGCGATGTCGAGGAAGCTCGGCGCCGCCGCCGCGCCGTGCGCGTACCACAGCCGCTCGTACACCTCGTCGGCGAGGATCCAGGTGCCGGTGCGGCGGCAGTGCGCGAGGATCGCCTGCTGCTCCTCGCGCGCGAGCGCCCAGCCGGTGGGGTTGTTGGGCGCGTTGACGAGGAGCACCGTCGTGCGGCCGGTGACGGCATGCAGCAGCTCGTCGAGATCGAGGCGCCACTCGGCCCCGTGCGGCCGGAGCGGCACCCGCCGCACGTCGGCGCCGAGGATGGCGGGCTGCGCCGTGAGGTTGGGCCACACGGGCACCACCGCCGCCACCTCGTCGCCCGCGCCCGCCAGCAGCTGCATCGCGATCATCAGCGCGTTGACACCGGACGACGTGACCGCGACGCGTTCGGCGCCCAGCGGCCGGTGCAGCCCGCTCGCATAGCGCGCCAGCGCCTCGCGCAGTTCGGGCAGGCCGAGGTTGTGCGCATAGAACGTCTCGCCCTGCTGCAGCGACGCGATGGCCGCCTCGCGGATGAAGGCCGGCGTGACCTCGTCGCTCTCGCCGAACCAGAAGGCCAGCACGTCGCCGCGCCCGAGGCCGGCATTGGCGACCTCGCGGATCATCGAGCCCGGCAGCTGCCGGATGACGTCCCTCACGATGCGGCCACCTCGGCGCCGGCCAGGGGCCAGCGCGGGCGCACCTCGACGGCATAGTCGCGCGTCGCCTCGGCGGCGCCGTCCTGCAGGCGCATGGCGGCGGCCAGGGCGATCATGGCGCCGTTGTCGGTGCACAGCGCCAGCTCCGGGTAGTGCACGCGCACGCCGCGCTTCGCGCATTCCGCGTTCAGCCGCGCGCGCAGCAGCGCATTCGCGCCCACCCCGCCGGCCACCACGAGGCGCTGCAGCCCCGTCTGCTTCAGCGCCGCGAGCGACTTGCGCACCAGCACGTCGACGATGGCCTCCTGCGTGGAGGCGGCCAGGTGCGCCCGGTCCTGCTCGCACACGTTGGTGCCGAGCTTCATCAGCTGGGTGCGCACCGCCGTCTTCAGCCCGGCGAACGAGAAGTCGAGGTTGCCGCTGTGCAGCAGCGGCCGCGGCAGGTCGAAGGTGTCGGCATCGCCGAAATCGGCCAGCCGCGCGAGCGCCGGCCCGCCGGGGTAGCCGAGGCCCATCATCTTGGCGGACTTGTCGAAGGCCTCGCCCGCCGCGTCGTCGATGGTCTCGCCGAGCAGCAGGTAGCGGCCGACGCCGTCGACCTGCATGAGCTGCGTGTGGCCGCCCGAGACGAGCAGCGCCGCGAACGGGAACGCCGGCGGGTCGGCCGAGAGGAAGGGCGACAGCAGGTGGCCTTCGAGGTGGTGCACGCCGAGCACGGGGCGGTCGAGCGCCGCCGCCAGTGCGCAGGCGACGCCGGCGCCCACCAGCAGGGCGCCAGCCAGGCCCGGCCCCTGCGTGTAGGCCACCACGTCGATCTGCGCCAGCTCGGCCCCCGCGTCGCGCAGCACGTGGCGCGCGAGCGGCACGACGCGGCGGATGTGGTCGCGCGAGGCGAGCTCGGGCACCACGCCGCCGTAGTCGACGTGCATGTCGATCTGGCTGTGCAGGGCCTGGGCCAGCAGGCGCGGCGTCTCGCGGCCGTCGAACCGGACCAGCGCCACGCCGGTTTCGTCGCAGGACGATTCCACCCCCAGGACATTCATCGCACGAGTGTACGGCGCGGCATTCACGAGGCCTGCCGCCTTGCCGGGAGGCCGGGAGCGCCCCGGCGGGCGAGACAAATGGATACGTTGTCGATCAAGGGTTTACCCGTAAATGCGCCGGTTTTGCCTACCGGCGGACGCCGCCGCGCACTAGGCTGCGGGTCCCGTTGGGTCGAGGGTTGTCGACAGCCCCACAAGAAGGGTCGTTGGAGCATGAAAGAGTATCGTCTTGCCGCGTGGCCGGAACTGGCGCCGCCGTACCACCGCACCGGCTACCGCCGCATCCTGAGCGACATGTCGCAGCGCTTCCTGTCGCTCTCGCAGCTCGCGGGCTGCAGCGGCCTCAAGCGGCAGGAGGTGCGGACCTTTCTCGACCTGCTCGAGTCGCGCGGCGTGCTGATCGAGCGCGAACGCGCCGCGGACGATTCGCTGTTCGGCTCGCTGCGGCCGCTCGGCGGCTGGATCAAGCGCGCGATGTCGACGACGACGCACTGACCGCGCAGGCGCGCAGCGCCTCCCCGTTCGCTCCGAGGCCCGCCCGCGCGGGCTTTTTCATGCGCGCCCGGCGGCGCTCAGTGGTTCTCGCGCGCGTGGTTGATCGAGTACTTCGGGATCTCGATCGTCACGTCCTCCTGCGCGAGGATGGCCTGGCACGACAGGCGCGAGGTCGGCTCCAGCCCCCAGGCGCGGTCGAGCAGGTCCTCCTCCGACTCGTCGAGCTCGCCAAGCGAGTCGAAGCCCTCGCGCACCACGACGTGGCAGGTGGTGCAGGCGCAGCTCATCTCGCAGGCATGCTCGATCTCGATGTCGTGTTCGAGCAGCGCCTCGCAGATCGAGGTGCCGGCGTCGGCCTGGATGCTCGCGCCCTCGGGACAGTACTCGGGGTGCGGCAGGATCTTGATCGTCGGCATCTCAGACCTCTTCCACGCGGCGGCCGGCGAGCGCCTGGCGGATGCTGCGGTTCATTCGTTCGGCGGCGAAGGCCTCGGTGCATTGGGCGAGCGCTTCCACGGCGGCGTCGATGGCGTGGGCGTCGGTGGACGTCCTCGCTTCCTCGAGCCGCGCGAGCTGCGCATCGATCGCGCCGCGCTGCGCCGCGTCGACGAGGTCGCCGTCGGCCGCGAGCGCGGCGCGCGTGGCCAGCAGCATGCGCTCGGCCTCGACGCGCGATTCGCGCAGGCTGCGCGCCTTCATGTCTTCCTCGGCGGTGCCGAAGCTCTCCTGCAGCATGCGCGCGACGTCGTCGTCCGACAGCCCGTAGCTCGGCTTCACGCGGATCGCCGCCTCGACGCCCGACAGCTCCTCGCGCGCGGTGACGTGCAGCAGCCCGTCGGCGTCGACCTCGAAGCTCACGCGGATGCGCGCCGCGCCGGCCACCATGGGCGGGATGCCGCGCAGCTCGAAGCGCGCGAGCGAGCGGCAGTCGCTCACGAGCTCGCGCTCGCCCTGCACCACGTGCAGCGCCATCGCCGTCTGGCCGTCCTTGAAGGTGGTGAAGTCCTGCGCGCGCGCCGTCGGGATGGTGCTGTTGCGCGGGATGATGCGCTCCACCAGGCCGCCCATGGTCTCGAGCCCGAGCGACAGCGGGATCACGTCGAGCAGCAGCAGGTCGGCCGCGCCCGCGTTGCCCGCGAGCGCATGGGCCTGGATCGCGGCGCCGAGCGCCACCACCTGGTCCGGGTCGAGGTCGGTGAGCGGCGTGCGGCCGAAGAACTCGGCCACCGCGGCCCGCACCGGCGGCATGCGCGTGGAGCCGCCGACCAGCACCACGCCCTCGACCTCGCGGCGGTCCGCCTTCGCGTCGCGCAGCACGCGGCGCACGGCCGTCATCGTGCGCGCGATCAGGCCGTGCCCGACGCGCTCGAAGTCGGCGCGCGTCACGCGCACGGACAGTTCCCCGTCCGCGAGCGGGCATGCGAGCGTGGCGTGATCCTGGGTGGACAGCTTCTCCTTGGCCGCGCGCGCGGCGACCAGCAGCGCCCGCTTGTCCTGCGGCGTGACGGCTTCCCGGCCCGATTGCGCCAGCGCCCAGTCGGCCAATGCGGCGTCGAAGTCGTCACCACCGAGACTCGAATCGCCGCCCGTCGCCACCACCTCGAACACGCCGGCCGACAGGCGCAGCAGCGAGATGTCGAAGGTTCCGCCGCCGAGGTCGTAGACGGCGTACAGCCCCTCGCTGCCGTGCTCGAGCCCGTAGGCGATGGCCGCCGCGGTCGGCTCGTTGATGA
Source organism: Rubrivivax sp. (assembly GCA_044508835.1). GTDB lineage: Bacteria > Pseudomonadota > Gammaproteobacteria > Burkholderiales > Burkholderiaceae_C > JAKFDI01. Next base: position 18,045 of record JBIQHD010000046.1, read on the forward strand.
GGCGCAGCACGTTGATGCCGGCCAGCTTCGCCGCGTCCTTCGTCGCTTGGCGCTGGGCATCGTCGAAATAGGCCGGCACGGTGATCACCGCGCCGAACAGGTCGTCGTCGAAGGTGTCCTCGGCGCGATGGCGCAGGGCGGCGAGGATCTCGGCCGACACCTCCACCGGCGACTTCACGCCGTCGACGGTGCGCAGCTGCACCATGCCCTGCGCGTCGACGAACTCGTACGGCAGCTTCTCGTGGTGGGCGATGTCGGCGAGGCCGCGGCCCATCAGGCGCTTGACGGAGACGATGGTGTTGCGCGGGTCGCGCGCGGCGTCCGCCAGCGCCGCGTGCCCGATGCTGCGCCGGCCGCCGTCGAGGTAGCGCACGGCCGACGGGAGGATCACGCGGCCGGCCTCGTCGGGCAGGCATTCGGCCACGCCGTTGCGCACGGCGGCCACGAGCGAATGCGTGGTGCCGAGGTCGATGCCGACCGCGACGCGCCGCTGGTGCGGATCGGGCGAGCCGCCGGGCTCGGAAATCTGGAGCAATGCCATGCGGTTATTGTCCCAGCGCTTCCAGGCGCTGATCGATGCTGTCGGCAAAGCGCTCCACGAACATGAGGGCTCTGACCTGCGCCGCCGCGGCGGCGTAGTCCCGCGCTTCGTCGATGAGCGTGCCGAGCGCGGCAAGGCCGCCGTCCCGCGCCCGGCGCACTTCGCCGGCGAGCGCCTCGACGGCCTGCAGGTCCTCCGCCTCGTCGAGCGCTTCGCGCCACGCCATCTGCTGCACGAGAAAGCTCGGCGGCATCGCGGTGTTCGTCTCGGCCTCGACCGGCACGCCGTGGAGCTCGCACAGGTAGCCGGCGCGCGCGAGCGGGTCCTTCAGGCGCTGGTAGGCCTCGTTGATGCGCACCGACCATTGCATGGCGAGGCGGCGCGCAGCCGCGCCGTCGGCGGCGAAGCGGTCGGGGTGCGCCTCGGCCTGCAGCGCGCGCCAGCGGGCATCGAGCGCGGCACGGTCGAGCGCATGGCGGCGCGGCAGGCCGAACAGTTCGAAGTCGTCGCTGTCGAGCTTCATCGGGCGGCGGGAACGCGGTGCGTCGTCATGGGCACGGGCGAAAAAAAGGCGCGGCACAGGCCACGCCTTGCGATGTCGCGCACGGGATCAGACGCGGAACGACTCGCCGCAGCCGCAGCGGTCTTTCTCGCGCGGGTTGTGGAACTTGAAGCCTTCGTTGAGGCCTTCGCGCACGAAGTCGAGCTCGGTGCCGTCGAGGTAGGGCAGGCTCTTCGGGTCGATCAGCACCTTCACGCCGTGGCCCTCGAAGACGATGTCTTCCGGCGCCACGTCGTCGGCGTACTCCAGCTTGTAGGCCAGGCCCGAGCAGCCGCTGGTCTTCACGCCCAGGCGCACGCCCACGCCCTTGCCGCGCTTGGCGAGATAGCGCGTGACGTGGCGGGCCGCCGCTTCGGTCAGGGTGACGGACATGGCGGTCAGGCGCCTTGCGCTTCTTCGACGGCCGGCGCTAGCGCCTTGGCCCGGTAGTCGCTCACCGCGGCCTTGATCGCGTCTTCCGCCAGGATGGAGCAGTGGATCTTCACCGGCGGCAGCGCCAGTTCCTCGGCGATGTGGGTGTTCTTGATGGCGAGCGCCTCGTCGAGCGACTTGCCCTTGACCCATTCGGTGACCAGCGAGCTCGACGCGATGGCCGAGCCGCAGCCGTAGGTCTTGAACTTCGCGTCCTCGATCAGGCCGGTCTGCGGGTTCACCTTGATCTGCAGCTTCATCACGTCGCCGCAGGCCGGGGCGCCGACCATGCCGGTGCCGACGGTGTCGTCGCCCTTGGCGAAGGAGCCGACGTTGCGGGGGTTCTCGTAATGCTCAACGACCTTGCTGCTGTATGCCATTTCCGTTCTCCAGACTTCTCAATGCGCGGCCCACTGGATGGCGCTGATGTCCACGCCGTCCTTGTACATCTCCCACAGCGGGGACAGCTCGCGCAGCTTGGCGACGCGGTCCTTGAGCGTGGCGACGACGTAGTCGATCTCCTCGGCCTGCGTGAAGCGGCCGATGGTCATTCGCAGGCTCGAATGGGCGAGCTCGTCGCTGCGGCCGAGCGCGCGCAGCACGTAGCTCGGCTCGAGGCTGGCCGAGGTGCAGGCCGAGCCCGACGACACGGCGATGCCCTTGATGCCCATGATCAGCGACTCGCCCTCGACGTAGTTGAACGACATGTTCAGGTTGTGCGGCACGCGCTTCTCGAGGTCGCCGTTGATGAAGGTCTGCTCGATGTCCGCGAGGCCCGCGATCAGCCGCTGCTGCAGCATGCGCACGCGCTCGCTCTCGACGCCCATCTCCTCGCGCGCGATGCGGAAGGCCTCGCCCATGCCGACGATCTGGTGCGTGGGCAGCGTGCCGGAACGCATGCCGCGCTCGTGGCCGCCGCCGTGCATCTGCGCCTCGATGCGCACGCGCGGCTTGCGGCGCACGTACAGCGCGCCGATGCCCTTGGGGCCGTAGGTCTTGTGCGAGGCGAGGCTCATCAGGTCGACCGGCAGCGCCTTCAGGTCGATCGCCACCTTGCCGGTGGCCTGCGCCGCGTCGACGTGGAAGATGATCCCGCGCTCGCGGCACATCGCGCCGATGGCCGGGATGTCCTGGATGACGCCGATCTCGTTGTTGACCAGCATCACCGACACGAGGATGGTGTCCGGGCGCAGCGCGTCCTTGAAGCGGTCGAGGTCGAGCAGGCCGTCTTCCTGCACGTCGAGGTAGGTGGCCTCGAAGCCTTGGCGCTCGAGCTCGCGCACGGTGTCGAGCACGGCCTTGTGCTCGGTCTTCACCGTCACGATGTGCTTGCCGCGCGTCTTGTAGAACTGCGCCGCGCCCTTGAGCGCGAGGTTGTCGGACTCGGTGGCGCCGGAGGTCCAGATGATCTCGCGCGGGTCGGCGCCGATCAGCGCGGCGACGTCCTCGCGCGCCTTCTCGATCGCGGCCTCCGCTTCCCAGCCCCACGCATGGCTGCGCGACGCGGCGTTGCCGAAGTGCTCGCGCAGCCAGGGAATCATCGCGTCGACGACGCGCTGGTCGACCGGCGTGGTGGCGCCGTAGTCCATGTAGACGGGAAAGTGGGGAGTGGTGTCCATGAGCCGAGTGTGATCAGTGCGGCGCGATTCTCCACGCCGCAGGGTCATCCTGTGATGCCGGTACTGCCTTGCCGTCCATCCGGGAACGAACGCCGGCCGCCCTACTTGGTGAAGGCGTTGCCGAGCGCGAACACCGAGTTCGGCGCGGTCACCTTGATCGGCTTGACCACCGGCTGCGACGAGATCGCGCGCTTGACCGGGTGCTCCTCGATCGAGATGCCCTTGGCGATCTGCTCGTCGACCAGCTTCTTCAGCGAGATCGAATCGAGATACTCGATCATCTTGGTGTTCAGGCTCGTCCACAGGTCGTGCGTCATGCAGCGGCCGGTGTCGTCGCCCATGCAATTCTCCTTGCCGCCGCAGCCGGTGGCGTCGATCGGCTCGTCGACGGCGACGATGATGTCGGCCACGGTGATGTCTTCCGACTTGCGGCCCAGCGAATAGCCGCCGCCCGGCCCGCGGGTGCTCTCGACGAGCTCGTGGCGGCGCAGCTTGCCGAACAGCTGCTCGAGATAGGACAGCGAGATCTGCTGCCGGGCACTGATGGCGGCCAGGGCGACCGGCCCCGAATGCTCGCGCAGAGCCAGATCAATCATCGCGGTCACGGCAAATCGGCCCTTGGTGGTCAGACGCATGCAATTCTCCTGAAGCCTGTCGGCACTGCTGGATCAACGAATAGGCGGCTTCTCCGTCCGCGACACCCACCCGGGAATACCCTTGCCTTAATCCGACTGTTGAGGTCGAGTATAACGGAAGCCGACTATTTTAGTCAACATTTCGCCGGGAAAGTTCCCCGCCCGTCCTCGCTGGCAATCCGGGCACCCGGAGGGCCCTCCGTCACGGCCGGGCGCCGTCAGACGGCACCGCCGTGTCGGCACCTGCGGCGCCGAAGGCCTGCTCCCGCAGCAGCGCCAGCTGGTCGCGCACCCGCGCGGCCTTCTCGAACTCCAGGCTGCGGGCGTGCTCCAGCATCTGCTTCTCGAGCTGCTTGATGCGCCGCCCGAGGTCCTTCTCCGACATCGCCTCCACCTCGGCCGCGGCCTGGGCGTTGCGCAGGTCGTTCTTGTTGGACTTCTCGGAGTAGACGCCGTCGATCAGCTCCTTGACCTTCTTGCTCACGGTGCGCGGCGTGATGCCCTCGGCCTCGTTGTGGGTGATCTGCTTGGCGCGCCGCCGCTCGGTCTCGCCGATGGCGCGCTTCATCGAGTCGGTCATCTTGTCGGCGTACAGGATGGCGCGGCCGTTGGCGTTGCGCGCGGCGCGGCCGATGGTCTGGATCAGCGAGCGCTCGGCGCGCAGGAAGCCTTCCTTGTCGGCGTCGAGGATGGCCACCAGCGACACCTCGGGAATGTCCAGCCCCTCGCGCAGCAGGTTGATGCCCACCAGCACGTCGAAGCTGCCCAGCCGCAGGTCGCGCAGGATCTCCACGCGCTCCACGGTGTCGATGTCGCTGTGCAGGTAGCGCACCTTCACGCCGTTCTCGGCGAGGTAGTCGGTGAGCTGCTCGGCCATGCGCTTGGTGAGCGTGGTGATGAGCACCCGCTCGTTGACCTCGACCCGCGCGCGGATCTCCTGCAGCACGTCGTCGACCTGCGTGGTGGCCGGGCGCACCTCGACCGACGGATCGACCAGCCCGGTGGGCCGCACCACCTGTTCGACCACCTGCCCCGCGTTCTCCTGCTCGTAGGCAGCCGGCGTGGCCGAGACGAAGACCACCTGGCGCATCTTGGTCTCGAATTCCTGGAACTTGAGCGGCCGGTTGTCGAGCGCGCTCGGCAGCCGGAAGCCGTATTCGACGAGCGTGGTCTTGCGTGCCCGGTCGCCGTTGTACATGGCGCTGAGCTGGCCGATGAGCACGTGGCTCTCGTCGAGGAACATGAGCGCGTCGGCCGGCAGGTAGTCGACGAGGGTCGAGGGCGGATCGCCCGGTGCCGAGCCCGACAGGTGCCGGGTGTAGTTCTCGATGCCCTTGCAGTGGCCCACCTCCTGCAGCATCTCGAGGTCGAAGCGCGTGCGCTGCTCGAGCCGCTGCGCCTCCACCAGCTTGCCCGCGGCCACCAGTTCCGCCAGCCGCTCGCGCAGCTCCACCTTGATGGTCTCGACCGCCGCCACCACGCGGTCGCGCGGCGTGACGTAGTGGCTCGACGGGTACACCGTGAAGCGCGGGATCTTCTGCCGGATGCGCCCCGTCAGCGGGTCGAACAGCTGCAGCGACTCGACCTCGTCGTCGAACAGCTCGATGCGGATGGCGAGCTCCGAATGCTCGGCGGGGAACACGTCGATGGTGTCGCCGCGCACGCGGAAGGTGCCGCGGGCGAAGTCGGTCTCGTTGCGGCTGTACTGCATGCGGATGAGCTGGGCGATCACGTCGCGCTGGCCGAGCTTGTCGCCGGTTCGCAGCGTCATCACCATGCGGTGGTAGTCGCTCGGGTTGCCGATGCCGTAGATCGCGCTCACCGTCGCCACGATCACCACGTCGCGCCGCTCCAGCAGGCTCTTGGTGGCCGACAGGCGCATCTGCTCGATGTGCTCGTTGATCGAGCTGTCCTTCTCGATGAACAGGTCGCGCTGCGGCACGTAGGCCTCGGGCTGGTAGTAGTCGTAGTAGCTCACGAAGTACTCGACGGCGTTCTTCGGGAAGAACTCGCGGAACTCGCTGTAGAGCTGCGCGGCCAGCGTCTTGTTGGGCGCGAACACGATCGCCGGGCGCCCCAGGCGCGCGATCACGTTGGCCATGGTGAAGGTCTTGCCGGAGCCCGTCACGCCCAGCAGCGTCTGGAAGCTCAGGCCGTCTTCCACGCCCTCGACGAGCTGGGCGATGGCGGTGGGCTGGTCGCCCGCCGGCGGGTAGGGCTGGAACAGCTGGAACGGCGAGCCGGGGAAGGAGACGAACTCGCCCTTCGCCTCGGCGGGAACGGCGGCGGGCCCTGTGGCGGCGGCAACACGGATCGATTCGGCCATGGCAGATAAACTTCTCGGGTTTTCCCTCGTTGCGGACGCACCGGGCAGCCTTCGAGCCTAGCCCAATTCAGCCTCCCGCTCTACTGACAACACCTGTCGACAAGGACTGCTATGTCTTCGCTTTTCGCCGCCGTCGAAATGGCCCCGCGCGACCCCATCCTCGGGCTCAACGAGCAATTCGCCGCCGATACCAATCCGGCCAAGGTGAATCTCGGCGTCGGCGTCTACTACGACGAGAACGGCAAGCTGCCGCTGCTCAAGTGCGTGGCCCAGGCCGAGAAGCAGATGCAGGAGGCGCCGGCGGCGCGCGGCTACCTGCCCATCGACGGCATCGCCGCCTACGACAAGGCGGTGCAGGGCCTGGTCTTCGGCGCCGGCAGTGCGGTGGTACGTGAGGGCCGCGTCGCCACCGTTCAAGGGCTGGGCGGCACCGGCGGCCTGAAGATCGGCGCCGACTTCCTCAAGCGGCTGAACCCGTCGGCCAAGGTGCTGATCAGCGACCCGAGCTGGGAAAACCACCGCGCGCTGTTCACCAACGCCGGCTTCGCGGTCGAGACCTACCCCTACTACGACGCCGCCAGGCGCGGCGTGGACTTCGACGGCATGCTGGCCGCGCTGAACGCCGCGCCGGCCGGCACCATCGTCGTGCTGCACGCCTGCTGCCACAACCCGACCGGCTACGACATCACGCCCGGCCAGTGGGCACGGGTGGTGGAGGCGGTCAAGGCGAAGGGGCTCGTCGCCTTCCTCGACATGGCCTACCAGGGCTTCGGCACCGGCATCGCCGAGGACGGCGCCGTGGTGCAGCAGTTCGTCGACGCCGGCGTCGACTTCTTCGTCTCGACCTCGTTCTCCAAGAGCTTCTCGCTCTACGGCGAGCGCGTGGGCGCGCTGAGCGTGGTGTGCGAGAGCAAGGACGCGGCGGCGCGCGTGCTCAGCCAGCTCAAGATCGTCATCCGCACCAACTATTCCAACCCGCCCACGCACGGCGCGCAGGTGGTGGCGACGGTGCTGAACACGCCCGCGCTGCGCCAGCTCTGGGAAGAAGAGCTCGCGGGCATGCGCCAGCGCATCAAGAAGATGCGCGTCGCGCTGCAGGAGAAGCTGGCCGCCTCCGGCGCGAAGCAGGACTTCGGCTTCATCACCACGCAGAACGGCATGTTCAGCTACTCCGGCCTCACCAAGGAGCAGATGCAGCGCCTGCGCAGCGAGTTCGGCGTCTACGGCGTGGATTCGGGGCGCATCTGCGTCGCCGCCCTCAACGACAAGAACATCGACGCCGTGGTGGCGGCCATCGTCAAGGTGCTTTGAGCGCCGCCGGCGCGGCCTTCCTCGCCTTCTTCGAGAAGCCCGGCAATGCCGGGCTTCTGTCTTTCCGCGCCCCGCGCGGGGCCGGATTTGCGGAGAAACCCGCAGGCCTGCCGATTGATGCCGGGTATCCACCGCCCTTTTCCCGCTGCGCTGCGAGGCCGGGCTTTCTAGAATATGCTGCATTGCACAACAACGCTTGCGACCCCGGCCTTCCCGCTGCCGGCCCCCCGCTGAAGCTTGGAGGACCCGAGTCATGCTCTATCAGTTCTACGAGGCCCAACGCGCATTGCTGAGCCCCTTCGCCGAGTTCGCCGCGGCCTCGTCCAAGCTCTACAGCCACCCGCTGTCGCCCTTCGCGCACACCCCGATGGCGCCCCGCATGGCCGCCGGCCTGAGCCTGATGCACCGGCTGTCGAAGGAATACGAGAAGCCCGAATTCGGCATCAACTCGATCAACATCGACGGCGTCGACGTGGCCGTGCAGCAGCAGTCGCCGGTGGTCAAGCCGTTCTGCACCCTGCTTCGCTTCAAGCGCTTCACCGACAACTCGGCGATGCTGGCGAAGATGAAGAACCAGCCGTCCGTGCTGGTGGTGGCGCCGCTGTCGGGCCACCACGCCACGCTGCTGCGCGACACCGTCCGCTCGCTGCTGGTCGACCACAAGGTCTACGTCACCGACTGGACCGACGCCCGCATGGTGCCGATGTCGGCCGGCGCGTTCCACCTCGACGACTACGTGCGCTACGTGCAGGAGTTCATCCGCCACATCGGCCCGCAGGTCAACGTGATCTCGGTGTGCCAGCCGACGGTGCCGGTGCTCGCCGCCATCTCGCTGATGGCCACGAACGGCGAGGCCACGCCGCCCACGATGACGATGATGGGCGGCCCGATCGACGCGCGGCGCTCGCCGACCGCGGTGAACAACCTCGCCACGAACAAGAGCTTCGAGTGGTTCGAGAACAACGTCATCTACCGCGTGCCGGTGGGCAACCCGGGCGAGGGACGGCGCGTCTACCCCGGCTTCCTGCAGCACTCCGGCTTCGTGGCGATGAACCCGGACCGCCACGTGAGCTCGCACTACGACTACTTCCTGGACCTCGTGCGCGGCGACGACGGCAGCGCCGACTCGCACCGCGCCTTCTACGACGAGTACAACGCCGTGCTCGACATGCCGGCCGAGTACTACCTCGAC
>JBIQHD010000047.1:0-26084 GCA_044508835.1 Rubrivivax sp.
GGCGAGCATTTGCAACGCGGCAGGCGCCGTTTTGCCGAGATCACCCGTAGGGCCGATGCCTGGCAAGCCCCGGGGCCGCGTTGCCCGCTCGTTGTGTGCCACGGGCACACGGCCTCGCGGGCGCCTTGCCCCGGGGCTTGCCAGGCACCGGCGCGAGCCCTCCCGTAGCGCGAACAGGCCCTAGGCCGGACGGTCGCCCGGCGCGACGGCGCCGGCCGCGTCGCGCGCCAGCTGGGCGCGCAGTTCGCGCACCTCGCGCTCGATGATGCGCCGCGCCGCCTGGAGCTGGTCCTCGGTGACGCGCGCCTCGGGCAGGGGCCGCTCGGCCGCGGTTGCCCGCTCGTCGTGACCGCCCGGCGGTTCGCCGTGGGCCGGGCCGTGATCGATTCGGTGTTGCGCGTGCGTGTCCATGGGCCTCCCGGGAAGTGGAACCGCAGGGGAGGCAAGCGGCGTACCCGCCGCGGGGTTTTCTTCAGTGCAGCAGGCCGTAGGTCAGGCCGATGCGGCGCTCTTCCCAGCCCAGGCCGTCGTCGGGGCGGGCCACGGCGCCGAAGTCCAGCGCCAGGCGCCGCGGCACGAGCCACCAGCGCGCGCCCACCCGGTGCATCTCGGTGCCGGCGTCCGAGCCGGCCCATTCGGCGAAGACCAGCGCCGCGCGCACCGGCTGCCACACCGTGGCCACGGTGGCGCGGGTGCGGGCGTCGGCCGTCTTTTCACGGCCGATGTTGGCCTGCAGCGCCCAGCGCGGGTCGAAGCGGAACCAGCCGCCGGCCGCCAGGACCATCCGCTCAGTGCGGAAGCGGCGCGCGAAGCTGTCGCCGCTGGCCGCCCAGTTGAGCTTGAGCGTGGCCAGCATGCCGCTGCCCAGGCGCTGGGTCGTCAGGCTGTGGAGCTGGGCACGCACGATGTTGGGATGGCCGCTGAGCATGGCGCTGCGCGGCGTGGCGCTCAGGTCCCACTTCAGCTGCTCGCCGCTGCAGCTGCGCATGAAGTCGCGGGCGCGGTCCGCCGCGCTCTCGACGCCGAAGGGCTCGACGCGGCAGGGCTGGCTCGCCTGCACCGGCGCGGCGCCCAGGCCCGCGGCCAGGGCGACGAGCAGGCCGGCGAGCGCGCGATTGAAAAATGGACAACGCATCTGCAACAACTTCCGAGGCCCGAATGATGCCGGCCTGATGGCCTTGCGCGAGCGGGATTGCGGTGATGCATTGCACGCCCGGGCCGGATGGGCATGCACGACTGACGGCAAGTTGCGCCGTGCCCTACCGGCCGGCCGCCCGGCGCAGCGCGCGCTCCGCCTCGTGCCGCGCGGCGGCGCCGTCGGCGCCGGGGAATTCGCCGTGGGCGTCGAAATGGCGGCGCGCCAGCGCGTGCAGCACGGCGGGATGGGCGCCGCCGAGCTGCACGCGCAGCAGCGCCTCGGGATAGCCCGCCATCGCCTCGCGCAGGCGCCGCGCGTAGAGCCGGTAGGCCACCGGATGGATGGGCCTTCCGCTGCGCTCCATCGCCTCGACCCGCCGCGCCAGGTCTTCGATGAACAGGCGCTTGCTCTGCAGGATCGGGGAGGTGTGCATGGGCATGGGGGGCGTGCGGCGGCGACACGACAGCATCGGCCGACGGCGGCCGGTGCGATCGGCCGAAATGCGCCGGGAACCGCGTGCATTCGCCGCCCGCCCGCGGCACGCCGATTGCCCTGCCACCCGCGGCGGGCGCGCGGCGCCCCTGCGGGAGACGACCCCCATGACACGAGACGCGCGCGACGACATCGACGCCATCGCCCTGCTCACCGACGACCACGAGCGGGTGCGCCAGCTGTTCGAGGACTACGAGAACCTCGTGGACGGCAGCGCGGGCGACGACGAGCGCCGGGCGCTGGCCGACCGGATCTGCACGCTGCTCACCATCCACGCCACCCTCGAGGAAGAGATCTTCTACCCCGCGGCGCGCGAGGCGCTCGAGGCGCAGGAGCTGCTCGACGAGGCGGAGGTGGAGCACGCGAGCGCCAAGGACCTGATCGAGCAGATCCAGGACATGGACGCCTCGGAGGACCTGTACGACGCCAAGCTCAAGGTGCTCGGCGAGTACGTCGCGCACCACGTGCGCGAGGAGGAGGACGAGCTCTTCCCCAAGGCGCGCATCTCCGACATGGACCTCGAGACCCTCGGCGGCGAGCTCGCCGAGCGCCGGCACGAGCTGCTGGCGGAGATCGGCGAGGAAGAGGACGAGGACTACTGAGCCGGGGGCCGCGCGGGCGCCTCAGCCCCGCGCGCGCCGGTTCGACGCCAGCACGTTGTCCTTCGGCAGCGCCTGGCCGCGGGCCACCGCGTCGAGCCAGTCCGCCGTGGTGGCCACCGCGGCGAAGTTGCTGTGGAACACGACGCCGAAGACGCGGTGGATCTCCTCGGCCGTGGCGGCGCCGGCGGCGTTGGCATAGGGCAGCGCCCCGCTCGCGTCGGCGAGGAACTCCACGTTCAGCCCGCGGTGCATCGCCTCGAACACGGTGGAGGCGTCGCAGTTGTGCGTCATGTAGCCGGCCACGCTGAGCGTGTCGATGCCGCGGCCTTCCAGCCAGGCGCCGAAGTCGGTGCCGGCGAAGACGCTGGGCAGGCGCTTCGTCACGAGGTGGTCGTGCGCGCGCCGCGCGACCTCGGGGTGCAGCTGGCCGCCCGGCGCGTCGGCCTGGAACACCGGCGCGCCCGGCGGGGCGTGGTGGCGCACCACCACGACCGGCACGCCGGCTTCGTGTGCCGCATCCATGGCGCGCAGCACGTTCGGCAGCGTCTGCGCGACCGGCGGGTACTCGATGGGCAGGCCGCCGCCTTCGAAGTATTCGTTCTGCACGTCGATCACGACGAGGGCGCGGCGCGGGGCGGAGGGGGTCATGGCGAACTCCTGGGGCGTTGGGACGAGGCCGATTCTTGGCGCCCGCACGCGAGGGCGACAGTGGCCCGAGAGCCACTCGTCGATAAGATCGGGCCATGTCCGCCGCCGCCCCCGACACCGTCGCCGTGATCGCCTTCGACGGCATCAGCCCCTTCCACCTGTCGGTGCCCTGCCTCGTCTTCGGCGAGGACCGCGACGCCGCCGGCGCGCCGCGCTACCGGGTGCGCGTGTGCGCGGCGCAGCCGGGGCGGCTGCGCACGAGCGCCGGCTTCGGCATCGACGTGGCGCAGGGCCTCGCCGCGCTGCGCGGCGCGCAGGTGGTCATCGTGCCCTCGTGGCCCGGCGGCGACGAGCCCGCGCCGGCGGCGCTGCTGAAGGCGCTGCGCGCGGCCCACCGGCGCGGCGCGCGCATCGTCGGCCTGTGCCTGGGCGCCTTCGTGCTGGCCGAGGCCGGCCTGCTCGACGGCCGGCCCGCCACCACGCACTGGCACCTGGCCGCCGCCTTCGCGCGGCGCTTCCCGCAGGTGCGGCTGCAGCCCGAGGTGCTGTACGTGGACGACGGCGACGTGCTCACCTCCGCCGGCACGGCGGCCGGCATCGACTGCTGCCTGCACCTGCTGCGCGGCCGCCACGGCGCCGAGGCCGCCAACCGCGCCGCGCGGCGCATGGTGGTGGCGCCGCACCGCAGCGGCGGCCAGGCGCAGTACATCGAGCGCCCGCTCGCCGCGGCCATGCCGCGCGACCGGCTGGCGCCGCTGCTGCAGTGGCTGCAGGCCCACCTGCACGAGCCGCAGGCGCTCGACGCGCTGGCCGCGCGCGTGGCCATGAGCCGGCGCACCTTCACCCGGCGCTTCCGCGAGGCCACCGGCACCACCGTCGGCCGGTGGCTGCAGGCCCAGCGCCTGGCGCTCGCGCAGCGCCTGCTCGAGACCACCGACCGCGCGGTGGAGGCCGTCGCCCTCGACGCCGGCTTCGGCACGGCGGTGTCGCTGCGCCAGCATTTCGCCGCCGCCTTCGCGGTTTCGCCATCGGCCTACCGCCGCCAGTTCCGCGGATGAGCCGTTCCCGCGGGCGGCCGGGCCCGCATTGACGCAGCACAAGGCGGCACCCGCGGCGCGGCGGCACGATCCGGCGATCGCCGCTGCCGGAGACGCCCTTGACCCCGCCCGCCCCGCAACCGCCGATTCCCGGCACCACGCTCTTCGACGGCACGCAGGCCCGCAAGGGCTATGCGCTGAACAAGATGTGCTACTCGTTCAACGAGCAGCAGAACCGCACCGCCTTCATGCGCAACGAGGACGCCTACTGCGACCGCTTCGGCCTCAACCCGGAGCAGCGCGAGGCCATCCGCAGCCGCAACGTGCTGCAGCTGCTGGCCGCCGGCGGCAACGTGTACTACCTCGCCAAGTTCGCCGGCATCCTCGGGCTGGACGTGCAGGACCTGGGCGCGCAGCAGACGGGCATGACCAAGCAGGCCTTCCAGGCCATGCTGGTCGAGGCGGGAAGGGGCTGAGCATGGCGCAACTCGTCGGTTCCATCATGTGCTCCCACGTGCCGGCCATCGGCCGCGCCATCGCCGGCCACCGCCAGGACGAGCCCTACTGGAAGCCCTTCTTCGACGGCTTCCCGCCGGTGCGCGCCTGGCTCGAGACGGCGCGCCCGGACGTGGTGGTCGTGTTCTCCAACGACCACGGCCTGAACTTCTTCCTCGACAAGATGCCCACCTTCGCCGTGGGCGCCGCGCCGAGCTACCGCAACGAGGACGAGGGCTGGGGCATCCCGGTGCTGCCGCCGTTCCGCGGCGACGAGGACCTGTCGTGGCACCTGATCGATTCGCTGGTGGCCGAGGACTTCGACCTCACCACCTGCCAGGAGATGGCGGTGGACCACGGCTTCAGCCTGCCGATGGCGCTGCTGTGGCCGGCGCAGGAGTGGCCGGTGCGCGTGGTGCCGGTGATCGTCAACACCGTGCAGCACCCGCTGCCCAGCGCCGCGCGCTGCTACCGGCTCGGCGAGGCCGTCGGCCGCGCCGTGCGCGCCTGGGAGAGCGACGCGCGCGTGCTGGTCATCGGCACCGGCGGGCTGTCGCACCAGCTCGACGGCGAGCGCGCGGGCTTCATCAACCGCGAGTTCGACCTGCAGTTCATGGACAGCCTGGTGGCCGACCCGGCCTGGGCCACGCGCTTCAGCAACCACGAACTGGTGGAGAAGACCGGCACGCAGGGCATCGAGCTGCTGATGTGGCTGGCCGCCCGCGCGACGCTGGGCCCGCAGGCGTGGCAGGTGCACGCCAACTACCACGTGCCCATCTCCAACACCGCCGCCGGGCTGCTGCTGCTCGAACCGCAGGCCTGACCCGGCGCCGGGGCGACCCGGCCGCACGTTCGCCGTAGACTGGCCCGCGCGGCCTTCGCCGCGGGACGCCGAACATGCATGAACACCCGCCGGCCGCGCCCACGGCCGAGCACTTCGACGTGCTCGTCGTCGGCGCCGGCATCTCCGGCATCGGCGCGGCGCACCACCTGCGTACGCGCTGCCCCGGCCGGCGCTTCGCCATCCTCGAGGCGCGCGCGGACCTCGGCGGCACCTGGGACCTGTTCCGCTACCCGGGCGTGCGGTCCGACTCGGACATGTACACGCTGGGCTACGCCTTCAAGCCCTGGACGGGCGCCCGGTCCATCGCCGACGGGCCGGCGATCCTCGCCTACCTGCGCGAGGCGGCGGCCGAGGAAGGCGCCGACCGCCTGATCCGCTACCGGCACCGCGTGGTGCGGGCCGCGTGGTCGAGCGCCGATGCGCGCTGGACGGTGGACGTGGAGCGCGGCGACGCGCGCGAGCCGCTGCGCTTCACCTGCGGCTTCCTCTTCATGTGCAGCGGCTACTACGACACCGCGAAGGGCTACACGCCCGAGCTGCCCGGCATCGAAGGCTTCGGCGGCCGCGTCGTGCACCCGCAGGCCTGGCCGCCGGACCTCGACCCGGCGAACCGGCGCATCGTCGTCATCGGCAGCGGCGCCACCGCGGTGACGCTGGTGCCCGAACTGGCCAGGACCGCGGCGCACGTCACCATGCTGCAGCGCTCGCCGACCTACGTGGTGGCCCGGCCCGGCGAGGACCGCATCGCCCGCTGGCTGCAGCGCCGGCTGCCGGCCCGCCTGGCCTACGGCGCGACGCGCTGGAAGAACGTGCTGCTCGGCATGTACTTCTTCCGCCTCGCGCGGCGCCGGCCGCAGCGCGTGAAGCGGCTGATACTGGCCGGCGTGCGGCAGGCGCTCGGCCCCGGCTACGACGTCGCCACGCACTTCACGCCGCGCTACGACCCGTGGGACCAGCGGCTGTGCCTGGTGCCCAACGGCGACCTGTTCGCCGCCCTGCGCCGCGGGACCGCTTCGGTCGTCACGGACCACATCGAGACCTTCACCGCGACGGGCCTCCGGCTGCGCTCAGGCGCCGAGCTGGCGGCCGACCTCGTGGTGACGGCCACCGGCCTGAACATGCAGCTGCTCGGCGGCGTCGCGCTCACGGTGGACGGCACGCCGGTCGATCCGGCGAAGACGCTGACCTACAAGGGCATGATGTTCAGCGGCGTGCCCAACCTCGCCTCGTCCTTCGGCTACACCAACGCCTCGTGGACGCTCAAGTGCGAGCTCACCTGCGCCTACGTCTGCCGGCTGCTGAACCACATGGCGCGCCACGGCCACCGCCAGTGCACGCCGCGCCGCGACGACCCGTCGGTGCGCGAGGCGCCGTGGATCGACTTCAGCTCCGGCTACGTGCAGCGCGCGCTCCACCGGCTGCCGAAGCAGGGCTCGAAGGCGCCGTGGCGGCTGCACCAGAACTACGCGCTCGACCTGCTTACCCTGCGCTTCGGCAAGGTCGACGACGGCGTGATGGAATTCGCCCCGCCCGCCCCGGCGCAGCGATGATCCGCGGGCGCGCTTGACGCAGCGCAACGCAGCGGCATGTCGCAAAAGCCATGCCTCATTCGCGGCCAATGGGCGCGGGGTTGGTGGCGCCGCTAAAGGTGCATAGACTAGGCATCTATAGGGACGGCACCGCCTGCGCCACGACATCCAGCGACGGTTCGCACGGAGTGCGCCGGCGCAGCGGCGCCGCCCACGGAGCCCTGCCATGTCGACCCTCGAACAAGCCGCACCGCTCGCCCAGGCGCTGGAGCGCCCCTACCGCCACGGCTTCGTCACCGACGTCGAATCGGACGCCCTGCCGCCGGGCCTCGACGAAGACATCGTGCGCGCCATCTCGCGGCGCAAGCGCGAGCCCGAGTTCCTGCTGAAGCGCCGGCTCGAAGCCCTGGCCCACTGGCAGGCGATGCCGCTGCCCGAATGGGGGCGCCTGCGCATCGCGCCCATCGACTTCCAGGCGATCTGCTACTACTCGGCACCGAAGTCGCTGAAGGATGGCCCGAAGAGCCTGGCCGACGTCGACCCCAAGCTGCTCGAGACCTACGAGAAGCTCAACGTGCCGCTGCACGAGCGCGCCCGCCTGGCCGGCGTGGCGGTGGACGCGGTGTTCGACTCGGTGTCGGTGGGCACCACCTTCCGCGAGGAGCTGGCCAAGGCGGGCGTCATCTTCTGCTCGTTCTCGCACGCGGTGCAGCACCATCCGGAGCTCGTGGAGCGCTACCTCGGGTCGGTCGTGCCGCTGGGCGACAACTTCTACGCCGCGCTCAATTCGGCAGTGTTCTCCGACGGCTCCTTCGTCTACGTGCCCGAGGGCGTGCGCTGCCCGATGGAGCTGTCGTCGTACTTCCGCATCAACGCGGCCAACACCGGGCAGTTCGAGCGCACGCTGATCATCGCCGAGCCCGGCAGCCACGTGAGCTACCTCGAGGGCTGCACCGCGCCGCAGCGCGACGAGAACCAGCTGCACGCCGCGGTGGTGGAACTCGTCGCGCACGACGACGCGCACATCAAGTACTCGACGGTGCAGAACTGGTACCCCGGCGACGAGCAGGGGCGCGGCGGCATCTACAACTTCGTCACCAAGCGCGGGCTGTGCGCGGGCAAGCGCTCGCACATCGCCTGGACGCAGGTGGAGACGGGCGCGGCCATCACCTGGAAGTACCCGAGCGTGGTGCTGCGCGGCGACGGCTCGCGCGGCGAGTTCCATTCCATCGCCGTGTCCAACCACTTCCAGCAGGCGGACACCGGCACCAAGATGATCCACCTCGGGCGCGACACCACCAGCCGCATCGTCTCCAAGGGCATCAGCGCCGGGCGCGCGCACAACAGCTACCGCGGGCTGGTGAAGGTGGCGCCCACCGCCGCCGGCGCACGCAACCACACGCAGTGCGACTCGCTGCTGATCGGCGGCGAGTGCGGCGCGCACACCTTCCCCTATGTCGACGCGATGCGCGACGACGCGGTGGTGGAGCACGAGGCCACGACCACGCGCATCTCCGAGGAACGCCTCTTCTACTGCCAGCAGCGCGGCATCGACCCGCAGGAGGCCACGGCGCTCATCGTCGGCGGCTTCTGCCAGTCGGTGCTGGAAGAGCTGCCGATGGAATTCGCGCTCGAGGCGCGCGCGCTGCTGGCCGTGTCGCTCGAAGGCGCGGTGGGCTGAAGTGAACACGACAGGAACCATGATGACCAGACCGAACCCCCTCCTCGACGTGCGCGACCTGCGCGTGGACGTGGGCGAGCGCAACGTGCTGAAGGCGGTGTCGCTCACCGTGCCGGCCGGCTCGCTGCACGTGCTGATGGGCGCCAACGGCAGCGGCAAGAGCACGCTGGGCCTCACGCTCGCCGGCCATCCGCGCTACCGCGTGACCGGCGGCAGCGCCCGTTTCGACGGGCAGGACCTGCTCGCCCTCGCGCCCGAGGCGCGCGCGCGCGCCGGGCTCTTCGTCTCCTTCCAGGCGCCGCCGGAGATCCCCGGCGTGAAGAACGGCCTGTTCATCCGCACCGCGCTCAACACCGTGCGCGAGGCCCACGGCGAGCTGCCGCTGGACGCCTTCGACTTCCTCGGCAGCGCCAAGGCCGCGGCCACGCAGCTCGGCCTGCCCGAGACGCTGCTCAACCGCCCGGTGAACGACGGCTTCTCGGGCGGCGAGCGCAAGCGCAACGAGCTGCTGCAGCTCGCGCTGCTCAAGCCGCGGCTGGCGGTGCTCGACGAGATCGACTCCGGCATGGACGTGGACGGCGTGCGCGCCGTGGTGCAGCTCGTGCAGTCGCTGCGCGCGCAGGGCACGGCCTTCGTCGTCGTGTCGCACTACCTGCACCTGATCGAGTCGCTGGCGCCCGACGCCGTGCACCGGCTCGACGCCGGCTGCATCGCCGAGAGCGGCGACGTCGGGCTGGCGCAGGAGATCGCCCGCGAAGGCTTCGTGCGCGCGCCGGCGCTGGAGGCGTCATGAACGTCGCCCGCGCCGACGCCCTGACCGCGCGCGAACGGCTGGCCGCGACGGGCTGGATCCCGGCGAACTCCGAGTTCTTCCGCCACCTGCCGCCGCCGCCCCTTCCCGTCTGGCTGGGCGAGGACGGCGAGCCGGCGCCCGCGCGCACCGACGCCGACCGCCGCCGCGGCGCCGGCTGGACCCTGCACCCGAGCGGCCACGGCCAGCCGGCCCGGGTGGACGCGCAGTGGCTGGACGCCGCGCAGCCGGGCGACCACCGCGCGCTGTTCGCCGGCCTGCCGCCGCTCGGCGACCGCGACGCCGACCGCTTCGACTGGGCGCACCGCGCGCTGTGCCGCCACGGGCTGCGCCTGCGCATCGACGCCGACCCCGCCGCGCGCGACGCGGTGCCGGTGGTGCTGCGCCACCGCCCGCGCGGCGCGGTGGAGGCGCCCACGCTGGTGATCGACGTGCAGCCCGGCGCGCGCTGCGTGCTGCTCGAAGTGCACGAGCGCGACGACGGCACCGGCCCGCTGGTACAGAACCTCGACGTGCACGTGATGCTCGGCGACGGCGCCTCGCTGCAGCACCTGCGCGTGGCCACGCCCGGCGCGGACGACCGCGTGGCCCACCGCGTGCACGCCAGCCTGGGCGAGGGCTCGCGCTATGCGCAGGCGCTCGTCGCCTCGGGCAGCCGCTACCACCTGCAGCGCAGCGAGCTGCACCTGCGCGGGGTTCGCGCCCAGGCGCGCACCGCCGGCGCGCTGTTCGCCGCCGGCTCGGCGCTGGAGCAGCAGGTGCAGACGCACCATGCCGCGGCCCACACCGAGAGCAGCGTCGAGGCCCTGATGCTCGCCAGCGGCAAGGCGCGCGGCGTGGTCAACGCCTTCACCCGCATCGAGCCGGGCGCCGACGAGGCCGACGTGCGCCAGCGCCTGAGCGGCATCCCCACCGGCGGGCAGCCCAGGCTCGTCCTGCGCCCGCACCTGGAGATCCTGCACGACAAGGTGCAGGCCGCGCACGGCGCCACCTGGGGCGCGCTGCCCGAGGACGCCCTCTTCTACGCCCGCCAGCGCGGGCTCGACGAGCGCAGCGCCCGCGCGCTCATCATCGAGGGCCTGATCGCCGCGCTGCTGGAGCACTGCCTCGGCACGCCGCAGGCGCTGCAGTCCTTCGGCATGGACGAGCTGCTGGGCGACGTGGTCGCGCGCCACCTCGGCACGCCGCGGGAGGCCCGCCATGGGTGAGATGCAGCGTCCCTGGAGCGCCCCGGCCGCCGACCTGCGCGACATCGCCGCGCAGTTCCCGGTGCTCGCGCAGCGCGTGCACGGCGAGCCGCTCGCCTACCTCGACAACGCGGCGACCACGCAGACGCCGCTGGCCGTGCTGGCCGCGACCAGCGGCTTCGAGCGGCACGACCGCGCCAACATCCACCGCGGCGTGCACACGCTGAGCCAGCGCGCGACCGACGCCTACGAGCATGCCCGGGCCACGCTGAAGCGCTTCGTCGGCGCGGGCGAGGCGCACGAACTGGTCTTCACCTCGGGCACCACCGAGGCGCTGAACCTCGTGGCGCTCGGCCTCTCGATCGCCGGCCATGCGCCCGCCGTGCTGCGCCCGGGCGACGAGATCATCGTCAGCGGCCTGGAGCACCACGCCAACCTCGTGCCCTGGCAGCAGGCCGCGCGCCGCAGCGGCGCGGTGCTGCACATCCTCAAGCCCGATGCGCAGGGCCGGCTGCATGCCGACGACCTGGCGCGGCTGCTCGGCCCGCGCACGCGCGTGTTCGCCGTCACGGCCTGCGCCAACGCCACCGGCGAGCGTCCGCCCTACGAGGAACTGCTGGCGCTGGCCGCCGAGGCCGGCGCGCTCACCGTGCTCGACGCGGCCCAGGCCGTGAGCCACGCGGCGCTGGACGTGTCCGCCATCGGCTGCGACTTCCTCGCCTTCTCGTCGCACAAGATGTACGGCCCGATGGGCGTGGGCGCGCTGGTCGGGCGCCAGGCGGCGCTGGAGCGGCTGGTGCCGCTGCGCCTGGGCGGCGACATGGTGCAGTGGGTGAGCTTCGACGACGCCGTCTTCGCCGGCCTGCCCGCGCGGCTCGAAGGCGGCACGCCCAACGTGGCCGGCGCCGTGGGCATGGCGGCGGCCTCGGCTTTCATCGGCCAGATCGGCCATGCGCGCATCGAGGCGCACCTCACGGCGCTGCGCGACCGCGCCGTGGGCGGCCTGCAGCGCCTGCCCGGCGTGCGCGTGCTCTCGCCCGGGGCCATCGGCTCGGCCATCGTCTCCTTCGTGGTGGACGACGCGCATCCGCACGACCTCGGCACGCTGCTCGACGAAGCCGGCATCGCGGTGCGCACCGGCCACCACTGCGCCCAGCCGCTGCTCGACCACCTGCGCGTGGGGCCGACGACGCGGGCCTCGTTCGCGGTCTACAACACGATGGAGGAGGTGGAGCGGCTGGTCGCCGGCGTGGCGCGGGCGGTGGAGGTGCTGCGATGAGGCCTGCCGCTCATCGCCGCCCCCTCACCCCCACCCTCTCCCCCAGTGGGGGAGAGGGAGCCATCCATTCCACTCGGCGTGTATGGCCCCCTCTCCCGCTTGCGGGAGAGGGCGGGGGTGAGGGTCCGCAGGGAGTCATCGCATGAGCGCCGACATCGACCTCTACCAGGAAGTCGTCATCGAGCACAAGCGCTCGCCGCGCAACTTCGGCACCCTGCCCGCGCCCACGCACCAGGCGCGCGGCCACAACCCGAGCTGCGGCGACGACCTGAGCGTGCAGCTCGAGCTCGACGGCGACACCATCCGCGACATCCGCTTCCACGGCAGCGGCTGCGCCATCAGCATGGCCTCGGCGTCGATGATGACCGAGGCCGTGCGCGGCGGCAGCGTCGCCGCGGCGCGCGAGCTGCAGCAGCATTTCCGCGCCGTGCTCACCGGCGCCGAGGACCCGGACGGCGCCCCGCTCGGCAAGCTCGTGAGCCTGGCCGCCGTGCGCCGCTACCCCAGCCGCATCAAGTGCGGCCTGCTCGGCTGGCATGCGCTGATGCACGCGCTGAACGACGAGGGCGCGCCGGCGGAGGAAGGCGTCGTGACGACGAAGGACGGGGCATGAGAGCGGGCCGAGCGCCGGGCCGCCCCAAGCCGGCCCGCGTCCCCGCGGGGGCTGAGCCCGGACGCGAACAGTCCGGTGGACTGTTCACGCCTGGCGAAGGGCTGGGCCACGTGGCCCAGCGCGGTCTGCAAGACCGGCTGCGGTACTCCGCAAACGAGGGGCTGTCATCATGAGCCGGCGCCGCGAGGCCGTGGTGATCCGCCGGCCCGTCAGCGCCGAGCTCGTGCCCTCCGGCCAGCGCATCGACCTCGAGCCGGGCACGCTGGCCGACATCACGCAGGCGCTCGGCTCGTCCTTCACGCTGTACGTCGAGGGCCACCTCGTGCGCCTGGCCGGCGCCGACGCCGACGCCATCGGCAAGGACGTGCCGACCACGCCCGAGCTGCCCGCCGATGCCGGCCCCGACGAGCTCCGCGCGCTGGTGTGGCAGACGCTCAAGACCTGCTACGACCCGGAGATCCCGGTCGACATCGTCGAGCTCGGCCTCGTCTACGTGTGCGACGTGCTGCCGCTGGACGAGGAACGCTTCTGGGTGTCCATCAAGATGACCCTCACGGCGCCCGGCTGCGGCATGGGTGAGACGATTGCCCGCGAAGTGCGCGAGAAGGTCGAGGCCCTGCCGCGCATCGACGGCGCCCGCGTGGAAGTGGTGTTCGATCCGCCCTGGGACCGCTCGATGATGTCGGAAGCCGCCCAGTTGGCACTGGGGCTTTGACCCCCCCTACGCGCTTCGCGCGCCCCCCAGGGGGCAACACCAGCGGACCGGCAGAGCCGGATCCGCGGCGTTCGCTTGATCGAATCCCGACACTGGAGGAGTACGCATGATCGCCACCGCCCTGACCCGCCTGTTCGGCATCCAGCACCCCGTCGTCCTCGGCCCGATGGGCGCGGTGGCCGGCGGCGCGCTCGCGGCGGCCGTCTCCAACGCGGGCGGGCTGGGCCTCGTCGGCGGCGGCTACGGCGACGCCGGCTGGGTGGCGCGCGAGATCGCGCTGGCCAAGGCGCAGACCGACAGGCCCTGGGGCGTGGGCTTCATCACCTGGTCGGCCTCGCGCGAGGTGGTCGAGCTCGCGCTCGAACAGCGCCCGCATGCGGTGATGCTGTCCTTCGGCGACCCGCGCCCGCACGCCGCGCTGGTGCGCGCCGCCGGCGTCAGGCTCATCTGCCAGGTGCAGGGGCTGGAGGAGGCGCGGCTCGCGGTGGAGGCCGGCGCCGACCTCGTCGTGGCGCAGGGCACCGAGGCCGGCGGCCACGGCGGCACGCGCGCGACCCTGCCGCTGGTGCCGGTGGTCGTCGACGCGGTGGCGCCGATCCCGGTGGTCGCCGCGGGCGGCATCGCCGACGGACGCGGCCTCGCCGCCGCGCTGATGCTGGGCGCCGAAGGGGCGCTGCTCGGCACCCGCTTCTACGCCACGCCCGAGGCCATCGGCCACGACAACGTGAAGGCGCGCATCGTCGAGGCGAACGGCGGCGAGACCGTGCGCACCACCGTGTTCGACGCGGTGCGCGGCTACGACTGGCAGGGCCGCTACACCGGCCGCGCCGTGCGCAACGCCTTCACCGAGCGCTGGCACGGCCGGGACGGCGCCGCGCTGTTGCAGCCGGCCGAACGCGAGGCCTACCGCGAGGCCGCGGGCCGGGGCGACGTGGGCACCGCCGTCGTGTGGGCCGGCGAGAACGCCGACCTCGTCACCCGCATCGAGCCGGCGGGCGAGATCGTCCAGCGAATCGCGCGCGAGGCCGAGGCGCTGCTGGCCGGCGCGGCCTCGCGCCTGCGCTGACACCCCTTCCCCCACCGAGGAGAGCACACCCATGGACCATCACCCGATCTACCCCGAGGTCTCGAAGGAACTGGTGCAGCAGCGCCGCGAGCTCGCGCCCGACACCATGGCGGCGTTCCGCGCCTTCAACCAGCAGGCCTTCGCCGACGGCGCGCTGTCGGCCAAGATGAAGGACATCATCGCCGTGGCCGTGGCCCACGTGACGCAGTGCCCGTACTGCATCCGCGGCCACACCGAGTCGGCGCTGAAGAAGGGCGCGACCGAGGCCGAGCTGATGGAGGCGATCTGGGTGGCGGCCGAGATGAAGGCCGGCGCGGTGTACGCGCATTCGCTGATCGCCGTCGACACGATGCAGCAGGTGAAGGCGAAGGCGCAGGACAAGGCCTGACGCCGGCCCGTTCACGAGGAACGCGCTTCCTCCACCCCCTGCGCGCCGGCAGGCCGCAGCACCCGCCGCAGCGCCAACCCGCCGAGCCCCAGCGCCAGCACGACCAGGCCCGTGCCCGTCCAGCGCTGGTCGTCGATAAGGTAGCTCACGCACAGCCGCGCCGGCGTGTCGAGGTAGAGCATGCCGGCGGTGGCCGTCATCCAGGCGAGGTTGCCGACGAAGAACAGCAGCAGCTCCGGGTCCATGCGGCGCCAGCTGCCGGCCATCACCGCACCGGCCAGCCACCAGCTCGCGTACTTGGCGGCCGCCATCGGCGCGGCCAGCAGCGCGGCGTCGATGGACGACGGCAGCATCCAGAAGACGGCCACGCAGGACACGAAGGTGGCGCCGGTCCAGCCGCGCCAGTCGAGCGCCCGCAGGGCCCGCATCGAGCGCGGCGCGGCCAGCCCGTGCGCCGCCCAGCCGGCGGCGAACAGCAGCGGCCATTCGAGCAGCATGTGCAGCAGCATGCGGCTCTCGACGGCATGGCGCAGCGCCGGCCAGGCGAGGCACAGCGGCAGCAGCGCGAGCGCGGCCCGGGCCGTGCGCCCGGAGGGCGCGCGCAGCAGCCGGCTCGCGGGGGCGCTCATCGCGCCGCCTGCCGCCCGGCGCCCAGGCGCTGCGCGGCGTCGAGCGCCTGCGGCCATTCGTCGAGCGCGTAGAGGCCGCGCAGGCGCCCGCGCGCGTCGAGCAGGTGGATGGCGCCGTTGTGCACGTAGCCGCCGAAGCCGTCGGGCACCACCACCACGCCCAGCGAGCGCAGCAGCGCCTCGCCGTCATGCGGCGAGGCCGGCACGGCGATGGTCCAGCGCGCCGGGTCGGCGTGGTAGGTGCGCGCATAGCCGCGCAGCGTGCGCGCGTCCTCGTTGGCCACGTCGAAGGAGACCGACAGCAGCCGCACCGTGCGGTCGCCGCGGCGCGCCAGCTCGGCCTGCATCTGCTGGTACTCGCTGCCGAGCGCGCGGCACACGCTGGGGCATTGCGTGTAGATGAAGTCGACGAGGTAGGCGCCCGCCGGCCCGGCGGCGGCATCGAGCCAGGGCGCGGGCAGCGCGCCGTCCGCCGTGCGCAGCGGCACCGGCGCGGCGCGCAGCAGGCCGGCCTGCAGCTGCCGCTCGCGCAGGCCCTCGAAGGTCCAGACCTCGAAGTCGTGCGTCTGGCGGGCCACCAGCCAGGCGAAGCCGGCGAGCAGGGCCAGGCACAGCGCCGCGCTCAGGCGGCGCGGCCAGCGGCCCGGGTCGCCGGCGGCGTTCAGCACGGCCTCACTTCAGCGCCGCAAGGTCGGCGTCGCCGTTGAAGGGCGCGCTGCGCGCCGCGGTGTCGCGGCGCACGGCGGCCACCGTCTCGGCGGTGACGGCCGCGGCGCCGTTGCCCCACTGGCCGCGGATGTGCGTGAGCACCGCGGCCAGCTCGGCATCGCCCAGCTGCGCGGCGAACGCCGGCATCGCGCCGTTGTAGGCGGCGCCCTTCACCGTGAGCGGCCCCTCGATGCCGTGCAGCACCACGGCGGCCAGCGTGCTGTCCTTGCCGGTCACCCATTCCGAGCCGGCCAGCGGCGGGAAGACGCCGGGCAGGCCGGCGCCGGTGGCCTGGTGGCAGGCCACGCAGCGCGCGGCGTACACGGCCGCGCCGTCGACGGCCGCGCCCGCGGCGGGCGCCGGCGCGCCCTGCAGCTCGGCGAGGGTGCGGCCGTCGCCGAGGGCGGGCGCCTCGTCGAGCGAGGTGCCGGCGATGTAGACCACGCCGAAGGCCAGCAGCAGCGCGGTGAGCACGATCACGAACCACGGCATCGGGTTCCG
Organism: Rubrivivax sp.; assembly: GCA_044508835.1. Lineage (GTDB taxonomy): Bacteria > Pseudomonadota > Gammaproteobacteria > Burkholderiales > Burkholderiaceae_C > JAKFDI01. The sequence goes on from JBIQHD010000047.1 coordinate 16,364, forward strand.
GCTCTCGTGCGGCTCGGGGTTCTCGCGTTCCTGGGTGGGCAGGATGTCGGGCGTGCTCATCGCGTGCTCCCGGGCTGGAGGTCGACGCTGGCGGTCCGCGCGGCCGATGCGGCCGGCGCAGGCAGGGCGGGGAAGCTGCGGTCGAGCGACCGCAGGTACTTCACCAGGTCCACCGCCTCGGGCCGCGCCACCACCACCTTGCCGGCGGGCGCGTAGCCCCCGGGCAGCTTGACGACGACGTCGTCCTTCTCGGCCTCGGGCTTCACCTCGAACAGGTAGGGGTAGCTCGGCATGATGCTGCCGCCCACGTAGGCGCGCGGCTGGTACAGGTGGCCGAGGTGCCACTGCTCGCTCGGCTGGCGCGCGCCGATGTTCATCAGGTCCGGCCCGGTGCGCATGGTGCCCAGCAGGTGGGGCGTGTCGTAGGCGTAGTCGCCGGCCACGGTGGCGCGGCCCCAGCCGCGCGCGAGGTCGGGGGCGAAGCCCTTGGCCCGCGGCTGCTGCGTGTGGCAGTACACGCAGCCGTTGGCGATGTAGACCTCGCGGCCGCGCCACTCGGCGCTGGTGTAGGGCTTCAGGCCGGGCGTGGGCTTCACCTCGCGCACCTGCAGGTAGGGCAGCACGACCAGCGCGCTGGTGGACAGCCCCAGCATCACCATGGCCGCCGAGATGAGCTTGACTTCGTTCTTCATTGCGCCGCCTCCTTCACCAGCGCGTGCTTGAACATGGCCGGGCGCGAGCGCTGCGGGCCGAGCTTGAGCGCCATGGCGATGAAGTGCCAGGCGAACACCAGGTGGCCGGTCGTCATCAGCGCGCCGCCGACGCTGCGGGCCTTGAGCCAGGGCAGCGTGAGCGTCACCGAGTCCATGAAGGGCCGGGCCGCGTCGAGCATGGCCGTGCCCTGCAGCCAGCCGCCGATCGTCAGGCTCCAGAAGTACACGGCGATGCCGATGGTCACCAGCCAGAAGTGCAGGGAGATGAGCTTCGGGAACGGCCACTCGCGCGCGATGATGCGCGGCATCACGAAGTACATCGCGCCGAAGAACACCAGGCTCACGAAGCCGTAGAGCCCCAGGTGCGCATGGCCCACGGTGTAGTGCGTGAAGTGGGCGACGGCGTTCACGCTGCGCAGCGCCTCGAACGAGCCCTGCACCGAGCTGGCCGTGTACATCAGCCCGCCGATGCCGACGAAGCGCAGCGTGGGCGAATCGCGCAGCGCCGCGACGCGCCCGCTCAGCGTCTGGTACATGTTCACGGTGAACGCGGCCACCGGGATGATCATCATCATGCTCTGCACGATGGACAGCGTGACCATCCACTCGGGCACCGGCCCGCCGATGAGGTGGTGCCCGCCAACCTGGCCGTAGAAGAACGCCAGGCCCCAGAAGCCGAGCAGCGACAGGTTGTACGACTGCACCGGCCGCCCGATCACCTTGGGCAGGAAGTAGTAGACCGAGGCGAGCGCGAGCGGCGTGTAGAACAGCCCCAGCACGTTGTGGCCGAACCACCAGTTCATCGCCGCCTGCTCCACCCCGCCGTGCAGGCCGGGAATCTTGGCCACGATGAACAGCACCGGCAGCCAGAACAGCGCGCAGCCCATGTACCAGACCGAGACGTACAGGTGCTCGACGCGGCGGTTCACCAGCGTCATCACCAGCGGCGAGGCGATGAGCGCGCCGCCCGCGGCGAACAGGATGCCGATCTGCCACGGGATCTCGAGCCACTCCAGCCCGTCGTTCACCCCGGCGGCGATGCTGCCCAGGCCGGCGATCAGCGCCGCGTTCCACAGCACGCCGCCCACGAGCGCGTAGCGCGCGCCCATCAGCGGCGTCTTGAGCAGGCGCGGGATGATGAACAGCGCGATGCCCAGGCCCGCCATCGGCGCCCAGCCGTAGGCCACGGCGTTCAGGTGGACGGTGCGGATGCGCCCGAAGGTGAGCCAGGCCTGCTGCACCAGCCAGTCGGGCTCGTGCAGCTTGAGCGAGGCGGTGAGCCCGGCGGCCGAAGCCACCAGCAGCCACACGATGGCGCAGGCGAAGAAGAAGAACACCACGGGGCGGGTGGATTCGTCGGCGCGGGCGCGCTCGGCGATCTCGGCGGCGCCCGCGGCCTGCGAGGCGTCGGGGGCGCCCGCCGCGTCCATCGAGGTCTGCAGCGCGCCCTGGGCCGCGGCCGTGGCCGCCGGCTCCTCGATGCGGCCGACCTCGCCCGGCGCGAAGATGACCTCGGCGCCGCGGCTGCTGCGGTCGAACAGGCCCGAGCGCTGCGACCAGATGAAGAACAGCAGCGCCACGAACGACAGGATGAAGGCGGACAGCAGGATCGAGACCGTGCTCACGAAGACTCCTCGTTCAACAATGCCGCGGCGGGCGAGCGCCTGCCGCCGCGGCCGTCAGGCCAGCGCGGCCACGGGCCGCGCGGTGCGTGCTCAGCCGTCCTTGCCGTCCACGCGCGGCTGCATCAGCCACGGCGTGAAGCGCCACAGGTAGATGGCGAAGGCGATGCCCCAGGCCGCCGCCGCGCCGATGAGCGACGGCACGTACAGCGCCGCGCCGGCGAGCGGCAGCAGCACGCGCAGCACGGCGGCCGCCATCACCAGCGCATAGGCCAGCACCTCGGGCTTCGAGGCGTGCAGCATGCGGCCGGTGTGGCCGCGCGCGGTGCGCGTGATCATGCCGATGATCAGCCCGCCGGTGGCGCCCACGGCGAGCGCATGCACGCCGGCCGACACCGGCACCCAGCCGAGCTTGGCGAGCGCGAGCATCGCCAGGCCGAGCGGGATCCACGCATAGGCGGCATGGAGGATCCACAGGATGGGCCGCGTGCGCGTGATCCAGGGCCGCCACTGCCACGCGCGCGCCACCTGCAGCACCGCCGCCACGGCCAGCGCCAGCGCCGGCAGCACGCCGTCGGGGCCGCACACCCACGCCAGCAGGCCGAGCGCGGTGGCGGCGAGCGCGAGGCGGTCGAGCGCGGGGCTGAGCGCGAGCTTCAGGCCGGGCGTCGCGTTCATGGTGAACGCGGGCACCACGCGCCCGGCGATCACGCACTCGATCATCACGATGAGCGCGAGGCCGGCGTACAGCGGCGTGGTCGCGGCGACGTCGACCACGCCCATCACCGAGAGGTGGAACAGCAGGTTGGCGACCGACAGCAGGATCAGGATGCCCACCAGCGGCAGGTTGCGCCGGTTCTTGGCGCGCACCAGCACGTCGCCGAACACCGCCGCCACGATGGGCAGCAGCACGACGTCGAGAAAGGCGTAGACGGCGTAGGGCGCGCCCACCGCCGCCAGGCGCGCCGCGATCCACAGCAGCGCCAGCGCGCCGAGGAAGGCGCCGCGCGGCGTGTCCAGGCCCGTCCAGGCCTTGCCCGCCGTCAACAGGAAGCCGACGATCACCGCGATGGCGAAGCCGAACAGCATCTCGTGCGCATGCCACAGCATCGGCGGCGCGGCGGTGGCGAAGCTGACGTGGCCGAGGAACATCGCCACCCACAGCGGCACCGCCACCGCGCCCAGCGCCGCCGCGCACAGGTAGAACGGACGGAAGCCGAGCCGCAGCAGGGGCAGGCCGCGCCCCGCCGGTTCGGGGTTGCCGCGCGGCTGGACGAAGAGAGGAAGGGTGGATTTCATCGCGGTGGGGATGCGCCCCGGCTTAAAGCTGCATTCGGTGCGCACCTTACTGCCCGGCGCGACCGAAATCAAGCCGCCCCGCGTGTGAAAGCGCACACCAACTTGCCTTGGATCAATTCCGCCGGAGCGGCACGGCGGCCGCTTCAGATCCGCGCCGCGGAGCCGATAAACCCGGCGTTCCCGCCGCGGCGCCCTGCCCGGCACCGTCCTTCCCACGCCGCGCCCATGTCCCTCGCAGTACCCCCCGCCTCGCGCCGCCCCTGGCGCCCGCCCGTCGCCATCGCCCCCACGCCCCGCACGGGCGCCCCCTCCGCGACACCGTCACGGCCGGCCTGAACGGCCGCGCCGCTTCCGCTTCCGCCCTGCGCGCCGCCACGGCGCGCGGCCTTCCCTTGTCCTTCGCAGGAACGCCATGAACCTCCTCTCGCGCATGCCGCTCGCCCGAGCGCTCGGCCTGTCCTATGCCGCCGTCATCCTGATCTTTCTCGCCGTCTCCGGCGTCACGCTCTACGTGGGCCTGCAGATGGCGAAGACGGAGCAGTACAACATCGTCACCTACCGCACCATCGGCAACGGCACCACCATGCTGCAGGCGATGACCGAGTACGTCGCGACCACGCGCGGCGCGATGCTCGGCGGCGAGGCGCCCGACGCCGCGCACCTGGAGCAGATCGCCAAGAGCTTCGACGCCGCGCTGGCGGCCGCCCGCAAGGGCACGGCCGGCGACGCCGGGCAGCAGGCGCGCCTGGACGACATGCAGTCGCGCATGAAGGAGCTCGCGGAGGTGAACGGCGCGCTCGTGTCCAGCCGCCAGGCCGTGAAGGAAGGCGTGATCTCGTTCGACGACTTCCTCGCCCGCTTCACGCAGGGCAAGGCCGACGAGCGCATCGAGGCCTTCCGCGCCACGCAGAACGAGTTCGGCAAGCAGGAGCTCGCCGCGCTGTACGCCCAGCTCGCGCAGGCCGCCGAGCTGCGCTCGTTCAACGTGGCGGTGGTGGCCGGCGGCGCGCTGCTCGCCATCCTGGCCGCCGGCGTGCTCGGCTTCCTGAACGTGCGCCGGCTCAACACCTCCCTCGGCGGCGAGCCGGCCTACGCCGCGCAGGTGGCCACCGAGATCGCCGGCGGCAACCTGATGATCGCCATCGACACCCGCGAGGGCGACCGCGCCAGCGTGCTCGCCGCGATGAAGGCGATGCGCGACCGGCTGGCCGGCATCGTCGCCGAGGTGCGCCACGGCGCGGACGGCGTCTCCGTCGCCTCGGCCGAGATCGCCGCCGGCAACGCCGACCTGTCCAGCCGCACCGAGCAGCAGGCCTCGGCGCTGGAGGAAACCGCGGCCTCGATGGAGCAGCTCGGCAGCACCGTCAACGGCAACGCCGAGAGCGCGCGCCAGGCCAACCAGCTCGCGCTGGCGGCGTCGAACGTGGCGGCCGAGGGCGGCAAGGCGGTGGGCCACGTGGTCGAGACGATGAAGGGCATCAGCGAAAGCTCGCGCCGGATCGCCGACATCATCGGCGTGATCGACGGCATCGCCTTCCAGACCAACATCCTCGCGCTCAACGCCGCGGTGGAGGCCGCCCGCGCCGGCGAGCAGGGCCGCGGCTTCGCGGTCGTGGCCGGCGAGGTGCGCACCCTCGCGCAGCGCTCGGCCGAGGCGGCCCGCGAGATCAAGTCGCTCATCACGGCGAGCGTGGAGCAGGTCGAGCAGGGCACAGCCCAGGTCGACCATGCCGGCGCGACGATCGGCGAGGTGGTGTCCTCCATCCGTCGCGTGACCGACATCGTGGGCGAGATCAGCGCCGCGAGCATCGAGCAGGCCGCGGGCGTGGCTCAGGTCGCCGCGGCCATGACGGAGATGGACCGCGCCACGCAGCAGAACGCCGCGCTGGTGGAGGAATCGGCGGCAGCGGCGGAAAGCCTGAAGAGCCAGGCGGCGCAGCTCGTGAGCGCGATGGCCGTGTTCCGCGTGGCGGTGGCGGGCCGCGCCGCTTCGGCCGACTCGGCGCCGCGCATGCCGGCCCCGGCGGCGGTGGCGCAGGCGGCCATCGCGCGCGCCGCCTCGGCGGCGAAGGCGCCGGCCCGGCCCGACGCGGCAGCCGCCGCGGCGCACGGCGGCGACTGGGAATCCTTCTGAGCTCCTGAGCCTGCCGGGCCACCCCGGCCCTGCACCCGAACGCCGGCTTCGCGCCGGCGTTCCTGCGTCATGCCGCCGACGGCCGCGCCCCGGCGCGCCTCGCGGCGAGGCGCCCGCACCGCGGTGAGGCGCGGCGGGGCCGCTCCCGTGCACACGATCAGTGCCGCGCGCGCCCGCTCCGCCGTCCCGCCGGTGGTGGCCTGCATCTTGCGATTCCCCGCCTCGACTGCTTACCCACACAGGAGAGGAAATGGCGTATCTCGTGCCTTCGGAGTTCGTGACCAAGATGGTCGACGCGGGCGAATCCAAGATCTTCATGGCCACCCGCGACACCCTGATCCGCGCCTACATGGCCGGCGCGATCCTCGCGCTCGCCGCCGTGTTCGCCGTCACGGTGACGGTGCAGACGGGCTCGGCCATCCTCGGCGCGGTGCTGTTCCCGGTGGGCGTGTGCATGCTCTACCTGCTGGGCTTCGACCTGCTCACCGGCGTGCTCGTGCTCACGCCGCTCGCGCTCATGGACCGGCGCCCCGGCGTGACGCTGCAGGGCGTGCTGCGCAACTGGGGGCTCGTGTTCCTCGGCAACTTCCTCGGCGCGGTGACCGTGGCGGTGCTGATGGCCATCGTCTTCACCACGGGCTTCTCCGAGGCGCCCAACAAGGTGGGCGTGGTGATCGCCGGCATCGGCGAGGCGCGCACCATCGGCTACGCCGAGCACGGCGCGGCGGGCATGCTCACGCTCTTCGTGCGGGCCATGCTGTGCAACTGGATGGTCTCCACCGGCGTGGTGGGCGCGATGATCTCCACCACCGTGAGCGGCAAGGTCATCGCCATGTGGATGCCCATCATGCTGTTCTTCGCCATGGCCTTCGAGCACTCGGTGGTGAACATGTTCCTGTTCCCCTCGGCGCTCATCATGGGCGGCAACTTCTCGGTGATGGACTACCTGGTCTGGAACGAGATCCCCACCGTGCTCGGCAACCTCGTCGGCGGCCTCGCGTTCACCGGCCTCACGCTGTACGCCACCCACGTGCGCACGGCGCCCAAGCGCGCCCCGGCGGCCGGCAGCAAGCGCGCCGTCGCCTGACGCCGCCGCGGGCCCCGCACCGGGGCCCGCCGCCGATGACGCCATGGCCTCGTCGCCGACTTCGTCGCTGAAGGTCTCCATCGGCCAGTGCTCCGACAAGGGCCGCCGGCCGGTGAACCAGGATTTCCACGGCGCGCGCGTGCCGGAAGGCCCGCTGCTCGCCGCCAAGGGCATCGCCGTCGCGCTGGCCGACGGCATCGGCAGCAGCGAGGTGAGCCAGGTCGCGAGCGAGTTCGCCGTGATGGGCCTGCTCGACGACTACTACTGCACCAGCGACGCCTGGTCGGTGAAGAAGTCGGTCGAGCGCGTGCTCGCCGCCACCAATGCGTGGCTGCACTCGCGCACCCGGGAAGGCCCGTACCGCTACGACATGGACCGCGGCTACGTGTGCACGCTGAGCGCGCTGGTGCTCAAGTCGGGCACCGCCCACGTCTTCCACGTGGGCGACACGCGCGTGTACCGGCTGGGCGGCGGCGCGCTCGAGCAGCTCACCACCGACCACCGCGTGCGCCTGTCGTCGACGCGCAGCTGCCTGGCCCGCGCCGTCGGCTTCAACCCGCAGCTCGAGATCGACTACCAGGCGCTGCCGCTCGATGCCGGCGACACCTTCGTGCTGACGACCGACGGCGTGCACGAGCACGTCGACGAGGCCTTCATGGCCGCGGCGATCCACGCCGCCGCCGGCGACCTCGACGCCGCGGCGCGCGCCATCGCCGAAGAAGCGCAGCGGCGCGGCAGCGACGACAACCTCACGGTGCAGATCGTCACCGTCAACCAGCTGCCCGAGCGCAACGCCGGCGAGCTGCAGCAGCGCCTGGCCGCCCTGCCCCTGCCGCCCGAGCTCGACGCGCGCATGACGCTCGACGGCTTCACCATCGTGCGCCAGCTGCATGGCAGCCACCGCAGCCACGTCTTCCTCGCCACCGACGCCGACAGCGGCGCGCTCGTCGTGCTCAAGACGCCCGCCGTCGACCGCCGCGACGACCCGGCCTACCTGGAGCGATTCCTGGTGGAAGAGTGGGTGGCGCGGCGCATCGACAACGCGCACGTGCTCAAGCCCTGCGCCCCGACACGCGAACGCCGGCACCTGTACGTCGCCACCGAATACATCGACGGCCAGACGCTGGCGCAATGGATGCGCGACCACCCGCGGCCCGCGCTCGAGACCGTGCGCGGCATCGTCGAGCAGATCGCCCGCGGCCTGCAGGCCTTCCATCGGCTGGACATGCTGCACCAGGACCTGCGGCCCGAGAACGTGATGATCGACGCGACGGGCACGGTGAAGATCATCGACTTCGGCGCCGTCCGCGTGGCCGGCCTGTCGGAGACCGCGCCCGAACTCGAGCGCGGGCACCTCCTCGGCACGGCGCAGTACACCGCGCCCGAGTACTTCCTCGGCCACGAAGGCACCGAGCGCTCCGACCAGTTCTCGCTGGCCGTGATCGCCTACCAGATGCTCAGCGGCCGCCTGCCCTACGGCGCCGAGGTGGCCAAGGCGCGCACCACGTCAGCCCAGCGCCGGCTGCGCTACGCCTCGGTGCTCGACGCCGAGCGCGAGATTCCGGCGTGGATCGACGGCGTGCTGCGCAAGGCACTGGCGGTGGACCCGCTCAAGCGCCACGAGGCCTTGTCCGAGTTCGTGCACGAGCTGCGGCAGCCGAGCCGCGAGTTCCTTGCGCGCACGCGGGTGCCGTGGGTGGAGCGGGATCCGGTGAGGTTCTGGAAGAGGGTGTCGGCGATCCTCGCGCTGGTGGTGGCGGGGTTGCTGTTCGCGCGGTTCGGGGTGGGGACGTAGGCCCCGGCCAGCCACCCGAACTACCTGGGACTGGCGAGATACGTGGCTGCTTCGAGCCGGCAGCTCGATTCGATCGACCCTGGGAGCAGGAACAGCCGCGGCGCCTGACGAAACGCGAACAGCCGATACACGCAATAGCGCGCCGCATGCCGCTGCGACACCGCGACTTCGTTGCGACTCGCATAGAACGGCACATCGATGCCGTACTTGGTCGTCTTCACTTCGATCAGACGTTCGGCCCCGTCTTCTTCGAACGAGAGGATGTCGTAGCCCTCATGGTCTCCGCGGACCTGCGCCGTGTGCTCGACTTTCGCAGCAAGCGTTTCGCGACCTGCTCGAATCAGGCGTGCACGTTCGTAGTTGATCGCGAAGAGTTCGCCAGCATTGCCGAGCGAACGGTTGCGCGCTTCTCGCTCGATGTAGTTCGTCGTCAGCCGGATGGCCGGCGGCAATTGCTCGCCCACAGCGGCAGATTCGAGAGTCAACCGCGGTTTCTGCGTCAGGATGGAAAGAATGTCATCGACTTCTGGAACCGCCATTGGGCGATCGACGTCGGCCGCGGCGATCTCCTGCAATGACTTCGCCGACTCCAAGCGCTCTGCAACCACGTCGGCCAGCAGCGCCTGATAGTTTGAGCGGCTTTTGTAGCCGGGAATCGACAAGAAGTTCGCTCTGACCAGAACTGCACTGATGTTCCCATGCTTGTATTCGATCGCCTGCTCCGACCTGCCGTTGAGCCGCAGCTTCAACGCACGCCGATGTGCAGCCTTGTTGTACGGCGTGCCGGCCATCTCGGATGCAAGCATCGAAAGATAGTCGTCCACGATCGCCTCGACTTCGATCCGGCTCCAATCACTTCTGCTCATGGCTGACGACCGAAAGAACAGGACTCGATGCGGATTGCGACTCGACGCTAGGGCCTGTTAACGCCATGGGAGGGCTCGCGCCGATGCCTGGCAAGCCCCGGGGCAAGGCGCCCGCGAGGCCGTGTGCCCGTGGCACACAACGAGCGGGCAACGCGGCCCCGGGGCTTGCCAGGCATCGGCCCTACGGGTGATCTCAGCAAAACGG
>JBIQHD010000010.1:0-56658 GCA_044508835.1 Rubrivivax sp.
CCAACCCGCCAGTTAATGGGCTCGCTATGGGAGACGGTATTCGAGGGCAAGGTCAGCTGTCCTATGCCCTGTTCGAGCGCATCCGCCTGAACCTCGTCCAGCACGACCCGGCGGCCGCCGCGCCGGCCTGGGCCGAGCTGGCGCGCCTGCGCAAGTCGCACGAGGCGGAAGAAGGCACGGCGCTGGGCGAGGTGTCCATGGTGGCGACGCGCGCCGAGATCATCCTGCTGCTCTATCGCGGCCGGCTGGAGCCCGCCCGCGCGCAGGTCGACAAGCTCCTGCAGCTCAGCCTTCGCCGCGGCCGGCGCCGCCGCGTGGCGGCGCTGCACTTCCAGCGCGCGGCCATCGACCGCGAGCTCGGCCACGGCCCGTCGGCCCGGGAGCACGCCCTGCGCGGCCTGCGGCTCGGCGCGCAGCTGGGGCTGGTGCGCAGCCTCGTGGACGCGCACCCCGCCGTCCCCGACCTGCTCGACGGCGCGCTGGCGCTGCACGGCCCCGACGAGGCGCTGTCCTTCCATGCCGACCGGCTGCGCGCCGCGGCCGGGTCGGGCCCGCTCACCGCGCGCGAGCTCGGCGCCCGCCCCCTCGGCGGGGCGCCGGCCTGGACGGCGTCCGCGCCCGCCGCGGAGCTGAGCGAACGGGAGGAGGACATCGCGCGCCGGCTCGAGCGGGCGCTGCCGAACAAGGAGATCGCGCGCGAGCTCGGCCTGTCCCCCGAGACGGTCAAATGGCACCTGCGCAACGTCTACGCGAAGCTGGGGGTCTCCACGCGCTACGGTGCCGTGGTCGTGCTGCGGGGGCGGGGCGGCGGGAAGTGAGGCGGCCGGCCTGGGCCGCATGACCTTCGCGTCGAACTAGCGCCCCATCGACGGCCGCTGCGCCATCCCCTGGCGCCAGCGCTGCAGGTGCGGGTGCTGCTCGCCCGGCTTGAGCTTCACCACCCGCGCGAAGTCGACGGCCACCACCGCGGTGATGTCGGCGATGCTGAAGCAGTCGGCGGCGAGGTAGTCGCGGCCCGCCAGGCGCTCGTCGAGCATGTCGAAGAACTGCTGCGCGCGCGCCAGGCCGCGCCGCGCCAGCTCGGGGATCTGCGCGAAGTCGACCGGCCCGGGCAGGGCGCGGTTGGCCATCGCCGGCGAGCCGTTGCGCAGCGCGTCGGCGATGGGCAGCACGCCCTCGAACTCGACGCGCCAGTTCCAGCTCGCGATCTCGGCCTTCTCGTGGGGCGTGCGACCCATGAGCGGCGGCTCGGGGAAGCGGGCTTCCAGGTAGGCGGCGATCGCCGCGTTGTCGCACAGCACGGGGCCGTCGTCGGTGCGCAGCGCCGGCACCGTGCACCGCGGGTTGATCCTTCGATAGCCTTCGCTCAGCTGCTCGCCGTTCCTCAGGTCCACTTCCACCGTCTCGTGAGGCACGCCCTTCTCGGCGAGCAGGATGCGGGCGCGGCGCGGGCTGGGGGCGGTGGCGCAGTCGTAGAGCGTAATCATCGGCGTGGCCTCGTGCGGGGTGGAAGGGCGGGTCAGCGCGGCGCGGCCAGCTTGTCCTGCGTCCGCGTGTCGAAGTCGCCGGCGTCGTGCCGCTCGTGCAGCTGGCTCGACGGCTGGCCCCAGGTGCGGTTGACCATGCGCCCGCGCTTCACGGCCGGGCGCCGGGCGATCTCGTCCGTCCAGCGCAGCACGTTCGTGTATGCCTGCACCTGCAGGAACTCGCCGGCCTCGTAGAGCTGGCCCTTGGCGAGGGTGCCGTACCAGGGCCAGACGGCCATGTCGGCGATCGTGTAGTCGTCTCCGGCGAGGAACGTGCTGTCGGCCAGGCGCCGGTCGAGCACGTCGAGCTGGCGCTTGACCTCCATCGCGTAGCGGTCGATGGCGTACTCGATCTTGCTCGGCGCGTAGGCATAGAAGTGGCCGAACCCGCCGCCCAGGAAGGGCGCGCTGCCCATCTGCCAGAACAGCCAGGACAGGCATTCGGCACGCCGGGCGGTGTCCGCCGGCAGGAAGGCGCCGAACTTCTCCGCCAGGTACAGCAGGATCGCCCCGGACTCGAACACGCGCACGGGCGCGGCCCCGCTGCGGTCGACCAGCGCCGGGATCTTGGAGTTGGGGTTGGCCGCGACGAAGCCGCTGCCGAACTGCTCGCCCTCGTTGATGCGCACCAGCCAGGCGTCGTACTCGGCGCCCGCGTGGCCCAGCGCCAGCAGCTCCTCCAGCATCACCGTGACCTTGACGCCGTTGGGCGTGGCCAGCGAATACAGCTGCAGCGGATGGCGGCCGACGGGCAGGTCCTTGTCGTGCGTCGGGCCGGCGACCGGGCGGTTGATGTTCGCGAAGCGGCCGCCGTTCTCCTTCTTCCAGGTCCAGACCTTCGGGGGCGTGTAGGCGGATGAATCGGTCATGCCAGGGTCTCCGGAATCGGCGCACCCGGGTTCGGTGCGCAGTTGCGTTCACTGTACGGGGTTCGGCCGCTGCGCGCCGCGGCCGTCCGCATGCCCGTTCGCGCGCCCGTCACCACGGACGGACGTACAGCACTGTCCGGTCAATTCAAGGGCGCATGGCGACGGCCGGCGAGCATTCGCCATCCACGGATTGTTTGACCAAAGGCAGCATTCACTGCTGTATTGAAGGAGGGTTCGTATCCCATAATCCGGTCTGCTCCTGCCGCTGAACATGAACGACCAAATCGCCCCAACGCCCGCGCGGCGCGCCCGCGCGGCGGCCCGTCCTTCCGCACGCACGTCGCTCACGCCCGAGCAGTGGATCGAGACCGCCACCGAGCTGCTGGTCGACCACGGCATCGACGCGGTGCGCGTGGACGTGGTGTCGAAGATCCTCAAGGTCACGCGCGGCAGCTTCTACTGGCACTTCCGCGACCGCGAGGACCTGCTGCGCAGCCTGCTGGAGACCTGGCGCAAGGCCACGACCGAGCAGATCATCGAGCGCTTCGAGAGCCATCGGGGCGCGCCGGAGGACCTATTCAAGGAACTGATCTCGCTGCCGTTCCGCGGACGCTCGGCCGCTCGCGCGGCGCGGATCGAGCTGGCGATCCGCGCCTGGGCGCGCCGCGACGACATGGCGCGCCGCGCGGTCGACGAGGTGGATTCCCGCCGCATCTCCTACATCTCGCAGTGCTTCTCGGCCATGGGCTTTCCCATGGTCGAGGCGCGGCAGCGTGCCTTCCTGCTGTATGCCTACGAGGTGGCCGAGTCGATCCTGTCCAACCAGGGCACGGCCGCGCAGAAGCGCGAGCGCAGCGCGCTTGCCGAGCGCCTGCTGCTCGCCAAGGTCGACGCGACCTGACGCCGGCGGGCCTACGCCGCCCGTCGAAGTTCAGGAAGAGGCTCGGCCGGCGAAGCTCACGCCGGGAAGATCACCCGCGCATCGGCCGGCTCGGCATACAGCGCCTGCACCTCGGCCGCCCGGCGCTGCAGCACGGCGCGCTGGTTGACGTAGCCCTTGTCCGTGATCTCGCCGGCGTCGGCGTTCGGCGGCTCCTCGAGCAGCAGCAGGCGGGCCGGGCACCGGGAGGAGCCGCCGCCGGCGTCGCGCAGCGCGGCCAGCCCGTCGCGCAGCTTGCGCACCAGTTCGTCGTGCGGCAGCGCCGCCGCCTGCGGGGATGGGAACACCAGCGCGCCGACCTCGTCGCGGTCGTGGCCGGTGATGACCGCGTCCTGCGCGAAGGGCGCGAGCGCCGAGACGAGGTTCACGCGCAGCGTGCCGACCGACACCCAGGTGCCCGTCGTCAGTTTGAAGTCCTCGGCCACGCGGCCGTCGAACACCACGCCGCGCTCGGGCGCCGCCTCGTCGAGCAGGAAGCCAGCGTCGCCGATGCGGTAGAAGCCGTCCTCGTCGAAGGCCTCGGCCGTGGCGGCGGGCGCGCCCAGGTAGCCCGGGAACACCGACACGCCGCGCACGCGCAGCTCCAGCTTCTCGCCGTTGGGCACGAACTTCAGCTCCAGCTCGGGCAGCGGCAGGCCGATGACCCCGGCGCGGTCGAGCCGCCAGTGGGCGGTGGTGATCGCCGGCGCGGTTTCGGTGGCGCCCCAGGAGGTGGTGAACCACACCGGCTCCTCGCGCACCGTGGCCGCCACCGCCTCGAGCCGCTGCCACGACGACTGCGACAGCGCCGCGCCGGCATAGAAGACCATGCGCAGGCGCGAGAACACGTCGCGCGCCAGGTCGGCGTCCTGCTCCAGGTAGGGCAGCAGCATGTCGAAGCCGCGCGGCACGTTGAAGTACAGCGTGGGGCGCACCTCGCGCAGGTTGCGCACCGTCTTCTCGACCAGCGCCGGCACGGGCCGGCCGTCGTCGATGTAGAGGCTGCCGCCGTGGCGCAGCACGAGGTTGAGGTTGTGGTTGCCGCCGAAGGTGTGGCTCCACGGCAGCCAGTCGAGGATCACCGGCTTCTCGCCGTCGAGGAAGCGCCAGGTCTGCGCCATCATCTGCTGGTTGGCGCAGAGCATGCGATGCGTGTTGATCACGACCTTGGGCTGGCCGGTGGAGCCGGAGGTCAGCAGGTACTTGGCATGGTCGTCGGGGCGGATGGCCTCGAAGGCGCGCATCACCGCGGGACCTTCGGCGGCGGCCGCGAGCTCGTCGAACGCGAGCGCGCCGGGAACGCCCGCGGCGCCGCGGCTGAACACGCGCACGGCGCCGTCCACCGGGGCGTTCTCCAGCGCCGGCCCGTACACCGCTGCATCGGCGGCGTAGACCAGGGCCGGCCGCAGGCTGCGCAGGATGGCGTGCAGCTTGCCGAAGTCCTTCGCGAGCCGGCTGTAGGCGCTGGACACCGTGCACACCGGGCGGCCCACGTGCATGGCGGCGAGCATGAGGACGGCGTGGTCGATGGCGTTGTCCGACAGCACGACGACCGGCCGGCCCTCGGGCAGCCGCAGGTCGATCAGCCCCTGCGCCACGGCGCCGACGAGCCGCCGCAGCTCGCCGTAGCCGACGCGCCGCCACTCGCCGTCGGCACCGCGTTCGGCGAAGGCCAGGGCCTGCGGCGTCCGCCCGGCCCACTCTTCCAGCCATTCGCCCAGGCACCGGCCATAGGGCTGCAGCTTCTCGGGGGAACGCAGCACGAAGCCGCCGTTCCCGAGCGGCGACAGGGCCGTGCGCGGCGGCGCGAGGTGGGTGGGGTTGTCGAAGAACCCGGAAGCCATGACGTCTCCAGCTGTGGCGGCATGGCTGCGGGCACTACCCCGTCCCATCCATCCACATACATATGTGTATGGATCGGGATCGTATAAGACCGGCGCGCCGCCGTAACGGGGGTTTCCCCTTTGTCGTTCCAGGCGTGCGGGTCAGCCGCCTTGGCGCGGGGCGTCAGCCGGGCGGCTCGGGAGCCGTGCCCGCGCACACGCTCGCGCGCGCCAGCCGCGCGACCGTCACCCCCGGCCGCAGCTGGCGCAGCGACGGCATGACGAGCACGCAGCCGTCGTAGGGGGTGACCACCGGCCGGTCCGCGTCGCGGGCGATGACGGTGCCGGCCCGCTCGATCACTTCCAGCCCGGTGAAGGCGCCGGTGAACTCGAAGTCCATGCTGCGCGCGACCACGGCGTCGGTGACCGACAGCACGGTCTGCGCGGGCGGCCGGGGCTTCAGCCAGGACGAGGGGATGCGCTCGGCGTCGACCGCGCCGGACAGCGCCAGGAAGCGCGCCGCCACGTCGAGCGACACCGCGTGGCTGGCGGGGTCGAAGTGGTGGCCCGCCTCGAGCAGGAGGGCGATGGCGTCCTGCCGGCCGTCGGGCGCGAACTGCCCGTGGTCGCGCAGGCGGCAGCCGTCGCTGTGGCCCGCGTCGACGACCAGGTGCCGCGGCGTGCCGAGCCGGCGGGCCGCGGCCAGGTGCCTCGGCGCGGGGCCGGCCAGCAGCAGCGGGGCGCCGGGCTCGTGCATGGAGTGCAGGTCGAGCAGCCAGTCGGCCCGGTCCAGGAAGGGCAGCAGCGCGCGTGCGCGGCGGCACTCGACGGTGTCGTGCGCGGCCAGCCGGCCGGCCGTCCACACGCGGTTCATGTCCTCGTCCACGAAGCGCGAGGCGTCGGGCCGCGCGGGGTCGAAGCGGTCGAAGGCGGCGAGGTTGCACAGCAGCAGCGTCAGGCTGCCCCGGCGCGGGCGCAGGCCGGCGTCCAGCAGGCTCGCGACCGTGGCGGCGCCGCTGAACTCGTTGCCGTGCAGCAGCGCCGTCACGACGACGCGCCGGCCCGGCGCGCCCGACTCGAAGTGCCATGCGCCCTCGACGCCGGTGTTGCCTTCCCGCCAGCGCGCGATGTCGGGCGCCGCGGGGATCGACATGCCGGCCATCGTCAATCGGCCGCGATGTTGGCGAAGCGCACGATCGGCTTGAACTTCTCGATCTCGCTCCTCAGCAGCTTCTCGAAGTCGGCCTCCTCGTCCAGCGCGAAGCCGACGTCCTGCAGCTTCTTGCGCACCTCGGGCTCCTTGACCACGGCCTTGAGCTCGCTGCGCAGCCGGCTCACCACCGGCGCCGGCGTGCCGGCCGGCGCCAGGACGCCGAACATCACGCTGATGTCCAGGCCGTGCAGCGCGGGCAGCTCGCCCAGGGCGGGAATGTCCGCGGCCATGGCGTTGCGCTCGGCGGAGGTCACGCCCAGCGCCTTCATGCGCCCGTCCCGGATGTAGGGCAGCGCGCTGGAGAGCATGAACACGCCGAAGTCCACCTGCCCGCCGAGCAGGTCGGTGGTCATCGACGCGGCGCCGCGGTAGGGGATGTGGACCATGAAGACGTTGGCCTTCTTCTTCACCATCTCGCCGGCGAGGTGCAGCGGCGTTCCCACGCCGGGCGATGCGTACGTCGTGCGCCCCGGGTTCTTCGCCAGGTGGGCGACGAACCCGGCGGCGGTGCCCACCGGGTTGTCGCGGCCGGTCACCAGCACCATCGGCTGGGTGCCCACCAGGCCGATCGGCAGCAGGTCGCGCAGCGGGTCGAAGCGCGAGTCCTTGCGGGTCAGGTGGTTGATGCCGATCTCGCTGGTCGAGCCCATCAGCAGGGTGTAGCCGTCCTTGGGGGCGGCGGCCACCTTGTGCGCGGCGATGGTGCCGCCCGCGCCGGCGGCGTTCTCGATGACGATCGTCTGGCCGAGGCGTTTGGACAGCGGCTGCGCGATCACGCGCGCGACGAGGTCGACGCTGCCGCCGGGCTGGTAGCCCACCATCAGGGTGATGGCCTTGGCGGGATAGGCATCGGCCTGCGCCGATGCGAGGCAGGGCGCCAGGGCGGCGAGGGCGGCGCCGAGCAGGCGGACGAGGCGGATGGACATGCGGCTTCTCCTGAAGGGGATGCCGCCATTGTTCGAACCGCGCCTCCGTGGTTCATGCCGATCCGGCACTGCCTGGTGCTATTTCGATTCGACGGTCGCGGCCCAGGCCTCCTCGCCGGCGGGCGGCAGCCGGCCGCGTCGCCGGTACAGGCGCACCTCGAAGCGCACGCGCTCCTCGTCCGTCCCGAGGGGCGTGAGCAGCTTGCGGCGGCAGTCGTCGGCCACCAGGCCCCAGGGAAGCCAGGCCACGCCGAGCCCCTTGATCGCGAACTCCTGCATCGCGTCGGCCGAATCGCATTGGAGCCACGGGCGCAGGCGATAGGCCCCCTGCCGGTTGAGCAGGTGGTCCGCCAGCAGCCGGTTCAGCGCGAGCGTGGGCGCGTAGGTGAGCAGCGGCGCCGGCTTGCCGTCGTTCAGGCCGTAGCGGGGGTTGCCGGCGGCCGAGGCGCGCGTCACCGGCACCAGCGATTCGGTGCCCACGCTGAAGAACTTGAAGCGCCGCGCGTCCAGCTTGAGGGCGAGGCTCGGGTGGTGGTAGGTCAGCAGGAAATGCGCGTCGCCGGATTCGAGGATGCGGATCACGTCGAACAGCGACCCGGTCGAGACGCGCAGCGGCCGGTCGCCGAGCCGGCCGCGCAGGCCGGCGATCCAGTCGGCGCACATCGTGCGCGCGAGGGTGCGGCCGGTGACCACCGTCAGCGGCGCGGCGTCCGCGTCGCGGCGGTGCCAGTGGGCGCGCAGGTCGGCGAGCTCGGCCAGCGCCGGCTGCAGGCAGTCGACGAGCTGCACGCCGGCCTCGGTCAGCCCCGGCGGCGAGGCGTCGCGCTCGACGAGCGGCACCCCGGCCCATTGCTCCAGGGCGCGGATGCGCCGCCCGAACGCCGGCTGCGTGACGTTGCGCCGCTCCGCCGCGCGCGTGAAGCTGCCGGTCTCGGCCAGCGCGGCCAGGTCGTGGAGCCACTTGAGCTGCATCCGCGAAGAATAGTGGAGCGCCGCGCCCGCGGCGGGCCCGTGCGCGCGCCTGGGGATCTCCCGCATCCGCGATGCCGGGGACTCGGCCAATAATGTGGACATGTCCACACTGCAGCACCACGCCGGGTCGGCGGCCTGCCCCTGGCGAAACGGGGGCGACCTGCCGGCCGACCTCCCGCTGGAGGACTACCCCGGCGTGCTGCTCACGCGCCTGGCGCAGGCCATCCACCAGGAGATCAGCGCCACGTATGCCCGCCCGCACGGGCTGTCGGCCACCGAGTGGCGCCTGCTGGCCCGGCTGAGCGTCGAGCCGCCGATGTTGCTGCGCGACCTGTGCGCGGCGCTGGCGCTCGACAAGGCCTACGCGAGCCGCATGCTGCGCTCGCTGCAGGCGCAGGGCTACCTGGAGGTCGCCGGCGACCCGTCCCACGGCCGCCGGCTCATCGTGACGATCACCCGCGCCGGCCGCGCGCTGGCGAAGCGGCTGCTGCCCAAGGCGCGCGAGAACCAGGGCCGGCTGCTGCAGGTGCTGGACGAGAACGAGCGCGTCGTGCTGTACGCCGCGCTGAAGAAGCTGCAGGCCGCCGTCGAGGCGCGGGCCGCGGTGTCGCGCGCGGCGCAGGGCCGCGAGCCGTCCCGCCCCGCCGGCGCGGCCGCACGGAGATCCGCATGAAGATCGTGAACGTCGAGAGCCTGCACGCCGACGGCGGCTACCGCGTGTGCTCCTACCTCAAGGTCAGCACCGACGAGGGCCTGGTGGGCTGGTCGGAGTACTACGACAGCTTCTCCGGCGCGCGGCTCGACCCCGTCATCCAGGACTTCGCGCGCGCGGCCGTCGGCATGGACCCGCGGCAGTTCGGCCGCATCAGCGAGACGCTGCTGGCCACCACGCGGCTCGCCGCCGGCGGCCTGGCGCAGCAGGCCATCGCCCCGATCGAGAACGCCTGCCTCGACATCGCCGGCAAGGCCGCGGGCGTGCCGGTGCACACCCTGCTCGGCGGGCCGCTGCGCGAGCGCGTGCCGGTGTACTGGACGCACTGCGGCAGCTACCGGGTCGGCCCGCGCAAGGCCTTCTATGCCGACGAGCTCGGTCATCCGCCGATCCGCACGCTGGACGACCTGGCCGATGTGGCGAGGCAGGCCGTCGCCCAGGGCTACCGCGCGGTCAAGACCAACCCGGTGTTCTTCGACCGGCCCGAGCCGTACTTCTTCAGCGGCGGCTTCCGCATCGCGCCCGGCTTCCTCGACCGCTCCATGAGCGACCGGCACCTCGGCGCGCTGGTCGAGCAGATGACGGCCTACCGCGAGGCGGTCGGGCCCGACGTCGGCCTGATGCTGGACGTGAGCTTCAGCCAGCGCACCGAGGGCTACCTGCGCATCGCGCAGCGCCTGGAGCACCTGAACCTCGCCTGGCTGGAGATCGACACGCCCGACCCGCAGGCGCTGGCGCTGATCCGCCGCCATGCGCGCGTGCCCATCGCCTCGCTCGAATCGCTGCACGGCGTCGCCGAGTACCGCCCCTTCCTCGAGCAGCAGGGCGTCGACACCTGCATCGTCGACCCGCTGTGGAACGGCGTGTGGCAGTCGGCGCGCATCGCCGCCTTCGCCGACGCCTACGAGACGACGATGGCGCCGCACAACCCGGTCGGCGAACTGGGCAGCCTGATGAGCCTGCACCTGAGCGCCGCCGCGCCCAACCTGCGCATCATGGAGCTGCGGGTCGACGAGGCGCCCTGGACGCGCGATTTCCTCACCCACCCGCCGCAGGTCGTCGACGGCCACATGCTCGTGCCCGACCGCCCGGGCTGGGGCACCGAGGTCGACGAGGACGCCCTTCGCGCGCGCCCGCCGCGGCGCCGCTGAACCGCCACCGGAAGAAGCCGCATGCGCATCGTCTACTGGGCCCGGCTGCAGCTCGCCCGCGCGGAGATCACCGAGGCCGTCCGCGGCGTGCCCGGCGTCGAGCTGCAGGTCACCGCGACCCTGCAGGAGACGCTGGACGCGCTGCCCGGCGCCACCGGCCTGCTGCTGGTGCACGGCCCGCAGGAGGAGGCGCGGCGCGTGTACGCGGCGCTGCGCGCGCCCGGCAGCACGGTGCGCTGGATGCACTTCATCTCCGCCGGCCGCGAAGGCTACGAGGAACTGGGCTGGCCGCAGGGCGTGACCGTGAGCTATGCCGGCGGCGGCGTCGCGCCGGCGGTGGCCGAGCACGCCATGGCGCTGCTGCTGGCGATGGGCCGGCGCGTGCCGGACCTGGCGACGGTGGTGATGCCGCGCCGCGCCTTCGACCGCACGCTGGTCGCGCCGCGGGCGCGCTCGCTCGAGGGCGCCACGCTCGCCATCGTCGGCTACGGCCAGATCGGCCGCGAGCTGGCGAAACGCGCGCGCGCCTTCGACATGCGCATCGTCACCGCGTCCCGCACGCCGAGGGCCGACGAGCTGGTCGACGAGGCGCTGCCGCTGTCGCGCCTGCACGAGGCGCTGGCGCAGGCCGACGCGATCGTGGCCGCCATCGCGCTCACGCCCGAGACCACGCACCTGCTCGGCGCCGCCGAGTTCGCCGCCTGCCGTCCGCACGCGCTGCTCGTCAACGTGGCGCGCGGCCCGGTGATCGACCAGGCCGCGCTGCGGCAGGCGCTGGTGCAGGGGCGGCTCGGCGGCGCCGCGCTCGACGTCACCGACCCGGAGCCGCTGCCGGCCGACGACCCGCTGTGGGACTGCCCGAACCTGCTGATTTCGCCGCACTACGCCGGCTCCGGCAGCCCGCGCAGCGTGCAGCGGCTGGCGCGCGGCGTGGCCGACAACCTGGCGCGGCTGCAGGCGGGCCAGCCGCTGCTGCACGTGGTGTCCGCGGGCTGAAGGCATTCGCGGCCCGCCGCCCGCGGCGGGCCCGCACAACCGAAGGAGAGACGAGATGAGCACCCGACGAGACACGCTGGCGGCGCTGGCGGCCGGCTTCACCTTCCCCGCGCTGCTGGGCGCTTCGGCGGCGCAGGCGCAGCCCCTCGTGCGCCAGCTGACGATCGTCGTCGGCTTCCCGCCGGGCGGCGGCACGGACGGCGCGGCGCGGGTCGTCGCCGACGGCCTGCGCGGCCGCTATGCCGAGACGGTCATCGTCGAGAACGTCGCGGGCGCCGCCGGGCGCATCGCCACGGGCAAGTTCAAGGAGGCGCCGGCCGACGGCAGCACGCTGCTGTTCACGCCGGCCTTCCCGCTGGCGATCTTTCCGCACATCTACAAGAAGCTGCCCTACGACGCGCTGGCCGACTTCGTCCCGGTGGCGACGACGAGCAAGGGCGCGTTCGTGCTCTCGGTCGGGCCCGGCGTGCCGGCGAGCGTGCGCACGGCGACCGAGTTCGTCGCCTGGTGCAAGGCCAACTCCGACAAGGCCACCTACGGCGCGCCGTCCGGCGGCGGCCAGCACTTCGCCGGCGTGCTGTTCGCGCGCGAGGCGCAGGTGCCGCTGCGGATGGTGCCGTACAAGGGCGGGGCGCCCTCGGTGACGGACGCGCTCGGCGGGCACATCGCGTCGGTCATCACGCCGATCTCGGAGGTGATCCAGCATGCCAAGGACGGCCGGCTGCGCCTGCTGGCCACCACCACGCAGCAGCGGACGCAGTTCACGCCGGACGTGCCGACCATGCGCGAGCTGGGCTGGGACGTGGTGTTCGAGGACTGGTCGGGCCTCGTGGCGCCGGCGCGCACCCCGCCCGAGGCCGTCGCGCGCATCAACGCCCTCGTCGGCGAGGTCGTCCGGTCGCCGTCGGGCGCGGCGGCGCTGCGCAACCTCGGCATCGACATCGACCTGAACACGCCCGAGGCGTTCGCGAAGATCTACCGCAGCACCTGGGAGCGCTACCGCGACGTGGTCCGCTCGACGGGGTTCACCGCGGAAGACTGAGCCTCGCCGGGGCCCGGCGCGGCCGGCGGATGCGACGGCCGTGCCGTCGCCGCCGCCACCATGTGCTCGGCCAGCGTGGTGTAGAGCGGCCGGCTGATCATCCGCGCCACCAGGCTGGCGATCATCGCCGCGGCCATGAGGCTGAGCACCATCGAGTGCCCGTCGACCATCTCCATCACGATGATGAAGGCGGTCAGCGGCGCGTGCGTCACGGCCGCGAGGAAGCCGGCCATGCCCATGGCGATGAGCGCCGGCGCGAGCTCGCTGCCATGGAACGCGGCGACGGCGTCGCCGATGCCCGCGCCGATGGACAGCGAGGGCGCGAAGATGCCGCCCGGCACGCCGCACCAGGCGGTCAGCCAGGTGGCGACGAACTTCAGCAGGGTGTAGACGGGGTTGAGCTCGGCGTGGCCCTGCAGCATCTGCTTGACGGCGTCGGAGCCGGCGCCGAAGGTGGCGCCGCCGGTGGCGAGCCCGATCACCGCCAGGGCCAGGCCGCCGGCCGCGGCGAAGCGGATCGGGTGCTGCGCGCGCCAGCGCGTCAGGCGCTGCGGCGCGCCGACGAGCGACGCGATCAGGAGCCGGGCGAACAGCCCGCCTGCCGCGCCGCTCAGCAGCGCCACCAGCAGGCCGGGCCAGAAGAGCTCCCAGTCCAGGCGGGGCACCTGGATGACGCCGAAGTAGGTGAGGTCGCCGAGCACCGACACCGCGACCAGGCCGGCCAGCACGATGGCCGTGATGATGAGCCCGCTGGCGCGCGCCTCGATGCGCCCCGACAGCTCCTCGATGGCGAAGACCACGCCCGCCAGCGGCGTGTTGAACGCGCCCGCGATGCCCGCGGCGCCGCCGGCGATGAGGAGCGCGCGGGTGTCGATCGCCGTGCGCGGCGACAGCCACCGCCGCGCGTGGTACATGACGCCGGCCGCGATCTGCACGGCCGGCCCTTCGCGGCCGATGGACAGCCCCGCCGCGAAGCCCGCCATCACCGTGCCGAGCTTGGCGAAGGTGAGCCACAGGGAGACGAAGAGCGGGCGCTGCGCCTCGGGCAGCGCCGGGTCGAGCGCGGCCTTGACCTGCGGGATGCCCGAGCCGGCGGCGCCGGCGAAGTACCGCCGCGTCATCCAGACGATGCCCGCCGTGAGGGCCGGCATCGTGAACAGCACCAGCCAGGGCTGCCAGCCGTACAGGCGCTTGAACCAGCCGAACGCCCAGTCGCTGGCGAGCGTGAGCAGCACGACCGAGGCGCCGGCGGCGACCGCGTACCCCAGCACGATGGCGCGATCGAGCCACAGCCGGCCGCCGGACAGCTCGGTGCGCAGGTGCTCGAGGAAATCGGGGTCGCGATTCATCAAGGGTCGGCATTCTGCCGGAGCAGGATGCCGGGCCCCTTGCGCGGCCCTCCGGCCCGGCGCCGTCCTAGTTCACGCAGGCGAAGGAGGCGGCCGCGTTGACGTCGCCCGAGCCCTTGTACTGCGGCCACTTCGGGTAGTCGCACAGCGGCCGCGTGCGGCCGGGCACGCCGGCGGTGTCGGTCGTCACCTGGCCGCTCGGCGCCACGCCTTCCTCCGCCCACTGCTCCAGCGCCGTGAGCGAGTCCCAGGTGGCGTTGAAGACGGTGCTGACGGCATGGCCGTAGCCGGCGACCTCGTAGTAGCGCGCGAAGGTGTCCACGTAGGCCGGGCCCATCTGCGCCTGCAGGCGCTGGTAGTACTGCTCGGTGGCGCGCGTGCTCACCAGCACGTCTGACTGGCCGTGGGCCAGCAGCAGCTTGCCGCCGCGCGCGGCGAAGGCCGAGATGTCGGGGCTGACATCGAGCTGCGTGCTGAGCTGGCTGAGGCGGTTCGCCCAGGCGCCCGGGTTCTCCGGGTCGAGCGACAGCGAATCGAAGGACGGATCGTGCGTGACGATGTGCTTGATGTGCTGGTCCATCATCACGCTGATGTACGGCGCCGTCGCAGGCATCGGCATCGCCGGCTGCGTGGTGCCCAAGGCGAGGAAGGTGACGACGGATTGCAGCGGCGAGGGGTTGCTGGTGATGCCGAGGTCCGCGCCCCACACGTTGTAGCCCGGATATCCCGTGGACCCGCTGGCCATGGGGAAGTTGAACGTCGTCGCCGTGTCGATCGTCTTGAGCGCGGTGATCTGCGCGTCCGACAGGCAGGTGTCGCCGGTGTCGGCGCCGCCCGGGCAGCGCAGCGCTGCGCCGTTCACCGTCGCCACGGCCGGGTCGAAGGTGGCGTTGCACCGCAGCTGGTGGCTGATGAGGCCGTCCTCCACGCCGTCGAGCCCGTCGCAGGCCTCGAGCGCCGCCTCCAGCAGCAGCGCCCGCTTCGGGGTGTTCGGATAGGCGCCCGGCTGTGCCAATGCGCGGTTCATGCGGTGGCCGCCGAGCTGTGCCGACAGCTGGTTCCATGCCGGGTACCACGCGATCGCACCATCCCAGTCGGCCGGCCAGCGCTGGATGACCTGCAGCGCCTCGCGCCCGCCCGTCGAGCCACCGGCGAAGTAGGACTGGGCCGCGCCGTCCACGGCATAGCGGGCCTTGACGAGGAACGTGGCCGCGTCGCGGGTCTTCTTCAGGGCGTCGCCGGCGAAGTTGCGCACCGCTTCCTCGTTGGCGCCGAACGAGCCGTCCTGCGATCCCAGCGCGCCCGCCTGGTGGCCGGAGTCGCTGGCGAAGGTGGCGTAGCCGCGGCCGAGCGGCGTGGGCTGGTCGGTGGGGCCGGCCGGCACGTTGCCCGCCACGTTCGGAATGCTGCCGTCGAAGCCGCCGCCGCCGAACATGACGACCTTGTTGTTCCAGTCCGTGGGCAGTGCGAGCCTGAAGAGGATGTCGGGCGCGTCGGGGTCGACCGGCGAGATGCTCGCGTTCACCAGGCAATGCTCCGGCACCGCCGCCGCGCCGGTGCCGCTGGCGGCGACGATGGCCGCGGTCGTCACCGTGCCGCCCGTGGTCGGCAGGCCGATCTGGTCGGCCGGGATTGACATCCCGGCCAGCTGCTCGCAGGCGAGCGGCGTCGCCGCCGGGGTTTGCGGGGTGTCGCCGCCTCCGCCACCACCGCACGCGGCCAGCATCGTGGCCACCACCGCGCCGCCCCACGTGAACGCAGCGCCTTGTTTCGTCGTCTTCATGTCGTCTCCTGGTTGAAATTCCAGCTCGTGTGGCTGGTGGATGCGGCCGGGAGGCTTCCCCCTCGGCCCTTCAGCTCACGCCCCGACGTCGACGGCGTTCGCCGCACGCGCCTTGGCCAGTTCCAGCCGGTACTGCGCCCAGCCCGAATCCGGAACCGTCTCGCCCTGCCGGGCCTTGATGTGGTCGAGGCGCTCGCGCACCGCGCCGGCGGCATCGGCCGCGTCGCCGATGAATACGCCATGGGTCATGGTGATGTGTGCGCATTCGAAACTGCCCGCGCCGGCGAGAAGAATCATTCGCGTGGGGGCGTCGTCGCCCACCAGCGCCACGAGACCCGGGCTGACGCTCTCGGGCCGCAGTTGCGCCAGTTCGTCGGCCGCCATCAGGCCGTCCGTCATGGCGGTGGCGGCGCTGGGCGCCAGGCAGTTGACGCGGATGCCGTACTTCGCGCCTTCGAGCGCCAGCGTCTGCATCAGCCCGACGAGCGCCATCTTTGCGGCGCCGTAGTTCGACTGGCCGAAGTTGCCGTACAGGCCCGACGACGAGGTCGTCATGACGATGCGGCCGTGGTTCTGCGCACGCATGTGGCCCCACACGGCCTTGGTGCAGTGGACCGCGCCCATCACGTGCACATCGAAGACCTGGCGGAAATCCGCCAGCGTCATGTTCGAGAAGGACCGGTCGCGCAGGATGCCGGCGTTGTTGGCCAGGATGTCCACGCGCCCCCACGTCGCCACGGCTTTCGCCACCATCGCTTCGACGGCGCGGGCGTCGGCCACGTCGGCGCCGTCGACGAGGGCCTGCCCGCCGGCCTGCATGATCTCGTCCGCGACCGATCGTGCGGGCGAGCCCTCGCGGTCGCCGCCGAGGTCGTTGACGACCACGCGTGCGCCGTGCCTTGCGAGTTCCAGCGCGTGCGCGCGGCCGAGGCCCCGGCCTGCGCCGGTGACGATGGCGACCCTGTCCTGAAGCGACTTCTTCACTGTCCTGGTTCCTGTGCTGGTTGAAGGCCGCGCGCGGCGGCTACTGGTGGGAATAGAGCGTCGTGCCCCTGGCGAACCCGCGGGTGCGGAAGATCCACGAGCCCTCGCCGCCGTCCGCGTCGTTGGTGAGGATCACCATCTCGTTGGTCCCGGGGACGAAGCCGACGCTGGTCGTGCGCAGGTTGTGGCCCGCCTCCCGCTTGGGAACGAGGATCTGTCCGATGGCGATGCCGTTGCGGTTGAACGCGAGCACGCGCCCCTGCGAATACATGGCGACGTAGACGTTGCCGTCGCTGTCCGAGCGCATCGAGTCGGGCGCGAAACCGTTGAAGTGGTAGGGCACCGCCGTGCCGAAGGGTGCGATCGTCGTCGGCCCTGCCAGTTCCACCTTGTGCAGGCGGCCGGCGCTCAGTTCGGTGGCCCACAACTCCTTGCCGTCGGGGCTCAGGCACACGCCGTTCGCGATGGCCAGGTGTTCGAGCACCGGCGTGATCGTCTTCAGGTCCGGCGCGACGTAGTGCACGCCGCCGATGGGCCGCGTCGAGCTGCCCCGGAAGTCGGTGAAGTAGAAGCCGCCCGCGGCATCGAACACGAGGTCGTCCGGCAGGTAGCCGGCGCTGGCCGGCACGACGGTGGTCAGGCCTCTGCCGTCAGGCTGAAGCCAGAAGACGCTGCCGGTGTCGACGAAATTGCCGAGGCCGGCCACGAAGAGGCGGCCGTCCTTGTGGATGGCGATCCCTGCCGAGCCGAGCTGGTTGGCCGGCAGCACGGTGCTCAGGGTCTTGCCCGGCGACAGCTTGAAGATCGTGCCGCCGAACACGTCGACGAAGAACAGGTTGCCCTGCCGGTCGAAGGCGGCGCCCTCGAGTTGCAGCCCGCGCTCGGAGACCTGGAACCAGGGCTGCGCGGTGATGGTCTGCAGGCCGCGCTCGGCCGGCGGGATCGGGAACGGCCCCTGGATGTCGGGCGTGTAGCGCAGCGAGGCGTCCTTCGGCGGGCGCGGCGCCGTATCGGCGGCGGCGGCGAAGGGCAGGCCCGTGAGGGCGAGCGACGAGCCCGCTAGGGCGCGAAGGCATGAGCGCCGGCTGAGGCCGGCCCGCGAACGGCCGCTGAAATCGAAGGCGAGATGCCTGGCCATGTCGGCTCCTGCGGGTGCGCCCTCGGGGATGGATCGGCGCTTCCCAAGTCCCTGCAGGAGTGTGCGAACGAGGCCACGGTGGCATCAATGGCAGCGGCTGCCACATGGCGTGCCGATCGAGTGGCAGGCGCAGCCATAGCGCCCGGCGAAACAGCCACGCGGCCGCCGGCCGCGCGAACGCCTACGCTCGCGCGGCCGCCTCGCCCGATGCGGTCTTGCGGCCCGGGCTGCCGCCGCCGAGGCTCCACAGGCGCAGCGCCATGTGCAGCTCCAGCGCGCGGCTCGCGCTGCCCCAGTGGCCGACCAGGTCCTCGATGTGCGCCAGCCGCTGCCGCACCGTGTTCACATGGATGCCCAGGCGCTGCGCGGCCACCTTCGCGTTCTGGTTGGCCTCGAAGTAGCACAGCAGCGTCCAGGCCAGGTCGGAGCCGCGCTCCTCGTCGCGCGAGGTCAGCACGCCGATGGTGGCCTGCAGGAACGAGGCGAGGCTGCTCTGGTCGTGCGTCTCGAACAGCGTGGAGTACAGCGCCAGGTCGTTCTGGCCGACGATGTGCCCCTCGATGCCGATGCGAGCCAGCACCGGCAGCGCCCGGCGCAGCGTGGCGTGAAGCGCCGGGATCTCGGCCGGCGCCGCAATGGGCCGGGACAGCACGCCGCGGAAGTCGCCGCCGAACTGGCCTGCGATCTCTGCCATCGTGCGGCGCACCTCGTCGGCCTTCGTGGTCGCACACAGGATGACCAGCACACCGTCGATCTCGTCGAACAGCACGCCCTGCAGCGGCTGGGTCAGGCGCATGCGCCGCGCCGCGTAGCCGGTCGTGGGGTCGCCCATCTCGAGCAGCAGCAGGCTCGTCGGCTGCGCGAGCTGGAGGCCGAAGCGCTCGGCACGTTCGCCGAGCAGGGCCAGGTCGTCCTGGCGGGGCGACACGAGCGAGCGAAGCAGCGTCGCCGCGTCCCGGCTCTTCGTGGCCTCCATGCGTTCGCGCGACAGCAGGACGATGCCCACCACGCTGGTGCAGCGCTCGAAGGTGCGGATGGCCATGGCCTCGAGCGGCTCCTGCCGGAACAGCAGCACGGCGCCGAGCACGTCATGGCCGCCGATGACCGCGTTCACCCGGCAGGCTTCGCCGTTCGTCTCGTAGGCCAGCACCGAGCGCCCCATCTGCCGGCTCTGGCGCAGCGCCTGCGCCAGCTCGATGCTGTGCTCGCCGTGCGGCGCGTAAGCGCCGGCGCCCGTGCCTGCGTAGTGCGGCGCCGCGCCCCGGGCGATGACCTGGGCCGCCTCGTCGAGCACCAGCACGCTGCCGCCCATCAGCGCGGCCACCGATTCGCACAGCGTGGCCAGCGAGGCGCCCTTGGCCAGCAGCGAGGTCATCTGCTCGTGCGCGTCGGCCGCGGCCTGCACGTTGCGGGCGTGGCGCTCGAGCTCGGCGCGTGCCGATTCCGCGCTGCGCAGCGCGGCGCCGGACTGCTCGAAGGCCATCGCGTTCTTGATGGCCACCGCTGCATGCGTGGCGAGCGTGCACAGCACGGAGATGCTCTGCGCCGTGTGCGTGCGGTGGTAGCGGTCGGCGACGAACAGCAGGCCGATCACCTCGTCCTCCCACAGCAGCGGCACGCCCACGAGCGCCGCGATGCCTTCGTCGCGGAAGGTCTCGTCCAGCTTCGGGTCGTGCGCGAAGCGGTTGTCGTGCAGATAGTCCGGCGTCGTGAACGGCAGGCGCGTCTCCACCACCAGGCTGGCTGCGCCGCGCGGGCGCGCAGCGACCATGTTGCCCGTGCCCTTGGACAGCGCGCCGTCGACCGCCAGCACATGGAAGGCGGCGAGCTCGGTGTCGTAGGCCGACAGCCAGGCGACCTGCGAGCCGAGCAGGTTGCGCGCCCGGGACACGATCATGCGCAGCAGTTCCTTCAGGTCCAGCCGGCCCGACAGATCGCGTGCCGACTCGATCACCGCGAGCATGCCGCGCTCGCGCTGCTGCCACAGGTCGAGCCGGTTGTGCACGGCCATGGCCATGCGCACCATCTCGACGAGGCCCGATTTCGCCGGGCATTGCTCGGCCAGCCGCTCGGCCTGTTCGAGCCGCGCCGCCAGTTCCTCGGCCGGCGCTCCCTGGTGCAGCAACTGAACGAGATCGCAGGCGATCCGCTCGGCCGTGTCCGCACTCACCACGCTTGTCATCACTGCTCCTTGCACATCCATCGTCGGGTGCGATGAAGCACCACGAGGGCGGATCGGGGCATCGGGGTTTCCACTGCGTCACCCGATCACATCGGCCGGCGTCGCCTGGTGTGCCGCCCGGACATTGGTTTGGCACGGGCGCTGACTGACAGTCTCGCCAGCCGCCGCCTCGTCGCGGCAGACATCCGCGAGGACCGCAGGAACACCGCATGACCATTCTCGATTCCGTTCGACCCGTGCCCGGACTGCGGGTGCTCATCACGGCAGGCGCCGGCGGCATCGGTGCGGTCATGGCGCGCGCGTTCAGCGAAGCCGGTGCCGTCGTGCATGTGTGCGACATCGACCGGGCGGCGCTCGATCGCCTGTCGGCCGAGCATCCGGCGATCTCGACCAGCACCGCCGATGCGTCCATCGCGCGCGACGTCGATCTCGTGTTCGACGATGTGCGCGGCACCCTGGGCGGACTCGACGTGCTGGTGAACAACGCCGGCATCGCGGGGCCGACCGGGCCGATCGAGACTCTCGACGCCAGCGCCTGGGAACGCACGGTCGCCGTCAACCTGAGCAGCCAGTTCCTGTTCACGCGCCGCGCGGTGCCGCTGCTCAAGGCATCGACGGCCGACCCGTGCGTCATCGCGATGAGCTCCGTCGCCGGGCGCCTGGGCTATGCGCTGCGAACGCCGTATGCCGCCACCAAATGGGCCGTCGTCGGGCTGATGAAGTCGCTGGCCATCGAACTCGGGCCGCATGGCGTGCGCGTCAACGCGCTCCTGCCCGGCACCGTGGCGGGCGACCGCATGAACGGCGTCATCGCCGCGCGGGCGGCCAGCACCGGCACGACGCCCGAGGCGACGCGCGAGGCGTACCTGCGCAAGACCTCGCTGCGCCGCATGGTGACGGCCGAAGACGTGGCCGCCATGGCCCTGTACCTGTGCTCCCCCGCGGCGCGCAACGTGACGGGGCAGGCCATCAGCGTCGACGCCAACACCGAGTACCTCTGACCCCGAGTACCTCTGACCCACAACGAAAGAAGGAGACATGCCATGTTCACGTTCCGCAAACTGATCCTCGCCGGCGCGCCGGTGTTCGCGATGCTGACGGCGCAGGCCGCGCCGGTGAAGATCGGCATGGTGGAGACGCTCTCCGGCCCGCAGGCGTCCTCGGGCCTGGCCTACCGGGCCGGCGTGCGCTACGTGATCGACAAGGTCAACGCCGCCGGCGGCTGGAACGGCGAGCCGGTGCAGCTGGTCGAGTACGACAACCAGGGCGGCCCGACGGGTGCCTCCGACAAGCTCAAGGCCGCGATCGCCGACGGCGTGCACATCGTGGTGCAGGGCTCCTCCTCGGCCATCGGCGGTCAGATCACCGAGGACGTGCGCAAGCACAACCTGCGCAACCCCGGCAAGGAGATCGTGTACATCAACGTGGGCGCCGAGGCGCTTGCGCTCACCGGCGAGAAGTGCAACTTCCACCACTTCCGCTTCGCCGGCAACGCGCAGGTGCGCACCAAGGCGCTGGTGCAGGCGATGAAGCAGGCCAACGCGCTGGGCACCAAGGTGTACTCGATCAACCAGAACTACTCCTGGGGCCAGGACATGGAGTCATCCATCGTCGAGTACGCGCCGGTCGGCGGCTACACCGTGGTGGAGAAGACGCTGCACGACGTGAACAAGATCCAGGATTTCGCGCCCTACGTCGCCAAGATCCGCGCCTCCGGCGCCGAGACGGTGCTCACCGGCAACTGGTCCAACGACCTGCTGCTGCTGATGAAGGCCACCAAGGCCGCGGGCCTGAAGGCGCGCTTCGGCACCGTCTACCTCGACCAGCCGGGCAATGTGTCCAACGCCGGCGAGAACGCGCTGGGCCACTTCGTCGCGCACGCCTTCAACCCGGAGGCCGGCGGCGCCGCGGGCGAGAAGTTCGTCACCGACTACAAGGCCAAGACCGGCCATGTGCCGGTGTTCGTGGAGCCGCAGACGGTGTTCGCGATCGAGATGGTGGCCGATGCGCTCAAGCGCACCAAGCCGCAGGACGGCAAGCTCAATGTCAACGCCTTCGCCAAGGCGCTGGAGACCGGCAAGCTCCAGACCCCCGTGGGCGAATGGAGCATGCGCGCGGCCGACCACCAGGTGCAGCTGCCGATGGTCGTGTCGATGGTCAGCAAGGACGCGAAGTTCAAGGCCGACGGCACCGACATGGGCTTCAAGCCGGTCAAGGTGTTCAGCGCCGAAGAGGTGAGCACGCCGGTGCAGGCCTCCTGCAAGATGGTCCGCCCGGACTGACTGGCTGACGACCGCCCGCCGCCATGGACACCCTCGTCTTCTCGCTGCTCAACGGGGCGATCTACGGCCTGCTGCTGTTCATGGTGTCGGCGGGCCTCACGCTCATCTTCGGGATGATGGGCATCCTGAACTTCGCGCATGCGTCGTTCTACATGCTGGGCGCCTACTTCGCCTACGCGCTGCAGGACAGCCTCGGCTTCTGGGGCGCGCTGGTGGCCTCGCCGGTCCTGGTGGGGCTGGTGGGGGTGATCGTCGAGCGCTACTTCCTGCGGCGGGTGCATCACCACGGGCATGCGCACGAACTGCTGCTGACCTTCGGCCTCGCGTTCATCATCGCCGAGCTGGTCAAGCTCTTCTTCGGCAACTTCCCGGTGAACTACCGCATCCCGCCGTCGATGGACTTCGCGGCCTTCACCATCGGCCCTGCCAACTACCCGGCCTACCGTGTGCTGATGGGGGCGGTGGCGATCGGCATGTTCGTCGTGCTCTACCTGATGCTCACCCGCACGCGCGTGGGCATCGTGGTGCGCTCGGCGATCTACAAGCCGCGCATGGCCGAGGCGCTGGGGCACAACGTACCGCTGGTGTTCATGGGCGTGTTCGGCGTGGGCGCGGCGCTGGCGGGGCTGGCCGGCGCGGTGGCCGGCGCCTTCTACACCACCAATCCCAACATGGCGATCGAGCTCGGCGTGCTGGTCTTCGTGGTGGTCGTTGTCGGCGGCCTCGGATCGCTCGAAGGCGCGATGCTCGCCTCGCTGCTCATCGGCGTGGTCACGTCGCTCGCGGTGGCGATCGACGCGACGCTGGCCGATCTTTTCGCGCTGGTGGGCGCGCGCGAGTGGGCAGAGCGCGCCGGCGGCATCTTCACGCTGAAGGTGTCGAGCCTGGCCGCCACGCTCCCGTTCGCATTGATGCTGCTGATCCTGCTGGTGCGCCCGCGCGGACTGCTCGGCGAGAAGGCGTGAGGCCATGAAGCCGAACCTGTTGTTCGTCGGTGTCGGCGTCGCGCTGCTCGCCGGCGTGCCGTTCCTGCTGTCGCAAGGCCTCGTCAACGCGGCCATCCAGATGCTGATCGCCGCGCTCTTCGCCTGCGCCTACAACGTGCTGTGCGGCCAGGCCGGCATGCTGTCGTTCGGCCACGCGGCCTACTTCGGCATCGGTGCGTTCGCGACCGTGCACGCCATGAACGCCTTCGGCGGCACCGGCCTGCTGCCCACGCCGCTGATGCCGCTGGCCGGAGCCGTGGCGGGCCTCGTGATCGGTGCCATCGCCGGCTGGTTCGCGACGCAGCAGACCGGCACCTACTTCGCCATGATCACGCTCGCCATCGCCGAGCTGATGCACGCCCTCGCGCCGCACCTGAAGTCGCTGTTCGGCGGCGAAGCGGGGGTGTCGTCGATGCGCATGCCCGCCATGGGCTTCGACTTCGGCTCGACCACGCAGGTCTACTACCTCACGCTCGCCTGGGTGCTGGTCTCGCTCGCGCTGCTGTACCTGTACACGCTCACGCCGCTCGGCCGCCTCGCGCTCGGCCTGCGCGAGAACGGCCACCGCCTGCGCTTCCTCGGCTACGACGTGCACCGCATGAGCGTGCTCGTCTTCGCCATCTCGGCCATGTTCTCGGGCATTGCCGGCGGCCTGCAGGTCATGAGCAACGAGTCGGCGAACTACGTCGTCTTCGATCCGGCCGTGTCGGCTGCCGTGGTGCTCAACACCTACATCGGCGGCGTGAAGGTGTTCCTCGGCCCGGCGCTCGGCGCCTCGCTGATGACCTTCTTCGGCTATGCGGTCTCGGACCTCACGCGCTCGTGGCTGCTGTACCAGGGCATCCTGTTCGTCCTGGTGATGATGTTCATGCCGCAGGGCCTGGCCGGCCTGTTCGGCATGGCGGGGAACCTGCGCCGGCGCTTCGGCATGGCCGCGCTGCTGCCGGTGGCGCTGCTGGCCGCGGCGGCCGCCGTGCTGCTCACGGCTGGCACCGCCCTCACCGTGGAACTGCTGCAGCGTGTGTTCTCGCAGGACTACCGCGCGCTCGCCGCGGCGAATCCCGGCGCTGCGTGGCCCGACATCGCGCTCTACGGCCTGCGCTGGTCGCCCGGCGCGGTGGTGACCTGGCTGGTGCCGGTGTCGCTGCTGGCGCTGGGAGGCGCCGCCGCGTATCTCGTGCGGCGCCAGCTGCGTGCACTGCACGTGCGCGATGACGATGCCGCGGCGGCGGCGGCCGTGGCGGCGCAAAGGCAGGCCGCATGAGCGCCCCCGCCCGGCCGCCCGAAGGGGGCGCTCGCGTCCCTCCTGGACGGACCCGCGAAGCGGAGGGTGCACCAGTGAGCGACACCATCCTCAGCCTGCGCGGCCTGCGCAAGTCGTTCGGCCCGACCGAGATCATTCGCGGCGTGGACCTCGACCTGCACAGCGGCGAGCGCCATGCGCTCATCGGCCCCAACGGGGCGGGCAAGTCGACGGTCTTCCATCTCGTCTCGGGCAATCTCACGCCAAGCTCCGGCGAGATCGTGTTCGACGGCCAGCGCATCGACGGCCAGTCGCCGCAGGCGATCAACCGGCGCGGCCTCGCGCGCTCCTTCCAGATCACCAACATCTTTCCCAAGCTCACCGTGTTCGAGAACCTGCGCCTCGCGGTGATGCGCCCGCACGGGCTGCAGTACACCTTCTGGCGTTTCATCGAGCGGCAGGCACGCATCCGCGAGCAGACCGAGCGCCTGCTGGAGCAGGTGCGGCTGCAGGCCCGGGCCTCGGCCATCGCCGGGGAGATGTCGTACTCCGAGCAGCGCTCGCTGGAGATCGCGATGACGCTCGCCTCCGACCCCCAGGTCATCCTGCTCGACGAGCCGATGGCCGGCATGTCCAAGGAGGAGACGGCGTACACGGCCGAGCTCATCCGCACGGTGACGCAGGGCCGAAGCCTGTTCATCGTCGAGCACGACATGGAGGTGGTGTTCGCGCTCAGCGACCGCATCAGCGTGCTGGTGTACGGCGAGGTCATCGCCACCGGCAGCCCCGAGGAGATCCGCGGCAACGCGGCGGTGAAGGAGGCCTATCTCGGCGAGGAGGTGGCGGCGTGAACGCATCGGGAGATCCGCTGCTGACCGTGCGCGACCTGCACGCCCACTACGGCAAGAGCCACATCCTGCACGGCGTGAGCTTCGGCGTGGGCCGCAACGAGGTGGTCAGCCTGCTCGGGCGCAACGGCTCGGGCCGTTCGACCACGATGAAGGCCGTCATGGGGCTGGTGCCGCCCACCAGCGGCGAGATCCGGCTGGCCGGCAAGCCGCTCGCCGGCGCGCGGCCCTACGCGGTGTGCCGGGCCGGCATCGGCTACGTGCCCGAGGAGCGCGAGGTGTTCGCCAACCTCACGGTCGACGAGAACCTGCGCATGGGCGAGCAGCGGGCCGTGTCCGGCGCCACGCGCTGGAGCATCGAGCAGATGTTCGACTACTTCCCGCGGCTCAAGGAGCGCCGCAACACCCGCGGCGGCAGCCTGTCCGGCGGCGAGCAGCAGATGCTCACCATCTGCCGCTCGCTGCTCGGCAACCCGCTGGTGATGCTGATCGACGAGCCGACCGAGGGGCTGGCGCCCAAGATCGTGGCGGCGGTGGCCGAGTGCATCCGCGACATGGTGCGGCATGGCGTGTCGGTGGTGCTGGTCGAGCAGAAGCTCGCCATCGCGCTCAAGGTGTCCACTCGCGTGTGCGTGATGGGGCACGGCCAGATCGTCTTCGAGGGCACGCCGCAGGAACTGAGCGCCAACGAGCGGCTGGTCGCCGAGTGGCTGGCCGTGTGAGCGTTCCCAACATCGATCCGAGGAGGCCCGCATGGCCGCGACCCGTGACAAGGTGATCATTTCGTGCGCGGTGACGGGCTCGGTGCACACGCCGGCCATGTCGCCGTACCTGGCGCTCACGCCCGACGAGATCGCGCAGCAGGCCATCGACGCGGCCGAGGCGGGCGCGGCCATCCTCCACCTGCATGCGCGCGATCCCGGCGACGGGCGGCCCAGCGCGGACCCGAAGGTCTTCGACCAGTTCGTGCCGCGCATCAAGGCGGCGACCGACGCCGTCATCAACATCACCACGGGCGGCAGCACCCGCATGACGCTGGCCGAGCGCCTGGCCTATCCGCTGCAGGCCGCGCCCGAGATGTGCTCGCTCAACATGGGCTCGATGAACTTCTCCATCCACCCGGCGGCGCGCAAGATCCAGCAGTGGCGCCACGACTGGGAGAAGCCGTACATCGAAGGCATGGAGGACCTCATCTTCCGCAACACCTTCCGCGACATCGCCCACATCCTGAAGGTGCTCGGCGAGGAGCGCGGCACGCGCTTCGAGTTCGAGTGCTACGACCTCGGCCATCTCTACAACCTGGCGCATTTCGTCGACGAGGGGCTGATCGAGGGGCCGCTGTTCATCCAGAGCATCTTCGGCATCCTCGGCGGCATGGGGCCGGACCCGGAGAACCTGGTGGTCATGAGGACCACCGCCGACCGGCTCTTTGGCCGCGACAACTACCGCTTCTCCGTGCTGGGCGCCGGGCGCCACCAGATGCCGCTGCTGACGATGGGCGCCGTCATGGGTGGCAACGTGCGCGTCGGCCTCGAAGACAGCCTCTACCTCGGCCGCGGGGAACTCGCGAAGTCGTGCGCGGAGCAGGTGCGCAAGATCCGGCGCATCCTCGAGGAGCTGTCTCTGGAGGTGGCCACGCCCGATGAAGCGCGGACCATGCTCGGCCTGAAAGGCCCGGACGCGGTCGCGTTCTGAGCCGCCATGGGACTCGCTGCCGATACCGCCGTGTCCACCCTGCGTGCGCGACGGTTCGCGCTGCCGAAGGCGTGGTGGCCTCGTCGTTCGATCGGACGGCGCCTCGCGCTCGGCTTTCTCGGCATGGTGGCGCTGCTGGTATGCGTGGCGGCCGTCAACACGTTCGCGCTGCATGCCGCCGATGCCCGCCTGCGGCGCATCGTCGACGTGCACAACGCCAAGGTCGACCTCGCCACGCGCATGCTTGATCAGATCAACGTGATGGCCGTGCAGGTGCGCTCCATCACGCTGATGTTCCTCATGAAGAACACGCAGGACGAGTTCGAGGCCTTCGAGGCCGCCCAGGTGAAGTACCTCGAACTCGAGCGGACCCTTGCAGCATCGATCGACCAGGGTGATGGCAGCGCCCGCGAGCGCGAACTCATGGCCGCACTGAAGGCGGGCGCCGCGAAGACCTTGCCGCTGCTGTCGGAGGCGGTCAAGGCCGGACGTGCCGGCGCGCAGCTGAGCGCGGTCACGATCCTCACCGAGCAGGTGCTGCCCAGCGAGACCGCATGGCGACAGACGGTCGACGCCATGGTCGAGACCGAGCGCGCGCTCAGCCACCTGGCGTATGTCGACTCGCAGGCCGCGCAGCGGCGGGCGCTCGCCGTCAGCGGGCTGTTGGTCGTTGCTGGAGTCATCCTCGGCGGCTTGATCGGCTGGCGCATCACCCGAAGCGTGAAGCACCCGATCGAGCAGGCGATCCGCGTGGCCGAGCGCATTGCCGAGGGCGACCTGAGCGCGAAGATCCACGCGGCCTCGAACGACGAGATCGGCCGCCTGCTGCAGGCATTGGGCGCGATGCAGGGCCGCCTGCACGACCTGGTCGGCCGGATCAGGGAGTCGGCAGGGCATCTGGGCATGGCCAGCGCCGAGGTGGCGAGCGGAAACCGCGACCTGAGCCAGCGCACCGAATCCGCCGCGACCAGCCTGCAGCAGACGGCCGCGTCGATCGAGCAACTGACCGGGACGGTGCGGCACAGCGCAAGGGCGGCCGGCGAGGCGAACGAGCTGGCCTCGTCGGCGTCTGCAGCGGCGGCGCGCGGCGGCGACGTGGTGGGGCAGGTGGTGTCGACCATGGCCGACATCCACGCCAGTTCCGAGCGCATCGCCGCCATCACGGCGGTCATCGACGCCATCGCGTTCCAGACCAACATCCTCGCGCTCAACGCGGCGGTGGAGGCGGCGCGCGCCGGCGAGCAGGGGCGCGGGTTCGCGGTGGTGGCCGGCGAGGTGCGCAGCCTCGCGCAGCGTTCGGCCGAAGCGGCCCGGGAGATCACGGCCCTCATCGGCGGCTCGGTCGAGAAGGTCGAAGCAGGTTCGGCGCTGGTTCGAGCTGCGGGCGCCACGATGGAAGAGATCGTGATGAGCGTCGGGCGCGTGACCGACACCGTGCAGGCGATCACGCTGGCGGCGACCGAGCAGTCCGCGAGCATCGAGCAGGTGCACTCGGCCGTGGTGCACCTGGACGGCATGACGCAGCAGAACTCGGCGCTCGTGGAGCAGTCCGCGGCCGCCGCCGAAAGCCTGAACCAGCAGGCGCTGCGGCTTGCAGGCCTGGTGTCGAGCTTCCGCCTCACCGAACAGGTCCCGGCCTTGCAAGACGCCGCCGCTGCGGCGTAGCGCCCCCGGCGCGACAACGGAGAACGCCATGAGAGTTCGGAAGTTGACTGCCGCCGTCTGCCTCGCCTGGCTGTGCTCGGCGGGCGTGCTTGCCCAGCAGGACCGCACCATCAAGATCGCGGTCATCGACCCGCTGTCGGGGATGGCGGCCGTCACAGGCCTGAACCAGCTCAAGACGGCCGAGTTCTTCGCCGGCATCCTGAACCGCAGCCGCGGGCTGTCGGATCCGAAGTTCGAGGTCATCGGCCTGGACAGCAAGCTCCGGCCCGACGAGGCGGTGGCCAGGCTGCACGACGCCATCAGGCAGGGCGCGCGCTATGTCACGCAGGGCAACGGCTCGTCGGTTGCGCTGGCCCTGTCCGAAGCGGTCTCGGCGCACAACGCGCGCAACCCCGGCCAGGAGGTGCTCTACGTCAACCAGGCGGCCATCGACCCGATCCTCACCAACGAGAAGTGCAGCTTCTGGCACTTTCGCGTCGATGCCGACGTCTCGATGCGCATGCAGGCGATCGCGGCCTTCGTGAACGATGAACCCGCCATCCGCCGCATCTACCTGCTCAATCAGGACTACTCGTTCGGCCGGCAGGTCTCCAAGCTCGCGAAGGAGGCGATTCATGCCAAGCGTCCGGACGTCGAGATCGTGGGGGACGAGTTCATTGCGCTATCGCGCATCCGCGATTTCGCGCCGCATGTCGAGCGCATCAAGGCATCGGGCGCTGACACGGTCATCACGGGGAACTGGGGCACCGACCTGAGCCTGTTGGCGAAGGCTTCGGTCGAGCAGGGCTACCGGGGCCGGTTCATCACGTTCTACGGCGACCGTGCCGGCACCCCGGAAGCCTTTGGCGCTTCAGGCGTCGGGCGGGTCTACGT
The DNA here is from genome assembly GCA_044508835.1 of Rubrivivax sp. Lineage (GTDB taxonomy): Bacteria > Pseudomonadota > Gammaproteobacteria > Burkholderiales > Burkholderiaceae_C > JAKFDI01. Next base: position 29,178 of record JBIQHD010000010.1, read on the forward strand.
CGTCGCTGCCACGCACGTCAACATGGGTGGCATGGCCAGCCTGCTGTCGCTGCGTTTTCGCCAGCAGTACCAGGAAGACCTGCAGTCCTTCCATGTGGTCTACAGCCTGATGCTGATCAGCGAAGGGATCAGGAAGGCGAGGTCGACCGATCCGGTCAAGGTGGCGGCGGCCATGGAGGGGCTGAGCTTTCAGGGGTTCAGCGGCCAGATGACCATGCGCGCGCAGGATCACCAGATGCAGCAGCCGATGTTTCTGCTGGCGATGGGCAAGACAGGCGCGGAGTACTTCTTCGGCCTGGAGAACACCGAGTACACCCTCATTCCGGAGAAGCGCTACGAGGCGGCCGTGGCGAGCACGGCCAGCACCTGCCGCATGACGCGGCCGGCGCAGGCGCCGGTTGCCGGCGCGGCACCGGCGACATTGAGCCGGCGCTGAATCGACACTGAGCCGACACCGAGCCGACACCGAGCGGCCCCGCCTTCCTCGCGGGAATATCGCCCGCACTGGCAACAGCCCCGCGCATGAACGCGCGGGGCGGCTCCATCACTGCACCGAGATCGCCTTGGCCGCCGGCGTCGCGTCGAAGCGCAGCACCGCCGGCCACTCCGGCCACGTGACGCCCAGGGACGGGTCGTTCGGATCACCCGTCAGCGCGAAGGCGCCGATGCTGCGCATCATCGCGTCCGACAGTGCCAGCCGGCCCGGCGCATTGGCGTCGCTGTTCACGAAGTTGGAAAACAGCGAAGGCCCGAAATTGCCGAACAGGAACGGCAGGTCGAAGGCATGCGCGGCGCCGAACACTTCGTTGAACGGCGCGGGCTCCTCGTCCCAGTCGAAGCGGTAGGCCCAGATCTTCTGCCCCGCGTTCGTCTGCAGCGCCGCCAGCACGCTGTCGCGGTTGGGAATGAACCAGTGCTGGTTGATGTAGTCCGTCGTGGCATTGAAGCCGGGGTAGGGCGCCGTGGTCGGCAGGAACTGCGCAGGGATCCAGTCGGCCACCGTCATCGCCGGTGCGGCGTCCGGGTCGTAGCTGAACGCGGTGGCGAACACCACCGGGTCGGTCAGCGCCGGGTTGCGGCCGGGCGCGAGGCCGAGCCAGGGGAAGGTCAGGGCCGGGAACAGCTTGATCTCGTCGCGCGTGTTGCCGGCGAGCACCGGCACCTTCAGGTAGCGGCCGGCCTTGATCTCGGTGGTCGGGTTAAGCGGCAGCACCACGCCGTCGGGGATGGGATTGGCGCCGCCTTGCCCGGCCGGCGCGAGCCGGGTCACCACCGTGGTCAGCAGTTCATCGGCGCTCTTGCCGCGCAGGTAGTCGGCGATCTGGCTCGCGCTGCGCGTGGCGATGTAGGCCGCGGCCGCGGTGGTGTCGGCCACCGTGCCGTCGGCGACGAGCAGATGGGCCAGCAGCGCATTGGCGCGGGTCTGCCAGACCGACTGGTCCTCCAGCGACTGGACGAACCAGTTCTGTCCGCCGGTCTGCGCCGCCAGGGCCGGCGGCACGTCGACGTCGCGTGCGATGCCGCCGCTGATGGGCACCAGGCGGTGCACCAGCGCAGGCTCGGCGTCGACGACCAGCGGCATGGTCATCAGCGCCCAGACGTTCACCGCGCCGGCCGACTGCCCCATCAAGGTCACGTTGCCGGGGTCGCCGCCGAAGGCCGCGATGTTGCGGTTGACGAACTGCAGCGACTTGACGAGGTCGAGCAGCGCGAAGTTGCCCGAGTCGTCCAGCGCATCGCCGGTCTTGAGCTGCGGCGAGTTGAGGAAGCCCAGCACGCCCAGCCGGTAGTTGACGGTGACGACGACGGCGTTGGCCGTGCGTGCCAGCGCGGCGCCGTCGTACACCGGGTCGGCGGTGTAGCCGGTGATGTTGCTGCCGCCGTGCACGAAGACGATCACCGGCAGCGCCTGCTCGGTGCTCGCCGGCCGCCAGACGTTGAGGTAGAGGCAGTCCTCGTCGCCCACCGGCTGGCCGAAGCTCGTGCCGATGGTCTCGTCGTAGCGGTTGTTGAGGCCGGGGCCGTAGATGCGGCCCGCCGAGGCGCAGGCGTTGCCGAACTGCTGCGTGGTCTTCGGGCTCGTCCAGGGCTCGAGGTCGGCTGGGGCCTTCCAGCGCAGTGCGCCCACCGGCGCCTGGGCATAGGGGATGCCCTTCCAGGCGTAGGTGCCGCTGCTGGCCGAATCGTCACTGCCGATCACCACGCCGAGCGTGGTGGCGCGCTGGGTCGGCGGCGCCGGCGGCGCGTCGTCGCTTCCGCCGCCGCAGGCGGCAAGGGCGAGGGCGGCCAGTGCGATGCACGTGGCGCCCCGGGGAGTGGGTCGAGCCATGATGTCTCCGTCTTCGTGGTGGTTGAAGCGGGATAGTCTTGGCTCGACGCCTGCCGCCTTCAATGTGCGGCGGGCATACCGTTCACCGGCCGGTGGTGTGCGTGGCCGCCACCACCGGCAAGGCCGGCGACCTACGTTATTGCGACGAGATCCGCGCGGCCTCCGGGCCCGCATCGAACACGAGGCTGGCTGGCCAGGGCTTCCAGGCGGTGCCCAGCGCCGCATCGTTCGGGTCGCCTTCGCGTGCGAACGCGCCCAGGCTCTTCATCATCGCCTGCGACAGCGCCAGCCGGCCCGGGCGGTTGGCCTTGGTGAACGAGAAGTTGGCGTAGAGCGACGGCCCGAAGTTGCCGAAGACGAAGGGCAGGTCGAAGGCGTGCGCCGCGCCATAGACCACATCGAAGGGCGGCGGCAGCTCGTCCCAGTCGAAGCGGTAGTGCCACACCGCTGCCTGCTGCGACTTCAGCGCGTTCAGCATGTCGTCGCGGATGGCGCCGAACCAGATGCTGCCCAGCTTGTCGGCGCGCGCGTTGAAGCCGGTGCCCGGCGCATCGACCGGCAGGTAGCGGGCCGGGATCCATTGCTCGACGGTGCTGGCCGGCGCCGCCTCGGGGTCGTAGCGGAAGGCCATGTCGAACACCGCCGCGTCGCCGAGCAGGCGGCCGCTCGCGCCGCCGAGGTCGGGGCGTATCGCGAAGAGCTGAGGGAACAGCTTGGTCTCGTCGCGCGTGTTGCCCGCGAGCACCGGCACCTTCAGGTACTGGCCGGCGCGCACGCCGCGGATCGGGTCGGTGGCGACCACCCAGCCATCGGGAATCGGGTTCGAGCCGGACATGCGCCGCGGCGCCAGGCGGGTGTGAACGGTGGCGAGCACCGTCTCGGCAGGTTGGGCGCGCAGGTAGTCCGCTAGTTGCTGCGGCGTGCGCGTGGCGATGAAGGCGGTGGCGCCCGCCTCGTCCTTGGCCGTGCCGTCGGCGATGAGCGATTCGGCCAGCAAGGCGTTGCCGCGCGCTTCCCAGACCTTCTTCGGCAGCACGCCGGGGATCGAGCCCGGCGGCAGCGTGGCGGCGGTGGACAGCCCGCCGCTCAGCGCGATGAGGCGGTGGAAGAGCGGCGCCGGCCGTGCCGCGACCATGGGCGAGGTCATCAGCGCGTACACGTTGACCGCGCCCGCCGATTCGCCCATCAGCGTCACGCGCTTCGGATCGCCGCCGAAGCTCGCGATGTTGGCCTGCACGAACTCCAGCGCCTTCGCGATGTCGAGCAGCGCGAAGTTGCCCGAGTCGCCTTGCTTGTCGCCCGTCTTCAGCGCCGCGAGGTCGAGGAAGCCGAAGACGCCCAGGCGGTAGTTGACCGAGACGACGACCGCATCGGCCGTCTTTGCGAGCGTGGCCCCGTCGTACACCGGGTCGGCGGTGTAGCCGGTGATGTTGCTGCCGCCGTGCACCCACACGATCACCGGGCGGGGCGAAGCCGAAGCCGTGGCCGGCGCCCAGATGTTGAGGTACAGGCAGTCTTCCGACCCCAGCGGCTTGCCGAGCGTCGTGCCGATGGTGGCGTCGTAGCGGTTGTTCAGCCCCGGCCCGTACAGCCGGCCGGTCTGCTTGCAGGCGCTGGCGAACTCTGTGGCCGGCCGCACCGTGGCCCAGGGCCGCGGATCGGCCGGCGCCTTCCAGCGCAACTCGCCGACGGGCGGTGCGGCGAAGGGCACGCCCTTCCAGCTGTCGACGCGGTTCGCTGCGTCGTGCGCGCCCGCGACGGGGCCGAAGCCCGTCTGGCGCAGGGTGTTGGAGGCGCCTTGCGGCGCGTGGGAGCAGGCCTGCATCAGCACGATGCAGGCCGCGAGGCCGACACGAACGGCGGCCGAGCGTGCGAGTGTCGCCATGGCCGCATCAACCCACGGTGATGTTCGCGGAGCGGATCACCTTCGCCCACTTCTTCGATTCGGCATCGATGAAGGCGGCGAACTGCGCCGGCGTGCCGCCGCGCGGCTGCAGGCCCACGGCCTCGGTCTTCTGGCGCACCTCGGCGTCCGCCAGGGCCGCGTTGGCGACCGTGTTCATGCGCTCGATCACGGCCGCCGGCGTGCCGGTGGGCGCGACGATGCCGTACCAGCCATAGCCCACCACGTCGGGGAAGCCCTGTTCCCGGAACGTGCGCGCCTCGGGGTAGACGGGGGTGCGTTCCTCCGTCGCCACGGCGAGCACGCGCAGCTTGCCCGCCTTGATGTGCGGCATGGCGGTGGCGATCGACGTGAGCGTCGCGTCGATGCGCCCGGCCAGCAGTTCCACATAGGCGCTGGCGTCGCCGCGGTAGTGGATGTTCAGGCCCTTGACCTTGGACGAGATGAACAGCAGCTCGGCCGTCAGGTGCGGCGCCGAGGCGGCCCCGGGCGAGCCGAAGGTCAGGCCGTTGGCCTGGGCACGGCCGTACTTCAGCAGGTCGTCCAGCGTCTTGTGCGGCGAGTCGGCATTGACGATCAGGAACAGCGGCGCGATGGCCGTGCTGACGATGGGCGCGAAGTCCTTGTGCACGTCGTAGGGCAGCTTGGGGTACAGCGCCTCGCCGATCGCGATGGGCGCGGCCGCGTGCAGCAGCACGCTGCCGTCCGCCGGCGCATGCGCGACGAGTTCGTTGGCGATGCGGGTCCCCGCGCCGACCTTGTTCTCGACGACGAAGGGCTGGCCGAGCTTGTCCTCGAAGTACTTGCCGAGAATGCGCGTGAGGATGTCGCTGGCGCCGCCGGCGCCGTAGGGCGAGATCAGGCGCACCGGGCCGGTGGGCCAGGACTGGGCGAAGGCGGGCAGGCAGGACGAACCGAGCGCGGCAGCGGCGGCGCCCAGCAGGTGGCGGCGGGTGAAGGTCATGTCGAAGTCTCCTTGTTGTGGTGGTGGCGTTGGGTCATACCCGCCGGAGGGGCGGGTAGTCATAGCGGAACTCCAGGTGCGCGGCGCGCGGCTGGTACAGCCGCAGCACGACGTAGAACAGCTCGCCGGCCGGGGCCGGCAGCCAGTTGTGTGCGGCGCCGGGGTCGTCGGCCTGGAGGCGGATCACGAGCGAACCGTCGGACTCCTGGCGCAGGCCAGGCGTGCGGTCGCCGATGGAGTAGCGCCCGATGGGGTTGGCGACGAACAGGCAGTCGCTGCGGCGGTACATCGTGAGCGACCAGAACGCATCCACCTGCGGCGCGGCGCCGGGGGCGAAGCGCAGCTCGTAGTCGTGGCTGCCGTTCAGCGGCTCGCCGGCGGCATCGACCTCCGCCGTCGGGTACATCGCCTCGTCCATGCCGAGCGCGCCGATGAGGTTGCGCGCCACACGGGCGCGGGTCAGCAGGTTGTCGCCCCAGTGCGTGCGCACCGTCACCGGGATGGCCCAGCCCTGGCCGAGCGCATGGGGTTGCTCATTGCGGCGCAGTTCGTCGAAGACCTGCGGCAGCTGTTCGGCCACCTCGTGCTCGGGCAGCGGCCAGGTCAGGCGTTCGCCCTCCGGGGCCGGGTTGCGCCGCAGCGCCTCGTCGACGGCGGCGTCATAGTGCGCGGCCGTCGGCGTGCCCACCGCCGGCAGCCCGAGGCTCGCGTCCAGCCGCGAGGCGGCGGGACGGCCGTCGAGGCGGGTCATCCTCAGCTGCGCCTGCAACTGCTTCACGCGTTCGATGTCCTCGTCGTTGCGGTCCACGAGCATGCGGCCGATGAGCCACACGTCGTCGCCCGGCGCGGCGATGACCTGCGACACGCCGGCCGGCACCTCGCCCCGCCAGTCGGGGCCGTGCACCAGCGTGCGCTGCGCATTGTTGCCCGTGGTGCGCCGGCCGACATAGGCAAAGGGGTTGGTCCAGGCATCGAGCAGGCCGAGCGTCCAGTAGCGATCACCCATGTCGGGCGAGTCGATCAACACCGGCCCGTCGGCAAGGTCGAGCCACGCATTGCTGTAGAGCGTGTCGTTGTTGGGGCTCACCACCTCGCGGTCGTCCGGCCCGAGCAGGCGCCGCGTGTGCGTGAACTGGTTGACCCAGCGCATGCCCGAGCCGGGGTCGTCGGAGGCAAAGCCGAACTCGGCATGTCGTCGCGCGGTGGTCGACGCGCGCATGCGCATCATCTCGAACAGGGGCAGCGTCTGGATGAGCGCGTCCCGAACCGTCGTCTCGTGTGTCATTGCGTGGTTCCGTGGCAGTGATCGTCGGTGGTTCGTCACGCCACCGCGCCGGCGTGGCGAAGCCCGGCAATCTCGTCGGCGGCATAGCCGGCCTCGCGCAGCAGCACGTCGCTGTCCGCCCCGCCGTCGGGTGCCGCCGGCGGTGCCGCGCGCGGCGCGTCGCCGAAGCGATAGGGCAGGCCGACGGCGCGGTAGCTGCTGCCGTCGGGGGCGAGGGCGTCGACGAGGATGCCGCTCGCCGCGATGTCGGCGCTGTCCAGCACCTGGGCGTAGCGGCGCACGGCGCCGGCCACGATCTGCTTGCGGCCGAGCAGGTCCACGCATTCGGCGCTGGTGAGGCCCGACAGGCATTCCTTCAGCAGGGCGCGCAGCGCGGCCCGGTTCTCGACCCGGCGCGCGTTGGTGCGAAAGCGCGGGTCCGTCACCAGATCTTCGCGGCCCAGCACCTGGCAGAACCGTGCCCAGTGCTCCTCGGCATAGGCCGACAGCACGATGTGCCCGTCGCGCGTGGGCACCACCTCGGCGGCCGGCGCGTTGTGCGGCTGGCCGTCGCCCATGCGCGTCGGCTCGGGGGCGCCGCCGAGGTAATCGCACCAGGTCGACGCTTGCAGGTGCATGGCAACTTCGAGCAGCGAGGTTTCGATCGTCTCGCCGACGCCGCTGCGTTCGCGCCCGAAGAGCGCGGCGAGCACCGCCTGCGCGCCGAGGTGCGCCGCCGCCGCGTCGATGATGGGCACGCCCACCTTCTGCGGCGGCCGGTCCGGCTCGCCGGTCACCGACATGAGCCCGCTCTCGGCCTGCGCCGCGATGTCGTAGCCCGGGCGCGCGCGCGAGGGGCCGCGGCTGCCGAAGCCGGAGATCGAGAGGTAGATCAGCCGCGGGAACCGCTCGCGCAAGGCCCGCGGGCCGAGGCCCAGCTTGTCGGCCGCGCCCGGGCGCAGGTTCTGGATCACCACGTCGCTGCGCGCGATCAGGCGCATGGCCGCCTCGTGGCCGCGCGGGCTCTTCAGGTCCAGGGCGATCGAGCGCTTGCCGCGGTTGTAGGCGCGGATCATCGACTGGCCGTAGCGGCCGATGTGCCGGGCCTGGTCGCCCGCCAGGGGCTCGACCTTGATCACGTCCGCGCCGAGTTCGGCCAGCGTCATGGCCGCGCCGGGGCCCGCGATGTACTGCCCCAGGTCGATCACGCGCACGCCGCGCAGCGGGCTCGCCGGATCGCCCGGGCGGGCTGCTTCATGCTTCATGGTTGTCCGGGCCTTCCTCGCCACGCATCGTCCGTCTCCGAATCGCAGCACTGCGATGCGGCGCACGATAAGGACAAACGTGTTCACTGAATACTTGATAATCCTGATCTTGTGATCACGATTGGTGATCACGTGCAGGATCGGCGAGGCAACGCAGGCGATGGCGACTTCCGGGCTGGACTATCTCGTTCGCAGGCTGCGCCTGCGGCACTTCGAGCTGCTGGTCAAGCTGGCCGAATCGGGCACGATGCGCGGTGCCGCCGAGCGGCTCAACCTGAGCCAGCCCGCGGTCAGCAAGATGCTGGTCGAGATCGAGGGCGCCTTCGGCATGCGGCTCTTCGAGCGCAGCCGCCAGGGCGTGAAGGCCAATCCGTTCGGCGTGGCCGCCATGCACCATGCGCGGATCATCCTGGGCGAACTGTCGCGCGCGACCGACGAGATGGACGCGATGCGCACCGGCGCCTCGGCCATGCTTCGCGTGGGCACGCTGTCGGTGACGGCGGCCGTGCCCGCGGCCATCGTAGACCTGCACTCGCGCATGCCGGGGGCGGCGGTGCAGATCCGCGAGGGGCGCGTGCAGGATCTGATGCACCGGCTGCTCGAAGGCGAGCTCGACTGCGTGTTCGGCGCGATCACGCCCGAGGCGCTTGCCGGCGAATCGCTGCAATGGCTGCAGTCCGACGTGCTGCTCGAGGACCACCTGTGCGTGCTGGCGTCCGTCGACAACCGCCAGGCCCGCCGGCGGCGGCTGCGCTGGATCGATCTGCATGGCGACCGCTGGGTGGCCCCGCCGCGGGAGACGCTGGTGCGCCAGGCGTTCATGACGGCGTTCATGAACGAGGGCCTGGACCCGCCGGTGCCGGTGATCGAGGCCATGTCCTCGGTCACGGTGGGCACCGTGCTTCGCATGGACCCGTCGCTCCTGTGCGCCGTGCGCGGCGAGCATGCGCGCGACGAGATCGCGCGCGGCGGCGTGCGGCGGGTGGCGGTGTCGCCCGTCATCCCGCTGCCGCCCCTGTGCCTGTTCACGCGGCGCGGCGAGCTCGAGTCCCCGCAGGTGCTCAGGGAGTTCGCCGGCGCGCTCAGGCGGTCGGCGGCGCCCGCCTCGCCGAGGTCCGCGAGGGGCCGCGGCGGCGCCTGAGCGAGGCGAGCCGCGAGCGGCGGCGCGCCGGGACCGGCGCCGCCTGCCGCACCCGGCCGCGAGCCGCCCTCAGGGCAGGTTCTCCCGCGTGATCACGCTGATGCGCACCGGCTCCACGCCCGACATCACGTCGCGGTGGTCGCGCAGGTTGGAGAAGATGCGCGCGCAGTTGGCCACCATGGTCTGCGGGTGCTGGGTGATGACGGCGTCGAGCACGCCCTCCACCAGCAGCGCGCGCGTGTCGGGCGTGAGGCCGTGGCCGACGAAGACGATCTGCTCGCGCCCGGCCTCGGTCATCGCGCGGGCCACGCCGTCGGAGGCGCCGCCGATGTTGTAGAGCCCGACCAGGTCGGGATGCGACTCGAGCAGGCTGCGCGCCTGGCGGTAGTTGTTGTCGGCGTCGTCCTGGCCTTCGCGCAGGCCGACGACCGTGAGCTCGGGGAAGCGCTCCTGCATCACGTGCAGGAAGCCCATCTCGCGCTCCTCGTGGCCGCGGTAGCTCAGGCTGCCGGCGATCATCGCCACGCGCCCGCGGCGCCCGCCGAGGAAGCGCCCGATCAGGTCGCCCGCGGTGCGGCCGGCCGCGCGGTTGTCCATGCCGACGTAGGCCGCGCGCCGCGAGTTCGACAGGTCGGAGATCAGCGTGACGACGTGCACGCCGCGTTCGGCCAACGTGTTCACCGCCTCGCGCACCAGCGGGTGCTCCAGCGCCATGAAGGCCACGCCCTGCGCCTGCCGGCCATAGCGCAGCAGCGCGGCGCTCACGTGCTTGGGGTCGAAGCTGTCGATGAGGTGCTGGCGGCAGCGCACGTTGAAGGGCGCGAGCGACTCCTGCGCATAGCCGATGTAGTCGCCCAACATGCGCAGGTAGCGGTTGCTGCCGGCGGGCAGCAGGAAAGCGAGTTCCATCGGCGCCGGCCGCATGGCGCGGTAGAGCTCGGCCTCGGGCAGGTAGTCCAGCGCCGCCGCGGCCTTGAGCACGCGCTGCAGGGTGGCGTCGCGCACGCCGCTGCGGCCGTGCAGGGCGCGGTCGGCGGTGGCGGTGGAGACGCCGGCGGCGCGCGCCACGTCGCGCAGGCGGCTGCGCGCGGTGGGCGGCTGGGGGGCGGGCGGCGCGGCGGCGCGGCGCGGGGCAGGAGGGTTCATCGCATCATGATGCATCAAATCGCATCAAAAGACGCGCTCAGCATTCAAGAGATCGTCACCTACCATCCGAGGCAGCCACAAGAACAAGATACATCAAAGAGCATCATACCCACCGTCTGGAGACACCCATGACCGATCTCGCCAAGCGTGCCGCCCTCCGCTCTCTTGCTGCCCTGCCCGTCGCCACGCTCGGCGCGGGCCTCGGCCTGCCGCGCTTCGCGCACGCCGCGGAATTCACGCTCAAGTACGGCAACAACCTGCCGCTCACGCACCCGCTGAACATCCGTGCGCAGGAAGCGGCCGAGCGCATCAAGCAGGAAACCAAGGGCCGGGTCGAGATCAACATCTTCCCGAACAACCAACTCGGTGGCGACACCGACATGCTGTCGCAGGTGCGCAGCGGCGGCATCGACTTCTTCACGCCCTCGGCGCTCGTCGTCGCAACGCTGGTGCCGGTGGCTGCGATCAACGCGGTGGGCTTCGCCTTCTCCGACTACCAGCAGGTCTGGGCGGCCATGGACGGCCCGGTCGGCGCGCACGTGCGCCAGGCGCTGGCCAAGATGCGGCTGCATGCCTTCGAGACCATGTGGGACAACGGCTTCCGCCAGACGACGACGAGCAGCAAGCCGGTCGAGAGTGCGAAGGACCTGGACGGCCTGAAGATCCGCGTGCCGGTGAGCCCGCTGTCGATCTCGATGTTCGAGGCGCTGTCGGCCGCGCCCACCAGCCTGCAGTTCAGCGAGGTGTACTCGGCGCTGCAGACCCGGATCGTCGATGCGCAGGAGAACCCGCTGCCCATCATCCAGGTCGCCAAGCTGTACGAGGTGCAGAAGTACGTCTCGCTCACCAACCACATCTGGGACGGCTACTGGTTCATCGCCAGCGGCCGCACCTGGCAGCGCATCCCGGCCGACCTGAAGCCCGTCATCAGCGCGGCGATCAACGACGCGGGCCTGAAGCAGCGCGAGGACATCCGCAAGCTCAACGAGACGCTGGAAGCCGACCTGAAGGCCAAGGGCATGCTGTTCAACCGCCCGTCGTCCGACAGCTTCCGCGCGGCGCTGCGCCGGGCCGGCTTCTACGCCGAGTGGAAGAAGCGCTTCGGCGACGAGGCCTGGGGCCTGCTGGAAGGCTCGGTCGGCAAGCTGGCCTGACGGGGGGCGCATGGCGAGCCTCGCCCACACGCCGGCGGCCGCGGCGGCGCCGGCCAACGCCGCCAGCGCGCTGGCCGCCCGCGTCGAGGCGGCGATCGGCTGGACGGTGGAGACCCTCGCCGCCGCGCTGGTGCTGGTGGAGATCGGCGTGCTGCTGTCGGGCGTGGTGTCGCGCTACGTCTTCCACGCCCCCATCGTCTGGTCGGACGAGCTCGCCTCCATCCTGTTCCTGTGGCTGTCGATGCTGGGCGCGGTGGTGGCGCTGCGCCGCGGCGAGCACATGCGCATGACGGCGCTGGTGGCGCGGCTGCCGCCCCCGGCGCGCGCGCTGGCCGAGACGCTGGCGGTGGCCGCCTCGCTCGCCTTCCTCGCGCTGGTGATGCACCCGGCCTGGGAATACGCCTACGAGGAATCCTTCATCGTCACGCCGGCGCTGGAGATCAGCAACGCCTGGCGCGCCGCGGCGCTGCCGGTGGGCGTGGCGCTGATGCTCGCCGTCGCGTTGCTGCGCCTGCCGCGCACCGGGCGCCTGCGCGACGTGGCGCTGTCGCTCGCCGCCACCGCCGCCGTCATCGCGGCGTTCTGGTTCGCCGGGCCGCTGCTGATGCAGGCCGGCAAGCTCAACCTGATCATCTTCTTCGTCGGCGTGGTGGCGGCCACGGTCTTCGCCGGCGTGCCCATCGCCTTCTCGTTCGCGCTCGCCACCTTCGGCTACCTCGCGCTCACCACGCACACGCCGATGATCGTGCTGGTGGGGCGGCTGGACGAAGGCATGTCGCACCTCATCCTGCTGGCGGTGCCGCTGTTCATCTTCCTCGGCTCGCTGATCGAGATGACGGGCATGGCGCGCGCCATGATCGCCTTCCTCGCGAGCCTGCTGGGCCACGTGAAGGGCGGGCTGCAGTACGTGCTGGTGGGCGCGATGTACCTCGTGTCGGGCATCTCGGGCTCGAAGATCGCCGACATGGCGGCCATCGCGCCGGTGCTGTTCCCCGAGATGGTCAAGCGCGGCGCGAAGGAGGGCGACCTGGTCGCGCTGCTGTCGGCCACCGGCGCGCAGACCGAGACCATCCCGCCGTCCATCGTGCTCATCACCATCGGCTCGGTCACGGGCGTGTCGATCGCGGCGCTGTTCACCGGCGGCATGCTGCCGGCGGTCGTCGTCGGGCTGTGCCTGTGCGCGGTGGTGTGGTGGCGCTACCGGCACGACGACCTGAGCCACGCGAAGCGCTTCGCCAGGCGCGAGATCGCGCGCCTGGCGATGGTGGCGCTGCCGGCCATCGCGCTGCCCTTCGTCATCCGAGCCTGCGTGGTCGAGGGCGTGGCCACGGCCACCGAGGTGTCGACCATCGGCATCGTCTATGCCGTGGCCGTCGGGCTGCTGGTCTACCGCCAGTTCGACTGGCGCCGGCTGCGGCCGATGCTGGTGGAGACGGCCTCGCTCACCGGCGCCATCATCTTCATCGTCGGCTGCGCCACCGGCATGGCCTGGGGCCTCACGCAGTCGGGCTTCTCGCAGGACCTGGCGGCGCTGATGGCCGCGATCCCGGGCGGCGCCTGGGGGTTCCTGGCCGTGTCCATCGCCGCCTTCGTGGTGCTGGGCAGCGTGCTCGAAGGCATCCCGGCCATCGTGCTGTTCGGGCCGCTGCTATTCCCGCTCGCCAAGGCGGCCGGCGTGCACGAGGTGCACTACGCCATGGTGGTGATCTTCGCCATGGGCATCGGCCTGTTCGCGCCGCCCTTCGGCGTGGGCTACTACGGCGCCTGCGCCATCAGCCGGGTGGACCCCTCCAAGGGCATCCGCGCCATCGGCGGCTACATCGCCGCGCTGTTCGTGGGCCTTCTCATCGTGGCCGCGATCCCGTGGATCTCGATCGGCTTCCTGAAGGGCTGACGCCCGCCGCACACGTTCGTCAACGGAGTTTTTCCATGAGCAGATTCTTCGGCGAGGTGCGCCAGCTCGCCTACGTCGTGCCCGACATCGAGGCCGCGATGGACCACTGGAGCCGCGTGCTCGGCGTGGGCCCGTGGTACTACAACCCGCGCGTGCCGATCCGCAACTACCGCTTCCGCGGCGAGCGCTACGAGCCGCACAACTCGGTGGCGCTGGCCAACTCCGGGCCGCTGCAGATCGAGCTGCTGCAGACGCGCAACGACGTGCCCTCGATGTACCGCGAGTTCCGCGAGGCCGGCCACCAGGGCGCGCAGCACGTGGCCTACTGGACGGAGAACTTCGACGCCGACCTGGATCGGCTGCAGGCGCAGGGCTTCAAGGTCGCGATGAGCGGCGAGGTGGGCGAGCGCGGGCGCTTCGTCTACTTCGACAACGCCGACCACCCGGGCCTGCATCCCGGCGCGGTGATCGAGCTGTCGGAAGTGGCGGGGCCCAAGGGCAAGCTGTTCAAGCTGATCCGCGAAGCGTCGGAAAGCTGGGACGGCCGCGACCCGGTGCGCCCCTTCCCGGACCTCCAAACGCTGTGATGAGCGCCGACCGCCTCGAAGCCGTCTACCTCGTCGAGACGCCGCTGGCGCCGGCGAAGGTCGCCGAAGTGCTGGCCGGCGAGCAGAGCAGCGGCACCTTCGTGCGCGTGGCCGGCGAGACCGAGGCGCTGCGCGAGCGCAGCCGCGCGAGCGTGACCCGCATCGACGAGCTCGAGGCGCTGCCCGCGCCCAGCCTGCCCAATGCCTGGCTCGCCCGCCAGGGCATCGCCGGCCCGTGGCGGCGCGCGCGCGTGACGGTGTCGTTCCCGGTCGCCAACATCGGCGACAACCTGCCGACGCTCGCCGCCACGGTGGCGGGCAACCTGTTCGACCTCGGCGAGACCACCGGCGTGCGCCTGGAACGGCTGCGGCTGCCCGCGGCGTGGCGTGCGCGCTTCGAGCGCCCGCGCCACGGCGTGGCCGGCACGCGCACGCTCGCCGGCGTGGCCGAGGGGCCGCTGGTGGGCACCATCATCAAGCCCAACGTGGGCCTTTCCGCCGAGGCCACCGGCACGCTGGTGGGCGAGCTGTGCGAGGCCGGCGTCGACTTCATCAAGGACGACGAGGTCTGCGCCAACCCCGCGCACGCGCCCATCGCCGAGCGCGTCAAGGCCGTGATGGCGCGGGTGCGCCGCCACCAGGAGCGCAGCGGCAGGCGCGTGATGGTGGCCTTCAACATCACCGACGCGCACGACGCCATGCTGCGCCACGCCGAGCTGGTGGAACGCGAAGGCGGCAGCTGCGTGATGGCCAGCCTCAACTGGTGCGGCTTCTCGTCGGTGCAGGCGCTGCGGCGCGAGACCGGCCTGGCGCTGCACGGCCACCGCAACGGCTTCGGCATGTTCTCGCGCCATCCCGCGCTCGGCATGGACTTCCAGCCCTACCAGGCGATGTGGCGCCTGGCCGGCGTCGACCACATGCACGTGCACGGGCTGCAGGGCAAGTTCTCGCAGGCCGACGAGGAAGTGGTCGCCTCCGCCCACGACTGCCTGGCGCCGCTGGCCGATCCGGCGGACACGGACGACCGCGTGATGCCCGCGTTCTCCTCCGGCCAATGGGCCGGCACGATGCCCGCGACGCTGGCCGCCGTGCCCGGCGGCGACCTGCTGTTCATGGCCGGCGGCGGCATCCTCGCGCACCCGGGCGGCCCGCGCGCCGGCGTGGCCAGCATGCGGCAGGCGTGGCAGGCGGTGCGCGCCGGCATGTCGCTGGACGATGCGGCACGCGACGCGCCCGAGCTGCGCGACGCACTCGCCTTCTTCGCGCGCTGAACGCCATGGTGCCGCCCGGGCTCAAGCTCGCCTGGTACGGCGACGACTTCACCGGCGCGAGCGACACGCTCGCCACGCTGGCCGAGGCGGGCCTTGCGGCACGGCTGTTCCTCGACGTGCCGACGCCCGAGCAGCTGCAGGACGCGGGCGACCTCGACGCGATGGGCATCGCCGGCGCGGCACGTGCGATGGCGCCCGCGGCCATGCGCGCGGCCCTCGAGCCGGTGGCGCGCTTCTTCGCCGGCTGCGGCGCGCCGGTGCTGCACTACAAGTGCTGCTCCACCTTCGACAGCGCGCCGCATGCCGGCAGCCTGGGCGAGGCGGTGCGCGTCTTCGGCGCCGCGCTCGGCGGCGGGCCGGCGCTGATCGTCGGCGGGCAGCCCAGCCTCGGGCGCTACTGCGCCTTCGGGCAGCTGTTCGCCACGGCGCAGGCCGGCGGGCCGGTGGTGCGCATCGACCGCCACCCGACCATGAGCCGCCACCCGGTGACGCCGATGGACGAGGCCGACCTGCGGCTGCACCTGCGGCGCCAGGGGCTGGTGCCGGTCGAGCTGCTGGACCTGCGTGTGCACGAGCCGGGCGGCGAGGCGCTCGATGCGGTCTTCGGCGCGCTGTGCGACGAAGCGCCGCCCGCGGTGCTGATGGACGTGGTGCGCGAATCGCAGCTCGGCGCCATCGGCCGCCTGATCTGGCGGCGCGCGCAGGCCATGCCGCTGCTGTGCGTGGGCGCGAGCAGCGTCGCGCAGGCGCTCGTCGACCACTGGGGCCTGCCGCGCCGCCGGCACGATGGCCGTGTCGCGCCGGCGAACGGCCCGGTGCTGGTGCTGGCCGGCAGCCTGTCGCCGCTGACCGCGCGGCAGGTCGCGGCCGCGCGCTCCTTCCTGCACGTGCCGCTCGATGCGGCGCGGCTCGCGGCCGGCGATGCCGCCTGCATGGCGAACACCGCCGGTGCGCTCGTGCGTGCGCTGCAGTCCGGCCGGCACGTGCTCGCGCACACCGTGCCGTCCGGGCCCGGCGGCGGCGCGGACGGCGGCGAGCTCGCGGCGCAGTGCGGTCAGCTGCTGCGCCGCGTGCTGGTTGCGGCGCCGGTCTCGCGCCTGGGCGTGGCCGGCGGCGACACCTCCAGCCGCGCGCTGCAGGCGCTGGCGCCCACCGCGCTGTCGTGGCTCGGCCGGCCCGCGCCCGGCGTGGCGCTGTGCCGGCTGCATGCGCAGCCGGCCTGGCTCGACGGCACCGAGGTGATGCTCAAGGGCGGGCAGATGGGCGGCGACGACCTGTTCGAGGTGCTGGTCGCGGGCAATTGACGCGACGCGATCAGCCGGCCTCGCCGTCCGGCGTTCGCTGCCCGAGCGACCACGCGACGGCCCGGCGTGCCAGGGCGGCCGTGGCATCGATCACCGGCAGGCCGGCCGGCGCGGCGTCGAGGACCAGCGGGATTTCCGTGCAGCCCAGCACCACCGCCTCGGCGCCCCGCGTGCGCAGGGCCCGGGCCGCCTGCGTGAGCAGTTGTGCGCCCGACGCCAGCCGGCCCGCCTTGACGGCCGCGATGCCGGGCATCACGAGCTCGAGCATCTCCCCGGCCGTCGGCAGCAGCCAGGTCACGCCCCGGCCGTCCGGGCCGCGCCGGTTGAGGTAGAGGCCCGATGCCAGCGTCGCGTCGGTCGCGAGCAGGCCCACCTTGCCGCCGCCGGGCACCGTGGCGAGCGCTTCG
Organism: Rubrivivax sp.; assembly: GCA_044508835.1. Taxonomy (GTDB): domain Bacteria; phylum Pseudomonadota; class Gammaproteobacteria; order Burkholderiales; family Burkholderiaceae_C; genus JAKFDI01. The sequence goes on from JBIQHD010000010.1 coordinate 45,807, forward strand.
GCGATCGCCGCGTCGACGAGGTGCAGCATGGGCAGGCCCAGCGCCTCCCGCAGCTCGTCGTACCAGAGGTGCGCGGTGTTGCACGGCACGACCACCACGCCCACCCCCGCGGCGACCAGGCGCCGGCCGCTGTCGATCATCGCGGCCAGGGGCGACTCGCCCTCGCCGCGGAACGCCGCCGTCCGGTCCGGCACCTGCGGGATGCTGCTCGCGACGACGGGCACATGGTCCTGGTCCGTCGCCGCGGGCGTGGCGTCGAGCATCTTGCGCATGAAGTCGACCGTCGCCAGCGGCCCCATGCCGCCCAGGATGCCCACGACCCCGGGCGTCGCGGCCGCGCCTGCGTGCGCCATCGCGTGCCTACAGCGCCGGCTGGTCGGACATGGCCGCGAGGTTGTCCTGCAGCTCGCGGCTCATGGGCGCATTCAGGTTGATGCCCTTCGGCGGGATCGGCGAGAGGAACCACTTCCTGTAGAGCGCCTCGAACTCGCCGCTCTTCATCAGAGCGGCGATGGTGTCGTCGACCAGCTTCTTGAACGCCGGGTCGTCCTTGCGCAGCATGATCGCGTACGGCTCGACCTGGACCGCCTCGCCGACCACCGCCAGGTCGGCGGGGTTGCGCGAGCTGGCGCGCAGGCCGTACAGCAGGATGTCGTCCATGCCGAAGGCATCGGCCCGGCCCATCTGCACCAGCAGCGCCGACTCGGCGTGGTCCTTCGCGCCGATCAGCTCGAAGTCCAGGCCGCGCTCGACGTTCACCTTGCGCAGCACCTGGAAGTTGGTGGTGCCTGTCGTCGACACGACCTTGCGCCCCTTGAGGTCGGCGAAGGACTTGACGGGCGAACCCGACTTCACCAGCAGGCGCGTGCCCGTGTAGAAGTAGTTGATCGCGAAGGCCACCTGCTTCGCGCGCTCGCTGTTGTTCGTGGTGGAGCCGCACTCGATGTCGATGGTGCCGTTCGTCATCAGCGGAATGCGGTTCTGCGAGGTGACGGCCTGCGTGGCCACCTTCAGGTCGGCGCGGCCGGTCGCCTTCCCGACCTGTTCGACGACCTTGGCGCAGATCTCCCAGCCGAAGCCCGTCGGCTGCCCGTCGCCCCCGAGATAGGAGAACGGAATGGACGACTCGCGGTACGCGACGGTGATGGTGCCGGAGGACTTGACCTTGTCGAGCGTCGAGGCGGGCTGCGCGAGGGCAGTGCCCTGTGCGGCGATCGACAGGACGGCGACGGCCAGGGGGAGGGTGCACTTCATGGCGGATCCTTTCGTCTTTCGTACGGGGGAGGGCGTGCGCAAGGATAGTCATCCGCCCCGCGGGCGTGCATCGGAGTTCCGCGTCATCGTATAAGCCTGACTTATGTTTTCGAGGAGGGTGCGCCGATGCGCCTGAAGCACATCGAGGTGTTCCACGCCGTCATGCTGACGGGCTCGGTCAGCGCGGCATCCCACCTGCTGCACGTGACGCAGCCGGCCGTCACCCAGGCGCTGCAGCATGCCGAGCTGCAGCTCGGCTACGCGCTCTTCACCCGCCAGCGGCGGCGGCTGATTCCCACCCGCGAGGCGCAGGCGCTGTACCCGGAAGTCCAGGCGCTGATGTCGCAGCTCGAGTCGGTGCGCCGCATGGCCACGGCCCTGGGCAGCGGCGAAGGGCAGCGGTTCCGCATCCTCATCGTGCCGTCGCTGGCCGTGAAGGCCTTGCCCGACGCCTTGAAGATCTTCCGGGCCGGCTACCGCAAGCTGCCGATCTCGGTGCGAACGCTGCATTCCAACGACATCGCCCGCGCCATGGCGCTGCAGGAGGGCGACGTCGGCATCGTCTACGGCCGGCTGCCGCACCCGGCGCTCTCCGACGAGCTCGTCGCCACCGGACGGCTGGTCTGCGCCACGCCGCGCGGAAGGACGGCGGCCGACCGGCGCACCACGGCCACCCTCCAGGACGTGCTGCGCGAGCCCTTCGTCTGCATCGACGAGCGCGACCCGCTGGGCGCGGTGCTGGCCGACCAATGGACGCGCCTCGGGCTCTCGCCGCGCGCCGGCATCACGGTGCAGACGCACCACATCGCCATGGTCATGGCGGAGCAGGGGTTCGGGCCGGCCATCATCGACTCGTTCACCGCGCAGGCGAGCGGGGGCGGGCTGCACATCCGCGCGCTGCTGCCCGAGGTGCCGGTCGAGATCCGGGCCCTGCAGCCGCAGGGGCTGCGGTCGCCCCGGGCGGTCTCCGACTTCATCGCCGCGTTCCGGCAGGCCGTCGCGGAGTAGCGGCTCGGCCGGCCGCCGGCGGTCACTGCACGCTCGGGAACCGGTCCATCCGCCGCAGCGGCTTGAACATCGCCATCCACGCCGCGGTGACGCCGAGCGTCGCCGCGCCGCCGATGACGATGGAGGGCACGAGGCCGAACCAGCCGGCGGTGACGCCGGACTCGAACTCGCCCAGTTCGTTGGACGCGCCGATGAACACCGCGCTCACGGCGCTGACGCGGCCGCGGATGGCGTCGGGCGTCTCCGACTGCACGAGGATGTGCCGCACGTACACGCTGAGCATGTCGCCCGCGCCCATCACCGCCAGCGCCGCGATCGACAGCGGCAGCCAGGTCGACAGGCCGAACACCATCGACGCCGCGCCGAACACGGCCACGCCGGCGAACATCGAGCGGCCCACGTGGCGCGTGAGCGGGCGGTAGGCCAGGGTGATCGTGACGAGCGCCGCGCCCACCGCCGGCGCGCTGCGCAGCAGGCCGAGGGCGGTGCTGTCGGCGTGCAGCACGTCGCGCGCCACGGCCGGCAGCATGGCGGTGGCGCCGCCGAAGAGCACGGCGAAGAGATCGAGCGAGATCGCGCCCAGCATCACCGGCCGGCTCCACACGAAGCGCAGGCCTTCCAGCACGCCGGCGATGCTGAAGGGCTGGCCGCCCGCGGCCGCGCGGCGCCCCGGCAGGCGCAGCATCAGCGCGACCGCCAGCGCCAGCAGCGCCGCCACGCAGCCGTACACCACCAGCGGCCCGGCGAGGTAGAGCAGGCCGCCCAGCACCGGGCCGCCGATCATCGCCACGTGCATGGTGGACGAGTTGATCGCCACGGCCTGCGCGAAGTCCTCCGGCGGCACGAGGTTGACCACCACCGCCTGGCTCGCCGGCATGCTGAAGGCGCGCGCCGCGCCGAAGATCACCAGCACGCCGAAGATCGGCCAGACCACGGCCAGCCCGTGCACGGTGAAGGCGAGCAGCAGCAGCGCGCACAGCAGGTTGGCGGCCCAGCAGGCGGTGACGATGCGGCGCCGGTCGAAGCGGTCGGCCGCGTGGCCGGCGAACAGGATCAGCGCGAGGAACGGCACGAACTGCGCCAGCCCGACGAGGCCCAGGTCCACCACGCTGCCGGTGATGTCGTAGATCTGCCAGCCCACCGCGACGCTCTGCATCTGCACCGCGAGCGTGGACAGCACCTTGGCCGACAGATAGAGACGGAAGTCGCGGTGTCGCAGGACGGCGAGACCGGTGGAGGCGGGGGCGGGCATGCACGCGGGCGGAAGGAGGCGGGCGCCGATTGTCCCCGCCAGGTGGCATACACATCTTTACGCGCCAGCCAAGGCCGCTTCACCGCCGCCGCGGACAGTGCAGGCACGGGATTCGACCCGATGCACACAAGGAGCACGCAATGGCTGAAATGAACAAGTCCCCTCGATCGACGCGCGGCCTCAAGGCGGTGGTGGCCGGCGTGGCCCTGGCGCTGGCCGCGGGCGCCGGCGTCACTGCCTGGGCGCAGGGCCCGTACGGCGGCGGCCCCGGCCGGCACGCGCATGCCATGCACCACGGCGGCGGCATGTTCCTCGGCGGGCCCGAGCGCATCGACCGCCTGCTCGACGGCCTGAACGCCACCGAGGCGCAGCGCACGCAGATCAAGCAGATCGCCCGCGCCGCGGCGCAGGACCTGCGGGCCCAGCGCGAGGAAGGCCGCGCGCTGCGCGAGCAGGCGGCGGCGGTCTTCACCGCGCCGCAGGTGGACGCGGCGAAGGCCGAGGCCCTGCGCCAGCAGATGCTCGCCCGGCAGGATGCCGCCAGCCGGCGCATCACGCAGGCCATGCTCGACGCGAGCGCGGTGCTCACCCCCGAGCAGCGCGTGAAGCTCGGCGAGCGCATGGCCGAGCGCAAGCAGCGCATGGAAGAGCGCCGCAAGCGCATGGGCGAGCGCCACGAGCGCATGCGGCAGGAGCGGCCCGCGCCGCCGGCCCAGCCCAGGCAGTAGGCGGGCACCGCCCGGCGACGCAGGCCCCGCGGCACGCGCCACGGGGCCTTTTCACGCGTGGACCGGCGTCGGCGCCGGGAAGCGCACCTCGGCGTCGAGGCCGGCGACGGCGCCGTCGGCCAGGCGGTTCGACAGCACCAGGCGCGCGCCGAGGGCGGTGCAGATGTTGTGGCAGATCGTCAGCCCCAGGCCGCTGCCCTCGGTCGGGTGGCGGGTGTGGAAGGGTTCGAACAGTTGGGTCGCCATGCCGCCGGGCAGCCCGCCGCCGGTGTCGCTGATGCGCAGCACGGCCTGGCCGCCCTCGTGCGCCACCGCGACCAGCAGCCGCCCCTGCGCGGGCGTCTCGCGTACCGCGTTGGCGAGCAGGTTCGACACCAGCTCGCGCAGCATCCAGTCGTGGCCGTGAACCGGGACCGCGGTCGTCCGCAGCTCGAAGTCGAGCGCCTTGGCCGCGATCAGCGGGGCCAGGTCGAGCGCCGCGGTGCTCACCACGTCGGCCAGCGCCACGGTGGAGAACGCGCCCCGCGCCTGCACCTGCTCGACCTTGGCGAGCGCCAGCATCTGGTTGGCGAGCCGGGTCGCGCGGTCGGCGGTGGCATGGATCTCGCGCAGCGCCTGCATCGGTGCGATGTCGCCGCGCAGCGCCGACTGCACCTGGGTCTTGAGCACGGCCAGCGGCGTGCGCAGCTGGTGCGAGGCATCGCGCACGAAGCGCTTCTGGTGCTCGAGCAGATGGGCCAGGCGTGCCATCACGCCGTTGGTGGCGTCGATCACCGGCAGCAGTTCGCGCGGCGCCTGGTCGGTCGGCAGCGGCGACAGGTCGTCGGCGGCGCGCGCGGCCAGGTGCTCGCTCAGCGCGCGCACCGGCCGCGTCGCGCGTTGCACGACCCAGACCACGACGACGGCGATGACCGCGATCAGCGCGGCCTGCCGAAGCAGCGTCTCCCGCAGCAGTCCGTGCGCCAGCGTGTGGCGCAGTTCGAAGGTTTCGGCGACCTGGATCGTGGCCATGCCCTGGCCGGCCGGGCCCGCCACCGGCTGCAGCAGCACGGCCATGCGCACCGGCGTGCCCTGGTAGTCGTCGTCGTAGAAGTGCACCAGCGCGGCGTAGGGGCTGGTGCCGGCCGTCTCGGGGCGCGGCGGCGGCATGTCGGCGTAGCCCGAGACGAGCTCGCCGCGAAAGCCGAGGATGCGATAGAAGAGCCGGCTGCGCGAGTCGGCCTCGAAGGCCTCGAGCGCGGCATACGGCAGATCGGAGACGACATGCGGCGCGGCGCCGTCGTCCTGCAGGCGCAACTGCTCGCCGATCACCTTCGCCGAAGCGAGCAGCGTGCGGTCGTAGGCCGTGTCGGCGGCCACGAGTGCGGCGCGGTACAGGCTGGCCGCCCCGAGGGCGACGAAGGCCACGACCGGCACCAGGATGCCGAGCAGCAGCTGGCGGCGCAGCGACAAGGGCGCGCGACTCATGATGTGTGCCCCTCGTCCGATGAGTACATCGGCAGGTCCCCCGAGGGGACGCGGGCCGGCTTGGGCTGAGCGTGGACGAGCGTGTGTGCTTGCGCACACACGCTCGCCTCGCGAAGCGCCCGGGCTTGCAAGCCCGGGCGTGGGACGGCCCGGCGCTCGGCCCGCCAACAGGTTGACACAAGGTGTCTCATGGCGGCGCCGAAGGGGCAGGGCGGTCGGCGGCCGGCGGTGTGCCGTCGACCTGCTCGAGCAGATAGCCGAGCCCGCGCAGCGTGACCAGGCGCACGTCGGTGGCGGCCAGCTTCTTGCGCAGGCGGTAGGCGACGACCTCGATCGCGTCGGCCTGCACCTCGGCCTCGCCGCTGAACACCAGTGCACTCAGCTTGTCCTTGGACATGGCCTGGCCCGGCCGCGCGAGCAGGGCGCGCAGCAGCGCCGCCTCGCGTCCGGTGAGGTCCATCGGCCGCTCGTGCCAGGTCACGGCCTGGCTTTCCGGGTCGGCGCGCAGGCCGCCGAAGTCGCCCGCCGTGGACGTCGGCAGGCCGAGGCGGCGCCCGAGCGCGCGGATGCGGGCTTCGAGCTCGTCGAGGTCGAAGGGCTTGGCGAGGTAGTCGTCGGCCCCGGTGTTGAGGCCGAGCACCCGGTCGCCGACCGTGCCGCGCGCGGTCAGGATGAGCACCGGCGTCGCGAGCCCCTCGCCGCGCGCGGCGGCGAGCACCTCGAGGCCGTCGCAGCCCGGCAGGCTGAGGTCGAGCAGCACGACGTCGGGCGCGCTCGCGCGCCAGCGGTCGAGCGCGCGGGCGCCGTCGCCGCAGACCACCACGCGCATGCCGCGCCGCTCGAAGCTGCGCTGCAGGATGGCCTGCATGGTCGGATGGTCCTCGATCAGGAGCAGCTTCATGGGCCGCAAATTATCGACAGCCGGACCTTGGGGTTTCTCCGTGCCGCATCGACAGCGAATTGACAGCCGCACCGACGACGATCCGTGCGCCGAGCCGATGGACCTCACCTCGTCACGAAGACGGGATCTCGCCATGATCCCGGGCCATCATCCACACTTCCAGCCGCAGCGCTCAAGCGCTCACAAGGAGACATCATGCGACGCGACACCTTCCTCAAGACCCTGGCTGCGCTGGCGGCCGCGGGCGCCCTGCCGTTGGCCGCGCGTGCGGCGGGCAACGTGAAGCTCATGATCCCGGCCAACCCCGGCGGCGGCTGGGACTCGACCGGGCGCGCGCTCGGCGCGGCCCTGCAGGACGCCGGCGCGGCATCGTCCGTGGCCTACGAGAACAAGGGCGGTGCGGCGGGCGCGCTGGGCCTGGCGCAGTTCGTCAACTCCCGCCGCGGCGACCCGGACGCGCTGATGGTCATGGGCGCCGTGATGCTGGGCGGCATGATCACCGGCAAGCCGCCGGTGCAGTTGTCGGAGGCGACGCCGATCGCCCGCCTCACGACCGAGTACAACGTCTTCGTGCTGCCCGAGAACTCGCCGTTCAAGACCATGAAGGACGTCGTCCAGCAGCTCAAGAAGGACCCCGGCAGCGTCAAGTGGGGCGGCGGTTCGCGCGGATCCACCGAGCACATCGCCGCGGCCATGCTGGCGCATGCCGTCGGTGTCGACGCCTCGAAGATCAACTACGTGGCGTTCCGCGGCGGCGGCGAGGCGGTCGCGGCCATCCTGGGCGGCAACGTCACGGTCGGCGGCAGCGGCTACAGCGAGTTCCAGCAGTACGTCGAGAGCGGCAAGATGAAGGCGATCGCCGTCACCTCGGGAGAGCGCCTGCCCGGGCTCGACATCCCCACGCTGAAGGAACAGGGCATCGACGTCGAGATCGGCAACTGGCGCGGCGTGTACGCGGCGCCCGGCATCTCGCCCGCGCAGCGCAAGACGGTGACCGACATGGTGGTGGCGGCGACGAAGAGCAAGTCGTGGGCCGAGTCGATCAAGAAGAACAACTGGACGCCGGCGTTCCTGGCCGGGCCCGAGTTCGAGGCGTTCGTCGACCGCGATTTCGCCAGCCTGCGTGCCACGATGGTGAAGGCCGGCATGATCTGAAGCGCCTCCTGCGCGCTTCGCCGCCGGGCTGGCGGCCGTACGCTCCAGCCCGCCTTTCCTGTCCTGCCCTGCCCGAGGTGTTCATGCCGGACCCGTCCTCCGCCCGCACGCGCCAGACCGCGCTCGGCCTCGGCATCGTCGCGGTCGGCGGCGTGCTGGCCTACGGTGCGCTGTTCATTTCCTCCGCCTCCGGATACTCGGGCGTCGGGCCCAACTTCCTGCCCTGGGTGGTCGCGGCCGCGCTGGTGGTCTGCGGCCTGCTGCTCGTGCGCGAGGCGCGCAGCGGCGGCTTTCGCGAGATGGAGCCGCCCTCGGGTGCGACGCAGGGCGACTGGCGCGCGCTGGCCTGGGTCTCGGCCGGCGTGCTCGCCAACGCGGCGCTCATCACGCGCATCGGTTTCGTGCTCAGCTGCGCCCTGTGCTTCGCGCTGGCCGTGCGCGGCCTGCGCAGCAGCGAAGGCCGGCCGGCTGGCAACGCCCGGCAGACGGCCGTCGACGCGGCGACCGGTCTGGCCATTGCGCTGCCGGTCTACTGGATGTTCACCAAGGTGCTGTCGATCGGCCTGCCGGGGCTGACCGGCTCCGGCTGGATCTGAGGGGTACCCCATGGACCTCTGGACCCAGCTCCTCGGCGGCTTCGCCACCGCCGCCACGCCGATCAACCTGATGTGGGCCTTCATCGGCTGCGCGCTCGGCACCGCCGTCGGCGTGCTGCCGGGGCTCGGTCCCGCGGTCACGGTGGCGATGCTGTTGCCGCTCACCTCGCAGATCGACCCCACGGCGTCGATGATCTTCTTCGCCGGCATCTACTACGGCGCCATGTACGGCGGTTCGACGACCTCGATCCTGCTCAACACGCCGGGCGAGACCGGCACCATGGTGACCGCGCTCGAAGGCTTCAAGATGGCCAAGCACGGCCGTGCCGGCGCGGCGCTCGCCACGGCGGCGATCGGCTCGTTCGTGGCCGGCACGCTGGCCACCTTGCTGGTCACCCTGTTCGCCCCGGTCGTCGCCGACTTCGCGGTCCTGCTCGGTCCGCCGGAGTACTTCTGCCTCATGCTGCTCGCCTTCACGACGGTGACGGCGGTGCTGGGCAAGAGCACGCTGCGCGGAATGACGGCGCTGTTCATCGGCCTGGCGATCGGCCTCATCGGGCTCGATCAGATCACCGGCCAGGTGCGCTACACGGCGGGCATCCCGGAGTTCCTCGACGGCATCGAGGTGGTGCTGATCGCAGTCGGCCTGTTCGCGGTGACCGAGGCGCTCTACAACGCGCTCTACGAGGGCCGCAGCACGCTGTCGCTGAACACGATGAAGAAGGTGCACATGACGCGCGCCGAATGGCGCCGTTCCTGGCCGGCCTGGCTGCGCGGCACCGCGATCGGCTTCCCGTTCGGCACGCTGCCGGCCGGCGGCACCGAGATCCCGACCTTCCTGAGCTATGCCGCCGAGCGCAAGCTTTCCAGGCATCCCGAGGAGTTCGGCAGCACCGGCGCGATCGAAGGCGTCGCCGGGCCGGAGGCGGCGAACAACGCGGCGGTCACCGGCGTGCTCGTGCCCCTGCTCACGCTCGGCATCCCGACCTCGGTGACGGCGGCCATCCTGCTGTCGGCGCTGCAGAACTACGGCATCCAGGCCGGCCCGCAGCTGTTCCAGACCTCGTCGGCCCTGGTGTGGGCGATGATCGCGTCGCTCTACATCGGCAACGTGATGCTGCTGGTGCTCAACCTGCCGCTGGTGGGCCTGTGGGTCAAGCTGCTCGAGATCCCGCGCCCGCAGCTCTATGCCGGCATCCTGATCTTCGCCACCGTGGGCGTCTACGGCATGCGCCAGAGCGCGTTCGACCTCGTGCTGATGTACATCGTCGGCCTTTGCGGCGTGCTGATGCGGCGCTTCGACTTCCCGGCCGCGCCGGTCGTCATCGGCATGATCCTCGGCCCGCTCGCCGAGGCGCAGATGCGCAACGGCCTGGCCATCGGCGAGGGCCGCTGGAGCGTCTTCATCGAACGGCCGATGTCGGCGACCCTGCTGGCCCTCGTGGTCGCGGTGCTGGTGGTGCCGCGCGTGCTGCGCCTGCGCACCGCCCGCCGCGCGGCGGCGAGGCCGTAGCGCGGCGCTTGCGCCGGTGCCGCCACGGCGGCGGCGGCCCCGTTCACGTTTCTTTACGGCCATCGTGAAAGGCGTTCACGCCGGCGCTGCGATCATTCGCGCCATGAACGCCAGACTCCTGCTCGTCGACGACGACACCCGCCTCGCCGCCATGGTGGGCGACTACCTCGGCGCGGCCGGCTTCGAGACCGAGCACGCCGCCTCGCTGGCCGCCGGCCGCGAGCGGCTGGCCGCGGCCAGCTACGACGCGCTGGTGCTCGACCTCATGCTGCCCGACGGCGACGGCCTCGACCTGTGCCGCGAGCTGCGCGCCAACCCGCGCACGCGCCAGCTGCCGCTGCTCATGCTGACGGCGCGCGGCGAGCCGCTGGACCGCATCGTCGGCCTGGAGCTCGGCGCCGACGACTACCTGCCCAAGCCCTTCGAGCCGCGCGAGCTGCTGGCGCGCGTGAAGGCGCTGCTGCGGCGCGCCTCGCCGCAGCCGGCCGACGACGAGCGGCTGCGCTTCGGCCGCCTCGAGATCGACCTGGGCGAGCGCACCGCGCGCCTGGACGGCAAGCCCTGCGACCTCACCAGCCACCAGTTCGACCTGCTGGTGGTGATGGCGCGCAACCCCGGGCGGGTGATGTCGCGCGACCAGATCATGGACGCCCTCAAGGGCCATCCGCTGGAGGCCTTCGACCGGTCGATCGACGTGCACGTCTCGCGCATCCGCGCGGTGATCGAGGACGACCCGAAGGAGCCGCGGCGCGTGCTCACGGTGCGCGGCGCGGGCTACGTGTTCGCCAAGAAGCAGGATGCGGACGACGCGCAGTAGCTTCCGGGGCGCGCGGAGTGCGGGCCGAGCGCCGGGCCGCCCCAAGCCGGCCCGCATCCCCTTGGGGGATCGACCGCGGTACGCCGCGGGCGAGGGGCTGGCATCAGCGGGCCGAGCGCCGGGCCGCCCCAAGCCGGCCCGCATCCCCTTGGGGGATCGAC
>JBIQHD010000010.1:56758-120509 GCA_044508835.1 Rubrivivax sp.
CGCGGGCGAGGGGCTGGCATCAGCGGGCCGAGCGCCGGGCCGCCCCAAGCCGGCCGAGGGGCTCACATGAACACGCTGACGCTGCGGATCTATCTCAGCATCGTCGCGGTGCTGCTGCTGTTCGCCTCCGGCGCGGGCTGGCTGTTCCAGCGCGAGATGGCGCAGGAGCGCAGCCGCGTGCAGTCGGCGATCGACGAGCGCACCGAGGCCTGGGGCGACCTGATCCAGCGCTCGCTGCCCGGCGCGGACGCGCCGCGCGACGAGCAGGCCGTCGCCCTGGCCGACTGGTCGCAGCGGCTGCGCATGCCGATGGCGCTCGACGCGGCCGACGGCACGCGCATCGGCGCGTCCGAGTCCTTCGAGCCGGGCCTCGCCGAGGGGCGCCGGCGCAGCGTCGCCGTGCCGCTCGACGACGGCCGCACGCTGTGGATGCTGCGCCGCGGGCCGCCGCGCGAGCCCGGCGAGGCGCGCGGCCCGCGGCGCGGCCCGCCGCCGCCGGTGCTGTCGCTGATGCCGCACGGTATGCAGACCGGCGCCGGCCTGGTGGCGGTGCTGGTGCTGCTGTTCGTCGCCGTGGCGGCCGGCGCCTGGCCGGTGGCGCGCGGCCTGACGCGCCGCCTGAAGGCGCTGCAGCAGGGCGTGGAGGCCTTCGGCGCCGGGCGGCTCGACCACCGCGTGGCGGTGTCCGGCCGCGACGAGGTCGCCGCGGTGGCGGCGAGCTTCAACCAGGCGGCGGCGCGCGTCGAGGCGCTGGTGCGCTCGCACCAGTCGCTGCTCGCCAACGCCAGCCACGAGCTGCGCTCGCCGCTCGCGCGCATGAAGATGGCCGTCTCCATGCTGGACGACGCCCCGCCCGCACAGCGCGAGCGGCTGCGCCGCGAGATCGACGCCAACGTGGCCGAGCTCGATGCGCTGGTCGAGGAGGTGCTGCTCGCCAGCCGGCTCGACGCGCAGCAGTCGCTCGACCAGCACGAGCGCGTCGACCTGCTCGGCCTCGCCGCCGAGGAGGCGGCGCGCGTGAACGCGCAGGCCGACGGCGTGGCGCTGTCCGTCACCGGCGACGAGCGGTTGCTGCGCCGCGCCCTGCGCAACCTGCTGGAGAACGCGCGCCGCTACGGCGGCGACGACGTGACGGCGCAGATCGAGCGCCGCGGCGGCGACGCGCTCGTGCGCGTGTGCGACCGCGGCCCCGGCGTGCCCGAGGCGCAGCGCGAGCGCATCTTCGAGCCCTTCTACCGCATGCCCGGCCATGCCGAGACGGCCGGCGGCGTGGGCCTGGGCCTGAGCCTGGTGCGCCAGATCGCCGAGCGCCACGGCGGCAGCGTGCGCTGCCTGCCGCGCGAGGGCGGCGGCACCTGCTTCGAGCTGCGCTTCCCGGCCGCCGGCGCCTGACTCAGCGCGGCGCGGCGCCGGCGCGGCCCTGCATGCGCAGCATCCAGAGCAGGAAGCCGCCGAGGGCGACGGCGGCCACGGTGAGCCCGGCCGTCGCCGCCGACCAGAACCCGCGCGCGCCCTGCAGGCCCGGCGGCGCGATGCCCAGGGTGTCGAACGCCACCACGTAGCCGCCGCCGAGCCCCACGCCCCAGACGGCGAGCGCGTAGATGACCATCGGCACGACCGCGATGCGGTAGGCGCGCAGCACGAAGGCCGCCATGGTCTGCGCCGCGTCGGCCACGTGGAACAGCATCACCCAGCCGAGCAGCGGCAGGGCCGCGGCGATGATCACCGCGTCGTGGGTGTAGGCGTGCAGCAGCGGCTCGCGCAGCAGGTACACGAGCGCGCCCATGGCCGAGGCGATCAGCACGCCGATCTGCAGCCCGTGCCAGCCGATGCGCCGCGCCGCCTGGGCCTCGCCGGCGCCCACGCGCTGCGCCACCAGGGTGGCGGTGGCGTTGGCGATGGCCATCGGCATCATGTACATGAGCGACACCATGTTCACCGCGATCTGGTGCCCGGCCACCGGCGTGGCGCCCAGGCGCGAGATGAAGAAGGCCATGAAGGTGAAGCCGCTGACCTCGATGCCGATCGACAGCCCCATCGGGATGCCCAGGCGCAGCAGCTCGGCCAGGCTCTTGCGGTGCGGCCGCGCGAGGCCGCCCTCGTGCAGCCCGAAGCGGCGGTAGAAGCCGTCGCGGCGCAGCACCTCCCACGCCACGAAGAGCTGCAGCGCCATGACGATGGCGGTGGCGATGCCGCAGCCGGGCGCGCCGAAGGCCGGGATCGACAGCGTGCCCAGCGGCGTGGGCAGCGCCAGGCCGAACACCAGCAGCGCGTTCAGCGGCACCTTGGCGGCGAGCGCGCCCAGCTGCAGCGCCATCACGACGCGCGGGCGCGACACCGCCACGTTGAAGCCGCGGAACGCGGTGAAGAGCAGGGCCGACGGCAGCGCGAACGCCAGCGCGCCGAGGTAGCCGCGCACCTTGGCCTCGACCGCGGGCGGGGCCTGCGCGATGGCGAGAAAGGGATCGGGAAAGGCCAGCAGCGCGCAGCCGACCACCGACAGCCCGAGCGCCAGCCAGACCGCCTGGTGCAGCTGCCGCCCGGCCTCGTGCAGCCGGCCGGCGCCGAACACCTGGCCGGTGATCGGCCCGATGGCCAGCACCACGCCCATCAGGCCGACGAACACGGTGATGTAGGCCGAGCCGCCGATGGCCAGCGCCGCCAGGTCGATCGCGTCGTAGCGCGCCGCCATCACCGTGTCGACGGTGCTGAAGGCCAGCACCGACACCTGCCCGACGAACACCGGCCAGGCGAGCGGGGCGATGGCGCGGGCGCTGTGAAGGCGCGTGCTCACGGGCGGCTCGCGCCCGCGGCGCCGGGGTCGCGGGGCGCGCCGCCGCTGTCGCTGTCGCCGTCGCCGTCGTCGCCGGCGGCCCGGCCCTGGAGCGCCCGCTCGGCATAGCGGTTGAAGCGCCAGGCCGTGCCCTCCTGCGTGATGCGCCGCCAGGTGGCGCGCTTCTCGCCGGGGGTCATCACGGGCCAGTTCTGCACCTCGTCGAAGGTGCGCCCGCAGCCCTTGCAGACGTCGTCGCCCTGGCTGGTGGAGCAGATGGCGATGCACGGCGCGTCCGGCGTGGTGGCGTACCAGGCGAGCCAGGCGTCGCGGGCGCGCCCGGGCAGGGTGTCCTCGTCGCACAGCGGCTCGCGGTAATAGACCATCAGCGCGTACACCTCGGCCAGCGCGCGCACCTCGGCGCAGGCGGTGATGCCGTCGGGCGAGGGCGCGCGCTCGCGCCACCAGTTGATGGCGGCCTCGATGTCGGTGATGTGCAGCGCGGCCATGGGGGCGGGAGCATATCGGCAAACCCGAAGGCCTTCGCGGCCTGCGGCGAAGCGCGCCGCGCTCGCCGGTTTGGGCAGAATCGGCCGGCTCCCTCCTGCCCGATGCCCACCCTCTCACGCGCTTCATTCCGGCAGTTGCTGGCCGTGGCCTTCCTGCTGATCGCCGCGCTGCTGGCGGCGGTGTCGCTGCGCGGCCTGTTCACGCTCGACCGGCTGCTGTCGCAGAGCCGCCAGGCCGCGGCGCTGGCGGTGAAGGCGAGCGGCGACGCCCAGCAGCTGGCCGAGCGCAGCGTGGCGATGGAGCGCGCCGCGCGCCAGTACGTGGTGCTCGACGACCCGGTGCTGCGCGAGCGCTTCGCGGCGGCGGCGCGCGAGGCCGAGGCCGTGCTGTCGCGGCTCAAGAACGACCTGGAGGTGCGCGAGAGCGCCGCCGCGTGGGAGCAGCGCCTGTCCACCATCCGTGCGCTGCTGCCCGGCCCGCGCAGCACGGCGGCGGCGCGCGACCAGGCGATGAGCGCCGAGTTCCGCGAGCTCACCGCCGTCAATGCCGACATCGCCGCGCAGGTGCGCCTGGCCGCCGACAAGCGCAACCAGGCCCTGCAGGCGGCGCAGGAGGCGGCGCGCAGCGCCCTCGGGCGGCAGGTGCTGGGCGCGATCGTGCTGGCGGTGGTGCTGGCGCTGGCCTTCGGCGTCTGGCTCGCGCGCCCGCTGCAGCGGCTGGAGGCGGCCATCGTCGGCCTGGGCGAGAACCGGCTCGACCAGCCGATCGAGATCCGCGGCCCGGCCGACGTGCGCGCGCTCGGCGTGCGCCTGGACTGGCTGCGCCTGCGGCTGGCGGAGCTCGATGCCGACAAGGCCCGCTTCCTGCGGCACGTGTCGCACGAGCTCAAGACCCCGCTGGCGGCGCTGCGCGAGGGCGTCGCGCTGCTGGAGGAGGGCGTGACCGGCGTGCTCAGCGACAACCAGCGCGAGGTCGCCGGCATCCTGCGCCAGAACACGGTGACGCTGCAGCGCCAGATCGAGGACCTGCTGCGCTTCAACGCCGCCGCCTTCGAGGCGCGGCACCTCACGCGGCGCAAGACCGAGCTCGCGGCGCTGATGGGCGACCTGGTCGAGGCGCAGCAGCTGCAGCTGCAGGCGCGGCGGCTGCGCGTGAACCTGCGCGGCGGCCCGCTGTGGATGGAGGTCGACCCCGACAAGCTGTCCACCGCCTTGGGCAACCTGCTGTCGAACGCGATACGCTTCAGCCCCGTCGGCTCGGCGATCGAGGTCTCGCTCGCGCGCGGCGACGGCAGCGCGAGCATCGAGATCCGCGACGCGGGCCCGGGAGTTGCCGAGGCAGACCGCGCCCGCGTGTTCGAACCGTTCTTCCGCGGCGAGCGCCAGCCGGCCGACGCCGCCCGCGGCACCGGCATCGGCCTGTCGATCGTGAGCGAATACGTCGCCGCGCACGGTGGCCGCATCGACCTGTTGCCGGACGGCCCCGGCGCGTGTTTCCGCATCCAACTGCCCTATGTCACCCCACATTGACCCCCGCCGGCTCGGCGCCCTGGCCGCCATGGCGGCCCTGGCCCTCGGGGCCTGCGCACCGATGCCGCCGCCTGCGCCGCCGGCACCGGCGCCGCTGCCGCCGCCGGCCGAGACGCAGGTGCCGGTGTGCCGGGTGCCCTCCGTGCCCGCGCCGGCCTGCGCGCCCACGCCGCCGCCGCCGCCCGATCCGGTCGACATGGCCACGCGCCACGTGCTGAACTACCAGGAGCGGCTGCGCACCCTGCCGCAGCAGGAGATCGCGCGCGAGCTGGCGCGCATCGGCGACCCGGCGGGCAACCCCGCGGCCACGCTCGAGCTGGCGCTGCTCATCGGCCAGACGCGCAACCCGGCCGACACCGTGCGCGCGCTCGGCCTGCTCGACGGCGTGTTGCGCTCCACCTCGCCGGAAGTGACGCCGTGGCAGCCCATCGCCCGCGTGCTGGCGGTGCGCTATGCCGAGCAGCGCCGCGCCGAAGACCTGCTCGACAAGCAGAGGAACGAAACGCGCGACGCGAACCGGCGCATCGAGCAGCTCAATTCGCAGCTCGAGGCCCTGAAGGCCATCGAGCGCAGCCTGACCAACCGGCCGGCGGGCGCGTCGGCGCCGCAGGCGAGGCCGCGATGAGCGCCCATGTGTTGCTGGTCGACGACGACGCGGACCTGCTGCGCCTGCTGTCCATGCGGCTCACCGCGGCCGGCTACCGGGTGAGCGCGGTCGAATCGGCCGAGGCGGCGCTGGCGCAGATCGCCGTCGAGCGTCCGCAGCTGGTGGTGAGCGACGTGCAGCTGCCGGGCAAGGACGGCCTGGCGCTGTTCGACGAGATCCGCCTGCGGCACCCGGCGCTGCCGGTGATCCTGCTCACCGCGCACGGCACCATCCCCGACGCGGTGGAGGCCACGGCGCGCGGCGTGTTCACCTACCTCACCAAGCCCTTCGACGGCAAGGCGCTGATCGACAAGATCGGCGAGGCGCTGGCCGTCACCGCCACGGTGGACGACGGGCCGCTGGCCAACGAGGCCTGGCGCGAGCCCATCGTCAGCCGCTCCAGCCGCATGGCCGAGCTGCTGACCGAGGCCAAGATGGTGGCCGCCTCCGACGCGAGCGTGCTCATCCGCGGCGAGAGCGGCAGCGGCAAGGAACTGCTCGCCAAGGCCATCCACCAGGCGAGCGCGCGCGCCGAACGGCCGTTCGTGGCGGTGAACTGCAGCGCGATCCCCGAGGCGCTGCTCGAATCGGAGCTGTTCGGCCACATCAAGGGCGCCTTCACCGGCGCGGTGGCCAACCACGAGGGCCTGTTCAAGGCGGCGCAGGGCGGCACCGTCTTCCTCGACGAGATCGGGGACATGCCGCCGGCGCTGCAGGTCAAGCTGCTGCGCGTGCTGCAGGAGCGCTCGGTGCGCCCGGTGGGCGCGAGCCAGCCGATCCCGATCGACGTGCGCATCCTCTCGGCCACGCACCGCGACCTGGAGGCGGCGATGGCGCAGGGCCAGTTCCGCGAGGACCTGTACTACCGGCTCAACGTGGTGACGCTCAGCCTGCCCACCCTGGCCGAGCGGCGCGAAGACATCCCGTTGCTCGCGAATCACTTTCTTTCGAAGCTGGCCGCGAAATACAAGAAGCGCGTCAACGGCTTCGCGCCCGACGCGCTGCGCCTGCTCGCCACCGCCCAGTGGCCGGGCAACGTGCGCCAGCTCTACAACGTGGTGGAGCAGGTCTGCGCGCTGGCCACCACTTCGCTCATCCCGCTGGTGCTGGTGCAGCGCGCGCTGCGCGTGCCGAGCGTCGAGGTGCTGACCTTCGCCGAGGCGCGCCAGCGCTTCGAGCGCGAGTACCTGGTCGGGCTGCTCAAGCTCACCGACGGCAACGTGGCCGACGCCGCGCGCCTGGCGGACAGAAATCGCACCGAGTTTTACCGGCTCCTGCAAAAACACGGACTGACCCCCGGCCTGTTCCGCACCGACGCGCCGGCCGGCGAGGCGGGCGCCGGCGACGGCGTTGTCGCCGATTAGCGACTTTCGGGTTTCCCCTCTCGTCAGGCACTTGGACGGAACTGCCCGAAATGCTGTCGCCGAACGGCGACGCTTTTCGGGCCCCGAGCGCGTGAACCAGCGCACCGAAAACGTCGCAAGCCGTTGATTTTTAAGGCATAGATCCCATTGGCACGTGGGTTGCAGTAGGTGGGTGTCGGCGGCTGTCCGCCTCGCTTTCAAGCCCACACGCAGTACCCATGGATCACTCCGAAATCATTCGACTCACCCGCGACGCGGAGGCCGGCGCCTTCGCCCCCGACACCGGCCGCGGCCGCCTGCCGGCCGAGGGCGCCAGCGCGCCGCCGGTGCACCGCGGTTCGATGGTGCCCGTGCCCTGGCGCGGCTTCGTGCAAGGCACGAAGGACGCGCTGGCCGGCCTGTTCGACGCCGCGCCGCGCCCGTCGGCGCCCGCCGCGCGCGAGGCGTGGGAGGAGGCGTCGATCCGCCGCCGCCGCACGCTGCTGGCGCTGATCGGCCTGTCCGCGCTGGCCGCGGCCACGCTGCTGGTCTACGCGCAGCCGGCGCTGGCCGGCACGCCCCTGCGTGTGCTGCAGGTCGGCCTGTTCGCGCTGCTGTTCGCCTGGGTGTCGGCGGGCTTCTTCACCGCGATGATGGGCTTCGTCGTGCAACTGCGCGGCGATCGCTTCGGGCTGTCGCGCCATTCGGTGTCGGCCGCGCAGCCGATCGACGAGGGCGCGCGCACGGCGATCATCATGCCGATCTGCAACGAGCACGTGTCCACCGTCGTGGCCGGCCTGCGCGCCACCTGCGAATCGCTGGCCGCCACCGACGCGGCCCGGCTGTTCGACGTGTACCTGCTGTCGGACACCAGCGACCCCGACCTGCGCGCCGCCGAGCTCGCCGCGTGGAGCGAGCTGCGCGCCACGCTGGGCGGCGACGCGCGCATCTACTACCGCTGGCGCCAGCGCCGCACCAAGCGCAAGTCGGGCAACGTGGCCGACTTCTGCCGCCGCTGGGGCCGCAACTACCGCTACATGGTGGTGCTCGACGCCGACAGCGTGATGAGCGGCGACTGCCTGACCACCCTGGTGCGGCTGATGGAAGCCCACCCGAAGGCCGGCATCATCCAGACCGCGCCGCAGGCCGCCGGCGGCTCGACCCTGCATGCGCGGGCGCAGCAGTTCGCCGGCCGCGTCGGCGGGCGCCTGTTCACCGCCGGCATGCAGTACTGGCAGCTCGGCGAATCGCACTACTGGGGCCACAACGCCATCATCCGCGTCGAGCCCTTCATGAAGCACTGCGCGCTGGCGCCGCTGTCCGGCCGGGGCGGCCTGTCGGGCGAGATCCTGTCGCACGACTTCGTCGAGGCCGCGCTGATGCGCCGCGCCGGCTATCAAGTGTGGCTGGTGCACGACCTGCAGGGCAGCTACGAGCAGCAGCCGCCCAACCTGCTGGAGGAACTGCAGCGCGACCGCCGCTGGTGCCAGGGCAACCTGCAGAACGCGCGCCTCGTGGCCGAACCCGGCCTGCACGGCGTGCACCGCGCCATGCTGATCACCGGCGCCATGTCGTACCTGTCGGCGCCGCTGTGGCTGGGCTTCGTGCTGCTGGGCGCGGTGACCTGGCTGGTCGGCGGCAACGCGCTCTTCGGCGAGCAGGGCGTGCCGGCCGCGGTCATCGCCCTGTGGGCGGCGACCGTGACCATGCTCGGCCTGCCGCGCGTGCTGGGCGTCGCGACCATCGTGCTCAAGAAGGAGCAGCGCCACTACGGCGGCACCGCCAAGCTGCTGCAGGGCGCCCTGCTCGAAGGCGGCCTCTCGGTGCTGCAGGCGCCGGTGCGCATGGTGGCGCACACCCTCTTCGTGCTGGTGGCGCTCACCGGCCTGAAGCTCGACTGGAAGTCGCCCCCGCGCGAAGCCGAGGCCGTGGCCTGGGCCGATGCCGCCCGGCGCTTCGGCCCCGCCAGCGGCGTGGTGCTGTGCCTGATGGCGGTGGTGCTCGCGGTCGACCCGAGCGCCGCGGTGTGGATGTCGCCCATCGCCCTGCCGCTGCTGCTGGCCGTGCCGATGGCCGTGTTCACGAGCGACACCCGCTTCGGCGAGCGCCTGCGCGGCGCCAGCGTGCTGGCCACGCCCGAGGAAACCTGGACGCCCGCCGTGCTGCGCCGCGCCTGGGCCTACGCCAGCCAGTCGGCGCCGGCGCGGCGCTGGCACCAGGCGGTGTCCGACCCGTGGCTCTTCAACGTCGTGCGTGCCGCCATGGGCCCCCGCAACACCGTGCGCGGCCTGCGCGGCCGCGCCAGCGGCCAGCTGGTGCAGCGCATGCTCGCCGCCGGCGCCAGGGTGACGCCGGCCGACCGCATGCGGGTGCTGAGCGAGCCGCAGACGATCTCGCGGCTGCAGGCGGAACTGGCGGCCAAGGGCAGCTTCGTCGACAGCCTGGGCCGGGTGCTGGCCTGAATCGCCGCGCCCGCAAAGCAGCGGGGCCGCAACCGCGGCCCCGTCTTGCGTTCCGCGGTGCGCGGTTCAGTACCTGAGGCCCATCGCCTCGCGCACGTCGCGCATGGTCTCGCGCGCCACGGTGCGGGCACGCTCGGTGCCGACTTCCACGATCCAGTGCACCCGCTTCGGGTCGGCGAGGTAGGCCTCGGCGCGCTCGCGCCACGGCTTCTGCTCGCGCAGGATGGCGTCGATCACCGGCTGCTTGCATTCGAGGCAGCCGATGCCGGCGGTGGTGCAGCCTTCCCACACCCAGTCGCGCGTGGCCTGGTCGCTGTAGACCTGATGGAACTGCCACACCGGGCAGCGCTCGGGGTTGCCCGGGTCGGTGCGGCGCACGCGCTGCGGGTCGGTGGGCATCTTGCGGATCTTGCGCTCGACCTCGGCCGGCTCCTCGCGCATGGCGATGGTGTTGCCGTAGCTCTTGCTCATCTTGTCGCCGTCGAGGCCGGGCAGCTTGCTCACCTCGGTGAGCAGCACGGCCGGCTCGGGCAGCACGGTCTTGCCGGTGCCCTTGAGGTGGCCGAGCAGGAGCTCGGTGTCTTCGGCGGACCAGCCCTCGGGCCGCGCGGCGGCCGTGCGCTGCACCAGCGCCTCGCCCTTGGCCAGGGCCTCGGCGGTGCCATTCTGCTGGTACTCGCGGCGCTGCTTCTCGAGGTAGCGCGCATCGTCCTTCGACAGCTTGCCCAGCGCCGCGGCGATCTTCTCCTCGAAGTGCGGCACGCGGCCGTAGAGGTGGTTGAAGCGCCGCGCCACCTCGCGCGTGATCTCGACGTGCGGCGCCTGGTCCTCGCCCACCGGCACGAAGGCGGCCTTGTAGATCAGGATGTCGGCCGCCTGCAGCAGCGGGTAGCCGAGGAAGCCGTAGGTCGCCAGGTCGCGGTCCTTCAGCTTGGCCATCTGGTCCTTGTAGGTCGGCATGCGCTCGAGCCACGACAGCGGCGTGCCCATGCCGAGCAGGGTGAACAGCTCGGCGTGCTCGGGCAGGCGGCTCTGGATGAAGATGGTCGACTTCTCCGGGTCGATGCCGGCGGCCAGCCAGTCGATCACCATGTCGTAGACGTTGCGCTCGATGACCTCGCGGTGCTCGTAGTGCGTGGTCAGCGCATGCCAGTCGGCCACGAAATAGAAGCATTCGTAGTCGTCCTGCAGCCGCACCCAGTTCTTCAGTGCGCCGTGGTAGTGGCCGAGGTGCAGCGCCCCCGTGGGGCGCATGCCTGACAGTACGCGTTGGTTCATCGCTGGCTCTTCCGTGAGGGCCGCAATTGTAGGTCTCGCCCCCTTGCGGGCCGGGCCGCGAGGCCGTGCGCGGCTACACTGCCGGCCCGCATCCGAGCGCGCGCATGAAGAACATCGTCATCCTGATTTCGGGCCGCGGCTCCAACATGGAAGCCATCGTGCGAGCCTGCGCCGACGAGGGCTGGAATGCGCGCATCGCGGCCGTGGTCAGCAACCGGCCCGGCGCGGCCGGCCTCGGCTTCGCCCAGGCGCACGGCATCGCCACCGCCGTGGTCGACCACAAGGCCTTCGGCACCCGCGAGGCCTTCGACGCGGCGCTGGCCGACGTCGTCGACGGCTTCGCGCCCGACCTGGTGGTGCTCGCCGGCTTCATGCGCATCCTCTCCGCGGCCTTCGTGGCGCGCTTCGCCGGGCGCATGGTCAACATCCATCCCTCGCTGCTGCCGGCCTTCACCGGGCTGCACACGCACCGCGGTGCGCTCGCCGCGGGCTGCAAGCTGGCCGGGGCGA
The DNA here is from genome assembly GCA_044508835.1 of Rubrivivax sp. Taxonomy (GTDB): domain Bacteria; phylum Pseudomonadota; class Gammaproteobacteria; order Burkholderiales; family Burkholderiaceae_C; genus JAKFDI01. The sequence goes on from JBIQHD010000010.1 coordinate 67,810, forward strand.
CGGTGCATTACGTGACGGCCGACCTCGACCACGGCCCCATCGTCGCCCAGGCGGTGGTGCCGGTGCTGCCCGGCGACACCGAGGCCACGCTCGCCGACCGCGTGCTGGCGCGCGAGCACGTGCTGTATCCGCGGGCCGTGCGCTGGATCGTCGAAGGCGCGCTGCGCGAGGAGAACGGCGTGGTCACGCACGTGCGCGGCGAGCCGCAGCTGCTGCTCTGAGCGCCCGGCGCGGCCAGGGGGGCCGCGGATAATCCGCCGATGCATCCGAACGCCCTGCTCGAACTCGCCACCGACCTGCTGCACCAGGTGATGCAGTTCGATTCGCCCGCCGACGGCGTGGTCTCGGCGTTCTTCCGCCGGCACAAGGCGCTCGGCGCGCGCGAGCGCCACACCCTGGCCGAGACCACCTACGACGTGGTGCGCAGGCGCCTGCTCTACCAGCACCTGGCGCAGTCCGGCAAGGGCGAGCTGGAGCGGCGCCTGGCGGTGCTCGGCTGGCAGGGCAACGCGGCCTTCCTGCGCGCGGCGCTGAGCGAGCAGGAGCAGGCATGGCTCGCGCAGGTACGCGGCGTCGACCAGGCCGCGCTGCCCGACAGGCTGCGCCACAACCTGCCCGACTGGCTGGCCGAGCGGCTGCAGGCTCAGCTCGGCGACGACTTCTGGCCGCTGGTCGACAGCCTCGCCGAGCCGGCGCCGCTGGACCTGCGCGTCAACACCTTCAAGGCCAAGCGCGGCGAGGCGCTGGCCGCGCTGGCCGCCGCCGGCGTCGCCGCCGAGCCGACGCCGTACTCGCCCTGGGGCCTGCGCGTGCCCGGCAAGCCGGCGCTGAACCGGGTCGAGGCCTTCACCCGCGGCGACGTCGAGGTGCAGGACGAGGGCAGCCAGCTGCTCGTGCTGCTCACCGACGCCAAGCGCGGCGAGATGGTGGTCGATTTCTGCGCCGGTGCCGGCGGCAAGACGCTGGCGCTCGGCGCGGCCATGCGCAACACCGGCCGGCTGTATGCGTTCGACACGTCGGGCCACCGCCTCGCGGCCATGAAGCCGCGGCTGGCGCGCAGCGGGCTGTCGAACGTGCACCCGGCGCAGATCGCGCACGAGCGCGACGAGCGCATCAAGCGCCTGGCCGGCAAGATCGACCGCGTGCTGGTCGACGCGCCGTGCTCGGGCCTGGGCACGCTGCGCCGCAACCCGGACCTGAAGTGGCGCCAGTCGCCGCAGTCGGTGGACGAACTGCGCGCCAAGCAGGCGGCGATCCTGGGCAGCGCGGCCCGGCTGGTCAAGCGCGGCGGGCGGCTGGTCTACGCCACCTGCAGCCTGCTCGAGGAGGAGGACGAGGCCGTCGCGCGCGCCTTCACCGAAGGACATGCGGGCGATTTCACGCCCGTCCCGGCGGCCCGGGCGCTGGACGCGGCCCACGTCGCGCAGGCCGATGCGCTCGTGCGCGGCGACTTCCTGCGCCTGTGGCCGCACCGGCACGGCACCGACGCCTTCTTCGCCGCGGTCTGGGAACGAAACTGACCGGGCCGACTCCATTGCCGCTGCGGTGAAGCGCGGGGGGAAAACCGTGGACTTTGCCCGGGCTTTCGTGAAGTGCTCACCTACAATCGGAGACGCGCCAATTCAGGCGTTAGAGGGTAATCGATGGAAATTCTGATGTCGGTCCGGGATGCGTTGGTCGACTGGCTGGCCAACGGTCTGGTCGAGACCACCTGGTGGCAGGTGGTGCTGTACGTGCTCGTCGTCACGCACGTCACGATCGCCGCCGTGACCATCTTCCTGCACCGCTCGCAGGCGCACCGCGCGCTCGACCTGCATGCGGTCCCGCAGCACTTCTTCCGCTTCTGGCTGTGGCTGACCACCGGCATGGTGACCAAGGAATGGGTCGCCATCCACCGCAAGCACCACGCCAAGTGCGAGACCGAGGAAGACCCGCACAGCCCGCAGACGCGCGGCATCAAGAAGGTGCTGCTCGAAGGCGCCGAGCTGTACCGCGCCGAGGCCAAGGTCGAGGAAACCGCGGCCAAGTACGGCCGCGGCACGCCGGACGACTGGATCGAGCGCAACCTCTACACCCGCTACAGCTGGCAGGGCGTGGGCCTGATGCTCATCATCGACCTGATGCTGTTCGGCGCCATCGGCCTGGCGGTCTGGGCCGTGCAGATGGCGTGGATCCCGGTCTGGGCGGCCGGCGTCGTCAACGGCCTCGGCCACTGGTGGGGCTACCGCAACTTCGAGGCGGCCGACGCGTCGACCAACCTCACGCCATGGACGCTGATCATCGGCGGCGAGGAACTGCACAACAACCACCACACCTACCCGACCTCGGCCAAGTTCTCGGTCAAGAAGTACGAGTTCGACATCGGCTGGATGTACATCCGCATGCTCCAGTCCGTGGGCTGGGCGACCGTGCGCAAGACGCCGCCGCAGCTGAAGCTGGGCGCCGTCAAGGCGGTGGCCGACTCCAAGACGCTCGAGGCCATCATCGCCAACCGCTACGAGGTGATGGCGAGCTATGCCAAGCACCTGCGCCGCGCCTGCGGCGCCGAGCTGAGCCGCCTCAAGGCCGAGGGCGCGCAGAACACGGCCAAGTGGACCGACATGCACATCGCCAAGCGCTGGCTGCACCGCGACGAGGAGAAGATCCCGCAGCGCGCCAAGCCGCACGTCGCCAACGTCTGCGCGCAGAACACGGCGCTCGCCACGCTGGTGGCCATGCGCGAGGAACTGCGCCAGCTCTGGACCCGCACCAACGTGTCGGCCGAGCAGCTCGTCGTCGACCTGCAGGCCTGGTGCCGCAAGGCCGAGGAGAGCGGCATCGCCGCGCTGCAGGAATTCGCCCTGAAGCTGCGCGCCGCCCACGCCTGAGCGAGCGGCCTTCGCCGCAGGAAAGAAGCCCGCCCCGAGCGGGCTTTTCTTCGCCCGCGGAGCCCTCGCATACCGGGCGGTGCAGGGCCGCACGGGCATGAAAAAACCCGCCGGGCCGTCAGCCGGGCGGGTTCATCGGGGAATCGAAGCGCTTACTTGAGCTTCGTTTCCTTGTACATCACGTGCTTGCGAGCCTTGGGATCGAACTTCATGATCTCGATCTTCTCGGGCGTGGTCTTCTTGTTCTTGTCGGTCGTGTAGAAGTGGCCGGTGCCCGCCGAGGACTCCAGCTTGATCTTTTCGCGTCCACCTTTGGATGCCATGGTCAGCTCCTTGTCAGATTTCGCCGCGGGCGCGCAGGTCGGCCACGACCTGCTCGATGCCCACCTTGTCGATCAGGCGCAGCGCGGCGTTCGAGATGCGCAAGCGCACCCAGCGATTCTCGTTCTCGAGCCAGAAGCGGCGGTACTGCAGGTTCGGCAGAAAGCGGCGCTTGGTTTTGTTGTTGGCGTGGGAAACGTTGTTCCCGACCATCGGGCCCTTGCCCGTGACTTGACAGACGCGTGCCATGACGCTTCTCCGTTCGATCTGATTTCAGGAGTGGTGAGCAGAGCAGGGCCGGATGCACGTCATCCGATGCCCTGGTATTCACCCTTTTGTGACCCTTGGTGACCCCTTGAGGCCTTTCTTGGGCCTCGAGCCTGTCGCGCTGCGCCGCGGGCGGCGCAAGTGCCAAGCCGGCCGATTTCGGCAAAGACCGAGATTATAGCCACAAGCCGGCGGCCCCGGATCACTGCTCCAGGAAGCGCTGCGCGTCGAGCGCCGCCATGCAGCCGGTGCCGGCGCTGGTGATGGCCTGGCGGTACACGTGGTCCTGCACGTCGCCCGCGGCGAACACGCCGGGCACGCTGGTCATGGTGGCCAGGCCGTTGAGGCCGCTGCGGGTGACGATGTAGCCGTCCTTCATCTCCACCTGGCCCTTGAAGATGTCGGTGTTCGGCTGGTGGCCGATGGCGATGAAGCAGCCCTTGACGGCGAGCTCCTTCGTGGCGCCGCCCTCGACGCCGCGCAGGCGGACGCCGGTCACGCCGCTCTGGTCGCCCAGCACCTCGTCGAGCGTGTGCCACAGGTGCAGTTCCATCGTGCCGGCGGCGACGCGCTCCATCAGCTTGTCGACGAGGATGGGCTCGGCGCGGAACTTGTCGCGCCGGTGGATGAGGTGCACCTTGCTCGCGATGTTCGACAGGTACAGCGCCTCCTCGACTGCGGTGTTGCCGCCGCCGACCACGCAGACCTCCTCGCCGCGGTAGAAGAAGCCGTCGCAGGTGGCGCAGCCGCTGACGCCGCGGCCCATGAAGGCCTCCTCGGAGGGCAGGCCGAGGTACTTGGCCGAGGCGCCGGTAGCGATGATCAGGGCGTCGCAGGTGTACGCGCCGGAATCGCCCTTCAGCCGGAACGGGCGGGCGGACAGGTCGACCTCGTTGATGTGGTCGAAGACGATCTGCGTGTTGAAGCGCTCGGCGTGCTGCTGGAAGCGTTGCATCAGCTCCGGCCCCTGCACGCCCATCACGTCGGCGGGCCAGTTGTCGACCTCCGTCGTGGTCATCAGCTGGCCGCCCTGCGCGATCCCGGTGATCAGCATCGGCTTCAGGTTGGCGCGCGCGGCGTAGACGGCCGCGGTGTAGCCGGCCGGGCCGGAGCCGAGGATCAGGACTTGGGCGTGGGTGGGCGGGGTGCTCATGGGGGATGCGGTGCGGAGGAAAGGCGCCAGTCTGACATGGGGTTCACTCGTGCTGGCGCCAACGCTTCCAATGGAGACAATAGCCAAATTGTAGAAAACGTGAACCCGTGCACGGTTCTTCGCACGGACACACCAACCTCCAGAGGAGATCCCGAATGGCGATGCTTTCGAACCTGGACCTGATCCGTCGTGTTCCGCTGTTCTCGTTGCTGACCAACGACCAGGCGCAGGGCATCGCCGACAGCGTCGTCAAGCGGCGCTACCGCCGCGGCGAGATCATCGTCGAGCACGGCCGCAAGTCGAACGCCCTGTTCATCCTGCTGACCGGCCGCGCGCGCGTGCTCACCGCCGATTCGCGCGGGCGCGAGGTCATCCTCGCCGTGCTGCAGCCCGGCGACTACGTCGGCGAGATGAGCCTCATCGACAACGAGCCGCATTCGGCCACCGTGCGCGCCGAGGTGCAGACCGACATGCTGGTGCTCGGCCGCCCCGAGTTCGCGCGCTGCCTGCCGGAGAACTCCAGCCTGTCCTACGCCATCATGCGCGGCCTGGTGCACCGCCTGCGCAACGCCGACCGCCAGATCGAGTCGCTGGCCCTGCTGGACGTCTACGGCCGGGTGGCGCGCACGCTGCTCGACATGTCGGAGGACGACGGGCAGGTGAAGATCATTCGCAACAAGGTGTCTCGCCAGGACCTGGCCAAGGTGGTGGGCGCGTCGCGCGAGATGGTCAGCCGCGTGATGAAGGACCTGGAGGAGCGCGGCATCGTCGAAACCCAGGAGAACGGCTCGGTGATCATCAAGGAGCGCCTGGCCTGAGCCTGCGCGCCCGGCGCGGGGCGGCGGACCGGACCGCTTCCGCCACAATCGGCGCATGACGTTTTCACTCAGCACGCTGCGCGGCGAAGGCGCAGAAGCCAAGCCGGGCAAGCCGCCCAAGGCCGGCAAGACCGCCAGGCCGGCGGGCGGCGCCGGCGAACCCCGCCCGCGCGCCGGCGCGGAACTGCCCGCCGCCGGGCCCGCGAATTCGCACTGGCGCGCACAGATCGCCCTGCTCGTGGGCGGCGTGGTCTGGCTGCTGGCCGTGCTGGCGCTGGTCACCCACGATCCCGCCGACGCGGCCTTCTCCACCTCGGGCGGCAACGCGCTGCCGCACAACAAGGCGGGCGCGCTCGGCGCCTGGTTCTCCGACCTCGCGTTCTTCCTGCTGGGCTTCTCGGCCTGGTGGCTGGTGCTGGTCGGCCTGCGGTCGTGGCTGGGCGGCCTGGCGCGCCTGCTGCGCGCCGACGGAACGCCGGCCCACACCTTCGGCCGCTGGCCGCGCACGGTGTTCTGGCTCGGCGTGCTGCTGCTGCTCGCGGCCAGCACCTCGCTCGAATGGACCCGCATGTACCAGTGGGAGCCGCGCCTGCCGGGCGCGCATGCCGGCGGCGTGCTCGGCTACACGCTCGGCCCGGCGTCGATGCGGCTGCTCGGCTTCGCCGGCTCGGGCGTGCTGTGGATCGCGGCGCTGGTGGCCGGGCTGTCGATGGCCTTCGGCTTCTCCTGGCTGCGGCTGGCCGAGGCGATCGGCGAACGGCTCGAGTCGCTGAAGGAGCGCCGCGTCGAGCGCATCGAGCGCGCCGAGGACATCCGCATCGGCGAGAAGGCGCTGCGCGAGCGCGAGCAGGTGGTGGAGGTCGAGCACCAGCTGCACGAAGACCACGTGCCCATCGTCATCGAGGCGCCGGTGATCGAGGTGCCCAAGAGCGAGCGCGTGGTCAAGGAGCGGCAGAAGCCGCTGTTCACCGAGCTGGCGGACACGAAGCTGCCGCAGGTCGACCTGCTCGACAGCGCGCCGGCGCGCACCGAGAGCGTGACGCCCGAGACGCTGGAGATGACCTCGCGCCTGATCGAGAAGAAGCTGCGCGACTTCGGCGTGGAGGTGCGCGTGGTCGCGGCCTCGCCCGGCCCGGTGATCACGCGCTACGAGATCGAGCCGGCCACCGGCGTGAAGGGCTCGCAGGTGGTGAACCTCGCGAAGGACCTGGCGCGCAGCCTGAGCCTCATCAGCATCCGCGTGGTCGAGACCATCCCCGGGCGCACGACCATGGCGCTGGAGCTGCCCAACGCCCGCCGGCAGATGATCCGCCTGTCGGAGATCCTCGGCTCGCAGGTCTACAACGACGCGGCCTCGCAGCTCACCATGGGTCTCGGCAAGGACATCGTCGGCGCGCCCATGGTGGCCGACCTCGCCAAGATGCCGCACTGCCTCGTGGCCGGCACCACCGGCTCGGGCAAGTCGGTGGGCATCAACGCGATGATCCTGTCGCTGCTCTACAAGGCCGAGGCGCGCGACGTGCGGCTCATCCTCATCGACCCGAAGATGCTCGAGATGAGCGTCTACGAAGGCATTCCGCACCTGCTCGCGCCCGTGGTCACCGACATGAAGCAGGCCGCCAACGCGCTCAACTGGTGCGTGGGCGAGATGGAGCGGCGCTACAAGCTCATGAGCAAGATGGGCGTGCGCAACCTGTCGGGCTACAACAAGAAGATCACCGACGCGAACGAGCGCGGCGAGAAGATCGGCAACCCCTTCAGCCTCACGCCCGAGGAGCCCGAGCCGCTGGAGCGCCTGCCCTTCGTGGTGGTGGTGATCGACGAGCTCGCCGACCTGATGATGGTGGTGGGCAAGAAGATCGAGGAACTCATCGCCCGCCTGGCGCAGAAGGCGCGTGCGGCGGGCATCCACCTCATCCTCGCGACGCAGCGCCCGAGCGTGGACGTGATCACCGGCCTCATCAAGGCCAACATCCCGACGCGGCTGTCGTTCCAGGTGTCGAGCAAGATCGACTCGCGCACCATCCTCGACCAGATGGGCGCCGAGGCGCTGCTGGGGCAGGGCGACATGCTCTACCTCACGCCGGGCGGCGGCCTGCCGGTGCGCGTGCACGGCGCCTTCGTGTCGGACGAAGAGGTGCACCGCGTGGTCGAGTACCTGAAGGCGCAGGGCGAGCCCGACTACATCGAGGGCATCCTCGAAGGCGGCACGCTCGACGGCGACGGCGACCCGAGCACCGCCGACATGCCCGGCGGCGGGGGCGGCGAATCCGACCCGATGTACGACCAGGCGGTGGCCGTGGTGCTGCAGCACCGGCGTGCGTCGATCTCGCTGGTGCAACGCCACTTGCGCATCGGATACAACCGCGCGGCGCGCCTGCTGGAACAAATGGAGAAATCCGGCCTCGTATCGGCCATGTCCACCAACGGCAACCGGGACATCGTCGTCCCCGCCCGCGCCGAATGAAGAAGTTCCTCGCGCTGGCCGCCCTGGCGGCCGCGTCGGTCGCGGCCCATGCCGACGCCGTCGACACGCTGAAGGCCTTCGTGCGCGAGGTGAAGAGCGGCACCGCCGCCTTCACCCAGACCGTCACCTCGCCCGACGGCGCGAAGACCAAGGCGTCCAGCGGCACGTTCCAGTTCGAGCGGCCCAACCGCTTCCGCTTCGCCTACACCAAGCCCTTCGAGCAGACGATCGTGGCGGATGGCCAGAAGGTGTGGATCCACGACGCCGACCTGAACCAGGTCAGCTCGCGGCGCATCGCCCAGGCGCTGGGCGCGACGCCGGCGGCCATCCTGGCGGGCGGGGACGTCGAGCGCGACTTCGAGCTGTCGGACCTGCCCGAGAAGGACGGCGTCGCCTGGGCCGAGGCCAGGCCGCGCGCGAAGGAGGGCGCGTTCCAGTCGGTGCGCGTCGGCTTCCGCGGCCGGACACTGTCGGCGATCGAGATCGTCGACGCCTTCGGGCAGCGTTCGCTGCTGCAGTTCAGCCAGTGGGTGCCGAATGCGTCCGTCCCGCCCGAGACTTTCCGCTTCACCCCGCCCACGGGCGCCGACGTCATCGAGCAGTGAGGCGCGGGCAGGCGCGTTTCGCGGCCTCAGAAATTCCAGTTGAACCCGATCGACCACTGCCGGGCGCGGCCGCTGCCGCGCTGCGCCGCGACCTTGGCGTACACGCCGAGCGCGTCGCCGAGCTCGCGGTACAGGCTGGTGGCCGCCCAGGGGCGCGAGCGGTCGTCGCCGAACAGTTCGGCGCTCCACGTCCACGCCGGCGCGAACGCCCATTCGCCGGCGGCGGCCGCGAGCGTGCTGCCGCGATGCGCCGCATGGTCGCGTTCATGACCCAGGTTGAGGTGCAGCGTCAGGTCGCCGATGCGGCGCGAGGCGATCAGCGTGACGCTGCTGGCCGCATGCGACGACGGGCCGCCCCGCGGGCGCTCCCAGCCGGTGCCGTAGGCGAGCGCGATGCCGCCGGCCTCGCCGTCGAAGGCCAGGAGATCGCTCTTGCCGCCGATCGACAGCGCGTCGGCGCGATCGCCTCCGCCGGTGGCGCGCTCGACGCCGGCCCACAGCTCGGTGTCGAAGCCGATGCCGCAGCCCGCTTCGACCACGCGGAGCGTGGTGTGCGGCGCGCCGCGTTCGCGCTCGCGCCCGGCGAAGGCCGAGAGCTGGCAGACCCGCCGTTCCTTCACGCCGGCCGTGTCGGTGTCGAGCGGGCGGTCGGCCCGCGCCGTGCCGGCGCCGAGCGCGCAGGCGGCCGCCGCGATCGCGAGCCCGATGGTTCGATGCATGCCCCTGTCCCTCCGTGCCGGCGTGCCGGCCTGCTGGTTGCCGGCGCGCATTCTTCCATGCGGCCGCCGCCGGCGCGGGCGGCGACAATCGCGCGATGAGCACGCTCGAGCTGCCCCTGGGCGACGCCCCGGCCGCGCCCCTGGCGGAGCGCCTGCGCCCGCGCACGCTCGACGAGGTCATCGGCCAGCAGCACCTGCTCGGCGCCGGCAAGCCGCTGCGCGCGGCCTTCGATTCGGGGCGGCTGCACTCGATGATCCTGTGGGGCCCGCCGGGCGTGGGCAAGACCACGCTGGCGCGGCTGATGGCCGATGCGTTCGACGCGCAGTTCATCGCCATCTCCGCGGTGCTCGGCGGCGTGAAGGACATCCGCGAGGCGGTCGAGCGCGCGCAGGCCGTGCGCTCGGCGGGCCGGCGCACGGTGGTCTTCGTCGACGAGGTGCACCGCTTCAACAAGAGCCAGCAGGACGCCTTCCTGCCGCACGTCGAGTCCGGCCTCTTCACCTTCATCGGGGCCACCACCGAGAACCCGTCGTTCGAGGTGAACTCGGCGCTGCTGTCGCGCGCGACGGTGCACGTGCTCAGGAGCCTCGACGACGCAGACATGGCCGAGCTGCTGCGGCGCGCGCGCGAGCTGCTGGCCGCGCCGCCGATGAGCGCGCCGGCGCAGGCCCGCCTCGTGGGCTACGCCGACGGCGATGCGCGGCGCCTGCTCAACGCCTACGAGAACCTGGTCGGCATGCTCGGCGGCGTGGCTGAGATCGACGAGCCGCTGCTCGAACGATCGCTGGGCGAGCAGCTGCGCCGCTACGACAAGGGCGGCGAGCAGTTCTACGACACCATCTCGGCGCTGCACAAGAGCGTGCGCGGCTCCGACCCCGATGCGGCGCTGTACTGGTTCGTGCGCATGATCGACGGCGGCGTCGACCCGCGCTACGCCGCGCGCCGCATCGTGCGCATGGCCAGCGAGGACATCGGCCTGGCCGATCCGCGCGCCCTGCGCCTCGCGCTCGACGCCGCCGAGGTCTACGAGCGCCTGGGCTCGCCCGAGGGCGAGCTGGCGCTGGCCGAGGCCGTGGTGTATCTGGCCGTCGCGCCGAAGTCGAACGCCGTCTACAAGGCCTACAACGCGGCCCGCACCTTCGTGAAGCAGGACGTCACGCGCCCGGTGCCGCTGCACCTGCGCAATGCGCCGACGAAGCTGATGAAGTCGCTCGACTACGGCCGCGGCTACCGCTACGCGCACGACGAGGAAGGCGGCTTCGCGGCCGGCGAGAGCTACTGGCCCGAGGGCATGGCGCCGCCGCGCTTCTACGAGCCGGTGCCGCGCGGGCTCGAGATCCGCATCGGCGACAAGCTGGCCGAACTGCGGCGGCGCAACGAGGACGCCGGCACCAAGCCTTGACCCGGCGCATGCCCCGAAAACGGCGCGCTGCCATCGAGTGCAGACCCTATATCGCGCCCCGGCGGAAATCCTAGAATCCGCACCGCTCACGATGACGAGTCGCTGACGATACGGCCCGCCCGCCACCGCTCGGCGGGCTTTTTGCTACCCCACTCGGGCGGCATCGCGGAAGAACCTGGAGAACCCCAGATGGAAGTCTTCATCCAGCAGATCATCAATGGTCTGGTGCTCGGCAGCGTGTACGCGCTCGTCGCGCTCGGCTACACGATGGTCTACGGCATCATCAATCTCATCAACTTCGCGCACGGCGAGGTGCTGATGGTGGGCGCGCTGACGAGCTGGACCGTCGTCACCGCCCTCCAGGGCACGATGCCCGGCTGGCTGCTGCTGCTGCTGTCGCTGATCGTCGCGATGGTGGTGTGCGCCGTGCTCAACTTCGCCATCGAGAAGGTCGCGTACCGGCCGCTGCGCCGCGCACCGCGCCTGGCCCCGCTGATCACCGCCATGGGCATGAGCCTGCTGCTGCAGACGCTGGCGATGATCATCTGGAAGCCGAACTACAAGTCCTACCCGATCCTGCTGCCGAGCGAGCCGTACAACGTGTTCGGCGCGGTGATCAACACCACGCAGATCGTCATCCTCGTCGTCACCGCGCTGGCGCTCGCGGGCCTCATGTACCTCGTCAACAGGACGCGGCTCGGCCGCGCGATGCGCGCCACGGCCGAGAACCCGCGCGTCGCCGGGCTGATGGGCGTGCGGCCCGACACGGTGATCTCGGCCACCTTCATCATCGGTGCGGCGCTCGCGGCGCTGGCCGGCGTGATGTACGCGGCCAACTACGGCTCGGTGCAGCACACCATGGGCTTCCTGCCGGGGCTGAAGGCGTTCACGGCGGCGGTGTTCGGCGGCATCGGCAACCTGCCCGGCGCGATGATCGGCGGGGTGCTGCTCGGGCTGATCGAGGCGCTCGGCGCCGGCTACATCGGCGCGCTCACCGGCGGGGTGCTCGGCAGCCACTACTCCGACATCTTCGCCTTCATGGTGCTCATCCTCATCCTCACGCTGCGGCCGCAGGGCCTGCTCGGCGAGCGCGTGGCCGACCGCGCCTGACGGGAGCACACGATGAAAGACAAACGGGTCGTCACCTTCGTGCTCGCCGGCATTGCGCTGCTGGTGCTGCCGCTCGTCGCGCAGCAGTTCGGCAATGCCTGGGTGCGCATCATCGACATGGCGCTGCTGTACGTGCTGCTGGCGCTGGGGCTGAACATCGTCGTCGGCTACGCCGGCCTGCTCGACCTCGGCTACGTCGCGTTCTACGCGGTCGGCGCCTACATGTTCGCGCTGCTCGCGTCGCCGCACCTGACCGACACCTTCGAGATCATGGCGGACACCTTCCCGAACGGGCTGCACATGCCCTTGTGGGCGGTGATCCCGCTGGGCGCGGGGCTCGCGGCCATCGCCGGGGTGCTCTTGGGCATCCCGGTGCTCAAGCTGCGGGGCGACTACCTTGCCATCGTCACGCTCGGCTTCGGCGAGATCATCCGCGTGTTCCTGCTCAACCTGGACGCGCCGGTCAACCTGACCAACGGCCCGAAGGGCATCTCGCAGATCGACGACGTCTACATCCTCGGGCTGAACTTCGGCGCGCGCTGGGAGCTCTTCGGCTTCCAGCTCGCCAAGGTCACGAACTACTACTACCTGTTCCTCTTCCTCGTGATCGTGAGCGTGCTGATCTGCTACCGCCTGGAGCGCAGCCGCATCGGGCGCGCCTGGATGGCGATCCGCGAGGACGAGGTCGCCGCCAAGGCGATGGGCATCAACACCCGCAACATGAAGCTGCTGGCCTTCGGCATGGGCGCCACCTTCGGCGGCGTGTCGGGCGTGATGTTCGCGAGCTTCCAGGGCTTCGTCTCGCCCGAGTCCTTCGCGCTGAACGAGTCGATCATGATCGTCGCCATGGTCGTGCTCGGCGGCCTCGGCCACATCCCGGGCGTGATCCTGGGCGCGGTGCTTCTCGCCGCGCTGCCCGAGGTGCTGCGCTACGTGGCCGGCGACCTGCAGCGCATGACCGACGGCCGGCTCGACGCCGCCATCCTGCGGCAGCTGTTGATCGCGCTGGCGATGATCGGCGTGATGCTCACGCGCCCGCGCGGGCTGTGGCCCTCGCCCGAGCACGGCAAGGCGGCGCCCCAGCCGGCGGTGCCGGCCGCGGGGGGCGCGAAATGAGCGAGATCGTGCTCAAGGTGGCGTCGGTCTCCAAGCGCTTCGGCGGCCTGCAGGCCCTGTCCGACGTCGGCGTCACCATCCGCGAGGGGCAGGTCTACGGCCTGATCGGCCCCAACGGCGCCGGCAAGACCACCTTCTTCAACGTGCTCACCGGGCTGTACACGCCCGACTCGGGCAGCTTCGAGCTCGGCGGCAAGGCCTACAAGCCGAGCGCGGTGCACGAGGTGGCCAAGGCCGGCATCGCGCGCACCTTCCAGAACATCCGCCTCTTTCCCGACATGACGGCGCTCGAGAACGTGATGGTCGGGCGCCACGTGCGCACGCGCTCGGGCCTGTTCGGCGCGGTGTTCCGCACGCCGAGCTTCAAGGCCGAGGAGAACGAGATCGCGCTGCGCGCGCAGCACCTGCTGGAGTACGTGGGCATCGGCAAGTACGCCGACTACAAGGCGCGCACCCTGAGCTACGGCGACCAGCGCCGCCTCGAGATCGCCCGCGCGCTCGCGACCGATCCGAAGCTGATCGCGCTCGACGAGCCTGCGGCCGGCATGAACGCCACCGAGAAGGTGGTGCTGCGCGAGCTGATCGACCGCATCCGCAACGACGGCCGCACCATCCTGCTCATCGAGCACGACGTGAAGCTGGTGATGGGGCTGTGCGACCGCGTGACGGTGCTCGACTACGGCAAGGCCATCGCCGAAGGCACGCCGGCCGAGGTGCAGCGCAACGACAAGGTGATCGAGGCCTACCTCGGCGCCGGACACAAGGCAAGCTGATGGCCAACACCCTGCTCAAGATCAACGGCCTGCACGTGGCCTACGGCGGGATCCAGGCCGTCAAGGGCATCTCGTTCGAGGTGAACGAAGGCGAACTGGTGAGCCTCATCGGCGCCAACGGCGCCGGCAAGACCACCACGCTGGGCGCGATCACCGGCCTGCTGCCGGTCAAGGCCGGCGACATCGAGTTCCTCGGGCGCAGCATCCGCGGCCAGGGCTCGTGGGGGCTGGTCCAGCAGGGGCTCGTCATGGTGCCGGAAGGGCGCGGCGTGTTCACGCGCATGAGCATCACCGAGAACCTGCTGATGGGCGCCTTCGTGCGGCGCGACGCCGAGGTGCAGGCCGACGTCGAGCGCGTGTTCGAGCTCTTCCCGCGCCTGAAGGAGCGCCGCAACCAGTACGCCGGCACCATGTCCGGCGGCGAGCAGCAGATGCTCGCCATGGGCCGTGCGCTGATGGCGCGGCCCAAGGTGCTGCTGATGGACGAGCCCTCGATGGGCCTGTCGCCCATCATGGTCGACCGCATCTTCGAGGTGGTGCGCGACATCCACCAGCGCGGCACCACCGTGCTGCTGGTGGAGCAGAACGCGAGCCGCGCGCTGCAACTGGCCACGCGCGGCTACGTGATGGAGTCGGGCGAGATCACGATGAGCGGCGAGGCCGGCGCGCTGCTCGCCGACCCCAAGGTGCGCGCCGCCTACCTCGGCGAATAGACAGCGCGCTAGGCCGCGCGCAAGGCGGCGTCGAGCAGCGCGCAGGCGAGCTCGGCATCCGCCGCGCTGCAGTCGAGCGCGGGCATGAAGCGCAGGCGCTCGGGCCGCACCGGGTTGACGAGCAGGCCGTCGCCCTCGGCCGTGCGCGCGGCGTCGGCCACCCGGTTCGCCTCCAGGCCCTCGGCCAGCCCCATCGACAGCAGCAGGCCGCGCCCGCGCACCGTGCCCAGGCCCTGCCGGGCCGACAGCGCGGCAAGGCTCGCCGCGAGCTGCGCGCCGCGCTCGCGCACGGCGGCGAGAAAGCCGGGCGCCGTCACCGCATCGAGCACCGCCGAGGCCGCCGCGCAGACGAGGGCATTGCCGTTGTAGGTGCCGCCCTGGTCGCCGGGGGCGAAGCAGCACACCGCCTCGCGCGCCAGCACGGCGCCGATCGGCACGCCGCCGCCCAGGCCCTTGCCGAGCGTCATGACGTCGGGCGTCACGCCGAACTGCTCGTGCACGAAGAGCGTGCCGCAGCGGCCGATGCCCGTCTGCACCTCGTCCACGATGAGCAGCAGGCCGTGCCGGTCGCACAGCGCGCGCAGGCCCGCCACGAACGCCGGGTCGGCCTCGATCACGCCGGCCTCGCCCTGCACCAGCTCCAGCATCACCGCCACCGTGTCGCGCGTGACGGCCTGCCGGGCGGCCGCCAGGTCGTTGTACGGCAGCTTCACGAAGCCCGGTACGGCCGGCGGGAAGATGCGGTCGAAGCCCGGCTTGCCGCTGGCCGCCATGGTGGCCAGCGTGCGGCCGTGGAAGCTGTTGGCGAAGCTGAGGATGGTGTGCGCCCCGCCGCGGTGCACCTGGCCGAACTTGCGCGCGAGCTTGATCGCGCCCTCGTTGGCCTCGGCGCCGCTGTTGGTGAAGAACACGCGCTCCAGCGCCGACAGCGACGCAAGCCGGTGCGCCAGCTCGATGGCACGGTCGTTGTAGAGTCCCGGCCCGCCGTGCATCAGGCGCCCGGCCTGGCGCGAGATCGCCTCGACCACGGCCGCCGGCGAGTGGCCGAGCGTGTTGACCGCCCAGCCCTGCACCAGGTCGAGGTAGCGGCGGCCGGTCGAGTCCCACAGCCAGCTGCCATGGCCGCGCACGAAGACGGCCTCGGGGCGTTGCGTCACGCGCATCAGTGCGTCGACGGGGTAGTGCTCGAAAGCGATGGGGCTGTTCATCAGGCGTTCCTCGTGAAGAAGGGGGAAAAGAATCCGCCGCTTCACCACGCCGTGAACGCCTGCCCGAAAGCACGAAGGCCACGACGGGTGTCGTGGCCTTCGGATGCCCTGCCGGGCACGGTCGCAACGATCCCGCTCAACGTCGTCGTCGAGACAGTCGTCGCGAGGAGCGGGCGGTCGGCAGGATGCGCATGGGGCGAAGACTAAGGCCGAAGGGCGTGGGCCGTCAATTGACGACGGCGCCGCTGGCCTTCACCACGTGCTCGTACTTGGCGAGCTCCTTCTTCACGAAGGCGCCGAAGGCCTCGGGCGTGGTGGGGGCGGGCTCGGCCAGCAGGCCGGCCATGCGGGCCTTCACGTCGGGCGAGTTCAGCGCGGCGACGAAGGCCTTGTTGAGCCGCGCAGTCACGTCGGCCGGCAGCTTGGCCGGGCCGAACAGGCCGAACCAGGTGTTGACGTCGAACTCGCCCAGGCCGAGCGACTTGCCGGCTTCGGCGATCGACGGGATCTCCGGCACCAGGCTCGAGCGTGCCTTGGTCGTCACCGCGATCGCCCGCAGCTTGCCCGACTTGATGTTGGCCGAGGCGGTGGCGATGTTGTCGAAGTTCAGGTCGACGTCGCCGGCCAGCAGCCCCAGCTGCGCCGGGCTGCCGCCCGCGTAGGGGATGTGGACCATGAACACGCCGGCCTGGGTCTTGAACATCTCGCCGGCCAGGTGGCCGCCGCTGCCGTTGCCGCCCGAGCCGTAGTTCAGCTTGCCGGGGTTGGCCTTGGCGTACCTCACCAGGTCGGCCACGGTCTTGATGTTCAGCCGGTCGGCGGTGGCGGCGTTCATCACCAGCACGTTGGGCACCTGGGCCACCAGCGTGATGGGGGTGAAGTCGCGGATCGGGTCGTAGGGGATCTTGGCGTACAGCCACGGATTGATCGCGTGGGTGGCGATGGCGCCCATCACGATGGTGTGGCCGTCGGGCGCCGAGCGCGAGACCTGGTCGGCGCCGATGTTGCCGCCGGCGCCCGGGCGGTTCTCGACCACCACGAGGCCGAGCGAATCCTTCGCCTTCTCGGCCAGCACGCGGGCGATGGTGTCGAGCGGCCCGCCGGGCGGGTAGGGCACGACGAGGCGGATCGGGCGGTCGGCCTGCGCGTGCGCGAGCAGCGGCGCGGCGGCGAGGGTGAGAAGGGCGAGGGTGGAGCGGCGTGTGATGGATGTCATGGGTCAGTGCTTGTCAGCTTCGGAGGTGAAGGAGTCCGCGTAGAACTCGTCGGGCGGCAGGCCGCAGTCGGCGGTGAAGTCGCGCTGGGCGGATTCCACCATGGCCGGCGTGCCGCAGGCGTAGACCTGGTGGCCGGAGAGGTCCGGCAGGTCGGCCATGACGGCATGGTGGACGAAGCCGGTGCGGCCCTGCCATGCATCGCCGGGCTTCGGGTCGGAGAGCACCGGCACGTACCGGAGGTTCGGCATGTCGGCGGCCGCCTGGAGGGCCCAGTCGTGCAGGTACAGGTCGGCCCGGCTGCGGCAGCCCCAGTACAGCACGGTGGGGCGGGTGATCCGCTTGAACTGCATGTGCTCGAGGATCGCCTTCAGCGGCGCGAAGCCGGTGCCCGAGGCGAGCAGCACGATGGGCTTGTCGCTGTCCTCGCGCAGGAAGAAGCTGCCGAACGGGCCTTCGGCGCGAAGGATGTCCTTCTCCTTGAGCGTGCCGAACACCTGGTCGGTGAACAGGCCGCCGGGCATGTGGCGCACGTGCAGTTCCATGAACGGCTTCTCGCCCTGGGTGTGCGGCGCGCTCGCCATCGAGTAGCTGCGGCGCGAGCCGTCGCGGAGGATGAACTCGATGTACTGGCCTGCGCGATAGCGCAGCGGGTCGTTCGCGGGCAGCTGCATCGTCAGCACGGCCACGTCGGGCGCGGGCCTGTCGATGCGCGCCACGCGCGTGGGCAGCTTGCGCGCGGGGAACTCGCCCGCGCCGGCGACGGTGCGCGCCTCGATGACGACGTCGGTCTGCGCGGCGGCGCAGCAGGTGAGCACGTAGCCGGCTTCCTCTTCCTCGATGGACAGCGTCTTGAGCTGGTGCGCGCCGTGGATCACGCGGCCTTCGAGCAGGCGGCTCTTGCACGAGCCGCAGGCGCCGTCCTTGCACCCGTAGGGCAGGCCGACGCCCTGGCGGATGGCGGCAGTGAGGATCGGCTCGTCCCGATCGACGCTGAACGTGCGCCCGCTCGGCTGCACGGTGACGGTGAAACTCATAATGCGCGCTTGATGGAACAGCCTGCAATTCTGCCCGCCTTCGCTTGGCCTCACGGCCGTCTCGCGCCGGCGGTCGTATGGCACGTTTCCGGACCCGGTCCGCTGCCGGCATGGCCCGCCCCAGCCTGCTGATCGTCGGCTGCGGCGACGTCGGCCTGCGCGTGCTGAAGCTGCTCGTGCCGCGCTGGCGGGTGCTCGCGCTCAGTTCCAGCGCCGACCGGCTCGATGACCTGCGCGCGGCCGGAGCCGTGCCCCTGCCAGGCAACCTGGACGAGCCCGCGACGCTCGCGCGCCTGGGCGGCCTGGCCGACGCGGTGCTGCACCTCGCCCCGCCGCCGGCGCAGGGCGACACCGACACGCGCACCGCGAACCTGCTGCACGCGCTGGCGCGCAAGGGCCGCGTGCGGTGCATCGTCTACGGCAGCACCAGCGGCGTGTACGGCGACTGCGGCGGCGCGCGCTTCGACGAGACGCGCGCCGTGCATCCGTCGACCACTCGCGCGCTGCGCCGCGCGGACGCCGAGGCGCGGGTGCGCTGGTTCGGCCGGCGCAGCGGCGTGCGGGTGAGCATCCTGCGCATTCCCGGCATCTATGAGCCGGACCGGCCACTCGAGCGCCTGCGCCGCGGCACGCCGGTGCTGGCGGCGGCCGACGACGTCTACACCAACCACATCCATGCCGACGACCTGGCGCGCGCCTGCGTCGCGGCGCTCGTGCGCGGCCTGCCGCAGCGCGTGGTCCACGCGAGCGACGACACCGAGATGAAGATGGGCGACTACTTCGACCTGGCCGCCGACATCGCCGGCCTGCCGCGGCCGCCGCGCGTGGCGCGCGGCGAGGCGGCGGGCGTGCTGTCGCCGATGCAGCTCAGCTTCATGGGCGAGTCGCGCCGGCTCGTCAACCGCCGGCTGAAGCGGGAACTGCGGCTGCGGCTGCGCTACCCGACGGTGCGCGAAGGCCTGCGGGCCTGATCAGCGCCGGCGCCGGCCGAACGGCGGCTGGCCGCGCCAGTAGCGGATCATCAGGTAGCCGCCCAGCATGCCGCCGAGGTGGGCGAAGTGCGCCACGCCCTGCTGCGTGCCCGTCACGCCGAGCAGCAGCTCGAGCCCGCCGTACACGGCGACGAAGGTCTTGGCCTTCATCGGGATCGGAGGGAACAGCGGCATGATGGTGCGGTTCGGGAAGGTCATGCCGAACGCGAGCAGCAGGCCGAACAGCCCGCCCGAGGCGCCCACCGTGGGCACGTGCGAGCCGAGCAGCATGTTCACGAGCAGCTGCATCGCCGCCGCGCTCAGCACGCTGGCCGCATAGAAGCGGATGAAGCGCTGCGGGCCCCACAGGCGCTCGAGCTCCGAGCCGAACATCCACAGCCCGAGCATGTTGAAGAACAGATGGCCGACGGTGCCGTGCAGGAAGGCATAGGTCACCACCTGCCACGGCATGAAGCCCCAGCCGAGCGAGTACAGCGCGCCGAAGTAGCTCAGCAGCCCGTTGAGGAACAGGTCGATGCAGAACACCGCCACGTTGATCAACAGCAGGGCCTGGGTGACCGGGGGCATGGACGGCATGAAGCGGGTTCCTGGGGCACGACGCAGCCCGGCGCGCATCGGCGCAGGCGGCGGTTGGGCGGGGAGATTCGTGGTGCCTCCGGTCGGAATCGAACCGACACTCCTTGCGGAACGGGATTTTGAGTCCCGCGCGTCTACCAATTTCGCCACAGAGGCCCGGCAGCCAGGCGCGCGCAGGCGCGTCTGTCAGGGGGGCGATGATAACTTTCTTTCCCCCCGCGCTCCGGGCGTGCGAGGCGCGGCAAGGCCCTGCGCGCCGCGGCCTTCGGCGCGACAATGCGCCACATGGCCAAATCCAAGATCTCCTACCTGAGCGTCGAAGACGTCATCGGCAACACGCCGCTCGTGCGGCTGTCGCGCATCCCCGGCGCCGACAACGAGCGCCGCGGCAACGTGATCCTCGCCAAGCTGGAGGGCAACAACCCGGCGGGCTCGGTGAAGGACCGCCCGGCCATCAGCATGATCCGCCGGGCCGAGGAGCGCGGCGAGATCAAGCCCGGCGACACGCTGATCGAGGCCACGTCCGGCAACACCGGCATCGCGCTGGCGATGGCGGCGGCGATCCGCGGCTACCGCATGGTGCTCATCATGCCGGAGGACTCGAGCGCCGAGCGCGCGCAGGCGATGAAGGCCTTCGGCTCCGAGCTGATCCTCACCCCGCGCTCGGGCGGCATGGAATACGCGCGCGACCTGGCCGAGCAGATGCAGCGCGACGGCAAGGGCCGCGTGCTCGACCAGTTCGCCAACGCCGACAACCCGCGCGTGCACTACGAGACCACCGGCCCCGAGATCTGGCGCGACACCAAGGGCCAGGTCACCCACTTCGTGAGCGCCATGGGCACCACCGGCACCATCACCGGCACCTCGCGCTTCCTGAAGGAGAAGAACCCCGGCGTGCGGGTGATCGGCGCGCAGCCGGCCGAGGGCTCGCGCATCCCCGGCATCCGCAAGTGGCCGCAGGCCTACATGCCGAAGATCTACGACGCCGCGTTCATCGACGAGACGATCAACGTGACGCAGGACGATTCGGAAGAGATGGCGCGGCGCCTGGCGCGCGAGGAAGGCCTGTTCGCCGGCATCTCGGCCGCAGGCGCCTGCTGGGTGGCGCTCGAAGTGGCCAAGCAGGTCGAGAACGCCACCCTCGTGTTCATCGTCTGCGACCGCGGCGACCGCTACCTGTCCACCGGAGTCTTCCCCGCATGACGCAGGCCTTCAACTTCTGTCCCGCCTGCGCGACGCCGCTGCAGCTGATCGCGCAGATGGAAGACGGCGGCGAGAAGAGCCGCCTGCGCTGCCCGGCCTGCCACTGGACGCACTGGAACAACCCGACGCCGGTGCTCGCCGCGGTGATCGAATGCGCCGACCGCGACGGGCAGGTGCTGCTCGCGCGCAATGCCGCCTGGGCCGGCAAGTTCTACGGGCTGATCACCGGCTTCATGGAGGCGGGCGAGACGCCGGAGGAAGGCATCGCGCGCGAGGTCGGCGAGGAGACCTCGCTGCAGGTCGACGCGCTCAAGCTGATCGGCGTCTACGACTTCCAGCGCATGAACCAGGTCATCATCGCCTACCACGCCGTGGCGCGCGGCGAGATCCGGCTCTCGCCCGAACTGGCCGAGTACAGGCTGTACGCGCCCGAGGCGGTGATGTGCTGGCCGGCCGGCACCGGCCAGGCCCTGGCAGACTGGCTCACGTCGCGCGGCATCGAGCCGAGGTTCATGGAACGCCCGCGCATCCGCTGAACGAGGCCCGCATGACCACCACGCACGCGCACAAAGAGATCGACACCCGTGGGCTGAACTGCCCGCTGCCCATCCTGAAGGCCAAGAAGGCGCTGGCCGAGATGCAGAGCGGCGAGGTGCTGAAGGTGGTGGCCACCGACCCGGGCTCGGTGCGCGACTTCCAGGCGTTCGCGCGCCAGACGGGCAACGAACTCGTCGAGCAGGCCAGCGGCGGCGACGAGTTCGTGCACTTCCTGCGCCGCCGCTGAGCGCTCAGATCTCCAGCGTCTTCAGGTACTCGCGGAAGCCGGCGCCGAGCACCTTGTGCTCCAGGGCGAGCTCCACGTTGGCCTGGAGGAAGCCCTCCTTGCTGCCGCAGTCGTAGCGCCGGCCCTCGTACTGGTAGGCGAACACCTTCTCGCGGCGCAGCAGGCCGGCGATGCCGTCGGTGAGCTGGATCTCGCCGCCCACGCCGCGCTGCTGGTTGCTGATCTCGTGGAACACGCCCGGCGTGAGGATGTAGCGCCCGGCCACGCCCAGGCGCGAGGGCGCCTCCTCGGGCGCCGGCTTCTCGACCATGCGGTTGACGTCCATCAGCCGCTCGTTCACCTGCGTGCCGGCGACGATGCCGTAGCGGCGCGTGTGCTCGGCGGGCACTTCCTGCACCGCGAGGATGGACGCGCGCCACTCCTCGAACTGCTGCACCATCTGCTTCATCACGGGCGGCTCGCCCACCATCAGGTCGTCGGCCAGCAGCACGGCGAAGGGCTCGTTGCCGATCAGCCGCCGCGCGCACAGCACCGCGTGGCCCAGGCCCAGCGCCTGCGCCTGGCGCACGTAGATGCATTCCATGTCCGCCGGCTTGACGCTGTGGACCACGTCCAGCAGTTCCTTCTTGCCCGCCTGTTCGAGGGCTACCTCGAGCTCGAAGGTCATGTCAAAGTGGTCTTCGATCGGCCGCTTGTGGCGGCCGGTCACGAAGATCATCTCCCGCACGCCGGCCGCGTACGCCTCTTCGACGGCGTACTGGATCAGCGGCTTGTCGACCACCGGCAGCATCTCCTTCGGCTGGGCCTTCGTCGCGGGCAGGAACCGGGTTCCCAGGCCGGCCACCGGAAAGATCGCTTTGTTGACCAACATCTACTTACAATCCTTGGTTAGTTCATGAACGGCTCGGACCATTCTTGCATGAGCCGTCGACGCATCCCGCCCGCCGCGCCCCGATCGACCGCATGGATCTCCTGATCGTCGAACCGCTGGAAGAGGAAGTCACGCGCTGGCTGGACGACCGCCATTCCGTGCGCTACGCGCCCGAGCTGGCGAACGACCCGCGGGCCTTCCGGCAGGCGCTGTTCAACGTGAGAGCACTTATCGTGCCTTCGTCGGTGGCGCTCGATCCGCAGGCGCTGCACTACGCGCCGGTGCTGCGGGCCGTGGGCCGGGTGAGCGCCGGGGCGGAGAACATCGACCTGGACGCCTGCGCCCGTGCCGGCGTGGAGGTGGTGCGCAGCGCCACGGCCACCGCGCAGGCCGAGGCGGAGTTCATGATCACCGCCTTGCTGAACCTGCTGCGCCGCGTGCCGGTGGTCGGCTCCGACGGCATGCTGGTCGGGCGCGAACTGGGCGGCTCGACGATCGGGCTGGTCGGCATGGGGCCGGCCGCGCGCCCGATCACGCAGTTGCTCGAAGCCTTCGGCGCCAAGGTGGTGGGCTACGACCCGTCGCTGCATGCGAGCGACAGCGTGTGGGAACGCTGGCGCGTGCGCCCGCTGGGCCTGCGTGAGCTGCTCGAGGCCTCCGACGGCGTGTGCGTGCAGCTCAGCTTCTTCAGCCGCTACCGCGGGCTGCTGGGCGAGCGCTTCCTGCCCTTCGCCAAGCCGGACCAGGTGATCGTCAGCATCGCGCACTCGGCGGTGTTCGACGAACAGGTGCTGGCCGAGCAGATGGCCAGCGGGCGCATCGCCGCGGCCTGGCTCGACAGCCTCGAGCCCGGCGCGCTCGACGAGGGCCGCCCGCTGTCGCGCATCGACACGCTGCAGATCACGCCGCGCGTGGCCAGCACCACGCGCGAATCGCGCAGCCGCAGCGCCTGGGCCGTGGCCCGGCGCATCGACGAGATCCTGAGCCGCACGCCGGCGGCCCCGCGCGAGTTCAAGCCGACGTCGCCAAGCGTCGCGCTTGATCTCGAAGTCGGTCCCGCGTTGCCGTGAAGTCGGCGGCGCGCTTCTTCTCCTGATCCACCACCGCCTGCGGCGCGCGGGCCACGAAGCTCTCGTTCGCGAGCTTGGCCGTGGCCTTGGCGATCTCGCCCTCCAGGCGGGCGATCTCCTTGTCCAGGCGTTCGAGCTCGGCCGCCACGTCGACCTCCACGTGCAGCGCGAGCCGCAGGTCGCCGTGCACGGCGACGGGCGCGTTGCGCGTGGCCTGCGCGAAGGCGGCCTCGTCGTCGAAGCGCTTCACCTCCGACAGCTTGGCGAGCGCCTTCAGCGCGGGCGCGGCCGACTCGACGAACGCGGCGTCGCCCCAGGCGACCAGCGGCACGCGCTCGGCCGGCGAGAGGTTCATCTCGCTGCGCAGGTTGCGCGCGGCGCCGACCACGGCCTTGAGCCGCTCCATCCAGGCGTCGGCCGCCGGGTCGATGCGTTCGAGCTGCGCCTGCGGGTAGGGCGCGGTGACCACGCCCGCGTCCGAGCCGGCGGCCTTGCGGCCGGCCACGGGCGCCACGCGTTCCCACAGCTCGGCGGTGATGAAGGGCGTGACGGGGTGCAGCAGGCGCAGCACCGTCTCCAGCACGCGGATGAGCGTGCGGCGGGTGGCGCGCTGATGCGCGGCGTCGCCGGTCTGGATCTGCACCTTGGCGATCTCGAGGTACCAGTCGCAGTACTCGTCCCACACGAAGCGGTAGATGGCGTTGGCGACGTTGTCCAGGCGGTAGTCGGCGAAGCCCTTCTCCACCGCGGCCTCCACGCGCTGCAGCTCGCCCGTGATCCAGCGGTCGGCGCTGGAGAAGTTCTGGTGGCCGGGATCGCACGGGGCGTCGGCGGGGCCGCCCAGGCCGCAGTCCTGGCCCTCGCAGTTCATCAGCACGAAGCGCGTGGCGTTCCAGAGCTTGTTGCAGAAATTGCGGTAACCCTCGCAGCGCTTGGTGTCGAAGTTGATGTCGCGCCCGAGGCTGGCGTAGCTGGCCATGGTGAAGCGCAGCGCGTCGGCGCCGAAGGCCGGGATGCCCTGCGGGAACTCGGCCTGCACGCGCTTGGCGACCTTGGGCGCCAGCTCCGGCTTGCGCAGCCCGGTGGTGGACTTGCGCACCAGTTCGTCCAGCGCCACGCCCTGCATCAGGTCGACCGGGTCGAGCACGTTGCCCTCGCTCTTGCTCATCTTCTGGCCGTGCGAGTCGCGCACCAGGCCGTGGATGTAGACGTCGCGGAAGGGCACCTGGCCGGTGAAGTGCACCGTCATCATGATCATCCGGGCGACCCAGAAGAAGATGATGTCGAAGCCGGTGACCAGCACCGACGAAGGCAGGAACAGGTCCATCTCCTTCGTCTGCGCGGGCCAGCCGAGGGTGGAGAAGGGCACGAGCGCCGACGAGTACCAGGTGTCGAGCACGTCCTCGTCGCGCGTGAGCGCGCCGCCGTAGCCGGCGGCCTGCGCCTTCCGGCGCGCCTCGTCCTCGTCGTGCGCGACGAAGAGCTCGCCGTTCTCGCCGTACCACGCCGGGATCTGGTGCCCCCACCAGAGCTGGCGCGAGATGCACCAGTCCTGGATGTTGTTCATCCACTGGTTGTAGGTGTTGACCCACTGCTCGGGCACGAAGCGCACGCGCCCGTCCTGCACCACCTCGATGGCCTTCTCGGCGATGGACTTGCCGTCGCGCCCCGGCCGGCTCATGGCGACGAACCACTGGTCGGTGAGCATGGGCTCGATCACCTGGCCGGTGCGGGCGCAGCGCGGCACCATCAGCTTGTGCTTCTTCGTCTCGACGAGCAGGCCCTGCGCGTCGAGGTCGGCCACGACCTGCTTGCGCGCGACGAAGCGGTCGAGCCCGCGGTAGGCGGCGGGCGCCTCGTCGTTGACCGTCGCGTCGAGCGCCAGCACGCCGATCATCGGCAGCCGGTGGCGCTGGCCGACGGCGTAGTCGTTCGCGTCGTGCGCGGGCGTCACCTTCACCACGCCGGTGCCGAACGCGCGGTCGACGTAGTCGTCGGCGATGACGGGGATCTCGCGGCCTACCAGCGGCAGCGTGACGGTCTTGCCGACGAGTGCGCGGTAGCGCTCGTCCTCGGGGTGCACCATCACCGCCACGTCGCCGAGCATGGTCTCGGGCCGGGTGGTGGCCACCGTGACCGAGCCGGAGCCGTCGGTCAGCGGGTAGCGGATGTGCCAGAGGAAGCCGTCCTCCTCCTCGCTCTCGACCTCCAGGTCGGACACGGCCGACTTGAGCACCGGGTCCCAGTTGACCAGCCGCTTGCCGCGGTAGATGAGGCCTTCGTCGTAGAGCTGCACGAAGGTGTCGGTCACCACCTTCGAGAGCTTCTCGTCCATGGTGAAGTACTCGTGGCGCCAGCTCACCGAATCGCCCATGCGGCGCATCTGCGAGGTGATGGTGGAGCCGCTGTGCTCCTTCCACTCCCACACCCGGGCGACGAAGTTCTTGCGGCCCAGGTCGTGGCGGCTCGTGCCCTGGCCCTGCAGCTGGCGCTCCACCACGATCTGCGTGGCGATGCCGGCGTGGTCGGTGCCCGGCACCCACAGCGTGTTGTGGCCCTTCATGCGGTGGTAGCGCGTCAACGAGTCCATGATGGTCTGGTTGAACGCGTGGCCCATGTGCAGCGTGCCCGTCACGTTGGGCGGCGGCAGCTGGATCGAGAACGAGGGCCGCTGCGCGTCGAGCGTGGGCTCGTAGACGCCGCTCTTCTCCCACAGCGGCGCCCAGTGGGCCTCGATGGCGGCGGGTTCGAAGGATTTGGCGAGCTCGGTCATGGCGATGGCAAGCGGGGCGCACGCGGCGCCCCGTCGGTGCGTGAGGGGGAAACGCGAATTTTAGTGAGCTGCCCCGGCCGCAACTACCGGCGCAGGGCCTCGATCGCCGCCGCCAGCGCGAGCGGCGTGCGGTCTTCCAGCGCGGGGCCGATGACCTGCACGCCGATCGGCAGGCCGTCGCCGCCGCGGCCCACCGGCACCACCGTCGCCGGCAGGCCGGGCAGGGTGGCGACGCCGGGCCAGGCGAGCTGGTCGCCGTAGGGCGTCTCAATGCCGTCGATCACCAGCCGGCGGTCGCGCCACGTCTCGGTGTCGTCGTGGGGGAAGGCGGTGGTGCCGAACACCGGCGCGATCACCGCGTCGAAGCTGCGGAACAGCGCGGCCCATTGCAGGCGCAGCTGCACGCGGCGGTCGAGCAGCGCCAGCCATTCGTGCGCCGAGATCGTGGGCCCGGGCGAGGGCGCGCGGCGGGTGATCTCGGTCAGCAGCATCTTGACGTAGACGCCGTGCGCCTCGGCCAGGTCGGGCAGCAGCCCGCTCGACCGGGCGACGCGGGCGCCGGCGCCGGCCAGGTCGGCGGCCAGGCGCTCGACCGCGTCGCGCGTGTCGCGGCTGGTGGCGGCGCTCGGGTGCTCGTCGATCACCAGCAGCCGTGCATCGGCGAGCCGTTCGGCGCGCGGCGGGCGCAGGGCCAGCCGGTAGGCGGCCGCGTCGGCCTCGTCGGGGCCGGCGAGCACGTCGAAGGCGAGCGAGAGGTCGGCCGCGCTGCGCGCCAGCGGCCCGATCACCGCGAGCGTCGACGGCGCCACCGGCGGGCCGGGCAGCCGGTGCCCGCGCGCGGGCAGCAGGCCCAGGCTCGGCTTGTGGCCGAACACGCCGCAGAAGTGCGCCGGGATGCGGATCGAGCCGCCGATGTCGGAGCCCAGCTCGAGCGGCACCATGAAGGACGCGAGCGCCGCCGCGCCGCCGCCCGAGGAGCCGCCGGGCGAGCGCGACGGGTCCAGCGGGTTGACGGTGCGGCCGTAGACCGGGTTCACCGACTGCCAGTCGCCCAGCGCCGGCGGCACGTTGGTCTTGCCGAGGATGACAGCGCCGGCGTCCTTCAGCCGCGTCACCGCGAGCGCGTCGGCCTCGGCGCGGATGCCGGCGAACTGCGCGAAGCCCCAGGTGGTGGGCAGGCCGGCGATGTCGTACGACTCCTTCACCGTCATCGGCAGGCCCAGCAGCGGCCGGCGCTCGCCGCGCGCGAGCGCCGCGTCGGCCGCGCGCGCCTGCTCGCGGGCGCGGTCGAAGTCGCGCACCACGACGGCGTTGATCTCGCGGTCGAGGCGCTCGATGCGGGCGATCGCCGCGTCGCACAGTTCGAGCGAGCTCACCTGGCGCGCCGCGAGCGCCGCCACCAGGGGGCCGGCGCCGGCGTGTTCGAGGTCGAGGGAATCGGGTGAAGCGTTCGGCGGCATGCGGGTCTCCGGGTCGGGCTCGTGGAGGCCGCATGGTGCACCAGATCGAGGGGCCCGTCCGCGAGGGGCATGAGGCTTGCTGGATCCGGCGGCCACCCGGCAGCGGCCGCCGGCCCGCCGTGACGAAAGAAAGGAACCGCGATGCGCAGCAAGCTGATCAACGAGGCGCCCGAGCGCACGTTCGCCGTCGTGATGGAAACGGGCGACGAAGTGGTCTCGGCGCTGGAGACATTCGCCAACGACAGCAAGCTCGATGCGAGCCGGATCACGGCGATCGGCGCGTTCAGCCGGGTGACGCTCGGCTATTTCGACTGGGAGAAGAAGGCGTACGAGCGCATCGAGCTCGACGAGCAGGTGGAAGTGCTCGCCCTGCTCGGCGACGTGGCGCTGCAGGATGGGCGCCCGAAGCTGCATCTCCACGTCGTCGTGGGACGGCGCGACGGCCGCGCGATGGGCGGCCACCTGCTGTCGGCCATCGTGCGGCCCACGCTCGAGGTGCTGCTCGTCGATTCGCCCAGGCACCTGCGGCGCGAGATCGATGCGGCGACCGGGCTCGCACTGATCCGCATCTAGGCCGGGGCGGTCCCGCGTGGCGCCGGGTCGCTACATCAGCAGGTCGGCGCTCGCGTTGTCGCCGCCGAGCACCACGTAGTTGACCTTGCGGATGTCGGCGAGCCGGGTGCCGCCGGCGTAGCTGATCGAGCTCTGCAGGTCTTCGCGCATTTCCCGCAGCGTGTCGGCCAGCCGCCCCTTGATGGGCTCGAGGATGCGCTTGCCCTCCACGTGCTTGTACTCGCCCTTGTTGAAGTCGGAGGCGCTGCCGTAGTACTCCTTGAACAGCGTGCCGTCCACTTCCACCGTCCGGCCGGGCGACTCCTCGTGGCCCGCGAACAGCGAGCCGATCATCACCATGCTGGCGCCGAAGCGCACGCTCTTGGCGATGTCGCCGTGGTCGCGGATGCCGCCGTCGGCAATGATGGGCTTGGTCGCCACGCGCGCGCACCACTTGAGCGCGCTGAGCTGCCAGCCGCCCGTGCCGAAGCCGGTCTTGAGCTTGGTGATGCACACCTTGCCCGGGCCGATGCCCACCTTGGTGGCGTCGGCGCCCCAGGTCTCGAGGTCGATCACCGCCTCGGGCGTGCCCACGTTGCCGGCGATGACGAAGGCCTCGGGCAGCTTGTCCTTGATGTGCTCGATGGTCTTGCGCACGCTCTCGGCATGGCCGTGGGCGACGTCGATGGTGACGTAGTCGGCCCCCACGCCCTCGGCGGCGAGGCGGTCGACGACCTCGAAGTCGGCCGGCTTCACGCCCGAGCTGATCGACACGAACAGGCCCTTGTCGCGCATGCGCTTCGCGTAGGCCACGCTGTCGAGGTCGAAGCGGTGCATCACGTAGAAGAAGCCGTTGGCGGCCAGCCACTCGGTGATGGGCTCGTCCACCACCGTCTTCATGTTGGCCGGCACCACCGGCAGCTTGAACCTGCGGCCGCCGAACTCGACCGAGGGATCGCACTCGCTGCGGCTTTCCACGCGGCACTTGCGCGGCAGCAGCAGGATGTTGTCGTAGTCGAAGATTTCCATGGTTCTCGCTCCTTGTGCGAAGGGCTCGCGCGAGCGGGTGAACGCGGCGCGCGGCACGGGGCCACACGTTGAACGCAGTGTGCGGCCGAAGGCTGCGAGCGCTTGACTTGGAGAGCCGGTTCGTCCGAGAAAGCCGCCAGCGACGGGCGGGCCGGACAAAAAAACCGGACGCCAAAATTTGGGCCCGGTGGCGAATTCTACCGGCGGGGCTTGTCCGGCCGCGGCCTGGGGGCTTGCGCGGGCGCGCAGTCCGCATCGTCCGATTGCGCCGCGGCGATCACCTCGCCCTGCGCCGTCTGCAGCCAGCCCGCGGCGGCCAGCCGCTCGGGCCGGGCGGTTTCGGGCAAGGCCATCGCGAACCAGTGGATCAGCTCGCGGCGCGTGGCCAGGCCCGCGAGCGAGACCGGGCCGGCCACGCCGTGCACCACCTGCCGCGCGACGGGCGAGCCTTCGCTGCCGGCCGGCACGCGCTCGACGAGCGCGAGAAAGGCCTGCGCGTCCGGCGGCAGCGCCGCGCGCCTGAAGATGCTCAGGCGCAGCCCGATGTAGCCGTTCAGGGGCGGGCCGCTGTTCACTTCGAGGGCCGCGCGGCGGCGATGGGGCAGCGGCGAGCGGCGCACGGCCGTGGCGCCGGCGGCGGGCGCGGCGCGCGTCAGCGCATCGGCCTGGGCCACCGCCGCCATCGGCGCGTCGCCGCCGGCGGGCGCGATCCAGTCGAGCACCACGGCGCCGGGCCCGGGCGCCGGCGCCGCCTCGCGCCAGCAGGCCTCGCAGTCGGCCGGCATCACGCGCTCGACGAGCTCGGTCGGCACGCCGGCCGGGCAGGTGGGCGCGGCGAGGCAGGCCGGCGCCAGCACGGCGGCGGCCACCAGCGCCAGATGCGGCGCCAGACGATGCGGACGATTCAATCCGGCTCCCGGCAGTGCCCGTGGAGGCGTGATTGTCGGCGCGGCGCCCGCGGCCCGCGCATCGCCGAGGTCATGGCGAAAACTCGAATAATAGGAATCATTCGCATTACAATTTCAAACACCGATCGCCGACCGTGCCCGAGGGCGCCCCGGCGAACGCCGACGCGCCAACGAAACCGCCCCTGCCTGCGCTCCCCGCACCGAGCCCGGATCGCCGGCGCCTTCCTTTTGCCGACCTGGAGAAACAACCCATGAAAGTGAAGTTCCGCCTGTCGATGGTGGCCGCCGCCGCGCTCGCCGCGCTCGGGCAGGCCCATGCGCAGACGCAAGCGCCGGCGCCCGCGCAGACCGACGCGCAGGCGCAGGAGTCCATGCTCGGCAAGATCGTCGTCACCGCCAAGCGCGAGAACCGCGTGTCCAAGGGCGCGACCAACCTGCCGATGGAGATCAAGGACACGCCGCAGTCCATCAGCACGATCGAGAAGGAGACGCTGCGCGACTTCGCCGCCACCGGCAGCAACGATGCGCTGCGCTTCGGCACCGGCATCAACGTCGACGAGTGGGAGACCAGCCGCACCACCTACACCGCGCGCGGCTTCGACGTCATGCTCACGCAGATCGACGGCCTGGGCATGACCAACGACTGGGGCATCGCCACCGGCCAGCAGGACAGCTACCTGTTCGAGCG
Organism: Rubrivivax sp.; assembly: GCA_044508835.1. Lineage (GTDB taxonomy): Bacteria > Pseudomonadota > Gammaproteobacteria > Burkholderiales > Burkholderiaceae_C > JAKFDI01. Next base: position 98,507 of record JBIQHD010000010.1, read on the forward strand.
CATCGAGCTGATCCGCGGCGCCAACGGCCTGCTGACCGGCGTGGGCAATGCCTCGGGCACGATCAACTACGTGCGCAAGCGCCCGACCAACAAGGACGGCGGCGAAGCGGTGCTGTCCCTCGGCTCCCACTCGATGAAGCGCGCCGCGCTCGACTACAACAAGGTGCTCACCGCCGACGGCGCCTGGGCTGGCCGGCTGGTCGTCGCGCACGAGGACAAGGATTCGCACCTGCGCGCGCTGCACGACCAGCGCAGCACGCTCTACGGCGTGATCGATGGCCAGATCGGCGACAAGGGCGTGCTGACCTTCGGCTTCACCTACCAGGACGCGAGGCAGCGCTCGCCGATGTGGGGGCAGCTGATCCTGAACTACCCCGACGGCTCGCTGGCCACCTTCCCCAGCTCGTCCTCGACCTCGCAGGACTGGACGCGCTGGAACACCCGCTCGTACGACGCCTTCGTGGAGTACACGCACGCGCTCTCCGACGACTGGGACGCGAAGATCACCTACAACCACCGCCGCGGCAAGGAGAACACGAAGCTGTTCTACGCCTACACGTCCACCGGCTCGCTGAACCCGGACAACACCGGCCTGCTCGGCTGGGCGTACCGCGGCGATGGCGATGCGGGCAGCGACATCCTCGACGGCAACCTCAGCGGCCGCTTCAGCGCCTTCGGCCGCGAGCACGAGGCCATCGTCGGCCTGAGCCACTCGAAGCAGAAGACCTATTCGCTCTCCTACGACGCCACCGGCTACTCCGCGATCCCGATGCCGGCGTTCCCGTACCCCGGCAACGTCGTCGCGGAACCCCCGTGGGGCGCGACCTCCGTCGGCGCCGACGGCCACCAGCAGATCACGCGGCTGTACGCCGCGACGCGGCTGTCGCTGACCGACCGCCTGAAGGGCATCGCCGGCATCAACGCCATCAACCTGAAGCGCGACGGCACCTCGATCTACGGCGGCGGCACCAACCTCGACAACGAGAAGACCGACAAGGTCAGCCCCTACGTCGGCATCACCTACGACATCACGCCGGACGTGATCGCCTATGCGTCGTACTCCGACATCTTCCAGGCCCAGGACCAGCGCGACGTCAACGGCGCCTTCCTCCAGCCGATGAAGGGCGTCAACGCCGAGGTCGGCGTCAAGGCCGAATGGCTGGAGCGCAAGCTGCTGACCACCTTCGCGGTCTTCGGCGCCGAACAGCGGGGGCTGGCGACCATCGCGGGCTTCGATCCCGTCGCCCAGAGCAACTGGTACGAGCCGAAGGACGTGAAGTCGCGCGGCTTCGAGGTCGAGGCCACCGGCCGCATCGGCGCGGCCACGAACCTGACCGTCGGCTACACGCAGCTCAAGCTCACCGGCCCGGACGGCAACGACATCTACGAATGGGTGCCGCGCCGCACGCTGAACGTGCGCGCCGACACGCGCGTGCCGATGCTGCCCCAGCTGCGGCTGGGCGTCGCGGCGCGCTGGCAGTCGGACGTGAACAAGACCGGCGGCGCGAAGCAGGACGCCTACGTGCTGGCCGACGGCTTCGCCGCCTACGAGCTGACCGACAAGGCCACCGTGCGGCTGAACGTGCGCAACATGTTCGACAAGAAGTACCTGCGCACGGTGCAGTACGGCGCGATCTACGGCGCGCCGCGCAGCCTTTCCGTCTCGCTCGAGTACAAGCTCTGACGCGCCGGAAGGGCGGCGGGCGAGGGGGCCGGGCCGCGGTGCGCGAAAGGGGCGCTCCCTAGAATGCCCCGATGAGTCCGGAACCCGAGTTTTCCCCGTCCGTCGCACCGCAGCCGGCCAGCGGCCTGCTGGCCAACCTGAATCCGGAGCAGCTCGCCGCGGTGACGCTCGAGCCGCGCCCGGCGCTCATCCTGGCCGGGGCCGGCTCGGGCAAGACGCGGGTGCTGACGACGCGCATCGCCTGGCTCATCCAGACCGGCCAGCTCTCGCCCGGCGGCGTGATGGCCGTCACCTTCACCAACAAGGCCGCGAAGGAGATGCTCACGCGGCTCGGCGCCATGCTGCCGGTGCCGGTGCGCGGCATGTGGATCGGCACCTTCCACGGCCTGTGCAACCGCTTCCTGCGCGCGCACTGGAAGCTCGCCGCGCTGCCGCAGGGCTTCCAGATCCTCGATTCGGCCGACCAGCTCTCGGCCGTCAAGCGCGTCGTCAAGGCGATGAAGCTCGACGAGGAGCGCTTCCCGCCCAAGCAGGTGGCCTGGTTCATCGCCGCGCGCAAGGAGGAAGGGCTGCGGCCGAAGGACGTGGAGCAGCGCGACGAGAACACGCGCGTGATGGTGCAGGTCTACGAGGCCTACGAGGCGCAGTGCCAGCGCGAGGGCGTGGTCGACTTCGCCGAGCTGCTGCTGCGCACCTACGAGCTCATGCGCGACAACGCGCCGCTGCGCGAGCACTACCAGCGGCGCTTCCGCCACATCCTCGTCGACGAGTTCCAGGACACCAACCGCCTGCAGTACGCCTGGCTGAAGATGTTCGCCGGGCCGCAGGCCGCGGTGTTCGCGGTGGGCGACGACGACCAGAGCATCTACGCCTTCCGCGGCGCGCAGGTCGGCAACATGGCCGACTTCCAGCGCGAGTTCCGCGTCGAGCGCGTCATCAAGCTGGAACGCAACTACCGCTCCTTCGGCAACATCCTCGACGCGGCCAACCAGCTCATCTCGCGCAACACGCGGCGCCTGGGCAAGAACCTCGTCACCGAGGCCGGGCCGGGCGAGCCGGTGCGCGTGTTCGAGGCGACGAGCGACTTCGCCGAGGCGCAGTGGTTCGTGGAGGAGGCGCGGCAGCTGCACCGCGACGGCACGGCGCGCAGCGACATCGCGCTGCTGTACCGCAGCAACGCACAGAGCCGCGTGCTGGAGAGCGCGCTCTTCAACGCCGGCATCCCGTACAAGGTGTACGGCGGCCTGCGCTTCTTCGAGCGCGCCGAGGTGAAGCATGCGCTGTCCTACCTGCGGCTGATCGAGAACCCGAACGACGACACCAGCTTCCTGCGCGTGGTGAACTTCCCCGCGCGCGGCATCGGCGCGCGCAGCATCGAGCTGCTGCAGGACGCCGCGCGCGCGAGCGGGCGCAGCCTGTGCCAGAGCGTGGGCGCGGTGGCAGGCAAGAGCGGCGCCAACCTGCAGGCCTTCGTCGCGAGGGTCGACCGCATGCGCGAGGCCACGCGCGGCCTCACGCTGCGCGAGATCATCGAGCACGTGCTCGACGCCTCGGGCCTCGTCGACTTCTACAAGACCGACCGCGAAGGCAAGGACCGGCTCGAGAACCTGGAAGAGCTGGTGAACGCCGCCGAGGCCTTTGTCACGCAGGAAGGCTTCGGCAAGGAGGCGGTGGCGCTGCCGGTGGACGAGCAGGCCGCGGCCGCGCCCGATGCCGAGACCGGCGAGATCATGTCGCCGCTCGCCGCCTTCCTCACGCACGCCTCGCTGGAGGCGGGCGACAACCAGGCCCAGGCCGGGCAGGACGCGATCCAGCTCATGACGGTGCATTCCGCCAAGGGCCTGGAGTTCGACGCGGTGTTCATCACCGGGCTGGAGGAAGGCCTGTTCCCGCACGAGAACAGCCTGTCCGACGCGGACGGCCTGGAAGAGGAGCGGCGGCTGATGTATGTCGCCATCACGCGCGCGCGCAAGCGGCTGTATCTCAGCTTCAGCCAGACGCGCATGCTGCACGGCCAGACGCGCTACCACATCAAGAGCCGCTTCTTCGAGGAGCTGCCCGAGGGCGCGCTGAAGTGGATCACGCCGCGCAACCAGGGCTTCGGCTCGGGCTTCGCGCGCGAGTACCAGTCGGCATGGTCGCGCGGCGCGGGGCTGAACTCCATCGTCGGCGCGGGCCGCGTGGAAGCGGCGCCGGCGGCGGTGCCGCCCTCGTTCGCCGCGGCGCAAGCCAGGGCCGCGGGCCACGGCCTGCGCACCGGCCAGAGCGTGTTCCACAACAAGTTCGGCGAGGGCGTGGTGCTCACGCTCGAAGGCGCCGGCAGCGATGCGCGCGCGCAGGTGAACTTCGGCCGCCACGGCACCAAGTGGCTGGCGCTGAGCGTGGCCAAGCTCACGCCGGTGGAGTGAGAGGCTGAGACGCGGGGCCGTCGCCGGCCCGTCATCGTTCTTTCGCGGTCGCGACACGGGACTGACACGGCCCGTTCCTAGGATGCGTCGAGGCAATCAATCCGACTCATTCGAAGGGAACCTGATGTCGTACATGACCGACAAGCTCCGTGCCGACGACGCCGCCGCGCGCGGCGAGACCGAAATCACGCACGTGCCGGGGCAGATGCTGGAAGACGTTCTGGGCAGGACGCCGATGAAGCGCCGCGCGCTGCTGCGCGGCAGCTTCGGCGCCACGCTCGCCGCCGTGTTCGGCGCCGGCGCGCTGTCCGCCTGCGGCGGCGGTGGCGACGATCCCGCCGCCCCGCCGGCCGAGAGCTACGACGTGGATTTCGGCCGCATCGACGCGGCGGTCGGCCCCGCGGTGCACGTGCCCGAGGGCTATGCCGCCGAGGTGCTCTACAGCGCCGGCGACGCGCTCGTGGGCAGCGTGGCCTATGCGGGCGCGGCGCTGTCGCTGGCCGACCTGGAGAAGGTCGGCGGCGGCCAGCACGACGGCATGCAGTTCTTCGCCATCCCCGGCCAGGACCCGAACAAGCGCGGCGTGCTCGCCATCAACCACGAGAACACCGACGACTTCATGCTCGACCTCGCCGGGCGCAGCGAGGCCGACAAGGCCACCGCCCGCCTGTCGAACGTCGGCGTCGCGGTGGTGGAGGTGGCGCTGAACGAGACGACCGGCGCCTGGGAAGTCGTCCCCGGCTCCAGGTACGCCAGGCGCTACACCGGCAACACCGAGTACGCGGTGAGCGGCCCGGCGAAGGGGCAGGTCGGCGAAGCGGACGGCATCGTCGTCGGCACGCTGAACAACTGCTCGAGCGGCGACACGCCCTGGGGCACCTACCTCACCTGCGAAGAGACCACCAGCAACTACTTCGACACCGCCCGCGACCCGCGCGGCTACGGCTGGGTGGTCGAGATCGACCCGCTCGGCGAACTCGCGGCGCTGGCGCGCCCGGTCAAGCGCACGGCGATGGGCCGCTTCTCGCACGAGAACACGGCCTACAAGCTCGACGGCAACAACCGCCTCGCCTTCTACATGGGCGACGACACCACGCCGGGCGCCATCTACAAGTTCGTGCCGAACGGCGCGTACAACGCGAACGACCGCGCCGCCAACCTGGCGCTGCTGGACGAGGGCACGCTGTACGCGGCCCGGTTCGATGCCGACGGCCAGGGCCGCTGGCTCGAGCTGAGCCTGGGCAAGAACGGCCTGCAGGCGGGCGCCACCGACCCGGGGCGCAGCGACCGCACGACCGACACGCCCAAGAGCATCGACTTCCTGTCGCAGGCCGACGTGGTGATCAACTGCCAGGCCGCCGCCCGCGTGGCCGGCGCCACGCAGATGGACCGGCCCGAATGGATCACCGTGGGTCCCGACGGCAAGATCTACTGCACGCTGACGAACAACGGCAGCCGCAGCGTGACGAACGAAGCCAACCCGCGGGCGAGCAACCCGCACGGCCACATCATCGAGTGGACGGAGAAGGGCAACGACGTCACGGCCACCGAGTTCACCTGGGATCTCTTCCTGCTCGCGGGCTCGCGCAAGCTCGGGGCCGAGAACCAGAGGGGCGACATCGTCGGCGACGAGTTCTCCAGCCCCGACGGCATCCGCGTGGACCCGCAGGGTCGCCTGTGGGTGCAGACCGACGCCGGCACCGGATCGAGCACGACCAACGTCTTCGGCAACAACGCGATGTACTTCGTGGACCAGGCGACGAAGCGCTCCAGCCGCTTCCTCGTCGGCCCGGACGGCTGCGAGATCACGGGCCTGGCCTACACGCCGGACCTGAAGACCTTCTTCGTCAACATCCAGCACCCCGGCGACGACTGGCCGAGCGCCGGCCAGCCCGGCCGCTCGTCGACCCTCGTCGTGCGCCGCAAGGACGGCAAGGTCGTCGGCGCTTGACGACTCACCCTCGGAGCGGCTGACGCCGTTCCTTATTGAGGGCGCAACATCCGTGGACCGGCGAAGCCGGGTCCGCGGTGTTCGCCTGGAACGGCGCGAGGCGTTGCGCGCGGCTCAGCGCAGCAGCCGCCCGTCTCGCCCGATCACCGTCACGTCGACGAAGCCGGAGCCGACATGGTCGTCGCGGCTGAAGGTGGTGCGAAAGCCGCCGACGTCGAAATCGCGCAGCGTCTCCAGCGCGGCCAGCACGCGCTCGCGCGTCGGTTCGGCGCCGGTGCGGCGGATCGCCTCGACCAGCACCTTGGCGGCGATGAAGCCCTCGATGCTCGCGTAGGAGACGGTCGCCTGCGGCTGATGCTGCTTCATCGCGGCAAGGAACTCGCGCGCGATGGGCGACGATGGCGTGTACGGATACGGCATCACCTGCGCGATGCCGACGCCGCGCGCCATGTCCTCGCCGGCGTTCTTCAGCAGCTCCTTGAAGTTCACGACCGAGATGCTGAACAGGCGCGCGCTGCTGCCCGCGGCGCGCAGCTTCCTGATGAAGGCGGCGCTCGCACGGTTGACCGAGACCATGATCACCGCATCGGGCTTGCCGGCGACGATGCGCGCCACCGCATCGTCCACCGCTTCGGGCTCGGTGCGTTCGTAGTGGCCGACCGCCGCGGGCTCGAGGCCGAGCTTGCGCATGGCCGAGGCCGCGCCGTCCAGGCCGTTCTTGCCGAAGCCGTCGTTCTGGTGGAACACCGCGAAGCGGCGCAGGCCGATGGTGTGCAGGTGCTCCACCATGCTCGCCGTCTCGTCGCCGTAGCTGGCGCGGATGTGGAACAGCTGCGGATCGAACGGGTCGCGCAGCTCCTGCGCGCCGGTGTAGGGCGCCAGCAGCGCGATCTTCGCGTCCGACAGCACCTTGTTCTTCTGCAGCGCCGCGATGTTGGCCGTGCCGACGAAGCCGAACAGCGCGATCGGGTTCTCCTTCGCGAGGATTTCCTTCGTGTGTTCCACCGTGGCCGCCGGCTTGTAGCTGTCGTCGCGCAGCACCACGCGGATCCTGCGTCCGTTGATGCCGCCCTTGGCGTTGACCTGCGCGAAGCAGGCGGCCGCGCCCGCCACGTACTCGTTGCCGGTGCCGGCAATCACGCCGGTGATCGGCGCCACCTGGCCGATCACCAGGTCGGGGGCGGCGGCCCGGGCCGGTGCGGCGGCGGCCAGCCACAGCGAAAGCAGGCCGGCCCATCCCGCGAGCAGGGCGCGGCGCGTCTTCAACGTCGTATGCACGTTTTGTCTCCCCAGGGTTGCAGCCCCCTCGGCTGCCGGCCGGCAGTCTAGGCGTGGGGTTGCCGCGTGGGGCGAGGCGCGGCGGCATTGCGCACGCGTGCGACGTGCAAAGCTGCACGGTCGCCCGCCAGTGTTTCGCCGGCGCAGCAAGTAGATACAAACGACGAGCGGGGCGTGTTCAGCCGCGGCCGACGTACGGCATGTTCGTGGCCATGATGGTCATGAACTGCACGTTGGCCGCGAGCGGCAGGTTCGCCATCTGCACCACCGCGTCGGCCACGTGGCGCACGTCCATGCGCGGCTCCACGGCCATCTGGCCGTTGGCCTGCAGGATGCCGGCGGCCATGCGCTCGGTCATCTCGGTGGCGGCGTTGCCGATGTCGATCTGGCCGCAGGCGATGTCGTGGGCGCGGCCGTCGAGCGAGGTGGCCTTGGTCAGGCCCGTGATGGCGTGCTTGGTGGCGGTGTAGGGCGCGCTGAAGGGGCGCGGCGCATGCGCCGAGATCGAGCCGTTGTTGATGATGCGCCCGCCGCGCGGCGCCTGCGCCTTCATCAGGCGGAAGGCCTGCTGCGTGCACAGGAAGGCGCCGGTCAGGTTGACGTCGACCACCGCCTGCCACTGCGCCAGGCTCAGCGCCTCCAGCGGCACCGGCGGCGTGCCCGACCCGGCGTTGTTGAACAGCAGGTCGAGGCGGCCGTGCGTGCGCGCCACGGCGTCGAACAGCGCCTTCACCGCCTGCGCGTCGGCCACGTCGGTCGGCACGGCCAGCGCGCGCGGCGCGGCGTCGCCGGCCGCGTCCACGCTGCGCTGCAGCGCCTCGGCGCGCCGGCCGGCGAGCACCACGTGCCAGCCGTCGGCCAGCAGGGCGAGCGCGGCGGCGCGGCCGATGCCGCTGCCGGCGCCGGTGACGACGGCGATGCGGGGCGTGGAAGTGCTCATGTCGACCGGAGCTCCAGGATGTCGGGGCCGCCGTCCGTGCCTTCGATGAAGCAGTCGGCGTAGGTGAAGTACAGCGAGGCGTAGAACGCGATGGCGAACAGGATGCCGGCGGGGATGGCGACCGCGGCCGCGAAGGCCGGCATCCCGAAGATCGAGAAGAGCACGCCGGTCGCGAGGTTGAACGCCACGATCACGCCGAACCAGGTGAGGGCGTAGACGGTGAACGCGGCCCGGTTGCGCCAGCAGGCCACGGTGCTGAAGAACAGCGCCCGCGTCCATGCCTGCCGCCCCCAGTGGACCAGGGCGGGCGCATGCCAGAACGGCACCGCGATCACCGCCGTGAGCGTGGCGAACAGGAACAGGGCCCAGCGCAGCGCCGGGTCGCTGAGTGCCGGGCGCACGCTCTCCGGCGTCACGTCGGGCGCGCTGAAGGCCTCGGCCACGGCGTCGAAGGCCTCGCGGCCGATGCGGTCGGTCACCCAGAACACCAGCAGCAGCGCCGCGGCGTAGACCAGGCCGAGCGCGATCTGCCCGCTGCGCCCGGGCGGGCGCAGCGGCGCGGCGAGCGCCCCCGGCGCGAGGCGGCGGTTCTCCACCGCGTGCCGGGTGACGATCATGAACGCGAGCGAGGCCAGCGGGATGGTGGCGCTCAGCAGCTCGGCGAAGCCGCGCAGCAGCAGCCCGAAGAACTGCAGGCCGAAGAAGTAGGCGAGGAACAGCAGGCTGTACGCCATCGGCCGCTTGAAGAACGCCCGAAAGCCGCTGCGTACCCACGCCGCGCCCTGGAGCGCGGGAACGACGTTCAGCTTCATGGGGTGAAATGCCAGGGCGTGTCCCGGCGGCAGCGCAGCACGCGCTCGAAGTGGGTGGGGTCGTGGGCCGCGAGCACCGCGGCGTCGCGCGGCAGGTGGAAGTCCCACAGGCGCGAGACCCAGAAGCGCAGCGCCGCGGCGCGAAGCATCGCCGGCAGCGAGCGCAGCTCGGCGCCGGCGAGCGGGCGCACGGCGTGGTAGGCCGCGACGAAGGCCACGGCGCGCGGCTCGACGAGGCGGCCCGTGCCGAGGTCGATGCACCAGTCGTTCAGGCACACGGCGACGTCGAACAGCAGGTGGTCGACGCCGGCGAAATAGAAGTCGAAGAAGCCGGTGAGCCGCTCGCCCTCGAACATCACGTTGTCGCGGAACAGGTCGGCGTGGATCGGCCCGCGCGGCAGTTCCGCGAAGGTGGCCGAGGCCGCGGCATGCTGCTGGTAGGCGAGCTCGGACTCGATCAGCGTGCGCTGGTCGGGCGTGAGGTGCGGCGCGACGACCGGCACCGTCTCGCCCCACCAGGCCAGGCCGCGCAGGTTGGGCTGGTGCAGGCCGTAGTCGAGCCCGGCCAGGTGCATGCGCGCCAGCATGTCGCCCACGCTCGCGCAGTGCGCGGCGTCGGGCGCGAGGTGGTGGTGGCCGCGCAGGCGGTTCACCACCGCGGCCGGCTTGCCCTTGAGCGCGTGCAGGATCTCGCCCGAGGCATCGGCCTGCGGCTCGGGCACGGGGATGCCGCGCACCGCCAGGTGCTTCATCAGGTGCAGGTAGAACGGCAGCTGCGCGGCCGACAGGCGCTCGAACAGCGTGAGCACGTAGCGGCCGGCGGTGGTGTCGGCGAAGTAGTTGGTGTTCTCGATGCCGCCGGCGATGCCTTCCAGCGCGGTCAGCTCGCCGATGCCGAGCGTGCGGATCAGGGCCGACGCTTCGTCGTGCGAGACCTCGGTGAAGACGGCCATGTCAGAAGGACAGGACGTTCCACACGCGCTTACCTGTTGCCCCGCGCGTGCCGCTGACGTTGTCGGAGGTCTCGTGCGAGCCGTCGCCGGTCAGGATCTCGTAGCTGCGCACCGTGCCGCCCTTGGGCGTGACGGTGACGCTGCGCAGCTGGCCGCGCACGCGCAGCTCCTCGATGCGCGTGCCGCCGTCCTCGACGACGGTGCGCGCCACCTGCGGCTCGCCGCCGCGCGCGGGCGCGTCGGGCTGCGGCGCGGCCGTCTGCGCCCAGGACACGGTGCCGCAGCAGGCGAGAACGAGCGCGAGGGCGGATTTCATGCGGCCATTCTAGGGGGGCGGCATGCCCTTCGCAGGGCGGCGGGCGGCCGCGCTACGGGGCGCGGCGCAGCGGTTCGGCGATGAAGCGCGAGACCACCGGCGGCTTGTCGCCGACGTGGAACGCGAGCCGGCGCGCGCGCAGCGCCACGTCGCCCGCGGTCACGCGGTCGAAGCGGCGCAGGTGCTCGACCCAGCTGTCGTCGATGAAGTACTCGATCCAGCGCTTCGGGTCGGCCGAGTCGCGGAACAGCTCCCAGGCCAGCGCGCCGTGCTGCAGCCGGGTGCGCCGGCTGTCCGCCATCACGGCCTTGAAGTCGTCCACGCGCGCGGGGTCGACGAAGTACTCGATGGTCACGAGCACCGGCCCGGCGTCGGCGTTCACCGGCACGGCGGAGACCGGCGGCGTCCAGGTGCGCTGCGGCGTCAGGTCGTCGACCGGCGCATCCGACAGCGTCACGCGGCGCAGCAGCAGCATCGCCAGCACGCCGGCGCAGGAGCCGGCGATGACGCCCGCCTGCACGCCCGTGAAGCCGGCGACTTGCCCCCACAGCGCGGCGCCGAGCGCGCTGCTGCCCATCAGCGACATCTGGAAGATCGACATGCCGCGCGCGCGCACCCAGTCGGGCAGCGCCATCTGCGCCGAGATGGACAGCGAGTTCGCCACCGCCATCCATGCGGTGCCGGCGAAGAACATCGCCGGCGCGGCCACCCAGAGGTTGGGCGCGAAGGCCACGGTGGCCGAGGCGGCGGCATGGATCAGCGTGCCGCGGCGCATCATCCGGTCGGGCGAGTAGCGCTGGCGCAGGCGCGGCATCGTGAGCGCGGCGACGATGGCGCCGGCGCCCATGGCGGCCAGCAGCGTCGAGAACGCGCCGGCGCTCTCGCCGTGCATGCGCCGCGCCAGCAGCGGCAGCAGCGCCATCAGCGCGCTCGACTGCACGAAGAACAGCATCACCCGCAGCAGCACCACGCGCATGCGCTGCGACTGGCGCACGTACTGCACGCCCACCCGGATGGCGCCGAGGAAGCGCTCGCCGGGCAGGGCGCTGGTGGCCTGGGGCTCGTGCTTCCAGCGCAGCACCAGCACGCCCACGATGGTGGCGAGCACCGCGTTGAGGATGTAGACGTAGGTGCTGCCGGCGGCGGCGATGATCACGCCGGCGAGCGTGGGCCCGATGATGCGCGAGGCGTTCATCGCCACGCCGTTGAGCGCCAGCGCCGCCGGCAGCTGCGGCCGCTCGACCAGCGTGGGCACGATGGCGGCCATCACCGGCATGCGCATCGCCAGGCCCGCGCCGTTGGCGAAGGTGAGCACCAGCAGCAGCGGCGCGGTGATGACGCCGCTGCCCACCGCCAGCGCGGTGAGGATGGCGACCGAGCCCACCCACACCTGCGTGGCCAGCAGGTAGCGCTTGCGGTCGAGGATGTCGGCGATGGCGCCGCTCGGCAGCCCGAGCAGGAACATCGGCAGCGTGGCGGCGCTGGAGACGAGGGCCACGATCACCGGCGAGGTGGTGAGCGTGGTCATCAGCCAGGCGGCCGCCACGTCGTTCAGCCAGAGGCAGGTGTTCGAGAGGAGGCCTGCCGTCCAGAGCAGGCGGAAGGCGGGGGTCTTGAGCGGCTCCAGCGCGGACAGCGACTGGGAAGACGGTGCTTGCGGTTCGGGTACGTCGGTCATCGCAGGCAGGAAGGCAAGCTGCGGACTCTAGCAGCCGGCCGGCAGGCAGCGGCGAGGCGGCGGGCGCTTCCGCCACAATCCGCCGATGAGCGAAACCACCCCCGCCGCGCCCGGCACGCTGCTGCTGGTCGACGGCTCCAGCTACCTCTACCGCGCCTACCACGCGCTGCCCGACCTGCGCGCGCCCGACGGCTTCCCGACCGGCGCCGTGCACGGCATGGTGGCGATGATGAAGCGCCTGCGCGAGCAGTTCCCGAGCGAGCACGCGGCCTGCGTGTTCGACGCCAAGGGCAGGACGTTCCGCGACGACTGGTACGCCGAGTACAAGGGCCACCGCCCGCCGATGCCGGAAGACCTGGCCCGGCAGATCGAGCCCATCCACGAGGTGGTGAAGCTGCTCGGCTGGCCGGTGCTGGAAGTGCCCGGCATCGAGGCCGACGACGCCATCGGCACGCTCGCCTGCGCGGCGGCGAAGCGCGGGCACCGGGTCGTCATCTCCACCGGCGACAAGGACCTGGCGCAGCTCGTCACGCCGCAGGTCACGCTCATCAACACCATGAGCATGGAGTCGCTGGACGTGGCCGGCGTCACCGCCAAGTTCGGCGTGCCGCCGGAGCGCATCGTCGACTACCTCGCCCTGATCGGCGACGCGGTGGACAACGTGCCGGGCGTCGACAAGGTCGGCCCCAAGACCGCGGCCAAGTGGATCGCCGAGCACGGCTCGCTCGAAGGCGTGATGGCGGCCGCGCCCACCATGAAGGGCGTGGCCGGCGAGAACCTGCGCCGCGCCCTCGACTGGCTGCCGCAGGGCCGCCGCCTCGTCACCGTGGTGTGCGACTGCGACCTGTCGGGCCACGTGGCCGACTGGCCGGCGTTCGAGTCGCTGGCGCTGCGCGAGATCGACCGCGAGGGCCTGCTCGCGTTCTACGACCGCTACGGCTTCAAGACGATGAAGAAGGAGCTCGAGGCGGGGAACGGCGGCGCGGCGGCTGCGCCCATCGGCGACCTGTTCGTCGAGTCGGAGGCCGCCGCGGCGCCGCTGGCCGAGCGCCGCTACGACCCCATCCTCGACCTGCCCACGCTCGACGCCTGGATCGCGACGCTGCGCGCCGCGCCGCTCGTCGCGCTCGACACCGAGACCGATTCGCTCGACGCGATGCGCGCGCAGGTCGTGGGCATCTCCTTCAGCGTGGAGCCGGGCGTGGCCGCCTACGTGCCGCTGCGCCACGACTACGCCGGCGTGCCGGAGCAACTGCCGGTGGACGAGGTGCTGGCGCGGCTGAAGCCCTGGCTCGAGGACGAGCAGGCGCCCAAGCTCGGCCAGCACATCAAGTACGACATCCAGGTGCTGGCCAACGCCGGCATCGCCGTGCGCGGCTACCGCCACGACACGCTGCTGCAGAGCTACGTGCTGGAAGCCCACAAGCCGCACGGGCTGGAGAGCCTCGGCCGGCGCCACCTCGGGCGCAGCGGCCTGTCGTACGAGGACGTGTGCGGCAAGGGCGTGAACCAGATCCCGTTCGCCCAGGTCGACATCGCGCGCGCCACCGAGTACTCGGGCGAGGACAGCGAGATGACGCTGCACGTGCACCGCACGCTGTGGCCGATGGTCGAGGCCGACGCCGGCCTGCGCTACGTGTACGAATCCATCGAGATGCCGGTGTCGCTGATCCTGCAGCGCATCGAGCGCACCGGCGTGCTGATCGACAGCGAATGCCTCGCGCTGCAGAGCCGCGAGCTCGCCGAGCGCATGGTGGCGCTGGAGCAGAAGGCCTACGACCTGGCCGGCCAGCCCTTCAACCTCGGCTCGCCCAAGCAGATCGGCGAGGTGCTGTTCACCAAGCTCGCCATGCCGGTGGTCAAGAAGACGGCGAGCGGCACGCCCTCCACCGACGAGGAGGTGCTGGCCAGGCTGGCCGAGGACTACCCGCTGCCGGCGGCCATCCTCGAGCACCGCAGTCTCGCCAAGCTCAAGGGCACCTACACCGACAAGCTGCCGCTGATGGTCAACCCGCACACCGGCCGCGTGCACACCAACTACGCGCAGGCGGTGGCGGTGACGGGGCGGCTGGCGAGCAACGACCCGAACCTGCAGAACATCCCCATCCGCACGCCCGAGGGCCGGCGCGTGCGCGAGGCCTTCATCGCGCCGCCGGGGCACGTGATCCTCTCGGCCGACTACTCGCAGATCGAGCTGCGCATCATGGCCGACATCAGCGGCGACGAGAACCTGCTCAAGGCCTTCGTCGACGGCATGGACGTGCACCGCGCCACCGCGGCCGAGGTCTTCGCCATCGCGCCCGAGGCGGTGACGAGCGAGCAGCGGCGCTACGCCAAGACCATCAACTTCGGCCTCATCTACGGCATGGGCGCGTTCGGGCTGGCGTCGAGCCTGGGCATCGAGCGCAACGCGGCGGCGGCCTACATCGAGCGCTACTTCGCGCGCTACCCCGGCGTGAAGCGCTACATGGACGAGACCCGCGCCTCGGCCAAGGCGCGCGGCTACGTCCAGACGCTGTTCGGGCGGCGCATCTACCTGCCCGAGATCAACGGCGGCAACGGCCCGCGCCGCACCGCGGCCGAGCGCCAGGCGATCAACGCGCCCATGCAGGGCACGGCCGCCGACCTCATCAAGCTGGCGATGATCGCCGTGCAGCGCCTGCTCGACGACGAGCGCCGGACCACGCGCATGGTCATGCAGGTGCATGACGAGCTGGTGTTCGAGGTGCCCGAGGCCGAGCTCGACTGGGCCCGGCAGGCCATTCCCGCGGCCATGGCGGCGGTGGCGACGCTGAAGGTGCCGCTGGTGGCCGAGGTGGGCGTCGGGCCGAACTGGGACCAGGCGCACTGAGACGCTGATCTTCACCGGAGCGCAGCCATGCACATCGGCATCCTCACCGGCGGGGGCGACTGCCCCGGCCTGAACGCCGTCATCCGCGTGGTCACGCGCGCCCTCGTCAACGAGGGGGGCGTGCGCGTCAGCGGCATCGAGCACGGCTTCCTCGGCCTCATCGAGGACCGCGTGCGCCCGCTGGACGCCCACGCAGTGCGCGGCATCGTGGCGCGCGGCGGCACCATCCTCGGCTCGCACAACAAGGCCGACCCGTTCCGCTATGCCGGCGCGGGCGGCGCCGACGTCACCGACCGTGTGCTCGAGACCGTGCGGCGCCACGGCCTGGACGCCATCGTGGCCATCGGCGGCGACGGCACCATGGCCGGCGCGCACGGGCTGTCGCGCCTGGGCATCCGCTTCGTCGGCGTGCCCAAGACCATCGACAACGACCTGATGCACACCGACCGCACGTTCGGCTTCGACAGCGCGGTGTCGGTGGTGGCCGAGGCGATCGAGCGCCTGGAGACCACGGCGCAGAGCCACGGCCGCGTGATGGTGGTGGAGACCATGGGCCGCTACGCCGGCTGGATCGCGCTGGAGGCCGGCCTGGCCGGCGGGGCCGACGTGATCCTGCTGCCCGAGCTGCCCTACGACCTGCAGGCCGTGGCCGCGCACTGCCGCGCGCGCGAGGCCGACCCGGGCTACACCATCGTCTGCGTGGCCGAGGGCGCGCTGCCGCGCGGCGGGCGGATGACGGTGCAGGCGGTGATGCCCGAGAGCCCCGACCCCATCCGCCTGGGCGGCATCGGCAACGTGCTGCGCGAGCAGCTGCAGCCGCTGCTCGGCAGCGAGGTGCGCACCACGCTGCTGGGCCACGTGCAGCGCGGCGGCGCGCCCACCGCCTTCGACCGCGTGCTGGCCACCCGCTTCGGCCACCACGCGGCGCGCATGGCGCTGCGCGGCGAGTTCGACCGCATGGTGGTGCTGCGCGGCGAGCGCTGCGACAGCGTGCCGCTGGCCGACGTGGCGGGCCTGAACCGCACCGTGCCGCTCGACCATCCGCTGCTCGGCGCCGCCCGGGCGCTCGGCGTGTCGCTCGGCCAGCCGGCGTGAGCGGGGGGCCGGCCCCGCGATGAGCCTGCAGCTGGCCGCGGTGCTCGCGCTGCTGGCGTGCGCCGTGGCCATGTTCGCGCTCGGGCGGCCGCGCAGCGACGCGGTCGCGCTGCTGATGATGCTGGCGCTGCCGTTCACCGGCGTCGTCACCCTGCAGGAGTCGCTCGCCGGCCTGGCCGACCCGAGCGTGGTGCTCATCGCGCTGCTCTTCGTCATCGGCGAGGGCCTGGTGCGCACCGGCGTGGCGCAGCGCCTGGGCGACTGGCTGGTGGCGCGCGGCGGCGCGAACGAGGCGCGGCTGGTCGCGCTGCTGATGGTCATCGTCGCCACCGTCGGCTCGGTGATGAGCTCCACCGGCGTGGTGGCGCTGTTCATCCCGGTGGTGCTGCGCATCGCCGCGAACACCGGCATCGCGCGCGAGCGGCTGCTGATGCCGCTGAGCGCGGCCGCGCTCGTCAGCGGCATGATGACGCTGGTGGGCACGCCGCCCAACCTGGTGGTGCAGGGCGAGCTGGTGCGCCACGGCCATGCCGGCTTCGGCTTCTTCGCCTTCACGCCCTTCGGCGTGCCGGTGCTGGCGCTGGCGGTGCTCTGGCTGCTGGCGGCGCGGCGCGGGCTGGACCGGGCCGCGCCTGGCGCGCAGGCGCCGGCACGGCCGCGCCTTTCCACCTGGATCGACGAGTACGCGCTCGACGGGCGCGCCCACCGGCTGCGGGTGGCCGACGATTCGCCGCTCGTCGGGCGCAGCCTGCAGGACCTCGACCTGCGCGCCTCCGCCGGCGTGAACGTGCTCGCCATCGAGCGCGCGGGGCGCTTCTCGCGCCGGCTCGAGCCGCCGAGCGCCGCCAGCGTGCTCGCCGGCGGCGACCGGCTGGTCATCGACCTCGACCCCGGCGCCGACCTCGCGCAGGTGGCGCGGCGGCTCGGCCTCGCGCCGCGCCCGCTGCCCGGCGGCTACTTCGGCGACCTGTCGCAGGCGATCGGCATGGCCGAGGTCATCGTGCCGGCGCACTCGCGCCTCGTGGGCCGGACGGTCGTCCAGGCGCGGCTGCGCTCGTCCACCGGGCTGACCGTGGTCGGCCTGCGGCGCGGGCGCACGCCGCTGGCGCAGGGGCCGCTCGGCGAGCCGCTGCAGGTGGGCGACACGCTGCTGGTGGTGGGGCTGTGGCGCGCCATCCACGAGCTGGCGGCCGAGGGCCGCGACCTGAGCGTGGTGCAGCTGCCGGTGGAGTTCGACCACAGCACGCCGGCCGCCGACCGCGCGCCGCAGGCCCTGGCGGTGCTGGGGCTGGTGGTGGCGCTGATGGCCGGCGGCATCGTGCCCAACGTGCAGGCGGCGCTGATCGGCTGCCTGCTGCTGGGGCTGGCCGGCTGCGTGGACCTGCGCAGCGCCTACCGGGCGATCCACTGGCCGAGCCTCGTCCTCATCGTCGGCATGCTGCCGTTCTCGCTGGCGCTGCAGCGCACCGGCGGCATCGAGCTCGCGGCGAGCGGCCTGGTGGCGCTGGCCGGCGAGGCGGGGCCGCGCCTGCTGCTGGCGGCGCTGTTCGCCTGCACCTCGCTGGCGGGCCTGTTCATCTCCAACACCGCCACCGCGGTGCTGATGGCACCCGTGGCGCTGTCGATCGCGCAGACGCTGGGCGCGTCGCCGTACCCGTTCGCGATGACGGTGGCGCTGGCCTCGTCGGCCGCGTTCATGACGCCGGTGTCCTCGCCGGTCAACCTGCTGGTGGCCGGCCCCGGCGGCTACCGCTTCATGGACTTCGTGCGCGTCGGCGTGCCGCTGAACCTGGCCACCGGCGCGGTCGCGGTGCTGCTGGTGCCGTGGCTGCTGCCGCCGTGACGCGCGGGCGCTCCTGTAGCATCCGCTCCCCATGAACTGGCCCTACGAACTGCAGATCGGCTGGCGCTACACGCGGGCCGGCCGCACGGGGCGGCGCAACGGCTTCATCTCCTTCATCTCGGGCGTGTCGATGCTCGGCATCGGGCTCGGCGTGGCGGCGCTCATCATCGTGCTGTCGGTGATGAACGGCTTCCAGAAGGAGGTGCGCGACCGCATGCTGTCGGTGGTCTCGCACATCGAGGTGGTCGAGGCCGGCGGCGCCGCGCTGCCCGACTGGCGGGCCACGGCCGCCAGGGCGCGGCAGCACCCCGAGGTGATCGGCGCCGCGCCCTTCATCGCCGCGCAGGCGCTCATCGCGCGCGGCGACGACATGCGCGGCGTGGTGGTGCGCGGCATCTCGCCCGACGACGAGGCCACGGTGACCGACCTCGCCGCGCAGATCCACGACCGCACCCTCGTCAAGCTCGTGCCGGGCGAATGGGGCGTGGTGCTCGGCATCGAGCTGGCGCGCAGCCTCGGCGTGCGCGAGGGCGACCGCATCAGTCTCGCCGTCGCCGGCGGCATGGTGACGCCCGCGGGCGTGGTGCCGCGCGTCAAGCAGCTCACCGTGGTGGGCACCTTCAGCGCCGGCCACTACGAGTACGACAGCGGCCTGGCGCTCATCCACGTGGACGACGCGGCCCGGCTGTTCCGCGTGGAAGGCCCGACCGGCGTGCAGCTGCGCCTGAAGGACCTGCAGGAGGCGCGCCAGGTGGCCTTCGAGCTGGCCGTCGAGCTCGGCCCGGGCGTGCAGGTGCGCGACTGGACGCGCACCAACCGCACCTGGTTCGCCGCCGTGCAGGTGGAGAAGCGGCTGATGTTCATCATCCTCACGCTCATCGTGGCGGTGGCGGCGTTCAACCTCGTGTCCACCCTGGTGATGACGGTGACCGACAAGCAGGCCGACATCGCCATCCTGCGCACGCTGGGCGCGAGCCCGCGCTCCATCATGGGCATCTTCATGGTGCAGGGCGCGGCGTCCGGGATCATCGGCACGCTGGGCGGCGTGGCGCTCGGGCTGCTGGTGGCCTTCAACATCGACGTCATCGTGCCGGCCATCGAGCGCCTCTTCGGCATGAGCTTCCTGCCGGGCAGCATCTACCTCATCACGCAGATGCCCAGCGACCCGCAGCGCGGCGACATCGTGCCCATCGCGGTGATCTCGCTGCTGCTGGCCTTCGTCGCCACGCTCTACCCGAGCTGGCGCGCGAGCCGCGTGCAGCCCGCGGAGGCGCTGCGCTATGAGTGACGCGGTGCTGCAGGCGCGCGGGCTGCACAAGCACTTCCGCGAGGGCGGGCTCGACGTGCACGTGCTGCAGGGCATCGACCTGGACGTGCGCGCGGGCGAGACGCTGGCCGTCGTCGGCGCCTCGGGCTCGGGCAAGAGCACGCTGCTGCACCTGCTGGGCGGGCTGGAGGCGCCCACGCGCGGCTCGGTGCAGCTGCAGGGCCGCGACTTTGCCGCCATGGGCCCGGGCGCGCAGGGCGAGTGGCGCAACCGGCACCTCGGCTTCGTCTACCAGTTCCACCACCTGCTGCCCGAGTTCACCGCGCTCGACAACGTGGCGATGCCGCTGCGCATCCGCCGCCGCACGGTGGTCGACGCGCGCGAGCAGGCGGCCGCCGTGCTGGCGCAGGTGGGCCTGGCCGAACGGCTGCGGCACCGGCCGGCGCAGCTCTCGGGCGGCGAGCGCCAGCGCGTGGCCATCGCCCGCGCGCTGGTCGGCGGCCCGGCCTGCGTGCTGGCCGACGAGCCCACGGGCAACCTCGACCGCGAGACGGCCGACGGCGTGTTCGCGCTGATGCTCGACCTCGCGCACCGCCAGCGCACGGCCTTCGTGCTGGTGACGCACGACGAGGGGCTGGCCGCGCGCTGCGACCATGTGCTGCGGCTGCGGCAGGGGCGGCTGGTGGATTGACACGCCCCGGGGTCCGTTCGCCCTGAGGTATCGAAGGGCTGTTCCGAGGGGATGCGGGGCTTCGATGCCTCGGCCCGGTCCTTCGATACCTCAGGACGAGCGGAGCCGGGTTTCGCCGGCGTGCGCTACATCACCCGCCCGAACCACGCCACCGACAGCCCGGCGGCCAGCACCGTCAGCACCGCCGCCGCGGCGGCGAACAGGCTGCTGATCTCGGTCTCCTTCTGCTCGACGACGAGCCGCGTGGACAGCCCCTCGTAGACCTTCTTCAGGTCGGCCGCGGTGCCGGCGTAGAAGTACTCGGCGCGGGTGGCGCTGGCGATGTTCTTGAGCGTCTCCTCGTCGAGCCGCACGCGCATCGACCAGCCCTCGAAGCCGATGGTCTCGCCCTCCTTGGTGCCGATGCCCACGGTGAACACCTTCACGCCGCGGTCGGCGGCCATCTTGGCCGCGTCCAGCGGGTCGGGGCCGGTGGTGCGCTGGCCGTCGGTGAGCAGGATGATGGCGCCCGAGCCGTAGGAGCCCGGCGGCACCGGCGTGAACTCGGGCTTCTGCTTGTCGGCCGGGCCGAGCGGCATGTTGCGCGCGCCGGTGATCTCGGAAAGGTCGATGCCGGCGTCGGGCAGCAGCGCCGCCAGCGACAGCACGATGCCGCTGCCGATGGCGGTGGCGCGCTGCAGCTGGAAGCGGTCGACGGATGCGGCGATGTCCTCGCGGTTGTGCGTGGGCGGCTGAACGATGGCGGCGGTGCCGGCGAACGACACCACGCCCACGCGCACGCTGCGCGGCAGGTCCTTCACGAAGGCCTTGGCCGCCTCCTGCGCGGCCACCAGCCGGCTGGGCTGCACGTCGGTGGCGCGCATGCTGCCCGACACGTCCATGGCGAGGATGATGGTCTCCTGCTGGCTCGGCAGGCTCACCACCGCCAACGGCCGCGCAGTGGCCAGCAGCAGCGTCGCCAGCGCCAGCAGCAGCAGCAGCGGCGGCACGTGCCGCCGCCAGCCCGGGCCCTTGCCGACGGCCTGCTTGACCATCGCGAGGCTGGCGAAGCGCACGGTGTTCTTCTTGCGCCGCGCGAGCAGCCACAGGTACATGGCCACCAGCACGGGCAGTGCCAGCAGCAGCCACAGGAGGTCAGGCCACATGAAGCTCATTGCGTTTCTCCGTGGCGTCGGGGTGGAGGAGGGACAGGCCGCCGCCGGCCAGCCGCGTGCGCTGGCGGCGCATGTCGGCGAAGCGCAGCACGGCGTCGGCGAGGTCGTCGTCGGTCGCGAGCTCGAGCGCGTCGACGCCGGCGCGGCCGAACGCCGCGTGCAGCTCGTCCTCGCGCTGCTGCGCCATCGCCGCGAAGCGCCGGCGGAAGGCCGGGTCGTGCGTGTCGACGAAGAGCTGCTCGCCGGTCTCGGCGTCCTGGATGGTGACGAGGCCCAGGTCGGGCAGCGCCATCTCCAGCGGGTCGTACAGGCGCACCGCCAGCACCTCGTGGCGCTGCGACAGGCGGGCCAGCGACTCGTGCCAGCCCGGGGTGCTGATGAAGTCGGACACGACGAAGACCATCGAGCGCCGCGGGATCATCTGCTGCGCCGCGCGCAGCAGGCCGTCGAGCTGGGTCTCCGCGCTGGCCGCCGGCGCGCGGTAGTCGCGCATCGCCTGCAGCAGGTGCAGCACGTGCGTGCGGCTGGCGCGCGCGGGCAGCACCCGGTCGAGCGCGCTGCCGTAGAGCAGGGCGCCGACGCGGTTGCCGTGGCGCGTGAGCAGCCGCGCGAGCACCGTCACGAACTCGGCCGACACCTCGCGCTTGCTGCGCTGCTGCGAGCCGAAGTCGACGCTGCCCGAGAGGTCGAGCAGGAACCAGGCGGTCAGCTCGCGGTCCTCGGTGAACTGGCGCACGTAGGGGCTCTGCAGCCGCGCGGTGACGTTCCAGTCGATGTGGCGCACGTCGTCGTGGTGCTGGTACTCGCGGATGTCCGCCAGGTCGAGCCCGGCGCCGCGGAACAGCGTGCGGTAGTCGCCCTGCAGCAGGCCGTCCAGGCGGCGGATGACCGTCCATTCCAGGCGCCGCAGCACGGCGTCGGAGCTCGGAGCGGGTGCTGCGTCGGCCATGGCGTGGGCGGGCGCTAGGGCCTGTTAACGCTGCGGGAGGGCTCGCGCCGGTGCCTGGCAGGCCCCAGGGCAAGGCGGCCGCGAGGCGGTGTGCCTGTGGCACACAACGAGCGGGCAACGCGGCCCTGCGCCC